>NZ_CANLTL010000003.1 GCF_947494015.1 uncultured Cellulomonas sp. | reverse complement strand
CGGTTGTCGGTGGATGAGACGCGGGTGCTGGCCCGGCAGTGGGCCGCCTACGCCGACCCCGACGCCGACGACCGCGGGTACGTCGAGTCCGGCGACCGCGAACACCTCGAGCTCTCACGCATGGCTGACGGGTACCACCTGCAGGGGCAGCTCACGATCGAGCACGGCCAGACGTTGAAGGCCGCGTTGGCCGCGGTCACGCCGGTGCCGGCGGTCGACGACGACCGCACCCCCACCCAGCGCCGCGCCCACGCCCTCGCGGACCTGGCCGCGCTCACCCTGCACCGCGGACTGGTCGGGACCGGCCGGGCAGTGCGACCCCGGGTGACCGTGCTGGTCGACGAGCCGACCTTCCGCGCCCGCGCCGCCGCCGCACTGGCCCGACCCCCGCACGGCACGCCGCCCGCGCAGAAGCAGGGCACGTTGCTACTCGAGAAGGCTGCCCACGCCGACGGCCACGACACCGCTCCCAGCACCCCGCCGGCGGTGACCGCGGCGATGCTCACCGGTCAAACGGTCGCCGGTGGGCCGCAGTACGAGGACCGCACCCCCGTCCCCCGCGCGCTGCTGGACCGGATCGCGTGCGACAGCGAGATCAACCGCATCATCTTCGGACCCCACGCAGAGGTCCTGGACGTCGGACGCGCCGAACGCACCTTCACCCGACACCTACGCGCTGCGATCACCGCCCGCGACAAGCACTGCCAATACCCCACCTGCACCGCACCACCACCGGTGTGCGAAGCCCACCACGTCCAGCACTGGGCCCGCGACCACGGCGCCACCAAGGTCGACAACGGAATACTCCTGTGCACCTACCACCACAGCCTCATCCACCGCCGCGCAATACAGATCCACCGCCACGGAACGCGCTGGACATTCCACGACACCCACGGAACCCAGATCGAACCCGAACGCGACCGGAATGGGACACGGCGACCATTCGGACGCAGGACGACGAACGCATGACTGGGGGCGAGGTGTCGCGATGGGTCGGCACCGAGGTCGCGACTCGTCGGGACGATGTGCGGCACGGGCCACCCCGGCTGCGCGGGCCCACGCGCGCCGCGGCTCACCCCACGATCACGTCCGGTGCGGCAGCGTGAGGATCTCGGCACCGTCCTCGGTGATCGCCACCGTGTGCTCGCTGTGCGCGGTCCGGCAGCCGGTCGCACTGCGCAGCGTCCAGCCGTCCCGGTCGGTCACCAGGTCGGCCGTGTCCGCCATGACCCACGGCTCGAGCGCCAGCAGCAGGCCGGGACGCAGACGGTACCCGCGACCCGGCCGCCCGGTGTTCGGCACGTGCGGGTCCTGGTGCATCGTGGACCCGACGCCGTGACCGCCGAACTCGGTGTTGATGGGGTACCCGGCGCCGCTGAGCACCGACCCGATCGCGTGCGAGACGTCACCGATGCGGGCCCCCGGACCGGCCGCGGCGATCCCGGCCTCGAGCGCGCGCTCGGTCGCCCTGATCATCGCCACGCTGCCCGATGGCGCGACGTCCCCCACGGTGAAGCTGATCGCCGAGTCGGCGACGACCCCGCCGAGGGACACGGCCAGGTCGAGCGTCAGCAGGTCGCCGTCGGCCAGCGAGTAGTCGTACGGCCGCCCATGGAGCACGGCGTCGTTCACCGACGTGCAGATGTAGTGACCGAAGGGTCCCCGGCCGAACGACGGGGCGTAGTCGACGTAGCAGGACACCGCCCCCGCGTCGAGGATCATCTCGCGGGCCCACCGGTCGATGTTCCGGAGGTTCGTGCCCACCTCGCTGCGGCTCCTCAGCGTCTGCAGGATGTCGGCGACCAGCCGGCCCGTGGCCCTGGCGCGTGGCAGCTCCGTGGGAGCCAGGATCTCGATCATCGGACTTCTCTCGTAGCCAATAAGTATCCCGGCCATGTTATCCCGGTACTAGGGTCGGGGCCATGGTCCGGTTGCCGCTCAGCCCCGCAGAGGTCCACCGCGGCCAGCGCCTGGGCGCCCTGCTGCGACGCGCCCGCGGCGACCGCTCGATGCTGACCACCGCGCTCGACGCCGGGGTCTCCCCCGAGACGCTGCGCAAGATCGAGTCCGGTCGCGTCGCCACGCCCGCCTTCCCCACCATCGCCGCGATCGCCGGGGTCCTCGGGGTGTCGCTCGATGCCGTCTGGGCGGAGATCAACCAACCGGACGACACCGTCGAGCTCACGGCGTCGGGCCGCGACACCGCCGGGCGGCCGGCCTCGTAGGGCCGCCCGCGCCGGTCCCCGCCGGCACGGCCAGGCCGAGACGTCGGCGACCGCACTCAGTCCCGGGTCCAGTCCCCCGACTTCCCGCCCGACTTGGCCAGCAGCCGGACGTCGGCGATCGACGTGCCCTTGTCCATACCCTTGACCATGTCGACGACGGCCAGGGCCGCGACGCTGACAGCGGTGAGCGCCTCCATCTCCACGCCGGTCCGGTCCGCGGTGCGCACGGTGGCGGTGATCGCGACGCCGTCGTCGGCGACCTCCAGGTCCACGGTCACGCCGTGCACCCCGATCACGTGGGCCAGGGGCAGCAGCTCCGCGGTCCGCTTGGCGCCGCTGATGCCCGCGATACGGGCGACGGCGAGGACGTCACCCTTCGGCACGTCGCCGGCCCGCAGCGCGGCGACGACGTGCGGGGCGCACCGCACCGAGCCCGCCGCCGTGGCGGACCGGACGGTCGGCACCTTGGCGGTCACGTCGACCATGCGGGCGTGACCGGCGGCGTCGAGGTGGGTGAAGGTCATCGGTCGACTCGCATGACGCGGACCCTATCGCCGGGCCGGACCTCCTCGACGTCGGCGGGCACGACGGCGAGCGCCTGCGCGCGTGCGAGCCCGCCCACCAGGTGCGACCCCGAGCCGCCGCCCACCGCGCGGCGCACCCGGTCGCCGTCGGGACCGGCGTGGATCGTCACCGGCATGTACTGCTCGCGACCCGGGGGCGTGCGCCAGGCGTCGTCGACCACGGCCGACCCGGGCTCGGCGACAGCGGCCGCCAGCCCGCGCAGGCGCTGCAGCACCGGGCGCACGAACACGTGGAAGGACACGAACGCGCTGACCGGGTTGCCGGGCAGGGCGAGGACCGGTGTGCCGCCCGGCAGCCGGCCCAGACCCTGCGGCTTGCCGGGTTGCATCGCGACCGCGACGAACTCCATCCCCGCCTGCTCGGCAAGCACCTCCTTGACCACGTCGTACGCGCCCATGCTCACCCCGCCGGAGGAGACGACGGCGTCGACGCGGTCACCGTCGGGGGCGCCGTCCCAGGTCGACAGCAGGGACCGGAGCGTGGCGGCGTCGTCGGGCACGGCCCCCAGGCGGACGACGTCGCACCCGGCGGCACGCACGAGCGCGGCGAGCAGGAAGGAGTTGGAGTCCGGGATCTGCCCGCGCCGCAGCGGCTCCCCCGGGCCGACCAGCTCGCTGCCGGTCGACAGCACCGCCACGCGCGGCCGCCGGTGCACTGCGAGAGTCGCGCGGCCGACCGACGCGGCGGCCGACACCTGCGCGGCACCGAGCAGCGTCCCGGCGTCCAGCACGCCGTCCCCCGCGGCCAGGTCCTCGCCCACCCGGCGGATGTGGACGCCCGCCCGCGCCGACGAGCGGATCCGGACCTCGACCGTCCCGGCGTCGGTCGCCTCGACCGGGACGATCGCGTCCGCGCCGGGCGGCACCGGCGCACCCGTCATGATCCGCGCGGCCGCGCCGACGGTCACCTGCGGCTCGGCGTCGCTGCCGGCGGCCAGGTCGGCCAGCACCCGCAGCGTCACGGGCTGCTCGGGGCTGGCGTCGACGACGTCGTCTGCGCGTACCGCGTAGCCGTCCATCGCGGAGTTGTCCCACCGCGGCAGGGCAGTGGGCGCGCGGACGTCCTCGGCGAGGACGTACCCGTCGGCGTCCTCGAGGGCCACCCGGATCACGGGCAGCGGACGGACCAGCGCCAGTGCGGCCCTCTGGTGCTCGGGGACGGTGCGCACGCGGGACCTCCACACGGGTCGGGACGTCGGACGGACAGGCAGGGGCAATCGGGGGCGGGGGGCGGCGGGTCACGCCGCCGGGGGGTGGACGCTCAGTACGTGGGCAGGGACGGGTCGACGTCGGCCACCCACGCGAGCACGCCGCCGTCGACGTGCCGCACGTCGCGGTAGCCCGCACCCAGCAGCGCTCGGGCGGCCTGCTCGGAACGGACCCCGCTGCGGCAGTGCAGGACGAGCGGCACGTCGCGGGGCAGCTCCGCGCGCCCGTCCAGCACCGTGGCGAGCGGAGCCGGCACGGCCCCCGGGATGGCGACCACCGTCCGCTCGCCCGGCTCGCGCACGTCGACGAGCAGGAAGTCGTCCGCCCCGCGGCCCCGGGCGCCGAGCCGCTCGGCGAGCTCGCCCGCCGTGACGGTGGGCACCGGCGCGGGCGCCGGGCAGGACGCACCGTCCGACGAGGCGCCGTCCGACGACGCACCGTCCGACCGGGACACGTCGTCTGCTGCGCTCACCCCGTCCCCGTCGCCCACGTCCTGCCCCGCGGCCCACCGCTGCGGGTCACCGACGAGCGGGACCTGCGACCACCGGGCGGCCAACGCGTCCAGGACCAGCACGCGGCCCAGCAGCGGCTCACCGGTCCCGGTGATGAGCTTGACCGCCTCAGTCGCCATGACGGAGCCGACCTGACCGCACAGGGCACCGAGCACGCCGCCCTCGGCGCAGGAGGGGACGCTGCCCGGTGGAGGTGCGGCTGGGAACAGGTCGCGCAGCTGGACCGGCGCGACGCCGTCGGGCGGGCTGCCCCAGAACACCGACACCTGCGCGTCGAACCGGAACACCGAGCCCCACACCAGCGGCAGGCCGAGCCGGACGCATGCGTCGTTGACCGCGTACCGGGCGGGGAAGTTGTCCGTGCCGTCGATCACCAGGTCGTACCCGGCGAGCACCGCGTCGGCGTCGTCGGCCGTGATGCGCCCCCGGTGCACGACGACGTCCAGCGCCGGGTCCAGCGCGTGCACGGCGTCGCGCGCACTGTCGACCTTGGGACGGCCGACGTCGGCCGTGGTGTGCAGCACCTGGCGCTGGAGGTTGCTGAGCTCGACGACGTCGTCGTCGACGACGCCGATCCGGCCGATGCCGGCCGCGGCGAGGTAGGCGAGCACGGGAGCGCCCAGCCCACCGGCACCGATCACGCACACGCGGGCGGCGGCGAGCCGCCGTTGGCCCAGCTCCCCCAGCTGCGGGAGCAGCAGGTGACGCGACCAACGCTGCACCTGCGCGGGGGTCAACGGCGGGCCGGGCTCGACGAGCGGGGGCAGCGGCACCACGCCAGCGTAGACCGCGGACCGTCGCACGCCGGGCACCAGGCCCGGCCCGCCCGACCCGGGAGCCGCCCCACCCGGGAGCCGCCCGGCCCAGGCCCGCTCAGGCCGTCGTCGGCCCGTCCCCGTCCCCGATCTCCATCGGCAGCGACGGCGCCAGGCGCCGCAGCGACGTGAACGCGGGCACCATCGCGTCGTACAGCTCGCTGAACACCGGCAGCAGGGACGCGTACACGGCGGCCGCGGACGGCTGCGGGCGGACGGTGTACTCGATGTCCACCATGTCGGCCACGACGTCGATCGACTCGATCAGCCCGAGGGCCTCCATGCCCAGCAGCGCCGCACCGAACCCGGACCCCTCCTGGCCGTGCGCGAACTCGATCTCCATCCCCAGGGCGTCGGCCAGCATCTGGCGCCACAGCGGGCTCCGCATCACGCCCCCGGTGGCCCGCACCCGGGACACCTCCAGACCGGCCGCGCGCATCGAGCCCAGCACCAGCGCGAGCTGCAGGCACACGCCCTCCAGCGACGCCCGGATCAGGTGCTCGCGCCGGTGGCCGCGGGTCAGCCCGACGTACGCCCCACGCGGGAGCGAGCTCCAGTGCGGGGCCCGCTCGCTGAGCAGGTACGGAAGCATGAGCAGGCCGCCGGACCCCACCGGCGCCCGCGCCGCCAGGGCGAGCAGCTCCTCCTCCGCGCCGTCGCCCAGGTCGGGCGCGAGCGCGTCGCCGGCCCACCCCAGCACGACGCCGCCGTTGTTGATCGCCCCGCCCACGACCCAGCGGGTCGGGGTGAGCGCGTAGCAGAAGACGCCGCCCAGCGGGTCGACGGCCGGCTGCTCGACGGCGACCCGCAGGGCGCCGCTGGTCCCGATCGAGCAGGCCGCGACCCCGGGCCGGACCGCGCCGACGCCGAGGTTGGCGAGCGGGCCGTCGGACGCGCCGACCACCACGGGCGTCGTCGGCGGCAGGCCGGTCGCGCCGGCGCCATCGGGCGTCAGGCCCGGCAGGACGTGCGTGGTCGGCACCAGCTCGGGGAGCTGCTCGGGCAGGATGCCGGCCTCGGCGAGCGCCTCGCCGTCCCACTGGAGGGTGAACATGTTCATCAGTCCGGTGGCCGAGGCGATCGAGTGGTCGACCACCAGCGCACCGCACAGGCGCAGCAGCACGTACTCCTTGATGCCCACCCAGAATCCGACCCGCTCGCACAGCTTGGGCTCCTGCTCGTGGAACCACACGAGCTTGGGCAGCGGCGACATGGGGTGCAGCGGCGTCCCGGTCCGTCGGTGCAGGGCCAGACCGCCGGGTGCCGCACGCAGCCGCTGCGCCTGGACGCTCGAGCGCGTGTCCGCCCAGGTGACGACCTCGGTGAGCGGCTGCATGGTCGGCGACAGGCCGATCAGGCTGTGCATCGCGGCGCTGAAGGACAGCGCGGCGACCGGCCGCCCGTCGAGGTCGTCGACGACCCGGCGGACGGCCTCGAGCACCGCGGCGAGGATCTCCTGCGGGTCCTGCACCGCGTGCCCGGGGTGGGGCTCGTACAGCTCGTAGCCGGCGGAGTGCGAGGCCAGCAGATCCCCCGCGGTGTCGAACGCCACCGCCTTGGTGCTCGTGGTGCCGATGTCCACGCCGACGACGACCGGCCGCTGCTCCGTGCTCACGCGCGGCCCCCTCAGGCGACGACGAAGATGACGGAGACCAGGGCGAACGCCAGCACCGACTCCAGGGCCTGCTGGACCGTCCAGGTCTTCAGCGTGGTCTTGACGTCCATGTCCATGAGGCGGCCCACGAGCCAGAACCCGGAGTCGTTGACGTGGCTGGCGAACACGGAGCCGGCCGCTGTGGCGAGGACGATGCACGCGATCTGCAGCCCGGTGTAGTCCCCGGCCGCGACCGCGGGAGCCATCAGGCCGGCCGCCGTGACGAGGGCGACCGTCGCCGAGCCCTGCGCGAGCCGCAGCACCACCGCGATGACGTACGCCGCGACGATGACCGGCAGGCCGATGGACTCCAGCGACGTCGACAGGGCGTCGCCGATCCCCGAGGACCGCAGCACGCCGCCGAACATCCCGCCGGCGCCCGTGATGAGGATGACGGACGCGACCGGCCCGATCGAGGAGTCCAGGACCTTCTCCAGCGCGGACCCGGACTCACCCCGCCGCGTGCCGAGCACGATCGCGGCGACGAGCACCGAGATGAGCAGGGCCACGCCCGAGGTGCCGATCAACGTCAGCGCCTGCACCCACGTCGCCTCGCCGTCGACCGCTCCCGCGGTCTCGGCGGCGTCCAGCCCCGTGTTCATGAAGATCAGGACGAGCGGGAGCAGCAGCACTGCCACGACCGTGCCGACGGACGGCGGGTTGTGCGGCTGGTCCTCGTCGATGGAGCCGAACAGGCTGGGGACCCGCAGCGGGTACGCCTTGCCCACGCGCTTGCCCCACAGGTAACCGGACACGTACCAGACCGGCAGCGCCAGGACGATGCCGACCAGCAGCACCAGACCCAGGTTCGCGTCGTACAGCTCGGTGGCGGCGACCGGCCCGGGGTGCGGCGGGACGAAGACGTGCATCACCGAGAAGGCGGCCGCGGCGGGGATCCCGTACAGCAGGACGTTGTCGCCGCCCAGGCGACGGGCGACAGCGAAGATGATCGGGAGCATGACGATCAGCCCGGCGTCGAAGAAGATCGGGAAGCCGAGCAGCAGGGAGGCCAGGCCGAGCGCGAACGAGGCCCGCTTCTCACCGAACACCGAGACGAGCTTCTCGGCCATCACCCGGGCGCCACCGCTGTGCTCGACCAGCTTGCCGAGCATCGCACCGAGGCCGATGAGCAGGGCGACCGACCCGAGCGTCCCCCCGAACCCCGAGATGAGGGTCGGGAAGATCAGCCCGAGCGGGATGCCGGTGGCCAGCGCCGTCAGGAGCGAGACCACGATGAGGGTGAGGAACGCGTGCAGCTTGAACCTGATGACCAGCACCAGGATGAGCGCGATCGCGGCAGCCGCGATCGCCAGCAGGGGCCCGGCCCCGAGTGTCTGGGTGAAGTCGTCCACGGAGGTCTCCGTCGTGTCGTGGGGCCGCGCCGGCGCGGTGGCTCGGTCGGGCGGGGGTGACCGCCCGCCACCCGACCGCTCGCCACCGTGAGACTGTCACGTCCGGGTGGTCCGCGTCCGCGCCCGCGCCCGGCGTGGCGCGCTCAGCGCTGCAACCTCAGCGTGCGCCCGTCGCGCCCGACCGGCAGCGGGTCCGCGATCTCGCCCACGAACCGGCCGTCCTCGGTGTCCCGGAACCCGAGCAGCGCCCAGCGTCCCGGCTGCTCCTCCACGAGCCGGGCGGCGTACAGGCTGGCGTGGTCGAACGGCGTCGCGGCGTCGAGGTCCCACGGACCCGTGAGCGACTCGCCCGGCGCCACCCACACGCCGCCGCGGGCCCAGCCGGCGCGACGGTCCGGCGCCATCCGGTCCGGCCAGCACGAGAACACCAGGACCGGCAGTCCGTCCACGACCACGGCCTGCGGGACCTCGAGCTGGCCGAAGCCCGCCGGGACGCTGAGCGGCGGCTGCACCGCCCACGCGTCCAGGTCCGGGCTGGTCGCGTGACCGATCACGCTGCGGCCGGCGGGATCGCCGTCGGGCACCCGGGCGGTGAGCAGCATGTGCCAGCCGGCGCCGTCGGGGTCGGCGAACACGAACGGGTCGCGCCATGCCTCGTCGATCCACGCCGTGGTGTCCAGCTTCTCGTACCACCGCGGGTCGGCCTCCAGCAGCGGGCCGTCGCCGACCCGGTGCCAGGTGGTCAGGTCGTCCGACCGCGCCATCCCGACCCGCTGGACGAGCCCGCCCTCGGCCCGCCCCACCCCGGTGTAGAACATCCGCCAGGAGCCGTCCGGCGCACGCACCACGGATCCGGTCCAGGTCGCCTGGTCGTCCCAGGCGGGGCTGTCCGCGGCGACCAGCGCATCGGGCAGCAGCTCCCAGGTGCGCAGGTCCGTCGACCGCGCGTGGCCCACCGACGCCCGCAGGTGGCGACGGTCGGGATCGTGCAGCGCGCGCGAGGCGCGCAGGAAGAACAGGTGGTGATGGGTGCCGTCGTGAGCTCCCCAGCTGTCCCAGACCCAGTGGTCGGCAAGCCTCAACATGTGGTCCCCTAACCCTTGACGCCGCTCGAGGCGATGCTGCTGACGAAGGCCCGCTGGAAGGCCAGGAACATGACCAGCACCGGCAGCGTGATGAGCGAGGTGTAGGCCATGACCTCTCCCCAGGCGGGATTGACCTGGAAGAAGTACTGCATCCCGACCATCACCGGCCGCAGGTCTTCCTGCTGGACCACCATGAGCGGCCACAGGTACTGGTTCCAGGCCGGCAGGAAGGTCAGGATCGCGACGGTGGCGAACGCCGGTCCGGACAGCGGGACGATGATCCGCCGGTAGATGGTGAACCAGCCCGCACCGTCGATCCGGGCCGCCTCGTCGAACGACCGCGGGATCGTGGAGAAGTACTGCGTGAACAGGAAGATCGAGAACGCGTTCGCGATGAACGGCACGATCTGCACGTGGTAGGAGTTCAGCCAGCCGAAGTCGTACATCGGCAGGCCGTTCTCGAGCACGACCGTCGGCAGCTTCGAGACCCAGTAGACCATCGGGATCGCGATGGTCTCGAAGGGCACGATGAGGGTCGCGATGATCATCGTCAGGACCACCTTGCGGCCGGTCCACTCCAGCCGTGACAGGGCGAACCCGGCCATGCTGTTGACGACCAGGCCGAGCCCGACGATCAGGGTCGTGACGAGCACGGAGTTGAGCACGAACCGGACGACCGGCACCCGGTCGAAGACGTCGACGTAGTTCTGCCCGCTGATGTCGCCCACCGGCAGGAACGCCTGCGGCGACCCGATGTCGCTGAGGATCTGCGCGTCCGGCTTGAGGCTCGAGACGAACATGAACACCAGCGGGAACAGGAAGAACAGGGCGAGCAGCACCATGGGCACGTAGCCCACGAGCAGCCGGCGGCGCCGACGGGTCGCGGCCGCGTCGGCGTCGCCACCGTGCCTGCGCTCGCGGGCCGCACCCTGCCGGGCGGCGATGGACGTGGACATGGTCAGTCCTTCTCTCGGGTCAGGAAGCGCTGGACCAGTGCGATCACGAGCACGATGACGAAGAAGATGAGCGAGATCGCGGCGCCGTAGCCGGTCTCCTGCTCGCGGTAGCCCTTGCGCACCGCGTGGAAGACCAGGGTCGTGGTGGCGTTGCGGGGACCGCCCTGCGTCATGACGTCGATCTGCACGAACAGGCCCAGGGCGGCGATGGTGATGGTCACGAGGATGAACACCATGGTCGAGCGCAGGCCGGGCCAGGTGACGTCCTTGAACTGCTGCCAGGCGTTGGCGCCGTCCATCCGCGCGGCCTCGTAGAGCTCCTCCGGGATCGTCTGCAGCCCGGAGAGCCAGATGATCATGTGGAAGCCGACGGCCTGCCAGATCGAGAGCACGATGATCGCCCCGAGCGCGGTGCTGGGGTTGCCGAGCCAGTCCGTGCCCTGGAACGCCCCGAAGGTCAGCGTGTCGATCATCGAGTTGATGAGGCCGTCTCCCTGGTACATGAAGTCCCAGAGGATGGAGATCACCACGATCGACGTGACGACCGGGACGAAGAAGATGACCCGGAACCAGGTCACCCCGCGCAGCTTCTGGTTGACCAGGATCGCCATGAACAGCGCCAGGGCGGCCTGCACCGGCACGACGACGGCGGCGAACACGAAGGTGTTGATGAACGACCGCACGAACGTGGGGTCGCTGGTGAACGCGCGCACGAAGTTGTCCAGCCCGACGAACCGGGGCGGGTTGGGCGAGATCAGCCGCGCGTTGGTGAAGGACAGCCCGAATGCGAGCAGCACCGGGATGACCAGGAACAGCACGAGCAGGAAGGCCGCTGGCGCGACCATGGCGTAGGCGGAGCGGGAGCCGCCGCGGGCGGCGGCGGCACCGCGCCGCCTCCGGCGGGACGGCGGCGGGCTGCCCGGCAGCGACTGCGGGGCGACCTGCTGGGTGGGAATGGCCATCGTGCACATCCGTTCCGGCGGCCGGGCCGCGCCGGGCCCGGGCAGACGTCGTCCGGCCGCAGCCGCACGCCGTCCGCGCCGGGGGTGTCGCCGCCCGGCCACCGCTCGAGACGTCGGCTAGAAGCCGTACCCGTCGTTGGACTGGATGTTGGTGTCGATCTCCTGGACGGCGTCGTCCAGCGTCGACTGGACGTCCGCGCCGTTCATGATGTCCTTCGCGGCGCGCTCGAAGACGCTCGAGATCACCGGGTAGGCGGGCGTCGGGGGCCGCTCGACCGCGAACTCCTGGGAGAGCTCGACGAACGGCTGCAGCGGGTCGCCCTCGCCGAACATCTCGGACAGCTCCTCGGCCTCGGCCGTCGCGGGGATGACCACCTGGTTGTCGGCGAACTGCGCGATGTACTCGGGCTTGAAGCTGAACTCCAGGTACTCCCGGGCGCCGTCGGCCGCGTCGCACGAGTCGGAGATCCCCCACTGCCACGACGCGCCGCCGATCTTGGGGCCCTCGCCGAAGTCCGGCGGCGGGAGGATCAGCAGGTCGTCCCCGACCGCGTCGAGGGAGTCCATCGCGTTCCACACGCCGGTGTAGCTGAGCGCCACCTCGTCGTTGTTGAACTCCTCGTTGCCGATGGTCCCGGAGTCGCTCGCCAGGCCGCGCTCGAACAGGCTCTGGAACCAGTCGAAGAACTCCACCGCCTCCGGGCCGTTGAGCGCGCCGTCGGCGGTGAGGAAGGTGTCCCGGTCGATGAGGTCGCCACCGGCGCTCTGCAGCATGGGCGAGTACGCGTAGGGCCACCACTCACCGGTGTCCTCGGCGCCGATGTCGAGCGGCGTCGCGTAGCCGGCGTCCTGCAGGGTGACCAGGGCGGCGTCGAACTCGTCGACCGTCCACGGCTCGTCGACGGTCGGGACGCGGATGCCGTTCTCGGTGAGCACGGACTCGCGGGCGAACACGGACAGCGCGGCGTCCCAGTAGCCGGCCGAGTACACCTCGTCCTGGTAGCGGCCCACCGCGGTCGGCAGCAGGCTGTCGATGATCTCGTCGGAGATGCCGAGCGGCTGGATGTACCCGGCCCAGGCCCAGTTGGGGACGATCGGACCGTCCATGTCGAGCAGGCACGGCAGGTCACCGGCCGCCGCCCCGGCGACGATCGCGTCGTTGTACGCGCCCTGCGGGAACGACTCCATGACGACCTCGTACTGGTCCTGCGAGGCGTTGAAGTCGGCGATGATCTGCTCGTAGACGGCGAGCTCGGCCTCGTTGCCGGCCGAGTGCGTCCACATGGTGAGCTCGGTGGTGCCGTCACCGCCGGCGTCACCGCCCCCGCCGTCGTCGTTCTGACCGGCCTGACCACAGGCTGCGAGCACCGTCGCGGAGGCGGCGGCCATCGCTAGCATGGTGAGGGAGGACTTGCGGCTCATCGTGATTCCTCTCGTGGAGGCCCGACTGGCAGGTCGGGCCTTCGGGTTGGTGGGCGTCTGTCGACGCCCGTCTGCTGTGTCAGTCCCCGTCGTCGGTCGGCGTGTCGTGTCAGGCCGGCGGCGGGGCGACGGAGTCCCGGCGGACGAGCGGGCAGGGCATCAGCACCACGTCGTCGTCCGCGGGAGGGTCACGGAGGCCCAGCAGGGTCTCCATCGCCCAGCGACCCATCGCGTAGTGGGGCAGGGCGACCGTGGTGAGCGGTGGGTCGAGGGCTGCGGCGACGAGATCCTGGTCGTCGAAGCCCACGATCGAGAGGTCCCGGGGGATCTCGAGCCCGCGATGGCGCGCGGCGCGGTAGGCGCCCATCGCCACGCGGTCGTTGAAGCAGAACAGCGCGGTGGGGCGGTGGCCCCGGGGCAGGTCGAGCAGGACACCGGCGGCCTGCGCCCCGCCGGCTGCGGTCGCCACCGGCACCCGGACCACCAGCTGCGGGTCCGGCTCGATCCCGGCCCCCCGGAGCACCTCGCAGTACCCCTCCCAGCGCAGCCGGGACGCGATGGGCCGGGGGTGATCGTCGGAGGCGAGGTAGCCGATCTGGCGGTGCCCCTGCTCGACGAGCTCGCGGACCGCCGCCACCGCACCCCCGTGGTCGTCCGGGACGACCGCGGGAAACCCGCCCGCGGACGGGCGCGCGTCCAGGAACACCGTCCCGGCGGGCAGACCCGCCGGCGGCTCGACCACCTGGTGCCACATGCACGCGTACACCAGGCCGTCGACCTGGTGGGCGAGCAGGGCGTCGATCGATGCACGCTCGACGGCGGGATCAGAGCCGGTGTTGACGAGGAAGAGCAGGAACCCGCGCTCGCGGGCGACGTCCTGGGCCGCCTCGATCATGCGGACCGCGTACGGGGTGGTGGCGATCTGGTCCGACACGAGGCCGATGGTGTGGGTGCGGCGGGTGCGCAGCCCCCGGGCGAGCGAGTTCGGTGCGTAGCCGATCTCCGCGGCGACGCGGTGCACCCGTTCCCGCGTGGCCGCCGGGATGCGCGCCTGGGTCTTGCCGCTCAGGACGAGGGAGACGGTCGCCGTGGAGACGCCCGCCTCCCGTGCCACGTCCTTGATGCCGACCCGCGCCATCGCGACTCCCGAGAGCTTGGTAAACCGTTTGAGCAGGGTTCGATCGTGGCGCGGATCACACGACGGTGTCAACGGTCGTGATGCAACCGTGTCCCGCGGCGGGGCAGCGCGGACCCGCGCGGCCGCCGCGGCTTGCCTTCCGGGTCCATCGGGGTTGGACTGCGACCACGACCGACGACCACCCGCAGGGAGAAGTGAGCGAGCAGTGAGCGAGCAGTGACGCAGGCAGCGAGCAGCACCGGCAGCGCAGACACCGGGCCTCCCGTGCCCGGTCCGGAGCCGGCGGACGGTGGCTCGGTCGACGCCGTCGTCGACGCGCTACGTCGCGCCGTCCCCGACGGGCGCGTGGGCGTCGCGTTCTCCGGCGGCGTCGACTCCTCCGTGCTGCTCGCGCTCGCGGTCCGCGCGCTGGGGGCCGCCCGGGTGGTCGCCGTCCTCGGCGTGTCACCCAGCCTGGCTCAGGACGAGCGGGCGGCGGCGCACGACGTGGCCCGCGCCGTGGGGGCGCCCGTGGTCGAGGTCCGCACGCTCGAGGGCGACAACCCCGACTACCGGCGCAACGGGCCCGACCGCTGCTACTTCTGCAAGGACGAGCTGTTCGCGACCATCGGCCGCGACGTGGTCCGGGCGCACGGCCTCACCGCGGTGGCCTACGGCGAGAACGCCGACGACGCGCGCCGCCCGGACCGCCCGGGGTCGCGCGCCGCGAGCGAGCACGCGGTGCTGCGCCCGCTGGCCGACGCCGGGATGGACAAGGCAGCGGTGCGCCGGGTCGCCCGCGCGCTCGGGGTGCCCTCCGCGGACAAGCCGGCCTCACCGTGCCTGGCCTCGCGCATCCCGCACCACCAGGAGGTCACCCCCGAGAAGCTCGCCCAGGTCGAGGTCGCCGAGGCGGAGCTGCGACGACTGGGGCTGGGCGACCTGCGGGTGCGCCACCACGGCGACGTGGCCCGGCTGGAGGTGACGGCCGACCAGATCGCCACCGTGGTGGCCGAGCCGCTGCGCGGGGAGGTGCTGCGGGCGGTGCGGGCCGCGGGCTTCCGGTTCGTCGCGGTGGACCTGGGCGGCATCCAGTCCGGCGCCTTCACGCTGCCGCTGGTGACGGCGCGTGGCTGACGGCTGGGCCCCGCCCGAGTCGCTGGCCGAGTACGCGACGCTGGACCACGACCGGTCGGCACGACGTGGCTTCGCCGAGGCCGTGCTGTGCGAGAGCAAGACCGTCGACCAGGTCGCCGGGATCGCGCGCGACATCGCGGGCCGCGGGACACGCACGCTGTTCACGCGGGTCCCGCCCGAGCAGGTCGACGCGCTGCTGGGTGAGCTGCCGGGAGCGGCCCACGACCGGGACGCGCGTGTCGTGGCCTGGCCCGGTGAGCCGCCCCCGCCGACCGGGGGTCTGGTCGTGGTCGTCGCGGCCGGCACGTCCGACCTGCCGGTCGCGCGCGAGGCCGCGGTCACCGCGCGCCATCTCGGCCGCCCGTGCCGGACGGTCGTCGACGTGGGCGTCGCCGGGCTGCACCGGGTGCTGGGGCAGCTCGACCTGCTCCGCTCCGCACGCGCGATCGTGGTGGTGGCCGGGATGGACGGCGCGCTGCCGGGCGTCGTCGCCGGGCTGGTGCCTGCTCCGGTCGTGGCCGTGCCGACGTCGGTCGGCTACGGCGCCTCCTTCGGCGGGATCGCCGCGCTGCTGACGATGCTCAACGCGTGCGCTCCGGGCGTCGCGGTCGTGAACATCGACAACGGGTACGGCGCCGGGCACCTGGCGGCGCAGATCGCCGCACCGGTGGGTGCCGACGGTGGCCCGGCTGGTGGCACGGCGGGCAGGACAGCCGGGTCCTGACCGCGGCCTACCCCCTTGTGGCCCCGGCACCCGGTCGTGGGGACGACCCCGGGCCTGCGACGTCAGTCTGCACCGTCGTCCGACCCCGGCACCGGCCAGGTGCCGCCCACCACGAGCCCCGCGTGGGCGGCCCCGGCGTGCGCGGCGGACAGCACCTGGCGCACCGGCAGACCGGTGGCGGCGGCGACGGCACGGACGTCGTCGTACTCCGGCATGGCCTGCCGGATGCGGCCGGCCCGGTGCCCGACCTTGACGCGGACGTCGCCGTGGGGCGTCGTCACGTGCACCCAGGCACGCGGCAGGACGTCGCGGCGTACCGCCGTCGAGCGCACACCCAGCGTCGTGGTGTGCTGCAGCACCAGGTCGCCGAGGGGCGCCACGAGATGCGGCTCGGCGAGCACGTGCAGGGTGTGGGCCGGGCGTCCCTTCTTCATGAGGACCGGCGTGAGCCAGGCGTCCGCCGCCCCGGCGGCGAGCAGCGTCGCGACGACGTCGGGCCACAGGCGGGGGTCGAGATCGTCGACGTTGGCCTCGAGCAGGACGTGCTCCTGCGTGCCCCACACGCCCGCGGCCGACCCCGCGGCGTCGTCGGCGATCTTCCGGTCGGAGGGCGATGACGGCGTACCGACGGCGATCCGCACGACGTTCGCCCGTCCGGGCACGTCGCGCGTGCCCGCGCCCACACCGATGCGCTCGACCCGCATCGGCGGCAGGGCCGACGACCGCTCGGCCAGGCCCGTGACGAGCGCGAGGCCCGTCGGCGTCGCGAGCTCGCCGCCGCCGCCGGCCAGCACGTCCCACCCGCGCGACAGCGCCAGCACCGCCGGCGGCGGGACCGGCAGCACGCCGTGGTGGGCGGTGATCGTCCCCGAGCCGAGCGCGACCGGGGACACCAGGGAGGTGGTGACCCCGAGCGCGTGCACCCCCGCGCACGTGCCGACGACGTCCGCGATGGCGTCCAGCGCGCCCACCTCGTGGAAGTGGACGTCCTCGGGCCGGACGCCGTGCACCTGCCCCTCGGCCTCGGCGAGCCGGGCGAACACCTCGAGCGCGGCCGTGCGGACGGGCTCGTCGAGGTCCGCGGCGTGCAGCGCGGCGCGGATGGTGGTCCAGGTCCGGTGCGGCGGGTCGTCGACGAGCACGTCGACATCGACCTTGGTCGCGTGCAGGCCGGCCCGGGTCACGTCGGTGCTGCGCAGCCGGACCGAGCCCGGGACCACCGCCTCGACCGCGGCCTGCAGGGTGGTCAGGGGGACGCCGGCGTCCACGAGCGCACCGAGCAGCATGTCCCCGGCGACCCCGGCCGACGCGTCGATCCACATGAGCCCGGCAGTCATCGTGCGCCCTCCTCGTCCGTGAGCACCGGCGGCGCTCCCCCGCCGGGACGGTCCCCGGGCGTCCCGAGGGTACCGGCGACGACGGACCGAACCGCACCGGCTGGGAAGCCTTTTCCACTAGCCTGAGCGCATGGCAGGACCCGTCACCCTGAGCCAGGTCGCCCGCGAGGCCGGTGTGTCGCTCGCGACCGCATCCCGTGCGATCAACGGCAGTGCGAACCGCACGGTGCGCGACGACCTGCGCGAGCGCGTCCTGGCGACCGCCGAGCGGCTGCGGTACTTCCCCGACGCGAACGCCCAGGCGATGGCGCGTGGGCAGACGACGTCGATCGGCCTGATCGTCCACGACATCGCCGACCCCTACTTCTCGTCCATCGCGGCGGGCGTGTCGCTCGCGGCGGAGCGTGCCGGCCTCGCGGTCACCCTCGCCAGCACGCAGCACACGGCCTCACGCGAGCCGCGGTTCGTCGAGGTGCTCACCCGCCAGCGGGCGCGCGCGATCATCATCGTCGGCGGGCGCCTGGACGACCCCGAGGCCAACGACCGCATGCGCAGCTCGCTGGTGGACTTCCGGCGTTCCGGCGGCTCGGTCGCCCTGGTGGGTCAGCCCCTGCTCGACGTCGACTCCGTCGTCATCGCGAACAGCCAGGGCGCCGCCGCGCTGGCCCGGGCGCTGCACGGGCGCGGGTACCGCCGGTTCGCGGTGCTCGGCGGGCCTGCCAAGCACCTGACCGCGCGGGACCGGCGCACGGGCTTCGCCGGCGCCCTGGAGGAGCTGGGGACGCCGATCGACCCGGCGCTGGTCGTCGAGTGCGACTTCACCCGGGACGGCGGCTACGAGGGGATGCGCGCACTGTTCGCGGGGTCGCCGGACGTCGATGTCGTGTTCGCGGTCAACGACGTCATGGCGGTCGGCGCGATCGCCGCAGCGCGGGCCCTGCGCATCTCGGTGCCCGGTGACGTCGGGATCGCAGGCTTCGACGACATCGTCACCCTGCGTGACATCACGCCCGCGCTCTCGACCGTGCGCATCCCGCTGGTCGACGTCGGCGTCACCGCCACGGAGCTCGCGCTCGCCCCGCCGGCGGCGGACCCGCGACAGGTGCACGTCGAGGGCACCGTGGTGCTGCGCGAGTCGACGCCGGAGCGCGTGGTCTGACGGTCGCACTGCCCCGCGGCGGGCGATGCGCCCTGCGGGTGGGGACGTGCCCGGCACCGGGACCGGGTCGCGATGCTTGACGGCGGCGACCTCGTATCCGTAGGCTCGGGAAAGCGCATTCCTCGACGGAGAGAACTCGGCCGGCCCGGTCCGCCCTCCGTCGGGACGCCTCACCAGTGCCGGTCAACGTTTCGGAGACACACCATGGCCTCGACAGTCCTTCGCATCGCGATGAACGGGATCACCGGTCGGATGGGCTACCGCCAGCACCTGCTGCGGTCGATCGTCCCGATCCGCGAGGCCGGCGGCGTCGAGCTGCCGGACGGCACCCGGGTGCAGGTCGAGCCGATCCTCGTGGGGCGCAACGAGGCCAAGATCCGCGAGATCGCCGCGCAGCACGGCATCGAGCACTGGACCACCGACGCGGACGCCGTCATCGCCGACCCGACGGTCGACATCTACTTCGACGCCCAGGTCACCTCCCGCCGCGCGGCGGCGCTGACCGCGGCGATGAAGGCCGGCAAGCACATCTACACCGAGAAGCCGACCGCCGAGACGCTGGACGAGGCCGTCGAGCTCGCCCGGCTCGCCCGCGACGCGGGCATCACGGCCGGCGTCGTGCACGACAAGCTCTACCTGCCGGGGCTGGTCAAGCTGCGCCGCCTGGTGGACGAGGGCTTCTTCGGGCGGATCCTGTCGCTGCGCGGCGAGTTCGGCTACTGGGTGTTCGAGGGCGACATCCAGCCCGCCCAGCGGCCCAGCTGGAACTACCGCAAGGAAGACGGCGGCGGCATGACGGTCGACATGTTCTGCCACTGGAACTACGTGCTCGAGGGCATCCTCGGGGACGTCAGGTCCGTCGTCGCGAAGACCGCGACCCACATCCCCACTCGCTGGGACGAGCAGGGCAACGCCTACGACGCCACCGCCGACGACGCGTCGTACGGGATCTTCGAGGTCGAGACGCCCGCCGGTGACCCGGTGGTCGCGCAGATCAACTCCTCGTGGGCGGTGCGGGTGTACCGCGACGAGCTCGTCGAGTTCCAGGTGGACGGCACGCACGGGTCGGCGGTGGCGGGGCTCAACAAGTGCGTGGCGCAGCAGCGCGCGCACACCCCGAAGCCGGTGTGGAACCCCGACCTGCCGGTGACCGAGTCGTTCCGCGACCAGTGGCTCGAGGTGCCGGCGAACGGCGACCTCGACAACGGCTTCAAGCTGCAGTGGGAGGAGTTCCTGCGCGACGTCGTCGCCGGCCGCGAGCACCGGTTCGGCCTGCTGTCGGCCGCTCGTGGCGTCCAGCTCGCCGAGCGCGGGCTGCAGTCGTCCGCCGAGGGTCGCCGGATCGAGATCCCCGAGATCTCCCTGTGAGTGCCGGCGCGATCATCGAGGCGTTCTCCCCCGCCGGTCACGGCGCCCACGACGACGTCTCCCGGCTGTCGCTGAACACCGCGACGACCAAGTCGTGGACGCTCGCCGAGGCCGTCGACGGCGCGGTCCGGGCCGGGCTCGGGGCGATCGGCCTCTGGCGTGACCGCGTCGCCGAGGCCGGGCTCGCCGAGGCGGCGGCGCGCGTCGCCGACGCCGGGCTCCGGGTGTCGTCGCTGTGCCGGGGCGGCTTCCTCACCGCGGCCGACGAGTCCGGGCGCGCCGCCGCGCTCGCGGACAACCGCGCCGCCGTGGTCGAGGCGGCGACCCTCGGCACCTCGGAGCTGATCATGGTGGTCGGCGGCCTGCCGGCAGCCAGCGCACCCGGTGGGCCCGCGCTGCCCGACGGCGACCGCGACCTCGTGGCGGCGCGCGGACGCGTCGCCGACCGGATCGCGGACCTCGTGCCGTTCGCCCAGGAGCACGGCGTCCGGCTCGTGCTCGAGCCGCTGCACCCCATGTTCGCCGCCGACCGTGCCGTGATCTCGACGCTCGGACAGGCGCTCGACCTCGCCGAGCCGTTCCCGGCCCAGGCCGTCGGCGTGGTCGTCGACACCTACCACGTGTGGTGGGACCCGGAGCTCGAGTCGCAGATCGCCCGCGCCGGGTCCGACGAGCGGATCGCCTCCTACCAGGTGTGCGACTGGAACCTGCCGCTCGCCGCCGACCCGCTGCTCTCGCGGGGGTACATGGGCGACGGGTACGTCGACTTCGGCGCGATCGGGCGCTGGGTCACCGCCGCCGGGTACACCGGCGACGTCGAGGTGGAGATCTTCAACCAGAGCATCTGGGACACCCAGGGCGACGAGGTGCTGGCGATCGTCAAGGAGCGGTACCTGCGGCACGTGCTGCCCGGTCTGGTGGCGCACGGCTGAGCTGCCGGGCGGACCTGGTGGGGGCTGAGCTGGTCTGCGCTGTCGGGCGGAGGCGTCGAGGTGGTGGCCGGACTCGGCGGATCCGGCGACCGTCCCTCGTCGCACTCCGTAGCTGCTCACACCCGCTGGTCGCATGCTCCGCGGGCTCGTCGGCCGCAGTCATCGAGCCCGCTCACCCGCGCGAGGCGCCCGCGGCGTCCGCACCTCGCTGTCGCTGGTGATCTGGCTGCCACGTCTGTCGACGAAGAGCCAGCGGTTCCTATGGCGCGCGATGGTGGTGTCTCGGCGGCGGGTGAGGTCACGGTGGTGCCGGCACAGCAGTATTCCGTTGTCGGTGCTGGTGGCGCCGTGGTCACGAGCCCAGGGCTGAGGGTGGTGGCCCTCGCACAGGACGGGTGGGGCGGTGCACCCGGGGTAGCGGCAGTGTTCGTCGCGGGCGATGATCGCGGCGCGCAGGTGGTGGGTGGAGGTGCCTCGAGAACGTCCGACGTCGAGGATCTCGGATGCGGGGCCGAAGATGACGCGGTTGATCTCGCTGTCGCAGATGAACCGGTCCAGCAGGGCCCGTGGGACCGGGGTGGCGTCGTCGAACTGGGGCCCGCAGATCGGTGACTGACCGGTCGGCGATGCCGCCGTAGGGCTCGCGTCGATGGCCACCGCGCGGGCGTGCGCTGGTTGGGGTGGTGTGCCGCTGATCAGGCCGCCGGCCGTCCCCTACGGGCAGCGTCCGCCGCCGGTCGCCGGACCTGCTGGCGCGACCGGCGCGACCACCGTTCGGTGTGCCGCTTCCCGTGCTGCTCCCCGTGCCGCGGGCGGTGTCGGTGTCGGACGTGCTGGTGTCCGTGGCGGTGAGGACGGTGTCGGGGACCAGGACGGTGATGCGGGGCCGGACGGGGCGCGGTACCCGCGGTCGTCCGGGTCCGGGTCGGCCGCCGCCGCGCCCCGCGCCGCTCACTCCTCGGCCGGCACCAGCAGTCCCGCGTCCAGCGCGATGGTGGTGTCGAGCGTGACGTAGCCGCGGTCCTCGAACAGCACGGTCACGCGCTCGGCCTCCACGACCGAGACGGTGCCCGGCCCCCACTCGCGGTGCTCCACGGTCTGCCCGGCGCGCAGCGGCGCGTCGTCGACGTCATGGCTCGTGCCCGCGTCACAGCTGTCGCACAGCCCGCACCGCTCGGGCCGGTCCTCGCCGAGCAGCTCGAGCAGCAGGCGCCGGCGGCAGTCGCTCGTGTCGGCGTACGTCCGTACGAGCTCGACCCGCGACCTGTCCATCGCGTGCGCGTGCTCGCGCGCCTCGGCGACCGCGTGCAGCACCGCCGTGACCGGACGCTGACGCCCCTCGCGGTGCTCCGGCTGCAGGACGCCGTCGTGCTCCTCGACCGCGCCGGTGCTGACGAGCGCCCCCAGCGCGCGGGACAGTGACCGCGCCGAGATGCCGGTGCGCTCGGCGAGGTCCTCCCGCGTCCCCGGCCGGTCCCGCGCCGCCTCCAGCACGGTGCGCAGCGTCGCCGGACGAGAGCCACCGCCCGAGCGCAGGTAGTGGTTCAAACCGAAGTCGTCCGGCCGGTAGAACAGCACGGCGAGCGACGGCTCCCCGTCCCGTCCGGCCCGGCCGACCTCCTGGTAGTACGCGTCCAACGACGTCGGCGGGCCGGCGTGCAGGACGAACCGCACGTCCGGGCGGTCGACCCCCATCCCGAAGGCGCTGGTCGCCACCACGAGGTCGGCGTCGCCCTGCAGGAAGCGGTCCTCCGCGTCCTCGCGGGCCTTGCGCGCCAGGCCCGCGTGGTACGTCACCGCGGGACGTCCGGCTCGCGCCAGCGCCTCGGCGAGCTCCTCGACGTGCCGGTGCGTGCGCGCGTAGACGATCCCCGCCCCCGCGGTCGCCACCGCGGCCTCCACCACCGCCGCGTCGCGCTCCTCCGGCGAGGCCGACGCCCGCGCCCCGAGCCAGATGTTGGGCCGGTCGGCATCGTGCACGAGGACACGCGGCGACCTCATCGCGAGCCGGTCGACGACCTCCTGCCGCACCTGGGCGGACGCCGTCGCGGTGACCGCCAGCACCCGGGGACCGCCGAGTCGCTCGACCGCCGCACCGACGTGCAGGTAGTCCGGGCGGAAGTCGTGGCCCCACTCGCTCACGCAGTGCGCCTCGTCCACCACGACCAGACCGACCGTCGCCTCGGCGAGCGTCTCGACCACCGTCGGCCGGACCAGCTGCTCCGGGCCGAGCAGCAGCACGTCCAGCCGCCCGTCGACGGCGTCCTGCAGCGCCTCGCGCTGCCGGCGCGGGGTGAGCGCCGAGCTCACCGCCGCCGCGCGCAGCCCGTCCTCCTCGAGCGCCGCGACCTGGTCGCGCTGCAGCGCGAGGAGCGGAGAGACGACCACCGTGAGCCGGTCGGACGTCAGCGTCGCGACCGCGTACACCGCCGTCTTGCCGGCACCGGACCGCGCCACGAGCAGCGTGTCGGAGTCGGTGAGCCCGCTCAGCGCGTCGACCTGCGCCTCGCGCAGCGCGCTGCCCGCACCGAGCACGGTCCGCACCGCCTGGTCGAGCTCGAGCGGCCGGCGCGTCGGCGTCGTCGTCCCGCCCGTCGTCCCGCCCGTCGTCCCGCCCGTCGTCCCGCCCGTCGCCGCAGCGGTCGCCGTCGTCGTCATCATTCCTCCTGCTCGTCAGCGGCGCCCTCCGCGGCCGACCGGGCAACGCAACACCGGCCCCCCGGCGGCCGCAACCGCTCCCGCGGCTCCGTCCGGTTGCGGGGGTGGGGCACCCCGCCCACCGTGAGGGACATCACCCGCTCGAGCAGGAGGACCACCGTGACCGACGCCAGCGCACCGCGGGACGGCGCGAGCCCCGACCCCACCCGGCCGCCGGCCGCCCGCGAGCCCCACCGCGTCGTGGTCACCGGCGCCGACTCCGGGATCGGTCGGGCGTGCGCGGTGGCGCTGGCCGCCCCCGGACGCCGGGTCGGCATCACCTGGCACGCCGACGAGGCCGGCGCCGAGGCGATCGCCGCGCAGGTCCGCGCGCTCGGCGCCGAGGCGCACGTCCGGCACCTGGACCTCACCGACCCGCCGTCCGGCACGCGCGTGGTGGACGATCTCGCCGCGACGACGGGCGGGCCGGACACCCTGGAGATGTCGTCGGGGACCGGCTCGTCGACCCCGCTGCTCGACATGGACGACGAGACCTGGCGCGAGGTCGTGTCGGTCGACCTGGACGGCGCATTCTGCTGCCTGCAGGCGGGCGCGCGGCACATGGTGCAGGGCGGCGGTGGCCGGGTCGCGGCGATCACGAGCGTGCACGAGCACGCCCCCCGGGTGGGCGCCGCGCCGTACTGCGCGGCCAAGGGCGGACTGGGCCTGCTGGTCAGGACGGCGGCGCTCGAGCTCGCCGACCACGGCATCACCGTCAACGCCGTGGCTCCCGGCGAGATCGCGACCCCCATGACCGGCCAGACGGACGAGTCCGTGCTGGTCGACAAGGACCGCCCCGGCATCCCGGTGGCCCGCCCCGGGGAGGCCCGCGAGGTCGCCGCCGTGGTCCCGTTCCTGTGCTCGGGCGCAGCCGGCTACGTCACCGGGGCCTCCTGGCCCGTCGACGGCGGCATGCTCACCATGGGGCCGATGGCCGGGTCGCACCTGACGTCGCACGACTGGCGCCGCCCGTGACCCCCGGCCCGACCGCGCGGCTGGCGGGCCTGGCCGCGGCCGCCGCAGGTGGCGTCGTGCTGGGCACCGGCATCGCGGCGGTGTCCGCGCTGCGCCAGGACCGTCCGATGCACGCCGTCGGCCGGACGTACCACGCCGTCGTGCGCTGGAGCGGGACCGGGGAGCCGTCCGGAGTCCCGTGGCTCGACGCGCCCCGGGAGCGGCCGGCGCTGGTCCGGTTCTCCCGAGGCGCGGGGCTGCCCGCGTGGGCGCCGGACGTGCAGGGCGTCGCGGTGCGGGTCGTGGAGGACGACGGCGGTCGCACCGACGTGCTGCTCAGCTCGACCGGGCTGCGGGGCGCGGCGCGCTACGGGCTCGTCCCCCGCCGGTCGCCGTTCTCTGGACCGTCGAGCACCCTCATGCCGTTCCGGGGGCCGCGCGGCCCGCTGGTCCTCGCGGTGCAGCCGGCAGCGGCCTCGGCACGCCCGCTGCCGGCCGGCTCGTCCGGGCGGCGGGACGCGGCCACGGCGCTGCCCGGGTCCTCCTGGACGCTGCTGTGGTCCGGCACCACCGGTCCGTGGCGGCCGTTCGCGGTGCTGGACGTGCTGACCGACGCGGGGAGCGACACCGACCGCGGGACCCGGTTCCACCCGATCGGGGCGAGCCCGCCCGGCCTGCCGTCGTACCGGTGGGCCGCCGCCCTGCGCGCTCCTGCCTACCGCGCGGCCCGCCTGCTGGGCCGGCCCGCCGGGTGACCGGTGCCCCGGCGTCCGCTCACGCCGGCGCCGGGCCGAACGCCACCAGGCCGTCCTCGGTGAGCCCGAGGAGCCGGTGGTCGAGGACGATGAGCTGCTCCAGGCCGTCGGCCACGGGTGAGCTCCAGCGCAGTCGACCGTCGTCGAGCCCCCGCGCGGCCAGCACCGTGCGCCGGTCGGCGTCCACCTCCGTCCGCAGCACCAGCCGGCCGTCCGTGTACAGCCCGTAGAGCGACCACGTCGGCACGTCGGCCTGCCAGATGGTCGTCCCCGTGGCCGCGTCCATGGACCGCAGCAGGCCTTCCTCGACCCGCAGCACCCGGCCGTCGATCACCAGCGTGCCGCCGGTGTCGTCGCCGGGCACCGCCCACACGACGTCGCCCGACCCGAGGCGCTGCGCCATGAGCCCCTGGCCGCGCGACCCCTGCACGAGCACGAGGTCGCCGCTCGAGCCGTCATCGGTCCACGGGCGCAGCGGGAACCCGTCGGTGGTGAACGCGCGCCCGGTCGACAGCTCGACCACGTCGGTCCGGCCGATCAGGTCGCGCAGCGGACGCAGCATCACCGCGCCGCGCTGCACGTCCGCCCACGCCGCCGCGGCGGGGCGCCTGGGCTCCCACGCGTGCACGACCTCGCCGTCGCCGGTCAGCACCCAGCCCTCCGCACCGGGGACCACCACGAGCCCGTCGTCGACGAGCACCGGGCTGTACTCGCGGCCGAGGATCCGCGGGTCGGTGTGGAACGTCCACCGCGTGTGCTCGCCGGTCGGGTCGGTGCGGGCCACGCGCAGGCGGCCGTCGGCGAGCGTCTCCTTCACGACGATGTCGGTGCCGAGCGCGTCGATGCTGATCGAGGGGTCCACCGTGCGCTCGGCGAGCACCGTGCCGTCGGCCACGTCGAGCACCAGCAGCCGAGCCGCCCGTGGCTCGATCCGCGACAGGTCGCGCGGGGAGGGACCGAGCTCGTCGACGCTGTGGCACACCACGACGCGCTCGTCCTCGCGGACGCCGACCCCCGCGTCGGGGACCACGCACGTCGCCCTGCCTCCCGTCGTGGCTCCCGTCGGGACCAGCGTCGTGCGCCAGCGCGTCCGGCCCGTGGCGGCATCCAGCGCGGCGACGGCGACGTCCTGCGAGCGCTCCCGGGGCGCCGTCACGCCGACGACCAGGCCGGCGACCGCGGTCAGGCTCGCGCGGACCCCGTCGTCGCTGCGCCACAGCTCGACCAGTGGCGCCGTCACCGGCGCGATCACGCCGGGCACGTCGGCGAGCGCGGTCAGCCGGGCGGTCTCCTGCCGCTCGGAGGCGACCGACGCGGTCCCGACCGCGACGGCGGCCACCACCGCCGCCGCCGCGAGCAGACGCCGTCGCCGGGGCGGCCCGGCCGACCACGGTCCGCGCGCGGCACCCGAACCGCCGGCTCGACCCGCGGCACCGTCGGAGGCGGCCGCACCCGACGCGTCCGGCGCCGCGTCGTGCGGCGTGCCCGCCGACCGCCGGGCGGACCACGCGCCGACCGGCCGGGGCTGCCGGGACTGACGGGACTGCCGGGACTGACGGGACGGCGAGGGCGGCCCGGGGACGAGCGCGGCGTCGTCCGCGTCGACCTCGACCAGGTCGACGGGCTGCATCTCGGGGCTGCGCGCTCCCATGCCCGGACCTTACTGGCCTCGCGCCCGCTCGGCCGTGCGCCCGTCGGTGCCCTAGCGTGATCCCGCGCCGGGCCGGGATGGTCCCGGCGCACCCGACCCCGGAGGCCACGTTGCGCCCGTCCCTCGCCGTCCGTGAGCTGGTCGACGACGCCCTGTGGTCGGTGCACCGTGACGGGGCCGCGGAGGTGCTCCGGGACGACGACCGCGCCCGGTCGGCGACGACACGCGTGGACGACGCCGAGTGGAACGGGGTGCTCCGCGCGCGGCCCGCGCCGGGTCAGACCCCCGACGAGCTCGTGCAGGAGCTGCTGGCCCCCTACGTCAGGACCGCCACCGCGATGCTGTGGCACACCGACGGGGACGTCGATCCCGGGCTCGAGGCCGCCCTGCGCGCGGCGGGGCTCACGGTCGTCGAGCAGGAGCCGGCGATGGTCGCCGACCTCGACCCGATCGCGGTCGCGGTCGAGGCACCGCCCGGCGTCGTCGTCCAGGAGGTGGACGACCTCGTCGGGCTGCGGGCCTGGATGTGCGTGCTGCTCGGCCTGGACCCGCGGGCGGAGGCTGCCGTCCCGGAGCGTGTGCGGCCGCGGCTCAGCGCCCTGGTCGCGGCGCGCGCCGGGGTCGCCCTGCCCGGCGGCGACCGCCACGCCCCGCACCTGCTGGCCACCGCCGACGGGCTGCCGGTGGGCTGCGCCGCGGTGTTCACGTCGGGGCCTGCGGCGGTCGTGGACCACGTCGTCACGGCCCGCCCGTGGCGCGGTCGGGGCATCGGCACCGCGCTCACCCGGGCCGCGATGGCGGCGGGCAGCGCGGCAGGCCACGACCGGGCCGTGCTGACCGCCTCGCCCGACGGCGTGGGCATCCTCCGGGCGCTGGGCTTCACCCCGGTCGGCGACGTGCGGCGGTACCGCTGGTCACCGGGCATGCGCACGCCGGTCCGCTGACGGCCACCCGGACCACCGGTCAGCCGCCGAGCAGACCGCCCAGTCCGCCGCCCCCGCGGTTCGCGCCGCCGGCCTGGTGGCCGCCGTCCACGACGGACTCGCTGGGCTGGACCACCACGTACCCCTGCCCGCGGAACGCCATCTGGAAGGTCTCCCCCGTCCCGCCGCGCACCATCGAGCGCAGGCCCCCGGTGTCGACCCGGATGTCCATGCCGACGCCGGACGTCCACAGCACGACGGCCTGCGGGTCGCCGAAGGTGGGCGCGGAGGCGACGTCGAGCGCGACCGGCTCGCCCTTGGTGGTGACGGCGACGTACCCGGTGCCGCGCAGCGAGACGTTGTAGAGCCCGCCGGTCATGGCCGCGCCGCGTGCCTGCAGCCGGTGGATGTCCCATTCCACGGAGGAGGAGAACGCGAGCACGTTGCTGCCGTTGACCGAGATCTCGTCGTTCTCCAGGTACATGATCTGCACCTCGGCCGCCTGGTCGGCGACGAACAGCTCGCCCTGGCCCGAGCACTGCATCATGTCGACGCCCTCGCCGGTCACGGCCGCCTTGAACATCTTGCCGAGACCGCCGGCGCCCCGGTTCTCGAATCGGATGTCGCCCTGGTAGGCGACCATCGAGCCACTGCGGGCCCACACCGGCCCGTACCCCATCTGGATCTTCAGCAGCTTCTTGCCCTGCAGCGAGAACGGGTCCGGCGAGGCGTTCTCGCGGAAGTCGGTGAACAGGGTCCCGTGGATGGTCATGGTCGGTGTCCCCTCAGGCGTGGCCGGTCGGATGCGGGCGGACGTCCGGTTCTGCGCGTCGGACGGCCGCCACGCGCCGACCCTATCGACGGCGCGGGGAGCCGGGGGCGGTCCCGGTGCCTCGCGTCGCCCACGTCCCGGTGCCAGGGTGGGCCCATGACCGAAGACGCACGCAGCACCGCTCGCCAGGCCGGCCACCACCCCGTGGTGGAGAAGGGCGCGCGGCTCGGGTACGCCGCGAACGGCCTGATCAACCTCGTGATCGGGTGGATCGCGCTGCAGCTGGCCCTGGGGAGCGGGACCGGGGGGGAGCAGGCCAGCGCCAGCGGCGCGCTGCGCACGCTGGCCGAGCAGCCGTTCGGCGCCGTCCTGCTGTGGGTCATCCTCGCCGGCTTCGTGCTGCTGGGTCTGTGGCAGGCGGTGTCCGCCTTCCTCGACGGCGAGACCAAGGAGCGCGTCAAGGCGGCCGCCAAGGCGGTCACCTACCTCGTCCTGGCCGGGCTGACCTGGACGATCGTGGGCAGCTCCGGGGGCGGCTCCGGCGGCGGGTCGGCCGGGCTCACCGCGACGCTCATGCAGCAGCCGTTCGGCCGGGTCCTGGTGGCGCTCGTCGGCGTCGGCGTCGCTGCCGTCGGCGTGTACCACGCCATCAAGGGATGGACCAAGAAGTTCCTGCAGGACCTCCAGGAGCGCCCCGACCACTGGGTCGTCGTGGCCGGCCGCGCCGGCTACATCGCCCGCGGCATCGCCCTGGTCGTGGTCGGCGGGTTGTTCGTGACCGCGGCGTGGACGGCTGACCCGCAGGAGGCGCAGGGGCTCGACGGCGCCCTGCAGGCCATGCTGCAGGTGCCGTTCGGACGCGTGCTGCTCGGGCTGGTGGCGCTCGGGTTCGTCGCGTACGGCGTCTACTCGTTCGCCCGGGCCAAGTACGCCGACATCTGACCCCCGTCACCGGATCGCGTACCCCGCACCGCGGGGCCACAGTGGACCGGTGGCCAACCGACTCGCGACGAGCACCAGCCCGTACCTGCACCAGCACGCCGAGAACCCCGTCGACTGGTTCGAGTGGGGCGAGGAGGCGTTCGCCGAGGCCCGGCGCCGCGACGTGCCGGTGCTGGTCTCGACCGGCTACGCCGCCTGCCACTGGTGCCACGTCATGGCGCACGAGTCGTTCGAGGACCCGGCCGTCGCGGCGTTCATGAACGAGCACTTCGTCAACGTCAAGGTCGACCGCGAGGAGCGGCCGGACGTCGACGCGGTCTACATGGAGGCGACCCAGGCGATGACCGGGGCCGGCGGCTGGCCGATGACCGTCTTCGCGACCCCCGACGGCGACCCCTTCTACTGCGGCACGTACTTCCCGCCCCGGCCGGTGCAGGGCATGCCGTCGTTCCCCCAGGTGCTCGCGGCCATGGCCGCGGCGTGGACGGGCCAGCGCGGCGACGTCGAGTCCAGCGCCGCCGCGATCCGCGAGGCCCTCGCCGAGCGCGGGTCGCTCGCACCGGCGGCGCCGGGCACCGGGACAGGCACCGCCACGAGCACCGGTACGGGCACCGGCACCGGCGGCCCGGCGGGACTCGGCCCCACGGTCGAGCTCCCCGTCGACCCGGCGGCGGTCGAGGCGGCGCTGGCCGGCATCGCCGGGAGCTACGACGCCGAGCGGGGCGGCTTCGGCGGCGCACCGAAGTTCCCGCCGTCGATGGTGCTGGAGTGGCTGCTGCGCCACCACGCCCGCACCGGACGGACCGATGCGCTGGCGATGGCCGAGCGGACCCTGGACGCGATGGCGCGGGGTGGGATGTACGACCAGCTCGGCGGCGGCTTCGCGCGGTACTCGGTCGACGCGTCGTGGACGGTCCCCCACTTCGAGAAGATGCTCTACGACAACGCCCTGCTGCTGCGCGTGTACGCCCACTGGTGGCGGGCCACCGGTGCACCGCTCGCGCACCGCGTCGTCACCGAGACGGCCGACTGGATGCTGCGCGAGCTGCGCACCCCCGCGGGCGGCTTCGCCTCCGCGCTGGACGCCGACAGCGACGGCCACGAGGGCGCGTTCTCGGTGTGGACGCCGGCCCAGCTGGTCGACGTCCTCGGCGCCGACGAGGGCGCCTGGGCCGCCGAGCTCCTGGGCGTCACCACGGCCGGGACGTTCGAGCACGGCAGCTCGGTGCTGCAGCTGCTCGCCGATCCGCCGGAGCACGAGACGGCGCGGTACGCCGGCGTGCGGGCGCGCCTGCTGGCGGCCCGCGAGACCCGGCCACGTCCGGGCCGCGACGACAAGGTCGTCTCGGGCTGGAACGGGCTGGCCGTCGCCGCGCTCGCCGAGGCCGGTGCCCTGCTGGGGCGGACGGACTGGGTGGACGCCGCGGGCGACGCGGCCCGGCTCCTGCTCGATCTGCACGTGCGCGCTCCCGGCACGGCGGCGGGCCGGGAGGGAGCGCGGCTGGTCCGCACCTCGCGGGACGGCGTCGCCGGGTCGGCGGCCGGGGTGCTCGAGGACTACGCCGACGTCGCCGAGGGCCTGCTCGCGCTGTGGTCGGTCACGGGTGAGGCGCGGTGGTGGCGCGGTGCCGGAGCCCTGCTGGGCACCGTGCTCGACCACTTCGGTGACGGTGCGGGCGGCTTCTTCGACACCGCCGACGACGAGACCGACAGCGTGCTGGCGCGCATCCGCCGACCGCGGGACCCCGCCGACGGACCGGTGCCCGCCGGCCAGTCCGCCGCCGCGGGGGCGCTGCTGACGTTCGGGGCGCTGACCGGCTCGCTCGAGCACCGCGAGGCCGCGCTGGCGGCGCTCGCCGAGCCGCTGCGGATCGCGACCCGGTACCCCCGCGCGGCCGGTTGGGCGCTGGCCGTCGCGGAGGCGGTCCTGGACGGTCCCCGGGAGGTCGCCGTCGTCGGGCCGCCGGACGACGAGCGGACCCGCGCGCTGGTCCGGGCCGCCCGGGGGGGCACCGCGCCGGGGCTCGTGGTCGCGGTCGGCCGGCCCCAGCCCGCGGATTGCGACGAGCTGCCCCCGCTGCTGCACGACCGGCCGATGGTCGACGGCGGCGCGGCGGCGTACGTGTGCCGCGGCTCGGTGTGCGACCGGCCGACGACGGATCCCGAGGCGCTCGCCCGGCAGCTCGGGTCCGGCGGGCGTAGCGTCGTGGGCGCCCGAGCCCGCGACCTGTGAAGGAGAGACGATGACCGAGGACACGTCCGTCCCCGTCCCCGAGACGCCCGCCGAGGACCCCGACGCCGCCTACGCCGAGCCGGAGAACGACGACCTGGGCCTGACCGACCGTCAGGACGCCGTGGACGGCCGCGGGTTCGAGCTCGAGGAGGAGCGCCCGTGAGCGCCCACGACACCGGCGGCACCAGGCACTCCGGCGGCCGGGACACGGCCGGCGTGCCGCCCGAGCCCGACATCCCGGCCGACGCCGCCTCGGAGGGCTTGCTGCCGGCCGACCCGGACAACACCGACCCGACGCCGGGGTCCGACAACGACGGCATCGAGCCGGGCTACACCCCGCCGCCGGACCTCCCGCCGTCCCGCCCGTAGCCGCCTCGCAGGGAGCCGTCCCATGGCAGCCGGTCGGCGACGTCGCCGCGCTGCCGGTCGGGCGCCGCGGTCCGGGCCCCGCCCCCGGTAGGGTGCGGCGACGCGTCCCCGCGTCGCCCCACCTCGCCACCGGGCCGCGGCCCGCACCGGCGCCGGGGCAGTCAGCGGCTCCGGCGGGCGACCTGTGCGCACGCGTGGGCCCGCGAGGAGAGAGAGACCCGTGACGAGCACGCCGACGCGCACCCGCACCGAACGCCTCGATTCGCTGCCCTTCACCCCGCAGCACCGCAAGCTGCTGGTGGGCTCCGGTCTGGGGTGGGCGTTCGACGCCATGGACGTCGGCCTGATCTCCTTCGTCATCGCGGCGCTCGGCGTCCAGTGGGGCCTCGACGACGGGCAGCGGTCCTGGATCGCGTCGGCCGGGTTCGTCGGGATGGCGGTCGGCGCGAGCCTCGGCGGGCTGCTCGCAGACCGCATCGGGCGCCGCCAGGTGTTCGCCCTGACGCTGCTCGTGTACGGCCTCGCGACCGGTGCCTCCGCGCTCGCGGCCTCCGTCGGCGTGCTCATCGCGCTGCGCTTCGTCGTCGGGCTCGGGCTCGGCGCCGAGCTGCCGGTCGCGTCCACGCTGGTCAGCGAGTTCGCCCCGCCGCGCATCCGCGGTCGGGTCGTCGTCGCGCTCGAGGCGTTCTGGGCCATCGGCTGGACGCTGTCGGCGCTGATCGGGTACCTCGTCGTCCCCGGCAGCGACGACGGCTGGCGGTGGGCGCTGGCGATCGGCGCCGTGCCGGCGCTGTACGCGGTCGTGGTGCGCCGGGGCCTGCCCGAGTCGGTGCGGTTCCTGGAGTCACGCGGGCGGCACGCCGAGGCCGAGGAGGTCGTCGAGCGCTTCGAGGCCGCAGCCGCCGGCACCCGGCCCGCACGGGCAACCGCGGACGACGCCGCGCGCCCGGCCGTCGTCGACCGGTCCACCGCGCCCGGCCGCGCCCCCCACGGCCGCACCCGCAGCAGCGCCGACGGCCCCACCGACGAGCCCGCGGCCGTCGCCCCGCGGATGGGCGACCTGTGGTCGCGCCGGCTGCGCCGCCGCACCGGGATGCTGTGGCTGGTGTGGTTCGCCGTGAACTTCTCCTACTACGGCGCCTTCATCTGGCTGCCGAGCCTGCTGTTCGACTCCGGCTTCTCGCTCGTGCGCTCCTTCGAGTACACGCTGATCATCACCCTCGCCCAGCTGCCGGGGTACTTCGCCTCCGCCGTGCTGGTCGAGAAGTGGGGCCGCCGCCCGACGCTGGTGACCTTCCTGCTCGGGTCGGCCGCGTCGGCCGGGCTGTTCGCGCAGGCGGACGGCAGCACCCAGGTGCTCGTCGCCGGCATGCTGCTGTCGTTCTTCAACCTCGGGGCCTGGGGGGCGCTGTACGCCGTCACCCCCGAGCTGTACCCGACGCGGCTGCGGGCCACGGGCGCCGGGTCGGCGGCCGCCTTCGGCCGGCTCGCGTCCATCCTCGCGCCGCTCGCCGTGCCGCCGCTGCGCGACCAGGGCGGCACGGGCCTGCTGTTCCTGGTCTTCGCCGTCGTGTTCGTGATCGCCGCCGCGGGCTCGCTCGGCCTGCCCGAGCGCCGCGGCGCGACCCTCGAGGACTGACCCGGCGACGTCGTCCCGCCTCGCCTTGCCGGTGCCCGTGGAGCGGGGCACGCTGAGGCGGCACGCCGCACCGCCCCACGCGGCACCGACCCGAGAGGCGCAGACATGACCAGCCAGGACGACTCCACCACCCCCGACGACGCCCGCCCCACCGACGTCGAGCCCGGAGCGGTCCCCAACACCGAGTCCGGTGCGGGACTGGGTGCCGGCCAGCCGTCGACGTTCGAGCCCGAGGAGGACCCCGACGCGGTCCCCGACGCCCCGTGAGCACCCTCGGCGCGCTGCCGGCGTCCGTCCGCCTCGAGCCGGGCGCCGGCGGCCTGCCGCGGTTGGTGGTCACCGGCCCCGCCGCGTCGGCCGAGATCTACCTGCACGGCGCGCAGGTCACCCGGTGGCAGCCGTCCGGGCACGACGACGTCCTGCGGCTGAGCCGGCAGAGCCGGTTCGCCGAGGGCACCGCGATCCGCGGCGGCGTGCCGATCTGCTTCCCGTGGTTCGGCGCGCTCGACGGGCACCCTGACGCGCCGTCGCACGGGTTCGCCCGGGTGACGCCGTGGACCGTCCACGGCGCGGAGGAGACCGGGGACGACGTCGTCGTGACCCTCGGCCTGACCGACTCCGCGGCCACCCGGGCCTCGCACTGGCCGCACGCGTTCCACGCGACCGCCCGGATCACCGTCGGGGCACAGCTGGCCGTGGCGCTGACCGTTCGCAGCACCGGCGACCGTCCGGTCACGTTCGAGGAGGCGCTGCACGCCTACCTCGGCGTCGGCGACGTCCGCCGGGTCGAGGTGACCGGCCTCGAGGGCGTGCGGTACGTGGACAAGCTCGGCGGGCCCGAGCCGGTCGACCCGGTGCCCGGCCCGGTCCGGCTGACCGGACCCACCGACCGGATCTACCTCGCGCCGAGCGGCCCCACGACCGTCGACGACCCCGTCGGCGGACGCCGGCTGCGGATCACCGGTCAGGGCTCGGGCACCACGGTGCTGTGGAACCCGTGGGCGGCGAAGGCGGCCGAGATGGCGGACCTCGGCGACGACGAGTGGACCGGGATGCTGTGCGTCGAGACGTCCAACGTCGGCCCGGCCGCGGTCCGTCTGGAGCCCGGGGCGAGCCACACGATGACCGCCACGTTCGCTGTCGCACCACGCTGACCCACCCGCGCCGACCGACCCGGCGCTGAGCCACCCGCGCCGGCCGGCCGTCGCGCGCCCCCGCGACCGCCCGGCTAGCGTGGCGACGCCACTGCCGTCCAGCACCGGAGCGCGTCATGCCCCCCACGCTCACCACCGAGGTCGCCGACCGCGTGCATCGCCTGGAGCACGCGCACGTCAACGTGTACCTGGTCGAGGACGGAGGACGGGTGCTCCTGGTCGACACCGGCCTGCCCCGGGCGTGGGACCTCATCGGGCGTGCCCTGCGCGAGCTCGGCCGTCGCCCCGCCGACGTCGCCGCGGTCGCGCTCACCCACGCCCACTTCGACCACACCGGGACCGCCGCCCGCGCGCAGGGACGCCTCGGCGTGTCCGTCTGGGCGCACCCCGACGACTTCTTCATCGCGCGCCACCCGTACCGGTACGCCCACGAGAACCTGCGGGCGGTGTACCCGCTGAGGTACCCGGCCAGCCTCGGCATCCTCGCCGCGATGATGCGGGCCGGGGCGCTGCGCGTGCCCGGCGTCGACGGCCTCGTGCCGTATCCCGGTGAGGGCCCGCTCGACCTGCCCGGCACCCCCCGCGTGGTGCTGACCCCGGGTCACACCGTCGGGCACGTCGCCCTGCACCTGCCCGAGCGCGACGCGGTGATCAGCGGGGACGCGCTCGTGACGCTGGACCCGTACACCGGGCACACCGGTCCGCAGATCGTCGCCGGCGCGGCGACCGCGGACAGCGGCCAGGCGCTCGCCTCGCTCGACCGGCTGGCCACCACCGGCGCGTCCGTGGTGCTGCCCGGGCACGGTGCCCCCTGGAACGCCGGGGTGCGGTCGGCCGTCGAGCTGGCGCGCGAGCGCGGCGCGCACTGACGCGGCGCCGGCCCGACGGGTCGGACCGGTGGCCACCCCGGGGTGCAGCACCGGCGGGAGGTGGGATGATCGACGCGTCACCACCCCGGCCTCCGCGGCCGGGACGACGTGACGGTCCGCAACGGCGCGGCGCAGGGAGCGACCATGGCCACCGACCTCCACACCTTCCCGTCGGGCCCGGTGCCCGTGGCCGACGACGCCCTGCTGGACGAGGTGGCCGCGCTGGCCGCCGACCTCGTCCGGCCGGACCTGCAGTGCGGCATCACGCTGCGCGAGTTCCGCAGCGTGCGGATCGCGGGCAGCAGCGACGTGTCCGCCCGCCGGTGCGAGGCGGTGCAGCAGGCCGAGCGGTTCGGTCCCGGCCTGACCGCCCTGGAGGAGAACCGGGTGGTCGTCGTCGCGCACACCGGCCGGACCCGCCGCTGGCCGGCGTGGCGCGACGCCGCCGTGCACGAGGGGTTCCGCACCGCGGTCGCGCTGCCCACGCCGGTGGGGCGCGGCGTCGACGCCGCGGTGGTGCTCTACGACGCCGCACCGGCGCCGTGGGAGCGCGGCGAGCTGCGCCGGGCCGCCGCGTTCGTGCGACAGGTCGCCCGGGTCGCCGCGCTCGAGATGGAGGTGGGGCGGCTGCACTGCCTGACCGAGGAGCTGTTCGCCGGCGTCTCGGCGCGGGACGCGATCGGTCAGGCGACCGGGATCGTGATGGCGCAGCGCAGCTGCGGACCCGAGGAGGCGCTGGGGGTGCTGCGCCGGGCGGCGGAGCACCGCGGCGTCCAGCTGCGGGACCTGGCAGCGATGATCATCTCGGAGGTGGCACGCGCCGACACGATCCGCTCGTCGATGTTCGACGAGTCACCCGCACCGCGTGAGGTCGTGGGGACCCGGGCGCGCCAGCTGCCCTGACGCATCCCGACCCGTCCCGGTTCGCCGGTCGCACCGCGCAGGGTCGGACCGGGCACGGTCGGGCCCGCCGCGCTCACACCGGTTGCAGGGGGATGTGCGGTCCCTCGGGCAGGTCGATGGCGACCGGGTCACCCGCACGCACGGTGCCACCACGCAGGACCACCGCCATGACGCCCGAGCGGCGCACGACCTGCCCGTCCGGGAGCCGGGTGACCATCTCGCGCATGAGGCCGGGCGCGAGGCCGTCGATCTGCACGCACGGGTTGCGCAGCCCGGTGAGCACGACGGCGGCGTCGGCACCGAGCCGCAGCACCGTCCCGGTCGGCAGGCACAGCAGCGCGATGCCGCGGGTCGTGATGTTCTCCCCCATCCGGCCCGGCGTGACGGCGAAGCCGCGTCCGGCGACCTCCTCGAGCAGCTCCTCGTGCAGGAGGTGGACCTGGCGCAGGTTGGGCGCGTCGGGCTCGCGCGCGGCGTGCGACCGGTGCTTGACGGTCGCCCCGGCGTGGGCGTCGCCCTCGACCCCCCAGTTCTCGACCAGGGTGATGTGGTCGACCACCGGCTTGGTGAACCGGTGCCGGTCGTCGCGGCTGACGGAGACCACGCTGCCGTTCGTACTGCCGGCCGTGCTGCCGGTGCTGATGGTGGTGGTGCTGGGCACGCCGTGAGTCACGGGCACATCCTCCCCCGGCCAGCCGCGCGCCCGCGCCGATGACTCGGCGGCTCGGGTGCGGTCCACCGTGCATGACCGACCCCGGCTCGCTGGGTAGGACCGACCCCGGACCGTTGACCCTCGACGGGGCTGATCTGCTCGCCGACGTCGGCGGCACCTGCGCGGCCGCCACCGCGGAGATCCGGTCGGCCGGCGCGCGGACCGTCGTGTGCGACCTCGCCGACGTGCCGCCGGCCGACCTGGCGGGCGACCTGGCGGGCGTGGACGCGCTGGCGCGGCTGTGCGCCGCAGTCGAGCGGTCCGGCGCCCGCCTGCTGCTGCGCGGTGTGCCGCCCGGCCTGCAAGCGCTGATCCGGCTCGCCGGCCTCACCGACGTGCTGGCGGCCGAGGCGCCGCCGTCGGGCCGAGACGTGCCGGCGCCGCGCTCGGACGTGCCGGCGCCCTGCTCAGACGTCCAGGTGCAGCGGCAGGCCGAAGGCGCGGAAGACGTCCTCCCCGACGAAGTTCGTGATGCTGCTGATGCGCCTCTCGCGGATCTCCAGCAGGTGCACGGCCCACGGCACCAGCCGTCCGGGCGTGCTGCTCGGCTTGTACTGGGCGAAGGCAGGTGAGCCGTTGGCCCGGACGCGCACCATGCGCGACCCGCGGCAGCCGGCTCCCGGCCCCAGGTGCCAGCGCCCGATGTCCTCCGGACCGCTGATCCACAGCGCCCAGGGCGGCATGGACTGCGTCGCGTCCTGGTGCAGCAACGCGACCAGGGCCTCGATGTCGTAGGCCTCGAAGGCCTCGACGTACCGGGCCAGCAGCGCGGCGTGCTCCTCGTCGAGCGGGTCCGGCGCCTCGCCGGCGTCGGCCAGGCGCGTGCTCGCCAGGGTGGCGCGCGCCCGCTGCAGGGCGCTGTTGACCGAGGCGACCGTCGTGCCGAGCAGCTCCGCGACCTCGTCGGCCCGCCACCGCAGCACCTCGCGCAGGATGAGCACGGCGCGCTGCCGCGCGGGCAGGTGCTGGAGCGCCACCACGAAGGCCAGCCGGACCGACTCACGGGCCACCGCGAGCTCCGCCGGGTCGGCCGTCTCGGGCATGATCCGGCCGTCCGGCGCCGGACCGACCCACGTCTGCTCCGGCAGCTGGGCACCGAGCGACGACGCGACCGGCGGGGAGGCCCCCGGGGACAGATCCATCGGCAGGGCGCGGCGCCGGGTCGCCCCCGTGACGTCGAAGCAGACGTTCGTCGCGATCCGGTAGAGCCACGTGCGCAGCGACGAGCGACCGTCGAACCGGTCGACCCCGCGCCAGGCCCGCACCATTACCTCCTGGACCGCGTCGTCGGCGTCGAAGGCGGAGCCGAGCATCCGGTAGCAGAACCCGGTGAGCTCGCGGCGATGGGCCTCGAGCTGCTGCTCCATCTCCCTCGTCACCCGCGGGGGCGTGGCGACGGAGGCTGACGGGGACGCGGGACCGGCCATGCCGGCCTCCCTTCACACGCTCGGGGCGGAGCCCCGCGGAGCGGCAGGCCCCGCGGCACGACGGCGCGACCGGGCAGCTGCGCTGCGCGAGCGTGGCGGCTGGTCAGCCCGGGATCGGCCGTACCGGCATCGTGGCAGCCGCCACCCACACGCCACAACCATCTGCCGCGTCCGCGTACCGGCGCCGCCGGCGACCGCGCGCGAGCGGGCGACCCTGCGCCGTGACCCGCACCCCGGCGGCCGCACTCGTACACTTGTTCGAATGCAGGAGGTCGACTGGTCGCGCTGGCGACGGACGCCCCGCGGGTACGAGCTGATCCCTCCCCGCGGGTGCCCGCGCGGGCACCGCTGGACGGTCGACGGCCCCGGCCGACCCGCGCAGCGATCGGTCACCTGCGGCTGTACGCCGGACCGCCGCCACCTCGTCTGGGTGTGCCCCACCTGCGCGACCTACTGCGCCCAGGGCTGCACCGATGTCCGCGCGTGGGCGACGTCGACCGTGCCCGTCGGTGTCTCACCCGACCGGCGCGCGGCCCTCTAGGGTGCGCGTGGAGCGGCGGTGCGCCTCGACCGCCGTCCGGGTCTCCTCCAGGACGAGGTCGGCGTTGATCTGCGCCCCGGCCATCGCGCCCGCGGCGGCGGCCGCGCCCACCTGCGCGGCCAGGTCCGTCACGTTGCCCGCGACCCAGACGCCGGCGACCTCCGTGCGGCCGGTCGGGTCGCACGCGAGGTGCTGACCCATCCCGCTCGGGTGCTCCTGCGGCACCAGACCGAGACCGGCCAGCACGGCGCCGCGCGCGACCATCCGCGGTGCGACGGCGACCACCTCACGGTCGACGACGCCGCCGTCGGCGAGCCGCAGACCGGTGATCCGTCCCGCTGCGGTCCTGACCGACGCCACGGGCCCCGGCACGACCCGGATGCCGCGCGCGGCGAGCTGCTCGAGGTCGTCGTCGGACGGCGACGGCTGCGCGTGGGTGAGGAGGACGACGTCGGGGCTCCACTGGCGGAACAGCAGCGCCTGGTGCACCGACATCGGCCCGGTGGCCAGGACGCCGATCGCCCGGTCCCGCACCTCCCACCCGTGGCAGTACGGGCAGTGCACGACGCCGTGCCCCCACTGCTCACGCAGCCCCGGCACGTCCGGCAGCTCGTCGACGAGGCCGGTCGTCACCAGCAGCCGGCGCGCCCGCACCGATCGGCCGTCCGCGAGGGACACCGCGAACCGGTCGCCGTCACGTACCGCCCCGGCCACCACGCCCGTCACCACCCCGCCCCCGTACCCGCGCACCTCCTGCCGGCCCCGCTCGAGCAGCTCGGCCGGCGGCGTCCCCTCCCGGCCGAGCAGGCCGTGCACCGCGTCCGCCGGCGCGTTGCGCGGTTGACCCGCGTCCACCACGACGACGGACCGCCGGGCCCGGGCGAGCATCAACGCCCCGTTCAGTCCGGCCGCTCCCCCGCCGATCACCACCACGTCGCACGCCTGCTCCAGCCGATCGGTCACCATGACCACCACCTCCGCCGCCGACCCTGCACCCGTTCCGCCATGCCGCGCAAACATCCTTGCCGCAGTGGCAAATTCGGCGGATGGACGCCGACCTCTCCGACACCCTGACCACCGTCGGGCCGCGGCTGCGCGCGCTGCGCCAGGCGCGCGGCACCACGCTGACCGACGTCTCGGCCCTGACCGGGGTCTCGGTCAGCACCCTGTCCCGGCTCGAGTCCGGGTCACGTCGGCCGACGCTGGAGCTGCTGCTCCCGCTGGCCCGTGCCTACGGCGTCACGCTGGACGAGCTCGTGGACGCCCCACCGACCGGGGACCCCCGCGTCCACCTGCGGCCGGTCACCCGTCACGGCATGACCGTGGTGCCGCTGACGCGCCGACCCGGCGGCATCCAGGCGTACAAGCACGTGCTCGCGGCCGGGGCCCGCGGGCCCGAGCCCGACCCGCAGACCCACGAGGGGTACGAGTGGCTGTACGTCCTGGACGGGCGGCTGCGCGTCGTGCTCGGCGAGCACGACCTCGTGCTGTCCCCCGGTGAGGCGGCCGAGTTCGACACCCGGACGCCGCACTGGTTCGGGCCCGTCGGCGACGAGCCGGTGGAGTTCCTCAGCCTGTTCGGCCGGCAGGGCGAGCGGGCGCACCTGCGGGCGCGCCCCCGCGCGCGCCGCGCCGACGGGTGACCGCGCCCCCGGGTCCGGTCGGAGGCGGCGCCGTGCGACCTCGGTCGGGCGGTCAGTCCGCCGGCCGGCGCCCCGCATAGCGTTCGATGGAGTCCACCGCGTCGAGGAACCAGTAGTCGCCCCACATGACCGACTCGTCGACGCCGAGGTCCTTGCGCTCGTGGTAGACGCCGTGCTTGAGGACCCCCTCCCAGTCCTCGTCCGGGTCGGCCAGGAACTGCGGGTCACCGAGGGCGAGGACGGTCCGCACCGCGTGGTCGGCGTACACGCGGGACCGCGCCGGGTCCTGCACCAGGCCGGCCAGCTGCCACAGGCCACCCGCGGCGGCCGCTGCGGCCGAGCTCTCCCACGGGCGCGGCGGGTCCGGCTCCTCCCAGTCGTTGGGCGGCACCAGGGCCGTCCGGGTCCGCTCCACCCAGAAGTCGGCGGTCGCCTGCGCGGTCGCCAGGAAGCGGCGGTCCCCGGTGAAGCGGTACACCGTGCCGAAGCCGTACAGCGCCCAGGCCTGCCCCCGCGCCCACGAGCCCGCGTCGGACCAGCCCTGCTGGGTGGTCTGGGCCACGAACCGTCCCGTGGCCAGGTCGAACATCGCCTCGTGGGATGCCGACCCGTCACCGCGCACGAGGTGACGCCGGGTGGTCAGGCAGTGCTGCACCGCGACCCGGGCGAGATCCTCGTCGCCGGTCTGCGCAGCGGCGTACAGGGCCAGGTGGATGTTCATCATGATGTCGATGAACAGCGAGTCCGGCCGCCGGAAGCTCGGCATGTAGCCGCCCACGGGGCGGTAGCGGCTCGCCGTCGTCCGGCCTGCCGCGACCAGCACGTCGTTCAGCCGCGGGTCCCCGGTGAGCTCGTACCAGCGCCGGTAGGTGGACCAGAACAGGAACCCGAGGTCGTGCACGGTGTCGTCGGCGGTGCGGTGCTCGATCAGCGTGGAGTAGTGCTCGGCCTTCGCACGGAACCGGTCCCGTGCGGCCGCGTCACCGGCGCGCTCGGACAGCATCCACAGCTGTCCGCCGAGGAACCCCTCGCACCAGTTGGTCCACGCCTCGCCGTCGACCACCCAGCGGCCGCCGCGCGTGTACAGGGGGAAGGCGTCCGGGTGGCGCTCGGTGAGGGCGTCCACCTTCGCGGCCGCCGTCGCCCACGCACGCGTGGCGACCCCGGCGAACGCCGGGTCCACGCGCAGGTCGTGCGGGAGCACGACCGGCAGCATCGTCGGCAGCACCTGCGTCACCCCGCCGTCGACGTCAGCAGGCCGCGGACGTACGCGGCCTGCCCCGCGTGCTGCAGGTCGTCGCTCAGCACGCTGACCAGCCGGACCCCGAGGGTGACCGGCGGGTCGTAGGACGCGTCCACCACCCGGTCCAGGTCCTCGTCGGTGACCGCGGACAGGTGCTCGGCCGTCCGCGCGTGCACGGCCTCCAGGTAGGCCAGCAGCAGCTGCCCGTCGACCTGCACCGCGGCGACCTGGTCGCCGTCGTGCCCGTACCCGGTGTCGGTCGGGTCGAAGGGCAGGCCGAAGCGCTCCACCCACCCCTGGGAGGTCCAGACCTGGTCGGCGTCGAACGCGTCGGCCAGGTGGTCGTCCTGAACGCGGGCCAGGTGCCACACCAGCCACCCGACGGAGTTGCCGACCCCGGACGGACGGTGCGCGAGCCCCTGCGGGTCGAGCCCGTCCAGCACGGAGCGCACCACCTCCCGGATCCGGCCGAACCCGTCCGCGAGCACCTCACCAGACAGCATCGTGCGTCCCCTCGTCGTCGCCGGTCGGCGGCCGCCGCGCGTGCCACCTGCCGCCCATCGTCACCCCGCCGGGCGACGCCGTCGCGTCGAGCGCGCCCGGATGCGGCCCGGGTGCCGCCCGCCGACCATGGAGCACCACCGCACCCACTCCAGGAGCCGGCCATGACCCGCACGACGACGACATCCGGGCACACCCACGGGACCGGGACGGCGCGGGCATGAGGACGGTCGCCGACGGCCTGGTCGACCGGCTGCGCGACTGGGGCGTGCGTCGCGTGTTCGGCTACGCCGGGGACGGCATCGACCCGATCCTCGCCGCGCTGGCCCGCGCGTCCGGTGACATCGAGCTGGTCACCGCCCGGCACGAGGAGATGGCGGCGTTCATGGCCACGGGCCACGCCAAGTACTCCGGTCAGGTCGGCGTGTGCCTGGCGACCCAGGGGCCGGGCGCGATCCACCTGCTCAACGGCCTGTACGACGCCAAGCTGGACCGCACGCCGGTGGTCGCCGTGGTGGGGCAGGTGGTCTCCACCGCGCTGGGCAGCGGGTACCTGCAGGAGGTGGACCTGCAGACGCTGTTCAAGGACGTCTGCGGCCAGTACGTGCAGACGGTCACCGCCCCCGAGCAGCTGCCGCTCGTGCTGGACAACGCGATCCGCACCGCGATCGCGACGTCCAGCCCGACCTGCGTGATCGTCACGCACGACGTGCAGCGCGCCGAGCTGCCGGACGACCTGCCGCAGAGCCACGGCGTGGTGCAGACCGGCGACGTCGTGCCGCGGTCGCGGGTGCTGCCCGCCGAGGCCGACCTGGCCCGTGCCGCCGAGCTGCTCGACGCCGGCAGCCGGGTCGCGCTGCTCGTGGGACGCGGTGCCGCCGGCGCGACCCGGGAGGTGCTCGACGTCGCCGAGCGACTCGGGGCGGGGATCGTGACGTCGCTGCTGGGCAAGCCGCTGCTGGACGAGGGGCTCCCGTTCCACTGCGGGGTCATGGGTCACCTGGGCACGACGGCGTCCGCGGACCTGATGGCCGCGTGCGACACGCTGCTCATCGTGGGCAGCAGCGATCCGTGGACGGAGTTCTACCCGACGCCCGGGCAGGCCCGGACGGTGCAGATCGACGTCGCGGCCCGCAACATCGGCTCGAAGTACCCCGTCGAGGTGGGCCTGGCCGGGGACGCCGCCCCCACGCTCGCGGCGCTGCTGCCGCTGCTGGCGCCGAAGGAGCGCACCTGGCGGGCCCGGGTCGAGGCCGACGTCCGGTCCTGGCGCGAGATCGCCGCCCGGCGCGTGCAGGACCCGGCCGACCCGCTTAACCCGCAGCTCGTGGTCAGCGCGCTGTCCGACCACCTGCCGGCGGACGCCCAGGTCTCCGTGGACGTGGGCTCGATCGTGTACTGGTACGCGCGGTTCCTGCGGCTGCCCGTGGGGGTGCCCGCGCACCTGTCCAGCACGCTGGCGTCGATGGGCTCGGCCATGCCGTACGGGATCGCCGCGAAGCTGCTGCACCCCGACCGTCCCGTCGTCGCGCTCGCCGGGGACGGCGCGATGCAGATGAACGGGCTGGCCGAGCTGATCACGGTCGCCGACCGGTGGCAGGACTGGGCCGACCCGCGGTTCGTCGTCCTCGTCCTGCACAACGGTGACCTGGCCGAGGTCTCCTGGGAGCAGCGCGAGATGGAGGGCGACCCACGGTTCGACGTCTCCCAGCACGTACCGGCCTTCCCCTACGCGGGCTACGCCGAGCTGCTCGGCCTGCGCGGCATCCGCGTCGACGACCCGGCGACGGTCCACGACGCGTGGCAGCAGGCGCTGGCCGCGGACCGCCCCTGCGTCGTCGAAGCCGTTGTGGACGGCCGCACCCCGCTGCTGCCGCCGCGCCGGGGTGAGGACGCCGTCGAGCCGATGTGGCGGGCGCTGGAGCAGGAGGCCGACGGTGAGCCGGCGGCGGGACAGCTGCGGCGGCAGCGCGCCCAGGAGGAGCAGGCCCCACCCGCCGGGTGACGCGCCCGCGCACCGAGCCGGGCGCTCAGTCGTCGTCGAGCATGGCGAGCAGGCGCGTGACGGTGGCCCAGTTGCGCAGGGTGATCGGGCCGCCGCACGCGGTCACCACGGCGCGGCGGGTCAGCTGGGCGGCCAGCTCGCTGCGCCCCAGACCGTCCGGCGTGTGCAGGTAGAGCGTCCCGCCGACGACGCACGCCTCGTCCGGGCTGCCCTTGGCGCGGGCCCGCTCCACGGCGTCCGCCACCGCAGCAGGCGCCTGCGGCCCGACACCGCCCTGGACGAAGCCGGCGTGCAGCCGGGTCGGCTCGTGCTCGTCGGGGAACGGGTTGCCGGCGACCACGGCCGCGAGCCCCTCGCGGGTCAGGACGACGACGTCCGGGCTGAGCGGCGTCCGCTCGGTCAGGGCGCGGGCGATGCCGGCGGCGACCTCAGCCGGGTCGTCGACGGCACCGGCGAGCACCACGTTCCCGCTCTGCACGTAGGTCGTCACGTCGCGGTGGCCCAGCGAGAGCACCGCCTCGCGCAGGTCCGCCATCGGCAGCCGGCCGCGGCCGCCGACGTTCACGCCCCGCAGCAGGGCGACGTGGGTGCGCACCGTCGACGCCGCCGTCGCTACGCCGTCGGGCCCGACGCCGCGCGACGCTCGGCGTCCCTGGCCTTGATCCGCTGCTCCTCGCGCTTGACCTCGGCGAGGCTCGCCCGCTCGCGCGACAGCCACGCCGGCGGGTTGGCGACCAGCTCCTCGATCTGCGCCGTGGTCAGCGGGTCGGTGAGCCCGTTGCGGGCCAGCCCACTGGTCGACACCCGCAGCCGGGCCGCGACCACCGACCGCGGGTGCGGCCCGTGGCGTCGCAGGTCCACCAGCCACGGCGGCGGCGTGCGCTGGAGCTCGTTGAGCTCCTCGCGGGTGACGACGCCGGTCTGGAACTCCGGCGGGGTGGCCGGCAGGTACACGTCGAGCTTCGCCGCGGCGGTCGCCGGCTTCATGGTCTGGGTCCGCGTCGAGCGCGCTGGCCGCTGGGCGTCCGGTTCCGTCACCGGCCCAGGATACGGCCCGCCGGTAGCCTGTCCGGCGACCACCCTGGGCGCACGAAGGGCCACCCATGCCGCACGACGAGCCCGACGCCGACCCGGACGCGAGTCCCCCGGGGTTCGGCCTGCTGGTGACGCCGGGGGTCAACCCTGCGAAGTGGCTGCGGGTGTGGGAGCAGCGGCTGCCCGGGGTCCCGCTGCGGCTGGTCGGGGCGACCACCGCCGAGCAGGAGGCCGTCCTCGGCCGCGGCGACGCGGACGCCGGCCTCGTACGCCTCCCGGTGGACCGCGACCACCTCAGCGCGATCCCGCTCTACACCGAGACGACCGTCGTCGTGGTGCCGATCGACCACGTCATCACGGCCGCCGACGAGGTGACCCCGGCCGACCTGGCCGACGAGACGGTCCTGGTCCCGCAGGACGACGTCCTGCCGTGGCCGGACCGGCCGGGCGCCACCAGCGCGCTGGCCGCACCGTCCACCACCGCCGAGGCCGTCGAGCTGGTGGCCGCCGGCGTCGGCGTGCTCGTGGTGCCGCAGTCCCTGGCCCGGCTGCACCACCGCCGGGACCTGACCTACCGGCCGCTCCTGGACGCGCCGACGTCGACCGTCGCGCTGGCCTGGGTGACCGACGCCCAGACCGATCTGGTCGAGGAGCTCATCGGCATCGTCCGCGGCCGGACGGTCAACAGCTCGCGCGGTCGCGCGGCCGCCGTCGGCCAGCGGGCCGGCGACCGGGCCGCGTCGGACGGTCCCGAGCCGTCGCCCCGGGCGGGTCGTCCTGGCGGCGAGGGCCGGGCCGGCGGCACCGGCCGGGCACGCGGGGCGGCCGGCGCGAGGCGGACGTCGCGCCGAGGAGGCGGCCGACCGGGCCGTGGCCGGACGGGCTGACGCGGTCGGTGTCGGGCGCGGTCGGCGTCGGGCGCGGTCGGCGTCGGGCGAGGTCGGCTCGTCGTCGCGTGCCGCGTGTCGCCCAGCCGCTCGGCGCAGAGCCGGACGACCAGGTCGGCTGGGCTGGCCGTGACCGCCGCCACGGCCGGCCACCGCCACAGCTCGGCGGCGGCGCGCTGGCCGCGCGGCCTCCCTCGCGCGGCCCGGGTCTTACGCGGCCCGGGTCATGCGCGGCCCGGGTCATGCGCCGTCGGCCGCGGCAGGCCCCATGGCGGCCGCCGGACGCGGGCCGACCGGCCGCGGGCGGGACGCGACGTGCGTCACCGCGTCGGCTGCCCCGCGTGCTCGGCGTGCGCCCGGCGCACCACGTCGGCCAGCCCGTGATCGCCCTCGAGCTTGGCCCGGTGCTTCGGGGCCAAGGCCTGCAGCCGCTGCTCCTCGGCGACGAAGCGGTCATAGGTCGCTTCCCGCTCGGCCGGTGTCGTGCCGTCGGCCGGGTCGAGGTAGTCCGTCGCGAGGTGGCGAACCCGCGTCGCCGTGGCCTGCGCCTTGCCGGCGGGGCTCACCAGCGAGGCGATGACGGTGACGATCAGCACACCGAGGATGACGCTCAGGGACTGCGGCGTGGTCACCTCGTAGACGTCGACGTGCTCGCCCCCGTTGATGAAGGGCAGCGTGTTCTCGTGCAGCGCGTGCAGCACGAGCTTGACCCCGATGAAGGCGAGGATCGCCGCGAGGCCGTAGGACAGGTAGATGAGCCGGTCCAGCAGGCCGTCGATGAGGAAGTAGAGCTGGCGCAGGCCGAGCAGCGAGAAGGCCGTCGCGGTGAAGACGATGAACACGTTCTGCGTCAGGCCGAAGATGGCCGGGATCGAGTCCAGCGCGAACAGCAGGTCGGTGCCGCCGATCGCGACCATGACCAGCAGCATCGGGGTCATCGCGCGGCGCCCGTCGTGCACCGTGAAGAGCTTGTCGCCGTCGTAGTAGCTCGTGGTGTGGAACACCTTGCGGGCGAGCCGGATGATGAAGTTGTCCGCCGAGTGGCTGTCCTCGCCCTCCGGCTTGAGCAGGTTTCCCGCCGTGACGAGCAGGATGAGCCCGAAGATGTAGAACACCCAGGCGAACGAGTTGATCAGCGCGGCGCCGAGGAAGATGAAGCCGGTCCGCGCGATCAGCGAGAAGACGATGCCGAACAGCAGCACCTTCTGCTGGTCCTCGCGCGGCACCTTGAAGCTGCTCATGATGATGAGGAACACGAACAGGTTGTCGACCGACAGCGCCTTCTCGGTGATGTAGCCGGCGAAGTACTCCGTGCCCATGTCGTGGCCACCGAAGACCCACACGCCGACCCCGAACAGCACGGCGAACCCGATGTAGAGCGCCGACCAGATCGACGCCTCGCGCAGGGTCGGGGTGTGCGCCTTGCGGACGTGGAAGACGAAGTCGAACAGCAGCAGACCGGCGATCCCGATGATCGTGCCGATCCACACCCCGATGGGTACGTCCACTGACAGGCTCCAATGTCGCGTTGCGGGCCGTGCGACCGGTCGGTCGTCGCCCGTGCGGAGGGGGCCGGGGCGCCGGCCGGCGCGCGCTGCCGCCGCACCCTCGGCCGCACAGCCTATCGACCGGCGGCCGGACCGGCCGGTCGGGAGCGGACGGGGGCGCCGGGGCGAGCTTGCAGACCCGCGCCGACGCTGACACGGTGGCCCCGGCGACTGCCGGCCGTCCGGCGCCGGTCGTCCACCACCCCATCAGCGCACCGGAAGGACCCCCATGGCGACGCATCAGGACGACGAGCTGCAGGACGTCCCCCCGGGCAAGGCCGGGAGCGCAGCCGTGTTCGTCCTGTGCCTGCTGGCCTTCCTCGGCAGCTTCTCCCTCATGTCGTTCGCCTTCGAGATCGGCTCGCCGCTGCTCTTCGTGGGCGGGCTGCTCCTGGCGTCCGCCGCCTTCTTCGTCCCCCAGCAGCTGCTCGGCCGGCCGGACTGATGTCCCCGGGCCGGTGCCGACCGGCCGCCACCCGAACCTTCCGGGCCGCGCCATGGACGATGACGTCCCATGCCTCGCCGGGCCGCCCGAGCGGCCGGAGCCGGTGATCCACCACCCCACGGAGGAGGAGCACGATGCCGAAGACGACCGAGGGCGGATCGCCGCGCGACGAGGAGCTGCCCAGCACGCTCCAGCGCTCCGACGCCAAGGCCCAGCGCACGTTCGCCAAGGCCCATGACTCGGCGGCCGAGGAGTACGGCGACGGCGAGCGCGCGCACCGGGTGGCGTACGCGGCGCTCAAGCACACCCACGAGAAGATCGGTGACCACTGGGAGCCGAAGGACAGCCCCGGCCCCTCGGACGCGCGCGCCGAGGGCGGCCGCGACACCCCCGAGCCGACCGCCGGAGGCGTGGACGCCAACGCCTCGAAGAAGCACCTGTACGACGTGGCGCGGCGGCTGGACGTCTCCGGCCGCTCGTCGATGACCAAGGACGAGCTGGTCGAGGCGATCGGCAAGGAGAACGACCGGCGTACGCGCCAGGCCCGCTCCTGACCTCGACCGCCCGCCGTCCACGCGCCGACCGCCCGCCGACCGCCCGCCGACCGCCGGCTGACCGCCCGACACCGCCCGGCGACCCGGACCCCCGTCAGCGGATCGGCGCGCGTGCCGACGCCGACGGGTGCACGATGACCGCAACCGGGTGCACGGTCGCCACCCGCCGGACCGGCAGCCAGCGCGGAGGCACCCCATGGACTTCATCCAGCTGTACCTCATCGGCCCCGTGTCGAACTTCCTGTGGACCTACGTGCTCGTCTACGTCCTGCTCGGCGTCGGCCTGTACCTCGGGGTGCGCACCCGCTTCGTCCAGGTCCGCCTGTTCGGCCGGATGCTGCGGCAGGTGGGCCGGTCACGCGGCGACGCCGAGGGCGGGATCTCGTCCTTCCAGGCGTTCTGCGTCGGGCTGGCCTCGCGGGTGGGCACCGGCAACATCGCCGGGGTGGCCATCGCGCTCACCCTCGGCGGGCCGGGGGCGATCTTCTGGATGTGGGTCGTGGCGCTGGTCGGCATGGCGACCGCCGTGGTCGAGGCGACGCTGGCGCAGATCTTCAAGGTGCCGGCCGCCGACGGCAGCTACCGCGGCGGGCCGGCGTTCTACATCGAGCGCGGGCTCGGCTCGCGCCGCGGCGGCATGGTCTTCGCCGTCCTGCTCATCTTCACGTTCGGCATCGCGTTCACCATGGTCCAGGCCAACACGATCGCCGACGTCCTGGACGGCGGTCACGGCGTCGCCCCGGGCTGGACGGCCCTGCTGCTCATGGTGCTCGTCGCCCCGGTCGTGTTCGGCGGGGTGCGCCGGATCGCCCGGGTCGCCGAGATCGTGCTGCCGGTGATGGCGCTGGTGTACGTGCTGCTGGCGTTCGTCATCATCGCGATGAACATCGGCCTGGTCGGGGACGTCCTGGGCGACATCGTCACCGCGGCCTTCGGTGTGGGCGAGGCCGCCGCGGGGCTCACCGGTGGGCTCGCGGCGGCGCTGCTCAACGGTGCCCGGCGCGGGCTGTTCTCCAACGAGGCCGGGATGGGCAGCGCCCCGAACGCCGCGGCGACGGCGACCACGAGCCACCCGGTCAAGCAGGGTCTGATCCAGTCGCTCGGCGTCTTCGTCGACACCATCGTGGTGTGCTCGGCGACCGCGTTCATCATCCTGTTCGCGGGCTCGGACGTGTTCACCCCCGGGGAGACGACGGAGGGGGCGTCGCTGACCCAGGCCGCTGTCGCGCACGAGCTCGGCAGCGGCACCACCTGGCTCATGACCGCGCTGGTCTTCGTGTTCGCCTTCTCCTCGGTGCTCGGCAACTACTCCTACGCCGAGGTGAACATGGTCTACCTGCGGGCCCGGCCGGCCACGCTGACGGCGTTCCGCGTCGTGGTGGTGGCCGTGGTGGGCATCGGCAGCGTGCTCGAGCTGGCCGCGGTGTGGGCGCTCGCCGACGTCGCGATGGGACTCATGGCGCTGGTCAACCTGGTCGCGCTGGTGCTGCTGGCGCGGTGGGCGCTGGGAGCCCTGCGGGACTTCGAGGAGCAGAGCGCCGCCGGTGCGGACCCCGTGTTCCGCACCGTCGGCAACCGGCACCTGCCCCGCGACCTGGTCGACAGCGTCTGGGAGAGCGAGCGGGCCGGCTCCCCCGCGCCGACGCGCACGGCCGGCTGACGGGCCGGTGCCCGCGGCGCTACGGCCGACGACGTCCCCGGCGCGCGGCCGCCCAGAGCCCGACCACGCCGGCCACCGTCACGGCGTAGCCGACCAGCACGACGAGCCCGCCGCCGATGTCGGTCGGCTGGCCGAACGTGCCGACCCCGAACGCGACGAGCACCCGGTGCAGCACGACCAGGGCCAGGCCGGCGAGGATCACGCCGACCCATCCGGCCGGTGAGGTCCGGCCGGGCCACGGGTTCTTCGGTGGGGTCATGGGGCCAGGGTGCCCGGTGCGGCGCCGAACCGGTCCCCCGGCGCGCCGCCGCGCCGCCGCCGCTGGGCTGCCGCTCGCGCGCCCCCCGGCGGCGGCTACGCGGGGACCAGCGATCCGGCGGCGGCGACCAGCAGCACGACGTCGACCGCGGCGACCGCCAGTGCGGCGCTGAACGGCACCCGGCTGCGGGTGCGACGGACGGCGACAGCCACCGCGGCCAGCGCGAGCACGGTCGCCAGGACGGCGCCCGCCCAGGCGAGCGGTGCGGGCGGGCCGGGGGGACCGCCCACGACCAGCGCCGTGGCCGCGACCAGCACCACGGGGGCCAGCAGGCTGGTGCCCGTCCGGCCCAGCCGGTGCGGCAGCCCGTGCACGCCCGTCGCCGCGTCGTCCTCCAGGTCGGGCAGCACGTTGGCCAGGTGCGCACCCACCCCGAGCAGCCCGGCCGCGGCCACCGCCCACCCGGGCGGGACCGTCGGGGCGGGCAGCGCGAGCGTCACCACGCACGCCAGCAGCCCGAACGACACGGCGTACGGCAGCCACGACCACGCGGTGCTCTTCAGCCGGGCGTTGTACGCCCAGGCGACCGCGACGGCGGCCACGTGGGTCACGCCCGCACGTGGGCCGAGCGCGAAGGACGCCACGACGCACAGCGCCGCAGCCACCAGGGCGGCCCGCCCCACCACCGCGGCCGTCACCGCACCCGCGGCGACCGGCTTGTCCGCGCGCCCCACGGCGACGTCGCGTGCGGCGTCGATCCAGTCGTTGGACCACCCCACCGACAGCTGTCCGGCGAGCACGGCGGTCCCCACGCCCACGGTGACCAGTGGCGGCGCACCGACGCCCGCGGCGAGCGCGGCCGCGAAGACCGTGACGGCGAGCGCCGGCGCCGGGTGGCAGCACAGCGCCAGCGCCCGAGCCGTCCCGAGCACCGCCACCACCGCCCTCCGCCGTCCTCGATCGCCATCGGCCACGCCCGGTCGATCGCCCCGGTCGATCGCCCCGGTCGATCGCCGCCGTCCGTGCCGCCAGGACCGTAGCCGACCGGCACCGTCACGGGTGGGCCGGGTGGCCGACGACCCGTCGTGGCACGATGCCGGGATGTCGCGCATCGCAGCGGTCGCCCCCGCTCTGCCCCCGTACGCGTACGCGCAGGAGGAGATCACCGCGGTGCTCGCGCCGCTGGTGGCGCCGGACGCGGGGTCGCCGCGGCGCGCGGTCCTGGAGCGGGTCCACGCGAACACCGGCGTGAGCACCCGGCATCTCGCGGTGCCGCTGGAGCGGTACCGGGACCTGACCACCTTCGGCCAGACGAACGACCTGTTCATCTCGGTGGGCCTGGATCTGGCCGAGCAGGCGGTGCGGGACGCCCTCAAGCTCGCCGGGCTCGTGCCGGAGGACGTCGACCACATCCTGTTCACGTCCGTGACCGGCATCTCGGCCCCCTCCCTGGACGCGCTGCTCGTCGCCCGGCTGGGCATGCGCCCGGACGTGCGCCGGGTGCCGGTCTTCGGTCTCGGCTGCGTCGCCGGCGCCGCGGGGATCGCCCGGGTGCACGACTACCTCGCCGGACACCCCGACGACGTCGCGGTGCTGCTGTCGGTCGAGCTGTGCTCGCTCACGCTGCAGCACGGCGACGACTCGATGGCGAACCTGGTCTCGAGCGGGCTGTTCGGGGACGGCGCCGCCGCGGTCGTGATGCTGGGCGACGACCGGGCGGCCCGCACCGGCGCGGTGGGTCCGGACGTGGTGGACAGCGCCAGCCGGCTGTACCCGGACACCGACGGCCTGCTCGGCTGGGACGTGGGCGGCAGCGGCTTCCGGATCGTGCTCTCGGCCAGCCTGTCCGACGTGGTCGAGCGCAACCTGGGCGACGACGTCGCCGCGCTGCTGGACGGTCACGGGCTCACGACCGCCGACGTCGGAACGTGGGTGGCGCACACCGGCGGCCCGCGCGTGCTGGAGGCCTGCGCCCGCACCCTCGGGGTCGGGCGTGAGGACCTCGAGCTCAGCTGGCGGTCGCTGGACCGGGTCGGGAACCTGTCCTCGTCGTCCGTGCTGCACGTGCTCGCGGACACCCTGGACGCCGGCACGACCGCCCCCGGCGGCCTCGGCGTCCTGTTCGCGATGGGCCCGGGCATCTGCGCCGAGCTCGTCCTGCTGCGCTGGCCGGAGGGCTGAGCCGTGCTGCTGCTGTTCGACGTCGTCATCGCCCTCGTCGCCCTGGAACGGCTCGCCGAGCTCGTCGTGGCCACCCGCAACGCCCGGTGGGCCTTCGCGCGCGGGGGCGTGGAGCTGGGCCGCGGTCACTACCCGCCCATGGTGCTGCTGCACACCGCGCTGCTGATCGCCTGCGTCGTGGAGGCGCACGCGGCCGACCGGCCGTTCGTCCCGTGGCTCGGCTGGACGGCGCTCGCGCTGGCCGTGGGCAGCCAGGCGCTGCGCTGGTGGTGCATCACGACGCTGGGCCCGCAGTGGAACACCCGGGTCATCGTCGTGCCCGGCGCGCCGCTGGTCGCCCGGGGCCCGTACCGCTGGCTGAGCCACCCGAACTACGTCGCCGTCGTCGTGGAGGGCCTCGCACTGCCGCTCATCCACACCGCGTGGGTGACCGCCGCGGTGTTCACCGCCCTGAACGCCGTGCTGCTGCTCGGGTTCAGGATCCCCACCGAGGTGCGCGCCCTGGAGACGCTGGCGGACGGGCCGCGACCGTGACCACCGGTACGGGCACGGGCTCGGGTGCGGGCACCGGATGGGGTACGGGCCCGGACACGGACGTCCTCGTGGTCGGCGGGGGGCCGGTGGGGCTCGCGGCCGCGATCGAGGCCCGGCTCGCGGGGCTCGACGTCGTGCTGGTCGAGCCCCGCCCCGGCCCGGTCGACAAGGCGTGCGGCGAGGGGCTCATGCCCGGCTCGGTCCGTGCCCTGGACCGCCTGGGCGTCCACCCCGAGGGGCACCCGCTGCTCGGCGTCCGCTACCTCGACCCGACCCGGCGCGTGACCCACCTGTTCCGCGGCACGGCCGGGCGCGGCGTGCGCCGGACGGCGCTGCACGGGGCGCTGGCCGCACGCGCGGCCGAGCTGGGGGTGCACCGGCACGAGGCGCGGGTCACCGACCTCGAGCAGACCGACGGCGCGGTGACGGCCGCCGGGGTCCGGGCGCGGTGGCTGCTCGGGTGCGACGGGCTGCACTCCACCGTCCGCCGCCTGGCCGGCCTCGAGGCGCCGGCCCGCGGACCCCGGCGCTACGGCATCCGGCGGCACTTCCGGCTCGCCCCCTGGGCGGACGTCGTCGAGGTGCACTGGGGGCCCCGAGCGGAGGCCTACGTCACCCCCGTGGGGGACGGTCTGGTGGGCGTCGCCCTGCTGGGCCCGCCGCGCACCGACTTCGCGACCACGCTGGCCGGCTTCCCCGACCTCGCGGCCCGGCTGGCCGGTGCCGAGCCCGACGGGCCGGTACGCGGCGCCGGGCCGCTGCTGCAGCGCACGTGGGCGCGCACCCGCGGACGCGTGCGCCTGGTCGGCGACGCGTCGGGGTACGTCGACGCGCTGACCGGCGAGGGGATGCGGGTCGGCTTCGCGCAGGCCGCGGCGGCGGTCGCGACCCTGGACGACCCGCCGGAGCGGTACGAGCGGGCCTGGGCCGCGTCGACCCGCGACTACCGCTACCTGACCAGCGGGCTGGTGACCGCCGCGACGTCGCCGGCCCGCCGCGGGATCGTCCCGCTCGCGACCCGTGCCCCGGCGGTGTTCGGCGCCGTCGTCGAACGGCTGGCCCGGTGACGGGCCGGTGACCGACCCGACGGCCGGTGCCGGTCTGCGGCTGCTGCTGCTCGCCGACACGCACGTGCCGCGGCGCGCGCGGGACCTGCCGGCCGCGGTCTGGGACGAGGTCGACCGTGCCGACGTCGTCGTGCACGCCGGGGACTGGGTGGACGTCGCCCTCCTGGACGAGCTCGAGCAGCGCGCCCGCCGGCTCGTCGCCTGCTACGGCAACAACGACGGCCCGGCGCTGCGCGAGCGGCTGCCGCTCGTGGCGCACGCGGACGTCGGCGGGCTGCGGCTCGGGGTCGTGCACGAGACCGGGCCCGCCGGCGGGCGCGAGCAGCGGTGCGACGCCGCGCACCGCGGCCTGGACGTGCTCGTGTTCGGCCACAGCCACATCCCGTGGGACACGCGCACGCCGGCCGGGATGCGGCTGCTCAACCCCGGCTCCCCCACCGACCGCCGCCGCCAGACCGCGTGCACGTACACCACCGCGACCGTGCACGACGGCGCGCTCGTCGACGTCGTCCTGCACGCCCTGCCGCGCCGGTAGCGGCGTCCAGCACGCGAGACCGCGCGTCCCAGCCTCGGGAGTGGCGTGCGGACGCGCGTCGCACCGGCGCCGACCGGTCGCGGGCGTCGTCGTCCGTGATGTGCCGTTCGTCCCGTTCACCCGGTTCGCCGCGCGGAGGAGCCGAGCGGGCTGGCACCCTGTGCACATGCAGATCTGGCCTGGACGTCCCTACCCCCTCGGCGCGACCTATGACGGAACGGGGACCAACTTCGCGATCTTCTCGGAGGTGGCCGAGCGCGTCGAGCTCTGCCTCATCGACGAGCTGGGCATGGAGACCCGCGTCGACCTGCCCGAGATGGACGCCTTCGTGTGGCACGGCTACCTGCCGGCGGCGCAGCCGGGCCAGCGCTACGGCTACCGGGTGCACGGCCCGTACGACCCCGCCAACGGGCACCGGTGCAACCCCGCCAAGCTCCTGCTCGATCCCTACGCCAAGGCCATCGACGGCCAGATCGACGGCGACCAGTCCCTGTTCTCCTACGAGTTCGGCTCCCCGGCCAAGCGCAACGACGACGACTCCGCCGCCCACACGATGACCTCCGTCGTCGTCAACCCGTACTTCGACTGGGGCCACGACCGTCCCCCGCAGCACGAGTACCACGAGAGCGTGATCTACGAGGCGCACGTCAAGGGCCTGACCATGCAGCACCCGGACGTCCCGGAGGAGCTGCGCGGCACCTACTCCGGGATGGCGCACCCGGCGATCATCGAGCACCTGTCCTCGCTGGGGATCACCGCGATCGAGCTCATGCCGGTGCACCAGTTCGTCAACGACCCGCACCTGGTGGAGAAGGGCCTGTCGAACTACTGGGGCTACAACACCATCGGCTTCTTCGCCCCGCACAACGCCTACGCCGCCTACGGCGGTCCCGGGCAGCAGGTGCAGGAGTTCAAGTCCATGGTCAAGGCGCTGCACGAGGCGAACATCGAGGTCATCCTCGACGTGGTCTACAACCACACCGCCGAGGGCAACCACATGGGCCCGACGCTGTCCTTCCGCGGCATCGACAACGCCGCCTACTACCGACTGGTCGACGAGGACCAGGCGCACTACTTCGACACCACCGGCACCGGCAACTCGCTGCTCATGCGGCACCCGCACGTGCTGCAGCTGATCATGGACTCGCTGCGCTACTGGGTCACCGAGATGCACGTCGACGGGTTCCGCTTCGACCTCGCCGCCACCCTGGCCCGCCAGTTCCACGAGGTCGACCGGCTGTCGGCCTTCTTCGACATCGTCCAGCAGGACCCGGTCATCTCCCAGGTCAAGCTCATCGCCGAGCCGTGGGACATCGGCGAGGGCGGCTACCAGGTCGGCGGGTTCCCCCCCCTGTGGAGCGAGTGGAACGGCAAGTACCGCGACACCGTGCGCGACTTCTGGCGCGGCGAGCCGTCGACCCTGGCCGAGTTCGCCAGCCGGGTCGCGGGGTCCTCCGACCTGTACGAGCACACCGGCCGCAAGCCCATCGCGTCCATCAACTTCGTCACCGCCCACGACGGGTTCACCCTGCACGACCTGGTCTCGTACAACGAGAAGCACAACGAGGCCAACGGCGAGGACAACATGGACGGGGAGAGCCACAACCGGTCCTGGAACTGCGGCGTCGAAGGCCCGACGGACGACCCCGACATCCTCGAGCTGCGCGCCCGCCAGCACCGCAACTTCCTCGTGACGCTGCTGCTGTCGCAGGGCGTGCCGATGCTGCTGCACGGTGACGAGATCGCCCGCACCCAGGACGGCAACAACAACGTCTACTGCCAGGACGACGAGATCTCGTGGGTCGACTGGGAGCTGGACCAGGACCGCTCGGAGCTGCTCGAGTTCACCCGGCGCGTCATCCACCTGCGCCGCGACCACCCCGTCCTGCGCCGGCGCCGGTTCTTCGCCGGTGCCGCCGAGCACGGCGGTGAGTCGGACCTGCAGGACATCGCCTGGTTCAGCCCGTCGGGCGAGCACATGGCGGCCGAGGCCTGGCAGGAGGACTTCGCCCGCGCCGTCATGGTGTTCCTCAACGGCGAGGCGATCGGCGAGCCCGGCGCCCGCGGTGAGCCGGTCGTGGACGACAGCTTCCTGGTGCTCTACAACGCCCATCACGAGGACCTCGACTTCACCATGCCCGACGCCGCCTTCGGCAAGCTGTGGACCTGCGTGCTGGACACCGACCACAACCTGGACCCGGTCCAGGAGGTCAAGGCCGGCGAGACCATCTCGGTCACCGGCCGCAGCACCGTCGTGCTGACCCGTCCCGCCGGTGGCGTGGACCGTCCCGCGGTCGCCGAGCCGGCCACCCCGGCCGCCGCCGGCGAGGCCGCCGCCCTCACCCGCGGCCGCACCAAGGCCGGAGAGGCGCACACCCGATGAGCCTGCCCACCGACGGCGGCCACGGTGCCGGTCAGGCTGCTGGTCAGGCCGCTGGTCACGCGGCCGGTCACACGGGCTCCGCCCGCCGCCGCCCCGCGCCGGGCCGCCCGGTCCCGGTGTCCACCTACCGGCTCCAGCTCGGCGCCGACCTCACCCTCGACGACGTCGCGGAGCGGGTCGGCTACTACGCCGACCTCGGGGTCACGCACCTGTACCTGTCGCCGATCCTGACCGCCGCCCCCGGCTCGACGCACGGGTACGACGTCGTCGACCACACCGAGATCTCGCCGGTGCTCGGCGGGCGCGAGGCGCTGGACCGGCTGCGGGACGCGGCCCGGTCCCGGGGCCTGGGCATGATCGTCGACATCGTCCCGAACCACATGGCCGTGCCGACCCCCGCCTGGCACAACCGCGAGCTGTGGTCGGTGCTGGCCGAGGGCCCGGACTCCCCGTACGCGGCCTGGTTCGACGTGGACTGGTCCGCCGGTGACGGCGCCCTGCTCATGCCGGTGCTGGGCGACCGGATCGGGGCCGTGCTCGGCAACGGCGAGCTGACCCTGGACCGGATGGTCGTCCCCGGGCACTCCGACGCGGGGGAGGTCGACGTGCTGCGGTACTACGACCACGTCTTCCCGGTCCGGGCCGGCACGGCGGCGCTGCCGCTGGCCGAGCTCGTCAACCGCCAGCACTACCGGCTGGCGTTCTGGCGGGTCGCCGACGAGGAGCTCAACTACCGCCGGTTCTTCGACGTCGGCACGCTCGCGGCGATCCGGGTGGAGGACCCCGACGTCTTCGACGCGAGCCACTCCCTCATCCTGGAGCTGGTCGAGAACGGCACGTTCGACGGCCTGCGGATCGACCACCCGGACGGCCTCGCGGACCCGACCGGCTACCTGGCCCGCCTGAACGAGAAGTCGGGCGGCACCTGGGTCGCGGTGGAGAAGATCCTGGCCGGCGAGGAGGAGCTGCCGGCCGACTGGGACACCGTCGGCACGACCGGCTACGAGGCGCTGTGGCGCCTGCAGTCGACGTTCGTCGACCCGGGCGGCGCCTCCGGGCTCGGCGCGGTGATGCACCGCATCGCCGGGGACAGCCCCGACGAGCTGCCGGCCCTGGTCGACGAGGCAAAGCGCGAGATCGTCGACGGCGCGCTGTACGCCGAGGTGCACCGGCTCACCGAGCTCGCCGCGAGCATCTGCCGCGACGACCTGCGGCTGCGCGACCACACCTGGCGCGCTCTGGAGGAGTGCCTCATCGAGCTGCTCGTCGCGTTCGACCGCTACCGGGCCTACGTGGTGCCCGGCGAGGAGGTGCACCGCGACAGCGTCGAGGCGATGCTGACCGCGGCCGGGATCGCGCGCTCCCGGCTCAGCCCGGACCGCGCCGAGACCCTCGACGTGCTGGTCGACCTGCTGCTCGGCCGGGAGGCCGGCAGCGCGGGGCTGACCCGAGGACGCCGTCGCGACGAGCTCGTGGTGCGCTTCCAGCAGACCTGTGGCGCGGTGATGGCCAAGGGCGTCGAGGACACCGCGTTCTACCGCTGGACCCACGACATCGGCCTGTGCGAGGTCGGCGGCGAGCCGGCGAAGTTCGCGGTCAGCCCTGACGAGTTCCACCACTGGGCGGCCCGCGCGCAGTGGCAGACGCCGGTCGGCATGACCACCCTCAGCACGCACGACACCAAGCGCGGCGAGGACACCCGCTCGCGCCTGGGCGTGCTGTCCGAGCTCGCCGCGGACTGGTCGCGCCTGGTGGACGCCCTGCGCGTCGTCACGGCGCCGTACCGCACCACCCTCGTGGACGGCCGCACGGAGAACGTCGTGTGGCAGACCCTGGCCGGCACCTGGTCCGAGGACGGCCCGATCGGCGCCGACCGCCTCGAGGAGTACCTGCTCAAGGCGATGCGCGAGGCCAAGAGCCACACCCGCTGGACCGCTCCGGACGAGGCGTACGAGTCGGCCGTGGTCGACCTGGCCACCCGCGCGATCGCCGACCCGAAGGTCGCGGCGCTGTTCGAGGAGTGGGTGTCGCGGGCGGCGTCGGGCGTGCGCGCGGCGACGCTCGGCACCAAGCTCGTCCAGCTCACGCTGCCCGGGGTGGCGGACGTCTACCAGGGCACCGAGGTGCCGTCCCTGAGCCTGGTCGACCCGGACAACCGCCGCCCGGTGGACCAGCCGATGCTGGTCGAGCGGCTGGAGCGGCTCGACGGGGGCGCGAACCCGCACGACCTGGCCGACGAGAAGCTGCTGGTGACCTCGCGGGCCCTGCGCGTGCGCCGGGACCTGCCCGGTGCGTTCGTCGAGGCCGGCGCGGGCTACGTGCCGCTCGCGTCGTCCACCGCGCACCTGTTCGCGTTCACCCGGACCGACGGCGGCACCCCCGAGGTGGTCACGCTCGCCACCCGCCTGGCCATCCGCCTGGACCGCCTGGGCGGCTGGGCCGGCCACACCGTCGCCCTGCCCGAGGGGCGGTGGCGCGACGTCCTGTCCGACCGGGTCGTGGACGGCGGCGTGCAGCCGATCGCTCCGCTGCTGGAGAAGCTGCCGGTCGCCCTGCTGGTCCGGCACGAGGAAGAGACACCATGAGACCGACCGTGTGGGCCCCGGACGCCGGGGCTGTGGAGCTCGTGCTGCCCGCGACCGACCGTCGCGTCGCCCTCCAGCGCGACGACGACGGCTGGTGGGCGCCGCCCGCCGGCGACGTCGACCTCGAGCACGGCGAGGACTACGCGTTCAGCGTCGACGGCTCCGACCCGCGTCCCGACCCGCGCAGCGCCTGGCAGCCGGCCGGCGTGCACGGCCCCAGCCGCGCGTTCGACACCGGAGCGCACCCCTGGTCCGACGCCGGCTGGCCCGGCCGCGACGTGCGCGAGGCCGTCGTGTACGAGCTGCACATCGGCACGTTCACCCCGGGCGGGACGCTGGACTCGGCGGTCGAGCGTCTGGACCACCTGGTGGACCTCGGGGTCGGCATGGTCGAGCTGATGCCCGTGGCCGCCTTCGACGGGCAGCACGGCTGGGGCTACGACGGCGTCGACCTGTACGCGGTCCACGAGGCCTACGGCGGGCCGGCGGCCCTGCAGCGCTTCGTCGACGCCGCGCACGCGCGCGGCCTGGCGGTGTGCCTGGACGTGGTCTACAACCACCTCGGCCCGGCCGGGAACTACCTGGACACCTTCGGGCCGTACTTCACCGAGGCGCACGAGACGCCGTGGGGACGTGCGGTCAACCTGGATGGTCCCGGCTCGCCGGGCGTGCGCCGCTGGATCTGCGACAACGCCCTGCGCTGGCTGCGTGACTTCCACCTCGACGCGCTGCGGCTGGACGCCGTGCACGCGCTGGTGGACGACTCCACGCCGCACCTGCTGGCCCAGCTCGCCGACGAGGTCGCCGCGCTGTCCGCCGAGGTCGGCCGTCCGCTGTCGCTGATCGCCGAGTCGGACCTCAACGACGCTGCCATGGTCACCCCCACCGCGGACGGCGGCCTGGGGATGACCGCGCAGTGGGCCGACGACGTCCACCACGCCGTGCACACCTTCCTGACCGGGGAACGGCAGGGCTACTACGCCGACTTCGGCTCCCCCGACGTGCTCGCCAAGGTGCTCACGAAGGTCTTCCTGCACGACGGGGAGTTCTCCGCCTTCCGCGGCGAGGTCTGGGGCGCGCCGGTCCCCGCCGGGACCGACGCCCGCCGGTTCGTCGTCTTCGACCAGGACCACGACCAGGTGGGCAACCGCGCCCTGGGCGACCGGCCCTCGGCCCGGCTGGACGACGGCACCCTGGCCGCGTCGGCCGCGCTGTTCCTGCTGTCGCCGTTCACGCCCATGCTGTTCATGGGCCAGGAGTGGGGCTCGCGCACACCGTTCCTGTACTTCACCGACCACCAGGACCCCGAGCTCGCCGAGGCGGTCCGCAACGGCCGCCGCGAGGAGTTCTCCGGTCACGGCTGGGCCGAGATGTACCCCGAGCAGGCCGTCGACGGCGACCTGGAGGTGCCCGACCCGCAGGACCCGGCGACGGTCGCGTCCAGCACCCTGGTCTGGGACGACCTCGACCAGGACCGGCACGCGCGCATGCTCGCCTGGTACCGGGACCTGATCGCCCTGCGTGCCGCGGTGCCCGACCTGCACTCCGGCGACCTCGCCGCGACGTCCGTCGAGTGGGACCAGGATGCCGACGGCGGGTCCGCCACCGGGTTCGCGTCGTGGGTCGTGATCTCCCGCGGCGCCGTGCGGGTGGTGCTCAACCTGGCCGACGACGCCGCCGCCGTGCCGGTCCCGGACGCGGGGGACCTCGCGGTCCTCGCGGCGTGGGAGCCGACCACCTCGGGCGAGCCGGTGGTGGACGGGCAGGTGCGGGTGCCGGCACGGTCCGTGGTCGTCCTCGGCCCGGACGGCGCGGCCTGAACGCCGACCGACACCCGACCGACGCCGACCGACGCCGGCACGCCGTCCCCGCGCGGCGGCGCGCCGCCGCCCGGGGACGGCGACCCGCTCGTGCCGGAGCCGTCGCCCGCGCGGCACGGCCTACAGTCCGTCCGTGATCATCCGCGAGGCCGTGGCGCAGGACTGGCCGGACATCTTCCCCGTGTTCCGCTCGATCGTCGCGGCCGGGCGGACGTACACCTACCCCGACGGGCTGTCGTCGGACGAGGCCCGCGTGCTGTGGATGGCCCGGCCGCCGGGCCGGACGGTGGTCGCCGTCGACGGCGACACCCTGCTCGGGACGGCGACGACGGGCCCCAACCGGCCGGGCCGTGGCTCGCACGTCGCCACCGCGTCGTTCATGGTGCACCCCGACCACCACGGCCGCGGCGTCGGACGACGGCTCGGCGCCGAGGTGCTCGAGTGGGCCCGCGACGCGGGCTACCGGAGCATGCAGTTCAACGCCGTCGTGGAGACGAACACGCCGGCCGTGCACCTGTGGCAGAGCCTCGGCTTCCGGGTCCTGGCGACCGTGCCCGAGGCGTTCGACCATCCCGAGCACGGGCTCGTCGGGCTGCACGTGATGTACCGGCGCCTCGACGCGGACGGGCGGGCCTGATCGGGCGGCTCTCCCGCGCCGGAACGCCGGCTGAACGGTGCGCCGAACGACCGGTCACGCGTCCGCGCGCGTGACGCCCAGGCCGAGCCAGGCCGCCAGCGCCTCGATCTCCGCGTCGACGTCGTCGGCCATGGCCGGGGTGAACGGCACGTCGCGGTGGAGCGCGTGGACGGTGAGCGCGCCGGCCTTGCGGTCCGCGGTCGCGTCGAGCTTGCCGACGAGGCGGTCGCCGTGCAGCACCGGCAGGGCGAAGTAGCCCCAGCGCCGCTTGGCCTGGGGCTTGTACATCTCCAGGGTGTAGTCGAAGTCGAACAGCTCCAGCGCGCGGGCGCGGTCGTGCACGAGCCGGTCGAACGGCGAGAGCAGCGCGGTTCGGCCGTCCCACGACCCGTCGAGCGCCGCCGGGTCGACGCGCCACTCCCCCACGGTCCCCTCGACGGTCGCCGCCTCGCCGGCGTCGCCGACGTCGGCCGGCTCGACCGGCTGGCCCGTCGTCGACGCGCGGGCGATCCCCAGGGCGGCCAGACGCCTCGCGTCGCGCCGGCGCACCGCCTCGTCGTGGGGCACCTCGCCGAGGTCCATCGCCAGCACCCGCTCGGCGAGGTCCCACCGGCGCTGGCGGCCCTGCCGTCCGGTCACCGCGACCTCGCCACGGGCCGCGAGGATCTCCAGCATCTGCGTCACGTTGCGGTTGTTCGTCCACCCCGTCGACGGCCACGGGACGACGCTGAGGTCCGGCACGTCCCGCGACAGGGTCGGGCCCCGGTCGCGCAGCCCGTCCAGCACGGCGCGCCGGAACGAGGCGTTCGCCTCCAGCCACTCACGCGCCTGGCGGTGCTGCGGCGCGCGGGCCATCTGCGCCCGGTACAGCGGCAGGTCCGCCATCAGCCGCACCGTGGCCCGGAACTCGAACACCGTGCGGTCCTCGTCGAGGGCGCGCTGCAGGTGCGCCGGCTGGTAGGCCCCGCCCAGCCGGGTCCAGGCGACCAGATCGGCGCTCGGCGCGACGGCCGCCGTCGGGTCGAGCTGCAGGAACGTCAGCCGCCTGACCACGTCGAGCAGGTCGGCGGGGCGTCCGGCGTCCAGCAGCTGCGCGCGGACCGCGACCCGCCGCGCCTGCTCACGGCTGAGGTGGTGTGTCATGACGGCACGCTAGCCGTGACGGCGGCGGCCGGGCGGCTGCCGGGCAACGAGCGGCGCACCGCGGCTGCCGGTCGACCTCCGGCTCGCGCGGACGCGCGTGTCGTCTATTGACTTTCGATAGATGCTCGCCGATCCTCGATGCATGAACCTGACGCATAACGTGGTGGGACTCCTGCGCGTCCTGCTCGTCCTGCTGTTCGCCGCCTGCGTGGTCGGGCAGACCCTCTCCGTGCCCGGCCAGTTCTCCGACGTCGGGCAGGGGTCCGGGGCGATGGCGGGCCTGCGCTGGCCGCTGACCGTCGTCGGCGTGCTGGAGCTGCTGTGCGTCCAGGTCGTCATCGTGTGCACCTGGAAGCTGCTGACCATGGTCAAGGCGGACCGGATCTTCAGCCGGGACGCCTTCGTCTGGGTGGACGGGATCGTCTGGGCGATCACCGCGGCCTGGCTGCTGCTGGCCGGCATCGCCACCGCGCTGACGGTGGTCATCTACGTCACGCCCGAGCTGCGCGACCCCGGGACGCCGATGCTGCTGTTCGGGCTGGTGCTGGTCGGCGGCGTCGTCGTCATGCTGATGATCGTCATGCGCGCGCTGCTGCGGCAGGCGGCGGCGCTGCGCACCGACATGGATGCGGTCATCTGATGCCCATCGTCGTGCGCATCGACGTCGAGCTCGCCAAGCGGAAGATGAGCGTCGGCGAGTTCGCCGAACGCGTGGGCCTGACGCCCGCGAACGTCGCCGTGCTGAAGAACGGCCGGGCCAAGGCCGTGCGGTTCAGCACGCTGGAGGCCATGTGCCGGGTGCTCCAGTGCCAGCCCGGCGACCTGCTCGAGTGGGTCGACGAGTGACCGGCGCCAGGCGCCCGGTGCGGCCGCCGGCGGACCGTCCGGGGCCGGTGCACCCGGCGGCCGCACCCGCCGCGCCGCGCGCCGCCGGACCGAGGGTGCGGCGTGCCTGAGCTCGCCGCGTGGGCCGACGTCGCCGCCGGGTCACCGTGGGTGCTCGTCCTGCTGTGGCTGACGACGACGCTCGACGGCGTGCTGCCCCTGGTCCCCAGCGAGTCGCTGGTGATCGGGCTCGCGGCGCTGCCGGCGGTCAGCGGTCGTCCCTCGCTCTGGCTGCTGGGGGCCGCAGCCGCCGCCGGCGCGTTCTGCGGCGACCAGCTCGCCTACTCCTTCGGCCGACGGGTGCCGCTGCGCGGCCTGCGGGTGCTGCGGTCCGCCCGCGGGCAGCGGGCCGTCGACCGCGCCGAGCGCGCGCTGCGGCACCGCGGGGCCGCCTTCATCATCGGGGCCCGCTTCGTCCCCGGCGGCCGGGTCGCGGTCGCGATGGCCGCCGGCGCCGCGCGGTTCTCCCGTCGCCGGTTCAGCGCCATCGCGGCCGTCGCAGCCCTGCTGTGGTCGGCCTACTCGCTGGCGCTGGGTGTGGGGGCCGGGCAGCTGCTGGACCGCCACCACCCGGTGGTCGGCGTGGTGGCCGGTGTGGCCGGTGGCCTGCTGACCGGGGCCGTCGTCGACCGGGTGCTGCAGCGGCTGAGCCGCACCCGCGGGGCCGGTCGCGCCGCGCCCCCCGCCCCTGCGGCGGCCCCGCCGGCGACGCCCGCAGTCGTCGGTGCGGACCCGTGCGGACCCCGCTGACCGGGCGTCGTCGCCGGCGCTGCGCTCAGGCCTCGACGACCTCCCCCTCGCCCGGCACCCGGGGCGGCCCGGCGCGCCGGCGGAATGCGAGCGGCAGCCCGCGGGCCACCTCCCACCGGATGGAGTCGCAGACCTGCAGGTGCACGTGCGGCTCGGTGCTGTTGCCGGAGTTCCCGCACTCACCCACCAGGTCCCCCGTCCGCACCCGGTCCCCGGGGCGCACCCGCACGGTGCCCGCGCGCAGGTGAGCCAGCAGCACGTACGGCCCACCCTCGCCCACGGCGATCACGACGTGGTTGCCGGCGACCGCCGGGGCGCCCGCGCGGACGCGTCCGGCCTGGCCGAGCGCGTACGGGACGAGGGTCAGGGCCGAGCGCCGGGCGTGGTGGTCGGGCTCGCCGTCGTGCGCGAGGACCACCGTGCCGGACACCGGCGCGAGGACGGGCCGGCCGAACCCGACGACGAGCTCGGGCGGCTCGGGGGCCACCAGGCGGCGCCAGGTGCGCGGCGCGGAGCGGCCGGCGTCGTCCACGGGGACGAAGTCGATCGCGTGCGAGGTGCCGAAGGACCAGGTCCCGTGGCTGGGCACCCGTCGGGCCGGGCTGTTCTCGACCCGCCAGCGCCCACCGGCACGCTCGAACGGCAGGTCGAGCACGACCGCGCCGCGGGGCAGGTCACCCTGACCATCACCCATCGCCCGGACTCGCTCACAGGTCCTTGCGCTGGAACGAGGCGGCAGCGACGGCCCACACCAGGGCCACCCACACCGCCGCCCAGGCGAGGTAGCCCGGGCTCAGCGGCGCCACGCCGAGGAACGGGAAGGCCCCGACCTCGTCGCCGCCCATCTGGACCAACGCGGAGGGGTCCTGGAAGGCGTGCATCGCGCCCCGCCACAGGCCGTCGGTCGGCAGCAGCATGCGCGACACCGTGCCCACCCGGGCGACCGCGTCGTTGCCGAGCGACGACCCGATGCCGCCCACCACACCGGCGATCCATGTCGCACCGAAGATGCCGACCGCCACCACGCCCGAGGCCATCGGCGAGATCAGCGTGGACAGCAGCAGCGCCAGGGTCAGGAGCACGACCGTCTGCGCGGCCAGCAGGGCGAGGGCGACGGCGGGCTGCGGCGGCCAGTAGTCCACCGTCACCAGGACGACGAGGCACTGCGCCAGGCCGGCGACGACGACGAACCCGGTCCCGAACGTCACCAGCCCGAGCCACTTGCCCAGCAGCACGGCCGGGCGCCGGACCGGGCGCGCCAGCACCGCCAGGGCGATGCCGGACTCGGTCTCGCCCGACAGCGTCGGCCCGGCGAGGAAGGCGGTGCCCAGGGCCGCGATCAGGCTGAACCCGAACATGACCAGGTTGAGCACGATCGAGGCGGTCAGCCGGGCCTCCCCGCTGGTCAGCCCGCTCTCGCCGGCCTCGGCCGCGAGCCGCGAGAAGCCCCAGCCGCTGAGCGCGAGCAGCACCACGGTCAGCCCGGCGACGGCCAGCACGACCCGGCGCCGCGAGGCCTCGCGCAGCGTCAGTGCCGCGATGGTCAGGACGGTCCGGCTCGTGCTCACTGCTCCCCCTCGGTGGGTCGTCCGGCGGTGCCCGCGCGCAGGATGCCGAGCAGACGCTCCTCCAGGCTGATCCGGCCCGGCTCGACCGCGTGCACGCGCGCTCCCAGGCCCACCAGGTCACGGACCAGGTCCGGGACGGCGAGCCCGTCACCGGTCGGCCCGTCACCGCCCGGCCCACCGTCGCCCGGCCCGTCGTCGGCCGGCAGGGCGACCGTGAACCAGTCGCCGACGCGCTCGACGACGCCCGTGGCCCCGAGCCGCTGCTCGGCGGCCGGGCCCAGCTCGGTCAGGTGCAGCCGCACCTCCCGTCGGCCCAGCAGCTCCGGGAGGCTGCCGGACGCGGCGACGCGCCCGGAGTCGAGGATGACGACCCGGTCGCACACGCGCTCCACCTCGCCGATCAGGTGGGAGTTGAGCAGCACCGCGACACCGCGCGACCTCAGGCTCAGCACGATGTCGCGCACGTCTGCGCGGCCGAGCGGGTCCAGCGCACTGGTCGGCTCGTCGAGGATGACGAGCTCGGGCCGCGCCACGAGGGCGACCGCGAGGCCCAGTCGCTGCTGCATGCCCTTGGAGAACCCGCCGAGCCGGTCGCCGGTCCGCCCGGCGAGCCCGACCAGGGAGAGGCAGTCGCGCTGCTCGGCCACGGGGACGCTCGCCCCGGCCAGCCGCACGTGCAGGGCGAGCACCTCCGCCGGCGTCAGCCACGGCTGGTAGCGGAACAGCTCGGGGAGGTAGCCCACGCGGGCGCGGGCGGCCGGGTCGGTCGAGGGCCGGCCCAGGATCATGGCCTCGCCCGCGTCCGGCCGGGCCAGACCCAGGAGCATCTTGATGACCGTCGTCTTGCCGGCGCCGTTGGGGCCGAGCAGCCCGACCACCTCGCCGCGCGCGACCTCCAGCGACACGTCGCGGACGGCCGGACGGCGCCCGTACCCCTTGCGCAGGCCCGCGCACCAGATCGCGGGTGCGGGCGGCAGCCCGGCCACCAGGCGAGCGGCGTCCGCGCGGGCGGCGTCGGGTCGGGGGGCGTCGGGCCGGGCGGCGTCGGGCAGGGCGGCGTCGGGCCGGGGGGCGTCGACCGCCTCGCGGCTCGCCCCGGCGCCGGTTCCCTCGGCCACGGTCAGCGCAGCCCGCGGGCGACGGCGAGCACCTCGTCGACATCCAGCGGACCGCCGACGGCGGTGACCACCCCGTCCTGCACCCACACCACGGCCGAGATCGTCCCGTCGCGGGTGGTCAGCACGGTGGCAGGCACCCCGTGGACGTCCGCGGTCGACGTCGTGACGAGGTCGACTGGCACCGGCAGCGGCAGGGTGGCGCGGTCCGCGGTGACCGTGCGCAGCTGCGCCGCGACGTCGTCGGGCACGCCGGGCAGCGACAGCAGGTAGTCGCGCGCGGTCTCCAGCGGCACCCCGCTGGAGGAGGCCGACGGCGCGACCGCGCGGCCGACGACGAGGGACGGTCCCCCGGCGCCGCCGGACCACACCTGGGCCACGCCGGGACCGGCGACCAGGCGCAGCTCGCTCCCGTCCAGACCGGGCGGCGGGGACGGCAGCGTCGTGCCCGCGTCGGCGGCCACCTGGGCGGCGCGCTCGGCCGAGAAGGTCAGCGTCACGCCCACCTCACCGGCCACATGGTGCGCCGGCTCGCCGGTCACCCCGCGCGGCAGGCGTGTGGACTGCGGCACCTCCAGGCCGGTCGCCGCCTCGGCGGCCGCCGCGTCGGCGACACCGCGCAGGTCGTCGTCGCCGCTCACCACGACGTCGCCGTACGCGCTGAGGTCCGGCAGCGCGACCAGGTCCGCGGCGGCCACGCCGACCGGCGCCACCCCCTCGGTGCGGAAGACGGGCAGCCAGTCCTGGGCGGCCGCCGTCGCGCCGCCGGCGAGGACCGTGACGACGGCCAGGACGGCGACGGCCGGACGGCGCAGCACGTCACGGAACGGGCCGGCGCCGGGCGTCGCCGGCCGCTCGCCGACGTCGCGGCGGCGCGCCGCCACCAGCCCGTCCAGGCACTGCGGGCATCCGACGACGTGGTCACGGTCGGGGTCGGCGACGGCGGCGGGCTGCTCGGCCAGTCGGCGCAGCACCTCGGCGGACGGATGGCGCATGACGACGATCTCCTCGGCTGGGCGGTCGGGGCTGGGCGGTCGCGGCTGGGTCGTCGCCGTGGCGAGCACGCCCGATGCATCGAGTCTCGCGCGGTCTCTATCGAGAGTCAATAGGTACGGGCTACGCTTCGTCGCCGACGCACCCTCCGCCTGGACCGGTCGACCCGACCGCGGGCCGGTGGCGAGTCACTCCCCGAGGGCGGCGGCGATCTCGTCCAGGAGCGGGTCCACGAGCGGCCGGGCGTACCCCGGTCGCCACCAGGTGGCGGTCAGGGTCGCGCCCCGGAGGTCGCGCCCCGTCATCCGCGGGGTGCTGCCGCGCTCGCGCCGGTCGAGCTCGGTGGCCGCACGCTCCAGCAGGTCCTCGACGTCGGTCGTCGACAGGCCCGGTGCCAGGCGTACCGGCGTGAGCCCACGCTGCGCGGTCCGGATCCAGCCCCCGCCCGACTCGTCGGGCGGGGCGGCACCCGCGGCGCGGCGGGCGACCCGCAGCCGGGTGTGGTGCTCACGCAGGGCCAGGATGACGGTGTCCAGGAAGTCGTCCACCTGGTCCTGGTCGTACCCGTCGCGGAACTTCGTCGCGGCGAACCTGGCGTTGAGCACGTCGTCGGCGCCGAGCGTGTGCGGGCCGACGCGTCCAGCGGCCAGCTCGTCGAGACTGACCGCGACGCGGTCGAGCAGTGCGTCGACCTCCGCGGGCTCGTAGCCCTCACGGAACCGGGTGGACGCGAACCGCGCGGCGCGGACGTCGTGGGAGGTGGGGGAAGGCACGCGGGGACCTCTCGCTCGGTGGGACGGTGGGGCCGCGGCACGGCGACCTCGGGCGGCACGGCCCGCCTGCCCATCGACCAGCCGCCCCGCTGGATGAACCCCGGCCCACGGCGCCGTGAGCCGCGCCGGCCGCCGTAGGGTGGCCGCCGGACCGGTGCACGGCATCCGCCGCCCGGACCCTGCGCGCCAGCGTGGGACGCCCGCGCGGCCACCACGGGAGCGCACGCAGCAGCGAAGGAGGTGCCAGTGCCCGGGCTGAGTGACTTCTTCCCGCCGGCACCGTCCCCCGGGCACCCCGGTGATCCGGGCCTGTTCGGTCCCGGATCCGCGGCCTGGCGCATCGGACGCGAGCGACTGCTGCTCGCCGCCGGGCCCGCCGCCCTGCTGCTGCAGGTGGCGCACCCGCTGGTGGCCGCCGGTGTCGCGGCGCACAGCGACTTCACCGCGGACCCGCTGCGCCGGCTGCAGGGAACCCTGGACGCCGTGCTCACCGTCACCTTCGGCGACACCGCCCAGGTCCGCCAGGCGGCGCGGCACGTCGCGCGCCGGCACCGGCCCGTGCAGGGCACGCTGCCGGTCACGACCGGCCCGATCGCCGCGGGCACGAGGTACCGGGCCACCGACGCCGACCTCGCGCTCTGGGTCTTCGTGACCCTGCTCTGGACGTCCGTGACCGTGACGGACCGCTTCGCGCGGCCGGTCGGCCGGCTCGAGCGCGACGCGTACCTGCGCGACCTGAGCCGGGCGGGGCGCCTCTTCGGCGTCCCGGCCGGGACGGTCCCGGGCGACTGGGCCGCGCTCGAGCAGTACGTCCGCGACCAGGTGCGCCAGGTCCTCACCGTCGGTCCCGCGGCGTCCCGGCTCGCCGCCGACGTGCTGCGCCCGGACCCGCCGCTGGTCGCCCCGCCGCTGCGGCGGCTGCCCGCGCTGCTCGCCGCGGACCTGCTGCCCGCCGCGGTCCGCGAGGCGTACGGGCTGCCGTGGCGACGGCGCGACCGGGCGGCCGTGCAGGTCGTGCGGTCGGCGACGCGGCACGCCGTGCCGTTGCTCCCGCCGGCCGTCCGGTACTGGCCGCACCACCTCGTGGCGGTGGACCGCCTCCGAGCCGGGGAGCCGGCGCCGCCGGCGCCGGCGCCGGCGCCGGCACGAGCGGCGGGAGAGGAGCCCGTGGGCCGGTCCGCCGGCGGAACGCCCGCCGGCACGACGTCGGCACCCTGACCGGCTCGTCCCGTCGGGCCCGGCACGACATCGCGGGACCGGCCCGGCGCTCCGGGTGCGTGCCCGCGACCTTCCGCCGCACCCGCCGTCAACTCCGCCTGTGAAACCCTTGATCAACTCCTGTGAGTGTGCTGTGTGACCGAACCCTCTACCATCGACCCGCGCCGTCGAACCTCCTCGTCGGCCCACTCGAGAGGCGGAAGAATTTGACCCCGACGACACGCAAGCTCCTGGCTGTCCCCGCGATGGGCTTCGCCGCGATGCTCGCCATGGCCGGCCCCGCGGTGGCGGCCGAGGGCATCGCCGCCGGTGAGCTCCTGCCCGTCCCGCTCAACGGTGAGGACGACGGCGCCGCGGCGCTCGTGGTCGAGGTGTCCGGGACCACGGTCTCGTTCGCGCTCGCCGCGGAGAACCTCGCCGACGGCCCCCACGCCGCACACATCCACTTCGGCGCCGACGCCGCCCACGCGTGCCCCACCGAGGACGCGGACACCAACGACGACGGGCAGATCCTGACGTCCGAGGGCGTTCCGCTCTACGGCGGCATCGTCCTGTCGCTGACCACCGAGGGTGACACGTCGCCGGCTTCGGCCCTCGACGTCCCGCGCTTCGCGACCGGGTCGGACTTCGAGTACCTCCGCGAGGAGATCGAGGTCACCGAGGACGTCGCCGCGGCGCTGCTGTCCGGCCAGGCCGTCGCGGTCGTGCACGGCGTCGATGCCGACGGCAGCGGCACCTACGACGGTCCGCCGTCGGAGCTCGACCCGTCGGTCCCCGAGGAGGCCACGCTGCCGGCACTGTGCGGCGTCGTGCTCGCCGAGGTGGCGCCGGAGCCGACGCCCACCCCGACGCCGACCCCGACCACGCCGGCGACCCCCGCACCGACCCCGGCCCCGACCGCTCCGGCCGGTGGCCAGGTCGTCAAGCCGCGGGGCGGCGTGCAGACCGGTGAGGGCTCCACGGCCGGCATCGAGAACGCCGGCCTGATCGGCATGGGCGCCGTCGCCCTGCTGACCGGTGGCGCCGTGCTCGCGCGTCGTCGCCTCTCCGGCGACCGCGGCTGAGGATCTCCGCGTTGACGGACGACGACGGCGCCGGGCCCGGGGGCAGCGCTCCCCGGGCCCGGCGCCCTCGGCGCAGGATCATCACGGCCCTCGCGACGGTCCTCGTCGTGGGCGGCGCCTCGGCGGTCGCCTACGGCGTCGTCGACCAGGACCCGGACCCGGTCGCCCCGCGCCCGGTCGCGGCGTCCTCGCCCACGCCGACGCGGGCCGCTCCCGAGCCCCCGCAGCCCGAGCCGACGCCGACACCGGCGCCGGACCCGCACGCCCCGCCGGTGCGGGTCACCATCCCGGCCATCGGAGTCGACTCCGATCTCACGTACGTCGGCCTCAACCCCGACGGCACCCTGGAGGTGCCGCAGCGAGGTCCTGACTACGACAAGGCCGCGTGGTACGACGGCTCGCCGGTCCCTGGCCAGGTCGGTCCGGCCGTGATCATCGGCCACGTCGACGGCATCGAGGGGCCATCGGTGTTCTACCGGCTCGGCGCGCTCGCGCCCGGGGACATGATCGACGTGGCCCGGCAGGACGGCTCCACGGCCCGGTTCGTCGTGGACTCGGTGCAGGCGTTCCCGAAGAACGCCTTCCCCACCGACCTGGTCTACGGCGACACCAGTCGGCCCGAGCTGCGGCTGATCACCTGCGGTGGGGAGTTCGACCGGTCGGCGCAGAGCCATGTGGACAACACCGTGGTGTTCGCCCACCAGGTCTGACAGCCGGGCGGGGCCCGGACAGCCGGCCCCGCCGAGGGGCCGGTGGGCTCAGCGGGCGTACCGGTGCACGAAGGCGGTGAGCAGCCGCGGTGGGTGCACGACGTGCGACGTCTGCAGCGCGTCGACGACCCGTTCGAGGTCGTCGGCGGGGAAGTACCCCGCCCCCGAGTAGATCCGCACCCGGTCGACGATCCCGGGCACGTCGAGCTCGGGGTGGAACTGCGTCGCGTACAGGTTGCGCCGCACCCGGAACGCCTGCACCGGGCACCCGGGGGACGACGCGAGGACGACGGCATGCGGCGGCGTCTGCGCCAGCGCCTCCTTGTGGCCGACGAAGGCGTCGAAGACCGGTGGCAGCACGCCGAAGACCGGGTCCGCACGCCCGTCCGCCGTCAGCGTCACGGGCACCGCCCCCACCGGCTCGCCGTACGTCCGGTCGACGACGCCGCCCTGGTGGACCCCCAGGGTCCCGATGCCGTAGCAGGCGCCGAGGAACGGGATGTCCCGCTCGGCCACGACGTCGAGGAGCACGGCGAGCTCGCGCTCCACGCGGCGCTGCACGTCGGACTTCTCGTCCTCGGGGTCGCTGGTGCAGAACGGGCTGCCGCCGACGACCACGCCCGACCACTGCGCGAGGTCCAGGGCCGGCAGGGGGCCCTGCTCGAGCCTGATCTGGTGCAGCCCGTCGTGGGCGAGCCCACCGAACCGCCGGAAGGCCTCGTACTCCCCCGCAGCCGCGTCGGCGTCCGCACGGGTGGACAGCAGCAGGAACGGCCTCACGACCGTCGAGCGTATCCGCCGGACGGCTCCGGCGTGCCGACCGGGGGTCTCCGGCGTCAGAGCCCGTCCGGTGCGCGCAGCGCGGCGGGGGCCGTCCCGGCGTCGCCGTCGCGCGTCAGGCGGCCCGGGACCGACCCTGCTCGGCCAGGGCACCGAGCCGGGACAGCGCCCGGTAGTACTTCTTGCGGTAGCCGCCCGCGAGCATCTCCGCCGGGAACAGCCCCTGCACCCCGCTGCCGCCCAGCAGCACCGGCACGTCGCGGTCGTAGAGCCGGTCGACGAGCACGACCAGCCGCAGCGCGGTGCTCTGGTGCTCGACCGGGCGGACCCCGGTCAGGCCCACCAGCGCGACGTCGTCCAGCAGGGCGCCGTACCGGCTGGGGTGGATCTGGGCGAGGTGGTCCAGCAGCTCGGTGAAGCCGTCGACGGTCGCCCCCGGCCGCCCAGCGGCCGTCGCGCGGACGACGTCGTCGGGCAGGCCGCCGAGGTCGGTGACCGGGACCCGGTGCCGGTAGTCCTCGCCGTCGACCCGCAGCACCTCGAACCGGTCGGCCAGGGCCTGGATCTCACGCAGGAAGTCCTCAGCGGCGAAGCGCCCCTCGCCGAGCGAGCCGGGCAGCGTGTTCGACGTCGCCGCGAGCGACACGTCCCGGTCCGCGAGCTCGCGCAGCAGCCGGGACATCAGCACGGTGTCGCCCGGGTCGTCGAGCTCGAACTCGTCGATCGCCACCAGGCGGCGGGCGCCGAGCGCCTCCACCGTGGGACCGAACCCCAACGCGCCGACCAGGTTCGTGTACTCCACGAACGTCCCGTAGGCGCTCGCCTCCGGACCGACCGCGCGCACCAGGGAGGTCAGCAGGTGCGTCTTGCCGACGCCGAACCCGCCGTCGAGGTACACCGCGGCCGGGGCGGCGCGGCGGCGCAGGCCGAACCAGCCACCGCCCGCGCCGGCGCGCCCCACCTCCGAGGCCACCGCGCGCAGCCGCTCGACCGCGCGGGCCTGGCTCGGGTACGCCGGGTCGGGCCGGTAGGTGTCGAACGACTCGTCGGCGAAGTGCCGCGGCGGGACGAGCTCGGCCAGCAGCCGCTCGGTGGGTACCCGGGGGTTGCGGGCGGTCAGGCTGGCAGCGGTCGGCCCGCCGGGCACGGTGGGGACGGTCGGCATGGTCACGGTCGACCAGCCTAGGCAGGTGCCCGGCTCCGTGCCCGGCACGGGCTGCGCACCTAGCCTGGGCCCGTGCACCCTGCCCCCGGTCCGGTCCTCGACGTCCTGCTGCCGGTCGGCAGCCCACGGCCACGGGTCGAGGTGGAGCCCGGCGAGCCGGTCCTGACCGAGCTCTACGCGCACCCCGCCCCGGCCGGGGCCGGGGCATGGGTGCGCGCCAACATGATCGGGACGCTCGACGGCGCGGCGACCGGCAGCGACGGCCGGTCGGGGTCCATCAACGGGCCCGCGGACCACCGCGTCTTCGCGGTGCTCCGGTCGCTCGCCGACGTCGTCCTGGTGGGTGCGGGCACGGTCCGCGCCGAGGGGTACGGCGAGCTGCCGGTCCGGGACGACCTGCGTCGCGCCCGGGCCGACCGCGGGCAGCGCCCGGAGCTCGAGCTCGCGGTGGTGACCCGCTCCGGCGCGCTCCCCGACCACCTCCTGGACGCCGGCCGTCCGCCGTGGGTGCTCACCGTGGAGGACCGGCCCGACCTGGACGCGCTGCGGCGCCGTGTCGGCGCCGAGCGTGTGCTGGCGGCCGGCGTGGGCGATGTCGACCTGGCGGCGGCGCTGCGCCTGCTGGCCGCACGGGGACTGCCGCGGGTGCTGACCGAGGGCGGCCCGCGCCTGCTCGGCGACCTGCTGGCGGCCGGGCTCGTCGACGACCTGTGCCTGACGACGACCCCGTGCCTGGTCGGCGGCACCGCTCGGCGCGTGGTGGACCGCGACGACTGGCTGGCTCCCCCGGAGACGGCACGCTGCGCCCACCTGCTGCACAGCGACGGCGTGCTGCTCGGCCGCTGGCTGCTCACCGCGCCCGGGGCCCGGGCCGTCGAGCCGCGCACGCTCGACTAGGGTCGTGCGGGTGACCGCACCCACGTCCGGCCCGGCCGCCCCGGGCCCCGCCGACCCGCTCGCCCGCACCGTCGTCGTCCTCACCGAGGACACCCTGACGCCGGCCGACGCCCAGCACATCACCGCCCTGCACACCCAGGTCGACGTCGACTACCGGGTGCTCGTCCCGGCTGACACCGAGCGCAACCTGCTGGTGTCCGTGGTCGACCACCTCGGGCTGGGTGAGCTGCGCGAGGCGCTCGACGAGGTGCTCGGTCGTGAGCCGCGGCCCGCTGAGGCCAGGGCGGAGGCCGCCGAGCAGCTCGCCGGCAGCCTGCAGGTGCTCACCGCCGCCGGCGCGACCGCGGAGGGCGACGTCGTCGGCGACGACCCGATCCCGGTGCTCGCGGCGGAGGTGGCCCGCGGCGGCGTCCGGGAGATCGTCGTGGTGACCTACCCGCACGCGGTCGAGGACACCTTCCACCGTGACTGGGCGTCCCGGGCGCGCGAGGAGCTGCGTGTGCCGGTCCTGCACCTGTACGCCGGGACCAGCGAGGTCGGCTGACTCCCACGCGGGAGGTGGCCGGCCCCGGCGCGCGCGGTCAGAAGCCGGTGTCGGTCGGCCTCGGGTAGTGGGTGCGGAACTTGCGCACCTGGTTGAGCATCGCCGTGGCGACGTACGCCCGGCGCGACAGGGACGCGTCCGCCGCGTAGCGCAGCGGGTGCGCGACGGCGCCCGCCCGGATCAGGCCCTGCACCTTGGCCCGCAGCGCGGGCTCGCGCACGTACCGCAGCAGCAGCCGGTGCGGCAGGATCGAGTACAGCACCTCGCGGTCGACCACGACCGGATCGACGGTGCGGCCGTGCACGCGGTCGTCGACCAGGAACCGCATGGGATTCGCGCCCGCCGCGGTGACGTAGTAGTTGTTCCGGCCGATGCGCGGGTTGACCTCGAAGAAGCGGTACGAGCCGTCGCGCGGGTCGACCTTGACGTCGAAGTTCGCGAACCCGACGTAGCCGGTCGCGTCCAGGAACCGCCGGGCCTGGTCGAGCATCTCGTCCGAGCGTCCGGTGATCATCGCCGCAGGATTGCCCAGCCCCGACGGGGTGTGCTCCTCGAGCAGCACGTGCGCGGTGCACAGCAGCGTGATCATCCCGCCGTTGTCGACGTACGCGGTGATGGACCGCATCTGGGTGTCGTCGCCGGGGATGAGCTCTTGCACGACGAACCGCCCGCGGAACCCCGCGTCGCGCAGCGAGACCCACAGGGCGTCCAGCTCGGCGGGCGTGGCGATCTCGAAGACCTTCTTCTTGCCCTCGAAGTGCACGTCCTGGTAGTCCGCACTGCTGGCCGCCTTGGCGATCAGCGGGTAGGGGACGTCGACCGGCACCGGCCGCCAGCCCGGCTCGGCCGCCCCGGCGAAGTCCTGCACGACGGTCCGCGGCACCGAGATCCCGAGTCCGGTGCAGATCCCGGCGAACGTCGCCTTGTCCGAGATCCGGCCGAGCAGGTTCTCGGACAGGAACGGCACGACGTAGTGCTTCTCGAGGCGGGCCCGGTGCCGGACCACGACGCGCACCAGCCAGTCCGAGTTCGCCAGCAGGATCAGCCGCTTGCCGGGGTGCTCACCGGCCAGCGACACCAGCCGCTCGACCATGTCGTCCGGGGTGGCGCCGGGACCGAGCAGCACGTTGTCGATGATGCTGGAGCGAGCCACCGGGCCGAGCGCCGCGCCGCTGACGACGATCGACCGGACGCCGTACGCCTCGTGGAAGGAGCGCGCCAGCGCGTACACGCCGATGTCCGCGCCGAGGATGACCGGCTGGAGCAGGGCCTCGTCCTCGTCGGGGCGCGCCTGCGTCACTGGGCGGTCTCGGTGCGGTCGAGCGTCCACTCGGTGTGGAAGGTGCCGGGGCGGTCGGTGCGGGCGTAGGTGTGGGCGCCGAAGAAGTCGCGCTGGGCCTGGATGAGGTTGGCCGGCAGCCGCTCGGCGCGGACCCCGTCGTAGTAGGCCAGCGAGGAGGAGAACGCCGGCACCGGCACCCCGTTCTGCGCGGCGGAGGCCACGATGCGCCGCCAGGCCGCGACGCCGTTGCCGACCGCGCCGGTGAAGTACTCGTCGGCCAGCAGCAGGGGCAGGTCGGGGGTGCGCTCGTAGGCCTCGGTGATCCGGTTGAGGAACCGGGCCCGGATGATGCAGCCCCCGCGCCAGATCCGCGCCATCGCCCCCCGGTCGATGTCCCACCCGAACTCCGCCGACGCGGCCGCGATCTGGTCGAACCCCTGGGAGTACGCCACGACCTTCGAGGCGTACAGCGCCAGGCGCACGTCCTCGATGAACGCGTCCCGGTCGGTGACGTCCCAGGTCGAGGTGTGCGCCGGCAGCACCCCCACCGCCGCCGACCGCTGCGGGGTCGACCCGGACAGGGCCCGGGCAAACGTGGCCTCGGCGATGCCGGTGATCGGCACCCCCAGGTCCAGGGCGTTCTGCACCGTCCACCGCCCGGTGCCCTTCTGCTCGGCGCGGTCGGCGACGACGTCGACGAACGCCCGCCCCGTGGCGGCGTCCACGTGCGCCAGCACCTCGGCGGTGATCTCGATCAGGAACGACTCCAGGTCCCCGGTGTTCCAGTCCGCGAAGATCTGCCCGATCTCGGCAGCCGACGCCCCCAGCCCCTGCTTGAGCAGGTCGTACGCCTCGGCGATCAGCTGCATGTCGGCGTACTCGATGCCGTTGTGCACCATCTTCACGAAGTGCCCGGCACCGTCCGGACCGATGTACGTGCAGCACGGGGTCCCGTCGACCTTCGCCGAGATGTCCTCCAGGATCGGCCCGAGCACCGTGTAGGACTCCCGCGACCCCCCGGGCATGATCGACGGCCCGTTCAACGCCCCCTCCTCACCACCCGACACCCCGGACCCCACGAAGTGCAGGCCGTGAGCCGCCAGCTCCCGCTCACGGCGGATCGTGTCCGGGAAGTGGGCGTTGCCGGCATCGATGACGATGTCGCCCTCCTCCAGCAGCGGCACCAGCTCGGCGATCACCGCGTCCGTGGGCCCACCGGCCTTGACCATGATCACGACCTTGCGCGGCCGCTCCAACGACGCCACGAAGTCGCCCATCGACTCCGACGCCACGAACGTGCCCTCATCCCCGTGATCGGCCACCAGCGACCGCGTCTTGGCGTACGACCGGTTGTGCACCGCCACCGTGTACCCGTGCCGGGCGAAGTTGCGAGCCAGGTTCCGGCCCATCACGGCCAGGCCGGTCACACCGATCTGTGCAGCTGCGGACATGGGTCGGTACTCCTTCACCACGGGGATCTGTCGCGCGTCACCCTAGTCGCGCGCCGCCGTCGCCGATCGGCGCGCCACACCTCGGGACGCGGGCCGCGCCCGTACGCTCGCAGGCGTGATGACGACCGGCCCGGGGGACGTCCCGGCGGAGTTCCTGCGTGCGCTGCACTCGCTGCGCGCGGCCCGGCTGCGGCCGGAGGTGCACCTGGAGGAGGTGCCCGGTCCCGGCCGGATCGCGCCGTACTCGGTCGCGCTGACCGCCGACGTCCGCCTGCCGCGTGACGAGGAGGACCTCGCGGCGGGGCGCTTCGTCGTCCTGCACGACCCGGCCGGGCAGGAGGCGTGGGACGGCACGTTCCGGGTGGTGACGCTGGTGCGCGGGACGCTCGAGCCGGAGGTCGCGACGGACGGCCTGCTCGCGCAGGTGGCCTGGACCTGGCTCGAGGACGCGCTCGCCGGCGCCGGGATCGTCGCGCACGCCGCGGGAGGCACCGTCACCCGGGTGCTGTCCCAGAGCTTCGGTGCGCTGGCCGACCGCCCCGACGAGGTCGAGGTGGAGATCCGCGCGTCCTGGACGCCGGCCGACGGCGACCTCGGCCCGCACCTGGCCGCGTGGTCCACGTTGCTGTGCACGACGGCGGGCCTGCCCCCGATGCCCGACGGCGTCACGGTGCTCGGCCGCCGGCACTGACCCCCGGCACGTCCCACCGGCACGTCCCCACCGGCACGTCCGACCGGCACGTCCCACCGGCACGTCGTACACCGGCACGTCCGAGCGGCACATCCCCGTGCGCGGGCGACCGCTGTCGCGGGCGGCCCCGACCTCAAGCGACGCGCCCGAAATCCTCACAGTGCGGGTGGCGTGTCCCGATATCACGGGAGAGACATCCCACCTGGCGAAAGTGTGACCACCGTGACCATCGAGAGCCTGCGCACCCCCACCCACGCCGCGCGTGTGGTGGCCCCCGCCGGACCCGCGCGCCGTCCGGCGGCGGGCGCCCAGATGTGCATCGTGGTCAACGAGCTCGCCGAGGGTGGCGGCACGACGCTGGTCGAGAACCTCGGCCGCCGCGGGTCGACCCGCGTCATCCTGCTCGCCCGCCAGGCCGCCCGCCGCGACGTCGTCCAGCTGCTCGCGGGCGGTCTGCGCGGCGGCGTGACCGCCGACCCGCGCCGCATGCAGGCCGCGTTCGCCCAGCGGGCGCTGCGCGTGCAGCAGGCCGAGGTGGCACCGGAGCCCGAGGTCGAGGAGGCGCCGGGGCGCGACCTGCCCGAGCTGACGGCGCGCGAGCTCGGTGTGCTCGAGCTCGTCGCGGCCGGCCGCACCAACCGCATGATCGGCGAGGAGCTCGGCCTGTCGGCGCTCACCGTCAAGAGCCACCTCGCGCGCATCTCGCGCAAGCTGGGCACTGGCGACCGCGCCGAGCTCGTGGCGATCGTCATCCGCGCGGGCCGCATCGCCTGAGCGCCGAGCCCCCGCGCCGCGCGACGGGTGCGCGCGGAGGCGACCGGCGGAGAGCCTACGGTTGCCCCATGGAGTCTGAGCAGTCCACCGCGACCGCGACCGACGTGGAGGCGGTGCCGCCGGAGCTCGACGTCGTCCCCCTCGTGCAGCCGGCCGACGGTGTCCCGCCCGTCCTGACCACGCCGGACGAGCTCGCCCGGGTGGTCGAGGCGTTCGCCGCGGGCACCGGCCCCGTCGCGGTGGATGCCGAGCGCGCGTCCGGCTACCGCTACGGGCAGCGCACCTACCTGGTCCAGCTGCGACGCGAGGGCGCCGGCACGGCGCTGATCGACCCGATCGCCCTGCCCGACCTGTCGGCGCTGTCGCAGGCACTGGTCGGCGTGGAGTGGGTGCTGCACGCCGCGTCGCAGGACCTGCCGGGCCTGGCCGAGCAGGGCATGCGGCCCAGCCGGGTCTTCGACACCGAGCTCGGCGCCCGACTGCTGGGCCTGGAGCGGGTCGGGCTGGCCGCGGTGGTCGCCGAGCTGCTCGGCCTGGGTCTGGCCAAGGAGCACTCAGCGGTCGACTGGTCCACCCGCCCGCTGCCGACCGAGTGGCTGCGCTACGCCGCGCTGGACGTCGAGGTGCTCGTCGAGCTGCGCGCCGTGATGGCCGACCGGCTCGCCGAGGCGGGCAAGGCCGCCTGGGCGGCCGAGGAGTTCGAGGCGGTGCGACTGACCCCGCCACCGCCGCCCCGGGCCGAGCCGTGGCGCCGGGTGTCCGGCCTGCACGCAGTCCGTGACGCCCGCCGTCTCGCCGTCGTGCGCGCGCTGTGGGAGGCGCGCGACCGCAACGCCCGCGAGCGCGACATCTCCCCCGGGCGCGTGCTGCCGGACGCCGCGATCGTGGCGGCCGCGCAGGCGCTGCCCCGGTCGGTCGAGGCGCTGTCCGCGCTGCCCGCCTTCTCCGGCAAGGGCGCCCGCCGGCGGATCACGGTCTGGCAGGCGGCCGTCCAGCGCGGGCTGGCCGTGCCCGAGGCCGAGCTGCCGTCGGTCCGCGGCCCGCGCAGCGACGCGCCGCCGCCGCCGCGCGCCTGGGCCGACCGGGACCCGGCGGCTGCCGCCCGCCTGGCCGCGGCCCGCGAGGTGGTCGCCGAGCTGTCCGACCGGCACACCGTGCCGGTGGAGAACCTGCTGCAGCCGGACCTGCTGCGTCGCCTGTGCTGGACGCCGCCGGACGAGCTCACCCCCGAGACGGTCGGCGAGTTCCTCGCCACGGGCGGGGCCCGCCCGTGGCAGGTCACCCTGACGGCCCCCCTGCTCGCCGAGGCACTGGTTACCGACCAGTAACATCGCCGGCGGACGGCTCCCGCCGGGACCGTCCGCCACCGGCGCCCGCTCCCCGGACGCCAGGACACCGCCGTCCACGCCAGGAGGTCCGATGCCCAGCGCATCGCCACGTACCGTCCGCCCCACCGTGTTCGTCGAGGGGGTGCGCACACCGTTCGGTCGAGCGCGGGCCGACGGGCTGTACGCCCACACCCGCGCCGACGACCTGGCGGTCAAGGCGGTCCGCGAGCTGCTGCGCCGCCATCCCGAGCTGCCGCCCGAGCGCGTCGACGAGGTCGCCATCGCGGCGACCACGCAGACCGGCGACCAGGGGCTCACCCTGGGCCGCACCGTCGGGGTGCTCGCGGGCCTGCCCCGCAGCGTCCCCGGGTACGCCGTCGACCGGATGTGCGCCGGGGCGATGACCGCGGTCACCTCGACCGCCGCCGCGATCGGCGTCGGCGCGCAGGACGTCGCACTGGCCGGCGGCGTCGAGCACATGGGCCGGCACCCGATGGGCTTCGACGCCGATCCCAACCCACGCTTCGCCTCCGAGCGTCTGGTCAGCGGCGACGCGCTGCTCATGGGCCGGACCGCCGAGAACCTGCACGACCGCTACCCCGCCCTGACCCGCGAGCGCGCCGACGCGTACGGCGTGGCGAGCCAGGCGAGGTACGCCGCGGCCCTGGCCGCCGGCCGCATCGCACCGGACCTCGTCCCGGTCGCCGTGCGGGACCCCGAGCGCGGCTGGGGACTGGCCACCGCCGACGAGCCGCCGCGGCCCGGCACGACGCTCGACGCCGTGCGCGGGCTGCCCACCCCGTTCCGCCCCGGCGGGCGGGTGACCGCGGCGACGTCGGCCCCGCTGACCGACGGCGCGGCGATGTGCCTGCTCGCCGCGCAGGACACCGCGGCCGAGCTCGGGCTCGCGCCGCGGATGCGGATGGTCACGTTCGCCTACGCCGGCGTCGACCCGGCCGTCATGGGGCTCGGCCCGGTGCCCTCGACCGAGCGGGCGCTGGCGCGGGCCGGGCTCGGCATCGACGACATCGGCCTGGTCGAGATCAACGAGGCGTTCGCCGTCCAGGTGCTGGCGTTCCTGGACGCGTTCGGGATCGACGACGACGACCCGCGCGTGAACCCGGACGGCGGGGCGATCGCCGTCGGGCACCCGCTCGCGGCGTCCGGCGTGCGGCTCATGACCCAGCTCGCCCGACACTTCGCCGCCCGGCCGGACGTCCGCTACGGGCTGACCACGCTGTGCGTGGGCCTCGGGCAGGGCGGCTCGGTGGTCTGGGAGAACCCGCACCACCGCGACTACGACGGCCCGCGCCCGGCCGCCTCGGGCACCACCTCCCCCGCCGCGACGACGCAGGAGCAGCGCTGATGACCACGCCCACCACCCCGGCCACCGCGACCACCTCGGCCGGCTCAGGCCCCCCGGCGGGCTCGGGCGCCGCGACCACCCCACGACCGGAGCGGGTCGCCCGGGCGCTGGTCCGCGACGTCGCCCTGCCCGGCGGCGCCGGGACGCTGGCGCTGGTGACCATCGACAACGGCCTGGACCACACCAAGCCGACGACGCTCGGCGCGGCCGGCATGGCCGGGATCGCCGAGGCGCTGGAGGGGGTCCGCGACCGGGCCGCCGCGGGCGAGGTCGTCGCCGTCGGCGTGACCGGCAAGCCGTACTACCTCGCCGCCGGAGCCGACCTGACGGCGGTCGCCGCCATCGCCGACCGGCGCGACGCGCGCGCCATCGCCGAGCTCGGTCACGCCGCGCTCCGGCTGCTCGGCGAGATGGACGTGCCCACGTTCGCCTACATCAACGGTGCCGCCCTGGGTGGCGGCCTGGAGCTGGCCCTGCACTGCACGTACCGCACCGTCGCCTCGGATGTGTCGGCGATCGCGCTGCCGGAGACCTTCCTGGGCCTCGTGCCCGGCTGGGGCGGGTGCTCGCTGCTGCCCCGGCTGATCGGCCTGCGCCCCGCGCTCGACCTGATCCTGACCCGGCCGCTGGCCAACAACCGGATGACCACGGCCGCGCAGGCGGTTGAGATGGGCGTCGCCGACGTGCTGCTGCACCCGGCCGACTTCCTCGAGCAGTCGCTGGTGTGGACCGCCGACGTGCTCGCCGGGCGGGTGGCGGTCCGTCGTCCCGAGCCGGAGGACGACGCCTCCTGGGACGCCACCATCGCCGCCGCGCGGTCTCAGCTCGACGCCCGGCTGCACGGTGCCCGGCAGGCGCCCTACCGCGCGCTCGAGCTCGTCGCCGCCGCGCGCACGGCGGACCGGGACACCGCCTTCGCCGCCGAGGACGACGTCCTGACCGACCTGCTCATGTCCGACGAGCTGCGCGCCGGGCTCTACGCCTTCGACCTCACCACCCGCAAGGCCCGCCGGCCCGCCGGGGCCCCCGCCGAGGACCTCGCGGTCCCGGTCCGCTCGGTCGGCATCGTCGGCGCCGGCCTGATGGCCGGGCAGCTCGCCGTGCTCATGGCGCGGCGGCTGCGGGTGCCCGTCGCGATGCGCGAGGTCGACGACGAGCGCGTCGCCGCCGGCCTGGCCGGGGTGCGGTCGCAGGTCGAGGGCCTGGTGAGCAAGGGGCGGCTGTCCACCGACGAGGGCAACCGGGTGCTGGCCTCGATCACGGTGAGCACCGACCTCGGCACGCTCGCCGGCGCCGACCTCGTGATCGAGGCGGTGACCGAGGTCATGGCGATCAAGCAGCGGGTGTTCGCCCAGCTGGAGGAGCTCGTCGGTGAGCACACCGTGCTCGCGACGAACACCTCGGCGCTGTCGGTCGGGCAGATGTCGGAGCACCTGCGCCACCCCGAGCGCGTCGTCGGCCTGCACTTCTTCAACCCGGTCGCGCAGATGCCGCTGGTGGAGGTCGTCCGCACCGGCCGCTCGTCGGACGGGGCCGTCGCGACCGCGTTCGCGGTCGCGAAGGCGCTGGGCAAGACGGCGGTCGGGGTCGGCGACCGCCCGGGGTTCGTGGTGAACCGGCTCCTGCTGCGCATGCTGGCGGAGGTGGCGGCGGCGGTCGAGGGCGGCACCCCGGTGCGCGTCGCCGACGTCGCGCTGCGGCCGCTGGGTCTGCCGATGAGCCCGTTCGCGCTGATCCAGCTGGTCGGCCTGCCGGTGGCCCTGCACGTGCTGCGCTCGCTGCACGAGGACCTCGGTGACCGCTACCCGCTGTCCCCGGGGCTCGAGCGGCTGTCGTCCGAGGGGCGCCGGGTCGTCCCCCGGCCCGACGGCCGCGGCGCCGAGCACGCCGTCGATCCCGACATCCAGGACGTCTTCGGCACGCCGGGGCGTCCGGGGTCGCTGGACGAGGCGGGCCTGCGCGACGCCGTGCTCGGGGGCCTGGCCGAGGAGATCGGGCTCATGCTCGACGAGGGCGTCGTGGGGTCACCTGAGCAGATCGACCTCGCGATGATCCTCGGCGCGGGGTGGCCGTTCCACCTCGGGGGCATCACGCCGTACCTGGACCGCAGCGGGTGGGCCGAGCGGGTGCTGGGCCGGCGGCTGCTGCCGCCCGGGGTCGCGGACGTGCCGCGGGGCTGACCTCCGCGCGCCTGCCGGGGCTGCGACGCCGGCCGGCGTGAGCGACGGACAGCTCGCTGCCCAGGGCCGCGCTCCACCGGCGTGAGCGACGGCCCGGCGTGCGGGAGCGCGGCTACGCTGATGGCATGCGCCGATCCCGGTCGCGGCCAGCTCCGGGCCTCGACGTGGTCGACGTCCTCCTCGTCGACGACGACGACGACGACGTGGCCGCGGACGAGGTCCGCGCGGTGCTGCACGAGCTGGCGCTGGAGGCGATGGCCCGGCGCGCGATGTGGGCGCGGGACCTGGGTCCGCTCCGGCCCGACGCCGAGGTCGGCGTCGACGTCGTCGTCGCCGGCCCGGTGCCCACGGGCCTGGCCCGCCGCCTGGTCGCCCGGTACCGCCGGCGGGCGGTCGCCGTCGGCGTGCTGGTCGTGCTGGTGGCGGCCACGACGGCGGTCGTCGACGCCCGCCGGACCGCGGCCCGGGTGGCGGCGTTCGAGGCGATGCCGGCGGTCCTGGCGCAGACGTCCGGACCGCTGGCCGAGGTGTGGCGCATCCCGGGACGGGTGGTGGGCGACGGGGACGACACGCTGCTCGTGGTCGACGACGCGGCGCTGCGGTCGGTGGACCCGGCGACGGGGACGACGACGTGGACGGCGTCGGCGGCGGCCGCGCGCGCGGCCGGCACCGGTGACTGCTTCGCTGTGGACGAGTCGCTCCGACCGGACCGGGCACCGGTCGAGGCGGGGACCGGACCCGGTGGTCTGGTCGCCTGCGTCGCCGGCGCGTCCCCGGACGGGACGGGGTCCGTGGGCGGGTCCGTCGGCGAGGCGACGACCGGCGTCGACGTGGTCGTCGTCGACTCCACGACCGGGCGCACCCGGCAGGCCGTCGCCGCGGACGGCGCCCTGCTGCTCGCCGAGCCGGTCGGCCGGGACCTGCTGCTGGCCACCGCGCTCCCCGACGCCACCGTCCGGGTGACCCGCTGGGACCTGGCGACCGGCACCCCGCGGTGGGACGTCCGCAGCCCCCAGCCCGTGCACCCCGCGGGTGGGACCCCTGCGGGTGGGGCCCCTGCGGTCGAACGTCGGCCCGACACGCTGACCGTCGGCACCTTCGCCGTCGACCTCGCGACCGGCGAGGCGGTCGACGCGCAGCGGGTGAGCACGCAGCCGTACCCGTATGAGCAGCACGTGCTCCCGGGCGGCGCGCGGGCCATCTGGGCGTGGCACCGCGAGGGCACCTCCGGCCGGGGAGCGGTCACCGGCGGCACCGCCGGTGCACGGTTCTCGCTGCCCGGCCCCCCGCTGGCACCGGCCGTCACGGACGGCTCGGGCGACTCGGTGCTGGTCGTGCGCACCGCCGGGCGGGACCGGCTGCGCGGGGTGGACCTGCGCAGCGGACGGACCCGGTGGTCCCTGCCGTACCCGGGCGCCCCCACGGCGGTCGCCACGGGCGTGGTGGACGGCGCCCTGCTGCTGGACGACGGCGCCACCGTGACCGCGCTGCGGGTCGGCACCGGCGAGACCGTCTGGCGCGCCCCGGTCGACCCGGAGGCGACCGGGGACGCCGCCGTCACGGACGGCGACGTGGTGGTCCTGCCGGTCCGCGCCGACGACGGCATCCTGCACCTCGCCGGGTACCGGGTCGCCGACGGGCGCGTGCTCTGGCGCACCCCGGCGCCCGCGGGCACCGTGTCGGTCGCCGTGGTGGACCACGGCCTGGTCGCGGTGACCGGGCACGAGGTGATCGGTCTGCGGTGACGGGCCGGCCCGGCAGCCGTGGGCGGTCATCGAGCCACGCCTGACCCGCACCATGGCGGCGGCCCACCGGGCCGCAGCACGATGGCAGCCATGACGACCCGTCTCACGCGGATCTACCTCAGCCACCCGCGCCGGACGGCTCCGCAGCGGCTGCGCACGATCCTGAGGCAGCCGGTGCCACCCGCCTGACCGCGGCTGCCGCTCCGGTCGCGCGGTCGTGTCGGTCCCCCTGGCTAGCGTGTCGACATGGCGATCGACGGCGCACTGCTCGACTGGCTGCTGGACACCGACCCGGCCCTGCGCTGGCAGGTCGAGCGCGACCTCGCCGGGGCACCGCCGCAGGTGTGGCAGGCGACCCGGGCACGGATCGCGACCGAGGGGTTCGGCGCCCGGCTGCTCGCCCTGCAGGACGCCGACGGCCAGTGGGCCGGTGGCGCCTACTTCCCCGCCGGGTTCGACGTCGACGGGCCCGAGGCGGCCGCGGACGCCGGGCAGCCGTGGACCGCGACGACCTGGACGCTCAACGCGCTGCGCGAGTGGGGGCTCGACGCGTCCGCGCTGGCCGGCACGGCGCAGGCGCTGGCCGCCCACAGCCGCTGGGAGTACGACGACCTGCCCTACTGGGGCGGCGAGGTCGACTGCTGCATCAACGGCTACACGCTCGCCAACGGGGTGTGGCTGGGCGCGGACGTCACCGGGATCGCGCGGTGGTTCGTCGAGCACCGCCTGCCCGACGGCGGCTGGAACTGCGAGTGGGTGGCCGGCGCGACCAGGTCCTCGTTCCACTCGACGCTCAACTCGCTGCGGGGGCTGCTCGACTTCGAGGTCGCGACCGGGGACCCCGACGTCCGCATCGCCCGCCGGGGCGGCGAGGAGTACCTGCTCGAGCGCCGGCTGCTGCGCAGGCGGTCGACCGGGGAGCCTGTCGGCCCGTGGGCGACCCGGTTCGCGTACCCGTTCCGCTGGCCCTACAGCGCGCTGAAGGCGCTCGAGCACTTCCGGGCGGCCGCTCAGCACGACGGCGTGGCGCCCGATCCGCGGCTGGCGGACGCCGTCGAGGTGGTCCGGGCAGCGCGCCGTGCCGACGGCACCTGGCTGCAGGAGCACCGGTACCCCGGCCGCGCGTGGTTCGAGGTCGACGCGCCGCCGGGTGAGCCGTCGCCGTGGCTGACCCTGTACGGCACCCGGGTGCTGGCCTGGTGGGACGACGCGCACGACGACGCCGTCGGCGGCTGAACCGCGCTCACCCCTCGGAGGTCACCCAGATGTGGTTGCCGTCCGGGTCGCGCAGCGAGAACAGCAGCGGGGCCCCCGGGGCCCGGGTGGGCGCGGGGTCCAGGTCCACGCCGCCGATCGCGGTCAGGCGGGCGTGCTCGGCCGGCACGTCGTCGACCTCGACGACGACCGCCGACCCACCCGGGCTGCCGCCCATCGGCGCGTTGAGCGCGAGCCGCGCGACCGACCCGGACGGTGCGACCTCGAGCCAGCGGCTCTCCCCGTCGGGCCCGAACCGGGCGTCGCCGCGGACCTCCCAGCCGAGCCGGCCGGTGTAGAAGGCCAGGGCGGCGTCCTGGTCCGAGACGGTGAAGATGGCAGTGGCGAGGTGGGCCCTCGAGGCCGTCGTGGTGGTCATCCCCGGTGGACCGGGCCGGCGGCCCGAACTCATCGCCCCGCGAGCCACGCCCGGCGCCGGTTCGGGACGGGGCACCTACCGGTGGCGCACGCGCTCTGCCAGGCTCGACCGATGGCCCCCAACGCCCCCCAGCTCCTCGTCGCCGACGTCGACGCGTGGCGGGCGTGGCTCGCCGAGCACGTGACGGAGCAGACCGGCGTGTGGCTCGTGCTGGCCAAGAAGGGGACCACCCACCCGACCAGCCTCACCTACGCCCAGGCGCTCGAGGAGGCGCTGTGCCAGGGGTGGATCGACGGCCAGGCCCGCACGATCGACGCGGCGACCTACCGTCAGCGGTTCACGCCGCGTCGCGCGCGCAGCATGTGGTCCCGGCGCAACGTCGAGCACGTCGCACGGCTGACGGCCGAGGCCCGCATGCAGCCCGCCGGGCTGGCCGAGGTCGACCGGGCCCGCGCCGACGGGCGGTGGGACGCCGCCTACGCCGGCCCGGCGACGATCGAGGTCCCCGCGGACCTCGCGACGGCGCTCGCCGCGAGCCCGGCGGCGCAGGCGGCGTTCGCCACGCTGAACGGCCAGAACCGCTACGCCGTGCTGCACCGGGTCGTGACGGCGGTGCGGCCCGACACCCGCGCCCGCCGCATCGCCCAGTACGTCGCGATGCTGGAGTCGGGACAGACGCCCTACCCGCAGCGCGGGCCGGCGCCCGGGTGATCCACGCGCCGCCCCTCCCGGCGACGGACGGGCCGGCTCGGCGCTACGGCGCGACCTGCAGCGGCCACACCTCGACCACGCCGTGGGCGACCGCGCACGGCGTGGCCGACACCATCGCGATCGCGTCCTCGAGCGTGGCCGCCTCCAGAACGGCGAACCCGGCGAGGGGCAGGCCGAAGGTCGCGAAGGCCCCGGGCAGCGTCGTGGTCCCGGCCGCGTCGGGGTTGCGCACCTGCACCGGAGCTCCGGCCGTGCCCATCACGACCCCACGTCGGCGGAGGTCGGCGTCGTGCGCGTGCGCCGCGTCCCGCACCTCGGGGGCCGTGCGCCGATAGCCCTCCGCATCGCCGTAGCCGATCGTCACGAACGTCGCCATGGTGCGCACCCTCCGCCGCCTCGTGACCCGCCGGTCGGCGGGCCCGTCACGGGGTGGACCGCCCGCACCCGCCGATCTCATCGCGGCCGGTCCCCTCGTCGCCGATCTCGTGGTGGCCGACGTGCTCGTCGCGACTCCCGCGCTCAGGCGCCGCCCCGAGCGATCCTGGCGATCGCCGCCAGGGTCGCCGGGATGCCCTCGTGCGCGGCGCGGCTCCGGTCGTCGATCTGCCGCTGCGCGTCCTGGCCGTACCGCTCGCGGAACGCCGCGAGGCCCGCGGGCAGGAAGGTCCACGACTCCGTGACGCGGGTCCCCTCGGCCGCCGGCGTAAAGGTGAAGCCCCACCGGACCCGGTCGCCGCCGACGACGAACGCGAACTCCCGTCCCCGGTCGGCGACCACCACCTGGCTGCGTGTCTCCCACACGCGACCGGGGACCTCGTTGCGGCCGGTGAACCAGGCGCCGACCCGGGCGTCGTGCCCCTCGTCCCACCAGCACCCGGTGCAGACCGGGCTCCACTGGCCGGTCCGCGTCACGTCCGAGACGAGGTCGTACAGCTCGTCGGGTGTCGCGGGGACGACGAGGGAGTCCGAGAAGGTCAGCGCGGTCACGCGACGATGGTGCCAGGCCGGCGAGCCGTCGTCGTCCGGCACGCCACGGCAGGGCGACCCGGCCGGCCGGGTCAGGCGGCGGGACCGGCCAGGGCGGTGAGCACGTCGCGTGCGACGTCCTGCGGGCGCAGCCGCAGCTGGCCCACGATCTGCTCCCGGGTCGCGTGGTCGAGGAAGCCCGACGGGATCCCGATGGACTGCACGGGTGTGCTGATGCCGGCCTCGCGCGCGCGCTGCCCGAGCAGCGCACCGACGCCGCCGTCGACCAGCCCGTCCTCGAGCGTCACCACGTGCGTGTGCTCTCCCACCAGCTTGACCAGCGCCGGCGGGACCGGCAGCACCCACCGCGGGTCGACGACCGTGACCCGCAGGCCGTGCGCCGCCAGCAGCTCGGCCGCCTCGAGCGCGGTCGGTACCATCGCGCCGATCCCGACGACCAGCACCTCACCGTCAGGACCGTCGCCCGGGCCACCGTGCCGGGCCAGCACGTCGACGCCGTCGACGGACTCGAGGGCCTCGATCGGGTCGGTCAGCGCACCCTTGGGGTACCGCACGACGCTCGGGGCGTCGTCGATGTCGACCGCGGCCCGCAGCGCCTCGCGCAGCGTCGTCTCGTCGCGCGGCGCGGCCAGCCGCAGCCCCGGAACGACCGAGAGCATCGCCATGTCCCACATGCCGTTGTGGCTCGCGCCGTCGTCGCCGGTGATGCCGGCGCGGTCCAGCACGAACGTCACGCCGGCGCGGTGCAGCGCGACGTCCATGAGCACCTGGTCGAACGCGCGATTGAGGAACGTGGCGTACACGGCCACCACCGGGTGCAGGCCCGCGAAGGCCATCCCGGCCGCCGACGTCGCCGCGTGCTGCTCGGCGATGCCGACATCGAAGGTCCGGGTCGGGAACTCGGCCGCGAACGGCGCCAGCCCGACCGGCGCCAGCATCGCGGCGGTGATCGCCACGACGTCGGGACGCCGTCGACCGATGGCGACTATCTCGTCGGCGAACACCTTGGTCCAGCCGAACCGGGACGGGGCGACCGGGAGCCCGGTCTCGGGGTGGATCTGCCCGACCGCGTGGAACCGGTCGGCGACGTCCTGCTCGGCCGGGGAGTAGCCGCGGCCCTTCTCGGTCATGACGTGCACGATCACCGGGCCGCCGAACGCCTTGGCGCGGCTCAGCGCGTGCTCGACCGCCGCGGCGTCGTGCCCGTCCACCGGGCCGACGTACTTGATGCCCAGGTCCTCGAACATGCCCTGCGGCGCGACGACGTCCTTGATGCCCTTCTTCAGCCCGTGCAGGGCGTCGTAGGCGAACCGGCCCGGCATGCCCGAGCGGTGCAGCGCGCGCTTGCCCCAGGTCAGGAAGCTCTCGTAGCCGCGCGTGGTGCGCAGGGTGTCCAGGTGGAACGCGAGCCCGCCGATCGTGGGGGCGTACGACCGGCCGTTGTCGTTGACCACGATCACCAGCCGCCGGTCGTGCCCCTCGGCGATGTTGTTCAGCGCCTCCCAGGCCATCCCGCCGGTCAGGGCGCCGTCGCCGATCACCGCCACGACGTGCCGGTCGGTCAGCCCGCGCACCACGTTGGCCTTGGCGATGCCGTCCGCCCAGCTCAGCGCGGTCGACGCGTGCGAGTTCTCCACGACGTCGTGCACGGACTCGGCCCGGCTGGGGTAGCCGGACAGGCCGTCGCGCTTGCGTAGCGCGGTGAAGTCCTGCCGGCCGGTGAGGAGCTTGTGCACGTAGGCCTGGTGCCCGGTGTCGAACACCAGGGTGTCCCGTGGGGAGTCGAACACCCGGTGCATCGCCAGCGTGAGCTCGACGACGCCGAGGTTGGGGCCGAGGTGGCCGCCGGTGCGCGAGACCGACCGGACGAGGAAGTCGCGGATCTCCTGGGCCAGCCCTTCGACCTCCGCCGGGCGCAGCCGCTTGAGGTCCGACGGGGACCCGATCCGGGTGAGCATGCCCATCTGTTCCTCCTCGTGCGGCGTCGTCGCCACACCGATGCCCTGCCGCCGGATGGCGCCCCCCAGTCTAGGTCGCCGCCGGCCCGGCCGTGCCCGGCGGCGCGGGGACCGCCCCGACCGTGGCCGCCGCCGCCCCGCCCGCACCGGCGTCGACCCGGACCGCGCCGCCGGCGTCCACCCCGACGACCGCACCGCGGGCGTCGACCTCGACCGCGAGCGGCCGGCCGTCGAGCCGCAGTCCCGAGACCCGCACCGCCCCGACCGGCGACGGCGCGACCGGCGTCACCCGTAGCGTTCCCCCGGGGACGTCGGGGTCCAGCCCCAGCGTCGCGGACAGCACCGCGACGGCCGCGGCGGCCGACCACGCCTGCGGCCGGCACGCGGCGGGGTACGGCACGAGGGTCGGGACGCTGCCGCGGGCAGCGCCGGAGTACAGCTCGGGCAGCCGGTACCCGGTCGCGTCCCCGGCGGCGAGCAGTCCGTCCACCAGCGCGGCGGCGACGTCGGTGTGCCCGCTGCGGGCCAGGCCGGCGACCGTGATCGCCGTGTCGTGCGCCCACACGGCGCCCCCGTGGTACCGCAACGGCCAGTAGCCGCCGGACGTCGTGGACATCGTCCGCAGCCCGTAGCCCGAGCTCATGTCGGGGGCACCCAGGCGCCGGGCCACCTGGCGCTCCTCGTCCGGGTCGAGCAGGCCGGTGCCCAGCAGGTGGCCGATGTTGCTGGTCAGCGTGTCCACCGGTCGCTTGTCGGCGTCCAGCGCGATCGCCGGGTAGCCGCCGTCGTCGTCGGCCACCCAGAAGCTGCGCCGGAACCGCGCGGCGAGGTCGGCGGCCCAGGACCGCCAGCGGTCCGCGCCCGGGCGGCCGAACGCCTCCAGCAGCGCGGCGCCGCCCAAGGCAGCCTCGTGCGCGTACGCCTGCACCTCGCACAGCGCGATCGGACCGGTGGCCAGCGACCCGTCGCGCCACTGCACCGAGTCCCCGGAGTCCTTCCAGCCCTGGTTCGCCAGGCCGCGTCCCGTGGTGTCGATGTACTCCAGGAACCCGTCGCCGTCGGCGTCGCCGTGGTCGGTCATCCAGTCCAGGGCGCGCTCCATGGCCGGCAGCAGTGCCCGGACCTGCTCGGCCGGCATCCCCCAGCGCCAGGCGTCGTGCAGCAGGCAGACCCACAGCGGGGTCGCGTCGACCGTCCCGTAGTAGACCGGCGGCAGCACCCGGCCCTCGCCGCCGAGGTCGAGCGGCTGGGCCCGCACCTCGTGCAGGATCTTGCCCGGCTGCTCGGCGGTCTCGGGGTCGGCGACGGTGCCCTGCCGGGCCGCGAGCACCCGCAGCGTCCCGGCGGCCAGCTCGGTGCCCAGCGGGAGCAGCATCCGCGCCGCCCAGATCGAGTCGCGCCCGAACAGCGTGAAGAACCAGGGCGCACCCGCGGCCAGGAAGGTGTCGCCGGGGGCGAAGTCCGCGGTCATCCGCAGCGTCGTCAGGTCGGCGAGCGCCTGGTCGAGCAGCGCGGCGAGCCGCCGGTCGTCGGCGGCGACCGCGGGCACGGACCACTCGGGCGCGGTCGCCACCGGCGGACCGACCGTCGTGGCCGCGGCCGTCACCGTGACGCCCCAGCCCACGGCCGTCGTCGCCCCGGGACGCACGACGACGTCCCACTCCAGCCGCGGCCGGGCGGGGTCGTCGGCGGTGATCCGCGCGCCGGGCGCCGTGAGGGTCACGCTCGTCCCGTCGGGGCCCGACCAGCGCACCGACCCGCCGTGCGCGGCGACGGCGCCGGGGAGCTCGCAGGTCGCGCGCCCCTGCTTGACCGCCTCGACGGCAGCCAGGTCGCACGCCACCTCCAGCCGCAACGTCAGCGTGACCGGCTCGCGCGTGGCGGCGGTGACCTCCAGGTCTTCGTGGACCTGCCCGGGGTCGACCCGGCGCAGGCGGCGCAGCTGCACGGTGGGGTCGGCGCCGTCCTCGTCGACCCCGCGCAGCAGGCCGAGCACCTCGACCGCGCCGGGACCGGCCGGCCCGCCGGCGATGGTCTCGGGCTCCTCCCCGTCCACCGTGAGCACGGCGCGGGACAGGGTCCGCAGGTCACCGTAGAAGTACCCCTGCGCCCCGCCCGGGCGGATCTGCCCGTCCGGGCCGGACCACGCCTGGCTCGGCGCCATCGTGGCCACCAGCAGGTCGTGCAGCAGCGGCTGACGCTCCATGGGGTCCCCCTCGTCCTCGACGCGTGACCGATCCGTGATGCGCACCTGCGCCGCTCGTCTTGACAGCACTCGACACGCGGATCCACTCTGACACTGTCATTGGATCGATCCAAGGCCCGCCACGGTAGCGGGTTTGATCGATCCAGAACAGCCGCACCCGTCCCGCTCCGCACCGGCCGGGCCGGCCACGCACAGCACCACCCGGTGACGAGGACGTCATCGGCCGCACCGGACCCGGAGGCGCCGTGAGCGACGACCGCCGTCCCACCCTGGCCACCGTCGCCGCGCGGGCCGCCGTCTCCCGCCAGACGGTGTCCAACGCCCTCAACGCCCCGCACCTGGTCCACCCGGAGACGCTCGAGCGGGTGCTGGGCGCCGTCGCGGAGCTGGGCTACCGCCCGCACGGCGCCGCGCGCCAGCTGCGCACCCGCAGGTCCGGGGTGGTCGGCCTGCGGCTGGAGCCCACCGCCGACGGCATCAGCGGCGCCGTCCTGGACCGCTTCCTGCACTCGGTCACCGAGCAGGCCCAGCTGCGTGGCTACCGCGTCATGCTGTTCACGGCCGCCGACGACGACGCGGAGATCGACCAGTACGGCGAGCTGGTCGACGTGCTCGGGGTCGACGCGTTCGTGCTGACGTCCACCCATCACGGCGACCCGCGCACGCGCTGGCTCAGCGCGAGCGACGTGCCGTTCGTGACGTTCGGCCGGCCGTGGGCGACCACGTCCGCCGACGACCGCGACCCGGCGGACGTCGCCGACCACGCCTGGGTCGACGTCGACGGCGCCGTCGGCACCCGCGCCGCCGTGGAGCACCTGCTCGACCTCGGGCACCGGCGCATCGCCTTCATCGGGTGGCCGTCCGGCTCCGACGTCGGCGACGACCGGCGCCGGGGCTGGGAACGGGCCATGCGCGCCGCCGGCGCGACCGGCGACGAGGAGCTGGACCGGCTCTCGATCAGCGTGGTCGACGGCGTGGGGACCGGCGTCCTGGCCGCCGAGCGGCTGCTCTCCCGCGCGCAGCCCACCGCGTTCGTCTGCGCGAGCGACTCCCTCGCGCTCGGTGCCCTGTCGGCGTCACGGACGCTCGCCGCGGCGGCGTCCGGGGACCAGCCCGCCGTCGTCGGCTTCGACGACACGCCCGTGGCCCGCGCGGTCGGCCTGAGCTCGGTCGCGCAGCCGCTCACCGAGGCGGCCGGCCGGGCCTTCGAGCTGCTCCTCGCGCAGCTGACCGACCAGCACCGCGCCGGCGGCGAGCCCGCCGACCGCGCCGTCCTGCTCAACCCCCGCCTCGTCGTGCGCGACTCCAGCGCGCACCGGCGCCCCCCGACCTGACCACCCGACCCTGACCCGGTCGCACCCGACCCGCGCTCGACCCGTCCATCCGCGCCCCTCAGGAGACACCCCATGAGCAGCCCCGCCCGCACCACCACCCTGACCGCCCTGCTCGCCTCGGGCGTCCTCGCCCTGTCGGCGTGCGGTGGCTCCGGCTTCGACGACGACCCGGCCGGTGACACCGGCGCCGGCGGCGACGACGCCGCCACCGGCGAGCTGTCCGTCCTGATCGGCTCCAGCGGCGACGCCGAGACCGACGCCGTCACCGCCGCCGTGGACGCGTGGTCGCAGGAGTCCGGCGTCGAGGCGAGCGTCAACGTCGCCACGGACCTCAACCAGGAGCTCGCCCAGGGCTTCGCCGCCGGCAGCCCGCCGGACGTCTTCTACGTGAGCACCGACCAGCTCGCCGGCTACGTCGCCAACGGGTCCCTGTACCCCTACGGCGACCAGGTCGCCGCGGCCGACGACTTCTACCCCTCGCTGCGGGACAACTTCACCGTCGACGGGGAGTTCTACTGCGCCCCGAAGGACTTCTCGACCCTCGCCCTGGTGATCAACACCGCGGCCTGGGAGGCCGCCGGCCTGACCGACGCCGACATCCCGACCGACTGGGAGGGTCTGCGTGAGGTCGCCCGGACCCTGACCACCGGCGACCAGGTGGGGTTGAGCTTCGGTCCGGAGTACCAGCGGCTGGGGGCGTTCATGGAGCAGGCCGGCGGCGGGCTCGTCGACGAGGACGGCACCACGGCCGTCGCCGACAGCCCCGAGAACGTCGAGGCGCTGACGTTCGTGCAGGACATGTACACCGAGGGCATCGTGCAGTTCCCCTCGGACATCGACGCCGGGTGGGGCGGCGAGGCGTTCGGCACCGGTCGCGCCGCCATGACCATCGAGGGCAACTGGATCGTCGGCGCGCTGCAGAACGACTTCCCCGACGTCGCCTACCAGGTCGTCCCGCTGCCCGCGGGCCCGGCCGGCCGGGGCACGCTGCAGTTCACCAACTGCTGGGGCATCGCCGCCGACAGCGACAACCAGGAGGCGGCGGTCGAGCTCGTGGACGCCCTGACCTCCACCGAGCAGCAGGTCGAGTTCGCCGAGGCGTTCGGGGTCATGCCGTCGGTGGAGTCGGCGGCGGAGGACTTCCGCAGCCTGTTCCCCGACCAGGTCGCCTTCCTGGACAGCGCCGAGTTCGCCGTCGGGCCGCCGACCGCGCAGGGCGCGTCCGAGGTGATCGCCGACCTCAACGGTCAGATCGAGGGCCTCGGCACGGCCGACATCACCAGCATGCTGGCCTCCGTGCAGACCAACATGCAGGCCGCCCTCGACTCCGCCGGCTGATGTCCACCGCCACGACCGCGCGGGTGCCCCGCCCGGCACCCGCGCCGGACGGCGGACGCACCCGCCGGTCACGGATCCACGGCCGCGAGGGTGCGGCCGGGTGGACCTTCATCACGCCGATGGTCGTGATCCTCGGGCTCTTCCTCGCCGTCCCCATCCTCATGGCGGCGTGGGTCAGCGTGTCGGACTGGTCCGGCCGGGGCAGCCCGCTGTCGTCCGAGGTGGACTTCGTCGGGCTGGAGAACTACCGGCAGCTCGTGGCCGGCGGCGGGCTCGCGACCCAGGACTTCGGCACGGCGCTGCGCAACAACGCCTGGTACGTCCTGCTGGTCGTCCCGCTGCAGACGACGCTCGCCCTGTTCCTGGCCGTCCTGGTCAACCGCAAGGTGCTGCGCGGCCGGGGGGCGTTCCGGACCGCGTTCTACTTCCCGTCGGTGACCAGCTCGGTGGCCATCACCGTGCTGTTCCTGTTCCTGTTCTCGGCGTCCGGGGCGGTCAACCGGTTCGTCGGCTTCCTGGGTGTGGACGGGCCGAACTGGTTCGCCGACGCACGGGGCGTGGTGCACCTGGCCCTGTCCGCGGTCGGCGTCGACAGCGGACCGGCGGCGCTCACCGGCCACGGCTTCCTGGGCATCACCTGGTGGGAGTGGCTGAGCGGTCCGAGCATCGCGATGAGCGTGCTCGTCCTCATGGCCGTGTTCACCACGTCCGGCACCTTCATGCTGCTCTTCATCGCCGGGCTCCAGCAGATCTCCGGGGACGTGGAGGAGGCGGCCATGATGGACGGCGCCACCGCCTGGCAGCGGTTCCGCCTCGTCACGCTGCCGATGCTGCGACCGACCCTGTTCACCGTGCTGACCCTGGGGCTGATCGGCTGCTGGCAGGTGTTCGACCAGGTCTACACCGCCACCCAGGGCGGTCCCGCCAAGACGACCCTGACCCCGGCGTACCTGTCCTACCAGGCGTCCTTCGAGCAGCAGGACTGGGGCCGCGGGGCCGCGATCGCGTTCGTCCTGTTCGGCATCATCGTCGCGTTCGCGGCCTTCCAGCGGTGGGTCCTGCGCGAGCGGACGACGGTCCCGCGGCGCCGGCGCTTCGTGCCGACCGGCGTCGCGGCCGCCACCAGCGCGCGTGGCGCGGGCGGCGCACCCGACTCGGGCGCCGCGGTGGCGGCCACCGACCGCCGCACCACCGAGCCGGAGGAGGAGCGATGACCGCCGCACCCACCGTCGCCGGCACCGGCGACCGCGCCGGTGCCGGTGCCGCCTCGGCCCGTGGGCCGGTGCGTCCGGACCGGTCCTCCCGGCGGCGCAGCCGGGGCACCGTGGTGGTCTACGCGATCCTGCTCGGCTTCGTCGTGCTGTACCTGTACCCGTTCCTGGTCCAGGTGGTGACCTCGTTCAAGACCGACACCGAGGCCGTGGCGTCGCCGCTGTCCCTCGTGCCGCAGACCTGGACGACGGCGGCGTACGAGCGGCTCTTCCTGCGCTCGGACTTCCCCCTGTGGTTCACCAACTCGGTCGTGGTGACCGTCTGCGTGACGCTGGGCCGGGTGTTCATCGACTCGCTGGCGGGCTACGCCCTCGCCCGGCTGCACTTCCGCGGCCGGGGTGTCGTCTTCGCGCTGCTGGTCGCGGTGATGGCCGTCCCGGGCGTCGTCCTGCTCATCCCGAAGTTCCTGGTGCTCAACCAGCTCGGCATCTACGACTCCTACGCGGGCCTGATCATCCCGCTGCTCGCCGACGCGGCCGGGATCTTCATCATGAAGAACTTCTTCGAGTCCATCCCGCGCAGCGTCGAGGAGGCGGCACGCATCGACGGCGCCGGGACGTTCCGGACCTACTGGTCGATCGTCCTGCCGATGGCCACCCCGGCCCTGGTGACCCTGGTCATCCTGTCGTTCCAGGGGTCGTGGAACGAGCTGTCGCACTTCATCGTCGCCGCGCAGTCACCCGAGCTGGCCACCCTGACCAAGGGCGTGGCCGGGCTGGCGGCGGGCGGCCTGGGGCAGGGCAGCCAGTTCCCGCTCAAGCTCGGCGCGGCGGCGCTGATGACCGTGCCGGTGGCGATCCTGTTCTTCGTGTTCCAGCGCCGGATCATGAACACCGTCACCGGGGCCGTGAAGGAGTAGCAGCGCCGGCCTCGGGGCCTGACGCCCCGGGGCCGCGCCCGGCCCTCGGGAGCGAGGCGCACGCGTCCGTAGACTGGCGCCCATGCGCTTCCTGCCCGGCCACGTGCCGACCTCCGACCTGACCTACGGCGACGTCTTCCTGGTCCCGTCCCGCTCGGAGGTCGCGTCCCGGTTCGACGTCGACCTGTCCACGGTGGACGGCACCGGCACCACCATCCCGGTCGTGGTGGCGAACATGACGGCCGTCTCCGGCCGGCGGATGGCCGAGACGGTGGCCCGCCGCGGCGGGCTCGCGGTCATCCCGCAGGACATCCCGAGCGAGGTGGTCGCCGACGTCGTCGCCTCGGTGAAGGGGCGGCACACCGTCGTGGAGACCGCCGTCGTCGTCGACCCGACCGACACCGTGCACACCGCGCTGACCCTCATCACCAAGCGCTCCCACGGTGCGGCCGTCGTCGTCGCCGACGGCCGCCCGGTCGGCGTGGTGAGCGAGGCCGACTGCGGCGGCGTCGACCGGTTCACCCGGGTCGCCGACGTGATGACGCCCGATCCCACGGTCGTCGAGGCCGAGGTGCTGACCGGGCCGGGCGGGCTCGAGGCCGCGTTCGAGCGGCTGCACGCGTCCCGGCGCCGCTTCTCCCCCGTGGTGCACGACGGCGCCCTCGTCGGCGTGCTGACCCGGGTCGGCGCGCTGCGCTCGTCGGTCTACGCCCCCGCCGTGGACGACGACGGCCGCCTGCGCGTCGCCGCCGCGGTCGGCATCAACGGCGACGTCCGGGCGAAGGCCGCGGCGCTCCTCGAGGCCGGCGTCGACGTGCTGGTCGTCGACACCGCCCACGGCCACCAGCGCAAGATGCTCGACGCCGTCGCCGCCGTCCGCAGCCTGTCCCCCGACGTCCCGGTCGTAGCCGGCAACGTCGTCACCGCCGACGGCACCCGGGACCTGATCGAGGCCGGCGCGGATATCGTCAAGGTGGGCGTGGGCCCGGGGGCCATGTGCACGACCCGGATGATGACCGCCGTCGGCCGACCGCAGTTCTCGGCCGTCCTGGAGTGCGCCGGTGAGGCACGGCGCCTGGGCCGGCACGTGTGGGCGGACGGTGGCGTGCGCCACCCCCGCGACGTCGCGCTCGCCCTGGCGGCGGGCGCCTCCCAGGTCATGGTGGGCTCGTGGTTCGCGGGGACCCACGAGAGCCCCGGCGACCTGCACGAGGACGGCAACGGCCGGCTGTACAAGGAGAGCTTCGGCATGGCGTCGGCGCGGGCGGTCGCCGCCCGCACCCGTGGCGGCTCGGCGTTCGACCGCGCACGCAAGGGCCTGTACGAGGAGGGCATCTCCAGCTCGCGGATGTACCTCGACCCCGAGCGGCCCGGCGTCGAGGACCTCCTGGACCGGATCACCTCGGGTCTGCGGTCGGCGTGCACCTACGTCGGTGCGGCGACCCTGGAGGAGCTCGCCGAGCGCGCCGTCGTCGGCATCCAGTCAGCGGCGGGCTACGACGAGGGCCGGCCGCTGCCCGCCGGGTGGTGAGCCCGGCATGACGGACGGGCCGGCCGCGCACCGGGACGCCGCCGCGCCCTCGGCGGCCACCGCACGCGAGCAGCTCCTGGCGCTGGCCGCGCGCGGGGTGAGCTGGCAGGGTCACCTGGGGCGGGTGGCCGGTCCGTCCGCCCGCCCGGCCGCGGTGCTCGTCCTGTTCGGCGTGCTGGACACGCGGCCGGGGCTGCACGCCGCCGACGCCGTCCCCGCCGACCTCGACGTGCTGCTCGTCGGCCGCGCCGCCACCCTGCGGCACCACTCGGGCCAGGTGGCCTTCCCCGGCGGCCGGGTGGACCCCGGGGACGCCGGACCCCAGGACGCCGCCGTGCGCGAGGCGGTCGAGGAGACCGGGCTGGACGCGGGCGGCGTCGACGTCCTGGGCACGCTCGGCGAGGTCGCCGTGCCGGTGAGCGATCACCTGGTGACCCCCGTGCTGGCCTGGTGGTCGCGGCCGTCCCCGGTCGGCGTGGTCGACGCCGGGGAGTCGGCGCACGTGTTCCGGGCACCGGTCGCCGACCTGCTCGACCCCGCGAACCGCCGGGTCACCGAGCACCGGACCGGCGGCGCGGTGTACCGCTCCCCCGCGTTCCTCGCCGGCGAGCACCTCGTGTGGGGCTTCACCGCGATCGTGCTGGACCGGGTGTTCGACGCGGTGGGCTGGACCGAGCCGTGGGACCGCCGCCGCACCGTGCCGGCGCCGGTCTGACCGTGGCGACCCGTCCGCCCGCCGAGGTCGACGTCACCGGCGACCTCGTGCGCGACCTGCTGCGCGACCAGCACCCCGACCTGGCCGGACTGCCGCTGCGAGTCGCGGCCAGCGGGTGGGACAACGCCGTGCTGCGGCTCGGGGACGACCTCGCCGTGCGGGTGCCCCGCCGTGCCGCAGCCGCCGAGCTGGTGCGCCACGAGCAGCGCTGGCTGCCCGTGCTGGCGCCGGCGCTGGCCGTCCCGGTGCCGGTCCCGGTGCGGGTCGGGGCGCCGTCCGGGCGGTACCCGTGGGCCTGGAGCGTCGTGCCCTGGTTCACCGGCCGCCCGGCGACCACCGTCCCGCCCGCCGCCCGCGGCGGGCTGGTGGCGCCGCTCGGCCGCGTGCTGGTGGCCCTCGGCGTCCCCGCGCCCGCCGGCGCGCCCCACAACCCGGTGCGCGGCGTGCCGCTGGCCACGCGCGACGACGCCGTCCGGGACCGGCTCGCGTCCGGCCACGTCCCCGACGCGGACCGGGTGCTCGACCTGTGGCGGGAGGCCGTCAGCGTCCCGCGGTGGGCCGGTCCGCCGGTCTGGGTGCACGGGGACCTGCACCCCGGCAACCTGCTGCTCACCCCGGACGGCGGGCTCGCGGCCGTCCTCGACTTCGGTGATCTCACCGCCGGGGACCCGGCGACCGACCTGGCCACGGCGTGGCTGACCTTCGACGCCGACGGCCGGCGCCGGCTGCGCCGGCAGGTCACCGCCGCGACCGGCGTGGACGACGCGACGTGGGCCCGGGCCCGCGGGTGGGCCCTGTGCATGGCGTCGGCGCTGCTCGCGCACTCCGACGACGACCCGACTTTCGCCGCGCTCGGCCGGGACGCGATGGCCCAGGTGCTGGCGGGCTGAGCGACCGCCACTCGCAGCGCACCGCGCTGCGCCCGGTCCGGCCCGTGCCCGTCCGGGGCGCCGACGAGGTGCCGTCGGGGCGCCGCCAGGTCACGGAACGGCACCGGATCGGCGCGGTCGGGCACGATCCGGTCACGGACGCCCCGGCCCGCCGGTGCCCGGGCGCCGGGTTCCTACGGTGGTCGCATGAGACGCCTCGCCGCCGCCCTGGTCCTGCTCGTCGCACTGCTCGCCGGCTGCACCGCCGCGGGCGGCGACAGCGCGAGCGGTGACGAAGCCGCCGTGGCCGACGGCGGCGGGCTGAGCGGTGCGGAGCCCGCCCAGGGCGGCGCCGAGGGTGGTGCCGCGGTGGACACCGCGGGCCTGGGCGCCCCCGTCGCGGACGAGCAGCGCCAGGTGATCACCGAGGGCACGGTGGTGCTCACGGTGGACGACCCGCGGGCCGCCGTGCACGACGTCGCCGCGCTCGTCGAGCAGTCCGGCGGGAGGGTTCAGGAGCGGGTCGAGCAGGCGGCCACCGAGGAGCAGCCAGCCTCCGCGCGCCTGGTGGTGCGCATCCCGTCGGACACCCTCACCCCGGTGCTGTCCGAGCTCGAGCGGCTGGGGACCGTGGAGGACGTGCAGCTGCGCAGCACGGACGTGACCGGTCAGGCGCAGGACCTCGACGCCCGCATCCGGGCCCTGCAGATCTCCGTGGCCCGGCTGGAGGACCTGCTCTCCCGCGCCGAGTCCACCGCGGACCTCGTCGCCGCCGAGAGCAGCCTGACCCAGCGGCAGTCCGACCTCGAGGCGCTGCAGTCCCAGCGTGCCCGGCTCGCCGACCAGGTCCAGATGTCCACCCTCGCGCTGGAGCTGCGCGCCGAGCCGGACGAGACGATCCCGGTGATCGAGTCCGCGGGCTTCTGGGGCGGGCTGGTCACCGGCTGGCGGTCGCTGGTCACCACGCTGTCCGCCGCGCTGCTGGTCACGGGGGTGCTGCTGCCGTGGGCGGCGCTGGCCGGCGTGCTGGGCGCGGTGTGGCTGGCCGCGCGACGCCGCCGCGTGCGTGGCCGGACCGGCGCCCCGACGCCGTCGTCCTCGGACGCGTCCGCGACGTGACCCGCTAGCCGCCGTCGGCGCCGGTCGTCGCCGCGTACGACCGGCGCAGCAGCTCCTCCAGCACGGTGAGGTCCACGGCCGCGACGTCCTTGAGGTACAGGCACGACCGGCCGGTGGTGTGCGGCCCCAGCCGCTCGAGCAGGTCGCCGTAGGCGTCGAACCCGTCCACCAGGTACACCGTGGTCGCCGCCTTGCGCGGGGAGAAGCCGACGGCGGCCATGTCGCCCTCGCGACCGGTGTCGTACCGGTAGTGGTACCGGCCGAAGCCCACGATGGACGGTCCCCACATCCGCGGCGGCTCACCGGTCACCCGCCCCAGGAGCTCGACCAGGGTCGCCGCGTCGCGACGCCGGACGTCGTGCTCGACCGCCGCGAGGAACCCCGCCACGTCAGCGTCGTTCGGCACGGTCGTCACCGCACGCCGGTCGCGCGACGTCGCGCGTCCGGTGGCCGCGTCGGTGCCGCCCGCCGCCGCGGGCCCACCGTCGACCTCACCGCCCCGCAGGACCGCCGTCATCCGCTTGCCGCGAGCGACCTCGTCGACCAGCTTGTCCAGGTAGCGGATCCGCTGCATCAGCGGGTCCTCGATGTCCTCCACGCGGTGCCCGCAGATCACCCCGGTGATCAGCGACGCGTGCGGGTTGAACCGTGGTGCCCGGGCGAAGAACGTCTCCAGGTCGACGTCGGCGGCCAGCACCTGCTCCAGGCCGGCCGCGTCGTACCCGGTGAGCCAGGTGATCACCTGGTCGACCTCGGCCTTGCTGCGCCCCTTGCGCTCCGCCTTGGCGACGTAGTGCGGGTAGATGCTCGCGAAGCTGGTGGCGAAGATCCGATGCCCCGTCATGGCGTGCCCTCCAGGCTCTCGTCCGGCCGGTCCCGTCCGGCCGGAGTGGTTCGGCCGGTGCGGTTCGACCGGTGCGGTTCGGCCGGTGTGGTTCGACCGGTCTCGTCCGGCCGGGGTCGTGCCCCGCGCCGAGGCTACGCCCGGCCGCCGACACGCTCGTCGGTCGGCACACGGACGCCGGCACCCACCCCGAGGTGGGGTGAGTGCCGGCGTCGTCGGGCCGGGGCGGCGCGGCCGCGCGGGTCAGGCCGTGGCGACCAGGGACCGCAGCACGTACTGCAGGATGCCGCCGTTGCGGTAGTAGTCCGCCTCGCCAGGGGTGTCGATGCGCAGCACGGCGTCGAACTCCACGACGGCGCCGTCGGGCTTGGTCGCCGTGACGTGCAGCGTGCGCGGCGTCGTGCCGTCGTTGAGCGCGGTCACGCCGGCGACGTCGAACGTCTCGGTGCCGTCGAGCCCCAGCGACTCGGCGTTCTCGCCGGCGGGGAACTGCAGCGGCAGCACGCCCATGCCGATCAGGTTCGAGCGGTGGATCCGCTCGAAGCTCTCGGTGATGACCGCGCGGACACCGAGCAGCCGGGTGCCCTTGGCTGCCCAGTCGCGCGAGGAGCCCGACCCGTACTCCTTGCCGCCGAGGATGACCAGCGGGACGTCCGCGGCGGCGTACGCCTGGGCGGCGTCGTAGATGGTGGTCTGCTCACCGGTCAGGTGGTTGACGGTGAACCCGCCCTCGACGCCGGGCACCAGCTGGTTGCGCAGCCGGATGTTGGCGAACGTGCCGCGGATCATGACCTCGTGGTTCCCGCGGCGCGAGCCGTAGGAGTTGAAGTCGCGGCGCTCGATGCCGTGCTCGGCGAGGTACGCGCCGGCCGGGCTGTCGGCCTTGATGGAGCCGGCCGGGCTGATGTGGTCGGTCGTGACCGAGTCCCCCAGCTTGGCCAGCACCCGCGCCCCGGAGATGTCGGTGACCGGCTCCGGGGTGGCACCCATGCCGTCGAAGTACGGGGGCTTGCGCACGTAGGTGGACTGCGGGTCCCACTCGAAGGTCGACCCCTCCGGCGTGGGCAGGCCCTGCCACCGCTCGTCGCCGGCGAAGACGTCGGCGTAGTCCTTGGTGAACATCGACCGCTGGACGGCGAAGTCGATCGTCTCCTGCACCTCGGCCGGGGACGGCCAGATGTCCTGGAGGAACACCGGCTCGCCCGCCTCGGTGGTGCCCAGCGGCTCGTTCGCGAAGTCGAAGTCCATCGTCCCGGCCAGCGCGTACGCCACCACCAGCGGCGGCGAGGCGAGGTAGTTCATCTTCACGTCGGGGTTGATGCGGCCCTCGAAGTTCCGGTTGCCCGAGAGCACGGACACGACCGAAAGGTCGTGCTCGTTGACGGCCGCGGAGACCTCCTCGGGCAGCGGGCCGGAGTTGCCGATGCAGGTGGCGCAGCCGTAGCCGACCAGGTGGAAGCCGAGCTTCTCCAGGTACGGCCAGAGCTCGGCCTTCTCGTAGTAGTCGGTGACGACCTTCGAGCCCGGGGCCATGGAGGTCTTGACCCACGGCTTGGCGACGAGGCCCCGCTCCACGGCCTTCTTCGCCAGGAGGGCCGCTGCCAGCATGACCGACGGGTTGGAGGTGTTGGTGCACGACGTGATGGACGCGATCACCACGTGGCCGTGGTCCAGCTCGGTCTGCGTGCCGTCGGCGAGGGTGACCGGGACGCGCTGGTGCGGCCGGTGCGCCGAGTCGCCGCCGTCGACGTGCCGCGGTGCGTCGGAGCCGTCCGAGTGCGCGCTGGCCGCGATCGGGTCGGAGGCCGGGAACGTCTCCTCGACCGACTCGTCCAGGCCCCGGGTGTCCTGGTGCGCGGCGTCGTCGACGTAGTCCAGGATCGACGTCGCGAAGGACTCCTTGGCGTCGGTGAGCTCGATGCGGTCCTGCGGGCGCTTGGGGCCGGCGATGGACGGCACCACGGTCGACAGGTCCAGCTCGAGGTACTCGGAGAACACCGGCTCGGTGGAGGACGCCGACGACGGGTCGTGCCACAGGCCCTGCTCGCGGGCGTAGGCCTCGACCAGGGCGATCTGGTCCTCGGTGCGGCCGGTCAGCCGCAGGTAGTCGATCGTGACCTCGTCGATCGGGAAGATCGCGCAGGTGGAGCCGAACTCCGGGCTCATGTTGCCGATCGTGGCGCGGTTGGCGAGCGGGACCTCCGCGACGCCGTCGCCGTAGAACTCCACGAACTTGCCGACCACGCCGTGCTCGCGCAGCAGCTGGGTGATCGTCAGCACGACGTCGGTGGCGGTGACGCCGGCCGGGATGGCGCCGGACAGCTTGAAGCCGACGACGCGCGGGATGAGCATCGACACCGGCTGGCCGAGCATGGCCGCCTCGGCCTCGATGCCGCCGACGCCCCAGCCGAGCACCCCGAGGCCGTTGACCATCGTGGTGTGCGAGTCGGTGCCGACGCAGGTGTCGGGGTAGGCGCGCGTGACGCCGTCCACGTCGCGCGTCATGACACCCCGGGCGAGGTACTCCAGGTTCACCTGGTGCACGATGCCGGTGCCCGGCGGCACGACCTTGAAGTCGTCGAACGCCGTCTGGCCCCACCGCAGGAACTGGTAGCGCTCGAAGTTGCGCTGGTACTCGAGCTCGACGTTGCGCTCGAACGCGTCCCGCCGGCCGGCCACGTCGATCTGCACCGAGTGGTCGATCACGAGCTCGGCCGGAGCCAGCGGGTTGATCCGGTTCGGGTCACCGCCGAGGTCGGCGACCGCCTCCCGCATCGTGGCGAGGTCCACGACGCAGGGCACGCCGGTGAAGTCCTGCATGACCACGCGGGCCGGGGTGAACTGGATCTCGGTGTCGGGCTCCGCGGCCGGGTCCCAGGACGCGAACGCGCGCACGTGGTCGGCGGTGATGTTGGCGCCGTCCTCGGTGCGCAGCAGGTTCTCCGCCAGCACCTTGAGGCTGTAGGGCAGCCGCTCCAGGCCCGGCACCGCGGACAGGCGGTAGATCTCGTAGGAGGTCTCGCCGACCTCCAGAGTCCCCTTCGACCCGAACGTGTCGACGTTGCTCACATCTGCTCCTTCGCTGCGACGGCCCGGCGGCGCTCAGGCACCGCCACCGGGCGTGGGCGCCTCCCGCGAGGGCCCGAATATCTTGACGTCAAGATACATCGTACCCGCTCCGCGGGGGCGGCACACGCCGGAGGCGGCCCTCAGCCGGTCGGCGCGGCTGTGCCGGCCTGGACCGCCGCGAGCGCCTCCGCCGCCTTGCGCTCGTGCTCGACGGCGCGGTCGTGCGCCCGGTGGTCGTAGTCGGGCGTCCCGGCCTTGCGGGCCTCGGCCGCCGCGATGCGGCCCGCCTCGACGTAGCGTCGCTGGGCGGTCTCGAGCTCGTCGGTGTCTGCCACGGCTGCACCCCTTCGCGTCGGTCGCCCGCGGGGCGCGGGCGCCACCCCTCGACGCTATGCCCGACGGCGCGTCACGGCCAGGGCCCGGCTGTCATCCGCGCTCGAGCACGGCCACGCACTCGACGTGGTGCGTCATCGGGAACAGGTCGAACGCGCGCAGCCCGCTCAGCGCGTACCCGGCCTCGCCGAGGTAGGACACGTCGCGCGCGAGCGCCGCGGGGTCGCACGCGACGTAGACGATGCGCTCGGGGCGCAGCTCGGCGATCGCGGCGACCACCTTCCGGCCGGCGCCCACCCGCGGCGGGTCCAGCACGACCGCGTCGGCGTGCACGACGTCGGAGTCCGCGTCCACCGCGCCGGACAGCACCCGCGCGACCTCACCGGCGTGCAGCTCGACCTGCGGCCGGTCGTGCACGTTGCGCCGGGCGTCGCGCACCGCGCGCTCGTCACCCTCGACGCTGACGACCTCGCCGGTGGACCCGACGGCGTCGGCGAGCGGCAGGGTGAACAGCCCGGCACCGGCGTACAGGTCGAGCACCGTGGCGCCGTCCACGTCGCCCAGGCCGTCCAGCACGGCCCGCGCCAGCACGCCCGGCGCCTGGCGGTGCACCTGCCAGAAGCCGTCCGCGGCGACGCGGTAGGTGTACTCGCGGTCGCCCAGGCGCAGGTGCTCGCGCACGGTGCTGCGGGCGTTGGGGCGCGTGTCGGCGCGGCCGCCCACGTGCGGGACGCCGTCGACCAGCACCAGCGGCGCCTCGCCGACCGGCGCGACGGCCTCGATCCGCGCGCCGGGCCGCCAGGTGCGGGCCCACAGGTCCAGGTCGGCGATCGCCTCGCTGGCCAGCGGCATCGTGGTCAACGGGTGCACGGTGTGGGAGCGGTGACCGAGCATGCCGGCGCGCCCGGACGGGTCGGCCACCAGGTCGATGCGCGTGCGCCAGCCGAGGCCACCGCGCTCGTCGTCGCCCGGCGCCGCCTCGACCACGACCTGCCGGTCCAGCTTCGCCAGCCGCTGCAGCTGCTCGGCGACGACGGCGGCCTTCCACGCCCGCTGGGCGGGCAGCGCGACGTGCGCGAGCTCGCCGCCCCCGACGCCGCCCGGGCCGGCCTCCGGCCAGGCCGACGGAACCCGGTCCGGTGACGCCTCGAGCACCTCGACCGCGTCCGCGCGCCAGAAGGAGGCGTCGGCGGCCGTCTCGGTCAGCCGCACCCGGACGCGCTCGCCCGGCAGCGTGTGCCGGACGAACACCACGCGGCCGCGCCCGCCGGCGGCGCCGTCGTCGTCGAGGCGGGCGACGCAGTGGCCGCCGTGGGCGACCGGGCCGACCGTCAGCTCGACCAGGCGGCCGTCCGCCTCGCCGGTGCGAGGGGTCCGGGGGACGGGACGAGGGCTGCGGGGGCGACGGCGATCAGAAGGCACCCGGCACGGTACCCCGCACCGGATCCTCCAGGCCGGTCTGCCCCTCGCTGGAGGACAGCTGCCACGGCACCGACGCGACGACGACGCCCGGCGTGAACAGCAGCCGGCCCTTGAGCCGCAGCGCGCTCTGGTTGTGCAGCAGCTGCTCCCACCAGTGCCCCACCACGTACTCCGGGATGTACACCACGACGAGGTCCCGCGGGCTCTCGCGGCGGATGGACCGCACGTAGGTGATCACCGGCCGGGTGATCTCCCGGAACGGGGAGTCCAGCACCTTCAGGGCGACCGGCAGGTCCAGCGCGTCCCACTGCGCCCGCAGCGCGGCGACGTCCTCGGGGTCGACCCCCACGGTGACCGCCTCGAGGACCTGGGGCCGGGACGCCCGCGCGTAGGCGATCGCCCGCATGGTGGGCTTGTGCAGGCGTGAGATCAGCACCAGCGCGTGCACGCGACTGGGCAGCGCGCGCGCCGCCGTCGGGTCGTCACCCAGGGCGAGCTCGGCGTTGACGAGGTCGTAGTGCTTGCGGATCCCCTTCATCAGCGCGAACACCACGGCCATCGCCAGGATCGCGATCCACGCGCCGAGCAGGAACTTGGTGACCAGCACGATCACCAGCACCACGCCCGTCATGCCGAAGCCGACCGTGTTGATCACCCGCGAGCGCAGCATCCGGCGCCGGTCGTCGGGGTCCGGGGCGGTGCGCAGCTCGCGGGTCCAGTGCCGGACCATCCCGAGCTGGCTGAGCGTGAAGGAGACGAAGACGCCGACGATGTACAGCTGGATGAGCCGGGTCACCTGCGCGTCGAACGCCCAGATCAGCGCGACCGCGGCCAGGGCCAGCGCGATGATCCCGTTGGAGAAGGCGAGCCGGTCCCCGCGCGTGTGCAGCTGGCGCGGCAGGAAGCCGTCCTTGGCCAGGATCGACCCCAGGACGGGGAAGCCGTTGAAGGCGGTGTTGGCGGCCAGCACGAGGATGACCCCGGTGATCACGGCGATCGACACGAACACCACGGGGTACCCCGCGAAGATCGTCTCGGCGAGCTGGCCGATCACCGGGTGCTGGACGTACTCCTCGCCCACCGGGACGCCGTCGCGCAGCAGCTGCGTCGTGGGGTCCTCCACGTAGTGCACCCCGGTGGCCCGGGCGAGCACGAGGATCGACATGATGAAGGTGATCGAGAGGCCGCCCAGCAGCGCCAGCGTGGTCGCCGCGTTGCGCGACTTGGGCTTGCGGAAGGCCGGCACGCCGTTGCTGATCGCCTCCACACCGGTGAGCGCCGCGGACCCCGAGGCGAACGCCCGCAGGATGAGGAACGCCCCGCCCAGCCCGGTCAGCCCCTGCTCCAGCCCGGACTGCGGCACGATCTCCAGCGACGCGCTCTCGGCCTGCGGCAGGTCGCCGGCGAGGTACCGGATGAACCCGACCACCGCGACCGACCCCACGGCGACCATGTACAGGTAGGTGGGGACGGCGAACGCCGCGCCCGACTCCCGCACCCCGCGCAGGTTCGCCAGCGTCAGCACCGCCACGACGGCGATCGCGAACGCCGACTCGTGCCCGCGCAGCGCCGGCAGCGCCGAGGCGGCGTACTGCGCACCGGCGGACACGGACACGGCCACGGTGAGCACGTAGTCGACCAGCAGCGCGCTGGCGACCGACACCCCCGCCGTGCGGCCCAGGTTCACGGTGGCGACCTCGTAGTCCCCGCCACCCGAGGGGTAGGCGTGCACGTTCTGCCGATAGGACGCGATGACGGTGAGCATGACCAGGACGACGGCCACCCCGACCCACGGGGACACCACGGTCGCGGCCAGGCCGGCCAGCGCGAGGGTGAGCAGGATCTCGTCCGGCGCGTACGCGACCGACGACAGCGCGTCCGACGCGAACACCGGCAGGGCGATGCGCTTGGGCAGCAGGGTGTGACCCAGCCGGTCGCTGCGCATGGGACGACCGAGCAGGAGCCGCTTGGCGGCGTCCGCGATGTCAGACACGAGGCACCACTCTAGGCACTGGCCCGCCGCGCCGACGCGACCCGCCCCCCGCCCGCGGGGTAGCGTTCACGCCTGTGCACTTCGTCATCATGGGCTGCGGTCGCGTGGGCGCGACGCTCGCCGCGACCCTGGAGGCCAGCGGGCACTCCGTGGCCGTGATCGACCAGAATCCCGACTCGTTCCGCCGGCTCGAGCCGGACTTCGCGGGCAAGAAGGTCACCGGCCTCGGCTTCGACCGCGACACACTCGGGCAGGCGAGCATCGAGGACGCCTACGCGTTCGCGGCCGTCTCCGACGGGGACAACTCCAACATCCTCGCCGCCCGGGTGGTGCGCGAGACGTTCGGGGTGGCCAACGTGGTCGCGCGCATCTACGACCCGCACCGGGCCGAGATCTACCAGCGCCTGGGCATCCCGACCGTCGCGACGGTGCGCTGGACGTCGGACCAGGTGCTGCGCCGCATGCTCCCGATGGGCGCCACCGACGAGTACCGCGACGAGTCCGGTCAGATCCACCTGATCCGGGCGGACGTCCACCCCGGCTGGGTCGGCACCCCGCTGCGCACCGTCGAGTCGGCCACGGGGGCGCGCATCGCCTACCTGCAGCGCTACGGCGAGGGCGTGCTGCCGCCGCCGGACGGCGTCCTGCAGGAGAACGACGTGCTGCACGTCCTGGTCCGCGCCGCCGACACCGCCGCCGTCGAGCGGATCCTGACCCGGGCCCCGGAGGTCTCCTGATGCGCGTCGTCATCGCCGGTGCCGGCTCCGTGGGGCGGTCCATCGCGCGCGAGCTGCTCGGGCACGGCCACGAGGTCACGATCATCGACCGGCAGCCGAGCGCGATGCGCATCGCCCAGGTGGCCGACGCGGACTGGCTGCTCGCCGACGCGTGCGAGCTGCCGACGCTCACCGAGGCCAAGGTCGACGAGTGCGACGTGGTGGTCGCGGCGACCGGTGACGACAAGGCGAACCTCGTCATCTCGCTGCTGGCCAAGACCGAGTACGGGGTGCCGCGCACGGTCGCGCGGGTCAACAACCCCAAGAACGAGTGGATGTTCGACGAGGCGTGGGGGGTGGACGTGGCGGTGTCCACCCCGCGCATCATGACCGCGATGGTCGAGGAGGCCGTCGCGGTCGGGGACCTGGTGCGGATCTTCACCTTCCACCAGTCCGGAGCGGACATCCTCGAGCTCACCCTGCCCGAGGGGTCCCCGCTCGCCGGCGCCCGCGTGGGTCAGGTGCAGTGGCCGACGGACACCGTGCTGGCCTGCATCGTGCGCGGGGACCAGCCGATCGCACCGAGCGCGGACGACACCCTGGAGGAGCGCGACGAGCTCATGTTCGTCACGGGGCGGCTGGCGGACGAGACCGAGCTGGAGAAGATCCTGGGGTCCGGACCAGCAACCAGGTGACCCAGAGCGTCAGCGCCCACAGCGGGACGCCCATCACCAGCCGCGCCGTGCCGAGCCAGCCCACCGATGCGCCCAGGTACAGCGGGACCTGGACCACCAGCCGGACGCCGAACATCGCGACCCAGACCCAGGTCGCCAGCGCGTAGCGCCGACGCTGCGTGCGGTCCGCGCGCCACGCCGTGCCCTCGCCGCGCAGCAGGCCCACGACGACGCCGACCAGGGGCCAGCCCACCAGCACCGACACGACGCACGCGACGAGGTACGCCGCGTTGGTCCACAGGCCGTACGCGAAGTAGTCCTGCGCCTCCCCCGACCGCCACGCCCAGAACACGCCGATGGCCACGCCGACGACGCCGGCCAGCGCCTGGGTGACGGGTGTGCGCTGCACGAGGCGCAGGACGACCGCGGCGAGGGTGACCGCGACCGACGCGACCAGCGCCGGCGTCAGCGACGACGTGGCGACGTAGGCGACGACGAACACCATCCCGGGGGCGACCGACTCCACCAGTCCGCGAACCCCGCCGACGGCGTCCGCGACCGAGAAGTCCTCACCCAGGACCGCCCCGACACCGCGGGGTGCGGCGGCGTCCGCGCCGCCGGTCGGCTCACGCACCGGGTCCCCGACCGGGCCGCGGGGCCCGGCCCCGCCGGGCTCACTCACCGGGTCGGGGCTGGAGCTCGTAGCGGGGGTTGTACACGGTGCGGCGGCCGCCGACCCCGCACACCAGGCCCTCGAACGAGCCGCGCCGGCCCGGCTCGATGCCGCTGATCTCGCGCCGGCCGAGCCACACGAGGTCCAGCGTCCCGGTGCCGTCGTACAGCTCGGCCTCGAGCGCCGGGACACCCTGGCGCGGTCGCAGCGTGATCGACCGGATGACGCCGTGCACGGTCGCACGACGGCGCTCGGGCAGCTCGGCGACCGGCGTGCACCCGTGGCGGTGCGACTCCGTGCGCTCCTCGTCGGCCTCGAGCTCGGCCTGCGAGGCCAGCGCGCGGTGCAGCGCACCCTTGACGTCCAGCTTGTCCATGTCCGTCGTCCCTAGCGGATCTCGGTGATCTCCGGCCCCCGGGTCAGGGGGTCGAGCGTGGGCGCCGCGGCCGCCGGTGCGGCGGGCGCCCCCGGGCGCTGACCGGGCAGGCGCAGCGCGAGCAGGTCCCGGGGCGCACGCGCCTCGGTCCCCCGGACCACGACGATGTCGGCGAACAGCGCCTCGAGGGTGGCCGCCCGCTGCGGGTCGACGGCGGCAGCGCCGGTGAGCACGCCGCGCAGGAACCAGCGTGGGCCGTCGTACCCGATGAAGCGGGCCGGGCGGTGCCCCGTGCGGCCCTCCGGCGTCCGGACCGGCAGGCGGGCGAGCAGCTCGCGGCCGAACGGTCCGGGGACCTCGTCGACGGCGCCACCCTGCTTGGTCACGGACTGCGCGATCTCCGCGCGGATCTCGTCCCAGATGCCCTCGGTGCGGGGGGCGGCGAACGCCTGCACCTGCAGCGCGGACCCGGCCAGGGTCACCGCGACGCCGGTCACCTGGTTGGAGGCCTTGTCCACCTCCATCCGCAGCTCCATGCCCACCACTCCGGGCAGCCAGATGGAGCCCAGGTCGAGCCGGCGGCCGACGCCCTCGACGGCGGACTCGTCCCACGGCCCGCCCGGGCGGGGACGGTCCAGCGGGGACGGGACGGGGCCCGTGCCGGTCGTCGTGACCTCGTCGCCGGTCCCGGTGTCCTCGGCGGTCCCGTCATCGGTCGGGGCGTCCTCGGCCGTCGCAGGGTCCACCGGCCCGTCGGTCCCCGGCGCGTCGAACCCGCGCTCGTCGGTCGCGGCGGGTGCGGCGACGTCGTCGGCGGGCGTCGCGTCCCCCGAGGTGGTCCCGGCGTCGTCGGTCGCCTGGACGGCCCCGGTGTCGCGGACGTTCGCTCCACGTCGGAACAGACCCACGTGTGCTCTCCTTCGCTGCTCGGCCATGGCGCGGACCGTCCGGGACGGACGTGCCTGCGCGCCGGTGCACCATGTCGACACTAATAGCCCCGTCGGGGGCCGACCTACTCCCCCGGCGCTTTCCACCCGCCGGTGGAGCCGTGCCCCGACCGGCCGCGGTGGGAGCCGGGCAGGCGCTCGGCCCGCACGAACCGTGCCCGCTCCACCCGCTGGACCACGAGCTGCGCGATGCGGTCGCCCCGGCGCAGCCGGATCGGCTCGGTCGCGTCGGTGTTGAGCAACGTCACCTGGATCTCGCCGCGATACCCGGCGTCGACCGTGCCGGGAGCGTTGACGACCGTCAGCCCGTGCCGGCTCGCGAGCCCCGACCGGGGATGCACGAAGGCGGCGTAGCCGTCCGGCAGCGCGAGGCAGACGCCGGTGGGCACGGTCGCCCGGCCCTGCGGCGGCAGCTCGACGTCGACCCGGGTCACGAGGTCGGCACCCGCGTCACCCGCGTGGGCGTACGCCGGGACCGGCAGCTCGTCGTCGAGCATGACCAGCAGGACCTCGAGGTCGGGGGGAGCCACGGGGCAGGACTCTAGCCCCGCCCGCACCGAGCCCCGTGCGAGCCCCGTGCGAGCCCCGTGCGAGCCCCGCACCCGCGCGCCCGGCCGGCCGCGGCCTGCGCGGGGCACCCGTGGCGACCTGGGATGCTGGACGGCATGGTCGCCCGTCCCGCCACCCCTGCCACCACCCACGACGAGCGACTCTGGTTCGGCCCTGCGGGCTGGGTCGCGGTGGTCGCGTTCGCGCTGGGGGCGGTCGTCGTGCTGTACCCGGTCGGGACGACGGTCGCCGTCACCGGCGGCGTCGTCGTCCTGGTGGTCGGCCTGCTGGTCGCCCGGGCCTGGGCGACCCCGGTGCGGGTGACCGACGGCGAGCTGTGGGCCGGCTCCGCGCACCTGCCGCTGGCGGTCGTCGGCGAGGTCACCGCGCTCGACCGCGAGGCCACCCGGGCCGAGCTCGGGCCGCGGCTGGACGCGCGCGCGCACGTCTGCCTGCGCGCGTGGGCGCGCACGGCCGTGCGCGTGGAGCTGCTCGACCCGCAGGACCCGACGCCGTACTGGCTGGTGTCCACACGGCACCCGGCCGAGCTCGCCGCAGCCGTGGCAGCCGGACGCGACCGGCCGGTGGCGCGGGACACGTAGTCCCGCGCCACCGGCCGGGCACGTCGGGTCGGCCGTGCGGTCGGACCGGCGGGTCGCGCAGCAGCCGGTCGGACCCGTCGCCAGGTCAGACGCGAGGGGTCAGGCGGCGCACTCGGTGCAGACCGGCTGCCCGTTCTTCTCGAAGGCGAGCTGGCTGCGGTGGTGCACCAGGAAGCAGCTCGAGCAGGTGAACTCGTCGGCCTGGCGGGGCAGGACGCGGACGGACAGCTCCTCGCCGGACAGGTCCGCGCCCGGGAGCTCGAACCCTTCGGCCGCCTCGGTCTCGTCCTCGTCCACGACTCCCGAGCTCTTGTCGGAGCGGCGCGCCTTGAGCTCCTCGAGGGAGTCCTCGCTGAGGTCCTCCTCGGTCTTGCGCGGGGCGTCGTAGTCGGTTGCCATCTGTGTGGTCACACTCCGTGTCGTTCGTCGGTCGGTAGGTCCAGGCGCCCCGGCCGACGAGAGGCCGGCCGGTGGGACTGGGTGGTGCGGCGGTGCAGCATCGGTGATGAGGTACGGACTCAATGCACGGGCGCACTGGTTTGTTCCCCGCCGGGCGCTGCGGATTGTGCCTCATTTCCGCCGTCGCCGCACTCCCCGCGCGGCGCCCGTCCGTGCGCCACCCGCCGACCGTGGCGTCAGGCGCCCGACGTCGCCCGTCGCTCCTCGAGGAACGCCACCAGCCACTCGACGGACTCCGGCGGGCCGGCGACCGTCATCGGCTCACCGGCCGGCTCGCCGCGCAGGCCGCACACCCGCGCCCCGGCCTCGGTGGCCACGAGCGCACCGGCCGCCAGGTCCCACGGCTTGAGCCCTCGCTCGTAGTACAGGTCGAGGTTGCCCGCCGCCACGGCGCACAGGTCCAGCGCGGCCGACCCGATCCGGCGCACGTCCCGGATGTGCGGCATGAGCTCGGCGAGCAGCTGGGCCTGCTCCCCGCGGCGCTGCGCGGTGTAGGCGAACCCCGTCGCCACCAGCGACTCGGCGGGTGGCCGGGCCGCGTTGACGCGCAGCGGCCGGCCGTCGCAGGCCGCACCCAGCCCCCGGCCGGCGGTGTACGTGCGCCCGTCCGCCACGCCGTGCACCGCACCGGCCACCGCCGTCCACCGCTCGGGGACGGCCGGTCCGGCCACGACGGCGACCGACACGGCGTAGGCCGGGATGCCGTACAGGTAGTTGACGGTGCCGTCGATGGGGTCGAGCACCCAGGTCAGCCCGGACGTCCCGGTGACCGGCTCGCCCTCCTCGCCCAGGATGCCGTCGTCGGGCCGCTCGCGGGCCAGCAGCGAGCGCAGCAGCGCCTCGGAGGCGAGGTCCCGCTCGGTGACGACGTCGACCGGGCTGGACTTGGTCGCCGCGACGTCCACGCGGTCCGGGCGTCCCTCGCGGACGAGGTCCCCGGCCTGCCGCGCGAGGTCCGCCGCGAGGTCGACGAGCCGGGCGGTCGCTGCGGCGTCGGGCAGGGCGGCGTCGGGCAGGGCGGCGTCGGGCAGGGCGGCGGGGCCGGGGGTCCCCGGCGTGGGGGCTGTGCTCACCGGCCCATCCAACCCCAGCGGACCGCGGGGCACGTCCCGAGGCGGCGGCGCACCGGGTCAGATGTCACCGATCGGGCGGCGCAGATGGCACCCTCGTCACTGGAGCCGGGAGGTACGTCATGGGTGAGCTTGAGCTGGTGGGTCTGCACGAGGACGGCGAGCACGTCGTCCTGGTCGGACCGGACGGGCAGCGGTTCCGGCTGCGGATCGACGAGCCGCTGCGCGCGGCCGTCCGTCGCGACCGGCCGCAGCTCGAGCAGCTGCGCGCCGAGCGCTACGGGTCGCTGGCGCCGCGGGAGATCCAGGCGCGCATCCGAGCCGGTCAGACGGCCGATGCGGTCGCCGACAGCGCGGGCATCGCCGTCGAGCAGGTCCGTCGCTACGAGGGTCCGGTGCTCGCCGAGCGCGAGCACGTCGCGGGGCTGGCCCGCGCGACCCGGGTCGGGCGCGACAGCGGCGCCCCGGTGCTCGGCGACCTCGTGCCCGACCGGCTCGCCGCGCGAGGGGTCGCGTTGGACTCGATCGAATGGGACGCCTTCCGTGAGGGCTCGGCGCCCTGGACGGTCGTGGTCCGGTTCGTCGCCGGTGACGCCCCCCGTGAGGCGCTGTGGACGTTCGACACACAGGCCCGGGTGGTGCAGGCGATCGAGGACGAGGCGCGCTGGCTGTCCGAGACGGAGATCGCCGACGAGGTCATCCCCCGCCGGCACCTGGCCTCGGTCCGCGACGTCGTCTTCGACGTCGGGGCGGACGGCGCCGTGCGCCCGCTGACCCCGCTGGACGACGGCTTCGTCCTGGAGCCGGAGCCCGAGCCCGAGCCGGACCCCGCGGAGGCCACCGCGGCCCTGCTCGACGACCTGCGCACCAAGCGGGGCATCCGCCAGCAGCTCGACGAGGGCGACCTCGAGGAGTTCGAGGGCTTCGGGCCGCAGCACGCGTTCGACTTCTCCGGGATGGACGAGCCGCCCGCGGCGCACCCGGCGCACTCCAACCCGGGCGCCGCGACCGACGACACCGTGCTGCCGCAGCCGACCGGACCGCGACGGCTGCCCGAGCCGCCGACCCCGGTCGCGCTCGAGCCCGACGAGCCGCTGCCCGACGACGACACCCCGCCGCCGCTCGCCGAGCGGCCGCGCGGGCGCCGGGGCCGCGCGAGCGTGCCGAGCTGGGACGAGATCGTGTTCGGCGCGAAGCCGGAGTGACCGGCCCCTGAGGCCACCGGCCGGACGGCCCGGTCGGGCCGTGCTCAGACGTCGAGCGTGAGGGTGTCCGGCGACGGCGAGGCGGACCGGGCGGCGGCCGCCGTCATCCGGCGCAGGTGGTGCCGGCGGCACAGCACCTCGTAGGCGACGTCGTCGTCGTGCGGGGCGGTGTCGCCGACGACGACCTGCTCGCCCTCCACCACCATGATCCCGCGGACGGTGCGCGCGTTGTGCGTCGCCCGGGCCCCGCACCAGCACAGCGCCTGGACCTGGAGCACCTCCACCCGGTCGGCCAGCTCGATCAGCCGCTGCGAGCCCGGGAACAGCCGGGTGCGGAAGTCCGCGGTGATGCCGAACGCGAAGACGTCCACCCCCATCTCGTCGACCAGCCGGGCGAGCTGCTCGACCTGCGCGGGCGTGTAGAACTGCGCCTCGTCGCAGATGACGTAGTCCACCCGCTCGCCGCGCATGCGCCGCTCGACCACCTCGTGCCAGAAGTCGGTCGTGTCGTGGACCTCGTGGGCACGGGTCTGCAGGCCCAGCCGGGACGACAGCACGTCGGTGCCGGCCCGGTCGTCGCGGGTGAAGATCACGCCACCACGACCGCGCGCGGCGTGGTTGTGGTCCATCTGGAGCGCGAGCGTGGACTTGCCGCAGTCCATGGTCCCGGAGAAGAACGCCAGCTCGGCCACCCCGGCCCCCTAGCGGCTGTGCACGGTCAGCAGGGGCACGGTCATCTCGGCCGGGGTGAAGGACCCGTGCACGCCGATCAGGTCCAGCGACGCGGCGCTCTGGGTCCGCGAGTCCACCACGGTGCTGCGTCCCGTCGTCGCCACGACGACGTCGCCCAGCACGGGCCGCACGTGGTCGGCGATCGGTCCGAACCACCCCGCGGCGATCGCCTCGTCGCGGGTCGCCACCACGGCCGCGGGTCCGAGCGTGGCACGCCACCGGGCGGCGACCGCCTCGACGTGCTCCGCACCGGTGCCGCGGGTGTGGACGTGCAGCGCGCGCGGCTCGCCCGCGACCAGCTCGACGTCCTCGGCGAGCGCGGGGGTGGTGGCGACGTCCCACCGGCTCGACAGGTCGACGTCCACCATCCCGTGGTCGGCCGTCACGGCCAGCAGGGTGCCCGGCGGCAGCATCCGGGCGAGCCGAGCGAGCTCACGGTCCAGCTCGGCCAGCGCCTCGCCCCACTGCCACGACCCGACCCCGTGGTGGTGGCCGGTCTTGTCGACGTCGCCCCAGTACAGGTAGACGAGCGCCGGTCCCATCAGGGCGTACACGGCGGCGTCGACCCGGTCGGCCAGGCTCTCCGCACGCTGGTACGCGCCACCGCGCAGGACGGCCTCGGTGAGCCCCGACCCTGCGAAGCGGGCGGGCCCGACGGTCGTGACGGGGACGCCGCCGGCGTCGACCTGCTCGAAGACGGTCGGCTCGCGCTGCCACTGCCGGGCGGGGCCGACGTCCGTCCACGACACGAGGTTCGCCAGCGCCCCGGTCCCCGGGTGGCGCGCGGTGTAGCCCACCATCCCGGTGCGCCCCGGTCCGCGGCCCGTGCCGAGCAGCCCGAGGGACGCGGCGGTGGTCGAGGGGTACCCCGTGACGAGCCGCCGCCCGTCGGCGAGCAGCGAGCGCAGGAACGGGGCGTGACCGGCCCGCTCGGACAGGTTCTCCCACCCCAGCCCGTCGACCAGCACGAGGCAGACCCGGTCCACCCGGGGCAGCCCGAGGTCCGCCCTGGACCGCGCGGAGAGCCCGTCGCCGAGCGGCACGCCGACCGCGTCGGCGACCGCGGGCAGCACCGCACCCAGGCTCTCGCCCGTGTACCGGGGGGCGACGAGGCCGGCCTCACGGAAGCCCGGCACCAGCGTGGTGCCGGCGGCCGGGGCCGTCATCGGGTGCGCGCGCTGGCGGCCGAGAGCCGGCGGGCGAACTCCGCCGCGGCACGCACCGCCCCCGGGCCCTCCGCGCCCGAGCTGATCCGGACCACGATGTCGTCCGGCGTCATGGTGCCGGTGAGCCCGTGGTCGGCCTCGCAGGACGGGTCCGGGCAGCTCGCCGGCTCCAGGTCGATGCGGGACACCGCACCCCAGCCGACCGCGAGCGTGAGCTCGGCGGCGACCACGCCGGCGATGTGCTGCTCGGGGTTGGTGATGACGTGGGTGAGCGCGACCGACCGCAGCTCCGACAGCGGCACGGACTCGGTGGTGGCCGACGCGCTGGTGGCGGGGTGCTCGCTGTCGGCCGGGTGGTCGTCGACGTGGGCGACCACGAGCCGGGTGCCCGTGAGCACGAGCACGGTGACGTGGCGCCGCACCTCGTTGGCGTCGAAGGTGGTCTCCGGGTGCACCAGGTGGGCGAGGACCGGCTCGTCCGCGAGCGCGACGTCCAGGACGTCGGCGACGAGCTCGGGGTAGTACCCGGCGCGGTGGAGGTCGGCTTGCAGGTCGGTGGTTGCTCCGGTCACCGCGCCATCTTTCCATCCGGTGCGCACCGACGCGTACCCACGCAGGTCACGCCGGCAGCGAGCGTCGTGACGTGTCGGTCCGGCTCGCGACCGCGAGCTCGACCCGGGCGGAGAGCACGGCCGCCCCGCTCTCGGCGACGACGACCGGGTGCAGCTCGAGCGTCCGCACCTCGGGGTGGTCGGCCGCGAGCACCGACACGCGGGCGATCACGTCCTCGAGCGCGGTGACGTCGGCCGGCGGCAGCCCGCGGTAGCCGAACAGCCGCGGCGCGGCGCGCACCGACCGCACGAGCTCGGCGACGTCGACGTCGGTCAGCGGCGGGATGGCCTGGGAGATGTCCCCGAGCAGCTCGCTCGCGTCCCCGGCGAGCCCGAACGACACCACGGGCCCGAACAGGGGGTCCTCGGTCGAGCGGACGACGCAGGCCACCCCGGCCGGCGCCATCCGCTGCACCTCCAGCGGTGCGTAGTGCGCACCCAGGTGGGCCGCGCGCTCCTGGAGCTGCTGGACGTCACCGCGCAGGCCCTCGGGCGTGTCGATGTCCAGCCGCACCCCGCCGAGGTCCGCGCGGTGGCGCAGCCGCGACGCCGTGCTCTTGAGGGCCACCGGCCAGCCGAGCTCCTGCGCCGCGGCGACCGCCTCGTCCGGCCCGGTCACCGTGCGCGCCGGCCACAGCTCGATCCCGTACAGCCCCAGGAGCTGGGCGGCCTCGGCCCGGGACAGCCGGACCGGACCGTCGCCGCCCGCCGCGTCGAGGTGCGCCCGGATCACCCGGCGCGCACGGTTGCGGTCGATCCCCGAGGGGACCACGGGCTGCCCGTGGTCCTTCTGCTGCCAGGCCGCGTACCCGACCACCGCGCCTAGTGCGGCCACGGCGCCCTCGGGGGTGGAGTAGGCCGGGACCGTCCACGCCCGCCCGTCGCCGTCGGTGGCGGTCAGGGTGTCGGTGAGTCCGTGCAGGCCCAGCACGCAGGCGACGGTCGTCGCGCCGGACCCGGCGGCCGCCTCGGCGACCGCGCGCGCCAGCCGGGTCGAGGCGCCGCCGACCGTCGGCACGTGCACCGCGATCACCACGTCGCACTCGCCGTCCGCGTACAGCGCGCGCAGGGCCGCGCCGAGCGCCTCGTCGGTCGTGTCCTCGTCGAAGGTGACCACACGGCCCGTCGTCTCCAGCTTGGCCGCGGCGGCCGCCTCGGTCGCGATCGCCGCCGTCGACGAGGAGCCGGCCACGATCCCGACCCGGCGCCCGCGCGGCAGCGGCTGGCTGGCGAACAGCTGGGCGATGTCGAGCATCGCGTGGGTGTTGGCGGCCCGCACCACGCCCGACTGGCGCAGCACCTCCTCGACGGTGCGGCGCGAGGAGCGGGTGGGTCGCACCGCGTGGCCCGGCGGCACGACGGGGCCCGACTGCCCCGCGGTCACCACGACGACCGGCTTGACCGCCGAGAGCCGGCGGGCGATGCGGGAGAACTTGCGGGGGTTGCCGATGGACTCCAGGTACAGGCCCACGACCTCGGTGGCCGGGTCCTCCTCCCAGAACTGCATGAGGTCGTTGCCCGACACGTCGGCGCGGTGGCCGGCCGAGACGAACGAGGACACGCCGAGGGCCCGGTTCGTGACCGAGGCCAGGATCGGCACCGCCATCGGCGCGGACTGGCAGAACAGCCCCAGCACGCCGGGGCGCGGCAGCTCCTCGGCGAGCGAGGCGTTCATCGGCGGGCCGGCCGCGGCGTCGAAGAAGCCGTACGACGCCGGGCCCACGAGCCGCATCCCGGCCGCGTGCGCGGACCGGACGAGCTCGCGCTGCAGCGCGAGCCCCGCCTCGCCGGTCTCGGCGAACCCGGTGGAGAGCATCACCACGCTGCGCACGCCGAGCGGCCCGAGCCGGCGCACGACCGACACGACGTCGGCCGGCGGCAGCGCGACGACCGCGAGCTCGACCGGGCCGGGGACGTCCGCGAGCCGGTCCCAGTACTCGACGAGGGTCGCCTCGCCGTCGGCACTGCCGGGCCCGGACCACCACGTCTGCAGCGGCAGCCCGTCGTGCCCGGTGGTCTCCGGCAGTCCCACCACGTGCAGCGCGCGGGTGCTGCTGCCGGCCAGCGCCGCGAACGCGCGCCGCACCAGCAGGTCGAGCACCGAGCCGTGCGGGGCCCGTGCGGCACCGACCAGGAGGACCGAGCGCGCCCCGAGCAGCCGCTGGACGCTGCGAGCCTCGGCGCGGTGCTCGCGGTCGGCGGTCACCGCGAGCGACTTGTCGGTCGGGTCGATGTCGAAGACCACCGTCACGACGCCGTCGTCCACGGTCTGGGACACCTCGTAGCCGGCCTCGCGGAACACCGCGATCATCCGGCCGTTCTGGGGCAGCACCTCGGCGGTGAAGCGTCGGACGCCGACCTCGCGGGCCGCCGCCGCGAGGTGCTCGAGCAGCACCGACCCCAGTCCGCGGCCGTGGTGGGCGTCGGCGATGTTGAACGCCACCTCCGCCTCGTCGGTGGTGATCCGGTCGAACCGCGCGACCCCGATGATCTGCTCCGTCGCGGCGTCGGCCGCGGCGGTCTCCCCCGGCTCCTGCGGCGGCACGGCGCGCACGGCGATCAGCGCCACCCGGTCGACGTGGTCGACGGTGGTGAACCGGGCCAGGTCCCGCTCGGGCAGCCGCTCCAGGGCGGCGAAGAACCGCATGTACGTCGACCGCTCGGACTGCGCGACGTGGAAAGCCTGCAGCGCGGGCGCGTCGGCCGGGGTGATCGGCCGGATGTGCGTCGTCTCGCCGTCCCGCAGGACGACGTCGGCCTCCCAGCCTTCGGGGTAGGGGGCGTCGGACTGCGGGCGAGGATCGGTCGGTCCGGCCATGGGCCCCAGGCTAGGGGGTGCGCCGGGCGCGCCGGGTGCCGGACCGGCGCGCGCAGGCGGGACAATAGGGCCGCCGCCCGGCGTGCCCGCACGCCCACGCGGCCGACCGCACGCACCGCCCCACCCGACCGCCGTCGGCCCCCGGGGCGCACACCGCACCACCGAGAGGCTGCCCCACCCATGGCGCGACGCACGGCCACCCCGCCCCCGGCCGGAGAGGACTTCGCCGAGCACATCGTCGACATCGACGTCTCGGAGGAGATGCGCGGGTCGTTCCTCGAGTACGCGTACTCGGTCATCTACACCCGGGCCCTGCCGGACGCGCGCGACGGGCTCAAGCCGGTCCAGCGACGCATCGTGTACCAGATGGCGGACATGGGGCTGCGTCCGGACCGCGCGCACGTGAAGTCCGCGCGCGTGGTCGGCGAGGTGATGGGCAAGCTGCACCCGCACGGCGACGCGTCGATCTACGACGCCCTGGTGCGGCTGGCGCAGTCGTGGGCGCTGCGGGTGCCGCTCGTGGACGGCCACGGCAACTTCGGCTCGCTCGACGACGGCCCGGCGGCCTCCCGGTACACCGAGGCCCGGATGGCGCCGGCGGCGCTGGTCATGACGGCGGGCCTGGACGAGGACGTCGTCGACTTCGTGCCGAACTACGACAACAAGCTGACCCAGCCCGACGTCCTGCCCGCGGCCCTGCCGAACCTGCTGGTCAACGGCGCGTCCGGGATCGCCGTCGGCATGGCCACGAACATGGCCCCGCACAACCTGGTCGAGGTGATCGCCGCCGCCCGCCACCTGGTCACCCACCCGGACGCGACGCTCGAGGACCTGATGCGCCTGGTGCCCGGGCCGGACCTGCCGACCGGCGGCAAGATCGTCGGGCTCGACGGCGTCCGGGACGCCTACCGCACCGGCCGCGGCGCGTTCCGGACCCGGGCGACGACGCGGATCGAGAGCGTCACCGCCAAGCGCAAGGGCATCGTCGTCAGCGAGCTGCCCTACATGGTCGGCCCGGAGAAGGTGATCGAGAAGATCAAGGAGGGCGTGCAGGCCAAGAAGCTGGCCGGGATCAGCGACGTGATGGACCTGACCGACCGCACCAACGGCCTGCGGCTGGTGATCGAGATCAAGACGGGCTTCAACCCCGAGGCGGTGCTCGAGCAGCTGTACCGGTACACGCCGCTGGAGGAGTCGTTCAACATCAACAACGTCGCGCTCGTCGACGGCCAGCCGCGCACCCTGGGCCTGGTCGAGCTGCTGCGGGTGTGGGTGGACCACCGGGTCGACGTCGTGCGGCGCCGCAGCCGGTTCCGGCTGGCCAAGCGGACCGACCGTCTGCACCTGGTCGAGGGTCTGCTCGTCGCGATCACCGACATCGACGAGGTGATCCAGGTGATCCGGACGTCGGACGACGCCGAGGTCGCCAAGGCCCGGCTGCGGGACGTCTTCGACCTGACCGACCCGCAGGCCGAGTACATCCTCGAGCTGCGGCTGCGTCGGCTGACCCGGTTCTCCCGGATCGAGCTCGAGAGAGAGCAGGCCGGGCTGCTCGAGGAGATCGCCGCGCTGCGCGCGATCCTGGACGACGAGGCCCGGCTGCGCGACGTCGTCTCCGACGAGATGGCCGAGGTCGCCCGCGCCCACGGGACCCCCCGCCGCACCATCCTGCTGGACTCCGCCGGCGGCGAGGCCGCCGTCACCCGCCGGACGGCGGCCCCGCTGGAGATCGAGGACACCGCGTGCTGGGTCCTGCTCTCGGCGACCGGGCTGCTGGCCCGCACCACCGACGACGCGCGCCCGTCCCGCGCGGGCGCCCGGCACCGCCACGACGTGCTGCGCGCCGCCGTCCCCGCCACCGCCCGCGGCGAGGTGGCGGCGGTCACCAACCGCGGCCGGCTCGTGCGCGTGCCGGTGCTGGACCTGCCGTCCCTGCCGCCGACCGAGGGCGCGCCCAGCCTGTCCGGGGGCGTCCCGGTCGGCGAGCTCGTCGCGCTGGCCGCCGGCGAGACCCTCGTCTCGCTGGCCTCGCTCGACCCCGGCGCCGCGACCCTGGCCCTGGGGACGGCGGCCGGCGTCGTCAAGCGCGTGGCCCCCGGCGACGTGCCGGCCCGCGAGTCGTGGGACGTCATCGCGCTCAAGGACGGCGACGAGGTGGTCGGCGCCGCCCCCGCCGCGGACGGCGACGAGCTCGTGCTGGTGAGCTCGGACGCGTCGCTGCTGCACTTCGCCGCCTCCGCGGTCCGCCCGCAGGGCCGGTCGGCGGGTGGCATGGCCGGGATGAAGCTCACGCCGGGGCAGCGCGTGGTGTTCTTCGGTGTCGTCTCCCCCCCGACCTCCGCCACCGACGACGCCGCCGACGACGACGGCGGTCTCGCGGTGGTGACGATCGCGGGCTCGTCCGCGGCACTGCCCGGCACGGAGGTGGGCAGCGCCAAGACCACACCGTTCGGGCTGTACCCCGGCAAGGGGCGGGCGACCGGCGGCGTCCGCGCGCACCGCTTCCTCAAGGGCGAGGACTCGCTCGTGCTGGCGTGGGTCGGTCCGACCCCGCCGCGGGCCACCGGCTCGGCGGGGCAGCCGGTCGAGCTGCCCCCGGTGGACCGGCGCCGCGACGGGTCCGGCGTCGTGCTGCCGGCCCCCGTGCACGCGGTGGGCTGAGCGCCCGCACAGGCCCCCGCATCGCGCACCGCACACGCGGCCGGCCGCCCCCGGGCCCGGGGGCGGCCGGCCGACACGCCCCGGGCGCCGGTGCGCTCGGCGGGCGCGCTCGGTCGCCGGGGTCTCTCAGAGCTCGATGGAGTACATCACCGAGCCGTGCCGCACCTCGTACCCCAGGCGCTCGTACAGGCCGTGGGCACCGGACGGGTTCTCGGTGTCGACGTCGAGCTCGGCGTACTGGATCCCGTCTGCGCGGAACGCCGCCATCGACGCGGCGAGCAGCGCGGGGGCGAGCCGCCGGCCGCGGTAGGCCCGGCGCACCCCGAGGATCTCGGTGTACCCGCTCGTGTAGCCCGCCACCGCCCAGTCCTGCTCGTACCGGCCCGTCATCGCGTACGCGGCGACGACCGGGGCGCCGTCGACGGGCTCGGCGGCCTCGTCGAGCACGAGGAAGCTCCACTCCGGGGCGAACTTGGACCGGCCCGTGCTCCAGCTCTCCGCGGTCGCCGGCTCGCTGCCCCAGTGGTCGCGGAACGCGTCGTTGTGCGCGAACCGGACCGCCTCGTCGAGCTCCGGCGACCACGGCACGACCCGCAGGCCGGCGTCGAGCTCCACGACGGGCAGCTCGCCGGCCAGGTCCCGGCGCATCGTCCGGTAGTACCGGCGCGGCTCGAGACCCGCCGCGGCCAGGAGCCGGCGGGTCCCGGCCGCGTCCTCCTCGGCGTACGCGGCCAGCCGGGCGGGCAGCTCCTTGCCGGACTCGGCGAGCTTCTGCCGGCCCCGGCCGAGCTGCCAGGCGAACAGCGCACGACCGATGCCCCGGCCGCGCCACTGCGGGTGCACGCCGCCGTCGAGGAATGCGCGCACCGTCCTGGAGTCGCCCGGTCGCACCTCGGCGGTCCCGTAGGCGCGCAGGACGCCGTCGGCGTCCCACCCGGCGAGGGAGTCGCGGGCCATGTCCTTCCAGTCGCCGTCGAACTTCTCGGCGACCTCGTCGACGTCCGTGCGGGTGGGCGGCTGGTCGGCGTCCTCGATCGCGGCGACGAGCCCGTGCAGCTCGCCGGCGTCGGCGCGCTCGAGCGGGCGCCACCGCAGCCCGAGCGCCTGGGGCGGCTCGCTGAGGGTGGCGGGCGGCTGGGCCCGCTCGGCGATCGGGCGCAGCGTCGGCGCAGGCGAAGGCTGGGTCGAGGTGTCGGTCATGCGCTGCACGCTATCGACCCGGTCGCGGGCGCCGCGACCGGATATGGCGGGTCAGACGTCGATGCGGCTCGAGTCGACGTGGTGCGCCCCGGCGACGATGAAGTCCTTGCGCGGTGCGACGTCGGTGCCCATCAGCAGCTCGAACACCCGCTCGGCGGCCTCGGCGTGCTCCATCCGGACGCGGCGCAGGGTCCGGTGCCGCGGGTCCATCGTGGTCTCCGCGAGCTGGTCGGCGTCCATCTCCCCCAGGCCCTTGTAGCGCTGGATGTCCTCCTTGTAGCGCTTGCCGGCCCGGTCCAGCCGCTTGAGCGTCGCGACGAGCTCCGCCTCGGAGTACGTGTAGATGTACTCGTTCTTGCGCGAGCCGGCGCCGATCACCTCCACCCGGTGCAGCGGCGGCACCGCCGCGTACACCCGGCCGGCATCGATGAGCGGGCGCATGTACCGGAAGAAGAGCGTCAGCAGCAGGGTGCGGATGTGGGCGCCGTCGACGTCGGCGTCGGTCATCAGCACGATCTTGCCGTAGCGCGCGGCGTCGAGCTCGAACGAGCGACCGGAGCCGGCCCCGATCACCTGGATGATCGCGGCGCACTCGGCGTTCTTGAGCATGTCCGTGATCGACGCCTTCTGGACGTTGAGGATCTTGCCGCGGATCGGCAGCAGCGCCTGGAAGTCCGAGCTGCGCGCGAGCTTCGCCGTCCCCAGCGCGCTGTCCCCCTCGACGATGAACAGCTCGGAGCGGTCGACGTCGTCGCTGCGGCAGTCCGCGAGCTTGGCCGGCAGGGACGAGCTCTCAAGCGCGTTCTTGCGGCGCGAGATCTCCTTCTGCTTGCGTGCGCTCATCCGGGCGCGCATCTCGGCGACGACCTTGTCCAGCAGCAGGCTCGCCTGCGCCTTCTCGTCCCGCTTCGTGGAGGTGAGCAGCGCCCCGAGCTCGGTGTCGACGACCTTGGCCACGATGCCGCGCACCGGCGCGGTGCCCAGCACCTCCTTGGTCTGGCCCTCGAACTGCGGCTCGGCGAGCCGGACCGTCAGCACGGCGGTCAGCCCGGCGAGCACGTCGTCCTTCTCGATGCGCTCGTTGTCCTTGGTGGACACCTTGAGCCGGCGCGCGTTCGCATCGACCGCCTTGCGGACGGTGCGCAGCAGCCCGGTCTCGAAGCCCGCCAGGTGGGCGCCGCCCTTCGGCGTCGCGATGACGTTGACGAAGCTGCGCACCTCGGTCTCGTAGCCGGTCCCCCACCGCAGGGCGATGTCGACCTCGCAGTCGCGGGTGACCTCCTGCGGGCTGAGGTGACCGCGGGAGTCGAGCACGGGCACCGTCTCGGTGAAGCTGCCCGAGCCGGTCAGGTGCCAGGTGTCGGTGACCGGGGCGTCCGGCGCGAGGAACTCCACGAAGTCGCGCGTGCCGCCGTGGTGGACGAAGGACTCCTCGTGCGGTCCGTCTGCACCGGGCGTGCCGGGCAGGCGGCGCTCGTCGCGCACGGTGATCGCGAGGCCCGGCACCAGGAAGGTGGTCTGCCGGATCCGGGTGACGAGCTCGTCGTAGGAGAAGACGGCGGTCTTCGGGAAGACCTGCCGGTCGGCCCAGTAGCGCACCCGCGTCCCCGTGCGCCCCCTCGGGACCTTGCCGACGACGGCGAGCTCGGAGTTGTCGACGAACGGCCGGAACGGCGCGTCCGGGCGCGGGCCGGCGACGCCGTCGTCGAACACGCCGGGCTCGCCCTGGTGGAACGTCATGCGGTGCGTCCGGCCGCCGCGGTCCACCTCGACGTCCAGGCGCGCGGAGAGCGCGTTGACGACGCTCGACCCGACCCCGTGCAGGCCGCCCGAGGCCGCGTACGAGCCACCGCCGAACTTGCCGCCCGCGTGCAGCTTGGTGAAGACGACCTCGACGCCGCTGAGCCCGGTCTTGGGCTCCGCGTCGACCGGGATGCCACGCCCGTCGTCACGCACCTCCACGGACTGGTCCTCGTGCAGGATCACGTCGATGATCGAGCAGTGCCCGGCCAGCGCCTCGTCGACGGAGTTGTCGATGATCTCCCACAGACAGTGCATGAGGCCCCGGGAGTCGGTCGAGCCGATGTACATCCCGGGGCGCTTGCGCACCGCCTCCAGGCCCTCGAGCACCGACAGGTGCCGGGCGGTGTAGCTGGACTCAGCGGAAGCGGTCGACACGAGGTCCGAGCCTAGTCGTTGCACCGCCGCCCCCCGCGGCGCCATGCCGTCGAGCCCGCCCGGGCGGCGCGCGCAGGCGTGTCGGCGCGGTCTCCGCGCCGCGGTGCGGCCGGGTGCCGGCCGTGGTGCGGACCGCGGCGCCGGCGGTGGTGCCGACGCCCCGGTCGGGGTCCACACCGCCGGTCGGGTGGTCCCGGCTTCGCGGTGAGCGAATTGCGGTTCCCCGACGGCATGCATCCTGCGGTCGGATGGTTACATGTTCTCGTGACAGCAACGACGACCGAACCCCTGACCGCGGCAGACCGTTGCGACCGTTGCAACGCCCAGGCCTATGTCCGTGTGGTGATGCCGAGCGGCGAGCTCCTGTTCTGCGCCCACCACGCCCGAGAGCACGCCCCGAAGTTCACCGCCCTGGCGACCCACGTCCAGGACGAGACCGACCGCCTCCTCGCCGAGCACGGCGCCGGCGCCGCGGCGGTCCGCTGAGCCGGACCGGGCAGCGGGTCCCCTGCGACCCGCGACCCCCGCGACGAAGGGCCCGACCATCCGGTCGGGCCCTTCGTCGTGCTGCGGTCCGGGTTGCTCCTCGCCCCCGCGATCCCGGGGGGACGCGCGGTCAGCGCACCTGGGCCGGGACGAAGCCGAGCAGGGTGGCTCCGGTCGTGATGGTCTGGCGGCGCAGGAGCCGCTCCAGCGCGGACCCGGCCTCCGGTCGCTGCGGCCCCGTCGGCGACAGCGTCAGGTGGGGGCCCTGCTCCGAGGACGGCACGCCGTCGCCGGTCATGCCCGCGCGGGAGGGGGTGGTGTAGTCGGACATCTGTCGCTCCTGTCGTTCGGTGACCCGGCTGACCCCTCGGGGGTCCCGTGGCTTTGCGTCCCCGCCTCTCGACGGGTTTGCCCTTCTCGCTGACGACCCAGAACGTATCGCACGAATCGGGCAAGTCCGCCGGTGGTGCCCGGTTTTCACCCGCTTGCACCCCCGGTGGGTGCAACCGGGCGCGCCCCCGGTGCCGGCGGCACGTCGACGCCGCGGACGACGCCGGGCCGTCGACCCGATCCCTCGAGCCGGGGCGGCCACCGGACCAGGCGGCGACGGCACGCGTCCACGGACGGGTGACGGCCCCCTCTCGACGAGCCGGTCCTGCGACCTCCCGGTACGCTCAGGCAGAACTTCACCCGGGTGATCGGCCGTCGTCACCACACGTTCACGCCTCGCCGTGATAGTGGCCGCGAGCCCGGTGTGCCGGGACCGGTCGGAGAGGACGTCACCGTGTCGACCTACGTGTGCGTGGATGGCCCGCTCGAAGGACGATCCTTCCGCTGGCGGCGACTGCCGCGCCGAGGTCGTCCGGTCAAGGTCGCCCTGGTCGACGTCGGGCACGCGGTGCTCGAGGTCGAGTACGAGGTGCAGCGGCCGGCGGACAGCACCCGCCCGGGTGACCTGCGCTTCGTGCGGGCGCGTGACGTCCGGCACCAGCCGGCGTGGCGGGTGCGGGCCCGCCGCCCCCTGCACCTGTGACCCGCCGGTCCGCGCACCCGCACGCCTGACGGCGTCGGGCGGTTCCGGCCCCGTTCCCGTCGGGCCCCGCGGCGGGTGGGCCACGGGACGACGCCCCCGTCCGGGACGCGAGGCCCGGGACGACCGTGGGCCCCGTCCCGACCGGGTGGTCGGGACAGGGCCCACGGTGCAGCTCGAGCTCGGCGTCAGTCGAGGTAGTCGCGCAGCACCTGCGAACGGCTGGGGTGACGCAGCTTGGACATCGTCTTGGACTCGATCTGACGGATCCGCTCGCGCGTGACCCCGTACACCTTGCCGATCTCGTCCAGCGTCTTGGGCTGGCCGTCGGTCAGGCCGAACCGCATGGACACGACGCCGGCCTCGCGCTCGGACAGGGTGTCGAGCACCTGGTGCAGCTGCTCCTGCAGCAGCGTGAAGCTGACCGCGTCCGCAGGCACGACCGCCTCGGAGTCCTCGATGAGGTCACCGAACTCGCTGTCGCCGTCCTCGCCGAGAGGGGTGTGCAGGGAGATCGGCTCGCGACCGTACTTCTGGACCTCGACGACCTTCTCCGGGGTCATGTCGAGCTCCTTGGCGAGCTCCTCCGGCGTGGGCTCGCGGCCCAGGTCCTGGAGCATCTGCCGCTGGACGCGGGCGAGCTTGTTGATGACCTCGACCATGTGCACCGGGATGCGGATGGTCCGCGCCTGGTCCGCCATCGCGCGGGTGATGGCCTGGCGGATCCACCACGTCGCGTAGGTCGAGAACTTGTAGCCCTTGGTGTAGTCGAACTTCTCGACCGCACGGATCAGGCCGAGGTTGCCCTCCTGGATCAGGTCCAGGAAGAGCATGCCGCGACCGGTGTAGCGCTTGGCCAGCGACACCACCAGGCGCAGGTTGGCCTCGAGCAGGTGGTTCTTGGCGCGACGGCCGTCGCCCGCGATCCACTCCAGCTCGCGCCGCATCTTCGGCTCGAGCTTCGTCCCGGAGTTCAGCCGCTCCTCGGCGAACAGGCCGGCCTCGATCCGCTTGGCGAGCTCGACCTCCTGCTCGGCGTTGAGGAGGGCGACCTTGCCGATCTGCTTGAGGTAGTCCTTGACCGGGTCCGCGGTGGCACCGGCGGTGACGACCTGCTGCGCCGGGGCGTCGTCGTCGTCGGCGTCGGAGTAGACGAAGCCGACACCCTCCTCGGTCTCCTCGCCCGGCTTGGTGGCTGCACCGTCGACCACGGCGTCGTCGCCGACCACCGCGGCGTCGACGTCCTCGACGGCGACGTCCTCCGGGTCCGGCGCGTCGGTCACGGCGCCCGGATCGGCGGCCGCGGCCTTCGCGGCAGCGGCGGACTTGGCGGTGGAGGCCTTGGCGGTGCTGGCCTTGGCTGCCGTCGTCTTGGCGGCGCTCGCACGCTTGGTCGCCGGCTTGGCGTCGGCCGGGTCGCCCTCGGCCGCGGTGGCCTTCTTGGCCGGCGTGCGGCGCTTCGCCGGGGCGGGCGTCTCGGGGTCGACCGTCGCGCTCGCGCCCTTGCGGGCGGTGGTGGTGGCGGCAGCGACCTTGACCGTGCCGGTCACCGGCTCCGCGACGGTGACACCGGCGGCCGCGAGGCCGCGGTAGACGACCTTCAGCCGCTTGGCGTCGTTGACCTCCGCGGACTCGCACGCAGCACGGAACGCCTCAGCGTCCACCGTGCCGTGCGTACGTCCGTGCACCACCAGCTCCTGGAGTGCGGGGTGCTCGAACTCGCGCGGTAGTGCAGGATTCGGGGAGAGGGATGACACGAACGACCTTTCGGCAGCGCAGGCTCGGACGTCGAGCCCCGGGGGTACACATCTATTGTACCGGCCGAGGCCCCTCACGACGGGCTCGCGTGCGCCTCGATCGGGGGCTGGGCGCCCGGACGGGCGGGTTACGACGACCTAACCGTCGGCTCCGCGTCGTCATTCCCCCCGGGCTTGACCGCGAGCACGGGACAGGGTGCGTCGAGCAGGATCCGCTGGGCGTTGACCCCGAGGATGAGCTTGCCGACCGGGCTGCGCCGGCGCAGCCCGATCACGATCAGCGTCCCGTCGCTCTCCTCGGCGGCGCCGATGAGGTCCTCGGCGACGTCGCGCCCCTCGGACGACTCACGCACGTCGTACGGCACACCGGTCGCGTCCAGCTCGCGGCGCAGGTCCTCGAGCTGACGTGCGGCGTCGGCCGTCGCCTGCTCCGACGGCGGGGCCGGCTTCGCGCTCTGCACCACGAGCAGCCGGGTGGAGCGACGCCCCGCCTCGGCGATCGCCGCGTCGAGCGCTGCTCGACCTTCGCGTGTGGCCAGGTACCCGACGACGATGGTCATGCGTCCTCCGCTGCGCTCGCCCGCACGTCCCTCCGATGGGCCGCGGTCGGTCGACCGTACCGGAGCCGATGGGTGGCGTCAGCGCCGGTCCGGCCTCAGCCGCTCATGCGTACCCATCCCGGTGCCAGGCCGGCGCCGACAGCCTCGGCGAGCAGGTGCGCGAGCCGGTGTCCGGGATCCGCGGCGAGCGCACGGTCGATCAGCACACCCGCCCGGGCACCGTCGCCGCCCCACCACGCCAGCAGGCCCAGGAGCGTCAGCGCCGGGGCCCTGGCCGCCCCGGCCGAGTGGCCGACCACCTGCTCCAGGAGCAGCGTCGCGGGCAGGTGCACGTCGGGATCGGGCGGCACGCCGTCGCGCGGGCTGACCACGGCCGCCAGCACCCGCGCCACCTCCGTGCCGAACCCCACGGCGCCGACCGCCGACGGGTGCAGCGATCGCTCCGGCAGATCGGCCGCGCCCGGCACCAGCGTCAGCAGGACGGCGTCGCGCACCGGGACGTCGCCGAGGTCCGCGGCCAGCCGCCCGAGCGCGGCGGCGCCCGGACCGCGCCCTCCACGCCGCACCTCCTCCAGCTCACGACGCCACGACAGCAGACCGTCGGCCCGCCACCGCCCGAGCGCCGCGGGCCCCTGCTCCTGCGCCACGGCCCGTCGGACCGTGCGACGCGCCGCGGCCCGCGCGGCGTTGCGCCGGGCGGCGGCACCTGCCGGGACGTCCGGGACGAGCGCCTCGCGGGAGTCGGCGACCATCGCACCGGCGAGCACCATGTGCGCACCCACCTCCGTCGACTCCAGGTCCCGCAGCGGTCGCCCTCCGGGCGGGCAGCAGTCGACGTCGAGGCAGTCCAGCGACAGGTAGCCCGTGGGTGCGACCACCCACACCGCGACGTCGCCGAGGAAGGCCGTGGCGGCCTGCCGAAACGTCCGGACGGCAGCCAGCGCCTGTGGGGCAGGGTCCGGCGTGCCCCCGGGTCCCGCCGGCCGGACCACACCGGCCGGGACGGCCGCGCCCGCCGCGTCCCCGGGCGCCCCCGTCGCGCCGCGCTCGGCCGGACGAGATGACGGGGATGACCGCGACGGCAGGGACGGCCGCGACGGCAGGGCGCGCGGATCGACGTCGGCGTACAGCACGAGCACGGCCTGCGCCGCGCCGTCACCCACCAGGTGGGTGACCAGGCGCCGGGCGAGCTGGGGGCCCAGGCACGCGTCGGCGAGGTCGGCGAGGTCCACCCGGGCGATGAGCCCGACCCGACCACGCGGTGGGCGGAGCGCCACGGCGACGGCGCTCCGCTCGGGCCGGAAGCCCAGCTGGTACGGCAGCAGGGCGAGCAGCTCGCGGGGCTCGCGGACCCGGATCGTGGTGGCGTCCATGGACACGAGCGAACCGGCACCGCCGGCTCGCCGGACCGGCGACGGGGGGGCCGTGTGGACGCGACCGCCGTGTCGATGCCTGGGGTCGGCACTCGCGCCGGGTGTCCGCGCGGGCGGGCGCCAGCGTCGGGTCGCGCGTGGGCTCGGCTCGGGGCCCCGGAGCGCCCGTAGGCTGCCCCGCGTGAGCCGAACCGCCGCCGCCCTGGTCGACGTCGAGGGCGTGCGACCGCACGTCGACGCCCTGCTGGCCGAGTACGTCGCCGCCGAACGGGCGGTCCTGACGGAGCTCGGCCCGGACAGCGCCGTGCTCACCGACGCCGTCGCCCGGATGCTGACGGGTGGAAAGCGGCTGCGTGCGGCGTTCTGCTACTGGTCCTTCCGTGCGCACGGCGGCCGGCCGGGGACCCCCGAGGCCGACGCCGTGCTGCGCGTGGGTGCGGCGCTCGAGCTCTTCCAGGCGGCCGCGCTCTTCCACGACGACGTCATGGACGACTCCGACACGCGGCGCGGCCTGCCCGCCGCGCACCGCAGCTTCGCGGACCTGCACGAGCGGTCGGGCTGGTCGGGGAGCCACGAGAGGTTCGGCGAGGCCGCGGCGATCCTGCTCGGCGACCTCACGCTGGTCGCGAGCGAGTCGCAGTTCAGCCGGGCGACCGCTGTGCTCGACCCGTCGATCGCCGCCGCGGCACGGGACGTGTTCGACCTGATGCGCACCGAGGTGACGGCCGGGCAGTACCTCGACGTGCTGGCCCAGGCCCTGCCGTGGGGTCTGGACCCCGAGGCGGACGAGACCCGTGCTCGCGAGGTGATCCGTGCGAAGTCGGCCCGGTACAGCGTCGAGCACCCGGTCGTGCTGGGTGCCGCGCTGGCCGGCGCGGACGAGCCCGCCCGCCGCGCGTGCACCGCGTTCGGCCTGCCGCTGGGCGAGGCGTTCCAGCTGCGCGACGACCTGCTCGGCGTCTTCGGTGACCCCGCGGCGACGGGGAAGCCCGCAGGCGACGACGTCCGGGAGGGCAAGCGGACGGTGCTGGTGGCGCGGGCCATGGCGGCGGCGGACGACAGCCAGCGGGCCACCCTCAGGTCGCGGCTCGGCGTGCGTGACCTGTCCGACGACGACGTCGCCGAGGTGGCGCGGGTGATCCGGGGCACGGGTGCGGACGATGCGGTGGAGGCGCTGATCGCGAGCCTGTCCGCCACGGCGTTCGGCGCACTGCGGAGCGCTCCGCTCGCCGAGCCGGGCAAGTCCATGATCACCGAGCTCGCGCACGCCGCGGTCGACCGCGCGGCCTGACCGGGCCACGACGCACCGCCCGGCGGGAGGCGGTCGCCCGGACCTGCGCGCGCGACGCGGACGCCCCGGACCGGGGCACGGGAGGCCGGCCGCCGGGGCGAGGGCCCGGGCGCCGTCAGACCAGGGTCTGAGCGCGGCGGCGCACCTCGCTCTTGGAGCCGGCGCGCAGAGCCTGCATCGGCGCGCGGCCCAGGACGTCGTCGGGCGAGAACAGCCACTCGACGGACTCGGCGGCGTCGAAGCCCGCGTCGCCCAGCACGGTCAGCGTCCCCCGCAGCGCCGTGAGCACGGCCCACTGCGGGGAGTCGGGGGCGGTCGACGCCGCAGCGGGAGCGGCGGGGTTGGCCAGGTGCACCGGCACGAGGAAGTCGGCCGGCACGGACAGGACCGGCGGGTCGCCCCGTCGGACCGCGGCCAGCCGCCCCTCCTGGAGCAGCCGGCGCACCTTGCCGACGTCGATCCCGAGCCGGTCGGCGACATCCGGGAGCGTGAGCCAGTCCGGGACGAGGGCATCGAGAGCAGCGGTGTCCGTCACGGCGCCAGCGTACGCAGCCCGGCCCCGTACCCGGGTCGTCCGGCCGGCGTCCGGGCGTCCACGACCGGCGAGCTGCGGACGTCCGGGTGAATCACACCGTCGGAATTCGCCGGCTCTGCTTTCCACCCGCCTGGGCCTCCGATACGTTCAGCGCAGTCCCAGCAGTCACAGCAGTCACTGCTGCCCCAGTTTTCTCATCACTCACACGCGAGGACCGACATGACGCAGCCCGCCACCGCCCGCCAGGACGCGACCCCGCGCTCGGCCGACCGGCCGAGCGCCACGGATGTCGGCGGCCTCTCGCGGTCGGCCCGCCGGCGGGTGACGGCGGGTACCGGTGCGACGCTCGCGCTGGCGGTCGCGTCCGTCACCGGCGCCGGCACCGCGCACGCGGACGAGCAGTACACGGTTCGCTCGGGCGACACGGTGTCGCACATCGCCCTGCGCACGGGCAGCTCGGTCGGGGCGATCACCCGGGCGAACAACCTGCCCAGCAGTGCCGGGATCCGGATCGGTCAGACCCTGACCATCCCGTCGGCGGCCGCCGCGGCGCCCGCGGCCGCCGCACCGGTCGGCTACACCGTCCGGTCGGGTGACACCGTCTCGGCCATCGCGCACCGGCACGGCACGACCGTGGCCGCCGTCGTCGCCGCCAACGGCCTGGACGCCCGGGCGCTCATTCGCATCGGCCAGCAGCTGACCATCCCCGGCGCCGCCGGCACCGCCGCCCCCGCCCCGACAGCGGCCCCGGCAGCGGCAGCCGGCTACACCGTGGTCCCGGGTGACACCGTCTCGGGCATCGCCCGCAAGCACGGCACCACCGTCGCCGCCGTCGTCGCCGCCAACGGCCTGGACGCCCGGGCGCTCATCCGCATCGGCCAGCGGCTCACCATCCCCGGCACCGCCGCGCCCGCGCCGGCCGCAGCCCCGGCTCCGGCCGCGGCGGCCGGCTACACCGTCGTCCCGGGTGACACCGTCTCGGGCATCGCCCGCAAGCACGGCACCACCGTCGCCGCCGTCGTCGCCGCCAACGGCCTGGACGCCCGCGCCACCATCCGCATCGGCCAGCGGCTCACCGTCCCGGGAGCGACCGCCTCCGCCTCCGCTCCGGCGCCCGCCACCCAGCTCGTCGGCAACACCTTCGCCGGACGGACCTACGCGGACTCGGTCGTCGCCTCGGCGAACGCCAACAAGGCCAGCCTGCTGGCCATGGGCGTGCCGTCGAAGGCCGCCATGCAGTCCAAGGTCGTCGAGACGGCGCGTGCGATGGGCGTGGACCCGGCGCTCGCGCAGGCGGTCGCGTTCCAGGAGTCGGGCTTCAACCAGACCGCCGTCTCACCCGCCAACGCGATCGGCACGATGCAGGTGATCCCGTCCTCGGGCGTGTGGGCCAGCGACCTCGTGGGTCGCCAGCTCAACCTGCTCGACCCGGACGACAACGTCACCGCGGGCGTGGCCATCCTGCGCCAGCTCCTGCGGATCAGCCCGGACCTGCCGTCGGCCATCGCCGGCTACTACCAGGGCGCGTCCTCCGTCAAGCGCAACGGCATGTTCGCCGACACCCGTCGGTACGTCGCGAGCGTCCAGACGCACATGAGCCGCTTCCGCTGACCGACGCGCCGTGACGGGTCCGCGGGACGGTCGCCCGTAGGATGACGCCCGTGGGAACCACCATCAGCGATCCCCTGGTCGGCCACCTGGTCGACGGGCGCTACGAGGTCGTCTCCCGCATCGCGCGTGGCGGCATGGCCACCGTCTACCTGGCCGTCGACCGGCGGCTGGACCGCGAGGTCGCGCTCAAGGTCATGCATCCCCACCTGGCCGAGGGAGCCAGCGGGACGGCTTTCGTGGCCCGGTTCCGGCGGGAGGCACGCGCGGCTGCACGCCTGACCCACCCGGGGCTGGTCGGCGTCTACGACCAGGGCATCGACGGCGACACGAGCTACCTGACGATGGAGTACGTCGACGGCACGAACCTGCGCCGGCACCTGGGCGAGCGCGGTTCGCTGTCCGTCGGGGAGTCGTTCGCGGTGCTGGAGTCCGTCCTGGACGCGCTCGCCGCGGCGCACCGGTCCGGGCTGGTGCACCGCGACGTCAAGCCCGAGAACGTGCTGCTCGCGTCGGACGGGCGGGTCAAGCTCACCGACTTCGGCCTGGCTCGAGCGGTCACCGAGGTGACGTCGACGACCACCGGCACCGTGCTCGGGACCGTCGCGTACCTCGGGCCCGAGCTCGTCTCCCGCGGGCTGTCCGACACCCGTACCGACGTGTACGCGGCGGGCATCCTGCTCTACGAGATGATCACCGGCCGGCAGCCGTTCACCGGCGAGACGCCGATCCAGGTCGCGTTCCAGCACGTCAACTCCGACATCCCCGCGCCGTCGCGCGCGGTGGACTGGCTGCCGCAGGAGGTCGACGAGCTCGTCGCCGCCCTCGCGGCACGCGAGCCGGACGACCGGCCCGCCGACGCGGGCGCGGCGCTCGCCCTGGTCCGGCGCACCCGCACCTCGCTCGACGAGGCGACCTTGGGCCGGCGCGCCGACGTCGCCCCCACCATCACCCTGCACCCGGCGACCGTCGATCCCGAGGCCCAGCCGGCCGAGCAGGCCGGACCGGGGGACGACCGTCGTCCCCGCACCGGGGCGACGGCACGGATCGACGTCGACGACCACGGCTCGACGGTGGCGCTGCCCATCGGCGCCGGGGTCCGCACCGAGCAGGAGCGCGCCGCCGACGACCGCCGCGCGACAGCTCCCGCCCGCCGCCGCCGGCGACTGGTCTGGGCGCTCGTCCTCGCCCTCGTGGTCGCGCTCGTGACCGCCGGTGGCTGGTGGTTCGTCACCCTCGGGCCTGGTGCGTTCACCACCGTGCCCGACGTCGTGGGCGAGGAGCAGGCGGCGGCGACCGAGGAGCTCACGGCGGCCGGCCTCGAGGTCGACGCCGTGGAGGCCTTCGACGAGGAGGCGGCCGGCACGGTCATCGCGTCGGCTCCGGACCCGGGTGCGGCCGTCCGCCGCGACGGCACGGTCGAGATCACCGTGTCCCGCGGCCCGGAGATGACCACCGTGCCGGCGGACCTGGTCGGGGCCACGTCGGAGGCGGCGCAGGAGGCGCTGCAGACCGCCGGGCTCGTGCTGGGCGAGACGCAGGCCGTCTACGACGACGACGTCCCCGAGGGTGCCGTGATGGCCGTCTCCCCCGAGGGCGGGACCGAGCTGCCCAAGGGCGACGAGGTGGTGCTCACGGTGTCGCGGGGGCCCGCGCCGGTCACCATCCCGCAGGTCATCGGGGCCACCCGGGATCAGGCGACCGAGGACCTCGAGTCCGAGGGACTCGCCGTCGAGGTGACCGAGGCCTACAGCGACACCGTCCCGGCCGGGTCGGTGATCGAGCAGAGCCCGGTGCAGGGCACGGCCGGCCGGCGCGGCGACGTCGTGACGGTGGTCGTCTCGCTCGGGCCCGAGCTCATCGAGGTGCCGGACGTGGTGGGCGAGCAGTACGCGGCCGCGGCCGAGCGGCTGACCGCGCTCGGGTTCGTACCCAGCCGGGAGAACGTCCTGGGCGGGTTCTTCGGCACGGTCCGCCAGCAGAGCGTCGAGGGCGGCGACCGGGTGCCGCGGGGCACCACCATCCGGCTCACGGTCGTCTAGGCCGCCCGGACCGCGCGACGGCGGGCCACCCCCGGGAAGGAGGCGGCCCGCCGGTCAGGTGCCGACGGTCAGTGACCGCGCATGAGCTGCACGACCCCGAACGCCATCTCCAGCGACTGCTGGTGGTTCAGGCGCGGGTCCACGAGGGTCTCGTAGCGCCGGGCCAGGCCGGCGTCGTCGATCTCCTCGCTGCCGCCGAGCACCTCGGTGACGTCGTCGCCGGTCAGCTCGATGTGCAGGCCACCCGGGACCGTGCCCAGCCCGCGGTGCACCTCGAAGAAGCCCCGGACCTCGTCGAGCACGTCGCTGAGCCGGCGGGTCTTGTACCCGCTCGCGGACGTGATCGTGTTGCCGTGCATCGGGTCGCACACCCAGGTGACCGGCGACCCGTGCGCGGTGACCTTCTCCACGAGGGACGGCAGCGCGTCGCGCACGGTGCCGGCGCCCATGCGGGTGATGAACGTCAGCCGTCCCGGCTCGCCGGCCGGGTTCAGCCGGTCCATCAGGCCCAAGGCGTCGTCGGGCGTCGTCGTGGGTCCCAGCTTGACACCGACCGGGTTGCGCACCCGGGACAGGAAGTCGACGTGGGCACCGTCCACCTGACGGGTGCGCTCCCCGATCCACAGGAAGTGGGCCGAGCAGTCGTACGGCAGCCCGGTCCGCGAGTCGATCCGCGTCAGCGGCCGCTCGTAGTCCAGGAGCAGCGCCTCGTGGCTGGAGAAGAACTCGACCGTGCGCAGCGCGTCGAAGTCCGCGCCGCACGCCGCCATGAACCGGATGGCGCGGTCGATCTCCGCCGCGGTCTCCTCGTAGCGGGCGTACGCCGGGTTGGCCATGAAGCCGCGGTTCCACTCGTGCACGCGGCGCAGGTCGGCGAACCCCCCGGTCGTGAAGGCGCGCAGCAGGTTCAGCGTCGCGGCGCTCGTGTGGTACGCCTGCAGCAGTCGCTCGGGATCCGGCACGCGCGCCTCGGGCGTGAAGGCGTGCCCGTTGATGATGTCCCCGCGGTAGGCCGGCAGCGTGACGTCGTCGCGCGTCTCGGAGTTCGCGCTGCGCGGCTTGGCGTACTGCCCGGCCATCCGCCCCATCTTGATCACCGGCAGGCTGGCGCCGTACGTCAGGACGACGGCCATCTGCAGGATCGTCTTGATCTTGTTGCGGATGTTGTCCGCCGTGGCCTCGGCGAAGGTCTCCGCGCAGTCACCGCCCTGGAGCAGGAACGCCTCCCCCCGCGCGGCGGCCGCGAGCCGGCTCTTGAGGACGTCGGCCTCACCCGCGAACACGAGCGGCGGCAGCGCGGTCAGGCGCTCCCCGACCTGCGCGACGTGCTCGGGGTCGGGCCAGGTCGGCTGCTGCGCGACCGGCAGCGTGCGCCAGTGGTCCAGCCCGGCCAGGACCGAGGGGTCCGGCACGACGTCGGCGACGTCCGCCTGCGGGAAGATCATGACGTCACCGGGACGAGCCGCTGGCCGATCCCGTCCAGCAGCGCGCCGAACCAGTCCTGCGAGACGTCGAACGCCTTGCCGCCGGCGATCCGCGGGAACGCGATCGCCTTCAGGCGGTCGCCGTCCTCCTCGTCGTGGCCGATGACGCCGGACTCGCCGCGCAGCGCACACTCCACCGCGAGGTCGGTCATCGACTTGATCAGGCGCAGGTCCTCGGCGTTCGCGGCGGCGGCCCGCGAGTAGTAGCCGCTCTTCTGCACCATGACCTTCTCCGCGCCCAGCTTCTCGGCGAACTGCTTGGCGAACCACTGCCCGGGGTTGATGGTGTCCAGGCGGACGTGGCCGAACGGGTCCCTCGGGACCTCCTCGCCGGAGGACTCGAGCTGCTCGACGATCTCGTGCATGCCGGCGCCCTCGGACAGGAAGATGTTGACGTTGCCGACCTCGTCCATGACGCCCCGCAGCCGCTGCGCCTCGGCCTCGATGTCGAGCGTCAGCTCCGGGAGGAAGACGGCGTGGATGTCCCAGCGCTCGCGCGTCAGGCCGATGCCGGGCACCCACTCCTGGGTGTCCAGCCACCTGCGGTACTCCGCGGCCGCGGCGGCGGTCAGCCAGCCGCAGTGCCGCCCCATGACCTCGTGCACGATGAGCATGCGCGGGCCCGAGCGGTGCTCGCCGATGACGTTGCGGGCGAACCCGGCCGCCTCCTCGGCGGCGGTCCAGGCACCGAGCGACTGCTTGATCGGCACGACGTCGTTGTCGATCGTCTTGGGCAGGCCGACCACGGTCAGCTCGTAGCCGTTCTCGTGCAGGTACGCGGCGAGGTCCGCCGCCGTGGTGTTCGTGTCGTCACCGCCGATGGTGTGCAGGACGTCGACGCCGTCGGCCTTGAGACGGTCGGCCGCGACCTTCAGCGGGTCCTGCCCGTCCTCGACGAGGCCGCGCCGGACGAGGTCCGCCGCGTTGGTCAGCTTGACGCGCGAGTTGCCGATCGGCGAGCCGCCGAACCGGTGCAGGATCCCGGCCTTGGCGCGGGTCTCGTCGTCGACGACCAGGGTGTTGCCCGTCAGGAGACCGTGGTAGCCGTGCTGGTAGGCGATGATCTCGACCTCCGGCGCGATCTCGGTGTAGCGCTCGATGAGGCCTCCGACAGCGGAGGACAGGCACGGAGCGAAGCCACCCGCGGTCAGGAGAGCGACGCGACGGACCGACATGAGACAGCACCCTTCGTAGATCTGCACCGGGCGGCCCTGTGCGCACCGATCCGGCGACGTGGCCGTACCGGGCGAGGGCCGGGGGTCACCGCACGGGCGACCCGGTCATCCTACTGACGGCGCGGAGTCGTCCTCGGGCGGGACCGGAACGTGGACCTCGGGCGCCGGACGGCCGCCGGGCGCGGTCACCGGGGTGGCACCCGACTCCCCCGGACCGGCGTGGCCCGACGCGATCCGGGCCTTCTGGGTGGCCGCGTACACGTCGACGTACTCCTGACCGGACAGGCTCATCAGCGCGTACATGATCTCGTCCGTGACCGAGCGCAGGATGAAGCGGTCGCTCTCCATCCCCCGGTACCGGCTGAAGTCGAGCGGCTCCCCGATCACGATGCCGATCCGCATGACCTTGGGGATCCGCTTGCCGATCGGCTGGGCGACGTTGGTGTCCACCATGGCCACCGGGATGACGGGTGCGCCCGACTCGATCGCCAGCCGCGCCACCCCGGTCTTGCCGCGGTACAGGCGTCCGTCCGGGCTGCGGGTGCCCTCGGGGTAGATCCCGAACAGGCCCCCGTCCTTGAGCCGGCGCAGTCCGGTGCGCAGGGCCGCCTCGCTCGCCTTGCCGCCGCCCCGGTCGACCGGGATGGTGCCGACACCGCGCATGAACCGTGCGGTCAGCCGCCCCTTGAGACCCGCACCCTGGAAGTACTCGGACTTGCCGATGAAGACGATCTCGCGCGGGAGCACGAGCGGCAGGAAGAACGAGTCGATCACCGCGAGGTGGTTGCTGGCCAGGATCGCGGGGCCGTCGGTCGGGACGTTCTCCAGTCCACGCACCCACGGGCGGTACACCAGGCGGAGCAGCGGCCCCACCATCACCCGCTTCATGAACCAGTAGAACAACGCGCCACCTCCGCTACTGCGCCCGCGCGACCCACGCGCAGCATCCGTACGACTCTAGAGTGCTGCCCATGGCCGCACGTCACGACGACACCGGGGACGCGCCGGACCGCAGGGAGCCCACCGGCGACGAGGTGGCCGCGCGCTGGGCCGAGATCGTCGCCGATCTGGGCCGGCTGGGCACGGTCGACCCTCGGGGCGACACCGACACCGACACCGACACCGAGACCCAGACCGGCTCGGACGGCCGCGACCCGGTTCCCGACCCCGGCCCCGGCCCCGACCACCGCGGCGCCGTCGACGCGCGGGACGAGGGCGCCGGCGCGGCCGTGACCTACCCGGTCGCGCCGTGGGTCTCCGCACGCCCCGTCGAGCGTGAGCTCACCGGACGTGACTGGGCCGGGACGGACGACATCGACGCCGCCGAGTCCGAGATCGACGACCGCGAGCACTTCGTGCCCCCGGACCCCGGCCCGGTGTTCGGCGGCGACCCGCTGCTGACGATGGCGTGGTTGGGCGCGGCGGGCATCCCGATCGCCCTGCTCGTGGTGCTGGTCGCCTGGCGGGACGCACCGACCGTCCTGCTGCAGGCCGCCGGCGTGGTGTTCGTCCTCAGCTGTGCCCTGCTGGTGTGGCGCATGCCGCACCGGCGCGACGACGGCGGCGGGCCGGGCGCCGTCGTCTGACCGCCGGGCCGCGGGCGCTGTCCCGTTCAGATCCGTGCGAGGTCGGCGGCGCCGACGATGCCTGCGGCGTTCCCCATGGACGCGAGCGTGAGCGTCGCCTCGGGGCGGTGACCGCGGGCCGAGAGCTGGTCGGCGAAGGCCTGCCGGGCAGGGTCCAGCAGCAGGCTGCCCGCCGCCCCGACGCCGCCGCCGATGACGACCAGGGCCGGGTCCAGCAGAGCGGCGACCGAGGCCGAGCCCTCGCCGAGCCAGCGACCCAGCTGGGCCAGCAGGCTGACGGCGAGCGGGTCGCCGTCCTGCGCCGCCTCGGTGACCTGCGGTCCCGTCAGGTGCGCGGGGTCGCCGCCGGCCAGCGCCAGCAGCGCCGCACCGCGCTCTGGGTCGACGACCAGGGCCGCCTGGGCGTCCCGCACGAGCGCGCTGCCGGACGCGTACTGCTCCCAGCACCCCTCGTGTCCGCAGCCGCAGTAGTGCCCCCCGGGCACGACGCGCATGTGCCCCACCTCGGCGGCGACCCCCCACGCCCCGCGGACCAGGCGACCGTCGACGATCAGCGCACCTCCCAGGCCGGTGCCGACGGTCAGCATGAGCATGTCGTCGACGTCGCGGCCGGCACCGAACCGGAACTCCGCCCAGCCCGCCGCGTTGGCGTCGTTCTCCACCACCACGCGCACGTCGTCGTCGTCGATCAGCGCGCGGACCCGGTCGCGCAACGGGTAGTCGCGCCAGGCGATGTTGGGCGCGAACAGGACGGTCGAGCGCCCGGAGTCGACGAAGCCGGCCGCGGCGACGCCGATCGCACCGACCTCGTGGTCGCGGGACAGCTCGGCGTACACGTCGGCCACGGCCCGGTCGATGCTGCCCGCGTCGTCGGGCTCGGTCACGCGGCGCGTCTGCGCGAGGATCCTGCCCTCGGCGTCCACGACCCCAGCCGCGATCTTCGTCCCGCCGATGTCCACACCGATCGCGTGCATGTCCGTCCTTCTGTCGGAGCTGGGTGGGTACCGGGCCGGCACCGGCCGACACGCTACGCGGGTCGGGGGCGGGCGCTCACCGTACGGCGCGCGGGTGAACCGCGCGCGCGGCCCCGAGGGGGTGCGCCGCGCACCTGGAGGCTGGCGCTATCGTCGGGCCACACTTTCGCCGTCTGACAATGGAGCCAGCATGGACGAGATCCACACCCCCCTCCTCGTGGACGTCGACCCTTCCCGCAACCTGAACGACATGCTCGCCGAGCGCGTGCGGACCCGCCCGGACGCGAGCCTGGTCGAGCGCAGGTCGCCCGACGGCAGCGGGTGGACCGCGATGTCCGCCCGTCAGTTCGACGCCGCGGTGGTCGCCCTGGCCAAGGGCCTGGTCGCGCGCGGTGTCGCGCCGGGCGACCGGGTCGGCATCATGTCCCGGACCCGGTACGAGTGGACGCTGCTCGACTGGGCGATCTGGGCCGCGGGGGCGATCCCGATCCCCCTGTACGAGACCTCCTCCGCCGAGCAGGTGCACTGGATCCTCACCGACTCGGCCGTCTCGTTGCTGGTCGTGGAGACCGCCGAGCACGCCGCGGTGGTGGAGTCCGTGCGCGCCCAGACGCCCGACCTGCGCGAGGTCCTGACGATCGACTCCGGCGCGGTGGATGCGCTCGTCGCTCAGGGGGTCGAGGTGCCCGACGAGGAGATCAGCCGACGCCGCGGACTGGCGAACCTCGCCGACGTGGCGACCATCATCTACACCTCGGGAACGACCGGACGCCCCAAGGGCGCCGAGCTCACGCACGAGAACTTCTACGTCCTCGTGGTCAACGCCGTGAAGGGACTGCACGAGGTGGTCGCCACCCCAGGCGCCCGGACCCTGCTGTTCATGCCGCTGGCGCACGTCTTCGCGCGGTTCGTCGAGGTGCTGGTCGTCTGCGCGGGGGCCGCCATCGGGCACACCCCTGACACCAAGGACCTGCTGCCGGACCTGGCGACGTTCAGGCCCACCTTCATCCTGTCCGTGCCCCGGGTGTTCGAGAAGGTCTACAACTCCAGCGAGCAGAAGGCCGTCGCCGGCGGCAAGGGCAAGATCTTCCACCGGGCCGCCACCGTCGCGATCGCCTACTCCCGCGCCCTGGACGCCGGTGGGCCGTCGCTCGCGCTTCGCCTGCAGCACAAGGTCGCCGACGCCCTCGTGCTCTCCAAGCTGCGCACCGCGCTCGGCGGGCAGGTCGAGTGGGCGATCTCCGGTGGGGCCCCGCTCGGTGAGCGCCTCGGGCACTTCTACCGCGGCGTCGGACTGAAGGTGCTCGAGGGGTACGGCCTGACCGAGACCACCGCACCGGCGACCGTGAACATGCCGGGACGGACCAAGATCGGCACGGTCGGCCCGCCCCTGCCCGGCACCGCGGTCCGGCTCGCGACCGACGGTGAGATCGAGGTCAAGGGGCCGCACGTGTTCCGCGGCTACCACCAGAACCCGTCCGCGACGGCGGAGGTCTTCGACGACGGCTGGTTCCGGACCGGTGACCTGGGCACGATCGACGACGACGGCTTCCTGCGGATCACCGGCCGCAAGAAGGAGATCATCGTCACCGCGGCGGGCAAGAACGTCGCCCCGGCGGTGCTCGAGGACCGCCTGCGCGCCCACCCGCTGGTGAGCCAGTGCGTCGTCGTGGGTGACCAGCGACCCTTCATCGGAGCACTCATCGCGCTGGACGCCGACGCGCTGCCGGGGTGGCTGGCCGCGCACGGCCACCCCGAGATGGACCTGGCCACCGCACGGACGAACCCCGCCGTGCTGGCTGCCGTCGACGAGGCCGTGGAGCGCGCCAACCAGGCCGTGTCCCGGGCGGAGTCGATCCGCAAGTACCGACTGCTGGAGACGGACCTGACGATCGCCGACGGCTACCTCACGCCGAAGTTCAGCGTGAAGCGCAACGTGGTGCTCAAGGACTTCGCCGCGGAGGTCGACGCGCTGTACGACGGCCCGGCCCCGTCCGGCCTGCACGCCTGACCACCCCGACGCCGGGTCCGGCGTCACCGCGTCCCCGGATCCCGGCAGGCGCGCACCACGTCACCGCGGGCCACGGCACTGCGCACCACGTCACCGCGGGCCACGGCACTGCGCACCACGTCACCGCGGGCCACGGCACCGCGGGCCACGGCACTGCGGGGCGGCCGCTTCACGGTGCCGGCGCACGCGGTTCCGCCACGGTGCGGATGGCCGCGCCCCGTGCCGGTCACAGCGCGCGCACCATGCGCAACGGTGGGACCAGCCCCGAGGAGGCGAGCACGTCCAGTGCGGCGCGCTCGTCCGCGTCGAGGTCGACCGGCAGCGCGTTCGCGGCCGACCCGCGGGCCGCCGCCCCGGTCGCGGTGCCGGTCGCCGGTGCGTGCCCCGACGGGCGGACGGGGATGGTCAGGAAGGTCACCACGCAGTCCGTGCAGGCGGCGCCACGGACGGTGCAGCTGTCGCAGTCGATGATCATGGTCGCGACCGTAGGGACACCCACCGACACGGACGGTCGGCCGGCACGGCGGCGGCCGCCGGACCCGTGCTCCGGACCGTGCACGGCGAGCCCCTTCCGGCCGTGTCGGTCCCCCGGGTTAGCGTCCGGGCCATGTCGATGGTGCAGTCCCCCAGCCCCGCCGGAGGAGGCGTCCCGGTCGCCGGGGCCCCCGTGCAGCCGACCCTCGACGACCTCGGGACGCCGCTGCACGACGTCACCTTCGTCGTGGTGGACCTGGAGACCACCGGGGGCACCCCGGGCGCGGACGGGATCACCGAGATCGGCGCCGTGAAGGTGCGGGGCGGGCAGGTGCTCGGCGAGTTCCAGACGCTCGTGAACCCGGGCACGCCCGTGCCCGCCTTCATCTCGACGTTGACCGGCATCACCACCGGCATGGTCCGCTCCGCCCCGACGATCGAGCAGGTGCTGCCGTCGTTCCTCGAGTTCGCCACCGGCGCCGTCCTGGTGGCGCACAACGCGCCCTTCGACATCGGGTTCCTCAAGGCCGCGGCCCGGGCCGGCGGCTACCCCTGGCCGGGGAACGCCGTGCTGGACACGGTGCGGCTCGCTCGCCGGGTGGTGCTCCGCGACGAGGCGCCGAACCACAAGCTCGGGACGCTCGCCGCACTGTTCGGTGCCTCGGTGACCCCGGACCACCGGGCGCTGTCCGACGCGCGCGCGACGGTCGACGTGCTGCACGCGCTGCTGGGCCGGCTCGCACCCCTGGGGATCACGCACCTGGAGGACCTCGCCACGGCGACGGACCCCGTGCCGGCCGACGTGCGCCGCAAACGGCACCTGGCCGGCGACCTGCCCGACGCGCCGGGTGTGTACATGTTCCGTGGACCGGGTGAGGAGGTGCTGTACGTCGGGACGTCGACGTCCATCCGGACGCGCGTGCGCAGCTACTTCACCGCCGCGGAGAAGCGCGGTCGGATCACCGAGATGGTGCGGATCGCCCACGCCGTGACCCCCGTCGTGTGCGCGACGGCGCTCGAGGCGCGCGTGCGCGAGCTGCGCCTCATCGCCGAGCACTCGCCGCGCTACAACCGGCGCTCGCGGTTCCCCGAGCGGATGCCGTGGGTCCGGCTCGCGGCCGGCGCCGAGCCGCGGCTGCAGCTCGTGCGCGACGTGCTGGCGGGGCGCCCGCACATCGGGCCGTTCAGCTCCCGCTCGGCGGCGGTGCTCGCACTGGAGGCGCTGCACGCCACCTTCGGGTCGCGCACCCCGGGGACGCGGGCGACGGCCGTCCTGTCCCCCGAGGCGGCCGCGGCGGTGGCCGCCGCGATGACCGGGGACCCCCGCCCGGTGGTCGAGGCGCACGCGTCGCGCATCGCTCGTCTCATCGGCGACGAGCGCTTCGAGGAGGCCGCCGTCGCGCGCGACCGCCTGGAGACCTTCCTACGGGGTGCCGCGCGCGCCCAGCGGTTCGGACCGCTCGCGGCGTGCCCCGAGCTCGTCGCGGCCCGCCGCGGTGACGACGGCGGCTGGGAGGTGGTCCTCGTCCGGCACGGGCGGCTGGCCGGCACCGCGTCGGTCGAGCCGCGCACCGACCCCCGGCCCGCCATCGACTCGCTGCGGCTCACCGCGGAGCACGTCGCGCCGCCGGTCGTCCCGGCGCCGGCCGCCCACCCGGAGGAGACGGATCTGGTCCTGGACTGGCTGGACTCCCCCGGCGTGCGGCTGGTGGACGTCGATGCCGGGCCGGGCGCGCCGCCGGCCCGGTGCAGCCCCGTCGTCGGAGCGCAGGCGTTCACCGACCCGGCGCGGGTCGCCGCCGCGGTCGCCCGGGCCCTCGACCAGACACGACCGGGGCCACGGGGTCCGGTGTCCGCCCCGGCGCCCCCGCCCGGAGCGGCCGACGCCCGCGACCTGACCTGGGCGGTGGCGGCGGCTGCCGGCGTCGTGGGCGACCACGGGCTGGCCGTGCCCGGCCGGCTTGCTCCGGACCCCGAGGACCACGGACCGGGCGGGACGCCGGCCCCGCCAGCGAGCGTCGAGGTGGGCCGCGGAGCGGCATGATGAGCGGGTCGCCGTCCGGCGGCACCCGGAGGAGGGACGAGCATGCTCACAGCCATGGTGCTGATCGACGTCGACGCCGGACGCATCCCGGAGGTCGCGTCCGAGATCGCCGATGTACCCGGTGTCAGCGAGGTGTACTCGGTCACCGGTGAGGTGGACCTGATCGCGATGATCCGGGTACGCCAGCACGAGGAGCTCGCCGACGTCATCGCCGACCGGCTGAGCAAGGTCCCGGGGGTGCTGCGGACCCAGACCTACATCGCGTTCCGCGCCTACTCCAAGCACGACCTGGAGCAGGCGTTCGACATCGGTCTGGAGGACTGAGCCGCCGTCCCCGGCTCACCCGGCGAGCGCACGACGAGCGCCCGACGACCCGCGCGCGGGTCGTCTGCGCGGGCGGCGGCTCGGCGGACGCATGCCCTCGCGCCCGGCGGCCCTCGCACCGGCCGGCCCCGCTCCCGCGGCTCAGGCGCTCGCGAGCCGCCAGCGCTCGAGCACGGCCGCGGCCGCCCCGTCGTCGACCGCCCGCGCGGCCACCGACATCCCCGCAGCGAGCCGCTCGACGAGCGTGCCCGCACGCGGTGTCGTCGACCCGTCGGCCACCAGCGCGGCCGCCGCGTTCAGCAGGACCGCGTCGCGCACGGGACCACGTTCCCCGTCCAGCACGCGCCGGGCGACGTCGGCGTTGTAGGCGGCGTCGGCGCCGCGCAGGTCCGACACCTGCGCGGGCGCCAGGCCCAGGTCGGTGACCGCGTCCAGCACCTGCTCGGTGACCGCGCCGTCGCGGACCTCCCACACGCGCGACCGCGCGGTCGGGGCCAGCTCGTCGAGGCCGTCCTCGCCCCGGAACACCAGGGCGTCCGTCCCCCGCGACGCGAACACGCCGGCGATCAGCGGAGCCATCCGGGCGTCCGCCACTCCGACGGCCGTGGCCGCCGGCCCCGCGGGGTTCGTCACCGGCCCCAGGAAGTTGAAGGCCGTGGCGATGCCCAGCTCGCGCCGGACCACCCCGGCGTGGCGGAACGACGGGTGAAACATGCCGGCGAAGCAGAAGGTGATGCCCACCTCGTGCGCGATCTGCGCCACCCGCTCGGCCGGCTGGTCCAGCCGGATGCCCAGCGCCTCCAGCACGTCCGCCGAGCCGGACGACGACGACGCGGCGCGGTTGCCGTGCTTGACCACCGTGGTGCCGGTACCCGCGACGACCAGTGCGGCCATGGTGGAGATGTTGACGGTGTGGGCGCGATCCCCACCGGTGCCCACGAGGTCGACGGTGCGTCCGGGCACCTCGATGCGGACCGCGTGCTCGAGCATCGTGTCGGCCAGGGCGGTCAGCTCGGCGACGGTCTCGCCCTTGGCGCGCAGGGCGGTCAGGAACCCGGCCAGCCGGGCCGGGGACGCGCTGCCGGTCATCACCTCGCGCATCGCCCACGCGGTCTGCTCCGGGGACAGGTCCTGGCGGGCGAGGAGGTCGGTCAGCAGGCCGGACCAGGTCGGCGCGGTCACCCGCGCGCCATGCGGGTGCGCAGCAGACCGGCGACGACCCGCTGGAGCTCGATCGGGTCCAGGGGGTGCGCCAGCACGGCGTCGGCCAGCGACCACGACGCCAACCAGGCGTCCTGCGTCCGCCCGGTCAGGACCAGCACCGGTGGGCAGTCGAACACCTCGTGCTTGAGCTGGCGGCACAGTCCCATCCCCCCGGACTTCGCCGCCTCGCCGTCGAGGATCATCAGATCCAGCCCGCCCGCGTCGGCGGTCTCGACGACCACCGGATGCGTGGCCGCCTCCAGCCACTCGATGTCGGGTGCCCCCTTGGCGAGCCGGCGACCGACACCCATCCGCACCTGGCTGCGGGTGTCGACGTCGTCGCTGTACAGCAGCACCCGCGGCGCGCGCTCGCTCGCGCCGCGGGTGTCCACACCCGTGACCTCGGTGGTCATGCTCAGCCCCGTTCCGCTGGTGGTCCACGTCCTCGGGCATCTTGGCACGCCCGTCACCCGCGACGTGCGATGCAGGCGCCGCACCCCCGCTGCGACGCGGGCGACGCGCCGAGCCGGGACGAAGGGGACGAATGCGGACGGATGCACCGCGAGGGTGTGACATTCGCCGCGCCGCACACGCCCGCCCAGGCGCCCACCTTCACAGCTTCTCCCCCATAATGGGCTCTGTGTCGACCGCAACGGCTGCCTCCAGCACCCCCGTCCACGTCAGTGTGAACCGACCGAACCCTGTCTCGGTCGGGACCATCGTGTGGCTGGCCAGCGAGCTGATGTTCTTCGCCGGCCTGTTCGCGATGTACTTCACGCTCCGGGCGCAGGTGCCGGAGATCTGGGAGCGCGAGAACGAGCTGCTCAACCTGCCGTTCGCGTCGATCAACACCACCGTCCTGGTGCTGTCCTCGGTCACGTGCCAGATGGGTGTCTGGGCCGCCGAGCGCTTCCAGCCCGTGCGGACCGGCTCGCTGCTGGACGTGCGCAAGTGGGGGATGAACGAGTGGATGACCCTCACGTTCCTCATGGGTGCCTTCTTCATCGGCGGGCAGCTGTTCGAGTACGCCGAGCTGGTCAGCGAGGGCTTCACGATCGCGTCGAGCCCCTACGGCTCGGTCTTCTACCTGACGACCGGCTTCCACGGTCTGCACGTCGTCGGCGGCCTGCTCGCCTTCCTGTTCCTGCTCGGCCGGTCCTTCAGCGCCAAGCGCTTCGGCCACCACGAGGCCACGACGGCGATCGTCGTGTCCTACTACTGGCACTTCGTCGACGTCGTCTGGATCGCCCTGTTCGCGGTCATCTACCTCCTGCGGTGACCGGCGCGGCGCCGTCCGCCCCCACCACATCGTTCCTGCTTCCCACCTGTGAGACGAGGACCCACCCGTGAAGGCACTTGCAGCCCGCAGGCACCACCGGTCTGCCCCGGTCGTGCTGCTCCTGCTGGCGCTGCTGGTCACCGGCGGCCTGTACGCCGCCCTCGTGCCCAGCTCGGCCGGTGCGGCCGAGGCGACCGCTCGTGACATCGAGTACGGCTCGGAGCTGTTCCAGGCGAACTGCGCCACCTGCCACGGCATGAACGCCGAGGGCACGCAGGACGCGCCGTCGCTGATCGGGGTGGGCGCGGCGTCCGTCGACTTCCAGGTGAGCACCGGCCGGATGCCCATGGAGGCGAACGGCCCCCAGGCCCTCGCCAAGCCGCCGCAGCTCACCGACGAGCAGGTCGCCGCCCTGGCGGCCTACGTCGCGTCCCTGGGCTACGGCCCGGCCATCCCGACCGCGGAGCAGGTCGACCCGGCCGAGGGGGACCCGGCGAACGGCATGCAGCTGTTCCGCACCAACTGCGCGATGTGCCACAACGCGGTCGGTGCCGGTGGCGCTCTGTCCGAGGGCAAGTTCGCGCCCGCGCTGTGGGACAGCACGCCCACCGTGATCTACGAGGCGATGGTCACCGGACCGCAGGCCATGCCCGTCTTCAACGACGCCAACCTCACCCCCGAGGAGAAGCGTGACGTCATCTCGTACATCCTCGCCCAGCGCGACGGGAGCCCGGGCGGCATCGAGCTCGGCGCGCTCGGACCGGTGAGCGAGGGCATGTGGGCCTGGATCGTCGGGATCGGCCTGCTCGTCGCCTGCAGCGTCTGGATCGGAGCCAAGTCCTCGTGACCGACCACAACTCGTCCACCGACCTCACGCCCCGCGGCGGCGGGGACGGCCGGCTGCCGGCCCGGTTCACCGACCCCGGCCACGCCCCGCACAAGCTGCGTCGCGCCGACGTCGACCCGGACGCCAACAAGCGCGCCGAGCGCCAGGTCGTCCTGCTGTTCGGCGTGTCGATCCTCGGCACGATCGGGTTCCTGGTCGCCTACGCCCTGGTCCGGCCGGGCGAGACGATCGGCAGCATGCGGCTGTCCAACCTGCTGCTCGGCCTCGGGCTCTTCCTCGGCATGTTCGGCATCGGCGCGGCCGCCGTCCACTGGGCGAAGACGCTGATGAACGACCACGAGGTGAGCCAGGAGCGCCACACGCTCATCAGCTCCCCGGAGACCCGCGCCGCGGCGGTCCAGGACCTCAAGGACGGCGCCGCGGACTCCTCGATCGGTCGCCGCGGCGTGCTCAAGGGCGCCATGGTGTCCGCGCTCGCGCTGGCGCCGCTGTCGATCGCCGTCCCCCTCATCGGTGAGGTCGGCGAGGACTGGGACATCTCCAAGTTCGGCCGCACGATCTGGGCTAAGGGCGTCCGGCTCGCGCAGGACCCGTCGGGACGTCCCATCCGCGCCGCCGAGGTCACCATCGGCTCGGCCTTCCACGTCATCCCCGACAACCTCGAGGAGTTCGAGCACCCGCTCGACGAGAAGGCCAAGGCCATCGTGCTCATGGTCCGCATGGACCCGCGCGACCTCAAGGAGGCTCCCGGCCGTGAGGGCTGGTCCTACGAGGGGATCGTCGCGTACTCCAAGGTCTGCACGCACGTGGGGTGCCCGGTGGCGCTCTACGAGCAGCAGACGCACCACCTGCTGTGCCCGTGCCACCAGTCCACCTTCGACCTCGCCGACGGCGCGAAGGTCGTCTTCGGACCCGCGAACCGCCCCCTGCCGCAGCTGCCGATCTCGGTCGACGACGAGGGCTATCTGGTCGCCCAGAGCGACTTCCTCGAGCCTGTTGGACCTAGCTACTGGGAGCGTCTGAAGTGACGACCACGATCGAGCGCGGCGCGGCCGCCGGCGCGGACTACCTGGACCAGCGCACCGGCATCGGTGCCGCGGTCAAGAGCTTCGCGCGCAAGGTGTTCCCGGACCACTGGTCCTTCCTGCTCGGCGAGGTGGCGCTGTACTCCTTCGTCGTGCTGCTCATCTCCGGGGTGTTCCTCACCCTCTTCTTCGTGCCCAGCATGGCCGAGATCCACTACGAGGGTCCCTGGGCCGCGATGCAGGGCGTGGAGATGTCCGAGGCGTACGCCTCGACCCTGCGGCTCTCGTTCGAGGTCCGCGGCGGGCTGCTGATGCGCCAGGTGCACCACTGGGCCGCCCTGATCTTCATGGCGTCGATCGTCACCCACATGATGCGGGTGTTCTTCACCGGCGCCTTCCGCAAGCCGCGTGAGCTCAACTGGCTCGTCGGCTTCGTCCTGATGATCCTGGGCCTGGCCGCCGGCTTCTCCGGCTACTCCCTGCCCGACGACGTCCTGTCGGGCAACGGTCTGCGCATCACCGACGGCGTGGTCCGCGCGATCCCGATCATCGGCAGCTACCTGTCGTACTTCATCTTCGGCGGGGAGTTCCCCGGCCAGGACCTGATCCCGCGTCTGTTCACGGTGCACGTCCTGCTGGTCCCCGCGCTGATCCTCGCGCTCATCGTGGTGCACCTGCTGATGGTCGTCATCCACAAGCACACCCAGTACCCGGGCTCGGGGCGGACCGACCAGAACGTCGTCGGCTTCCCGCTGTTCCCGGTGTACGTCGCCAAGGCCGGTGGGTTCTTCTTCATCGTCTTCGGCGTGATCGCCCTGATGGCGGCCACGATGCAGATCAACCCGGTGTGGAACTACGGCCCGTTCGACCCGTCGATCGTCTCGGCCGGCGCCCAGCCGGACTGGTACATGCTCTTCCTCGAGGGGTCGCTGCGGCTCATGCCCGGCGCGGGCACGGAGTGGGTCATCGGTGGCTACACCCTCTCGCTCAACGTGCTGATCCCCGCGGTGGTCATCCCGGGCATCCTGTTCTCGCTGCTGGCGCTCTACCCGTTCGTCGAGGCCTTCGTCACCCGCGACACCGGCGAGCACCACGTGCTGGACCGCCCGCGCAACCGGCCCTTCCGCACCGCCTTCGGGGTGGCCGTCCTGACCGCCTTCTTCGTCCTGCTGGTGGCCGGGGCCAACGACCTCATCGCGGCGCACTTCTACATGTCACTCAACGACCTCACACGCATCTTCCGGGTGCTGTTCTTCGTCGCCCCGGTGGTGGCGTTCATCCTCACCAAGCGGATCTGCCTGAGCCTGCAGCGCAAGGACCGCGAGCTCGTGCTGCACGGCCACGAAACGGGGCGCATCGTCCGGTTCGCCCACGGCGAGTACATCGAGGTGCACCGTCCGCTGGACGAGCACGAGCGGTGGCTGCGTGTCGCCTACGAGCCCGAGCACCCGCTCGAGATCGCTCCCCCGGTCGACTCCCGTGGAGTGCGGCGCAAGGGCTACCGCCTGGACAAGGTGCGTCAGCGGATGTCCCAGGCGTTCTTCGAGGACCGCATCGAGCCGGTCACCCCGGCCGAGCTGGCTGCGGCCCACTCGCACGGAGCACACGACGAGCTCGAGGGAGGGTCGCACGTCGCGAGCCCACGCGAGCTCGAGGGCTCCGCTCCCGGCGGCGGCCGGACGATCGCCGAGCCGGCGGACGGCTCGACTCCGGACGCGCGCAACCGCTGAGCCTGGAAGAGTTGTCCGGGTCGTCACCGCCGCCGTTCGCGCGGCGGCGGTGACGACCACATGCTCGACGCCGCGCCTGCCGGGCGTGGCCCGACGAAAGGCACCGCATTCATGGCTGAGTACACCCTTCCGGATCTGCCCTACGACTACGCGGCCCTCGAGCCGCACATCTCCGGGCGGATCATGGAGCTGCACCACGACAAGCACCACGCGACCTACGTCGCCGGCGCCAACACCGCGCTCGAGAAGATGGCGGCGGCCCGCGACAGCGGCAACCTCGACGCGGTGAACATGCTCGAGAAGAACCTCGCGTTCAACCTCGGCGGCCACATCAACCACTCCGTCTTCTGGCAGAACCTCACTCCGGCGGGTGCGGGCGGTCCCGAGGGCGACGTCGCGTCGGCGATCGACGAGGCGTTCGGGTCGTTCGACGGCTTCCAGAAGCACTTCACCGCGGCCGCGCTCGGTCTGCAGGGCTCAGGCTGGTCCGTGCTGGCCTGGGACTCGATCGGCCAGAAGCTCGTGATCGTGCAGATGTACGACCAGCAGAACAACATCGCCCTCGGGCTCGTGCCGGTCGTCATGCTGGACATGTGGGAGCACGCCTTCTACTTGGACTACTTCAACGTCAAGGCTGACTACGTCAAGGCGTGGTGGAACGTCGTCAACTGGGCGGACGCGTCGCAGCGGCTCGGGCGCGCGCGGACGCAGACGTCGGGGCTCATCGTCCCCACCTGACGCGCGGCCGGCGTCCTGCCGGAACCTCGCGACGCACGAGCGCCGGTGCCCGTCGGGCACCGGCGCTCGTGCGTCCGGGCACCGGCCCTCGACATGGCCACCTACGTCACCGAACGGTGACCCATCCGCTGAGGGGCGGTCTCCGCGTCCACGTCGGTGGGGCGGTCGACGCCGCCCACCCACGACCGCCCCCGGGGCCACCCCGTCACGACCCGGCCGGCGTGAACCGGTGGCCACCGCGGCGCGGGCCGCGACCATGACACCGGCGACGCGTGAGACCGCCGCGAGGACCGCACCACCCGTCCTCGGTCGCTGCGGCCTGCCCTGCTCGTCGTCCACACCTCGGCGCACACCAGGGGCCGCCCGTGTGTCGACGTCGGGTGGAAGCTGGACCAGGTGACGACGGTGGTCTCAGGGCGTCAACGCAAGATCGGCGGTCCACGCTGACCTCCCGAGGGTCAGGAGGAGCACGTTGGGGAGGAAGCCGACGTCGGCCGAGGTGCGGATGCGGTTCTTCACCGCCCGGGCCAGTGGGGCGACGTTGAAGCAGGCGGTCGCCGGCGCAGGGATGTCGAGGACGACCGGCCAGGTCCGTGCGGACCGGCTCGCAAGGGTCCGTGAGACGAGGCCGCGGCCGCGGCCGGGCACGCTCGCCGGCCACGACCGGCTGCGCCGGTACGTCGAGGCCCAGCTCGCGCTGCGCTGGTCACCGGAGCAGATCGCGCACCGCCTGGTCGTCGACTTCCCCGGGGGCGGTCCCATCGTCCGGAGGCACGGCCGGTCGCACCTGATCACGCTGGCCGAGCGGCACAGCCGGTACCTGATCGTCCAACCGATCCCCGACGCGATCAGCCGCGCCGTCGTCGCAGCGCTGACCCGCACCTTCGCCGCGCTGCCGGTCGCGGTGCGCCGCTCGGTGACGTGGGACCGGGGCATCGAGATGACACGACACCAGGAGTCCACCGCAGCCACCGGCGTCCCTGTCCACTTCCGCCCCTCTACAGCCCCTGGCAGCGCGGCACTGACGAGAACACCAACGGGCTGCGCCAGTCCTTCCCGAGGAGGACCGACCTCAGAGCCGCGGCCGCTATCCCGCTGCTCGAGGCCGTCGCCCAGGTCAACGCACGACGGCGCCCCTCCCCTGGCGGGGTGAGGCGCCGTCGTCGGGCGTGCGCGGACGGGTCAGTGCGCGTGCTGACCGCGCGAGAACTCGAAGACCCAGCCGACCAGGGCGAGCATGCCCAAGGCGGAGCCGACGTAGACGAGCCACCAGCCGACGGCGAGCCCGAGGAAGACGATCGCGGCCGCAGCGGCGATCATCAGCGGCCACCAGCTCCAGGGGCTGTACACGCCCTGGTCACCGGCGCCCTCCTCGATGGTCCCGTCCGGGTTGTCCTCGGGACGCGCGTCGATGCGGCGCACCAGCATCGCGAAGTACGCGCCGATCATCAGCGACAGCGCCGCGACGAGCAGCAGGCCGAGCGAGCCGACCGGCTCGAACCCGCTCCACACGGCGTACACCACCGCGACGACGAGGAACCACGGCACGAGGTACAGGAACGTCTTCGCCTCGGTCCTCATCGCTGGCGTCCTTCCGTGTCGTCCGGGCGGACGCCGTCGCCGACGACGCCCTGTGCGGCCTGCTCGGGCTCACCCGAGCCCTCGGCGACCCGCTGCCGCGCCTGCTCGCTCTGCCCCTGGTGCTCCGACTCCCAGTCGAAGAAGCCCTGGTTGGGCTTGGCGAAGTCCATCGCCGCCACCTCGGGGTGGTGCAGGTCGAACGCCGGGCGCTCGGAGCGGATCCGGGGCAGGGAGGTGAAGTTGTGCCGCGGCGGGGGGCAGCTCGTGGCCCACTCCAGGGAGTTGGAGAAGCCCCACGGGTCGTCGACCGTGACCTTCGGCGCCTTGCGCCACGTCACGTAGACGTTCCACAGGAACGGCAGGGTCGAGGCGCCCAGGAGGAACGCACCGACGGTCGAGACCTGGTTCATCCAGGTGAACCCGTCCTCCTGGGCGTAGACGGCGTACCGGCGGGGCATGCCGACGACGCCGAGCCAGTGCTGGATGAGGAACGTCATGTGGAAGCCGACGAACAGGGTCCAGAAGTGGATCTTGCCGAGCTTCTCGTCGAGCATCCGACCGGTGAACTTGGGCCACCAGAAGTAGAAGCCGGAGAACATCGCGAACACCACGGTGCCGAACACCACGTAGTGGAAGTGGGCGACCACGAAGTAGGTGTCGGTCACGTGGAAGTCCAGCGGCGGGCTGGACAGGATGATCCCGGTCAGGCCACCGAAGAGGAACGTCACCATGAAGCCGATCGACCACAGCATCGGCGTCTCGAACGTGATCTTCCCGCGCCACATCGTGCCGATCCAGTTGAAGAACTTCACGCCGGTCGGCACCGCGATGATCATCGTCATGACCGCGAAGAAGGGCAGCAGGACCGCACCCGTGGGGTACATGTGGTGCGCCCAGACCGTCACGGACAGGGCCGCGATGGCGATCGTCGCGAACACGATGCCCTTGTAGCCGAACAGCGGCTTGCGGCTGAAGACGGGCAGCACCTCGGAGACGATGCCGAAGAACGGCAGCGCGATGATGTAGACCTCGGGGTGCCCGAAGAACCAGAACAGGTGCTGCCACAGGATGGCGCCGCCGTTCTCGGGGTTGAACACCTGGGCGTCCAGGCGGCGGTCCGCGCCGAGGGCGAACAGCGCGGAGGCCAGCGGCGGGAACGCCATGATCACGAGGATGCTCGTGATGAGCGTGTTCCACGTGAAGATCGGCATCCGGAACATGGTCATGCCGGGGGCCCGCATCGTCACGATCGTGGTGATGAAGTTGACCGAGCCGAGGATGGTCCCGAACCCGGCCAGCGCGAGACCGAACACCCACAGGTCACCGCCCAGGCCGGGGGTGAACGTCTGGTCCGACAGCGGGGCGTAGGCGAACCAGCCGAAGGACGCGGCTCCCTGCGGGGTGAAGAAGCCGGCGCACGCGATCAGGCCACCGAACAGGTACAGCCAGTAGGCGAACATGTTCAGCCGCGGGAACGCGACGTCGGGAGCGCCGATCTGCAGCGGCATGATCACGTTCGCGAATCCCGCGAACAGCGGCGTCGCGAACAGCAGCAGCATGATCGTGCCGTGCATCGTGAAGAGCTGGTTGTACTGCTCCTTGCTCTGCAGCACGTCCAGGGCCGGGGTGAACAGCTCGGCGCGGATGAGCAGCGCCATGATCCCGGCCAGCATGAAGAAGAAGAACGACGAGATCAGGTACAGGTACCCGATCGTCTTGTGGTCGGTCGAGGTGATCCACTTGACGACGGTCCGGCCCAGGGTCTGCCGCTGAGGCGGCAGGCCCGGGATGAGCGGCTCGACGTGCGTGGCCGAAGGAGCGGTATCGGTCGCCATGTCAGTTCTCGTTCCTCTGCGTGCCTTCGGCGGCGCTGGTGGCGTCCTGGGTGCGGTTCAGCTCCATGCCCAGCGCCCCGGTCTGTCCCCGCTCGCGGAGGGCGTCCATCTGGGCGTCGAACTCCTCGCGCGAGACGACCGCGACGTTGAACAGCATCGAGGAGTGCTCCTCGCCGCAGAACTCCGCGCACTTGCCGGCGTAGACGCCCTCGCGGGTCGGGATCACCTGGAAGACGTTGGTGCGCCCCGGGATCATGTCCTTCTTGTAGAGGAAGGCCGGGATCCAGAACGAGTGGATGACGTCGCGGGCGTCGAGGACGAACTCGACCCGCTCGTCGACCGGCAGGTACAGCGTCGGGAGCTGGTCGTAGTCGTCACCCTCGCCGACGTCCTGGGCGTGCACACCGCTCTCGTAGACGCCCTCGTCGAGGTAGTTGAAGTCCCAGCTCCACTGCTTGCCGACGACCTGGATGGTGGTGTCGGGGTCGGCCGTGGAGACGTCCTCGATCGCCGAGATGTCCCGCGCGGTGTAGAAGAACAGCACGCCGATGAGGATGATCGGCAGCACCACGTACGTGATCTCCAGCGGCACGTGGTAGCGGATCTGGATCGGCAGCTTGTCGTCCGACTTCCGCTTCCGATAGACGGTCACGCACCACAGGATCAGGCCCCAGGTGATGAGGCCGACGATGAGCGCGGCGATCCAGGAGCCGACCCACAGGTCCGTGATCCGCTCGGTCTGGTTGGTGACCTGCTCGTCCTGGTAACCGGGGAGGAATCCGCGCTGCGCCTCGGCGGAGCAGCCGCTGGCGATGAGTGCCACGGCCGTGGCCAGCACGACGGCCCGACGGGCCGGGCGCCGGCTCGGGCTGGTGTTCTGGGAGCGCAAGGGGGGCCTTTCACGTCATGTCCGGCAGCGGCAGCGGGCGAGGCCTGAGCACTGGTCCGGGACCTTCGTCCTCGACGCGGGTCAGCGTATCGCGCTGGCGGCGGGCTGTCGGTCCAGCCACGCGCTCCCCCGCCCCCGCCCTGGACGGCGCGGGGACGAATCGGGCGCGGGTCCGCAGGTCCGGCCCGTGCCGAACGGGCGGCCGCCCTCGGCCGGGCGCCCGCACCGCACCGGACTGTGAGCGACACCACCCGGCGTGACGCGCCGGCGGACGGCCACATCGGGGCTCGGACACCGGTACTCGCCGCGCCCGGACGCCCGAGGGGCCCGGTACCGACCGGTACCGGGCCCCTCGGGCGTCGTGCTGCGATCAGGCGGCGTCGGGATCAGGCGAAGGAGCCACCGCACGCGCAGGAGCTGCCCGCGTTGGGGTTGTCGATCGTGAAGCCCTGCTTCTCGATGGTGTCGGCGAAGTCGATGGTCGCGCCGTCGAGGTACGGCACGCTCATCTTGTCCACGACCACCTCCACGCCGTCGTAGTCGCGCAGCGCGTCGCCGTCCAGCACGCGCTCGTCGAAGTAGAGCTGGTAGATCAGGCCCGAGCAGCCGCCCGGCTGCACGGCCACACGCAGGCGCAGGTCGTCGCGCCCCTCCTGCTCCAGCAGGTTCCGGACCTTGCCGGCAGCCACGTCGGTGAGGATGACGCCGTGCGTCGCGGTCTGGGTGGTCTCGCTCATGGTCACTCCGCGGGGTCTGGGGCGGCAGCCGACGTAGCGCGTACGCCGTCACGTGTCATCGATCTCAACAGTGCACGCCGTGCTGGTTGTTCCCCCAGGGTACGACCCGCTCGGACCGTGACCGCACCCGCAGGGCGGCGCGCCCGCGCGCCTGCTCACCCGCCCCCGTCAGGGGCCGCTCAGCGCGACCAGGTGCGCGCGACCCGGGCGGCGCGGCGGGCGAGCGCCGCTGCCCCGTCGGCGGGCGGCCTCGACCCCGCGTCGGCGGGACCACCGGCGGCCGGACCGGGCCGGGCACGCCCCGGCTCGTGCCCCTGCTCCACGGGGTACGCCGCGGTGATGCCCGCCGCGGCCAGCTCGCGCCTGCCCACCAGCACCTCACCGGCGACGACGACCGTCGGCACACCGCTCACCATCGCCCGGTCGGCGACCGTTGCGACCACGGCGTCGTGCAGGGACCGCGGCTCCACCGTGGCACCGCCGGTGACCGCCAGGTCGACGTCGGCGAGCCGGCCGGTCAGGCCCACCTCGTCGGCGACGAGGGCGGCTCCGGGGTACAGCCGGGCACCGAGCAGCGCGAGCCCGAACCCCAGTCCACCGCCGGCGCCCGCGCCCGGCAGAGCGGTGAGCCGGGCCGCCGGGCTCGCGGCCCGGGCCGAGAGCAGCAGGTCGGGGCGGACCGTGCCCGGGCCGAGGGCCGCGACGGCGGCGTGCGCGAAGTGGCCGAGCGAGCGTTCGAGCGCCTGCGCCTGCTCCGGCGACGCGCCGTGCGCCGTCGCGCCGGCACTGGCGCCGTGCATGCCCAGCAGGGGCAGGTCGAGCGCGTACGCCGCGACCAGCTCGATCCCCGACCAGTCGGCCCGGAGGGCGGCGAGGCCGGACAGGTCCTCCTCGGTCACGCCGGCCAGCGCGTGGCCCCCCATGGCGAGCGGACCGGTCACCTCGACCCCGGCGCCGAGCGCGGCGAGCATCCCGGCGCCGGCGTCGTTCGTCGCCGCGTCGCCGACGCCGACGACGACGCGTCGCGCCCCGGTGGCCCGCGCCAGCGCCAGCAGCTGCCCCACCCCCGACGAGGCACCGCGTCCGGCGTCGCGGCGCGCGGCCGGCACGAGCGCCGGCCCGACGGCATGCGCGGCGTCCACGTAGGCCGTGCGGTCGCCGGCCTGGCCGGTCACGACCAGGACGGCCGCGGGCGCCGGGTCGCCCTGGGCCCCCCGGACCGTCGCCGAGAGCAGCTCACCGCCGAGCACGTCGTGCAGCACGTCGACCAGGCCGGAGCCTGCGTCGGTCAGCGGCACCGAGCGGACGTCGTCGCCCGGGGCGGCCCCCAGCCAGCCGGACCGGATCGCGCGCGCGGCCTGCGTCGCGGACAGCGCACCGCCGAAGGACTCCGGAGCCACCAGGACGCGCATCCGCGGATCCTGGCACACCCGTCCGCGCGGTGGACCGCGCCGGGGCGCGGCCCGGGACCCACCCGCCACCCAGGTCGGCGCGACGCCCCTGTGCGACGATCGGCACACGCGCACGGCGTGCGGTCACGCCTCGGTCCCCGGGACCGGCACGGTCGGCGCAGGACGGAGCGCGAGATGACCACCGGCAGCCCGCTACGGGTCGGGATCTTCGTCTTCGACGACGCGGAGGAGCTCGACGTCGTCGGGCCGTGGGAGGTGCTGGCCGCGTGGGCGCGGCTGTCGGAGCTGCGTCCGGAGGTGCTGACCTTCTCCACCGACGGGGCCGGGGTCCGGCTGGCCAAGGGGCTGCGGATCGTCCCGGACGCGTCCGCGGACGACGTCGGTGCCCTGCACGTCCTGGTGTACCCCGGTGGCCAGGGCACCCGCCGGCTCGTGCGGGACCGGGAGCACCTCGCGTGGGTGCGCGCGGTGCGGGCCCGGGTCCCGCTGGTCACCAGCGTGTGCACCGGTGCGCTGGTGCTGGCCGCGGCGGGCCTGCTGGCCGGACGACCGGCGACCACGCACTGGGGCGCGTTCGACGAGCTGGCCGCCCTCGACCCCAGCGTCGCGGCCGACACCGAGGCGCGCTTCGTCGACGACGGCGACGTCGTCACGGCCGCCGGGGTGTCGGCAGGGATCGACATGTCGCTGCACCTGGTGGCCCGGCTGGAGAGCCCGGAGGCCGCCCGCGACGTGCGCCGGGCGATCCAGTACGACCCGGCTCCCCCGGTCTAGGACCGAGCAGACTCTCGGGCGGCTCAGCGCCGACCGAGCTCCGCGAGCAGCAGCGCCTCGGCGAGCACGACCCGCTCGAGCTCGGCGAGGTGCACCGACTCGTTCGCGCCGTGCGCGCGCGAGTCCGGGTCCTCCACACCGGTGACCAGGATCGCCGCGTCGGGGAACTGACCCAGCAGGTCGGCGATGAACGGGATGGAGCCGCCCACCCCGATGTCCACCGGCGGCGTGCCCCACGCCTCCTCGAACGCCCGGCGGGCCGCCCGCATCGCGTCGGAGTCGGCCGGCGCCTGGAACGGCTTGCCGAGCTCCCCGTCCCGCACCGTGACCCGGGCACCGAACGGCGCGTGCTGCGTCAGGTGCGCGCGCAGCGCCGCGAGCGCGTCGGCCGGGTCCTGGCCGGGGGCGATCCGCAGCGACAGCTTGGCGGTGGCCCGCGGCGTCACGGTGTTGGACGCCCGGGCGACGCTCGGTGCGTCGATGCCGATGACGGCGAGGGCCGGCTTGGTCCACAGCCGCGCCGTCAGCGGTCCCGTCCCGGCGAGCCGGACGCCGTCGAGGACGGCCGCGTCGGCGCGCAGGTCGGCCTCGTCGAGGTCGACGGTCGGGTCGGGCGCGGACACCAGCCCGTCCACGGCGACGTCGCCGGCGTCGTCGTGCAGCGTGGCGATCAGCCGGGACAGCAGGGTCAGGGCGTCGAGCACGGGGCCGCCGAACATGCCCGAGTGCACCGCGTGGTCCAGGACCGCCACCTCCACCTCGAGGTCGACCAGCCCCCGCAGCGAGGTGGTGAGCGCCGGCACGCCGACCCGCCAGTTCGAGGAGTCGGCCACGACGATCACGTCGGCCTCGAGCAGGTCGCGGTAGGTCGCCAGGAACGCCGCGAACGTGGGCGAGCCGATCTCCTCCTCGCCCTCGACGAACACGGTGACGCCCAGTCCGGACTGCGCCAGCTGGTCCCCGAGCGCCCGCAGCGCACCGAGGTGGGCGACCACCCCGGCCTTGTCGTCCGCGGCGCCGCGCCCGTACAGCCGTCCGTCCCGCTCGACCGGCACGAACGGCTCGCTGTCCCAGGCGGCGTCGTCCCCGGGGGGCTGGACGTCGTGGTGGGCGTACAGCAGGACGGTCCGGGCACCGGGGGCCGCGGGGCGGCACGCCACGACGGCGGGCGCCCCGTCGCGCCCGTCCGGCGCCGTGACCGTCAGGACCTGCACCTGGGGCATGCCGGCATCGGCGAGCAGCGCAGCGACGGCGTCGGCGCTGGCCCGGACGTGCCGCTGGTCGAACGCGGCGTTGGAGACGCTCGGGATCCGGACGAGGTCCTCCAGGTCGGCCCGCAGGCGGGGGAACTGCGCCGCGACCCGCTCGCGCCAGGCAGCCGCACCGGGCTGGGTGACGGCCCGGGTGGTGGGCTGGTCGGGGCCGTGGGTGGGGGGTGCGTCGGTCACGGGCGTCCACGCTACCCTCCGGCTCGACTACCCTGGCCGGGTGTTCTCCCGCAAGCGCTCCGACGTCACCCTGCCCGCCACCACCCCCGCCGAGGACGAGGTGACGCGGGCTGCGGTCGCGACGGGCAAGGGCCGCCCGACGCCGAAGCGGCGGACCGCCGAGGCCGCGAACAAGCGGCCGCTGGTGCCGACCGACCGCAAGGCCGCCGCCCAGTCCGCCCGAGCGGCGGCGAAGGTCGAGCGGGACCGGCAGTACCAGGCCATGCAGACCGGCGACGAGCGGTACCTGCCGGCCAAGGACCGCGGCCCGGTGCGCCGCTACATCCGCAACCACGTCGACGCGCGGCTGAACCTGGGTGAGTTCTTCCTGCCGATCGCCATGGTGTTCGTGGTGCTGACGTTCGTGTTCGGCAGCAACCCCACCGTGCTGGCGCTGGTGATCGTCACGCTCTACGGCATCGTCTTCCTCACGCTGATCGACGCCTTCCTCATGTGGCGCCAGCTGAAGAAGAAGCTCGTCGCCAAGTTCGGCGACGACGGCCGGCAGCGCGGTCTGGCCATGTACGCCGTCCTGAGGGTGTTCCAGCTGCGCCGGGCCCGTCTGCCGAAGCCGCAGGTCAAGCGGGGCGAGTACCCGGTCTGACCCGGTCGCGGCCGGCCGCTCCCCGCATGCCGGGCCCCGCCCGCTCCCCTAGGGTCGCCGCATGGTCAACTACCGCTACCTCGGCAACTCGGGCCTGAAGATCTCCGAGATCACCTACGGCAACTGGCTCACCCACGGCTCGCAGGTGGAGAACGACGCCGCGACCGCGTGCGTGCACGCCGCCCTCGACGCGGGCATCACCACGTTCGACACCGCGGACGTGTACGCCAACACCAAGGCGGAGAAGGTCCTGGGCAAGGCGCTCAAGGGCCAGCGGCGCGAGTCGCTGGAGATCCTCACGAAGGTGTACTGGCCGGTGGGACCGCAGGGGCCCAACGACGTGGGCCTGTCACGCAAGCACATCATGGAGTCCATCGACGGCTCGCTGCAGCGGCTGCGGACCGACTACGTCGACCTCTACCAGGCGCACCGGTACGACACCGAGACGCCGCTCGAGGAGACGATGCAGGCGTTCGCCGACGTCGTGCGGCAGGGCAAGGCCCTGTACATCGGGGTCAGCGAGTGGACCGCGGACCAGATCCGCGCCGGGCACGCCCTCGCGAAGGACCTCGGCTTCCAGCTCGTCTCCAACCAGCCGCAGTACTCGATGCTGTGGCGGGTCATCGAGGAGGAGGTCGTGCCGGCGTCCGAGCAGCTCGGCGTCTCCCAGATCGTCTTCTCCCCCATCGCCCAGGGCGTGCTGACGGGCAAGTACACCCCCGGCGGCCAGCTGCCGAAGGGGTCGCGCGCGACCGACACGAAGGGCGGCGCGAAGATGATCCAGCGGTTCATGGACGACACGCTGCTCGAGCGCGTCCAGGGGCTGAAGCCGGTCGCCGACGAGCTCGGCTTGAGCATGGCGCAGCTCGCGGTGGCGTGGGTGCTGCAGAACACGAACGTCGCGGCGGCCATCATCGGCGCCTCGCGACCCGAGCAGGTCGTCGACAACGTGCAGGCGTCCGGGGTCGAGATCCCCCGCGCGCTGATGGAGCGGATCGACGACGTGCTCGGCGACTCGGTCGAGCGCGACCCGGGGCGCACGGCGGCCGGCGCGCCGCAGACGCGTCCGGTCTGACCGCGGGCCGAGGGCGAGCGGCCGCACGGGCGTCCAGCCCACCGCACGGCACCGCACGCCGCGACCCGCCACGGGTCGCGGCGTGCGGTGCGTCCGGGCTCAGGTGCCCAGCGGGCGGGGCGAGCCGGTCCCGGGCACCCGGACGTCGTCGGACACGGGCGGGACCGGGGGGTGCGGGGCCCCGTCCTCGACCGGCACGGTGAGCCGCGGGAGCAGCGCGTGGACGACCGGTCCGATTCCCAGCGCGTACGCGAGGGTCGCGAACCCCAGCGTGCCGCCCAGCACCCACCCGACAGCCACGACCGCCACCTCGATGCCGGTCCGGACCACCCCCACGGGGCGGCCCGTGCGACGGACCAGGCCCGTCATCAGGCCGTCCCGCGGCCCCGGTCCCATCCGCGCCCCGATGTAGAGCGCCGTCGCGAGGCCGTTCAGGCCGATCCCGCCCACGGCCAGCGCGGCGGCCGCCCACAGTGGCAGCGGGTCCGGCAGCCGTCCGAGCACGGCCAGGAACGGGTCCACGAGGGCGCCGATGACCAGGACGTTCGCCACGGTGCCGAACCCGGGCCGCTGGCGCAGCGGGATCCAGCAGGCGAGCACGACGAGGCTGATCAGCACGGTCAGCACGCCCAGCGACCATCCCGTGCGGCGCGACGCGCCCTGGCTGAGCACGTCCCACGGCATGTTGCCCAGCTCGGAGTGCACGAGCACGGTGATGGAGAAGGCGTACAGCACGAGACCGACGGCGAGCTGGGCGAGCCGGCGCGGCAGGCGGCCGCCGGCCGGGCGGGGCACGCCGACGTCGGCCGCGGGGCGTCGGTCGGTCACGACACGCGCAGGGGCACCGGGGCCGCGGCCTGGGTCCCCTCGTGCAGCAGCCGGGCGACCGCCACGTCCTGCGCTGCCAGGTCGCGCCAGTGCTCCCCGAGCCACTGCTCGGCGTCGAACTGGTTGCTGAACAGCGGGCTGACCGGCACGGGGAGCACGCGGCCCTCGGCGTCGTCGAGCTCCCACACCCACTGCGGCCGGATCATGCGGCGACCTCGGTCGTGGCGGGTGCCGCGGTCGCGAGTGCCCGGTTGATCCGGGCGGCCCACAGCGGCCCCCCGTAGACGAAGCCGGTGTAGCCCTGCACGAGGGTCGCGCCGGCGTGCAGGTAGGCCCGGGCGTCGTCGGCGGTGGTGATCCCGCCGACGCCGATCACGACGGCGTCCGCGCCGAGCCGACGGCGCAGCCGGCCGACGACCTGGAGCCCGCGGCCGAGCAGCGGCGGTCCGGACAGCCCGCCGGGCCCGAGCGCGTGACCGATGGTGGTGTTCACCGCGACCACCCCGGCGAGGCCGAGCTCGCGGGCGAGGTCCGCCACCGCGTCGACGTCGTCGTCGGACAGGTCCGGGGCGATCTTGACCAGCAGCGGGACCGGCGGGCGACCGCGCCCCGCGGTCGCCTCGTCGGCGGCGGACCGGACGGCGACGAGGATGGGACGCAGTGCGGCGACCGACTGCAGGTCCCGCAGGCCGGGCGTGTTCGGCGACGACACGTTGACCACGAGGTAGTCCGCGTACGGCGCGAGCAGGCGCGCACTGGTGGCGTAGTCACCCGGGGCCGCCTCGGCCGGGGTGCTCCTGGTCTTGCCGATGTTGACGCCCACCACGAGGCGACGTCCTGCGGGGGTCGCCCGCAGCGCGCGCAGACGCTCCGCGGCCGCCGGTGCGCCCGCGTTGTTGAACCCCATGCGGTTGCGGACCGCACGCTGGTCGACCTCGCGCCACAGGCGGGGCCGTTCGTTGCCTGGTTGGGCGCGGGCGGTGATCGTGCCGACCTCGACGAACGCGAACCCGAGGGCGGTCAGGGCGCGGACGCCACGGGCGTCCTTGTCGAAGCCGGCGGCCAGCCCGAACGGTCCGGGCAGCTCGCGCCCGAAGACCTGGACGCGGGCCCCGGCCGGCGGGGCCAGCAGCCGCCGGGCCAGCGCCGGCACGCCCGGCGCGGCGGCTGCCGTCCGCATCGCGGTGAACGCGCGCTCGTGCGCGCGCTCGGGGTCCAGGCGGCGCAGCACGAGATCGAAGAGAAGCCGGTACACGGGCCCAACCTAACCGGCGGGGGGCGGGGCCGAGCTGTCGACGGACGCGGCGGGCGGCGGGTCCGCGGCACGGCGCGACCGCCACAGCCACGCGAGCCCGAGGAGCGGCAGCACCAGCGGGACGTACCCGTACCCGCTGCCGAACGTGGACCAGACCGTGGCGCGCGGGAACGCCGCGGGATCGACGAGCGACCAGGTGCCGACCGCGAGCACGCCGACCAGCTCCACGCCGACGGCGGTCAGCGCGACGGCGCGCGCACCGCGGGCCAGCGCGACCGTCGCCACCCAGTAGACGGCGGCAGCGACGGCCGACAGCCCGTAGGCGAGCGGCGCCTCGTGCCAGTCGCGCAGCAGCTGGACCCCCGCGCGGGCCGACGCCGCGAGCGCGAACACGCCGTAGACGGCGACCAGCACCCGCCCCGGACCCGTCGCCGTCGAGCGCGCGGGGACGGCACCCGGGGCCGGCGTGCGCGTGCTCACTCCCCGGTCCAGACCTGGACGACGCGCCACTGCATGACCGCGATGGTCACCGCGGCGACCAGCAGGACCACCGAGCTCCACCGGGTCCGCTCGGCGAACGCCCAGGCCGCGGCGATCGGCAGCAGCAGCAGCGCGGTGATGACGTAGCCCCAGAACGTGGCCGCGTCGGACGGCCCGGTGCCGCGGATGGTCAGCAGCAGCGCGGCGACCACCTGCAGCACCAGCGCCCCCTCGACCACGGCGGCGCCCCACAGCTGGCGCAGCACCACGGCACGGTCGCGGATCGCGAACACGGCGGCCCAGGCGGCGAGGGCCACGGCCAGCAGGGCGGCGAGCACCGCGACGGGGATGAGCACGGTCCCCGAGGGTACCGGCGGCGCGCACTACGATCCTCATGTGGCCCAGCTGACTCTCACCTCGACCGACCTCTCCCACGTCACCGCCGACGCCCTCGTCGTCGCGACCGCCTCGACCGCCGACGGCGTCGTGCTGGTCGGCGCCGACGCACTGCCCGGCGGGCTGCGCACCCAGCTCACCCGGTCGGCGACCGCGCTCGGGCTCACCGGCGCGGTCGACGAGGTCCGCCGCGTGCCCACCGCGGGGCAGCTGGCCGCACCGGTGCTCGTCCTGACCGGGCTCGGTGAGCAGTCCGCAACCCCCTCGGCGGAGGCCCTGCGCCGGGCGGCCGGCGCGGCGACGCGCGAGCTCGCCGGCACCGCGAGCGTCGCGCTCGCGCTGCCGGCCGACGCGGTCACCGAGCTCGCGGCGGTGGTCGAGGGCGCGTTGCTGGGTGCGTACTCGTTCCTGCGGTACCGCGACGGCGCAGCCGCCCAGAAGGCGGCCGCCGTCGCCACGCTCGAGGTGCTGACCCCGCTGGCCCGTGACGCGGCCGCCAAGACGGCCGTCCACCGGGCCGAGGTGCTCGCAGCCGCGGTGCACGCCACCCGCGACCTGGTCAACGCCGCACCCAACGACCTGTACCCGGCCGCGTTCGCGGACCTCGCGAAGGCGGCCGTGAAGGGCACCGGCGTCAAGGTGAGCGTCCTGGACGAGAAGGCGCTGACGGCGGGGGGCTACGGCGGCCTGCTGGGCGTCGGGCTCGGGTCCGCACGTGGACCCCGGCTGGTCAGGGTCGCCTACACCCCCTCGCGCCCCGCGGCGAAGGTCGCGCTGGTCGGGAAGGGCATCACGTTCGACTCGGGCGGCATCTCCATCAAGCCGGCCGCCGGCATGGAGGCGATGAAGTCGGACATGGCCGGCGCCGCGGCCGTCCTGCAGACCGTCGTCGCTGCTGCCCGCCTCGAGCTGCCGGTCGCCGTGACCGGCTGGCTGTGCCTCGCCGAGAACATGCCGTCCGGCACCGCCCAGCGCCCCTCCGACGTCATCACGATCCGCGGCGGCACGACGGTCGAGGTCCTCAACACCGACGCCGAGGGTCGCCTGGTGATGGCCGACGGCCTGGTCGCGGCGATCGAGGAGGGGCCCGACGTCGTCCTGGACATCGCGACGCTCACCGGTGCGCAGGTCGTCGCGCTCGGCAACCGCGTGTCGGCCGTGATGGGGACCGACGACGTCCGCGCCGAGGTCACGGCCGCCGCCCAGGCGTCCGGCGAGCAGTTCTGGCCGATGCCGTTGCCCGACGAGCTGCTGGCCGGGCTCAAGTCCAAGGTGGCGGACCTCGCCAACATCGGCGAGCGCGCCGGGGGCATGCTCACCGCGGGCGTGTTCCTGCGGGAGTTCGTCGGGACGACGCCGTGGGCGCACCTCGACGTCGCCGGACCGGCGTTCAACGAGAAGTCGGCGCACGGGTACACGCCGGTCGGGGGCACGGGAGTCGGTGTGCGCACCCTGCTCACGCTGCTCGAGCAGCGCGCCACCACCGGGCGCCGCAAGAAGTGACCCGCCGGTCCGGGGGCGGCGGCGGGCGGCCGTGATCGACGTCGACGAGCACGGCCGCCCCGAGCCCCCGCTCACCGGCGACGAGGTGGCGACGCTGCTGGGCTTCCTGGACTTCCTGCGCGCCACGGTGGCGTGGAAGTGCTCGGACCTGGACCCGGCCGGCCTCCGGGCCACGCTCCCCCCGTCGACCATGACGCTGGGCGGCATGCTCAAGCACCTGGCGTACGTCGAGGACCACTGGTGCTCGGTGGTGCTGCACGACCGGACGCCTCACCCCCCGTGGGACCGCATCAACTGGTCGGCCGACCCGGACTGGGACTGGCACTCCGCGCAGGACGACGCGCCGCGGGAGCTGCGAGCCCTGTGGCAGGACGCCGTCGACCGGTCCCGGGCGCTCATCGCCGAGGCGCTGTCCGACGGCGGACCGGACCGCCGGGCGAGCCGAGCGCAGCCGGACGGCAGCGCCCCGAACCTGAGGTGGATCCTGGTGCACCTGGTCGAGGAGTATGCGCGGCACAGCGGCCACGCCGACCTGCTGCGCGAGTCCGTGGACGGCGCGACCGGCGAGTGACCGCCGGGTCAGGCCGCAGACACCGTCAGCGCCGGCGCGGACGCTGCCTGCTGTTCCAGTCGCGCATGCGCTGCGGGTAGCCCGTGCGTTGCACGTCGTACACCGGGATGCCCAGGTCCTTGGCGACGGCGTGCGCGGTCCGCTGGTCCGGCACCCGCCGCCGGGTCCACTCCCCGGTCGTCGCGATCAGCATGAGCGTCACCGGGGTGACGTTGGTGGCCGGCTCGACGTACCCCTCGACACCGACCCGGGTCCGCACGAAGTCGGTCAGGTGCGCGAGGGTCGCCTTCTGCGCCTCCCGGGACGACGACGCACCGTCGACGTGGACGGGCGCGCGGCGGCGTGAGAACAGGCCCATGACCGCAGGCTAACCCGGTCCTGCCGGCGGCCGTCGCCGGGTCCGCACGGGCGCCGGGACGCGGTGACGGTCACACCGCACGGCGCGCGTCCCGGTTAGGGCTCGCGGTCGCGTGGTGACAAGATGACCGCGAGCATTGGACAACACCACACGCCTGCGCCGGAGGAGTTCCCACGTGGCCGACACGAACGGCACCGTTTTCGACATCGTCGTCCTGGGCGGAGGGAGTGGCGGCTACGCGGCCGCCCTGCGTGGCGCCCAGCTCGGCCTGAAGGTCGCCCTGGTCGAGGGAGGCAAGCTCGGCGGCACCTGCCTGCACAACGGCTGCATCCCGACCAAGGCTCTGCTGCACGCGGCCGAGCTGGCCGACAACGCCCGCGAGGGTGCGAGCTTCGGGGTGCACACCACCTTGGACCACATCGACATGGGCGGTGTGAACAAGTACAAGGACACCGTCATCGGTCGGCTCTACAAAGGCCTGCAGGGGCTGATCAAGTCCCGCAAGATCGAGGTGTTCGAGGGCTGGGGCAAGCTCGTGTCGAACGACACGGTGGAGGTCGACGGCCAGCGCGTCACCGGCCGCCACATCGTGCTCGGCACGGGCTCGTACGCGCGGTCGCTGCCCGGTCTAGAGATCGGCGGCAACATCATCACCTCCGACCAGGCGCTGCAGCTGGACCGCGTGCCCAAGTCCGTCATCGTGCTGGGCGGCGGGGTCATCGGCTCGGAGTTCGCGAGCGTGTGGCGCTCGTTCGGTGCCGAGGTGACGATCATCGAGGCGCTGCCCCACCTGGTCGCCAACGAGGACGAGGCGCTGTCCAAGGCCTTCGAGCGCGCGTTCCGCAAGCGCGGCATCAACTTCAACCTCGGCGTCCGCTTCCAGGGCGCGACGCAGAGCGACGACGGCGTCCACGTCACCCTCGAGGACGGCAAGACGTTCGACGCCGAGCTGATGCTCGTGGCCGTCGGCCGCGGCCCCAACACCGCGAACCTCGGCTACGAGGAGCAGGGGATCACCGTCGACCGCGGGTTCGTCCTCACCGACGAGCGCCTGCACACCGGTGTCGGCAACATCTACGCCGTCGGCGACATCGTCCCCGGGCTGCAGCTCGCGCACCGCGGCTTCGCGCAGGGGATCTTCGTCGCCGAGGAGATCGCGGGGCTCAACCCGCAGGTCATCGTCGAGTCCGGCATCCCGCGCGTGACCTACTCCGAGCCCGAGATCGGCTCCGTCGGCCTCACCGAGGCGAAGGCCCGGGAGATCCACGGTGCCGACAACGTCGAGGTGCTCGAGTACAACCTCGGCGGCAACGGCAAGAGCCAGATCCTGGCCACCGCGGGGTTCATCAAGCTCGTCCGTCAGAAGGACGGCCCCGTCGTCGGCGTCCACATGATCGGCGCCCGGGTCGGCGAGCTCATCGGGGAGGGCCAGCTCATCGTGAACTGGGAGGCCTACCCCGAGGACGTCGCGTCCCTCGTCCACGCCCACCCGACGCAGAACGAGGCTCTCGGAGAGGCCCACCTGGCCCTGGCCGGCAAGCCTCTGCACGCCCACAACTGACCCCACGATCGAAGGAGACACGAGCGGTCATGGCTGACTCCGTGCAGATGCCGGCGCTCGGTGAGAGCGTCACCGAGGGAACCGTCACCCGTTGGCTCAAGCAGGTCGGCGACACCGTCGCCGTCGACGAGCCGCTGCTGGAGGTGTCGACCGACAAGGTCGACACCGAGATCCCGTCGCCCTTCGCGGGCGTGCTCGAGCAGATCCTGGTCGAGGAGGACGAGACGGTCGAGGTCGGCGCGCAGCTGGCCGTGATCGGGTCGGGTGAGGGTGGTGGCCAGTCGCCGTCGGCTCCCGCCGAGCAGGGCTCCCCCGCCGAGCAGGAGGCTCCGGCCGAGCAGCCCGCCGCCGGTTCGACGCCGGCGCCGCAGGGCGACCCGTCGGGCGGGACCGGCGCGCAGGCCGGGGTCACCGGGAGCCCGGAGGCCGCCGAGATGGGCGAGAGCTACGGCGGACCGCCGCCCGAGGCGGAGGGCACCTACGGGGGCGCGGCGTCCGAGGGCCCCGGCGCCGGCCAGGGCGGCTCCGCGCCGTCCGGCGGTGGCGACGGTGGCGGCGAGGGCGAGCAGGTGGTCATGCCCGCGCTCGGGGAGAGCGTCACCGAGGGCACCGTGACGCGCTGGCTCAAGTCGGTCGGCGACGACGTCGCCGTCGACGAGCCGCTGCTGGAGGTGTCCACGGACAAGGTCGACACCGAGATCCCGTCGCCGGTCGCCGGCACGCTGCAGCAGATCCTGGTGCAGGAGGACGAGACCGTCGAGGTCGGTGCGCCGCTCGCGGTGATCGGGTCCGGGGCGGCCCCGGCCGACGCGCCGTCGCAGCCGCAGACCGCCGAGGCCCCGGCGCCCGCAGCGACCGAGGCCGGGCCGCAGAACGCCGCGCCCGACGAAGCCCCGGCCCCCGCGGAGCAGCCGGCACAGCCGCAGCAGGCCGAGCCCGCCCAGCCCGAGGCCGCCCCCGAGGAGCCGGCGAAGGCGGAGCCCGCCCAGGCCGAGCCGGCGACGCCTGCCCCCGCGCAGCAGTCCGCACCGGCGCCCGCCGCGTCCGGCACGTACCTCACCCCGCTCGTGCGCAAGCTCGCCGCGGAGAAGGGCGTCGACGTCGCGACCCTCACCGGGACCGGCGTCGGTGGCCGGATCCGCAAGGAGGACGTCCTGGAGGCGGCTGCCAAGGCGGAGGAGGCCGCGAAGGCCGCCGCGGCGCAGCCCGCTGCACCGGCCGCCGCCGAGGCTCCGGCCGCGCCGGCGAAGAAGGCCGCCCCCGCACCGGTCTCCCCGCTGCGTGGCACCACCGAGAAGATGTCGCGGCTGCGCAGGCTCGTGGCCGAGCGCATGGTGGAGTCGCTGCAGACCGGTGCCCAGCTCACCACGGTCGTCGAGGTCGACATGACCCGCGTCGCCCGGCTGCGGGCGCGGGCCAAGGAGGACTTCAAGGCACGCGAGGGTGCCAACCTCACCTTCCTGCCGTTCCTGGCGCTGGCCGCGGTCGAGGCGCTCAAGGCGTACCCGAAGATCAACGCGAGCATCGACGGCGACCAGGTCGTCTACCACGGCTCGGAGAACCTCGGGATCGCCGTGGACACCGAGCGTGGTCTGGTCGTCCCGGTCATCAAGGACGCGGGCGACCTCAACCTCGCCGGGATCGCGCGCCGGATCGGCGACCTCGCGTCGCGCACCCGCGCCAACAAGATCACCCCGGACGACCTGTCCGGCGGGACGTTCACGATCACCAACACCGGGTCGGGCGGCGCGCTGTTCGACACCCCGATCGTCGCGCTCCCGCAGGTCGCGATCATGGGCACCGGCACCATCGTCAAGCGCCCCGTGGTCCTCACCGACGCCGACGGCGCCGAGAGCATCGCGGTCCGCTCGATGATGTACCTGTCGCTGTCCTACGACCACCGGCTGGTCGACGGCGCCGACGCGGCGCGCTACCTCATGGCGGTCAAGAACCGGATCGAGGAGGGCGCGTTCGAGGCCGAGCTGGGCCTCTGACGCTCGACACCGCTGACGTCCGCGGTCCGGCCGGTCCCCGCGACCGGTCGGGCCGCGGACGTCGTCGTCTGAGGCCGCACCCGCACCCGCACCCGGCCGCGGCGGTCCCGACCCGCCCGAGCCCGACCGGTCGACGCCGCCTAGGGTGACGCCATGAAGATCGTCGTGGCCGGCTCGCACGGACTCATCGGGACCGCCCTGGTCGCCCGGCTCGCCCGGGAGGGTCACGAGGTGCACCGGCTCGTCCGCGGTGCGCCGGCGGGGCCGCGTGAGGTGCCGTGGGACCCGGCCCACGGCGTTCTGGACCCGCGCGCGCTCGAGGGCGCGGGGGCGGTGGTCAACCTCGCCGGCGCCGGCGTCGGCGACAAGCGGCTGACCGACGCCTACAAGGACGTCGTGCGCCGGTCCCGCACCGACACCACCGGCCTCATCGCGCACACCCTCGCGCGCCTGGACGGGCCCCGCCCGGTGCTGCTCCAGGCCTCCGGGATCGGCGCGTACGGCGAGCGCGGGGACGAGGTGCTCGACGAGAGCTCGGCGCTCGGCGACACCTTCTTCGCCGGCGTCGTCCGGGACTGGGAGGGCGCAGCCGACCCGGCGGTCGAGGCGGGTGTCCGAGTCGCCTTCCTGCGCAGCGGCATCGTGCTGTCGCCGGCCGGCGGGGCCCTGCAGCGGATGCTCCCGCTCGTCCGAGCCGGCGTCGCCGGGCGTCTGGGCTCCGGGCAGCAGTTCTGGAGCTGGATCACGCTGCCCGACGAGGTCGGCGCCATCGTGCACCTGCTCGACGCCGACGTGCACGGGCCGGTCAACCTCAGCGCGCCGCACCCGGCGACCAACGAGGCCGTGACCCGCGAGCTCGCGCGGGCCTTGCACCGACCGGCGCGGCTGCCGGTCCCGGCAGCCGCGCTCAAGCTGGTCCTGGGGGACTTCTCCAGCGAGGTGCTCGGCTCCATCCGCGCCCTGCCCGCGGTCCTCAGCGCCAGCGGCTTCACCTGGCAGCACCCCTCGGTCGACGACGCCGTCGCGTGGGTCGCCGAAGAGGTCCACGCCGGACGGTCCTGAGCCCGACCGCCCGCCCCATGTCGGCGGGCGTCCTCAGCCGCCGACGACGTCCTCCACTCGCCAGCCCTGCTCGGTCCGCACGAGCCGTAGCACCACCTCGCGTGGCGGCTGCGCCGGGACCTCGACCGTCCCGTCGTCCGTGACCCGCCGGTGCGCCGTCAGCCCGGCTCGCACGGAGACCTGCGCCGACCCTTCCGTGGAGTCCGTCCCCGGGGCCACGTCAGCCCGAGAGGCCTCGTCGTCCCCGGGTGCCGTGTCCGCCACGGACGACGCGGGCGTCGTCAGCGCGGCGCCCTCGACCACGGCGGCGAGCCCCTCCAGGCGCACACCCGCGGTGCGCAGGTCCGCCATCAGCGCCAGGTCGGCCCGGTGCGCCCCGCTGCCGGGGCGGCTGACCCCGGTGAGCGCCGCAGGGTCTCCCCCGGCCAGCACCTCGGCCCGCCGCCGGGTCAGCTCGACGGCGGCGGTGACCGGGTCCCGCCCCGGGTCGGGCGCCGGGGCGCCGGCACGCTGCTCGTCGCCGGGCGGGCCCGGCGACGGTGCGCCGGTCGCAGACGCAGGCGGCTCGACGGCCACCGCGCCCGCCGGGCGCGAGGTCACCAGGTCCCGCGGTCCTGGGCCGGTCACCAGCAGCGCACCGGTGACCACCGCGAGCGCGGCGAGGACCGGCACAGCGGCCACCCGTCCACGCAGGCGGCCACCCGCACGACGACCCCGGGGACGACCGCCGCGCCGCCGGGGGCGCGCACGGTGCCGGGACCTCCCCGGCGCGGACACCGTGCGGTGGTCGGCCGCCAGCTGGGCGAGCGCGGTGCGCGCGAGCACCCCGGCGTCCGGCAGCGCGATCGGTTCGGGCCGCGCGCACGGGTAGCAGGCGGAGGCCACCTCGGCGGCGGTCGGACGCAGCACCGGGTCGGGTGCGCACGCGGCCGCGAGCTCGTGACCCAGGCGCGACCCGACCGCGCCCAGGTCCAGAGCCGCCAGGCCGACGCTGGCGAGGGAGAAGACGTCGGCGGGGGCGCCGTCGGGCAGCTCGGGACGGTCCCGGTCCGCGCTGCTCACCGGGTCGTCCGCCGGGTCGTCCGGCCGGTGGTGCGTGGCGCGGTCGCGGACGGAGCCGACGACCGCCCGCCCGGCCGGGCCGCCGCGGACCACCTCCGGGGCCATGAACCCCGGTGTGCCCCGGACCGGGGCACCGCCGTCGTCGGCCCGCCCCGGATCACCGAGCAGGTCGATGAGCACCGGCCGCCCGTCGGGCCGCACCACCACGTTGGCCGGTGACACGTCGCCGTGCACGAGCCCCGCCCGGTGCAGCGCGTCGAGCGCACCCGCGACCGGTACCAGCAGGGTCACCACCTCACCGGCGGTCAGCCGGCCGCGGGCCGCGAGCAGCGCCGCCACCGTCGCACCCGGGACCTCGGCGACGAGCACCGCCCACCGCGCGGACCCGCCGGTCGGCGGGGCGGGCACGTCCAGGACGTCCACGACCCGGGCCAGGTGCGGGTGGTCGAGCGACCACAGCGCGGCCAGACGGGCGGCCAGCGCCCCGCCGTCGGGCTCCAGCGGCGCAGGGACGACGTGGACGACGTACCGCTGCCCGGCCGCCCCGGCCGGGCCGTCGCCCCGCCCACCCGGGCGCCGGTCGGCGGCGGCGGTCGCGGTCCACACCGGACCACCGCCGCCGACCCCGGCCGGTCCGCCGACCCGGTAGCCGGCGGCCAGCAGCGCCGCGGCGAGCTCGGCGGGGACCACGTCGGCGTCCATGGGCCCATCGAACCGCCGTCCCGGCCCGGTCCGGCGGCTGTCCACAGGACCGCCGCACCTGCGACCGCCGGATGGCTGCCGCGGACCGGTGAGGCGTCGGCAGCCGGGGACCTGCGACATCAGCCACGCGGGTCGGCCGGGGGCGTCAGCCCACCGTGACCACGCGCGCCTCGCGGGCGCTGACGGCGGCCGCGTCGAGCACCTCGGCGGTGCGGACGGCGTCCCAGGGGTCGACCGGGGGCGGGGCGCCCGCCCTGAGCCACGCGGCGGTGTCCCGGTAGAAGTCCGCGTGCCCACCGGGTGGGCACGGCACCGGCGTGCGCTCCGCCCCGTGCACGAGCCAGCCACCGTGGCTGCCCGCGGCCAGCCCGTGCCCGCGCCCGGCAACGACGTCGTCGAGGACGGCGAACGGCGTGGGCTCACCCTCGAACGAGGTGACCAGGAACGCCCCGGCATCGCCCAGGACGCGGGTCCGGGGACCGGGAGCGCCCACCAGGCCGCCGCCGGCGAGGTGGCTGAGCACGCCGCCGGCATGGTGCAGGGCGAGGAACACGTCGTCGGGGGCGGTCGTGGAGATCGCGCGGACCTCCGCGTACACCCGGTGCACCGGCCCGAACAGCTGCACCGCGGAGTCGACGAGGTGCGGTCCCAGGTCCAGAAGCAGACCGCCGGCGACCGGGTCGTTCTCCTTCCACCGGTCCTTCGGCGTGGGTCGCCAGCGCTCCCAGCGCCGCTCGAAGCGGTGCACCGTGCCCAGGTCGCCGGCCGCCAGCACCGCCCGCAGCGTGCGCTGCTCGTCGTCCCAGCGCCGGTTGTGGAACACGGTCAGCCCGACGCCGGCGGACAGCGCGGCCTCGGTCACACCCCGGGCCTGCGACGCCGACGTGCCCAGCGGCTTGTCCACCACCACCGGCACCCCGGCGGCCACCACCGCCCGCGTGTGCTCGCCGTGCAGACCGGTCGGGCTCGCGACCACGACGAGGTCGAGCCCGTCGGCCCGGCGCAGCAGCGTGGCGACGTCGTCGACCACCACGACGCCCGGCCAGTCCGACCGCGCCGCGGCCGCTCGCGACGGGTCACGGGTCACCACCGCGACCACGACGTGGCCGGCCTCGCGCAGGAGCCGGCCGTGGATGCCCCGGCCGGCGTCTCCGTAGCCGACCAGCCCGACCCTGAGGGGATGCGCGTCCATGGCGGTCACCCTAGGCGCGCGGTCCCCGGTCCCGGGCGCGGGCCGACGTCGACGTCGACCCCGTCCCCGTCGTCGCTGCCGCCGCCGTCGTCGACCCCGCCGCCGTCGTCGACCCCGTCGCCCCCGGCGCGGTCGTCGCCGGTGGGCGGTCGCCGTGACCCGACGCGTCCCACCGGCTGGGCCACCACACCCGGCGCCCGACGTCGTGCACGAGGGCCGGCACCAGCAGGCTGCGCACGACGAGGGTGTCCACGAGCACGCCGAACGCCACGATGAACGCGAGCTGGGCCAGGAACAGCAGCGGGATGACCGCGAGGGCGGCGAAGGTGGCCGCGAGCACGACCCCGGCGGACGTGATGACGCCTCCGGTGACCGCGAGCCCGCGCAGGGCCCCGGGCCGGGTCCCCCAGACCCCGGCCTCCTCGCGCACCCGCGTCATGAGGAAGATCGAGTAGTCGACGCCGAGCGCGATGAGGAAGGTGAACGCGTACAGCGGCACGGTCGGGTCGGCGCCCGGGAACCCGAGCACGGACGTGAACACGACCGCCGAGACCCCCAGCGCCGCGGCGAAGGACAGCACGTTGGCGGCCATCAGCAGCACGGCGATCAGGACCGAGCGCAGCAGCAGCATGAGGATGACCAGGATCACGCCGAGGACCAGCGGCACGATCACCCGCAGGTCACGCTCGGCCGCCCGCTGGGTGTCGAGCGTCTCGGCCGCGGCGCCCCCCACCAGCGCGTCCGGCGACACGGCGTGCACCGCGTCGCGCAGGTCCGCGACGGTGGCGACAGCGGTGGTCGTGTCGGCCGCCGCCTCGGTCGCGACGTCGACCCGCACGGTGCCGTCCACCACGACCGGCGGCAGCTGCGCGGCGCCCGCGGTCGGCGGGCCCCCGGCGGGCGCACCGGCCGCGTCACCGGTGTACGGGGTGGCGTCCACGACGCCGTCGACGGCGGTGGCGGCGTCGACCACGGCGTCGACGTCGTCCTCGGGCACGATGACGATCGCGGGCTGGACGGCACCCGCCGGGAAGTGCTCGGCGAGCACGTCCTGGCCCTCGACGGCGTCCACCTCGGTGAGGAAGACGTCGGCCTCGTCGGTGCCGCTCGCCTGGAACGTCGGCACGAACGCGGCGCCCGCGGCGAGGACGACGGCGGTCGTGACCCAGACCGCCCGCGGCCGGCGGCCGATCGCCCGCGCGAGCCGTCCCCACAGGCCGCGCAGGACGACGTCGGTGGGCACCGTGGTCGCGTCCACGTCGCTGGCGGCGGGGTCGAAACGGGGGCGGTTCGGCCAGAACAGCGCCCGCGACCGCCGACCGGCCACCAGCAGCAGCGCCGGCAGGAAGGTGAGCGCGGCGAGGAAGGCGCAGACGATGCCGATGGCGGCGACCGGTCCGAGGCTCTTGTTCGAGCCCAGGTCGGACAGGCTCAGGCACAGCACGCCGACCACGACCGTGCCCGCGCTCGCGCCGATCGGCTCGATCGTCGCCCTCAGCGCCCGGCCCATGGCCGTGAACGTGCTCGGGGTGTGCCGCAGCTCCTCGCGGTAGCGGGCCACGAGGAGCAGCGCGTAGTCCACCGACGCCCCGACCACGAGGATCGACAGGATGCCCTGCGTCTGACCGTTGAGCGTCAGCGTCCCGTTCGCGGCCAGCGTGTACACGACGAGCGCGGCGGCCGACAGCGCGAACAGCGAGGTGCCGATGACGACCAGCGGCAGGAACGGGGACCGGTAGACGATCACGAGGATGAGCAGCACCGCACCGAGGGCGACCAGCAGCAGGACCAGGTCGATCCCGCCGAAGGCGGACACGAGGTCGGCGACGAAGCCCGCCGGCCCGGTCACCCACGCCTGCAGGCCGGCCTCGCCCGCCGACGTCGCCGTCGCGCCGAGATCGGCGTCGAGCGCGGCCCGCAGCGTGGTGACGACCGACTCCACGACCCCGGAGTCGTCGGCGAGGACCACCTCCGCCGCCGCGCCGTCGACGGACAGCACGAGCAGGACGGCCGCACCGTCCTCGGCCGGGATCGCGACCGGCTCGGCGAGCAGGACGTCGCCGACGGTCGCCGGATCCCCGTCCCCCGGGTCCGCTCCCGCGAGCTGGAGCTCGCCGACGCCCGCGGCGAAGTCCTGCACCGCGGCCAGCTGCTGCGGCGTGACGGCGTCCTGGCTCTCGGGGCGCAGGACCACCAGGGCGGGCAAGGCCTCGGTCGAGCTGAAGGCGCGGGCCGCCTCACCCGCACGGGTGGACTCCGCGGTGGCGGGCAGGAAGGCCGCCGCGTCGTTGGTCTGGACCTGGGACAGCCGGCCCTGCGCGGGCCCGCCCAGCGCGGCTACGGTGAGCCAGACCCCGAGGGCCGCGATGACGAGCACGGCCCGGACGAGCGACGACCCACGAATACTCAGCATGCTGAGTATCGTGGGGCCTCACGCCGCTCCCGGGCAAGACGGAAGGACGCCGAGCGTGCCGCAGGACCCCTCCCGGTGGCCGACCGGTCGCCTCCTGTCGAGCGCCGCCCGGCGCGTCGAGCGGGAGTTCAACGCCCACCTGGACGCGTGGGACCTCAACCACGCGAGCATGCCGGTGCTGGTCTACCTGTCCGCGCAGGACCACTCGCAGCGCGAGCTCGCCGCCGCCACCGGCGTCACCGAGCAGACCATGAGCCGGATCCTGGCGCGCATGGAGCGGCTGGAGTACGTCTCGCGCAAGCCCCACCCCCAGGACCGCCGGCGGCACGTGATCTCGATGACCCCGGCCGGCGCCGACGTGCTGCGCGTGGCGGTCGACCGCGAGCGCTCCGAGGCGATGGTCACCCGCGGGCTGGACGCGGAGCAGGTGCGGCTGCTGCGCGAGCTGCTGCTGGCGGTGATCGCCGCCCACCCGGAGCCGGCCGACGACCACCCCGAGACCACCGACCCGCCGGGACTATCGTGATCGGCGTGCGTTTCGTCGAGCTGGACCTCGGTGCCCGTCACGTCCCCTACGCCGAGGCGTGGGACCTGCAGCGGACCGTCCACGGCGAGGTCGCGGACGGCACCCGCGAGGACACGGTGCTGCTGTGCGAGCACGAGCCCGTCTACACCGCCGGGCGCCGCACGGCGTCCTGGGACCGTCCGGCCGACGGCACGCCGGTGGTCGACGTCGACCGCGGCGGCAAGATCACCTGGCACGGCCCGGGTCAGCTGGTCGGCTACCCGATCGTGCGGCTCGGGGAGCCCGTGGACGTCGTCGCGTACGTCCGTGCGCTGGAGCAGGCGCTGATCGACGTGTGCGCCGGCCTGGACCTGGTCGCCACCCGGGTCGAGGGGCGCAGCGGCGTGTGGTTCCCGGGCGACGAGGGTCGGCGGGACCGCAAGGTGGCCGCGATCGGCGTCCGGGTCGCCCGCGGCGTGACCATGCACGGCTTCGCGCTGAACTGCGAGCCCGACCTCACCGAGTTCTCCCGGATCATCCCGTGCGGGCTGCCCGACGCCGACGTCACGTCCCTGTCCGCGGAGACGGGGCGCCGGGTGACCATCGCCGACGTGCTTCCGGCGGTGCGCCGTCACCTCGCCACCGCGCTCGTCCCGCGCCTGGCGGCACCGCGACCGGCGGCCTGAGCGCCCTCCGTCGGCCGCCGCGCCGCTGGGGCGGCCTCGACCGGCGCCCGGACCGGACGGGCGCGCCGCCGCGGGTGTGGCCGAGCACACCCGCGGCGAGGCGCCCCGCACAGGGCGCCGCCGGGGGGCTGACGTAGTGTTGCCACGTGACGATCGCACCCGAGGGACGACGCATGCTCCGGGTCGAGGCCCGCAACGCCGCGACTCCCATCGAGAAGAAGCCCGAGTGGATCAAGACCCGGGCGACCATGGGCCCGGAGTACTCCGAGCTCAAGGGCCTGGTGAAGCGCGAGGGCCTGCACACGGTGTGCGAGGAGGCGGGCTGCCCCAACATCTTCGAGTGCTGGGAGGACCGCGAGGCGACCTTCCTCATCGGCGGCGACCAGTGCACGCGTCGCTGCGACTTCTGCCAGATCGACACCGGCAAGCCCGCCGACTTCGACGCCGACGAGCCGCGCCGCGTCGCCGAGTCGGTGCAGGCCATGGGCCTGAAGTACGCGACGGTCACCGGTGTGGCCCGCGACGACCTGCCCGACGGCGGCGCGTGGCTGTACGCCGAGACCGTCCGCCAGATCCACGCGCTGAACCCGGGTACCGGCGTCGAGCTGCTCATCCCCGACTTCAACGCGACGCCGCACCTGATCGCCGAGGTGTTCGACTCCCGGCCGGAGGTGCTCGCGCACAACCTCGAGACCGTCCCGCGAATCTTCAAGCAGATCCGCCCCGGCTTCCGCTACGAGCGCTCCCTGTCGGTGCTGACCGCCGCGCGCGAGGCCGGTCTGGTGACCAAGTCCAACCTCATCCTCGGCATGGGCGAGACCCTCGACGAGGCCAAGGCCGCGCTGGTCGACCTGCACGACGCCGGCTGCGACCTCATCACGATCACCCAGTACCTGCGCCCGTCGGTCCGGCACCACCCGGTGGACCGGTGGGTCAAGCCCGAGGAGTTCGTCGAGCTCTCGGACGAGGCCGAGCGCATCGGGTTCCTCGGCGTGATGTCCGGCCCGCTGGTGCGGTCCTCCTACCGGGCCGGCCGGCTCTGGGGTCAGGCCATGCGCCGCCGCGGCCAGGAGATCCCCGCCGCGCTCGCGCACCTGGGCGAGGCGCGGTCGGCGCGCCAGGAGGCCGCGAGCCTGCTCGCCCGCTGACCGGCGGCGGGACCACGGCCGACGTCGGTCGCCGGGCCCCGGACGCCTGCCGGGTCCCTCGGGCCCGGGCGCCCCACGGCCCGCACTAGACTCCTGCCCCATGGCCCGTGCGAGCAGCTCAGGGGCGGGCGCGACCGCCGTCAAGCCCCCGAAGCAGAAGAAGACCCGCTGGTACCACCAGGTGTGGCAGGCGTACCAGATGACCCGCAAGCAGGACCCTGCGGTCACCTGGATCATGCTCGGCGCCGCCGTGGCGATCATCGCCGTCGCGGTGCTCATCGGCCTGGCGTGGGGCCACCCGGTGTACACCCTGCTGCTCGGCGTGCCGTTCGCACTGCTGGCGGCCATGTTCGTCCTCGCCCGCCGCGCCGAGTCCGCTGCCTACGGGCAGATCGAAGGCCAGGCCGGCGCCTCACGGGCCGCGCTGGGCACCATCCGGCGCGGCTGGAACTTCCCGGACGAGCCCGTCGCCGTCGACCCCCGCACCCAGGACCTCGTGTTCCGGGGCGTCGGCCGGCCGGGCGTCGTCCTGGTCGGGGAGGGTCCGGCGCCGCGCATCGCGCGCCTGCTCGAGGCGGAGCGCAAGCGCACGGCCCGGGTCCTGCCGAACGTGCCCATCACGCTGATCCAGTGCGGCACCGGCGAGGGCCAGGTGCCGCTGAAGAAGCTCCCCCGCACGGTGCAGAAGCTCAAGCCGACGCTGACCAAGCAGGAGGTCTCCGAGGTCATCAAGCGGCTGACCGCGCTCGGCGGCCCCCGGCTGCCCGTGCCCAAGGGCGTCGACCCGATGCGCGCCCGTCCGGACCGCAAGGGCATGCGGGGCCGCTGACCCTCGCGCCGGGCGCCCGGAGCGCGTGGCTCCCGGCGGCTACGCGGGCTCAGCGGGCTCAGCGGGCTCAGCGGCGCACGATGACCGTGCCGGCGCCGCGGTCGTGCAGCCCGCGACCGTCGGCGTCCCACACGACGGCCGGGACGACCAGGCACAGCAGCACCGTGCGGACGGCAGCCCGCCCGAGGCCCGGTGGCGGCACGGCGGCCCGCGCACGACCGGCCGCGCCCCGCGCCGTGGCCAGGTCCCGGACCGCGATGCCGACCAGCCGGTGACCGACCGTGGTGCCCGTGGTCCCCACGAGCAGGACGTTCTCGGCCGCGAACACGGCCAGGGTCGCCATGGGGGCGGCCTCGAAGAAGGCCGCCGAGATCAGCAGGCACAGCGTCCAGTCCACCGCGAGCGCGACGAGGCGCCGTCCCAGCGCGGCGCGCGCGCCGGGGCCCGCGGCCGGCAGTCCGAGACCGTCGGCGGCTCCGGGGTCGGCGGGACGACCGCCCTCCAACCAGGAGCCCATGTCCTCGCGCGCTGCCACGCTCGGTAGCCTAGCCACCACCGCGCCCGGGCACCGCCGGCGCGTAACACGACGGAAACACCCGGTACACGGCAGGGAAACCCTCCCCTCCTAGCCTCTCGTGAGCGCCTGTACCGGGCACACCCAACCGAGGAGCAGCGGATGTTCAGCAATGCCGAGGAAGTCCTGGCCTACATCAGGGACGAGGACGTCAAGTTCGTCGACGTCCGTTTCTGCGACCTGCCGGGGACGATGCAGCACTTCAACGTGCCGGCCCAGTCCCTCGACGCCGACTTCTTCACGGACGGCCAGATGTTCGACGGGTCGTCGATCCGCGGCTTCCAGGCGATCCACGAGTCGGACATGAAGCTGATCCCGGACCTGGCCACGGCGTACGTCGACCCGTTCCGGACGCAGAAGACGCTCAACATCAACTTCCACATCGTGGACCCGTACACCGACGAGCCGTACAGCCGCGACCCGCGTCAGGTCGCCGCGAAGGCCGAGGCGTACCTGCGCTCGACCGGCATCGCGGACACCGCGTTCTTCGCCCCCGAGGCCGAGTTCTACATCTTCGACGACGTGCGCTTCGAGACGAAGCCCAACGGCGCCTCCTACTTCCTCGACTCGATCGAGGGCGCCTGGAACACCAACCGGGTCGAGGAGGGCGGCAACCTCGGGCACAAGACCCCCTACAAGGGCGGCTACTTCCCGGTCCCCCCGGTCGACCACTTCGCCGACCTGCGCGACCTCATCTGCCTCGAGCTGGACGCGCTGGGCCTGCAGGTCGAGCGCTCGCACCACGAGGTCGGCACCGGCGGCCAGGCCGAGATCAACTACCGCTTCGACGAGCTCGGCAAGTCCGCCGACAAGGTCCAGCTCTTCAAGTACGTCGTGAAGAACGTCGCGCACCAGGCCGGCCGCACGGCGACCTTCATGCCGAAGCCGCTGTTCGGCGACAACGGGTCCGGCATGCACGTGCACCAGTCGCTGTGGAAGGACGGCAAGCCGCTGTTCTTCGACGAGAAGGGCTACGGCGGCCTGTCCGACATGGCGCGCTGGTACATCGGCGGGCTGCTCAAGCACGCCCCGTCGCTGCTCGCGTTCACCAACCCGACGGTCAACTCCTACCACCGCCTGGTGCCGGGCTTCGAGGCGCCGGTGAACCTGGTGTACTCGGCCCGCAACCGCTCCGCGTGCATCCGCATCCCGGTCACCGGCTCGAACCCGAAGGCCAAGCGCATCGAGTTCCGTGTGCCGGACCCGTCGTCGAACCCGTACCTGGCGTTCGCGGCCATGCTGATGGCCGGCCTGGACGGCATCCAGAACCGCATCGAGCCGCCGGAGCCGGTCGACAAGGACCTGTACGAGCTGCCTCCCGAGGAGCACGCGCAGATCCAGCAGGTCCCCGGCACGCTCGCCGAGGTGCTGGACAACCTCGAGGCGGACCACGACTACCTCACGGCCGGCGGGGTCTTCACCCCCGACCTGATCCAGACGTGGATCGACTACAAGCGCAGCCACGAGGTCGACCCGATCCGGCTGCGGCCGCACCCGCACGAGTTCGAGCTGTACTACGACTGCTGATCGTCGCGCGCCTGTGACCTGGGCTGACGCTCGGATCGCCGACCGCTAGTCCGCAGGGAGTCCACACGCGCCGCCATCGCTGCCCCGACGGCGGCGCGTGTGGACTCTTCTGTGTCCGGCCACAGGTGGGCGTGGTGTCGAGGGTCGTCTTGCCCAGGCGTGTCGGCAGTCCGCCTGGACGACCGTGACGTCGGCGCCCGAGGCGCCGGCAGCGAGGCGTAGAAGTGCCTCGGCTCGTGGAACCGGAACCTCTCGGCCGCGCTCTGGAACGGGCATCGACGTGCGCGGGCCTGTGCTCGCTTTCGCGCGAGCTGCTCGGCCGTTCCGTCCAGCAGGACCGTCGACACACCTGCCGGGGCCGGCATGTCTCCTACGTCGTCGCCGAACTCGCCGACCATGAACGCGACCTCGTCCGCGGATGCACCAACGCCGGCCGGGCAGCCGCCCGAGCACGCGGCCGTACCGCGAGTTTTCTCGTCCAGCTCTCGGCCGCCCTTGTCCGCGGAGCCGGCCGCATGCACGAGCGGAACGACACGACCGTCGCCCTGAGCGGCGACGTGCTCGGCGGCCGCCGCGCCACCACCTCCGGCGCTCATGATCGTCCGCCCACCTCGCGCGCCCCGCGGCCGACGATCGGCTGCATCGATGCTGACATCCGACGACGCGGACGAGCCGAGCCCGCCGATCGCCCCGGAGTGGCGGGAGCAGCGCCCGCACGCGGGTCGTGGTGCTCGCGCGTCCTCCCGGTCTTCGTGGGGCGCGCCGGTCAGCACGCCCACGTCTCGAAGGCGACAGCAGGTCGAGCCGAAGCTGCGCGGCACCGCCATGTCGACGAGGCCGATCTGGTCGGCATGTTCGGCCGCCTGTCGTTCCCGCAGACGGGACGCACATCTCGACCCCGGCTGAAGCCGTCACAGGACCGGCGACCAAGTCGAGGGCGGCGCGCGTCGTGGACACGGAGGAGCAAGATGGCGCGGCGATGTCCGCTCCGGCGCAAGACGCACCCTCGAGCGGAGAGGGGTCGACCAGCGCGCAGTCTTCGTAGCCGCGCGCTCGACTCAATCGAGTGCCGGGTGACAGCGGCGTGTCACTCCGGTGACATCGGAGTCGCGGCACCGATCTCAGGTGGGTTCTCGCCGCGCCGTGGAGCAGTCTGGGAGCTCTCGCCCATGTCGATGCGCGTTCAGCACCGTGGCATGCAGGCGGCGGCGCCGCGCCGTGGTCCGAGGAGGAGGGTGCTATGAGCCGTCTGCCGCGAGTGGTCGTCTCCCTTGTGGTGTCCGTCGCGCTGGCGGGATGCGGCATGGGGCCACAGCCGTCGCCCGTCGCGATCGACGTCCGAGTACCCGCTGCACCCGACGCCGCGTCGGTGCCGGACGGTCCCTACTCGGTCGGGGTCTTCCTCCTGCACGGCGACCGTCTCCACGAGGTCCGTCGGGCGGCCCCGAGCCGGTCGATCACTACCGCGGTCGAGTTGCTCACCGTCGGCCCGTCGGATCGGGAGTCCCGAGCCGGACTACGGACCGCGGTGGCGCCGGGGTCGGTCACTGTGGTCGGCGTCGATCCGATCACCGATCTCGTCGTGGTCGGGGTGACGGCGGACTTCGTCGCCACGACGGGCACCAACCAGCTGCTGGCCGTGGCGCAGGTGGTGTGGACGGCCACCGAGTCCCCCGCCGTCCAGCTGGTCCGCCTCACCCGCGACGGCGACCTCATCGACGTGCCGACCGACGAGGGCCTCACCCAGGGCCCGGTGGGTCGCGCCGACTTCCGGACGGTCGCTCCGCGTCCCGAGCGGGCGGACGACGTGATTCCCCGGGTTCAGTGCCGGATCGCCGTGCCGTGCGTGATGTGACCACCCGCGCGGCGGGCACCCGTCCCGTGACACCACCCGCCGCAGCAGGGCCCGGAACCGTGCGGACCGGGCGCCCGCGGTCGGGCCACCAACCGGCCCGCGCCACCATCGCGAGCCGCCTCCGCCCCGATGGACCTGGAGGTCCCTGCCTGTGCCTGACTCCAGCAACGATCTGCACATACCCCTGGGCTCCGACGAGCTCGTTGTCCGCCAACGCTACGAGGTCGTCAGCATCGTCAACGACATCCTCGTCGCCCTCTGGTTCATCGCCGGCAGCATCCTGTTCTTCTCCGAATCGACGACGACCCTCGGCACATGGTTCTTCCTCGCCGGCAGCATCGAGCTGCTGATGAGGCCGGTCATCCGACTGACACGCAAGGTGCACCTGAACCGGCGGCACGGATCCGGCCTGGACAGCGGCGGAGAGTACTGACGCACGGGCGGACCCGGTGCTCGCATCGAGCAATCCGACACCTTCGGCGACGCGCCGGCAATACCGCGGTGAACAGGAGCACACCGGTCGCGTTCGGGCGGTGTCGGACGACGCCTGCTACGGAGCGCGCCTCGTCGGGAGCACGGCCTCGATCTGCAATGGGGGGCACCTCAATGATCCAACTGAGACCACGGTTCCGACTGTGTTAGCCGGTAGAGGTAGGCGAGGGCAGGGATGACGAGCACCCCTGCGAGTGTCACCGTCACGAGGAGGGCCTGCAGCGTGGCCGTCGCCCCGGCGGCCTGAGCGATGGTGACCTCGTCGACCAGCATCCAGGGATGCTGACCGACTCCCCAGCCTGACACGACCGCAGCCACCGCAACCACCCCGGCGACCCGCGCCACGGCGAACGTGCGGCGCGCCAGGAGTGCCAGCGCCGTGGCCCCCGCCAGTGCCGACGCCACCACCAGTGGAGCGCCCTGCGTACGGAGGCCCTGGGCGAGCGTCGGCGCGTCGCTGGGCAGGATGAACAGCGCACCAAGGACGACGGTCCCGGAGGCGAGCCCGACGCCGATCGTGCGTGCGCGGATCCGGTCGGCCAGGGTGGGGCGTCGGGCGCGGGTCGCATCGGCGCAGAGGAAGGTGCCCGCGAGGAAGGCACACGCGCCGACCGCGATGACCCCGCCGACCACCGACGTCGGGTTCAGCCACGAGGACACCAGGTCGCCGTTGCCCTCCGCGGGCACCCGCCCCGACGCGATCGCCCCAGCCACGGCACCGAGGAAGAACGGCGTCACGACCGAGGACGTCGCGAACCCGAAAGGGCGGGCCTTGGCCGAGCGTCGCGGCGTACTCGCGGAAGGCGAAGCTCGCCCCCCTCAGCACGATGCCCAGCAGTGCGAGCAGCATCGGCACGATCAGCGTGGACATCGCCGCTGCGAACGACCGGGGAAAGCCCGTCCACCACGTGACAAGGATGTAGATCAACCAGACGTGGTGGGACTCCCACACCGGGCCGATGCTGTGGTCGACCAACGTCCGTACGTCGGCGCCACGCCGGGCCCCGCCGGCGGTCAGGTCGAAGAACCCTGACCCGAGATCTGCTCCCCCGAAGACGGCGTAGACCACAATGCCCAGGAAGAGCGCGGCAGCGACTGCCGTCTCGAGGGTCACCGGGGCACGTCCTGCTGCTGGGGCGCGTACGGGCTGGCGAGGTCGTGCTCGCCGGCCCGCCACCGACGGGTCATCGACCGCAGCACGAACACGGCCCCGATGGTCATGAGGGTGTACACGACCACGGTCCCGCCGAGCAGCCACCAGAGGCTCGGGTAGTCACCGGCCGCCTCCGCCGTTCGCATCACGCCGTAGACGAACCAAGGCTGCCGGCCGACCTCGGTGGCGATCCACCCGGCTTCCATGGCGATCACCGCCAGCACCCCGCTGGTCGCCATGAACCGCAGGAATCAGGGGTGGTCGACGACGTCGACGCCGCGCCAGCGGGCGACCCAGTACGCCACCACGGCAAAGAGCGAGAAGCGTGCCGACGGCGATCATCGTCTGGAAGGCCCAATGGGTGATGTTGACCGGCGGCAGGGTGTCCACCGAAAACGCCTCCAGTCCGAGCGCCGGCTCCGTGAGCGAGTTGCGGGCGATGATCGACCCCAGGTACGGGCTGTCGATCGCCCACCGCACCTCGCCGTCGATGAGGAGGCCCCCGAGCCGCAGCGGCGACGGGCTCTCGGTCTCCACCGCGAGCTCGAAGGCCGCCAACTTCTCCGGTTGCCACTCGGCCAGCCGACCGCCGAGCAAGTGACAGACCACTGGCTGGATCAACGCCGCGGCGCTGGCGAGGGCGACCTGGAAGCCGCGGCGGTGGCGACGATCCCGGCGGCCGCGCAGCATGCCGACCGCGTGGCCGCCGGCGATGGTGAAACTCACGACCATGTACGCCGCGAGCCACATGTGGGCGAACTGCCAGAAGGCTGCAGGGCTGAACAACACGGCCCAGGTTTGGACGTCGGTCACCTCGCGATCGACGAGGCGGAAGCCGACCGGCACGTTCATCCAGGCGTTGCAGTCCCCAGAGGGCCAGCTCTGACTTCTCCGTTGAGGACTTCCGTTCGCCTGCTATCGGAACCGACGGTGGAGCTGACGTGACTCGAGCCCCTCGCCTCCCGGCTCGGCCAGGCGAGCCTCCGGTGCTGAGTCCCCCCGTGAGACCCTTGAGGCTGGACGCGCCGTTGCCCTGGCCGACCTGGCTGCGTAGTCCATAGGTAGACGACTGCCTCGCGGCTGCCGTGCAGGAGGGGACTCGGTCAACCAACTGCTGCCTGCGTGTGGCGGCGGTGGTGCCGTCGGGCGGGTGTGATGGTGTTCGAGGGTGTTGCACTGCCGGGGGTCGCCTCAGTGGGCCCCTTCCGAGGTCCGGCGGGAGGGCTCAGGTCGCGGCGACGGGGGCGGCGGGCGAGGAACCTCGGGCGTCGCCTCATACGCAAACGACGGCACACCCGACGGAGTCAGCGGTTGCGTCGCGGGAGCGGAAGGACGAACCACAGGAAGATCGCTGCTCCCCCGACGACGGCCGCGAGGACGGTACCGATCGTGGTTGGGAGAGGTCGCCGCTAGGCGGGACACTGTTCGTCTGGAACACCAACCGGCCCACCACGAAGACCGAGGAGCCAACGGCCACAGCCAGAGGCATCATCCCGACGACGGCGACCCGAACCCCGAGCTTGATGCGCGGGCCTCGGTCGTGTCGGGGCGTGAGGCGGTTGTAGGCGGCAGGCGCCAGGAGAACAACCGTCGCCAGCCCGACACTGACCAGCGCCAGGGCGAAGATCTGCGTCCCGACAGCGTCGAGCTCGTCGAAGCGCGCACTGAACGGGACGGTCAGCAGGAAGGCGAACAGAACCTGTGCGCCTGGGAAGACAGTACGGAGCTCCTCGAGGAGCTCGCGGTAGCGGCGCCGTTGTTCGTCGGGGTGGCCGTCGACGTCATCTGTTTCCGCCATGGGAAGCATCGTTCCAGCAGCGCATCGCACCGCCCCGGGTTCCGTAGGCACTCTGTCCGCCATCACGTGCGGGCGGGCCCCGCGCTGGACCGGCCGAGGATCGGCTGCGCACGAAGAGAAGTGTGCGATCTCGGTGCACTTCACCGAATCGCGTGACGACTGCCAAGGCAGCAGCGGAGTAGTGCAGCCGAGTCGTTCCGTGGCCTGCCGACCAGGACCGACCGCGCCGCCGCCCGGTGGCTCCGCGTGCACCGCGGTGCCACCGGGCGGTTCGGGGCGGAGGTGACGTCACTCGGTAGCGGCGACCTCCTCGACCGTGTCGGCGACCAGGACGAGTTCGCCCTCGTAGTCGGTGTAGAGCTCGTCCTCGAGGTCGACCCCGTAGTCCTCCTCGATCTCGGTGATGCTCAGCTGGCGCACGGTGCCCTGGACGGCGACCTCGTCGCCGGGCTCGACGGATGCCTGCTCGGCGTCCAGCACGACGACCTCCCAGCCGGCGCCCGCGAGGCGGAAGGCGACGGTGCTGACCAGCTCGTACACCTCGCCCTCGACCGTCACGTCCTCGCCCGCCAACGTGGCGACCTCCTCGGCGACGATGACGGCCTCACCGTCCAAGTCCTCCCACAGGTCGTCGTCCAGGTCGATCCCGTACTCCTCCTCGAAGTCCACGACGACGAACTCCGCGACGGTGCCGGTGACCTGCAGGACGGTGTCGCTGTCCATGAGCGACTCGGGGTCCTCCATGCCCATGCCGGTGAAGTCACCGGTCGTGCTGATGACCGGAGCGCCCTCCTCGAACAGGCCGCCGCCCGCGCCGAGCCAGAAGCCGGCTGGGTCGATCGTCTCGGTGATCTCTCCGCTGACGGTGACCGTCTCGCCGATGAGGTCACCGCCCTCGTCCATGTCGCCGGGCTCGGCCTCGGCGACGTCCTCGACGTCCGTGCCCTGCTCAGGTCCGGCGCTGTCGTCGCTGCAGCCGGCCAGTCCGATGGCCGCAGCCAGCGCGATCGGGACGGCGAGTGTCTTGGTGCGGATGCTGCGCATGGTCGTTCCTCTCGTTCCGGCCAGGTCGGCCGAGCGGATGGGACACACCACGGTGCGCATCGGTCAGGGTCGGATGCCTGCTGGGACCGAGCACATTGCCCGATTGTTACCTGCTCGTGACTTGCCCAGGGGGAACTGTGACCTGGCACACCAGCGACGCCGTCTGATCCCGACACGGCGGTGCTCGTGGGTCCGTCGCCGGGCCGGTCGCCCGTCGGGGCCGCGACGCCGGACACTGCGACGACCCCGCCGACGACCCCGGCGGCCAGTGCGCCGACCGTGACCGCGACGACGATGACGACGGGCTGGACGCGCACCGCGCGGGCCATGACCCGGGCCGGAGAAGGTGACCCTCGACCTACCCGGTGGGGCGATGCCGATCCTGACGACGAGTGCGCTGACGGATCAGTGCGCGACGAGCGCAAGACCATCGCGGCCGGTGCGCCGACGAGGGATCAACGCCCCGTTGAAGACGGGCACGGCCAGGGGACGGATGAGCACGCCCAGGACCAGCAGAAGGACCACCGGAAGCACCTCGTCGATCGGCACGACGGCGACGACCCCTGCGGTGTGTCCGGAGAACGCCGACCATGGAGCACCCGACGCCGTGAGCCACCACCGGCTCCATCCGCCTGCCCCCGGCCTCGCTACATGGACGTGTACCCGGATACGCCCACGGCCAGGGCGACCCCCGTCCGGACGGGATCGGTGGCGAACACGAGCACCGCCTCACGGCGGCTGTCGGGTGGCACGTACGACACCGTGGTGGCCGCCGACTCCACCAGGGTGCCGTCGTGCGTGATCGCGCCGGTGATGCGGGCGCTCTCGGCCGTCCGGCCACCCGTGTTCTCCACCACGACGGACGTCACGTAGCCGCCTTCGGCCTCGTGGACCTCGCCGACGGTCACCTCGAGGCGGGCGGGACCGTCCCAGGTCACGGCCTGGTGCGCCAGCACGGAGACCATGGCGGCGACCAACAGGGCTCCGAGTGCCCCGATCACCCACTCCCCCGGCGATGTCGATGGTGGCGACTGGTCGTCCCGGGTGCGGTCGTCGTCGGTCATGGACGCACTCCTCTCACAGGATGAGCCGGGCTGCCGCGGCGCCGATGCTGGCCGGTAGGGCCAGGACGACCGTCTTCATCAGCACGGCGCCGAGCCCCATGCCGTCGAACCGGCCGAACGACCACAGCAGGTAGGCGCTGACGGCGCACGCCAGGACGTACCCCACGACGGTGTAGAGCAGGAACACCCGCCCGAAGCCGCGGCCCGAGGAGCCGCCCTTGAAGTCGACGGCGTAGACGAACACGTGCATGAGGACGAGCTCGAGCCCCACCAGCCCGAGCGTGCGCACCGGCTCCATCCGTCCGGCCAGCAGGACGATCTCCTCGGTCGGGGCGACGTTGGCGGCGAACACCGTCGCGCCGGCTGCCATGAGGAACAGCTCGCGGCGGTAGCCGTCCCCGCGACGGCGATGCCCCTGCGAGCCCAGCTGGGATCGGGCGAAGGAGGCCCCGATCGTCGCCGGCAGGCCGCACAGGGCGACGACCGCCACCGTCTCCTCCATGGTGCTGATGGGCGTGAGCACGGCGAGCAGTGCGAGGACCACGGCCGCAGCCGCGACGCCGGCGGCCAACGCGATGGCCGTGTCGACAACCGAGGCGAGGGGACGGGCGCCCTCGTCCCCGCGCAGCCCGAGGTGCCGTTCCAGCACGTAGGTGAGCACCACGGTCAGCAGGCACAGCAGCACGAGGCGTCCCCGGCCCATCCCGGCGCCGAGCTGCCACATCTCCATCGTCATGAACAGCGGCAGGGCGAACAGCAACGCACCACCGAACGCCCGCCCCAGGCCCCTGGCCAGGTGACTGGAGGCGGAATCGCTCACCGTGCTCCTTCTGCTGCTCGCTCAGCGGGGAATCGGGGACGGGCGGCGACTCGCCACGTCGACTCGTCAGCACCGTCGCGTCGAGGTGACGTGCCTGCCGCCCCGGGTCCATGTCCGTCCTCGCTCGTGGCCCGGTACCCGCACGCGCGCGTCACCAGGTCGCGGATCTCAGCGTTGACGAGCTCGGGGTGGGTCAGGTTGACCATGTGACCGGCACCGGGCACCCGGACCAGGCGGGACCGTGCACCGAGAGCCTCGGCTATGCGTTCGCTATGGCTCGCCGGGATCGTCGCGTCGTCGGTTCCGGTGAGCACCAGGCACGGCACCTGAGCCAGGAGCTGCAGGGCGGCACGGCGATGGTGCTCGAGCAGTGAGGGGTAGAACGCAGCGGTGACCGAGCGAGGCGTCGAGTCCCACATGTCGACCACGCGATCCAGCTCCGCTGGTGTCGGCGGTCGGCGTCCGAAGAGATGTCGTCGCAACCACCGGCGTCCCCAGCGGTGACGAAACGGGTGCACGGCGTCCACCAGCGGCGCCAGCACCCAGTCCACGACGAAGAGGGCACGGGCCGCGCCCGCACGGACCAGTGCCCGCGCCACGGCGTCCGGCAGCCGGCTGTCGGCGAGGTGCCCCGCCGAGGTGGACAGCAGCGCCACGGCAACCACCGTGGACCGTAGGAGGTCGGCGCGCTGGCAGGCCATGGCCATGACAGCCATGCCACCCATGGAGTGCGCGACCAGCACCACGTCACCTGCCGACCGCTCCACCACGTCCGCCAGGTCCCGACCGAGGCGAGCCACGCTGGCCGACCCGCGGCCGGCCCACCCGCTGCGGCCATGGCCACGGTGGTCGAACGAGACCACCCGGTGGTCACGCGCCAGCTCTGCGCGCTGGTGGATGAACTCGTCCGACCGTGCCCCGAAGCCGTGCACCAGGACGATCGTCGTGCGCGCCGCCTGCGGGCCACAGACTTCGGTGTGCAGCAGGACGCCGTCATCGGTACGTACACCGGGGAGCGAACCCGCACGATCACCCACCAGACGACGGCGGTGCAGTGATCGCACCGCCGCGGCGCCGACCAGCGCGGACGCGACGGCCACCAGTCGCGGGTGGCTGCAGGTCCTCCTCTCCGAGGTCCGGGATCCGGGGGCGCCTGGACTCTGGGCCACAGTGAAGTCCTCCTGGGCGTATTGGGAACGATCCGCCAGTGTTCCCCCCGACCTCGCCCGGCGCCACGCCGGCGGGCGGACACCCTCCGGCACCGACCGCCCCCGGCGGCCTCGGCGCAGCCGTCCCGCCGGCTGGAGATGCGGGCGCCGCGGGGAGGGACGAGCCTCGTAGGACGAGCCGACCGTGAGAAGGCGAGGAAGCGTCATGGGAACCAACCGTCCACCGATGGATCCGAAGTCCTCCGAGGCGACCGCCGACCAGCTCGAGCTGGCGGTGGCACAAGGCCAGGCCTACCGGCGCGCCCTGGACCACATGGCCCACGACGTCGCCGACGACGGCGGCGCGCAGACGGCCGGGGACTACCTCGTCGGGTACGCCATCGAGAAGGCCGAAGGCATGTATCACCCGGGGGACGGCGACCTCGTCTGGCGCAACCCGGACGAGGAGAACCTGCACGTCGAGATTGCCGTCTGCGACGCCGCCGACGGCCGTTTCATACCCGGTCTCGAGGTCACCGCGACGCTCGTCACGCCGAGCGGCGAGCAGCTCGGACCCCACCCGCAGGTGCTGGTGTGGCACCCCATGCTCTACCACTACGCCCGTAACTGGACCCTTCCCGAGGACGGGGTATATGAGCTGCGAGTGCATGTCGAGCCGCCGACATTCCCGCGACACGACGAGATCAACGGTCGCCGCTTCGCCGAACCCGTCGACGTGACGTTCACCGGCGTGCAGGTCGAGCGCGGCGCCGAGCCGGTGAGGCCGCCGAAGTGATCGCCGGCGGCATCGAGCACACGGTCGGGGGCAGTGCTCGACTGATCAATCCACGCGCACCAGCGACGAGAGGTGGTACGCCATGACCACACGTGCAGGCTCGACCCGAGGCCGCCTGCGTCGGCCGACCGTCCTCCAGTGGCTCGCTCTGATCGTGGCTGAGGGGCTGGCATGGCTCATCCCTGTGGTCGCCGACGGATATGCGAACTGGGCCGGTACGCCGTGGATCATCGCAGCCCTCATGGTCCTGGTCCTGGCGGGCTGGCTGCTCACGTTGCGATCCCCCGACGACTCCCGGTGGGATGGCGGCGGCGACGCGCAGCCATCCTCCTTGGCCAATCACGACCGCGCGACGAGCGCCGGCACCGCTGAAGGCCGGGAGACGCTGCGCGGCCGGACAGGGGGCGATGGTCGCTGACGGAACCTTCACGCCCACCCGACCGGGCTCGCCGCGCGAGCAGCAGCAGACCTGCCCAGCACACGACGTGCCGCGGCGCGATCGCTGCGCCGCCCGGCCGGCCCGACACGACGACCAGTAGGAAACCAAGGAGCAGGCGATGTCCACGACGGACCACGATCAGGAACACCACGACGGCAGCGACTCGGGACACGCGAAAAGCCATATGAAGGCGATGTATCTGAAGTTCGCGGCGATGATTCTGACCGCGATGTTCGTCATGTACTGGGTGATGTTCGCCGGCTCGTGGGCCTGGGGTCACGTCCGGTTCAGCGAGAGCCGGGTGTTCATGGCCATCACCATGGGCGGAACCATGGGGCTGATCATGCTCGCCTGGATGCTGAACATGTACAAGAGCACCAAGGGCAACATCGTCATCGTGGTCGCCAGCCTTCTGCTCCTCACTGGTGGCATCGCGCTGGACCGCAGTCAGGTCACCGTCGAGGACACCGGGTTCATGCAGGCGATGATTCCCCACCACTCCCTCGCCATCACCCGGTCCGAGCGGGCGCACATGGACGACGTCCGGGTCTGCCAGCTGGCGGTGGAGATCATCGAGGCCCAGGACCGCGAGATCGACGAGATGGATTGGCTCATCCACGACATCGAGGAGAACGGCATCGCCGAGACTCTGGACGCCGCCGAGGACAGGCCCGTGCCGAACTTCAAGGGCACAGCGCTGCGCGACTGCGCCGGGGAGTGACGCGGCCTGGCCCAGGCGACCAGGGAAGCGACGGGTCGGCCACGCTCGCGCATCACCGGCTCCTGCCGGTCGAGGGTGCAGGGGTCAGCGCGTCGTGTCGGCCCGGACGTCCTCGGCCAGCGCCTCGACCCGGACCGGGCGGCGCCGTGCCACCTGATGGGGGCTGCGGACCAGTGGTGCGGGCGCTGCGGCTGCGAGGTGACCACCCGCGACACGGTGGTGCGGCGGTCCGGCGCACGAGCCGCTGGGCTGACGGCCGACGGCGCTGCCAGCCTGGCCGCTGGCCCGGCCCAGCGCGCCGTGGCGGATGCTCGCGCACACCACCCGGGCCTGGGTCACCTGCGGTGACAGCCGTCGCCGTCGGGCACGGCGCCCGGGACGACGGACGGCGGGCCCCCTCCGCGTGGAGGGGACCCGCCGTCCTGTCGCGGTGCGGCGTCGCGCCGTCGCCGGGTGCGGTCAGAGACGCACGCGGCGGGGGTTGCCGACCGAGGTGAGGACCGTCTCCTCGCGCTCGGCGTCGGTGGTGGGCTGGTCCGTGGCGATGATGTCCATGGTCTCTCGCTTCCGCTCGTGCCCGGTGGGGCAGCCTGTGTGAGACCGGCCGCGACGTGGTGCGGGGCACTCGCTCGGCCGTGTCCCGATTGTCCGTGTCGTCCGGCTCCGGCGCCCGCTCACCGGGTGTGGTGACGCTCACCTCGACCCGGACGGGGGACGCAGGATCGACCGTCCGGGTGAGCCGGCGTCCGTGCGGGTCCGCCGTCCGGGTGAGCGGGCATCCGCGCCGGCGGGTGGGGCGAGGTGCGCGACCCGGCGTCACCGGTCGCGCACCTCGCCGGCGCCGTCGGGCGCGGACTCCTCGATCCGGTGGCGTCCGCGGCGCTTGGCCTCGTACAGCGCGGCGTCGGCGAGGCCGAGCACCCGCTCGGCGTCCACACGCGGCCGGGGACCTGCCGCGCCGGTCACGGCGGCGGGCCGGCTCGTGGCGACACCCACCGACACCGTGACGGGGACGAGCACGCCCCCGAGCCGGTAGTCACCGGAGCAGCACTCCAGGACGCGGCGGGCGAGCGCGCGGGCGTCGCCGGGGCCGTGCAGTCCCTCGGCGACGACCACGAGCTCGTCGCCGCCGAGCCGAGCTGCGGAGTCCGAGGGTCGCAGCGCGTGCGTGAGCCGCGACGCCAGCTCCGCCAGCAGGTCGTCCCCCGCCGCGTGCCCGAGCGAGTCGTTGACCCGCTTGAAGTCGTCGACGTCCATGAGCAGGACCGCGAAGGGCGCCCCGGTCCGCTCGCTGCGGCTGGCGGCCGCCGTCAGCGACCGCAGGAACGCGCGACGGTTCGGCAGGCCGGTCAGCGGGTCCTGGAGCGCCTCGCGCTGCAGCCGCAGCTGCGCCTCGTGCTGCTCGGTGACGTCGCGGATGTTCAGGACGACTCCCCCGACCGCGGGGTCCTCGAGCCAGCTCGTGGCGGTGACCGCGATCCAGCCGACGACGCCGTCGGGGCCCAGCGTGCGCAGGCGGCCGGTCCGGCTCGCCCCGGCCGGTGCGTGCGAGGCGCTCTCCGCGAGGTCCGCGAGTGCCGTGGCGTCGTCCGGGTGCGCGACGCAGCGCAGCGGCGCGCCGACCAGGTCGTCCGGTTCCCGGTGCAGGACGACGCGCACCGCCGGGCTCGCGTACCGGACCCGGCCGTCGGCGACCACCACGATGGGGTCGCTGGAGTGCTCGACCAGGAGCCGGTAGCGCTCCTCGCTGGCGGCCAGCGCCCGTTCGGCGGCGCGTGCCTGGGTGACGTCGCGGCCGAGGAGCACCACGAGACCACCGACCGGGATGCGGGCGACCTCGGCGAGCCGAGCCACCGCACGAGGCTCGTCGGTCAGCACGGGCACCAGGCCGTCGTCGCCCGCCGCCAGCACCGTCTCGTCGCGGACCAGGACGCCACCGGCGAGCACGCGGGCGTTCGTCGCGATCATCCGCTCGGCGGAGGCGGGCGGGAGCAGCTCGCGCAGGGTCCGTCCCCGACTCGCGGCGCCGGCCAGCCGGGAGATCAGCCCCGAGTCCCCGACGACCCGGAAGTCGGCCACCGAGCCGTCCGGGTCGAGCACCGGCTGCAGCGCGACCACGGCCTGGTCCGCGGTCAGGCGCGCCGCCGTCAGCACCGCGTCCAGCACGTCGGCCGCATCCGGCGCTCCCCCAGCGCCCGGCCAGCTCGTCTCGTCAGCCACAGCCGTCCTCGTGGTCGTGGGCGTCGACCCCCTCGCCCGTGCCCACTATGGAGCACGGACGCGTCACCGCGACGGGTGTGCCGACACGCGTCCGGGTGGACCTGCGTGCGCGCGGCCCCGGCCGACGGCGGCTGCCGGGGTCCGTCCGTGGCGGGCCGCCCTGCGGATGCCGAGCGGCCGGGCGCGACCTAGCCTCGGACCGACCCGCCGCGCGCCCGCGACGTGCGTGATCGCACGAGTGAAGAGAGCCCTCCCCATGGACGACACGAGCACCATCCGCCCGCTGGCCCTGGTCACCGGAGCCTCGAGCGGGATCGGCCTGGAGCTGGCGCAGCTCTTCGCCCGGAACGGCTTCGACCTCGTGGTCTGCGCCGAGGACGCCGGCATCGCGGTCGCGGCCGAGGGCCTCGTCGCCGACGGCAACGCGGCCGTGCGCAGCGTGCGGGCCGACCTGTCGACCGCCGAGGGCGTCGAGGAGCTCGTGCGCGAGGTGACCGCCGCGGGTCGGCCGCTGGACGCGCTGGCGCTGAACGCGGGCGTCGCCAACGGTGGGCCCTTCATCGAGACCCCGCTCGAGGACGACCTGCGGGTCATCGGGCTCGACGTCGTCGCCGTGGTGCACCTGGCCAAGCGGCTGCTGCCGGCGATGGTGGCCCGCGGCGCGGGCCGGGTGCTGGTGACGTCGTCGGTGGCCAGCCTCATGCCGGGGCCGTACTACGCGACGTACGCCGCGTCGAAGGCCTTCGTGCAGTCCTTCGCCGAGGCCGTCCGCCACGAGCTCGAGGACACCGGCGTCACGATCACCACCCTGCTGCCCGGCCCGACCGACACCGACTTCTTCGAGGCCTCCCACATGGAGGACACGAAGGTCGCCCAGGGCCCCAAGGACGACCCGGCCAAGGTCGCCCGCGAGGGGTTCGAGGCGCTGATGGCCGGCAAGGACAAGGTCACCGTCAGGTCCGTCAAGGCACGCGCGCAGGGGGTGCTGTCCGCCGTCCTGCCCCACAAGGCCCAGCCGGGCGCGCACGGCTCCATGACCGAGCCGCAGGACCAGAGCTGATCTGCACGCGCACGGGCAGCCGCCGGCCACGCGGGGCGAGCACACGACCCCACCACCACCCGCACCCCACGGACCGCACCACCACACGAGGAGCACCACGATGACCGACCGCGACCAGGGCACAGCGCCGGACGACACCGCACCGGACAGCACCACGCCCGACGACACCTCCACCGCCGCGCAGGGCGTCGGCAGCCCCGAGAAGGACCCGTCCGACTGGGTCACCGGCGACGAGCCGCCGACCGGTCCGCAGACGAGCTACCTCAGCACGCTCGCGCGGGAGGCGGACGTCGAGGTCCCCGAGGACCTGACCAAGGCGCAGGCCTCGGAGATGATCGACGACCTGCAGTCCCGCACCGGCCGGGGGCAGTAGCACCCGGCGGAGTCCGCCGCACGACGACGGGGGCGGGGGCCTTCGCCCCCGCCCCCGTCGTGGTGCAGGCCGGATCCGGTCAGCGACCGCCGGGCGTCAGCGACGTGGCTGCGCCGGGTTGGTCGGCACGCCCTGCGACGGCGGGTTGATCGGCGGGCCCTGCGTCTGGGGCGACACGGGCGATCCGCCCTGGGCGGTGTCCGTCAGGCTCGGCGCGATCCCGCTCGGGTCGCCACCGGACGGCTCGGCACCGCCCTGCACCTCCTCGAGCCGGACCTGGAGCAGCTGGACGACCGGCAGCCGGTCGCCGTGGGCGCGCTCGTAGGCGAGCAGCGTCTGCAGGTCGCCCGCCGGCAGCGACCGGATGCGGTGCCCCAGGTCACCGACCGGCAGGTGGTCGTAGTCGGGGATGGGCAGGTCCTGGTGCTGCACGTCAGCGCTCTCGTCGGGCATCCGCGGGCCTCCTCGTCTGGTGTGCGGAACGGGACGGCTCGACCCTACGCGGGGCCCCCGGGGGTCGCCCGGCGGGCGCCGGTCAGGCGTAGAAGACGCGCTCGACGACGGCGCGCGCGCGGCGGGCGGTGCGCAGGTAGTCCTGCTCGAGCTCGCTGCCGCACCCGGCGTCGTACCCCAGCACCCGCGCGATGCCGTTGAGCGCCTGCCGGTCGTGCGGCAGGACGTCGGCCTGCGCCCCGCCGACGCGCCCGCTCCACAGCACCAGCGCGTCGCGCAGGCGCGACGCCATCGTCCAGGCGTCGGCGAGCGTGCGGGTGTCGTCGTGGGTGAGCAGCCCGGCACCGGCCGCGGCCGCGAGCGCCTCGAGGGTCGACGTCGTGCGCAGTGCGGGCACCGACCCCGCGTGCCGCAGCTGCATCAGCTGGACCGTCCACTCGACGTCGGACACCGCGCCGCGGCCCAGCTTGAGGTGGCGGGTCGGGTCCACCCCGCGCGGCAGCCGCTCCCCCTCGACCCGGGCCTTGATCCGCCGGATCTCCCGGACGACGGACGGCTCGAGCCCGTCCGCCGGGTACCGCAGCGGGTCCACCAGCGTCACGAACCGCGCACCGAGGTCCGTGTCCCCCGCGACGGGACGCGCGCGCAGCAGCGCCTGGCTCTCCCACGGCGACGACCACCGCCCGTAGTACTCGGCGTAGGCGTCCAGGCTGCGCACCAGCGGACCGTTGCGCCCCTCGGGGCGCAGGTCGGCGTCCACCGCGAGCGGCGGCTCGGGACCGACGTCGCCGAGCAGCTGGCGCAGCCGGGTCGCCACCGTCAGCGCGAACGCCTGGGCGGCCGGCGGGTCGGCGCCCGGCATCGGGTCGTGCACGAACAGCACGTCGGCGTCCGAGGAGTAGCTCATCTCCCGGCCGCCGAGGCGGCCCATCGCCACCACCAGCATCCGGGTCGGGCTCTGCGCCAGCGCGTGCTCGGCGCGCGCCTCGTGCTCGGCGATGCGCAGCGCACCGCACAGCAGCACGTCCGCGGCGGCGGTGAGGTTCTGGGCCGCCGTCGAGCTCGTGACGACGCCGAGCAGGTCGGCCGCCGCGCTGCGGGCGAGCTCGCGCCGGCGCAGGGCCCGCAGCGCGGTCGCCGCGGGGACCGGCTGCTGCGCGCGGGTCAGCACGGCGTCGGCCTCGGCGGAGAGCCGGTCGACGTCCCGCGGGACGAGGTCGGCGTCGTCGCCGAGCCATGTCACGGACTCCGGCGAGCGCGCGAGCGCGTCGGCGACGTACCGCGACGTGGACAGCACCCGCGCCAACCGCTGCGCCGCCGTCCCGGAGTCCCGCAGCAGCTTGAGGTACCAGTGCGTGCCGCCCAGCTCGTCGGACAGGCGCCGGAACGCGAGCAGGCCCGCGTCGGCGTCGGCGCCGTCGGCGAACCAGCCGAGCATGACCGGCAGCAGCTGGCGCTGGATGGCCGCCCGCCGGGTCACCCCCTCGGTCAGCGCGCTGATGTGCCGCAGCGCGCCGGCCGGGTCGCGGTACCCGATCGCGCGCAGGCGTGCGCGTGCGGCGTCCGGGGCCAGGGACACGTCCTCCGCCGACAGCTGCGCCACCGCGGGCAGCAGCGGGCGGTAGAACAGCTCCTCGTGCAGCCCGCGGACCTCCCGACGCACCGCGCGCCAGCGGTCGAGCAGCCCCTGGGCGCCCTCGGCGCGCATGCCGACCGCGCGGGCCAGCCGGCGCAGGTCGCCCTCGGCGGTGGGCATGAGATGGGTGCGCTGCATCCGCACGAGCTGGATCCGGTGCTCGAGCGCGCGCAGCAGCCGGTAGCAGACCGCGAGCTGCGCCGCGTGCTCGCGCCCCACGTACCCGCCCTCGGCCAGCGCGGCGAGGGCGGTGAGGGTGTTGCGGCTGCGGATGGACTCGTCCGCACGGCCGTGCACGAGCTGGAGCAGCTGCACGGTGAACTCCACGTCCCGCAGCCCGCCGACGCCGAGCTTGAGCTGGCGGTCGGCCTCGGTGGCCGGCACGTGGTCCTCGACCCGGCGACGCATGGCCTGGGAGTCCTCGACGAAGTTCTCCCGGCTCACCGCGGACCACACCAGCGGGCTGACCGCGGCCACGTACGCCTCACCGAGCGCGCGGTCGCCGGCGACCGGGCGCGCCTTGAGCAGCGCCTGGAACTCCCAGGTCTTGGCCCACCGCTCGTAGTAGGCGCGGTGGCTGGCCAGGGTCCGCACCAGCGGGCCGTTCTTGCCCTCCGGCCGCAAGGCGGCGTCCACCGGCCACAGCGCCGGCTCGGTGGACGGGTGCGAGCACGCTCTGGCCAGCGCCGAGGCCAGCTTCGCCCCGACCGACAGCGCGTAGGCCTCGTCGTACCCGTCAACCGGCTCCGCGACGTAGACGACGTCGACGTCGCTGACGTAGTTGAGCTCGCGCGCCCCGCACTTGCCCATGGCCAGCACGGCGAGCCGGACGCCGGCCCCGTGGTCCGGCAGGGCGCCGCGCGCCAGGGCCAGGGACGCCTCGAGCGCGGCACCGGCGAGGTCCGCGAGCGCCGCCGCGACCCCGGGCAGCCGGCTGAGCGGGTCCGGCGCGACGAGGTCCGTGGCGGCGATCCGCAGCAGGCGGCGGCGGTAGGCGCGGCGCATCGCATCGACCCCGCCGGTCCCGGTCAGGGTCGCGGCGGGCGTTCCGGCGTCCGGGTCCGCGCCCACCGCGGCCAGCAGCTCGCCCCGCACCGCGACCACCGGGACTCCGGTGCCCGGGGTGGGGTCGGCGAGCACCGCGATCTCCTCGGGGTGGGCGACGACGTAGTCGCCCAGGGCCACCGAGGCGCCGAGCACGGCGAGCAACCGGTCCCGCGCCGGACCGGGCTCGAGCATCGCGCGCAGCTGCGAGGACAGGTCCGGGTCGCCGTCGACAGCCCCGGCCAACCGGGCCAGCGCGAGCAGCGCCCCGTCGGGGTCGGCCACCGCGCCGAGCGCGACGAGCAGGTCGTCGGGCACGGCTCCCGGGCCCCAGCCGGCGTCGTCCGGCCCGGCGGCGCTCGCCACGGGGCGGCCCGCGACGGCGACCAGGGCGTCCTCACCGAGCATGCGCTCGGCCCGCGCCGCGTCGGAGAACCCCAGCCGCATCAGCCGCCCGCCGAGGGACATGCTGCGTGCTCCCGAGACCGTCACGCCCTCACGCTCCCTCCGCTCGACCGGTGACCGGCCGTCCACCCGCCCCCGGCTGCGGCCGGCACCGCGCCCGTCCCGCAGCAGCCATGGTCACCGCGCCCCCGTCCCAGCACCCGCGCTCACAGCAGCGGCAGGAACCGCCGCAGCTCGAACGGCGTGACCTGCCCGCGGTACTCGTCCCACTCGCGCCGCTTGTTGCGCAGCACGAAGTCGAACACGTGCTCGCCGAGCGTCTCGGCGACGAGCTCGGACTTCTCCATGACCTCGATGGCCTGGTTCAGGGACTGCGGCAGCGGCGCGATCCCCAGCGCACGCCGCTCGGCGTCGGTCAGCTCCCAGACGTCGTCCTCGGCGCCCTCGGGCAGCTCGTAGCCCTGCTCGACGCCCTTCAGGCCGGCCGCCAGCAGCACCGCGAACGCCAGGTACGGGTTCGCGGCGGCGTCCAGCGCGCGGTACTCGACCCGGCTGGAGTTGCCCTTGCCGGGCTTGTACATCGGCACCCGGACCAGCGCCGAGCGGTTGTTGTGGCCCCAGCAGACGAAGCTCGGCGCCTCGGCACCGCCCCACAGCCGCTTGTAGGAGTTCACGAACTGGTTGGTCACCGCGGTGATCTCCGGCGCGTGCCGCAGCAGTCCCGCGATGAAGCTGCGGGCCGTCGTCGACAGCTCGAACTGCGCACCCGGCTCGTGGAACGCGTTGCGGTCCCCCTCGAACAGCGACAGGTGCGTGTGCATGCCGGAGCCGGGGTTGTCGGCCATCGGCTTGGGCATGAAGGAGGCGTACACGCCCTGCTCGAGGGCGACCTCCTTGACCACGGTGCGGAACGTCATGATGTTGTCCGCGGTGGTCAGCGCGTCGGCGTACCGCAGGTCGATCTCGTTCTGGCCCGGGCCGGCCTCGTGGTGGGAGAACTCCACCGAGATGCCCATGGACTCCAGCATCGTGATCGCCGCGCGCCGGAAGTCGTGCGCGGTGCCCCGCGCCACGTGGTCGAAGTACCCGGCCTGGTCGACCGGGACGAGCGGCAGCGCCGGGTCGGCCGGGGCGTCGAACAGGTAGAACTCGACCTCGGGGTGCGTGTAGAAGGTGAACCCCTGGTCGCTCGCCCGCGACAGCGCCCGCTTGAGCACGTTGCGGGAGTCCGCCAGGGACGGCTGCCCGTCGGGCGTGAGGATGTCGCAGAACATGCGCGCGGTGCCGTGCCGCTCCCCGCGCCACGGCAGCACCTGGAACGTCGTCGGGTCCGGCTTGGCGATCATGTCCGCCTCGTAGACCCGGGTCAGGCCCTCGATCGAGCTGCCGTCGAAGCCGATGCCCTCACCGAACGCGGCCTCGAGCTCGGCCGGCGCGATCGCGACCGACTTGAGGAAGCCCAGCACGTCGGTGAACCAGAGACGGATGAAGCGGATGTCCCGCTCCTCGACCGTGCGGAGAACGAACTCCTGCTGCCTGTCCATGACCCCATCCTGCCGGATGCCTGCCCCGGCCCGGTGAGGCGTCCGGCGCCGGGCGCGCCGGGCGGGGCGGGCACCGGTCGCAATAGGGTCGGCGCATGGCAGACCTCCGCATCGCGCTGGCCCAGATCGACACGTGCGTCGGTGACCTCGAGGGCAACAGCGCAGCGGTGCTGGCGTGGGCCCGGCGGGCCGCGGACGCCGGCGCCGACCTCGTCGCCTTCCCCGAGATGTGCCTGACCGGCTACCCGATCGAGGACCTCGCCCTGCGCGCCTCGTTCCGCCGCGGCGCCGAGCGCGCGCTGGCGGCGACCGCGGCGCAGCTGGCCGCCGAGGGCATGGGCGGCCTGACCGTGGTCGTCGGCACGGTCGGCGAGCGCACGCTCCGCGAGCACGACGGCGCCCCCGCGCGTCCGACGAACCAGGCCGTCGTGCTGCGCGAGGGCCGCGTGCAGTCCCGGTACGACAAGCACCACCTGCCCAACTACGGCGTCTTCGACGAGTTCCGGATCTTCGCCCCCGGCACCCAGGAGTGCGTGGTCGACGTCGCCGGCCGGCGGGTCGGGATCGTCATCTGCGAGGACATCTGGCAGGACGGCGGCCCGGTCGCGCAGATGGACGGGGCCGAGGTCGAGCTGCTGCTGGTCGTCAACGGGTCACCGTTCGAGGAGGGCAAGGGCCACGTGCGCGGGGACCTGGCCGCCCGGCGGGCACGCGAGGTCCGTGCACCGGTCGCCTACGTCAACATGGTCGGCGGTCAGGACGACCTGGTCTTCGACGGGGGGTCGTTCGTGCTCGACGCGGACGGCCAGCTGGTCGCACGGTCCCCGCAGTTCGTCGAGGACCTGCTGCTGTGGGACCTGCCCTCGGCGGGCGCCGCCACCGACGCGCCGTCGGGTCCGGGCCGCGAGCCGCTCCCCCGGCGGATCGCGCCGGCCCTCGACCCCGACGAGGAGATCTACCGGGCCCTGGAGACGGGACTGGCGGGGTACGTCCGCAAGAACGGCTTCCGGTCGGTGGTGTTCGGGCTGTCCGGCGGGATCGACTCCGCGCTGGTCGCCGCGATCGCCGCGGACGCGCTCGGCGGCGACCGGGTGGTCGGCGTCTCGATGCCGTCGCAGTACTCCTCGGACCACTCCCGCGACGACGCCGCCGAACTCGCGCGGCGGATCGGCGCCGACTACCGGGTCCAGCCCATCGCCCCGATGGTCGAGGCCTTCCAGGCCGAGATGGCCCTCGAGGGCCTGGCCGCCGAGAACCTCCAGGCCCGGGTGCGCGGGGTCGTCGTGATGGCGTTGTCCAACTCCGAGGGGCACCTGGTGCTCGCCACCGGCAACAAGACCGAGCTCGCAGTCGGCTACTCGACCATCTACGGGGACGCGGTGGGCGGCTACGCACCACTGAAGGACGTCGACAAGTCGCGGGTGTGGGCGCTGGCGCGGTGGCGCAACAACCACGCGGTCGACGCCGGGCAGCTGCCGCCCATCCCGGAGAGCTCGATCACCAAGCCGCCGTCCGCGGAGCTGCGCCCGGGCCAGGTCGACCAGGACTCGCTGCCGCCGTACGCGCTGCTCGACGAGGTCCTGGACGCCTACGTCGAGCATGCCGAGGGCCGCGGCGAGCTGCTCGCGCGCGGCTTCGACGCCGACGTGGTCGACGCCGTCCTGGCGCTCGTGGACCGTGCTGAGTGGAAGCGCCGGCAGTACCCGTTGGGCCCCAAGGTCACCGCCCTCGCCTTCGGCCGCGACCGGCGCCTGCCGATCACCAGCCGCTGGCGTGAACCCGTCCCCGCCGACGACAGGACCTCGTCATGACCGTCCCCCCCAGCACCTCACCCGGTGCGCAGCCCACCCCGGCCAAGCCGCGGCGCGTGCGCGTGCACCACCTGCGCGAGGCGAAGCAGCGCGGCGAGCGGCTGACCATGCTCACCGCGTACGACTACCCGACCGCGCGCATCTTCGACGAGGCCGGCATCGACCTGCTCCTCGTCGGGGACTCCATCGGCAACACCATGCACGGGCAGAGCACGACCATCCCGGTCACCGTGGACGAGCTCGTCACCGCCGTCCGGGCGGTCAGCGCGGCCGCCCACCGGGCGCTGGTGGTCGCCGACCTGCCGTTCGGCTCCTACGAGGCCTCCGCGGAGCAGGCCTTCGCGACCGCCGTGCGGATGCTCAAGGAGGGTGGCGCGCACGCGGTGAAGTTCGAGGGCGGCGCCCGCGTGGCCGCCCAGGTGCGGATGCTCACCGACGCCGGGATCCCCGTCGTCGGGCACCTCGGGTTCACCCCGCAGTCGGAGAACCTGCTGGGGGGCAAGCGGGTGCAGGGCCGCGGGGACGAGGCCGCCGAGCGGCTGAGCGCCGACGCCGTCGCGCTGCAGGACGCGGGCGCGGTCGCCGTCGTGCTGGAGATGGTGCCGGCGCCGCTCGCCGCGCGGGTCACCGAGGTGCTGCGCATCCCCACGATCGGCATCGGTGCCGGCGCGGAGTGCGACGGGCAGGTCCTGGTGTGGCTGGACATGGCCGGGATGGGCGACTGGTCGCCCCGGTTCGCCAAGCAGTTCGGCGAGGTGGGCCGGGCGCTGGGCGACGCCGCCCGCGCCTACGCGGCCGAGGTCCGGTCGGGGGCGTTCCCGGACGCCGGCCACTCGTTCCTCGAGTAGCGCGCACGGCTCCGGCCCCCGGCCGCCGGCAGCGCCCACGCCGGGTGCGCCGCGCGGGTCAGCGCCGGTCCTCCTCGTCCCACGCCTCGGTGCGGGCGGCCGCGAGGTCGAGCGCCGCCTGGGCCGCTGCGCGGGTCGGGTAGGGACCCATGAGGTTGCGCCACGAGCTGCGTCGGCCCTCCTCGACCTCGTGCGTGGCGGTGTTGTACCAGTACTCGGTCTCACCCTCGGTCATCGTCGTCCCCTCGCCGCCTGGCGTCCGTCCGACCGGTCGGTCCGTCCCCTCGTAGACTGCCAGCCATGTCGTCCCCGAGCACCACGAGGAGCACCACGAGGAGCACCACGAGCCGGCCGGTCACGCCGGGCAGGGTGTCCCCCCGCCGGCCGGTGCCGGCGTCGATCGAGCGTCCCGAGTACGTCGGGCGACCCGCGCCGACGCCGTTCACCGGCAGCGACGTCAAGAGCCCCGAGGTGGTCGAGCGGATCCGGGTCGCGGCGCGGATCGCGGCGCAGGCGCTGGCCGAGGTGGGCCGGGCCGTCCGGCCGGGGGTGACCACCGACGAGCTGGACCGGGTCGGCCACGAGTTCCTGCTCGACCACGGCGCCTACCCCTCCACGCTCGGGTACCGCGGCTTCCCCAAGTCGCTGTGCACGTCGGTGAACGAGGTGATCTGCCACGGCATCCCCGACTCCACCGTGCTTCTCGACGGCGACATCGTCAACGTCGACGTCACCGCCTACATCGGGGGTGTGCACGGGGACAACAACGCGACCTTCGGCGTGGGCGAGCTGGCCGAGGAGACGGCGCTGCTGGTCTCGCGCACCGAGGAGTCGCTCGCGCGCGCCATCAAGGCGGTCGTCCCCGGCCGTGAGGTCAACGTCATCGGGCGGGTCATCGAGAAGTACGCCCGCCGGTTCGGCTACGGCGTCGTCCGGGACTACACCGGGCACGGCGTCGGGGAGAGCTTCCACAGCGGACTGGTGATCCCGCACTACGACGCCGCGCCGATGTACGACACGGTGATCGAGCCCGGCATGGTGTTCACCATCGAGCCGATGCTCACCCTGGGCACCCACGAGTGGACCCAGTGGGACGACGGCTGGACCGTCCTGACCGCGGACCGCAGTCTCACCGCCCAGTTCGAGCACACCCTTCTCGTCACCGACACCGGAGCGGAGATCCTGACCCTGCCATGAGCAAAGACAAGGACGACACCACACCCACGGCCTTCGGGATCGACATCGGCGGGAGCGGCATCAAGGGCGCCCCGGTCGACCTGCGCACCGGCGAGTTCGCCGCGGACCGCGTGCGCATCCCGACCCCGGACGAGTCGACCCCGGACAACGTCGCGCGCGTCGTCGCCGAGGTGGTGCGCTCGTTCGACCTGCCCGACGACGTCCCGGTGGGGGTCACGTTCCCGGCGGTCGTCCAGCACGGCGTCGCGCGCAGCGCCGCCAACGTGGACAGCTCGTGGATCGGCACGAACATCGAGCACGTCGTCGGGCAGGCGCTCGGCCGGCCGGTCGTGGCCGTGAACGACGCCGACGCCGCCGGGTACGCCGAGGCGGTCCACGGCGCCGCCCGCGGGTCGCGCGGGGTCACCCTGCTCACCACCCTGGGGACCGGCATCGGCACGGCCATGGTGGTCGAGGGCGTGCTGGTGCCCAACCTGGAGCTGGGGCACCTGGAGATCGACGGGCACGACGCCGAGACGCAGGCCGCGGAGTCGGCCCGCGAGCGCGACGACCTGTCCTGGGAGGAGTGGGCCCAGCGCCTGCAGCGCTACTACGCCGTGGTCGAGGACCTGCTCTGGCCCGACCTGATCGTCGTCGGCGGCGGGGTGAGCAAGCACCACGAGAAGTTCCTGCCGCTGCTGCACCTGCGGGCCCCGATCGTGCCCGCCCAGCTGCGCAACGCCGCGGGCATCGTGGGCGCTGCCGCGCTCGCGGCGCGGGCGGCCGGGGTCACCGTCCCGGGCGAGAACGCCCCGTAGCGGGTGCGGCGGGCCGTGCCGGCGCCCGGTGGACAGGCGCCGGCACGACGTCGACGAGCGGGTCGAGGTGCGGACCTCGATCGGTGCGGTCGAACGGTGCGGTCGTCGGTGCGGTCAGTCGGACGTCTGCACGAGGTGGCCGGTCGCGCCGGCGAGCTCGGTGACCATGAGGCCGAGCCGGCGCTCGGCGTCCGTCTCGTCGTCCGCCTCGAAGGTGACCAGCACGGTCGCGGTCTGTCCCTGGACGTCACCGACGGGGCCGCGGGTGAAGTCGCCGGGCAGGGCGTCCACCTCGGCCTCGAAGGCCTCGAGGGCGCGTCCGCCGATGGGTGCGTTGAGTCGGGCGTGGTAGGTCGTCATGGCGTTCATCGTGTCGCGAGCCGGCGTCGTCCGCGACACGACGGGGGCGGCGCCGGCGATGCGCACGGCCCCACGGGGTGCGCCGGCCGGCGGCGGCTCGCTACCGTCGCCGCATGCCTCTCGTGATCAGCCAGCTCGCCGTCGACGCCCTCGACCCGCTCGCGCAGGCCACGTGGTGGCAGGGGGTGGTGGGCGGCACGCTCGACGCCGCCGACGACGACGAGGTCGCGGTCCAGCTCGGGTCGGGCCTGCCCGAGCTGCTCTTCCTGCGGGTTCCGGAGGCGAAGTCGGTCAAGAACCGGCTGCACCTGGACGTGCGACCACCGGACGGGTCGGACCAGGCGCACGAGCTCGCGCGACTGCTCGCGCACGGCGCCCGCCGGGTCGACATCGGCCAGGGCGACGTCCCGTGGGTCGTGCTGGCCGACCCCGAGGGCAACGAGTTCTGCCTGCTGCGCAGCACCCCGGCCCAGCTCGCCGCCGCGCAGGCGGCGGCCGGCTGAACCCGGCGCCACCCGGCGTCCGCGGCGGGCGCCCCGCGGCGGCCGCGCCCGGTCGCCTCGACGCGACACGGGGTCCCCCCTCCCCAAGGATGGTCGAGGGACGCCGCCACCCCGGGCGCGCGACCGAGGGGAGACATCGATGAGTGCGACCATCATCATCCTGGGCGCCACCGGCGACCTCACCGCCCGCTACCTGCTGCCGGCGATCGGCCAGCTGGTCGAGCGCGACCTGCTCGACCAGGACGTGCGCCTGGTGGGTGTTGCCGACGACGACCATGACGACGCGTCGTTCCGCGCGCACGTCGAGGCGAGCCTGACCGACCACGCCCCCAAGGTCGCCGCCGAGGCGCGCGCCGCCGTCGTCGGCCGGTCCAGCTACGTCCGGGGCGACGTGACGGACCCCGCGACCCTCACCGCTGCGCTCGCCGAGCACGGCGGCAGCCCGGACCCGGTCGTGCTGTACCTCGCCCTGCCGCACGTGCTGTTCCTGCGGGTGATCTCCGCGCTGGGGCAGGTGGACCGTCCGGAGTCGCTGCGCGTGGTCGTCGAGAAGCCCTTCGGGCGGGACCTCGCCGGCGCGCGCGAGCTCAACGCCGCGCTCGCCGAGGTGCTCGACGAGGACCAGGTGTTCCGGGTCGACCACTTCCTGGCCAAGCAGACGGTGCTCAACATCATCGGGTTGCGGTTCGCCAACCGGGTCCTGGAGCCGCTGTGGAGCCGTGACCAGGTCGAGAGCATCGACATCGTCTTCGACGAGACGGTCGACGCCCAGGCGCGGGCGGCGTACTTCGACCGCTCGGGTGCGCTGCGCGACATGGTGCAGAACCACCTGCTGCAGATGCTGACCCTCATCGCGATGGAGCCGCCGCGCAGCCTGGACCCGCAGGACCTGTCCGCCCGCAAGGTCGAGGTGCTGCGGGCCGTGCGGACCCTGACCCGCGACGACGTCGACCAGCACACGGTGCGTGCCCGCTACACGGCCGGAACGGTCAGCAGGAACGGCGACACCCGGCAGGTCGGCGCCTACGTCGATGCGCCCGGGGTCGACCCCGCACGCGGGATCGAGACCTACACCGAGGTGACCCTGCACCTGGACACCCCGCGCTGGCAGGGCGTGCCGTTCCGGCTGCGCACCGGCAAGGCGCTCGGCCTGGACCGGCGCGAGGTCGTCGTGCACTTCCGGCCGCTCGAGGACTCCGTCTTCCCCGGCGCGGACGCGAACGAGCTGCGCCTGGAGCTCGACCCGGACCAGATGTGGCTGAGCGTCAACATCAACGGCATGGGCGACCCGTTCGACCTGGAGACCGTCGCGATGGGCATCGAGCTGCCGCGGCAGGCGCCGACCCCGTACGGGCAGCTCATCCTCGCGATCCTGGACGGCGACACCCGGCTGTCGGCGCGCGCCCACGAGGCCGAGGAGGCCTGGCGGATCGTCGAGCCGATCCTCGCCGGCTGGGCCGACGGCGCGTCGCCGTTGGTGGAGTACGCCGCCGGGAGCGACGGCCCGCCGAGCGCCGTCAGGGCACCCACCGAGGTCAGCGAGGCGCTGCCCGCGGCGGAGCAGAGCTAGGGCCGGTGGCCGCGCGGGGGCGCCGGTGCGCTCGCGGTGCGGGACCGGCCGCGCCGTCCGACACTGATCGCCGGGGCAGGCCGACCGGCCGCCCCGGCGGCAGCAGCGAAGGAGCGAGCACATGGGCATGGACGACATGACGGAGAAGGCCAGCGACGCCGGGATCCAGAAGGCCGGTGACGCGGCCGAGACCAAGACCGGCGGCAAGGGCGGCGCGCAGATCGACAAGGCGGAGAAGTCCGCCGACGACAAGATCGGCAGGTAGCCCGACCACCCGCCGCGCCCCGTCCACCACCGTGGGCGGGGCGCCGCGGTGTCAACGGGGCGCCCGGGACGGACGCCGGCACGTCGTCGGTGCTAGGCCTCGGCCGGCCCGAGCTCGCGCACCGTGGTGGCGGGAACACCTGCGACCACGGTGTGCGCCGCTACGTCCTTCGTGACGACCGCCCCGGCCGCCACGACAGCGCCGGCACCGATGGTCACGCCGGGCAGGATGCGCGCGGCGGCACCGATCCACGCCCCGTCCCCGATGACCACCGGGAGCGGCGCGGCTGCGCCGGCGCGGCGCTCGGGGCCGCCGATGTCGTGGGAGCTGGTGATGATGGTGGCCTGGAACCCGATGTAGACCCGTGCGCCGATCCTGATGGGCGCGGACCCGTCGAGCATGACGCCGCGGTTGACGTAGGCCCCGCGGCCGATCGTCACGGTGCGGGATCCGATCCAGACGCCGGCGGCGACGGTGCACGGCTCGACGGTGAGCCCGTAGGCGCGCAGCAGCCGCCACCGGTGCTTGTTGGGGACCAGCGCGGACGCGGCCACGCCGTTCACCAGGAGGTCCCGTGCTGCCGTGCTCATGCGGTGACAGCGGTGATCGCGAAGGTGACGACCGCGAGGGAGCCGGTCAGGGTCGTCACGAGCACCCTGCCGGCACTGTCACCGGCCGCGGACCCACGACCGAGCGCCGCCGAGACGAGACACACGACCAGGAGCAGGACTGCGACGGTGTAGGCGATCGCGGGCATGCCGGTCACCTTGCCACGTCGGACCAGGGCTCCCGGACGTCTGGGCGGGTTTTCACCCCGACGTGCCGGGCTCGTTCGTCCGATGGGTGCCGGGCGCATCGCGCCATGCGCGGCGCTGCGGCTCACCGCGGGCGACCAGGTCGTGCTGATGGAGGTCGGTGCACGGCGATCGAGCACGGAGCGCGGCCGCCGCAGCCCCCGACGGATCTTGCACCAGCGAGGTCTCTGCACGTCAGGGCGTCAGGGCGGGGAGGAGTGCGGATGAGCTGGCCTGTACGCCGGGTTCTGTCCCCGCGCGCGGTTGCCCCCGCGCGGGTGGCGACCATCCATCTACGACGTACGTTGCCGCACGCCTCCAGCGGTCTACCCGGGAGCTCGGGCGGGCCGCCCTCGAACGCTCCCTGTCTGACCTTGCTCCGGGTGGGGTTTACCGAGCCGCACCGGTCACCCGGCACGCTGGTGGTCTCTTACACCACCGTTTCACCCTTACCGGTGCGCAGGCCCCGGAGGGCCCTCGCACCGGCGGTCTGCTTTCTGTGGCACTGTCCCGCGGGTCACCCCGGGTGGGAGTTACCCACCACCCTGCCCTGTGGAGCCCGGACGTTCCTCGGTCCCCTCCGCTCGCGCCTCGGGGAACGCGGCCGCCCGGCCAGCTCATCCGCGAGCCCACCTTAGCGCCGTCCCGCCCGGGTCACCGCGCACCGCCGCGCGCACAGCGGCGGCACCGGCGCGGCAGGGCGTCAGACGTCGACGCGGTAGTCCAAGGACAGCTCGTCGCCGACCACCCCCCGGATCGCCCACCGGGACGCGGGCACCTCGATCAGCACCGCCTCGAGGTCGTCCGCCGCGAGGCCGAGCGCGGGGGCGACGTCGTCGTTCAGGGCGGTCATCAGCCGGCGGACGGCGGCGTCGCTGCGGCCGGTGAAGGCGACGAGCTCCACGACCAGGTACGCCGGCGACCGGCCCGGTGCGACGAGGTCGTCGTCGTCCAGCAGCAGGAACCGGTGGAAGCGCTTGGCGGCCGGCAGGTCCCATGCCGTCACCAGCGCCGCCTGGAGCGCGTCCGACACCTCGCGCTGGCGTCCCGCCCAGACGTCACGCCGCCCGTAGATCTTGACCTGCGTCACATCGGCCCCCGTCCGCCCGCGGGCCGCGTGCCCCGGGCGCGTCGCAGCCTAGAGTTCTGCGGGTGCTCGTGCTGCTGCCGCCCTCGGAGGGCAAGACCGCACCCGCGGACGGCGCACCGTTGGACGCCCCGACGTTGAGCCACCCCCGGCTGACCGAGCACCGCCTCGCGGTCCTGGACGCGCTCGCCAAGGTCAGCGCGCACCCCGACGCCGCCCGGGTGCTCGGCACGGGCCCCGGTCTGGCCCCCGAGGTGGAGCGCAACACGCGTCTGCGCCGGGAGCCCGCGGCGCCGGCGGCCGAGGTCTACACCGGTGTGCTGTTCGCCGCCGCGGGCCTCGGCACGCTGCCCGACGACGCCCGCGCCCGGGCGGCGCGGTCGGTCCGGGTGGTCTCCGCGCTGTGGGGGCTGGTGTCCCCCGACGACCGCATCCCGGCCTACCGGCTGTCCATGAGGGTCGACCTGCCCGGGGTCGGCCCGCTCGCCCGCTCGTGGCGCCCGCTGCTGTCGGCGGAGCTCGACGCCGGGACCGACGGCGGACTGCCGGGCGGTGGCCCCAGGCGCGTCGGCCGGCTGGTCGTGGACTGCCGGTCCACGGCCTACGCCGCCGCGTGGCGCCCCCCGGCCGGCTCCGCCTGGGTGACCGTCCGCGTGCTGCGGGAGGTCGACGGGCGGCGGACGGTGGTCTCCCACCACGCCAAGCACACCCGCGGTGTGCTCACGCGCCACCTGCTCGGCGCCGGTCCCGAACCGTCGTCGCCGTCGGATCTGCTCGAGGTCGCCCGCGGCCTGGTCGGCGGCCCGCTCCTCGACGCCGAGCTGCGCGCGCCGGCGCGCGGCGGGGCGCACGTCCTCACGCTCACGGTCGCCTGAGCGGTCCGCGGGGGGCGTCCCGGGGCCCCCGGTGCCGTCCGTGCGGGCTCAGGCGCCCGACGGCGCCCCGACGACGGTGACCTCGTTCTTGCCGTCCGACCACATCCGGATGATGCTCACCGACGCGGGCGCGACCCGGATGCGCGCCCACGCGGAGGAGTTGGCGCCGATGGCGACGCCGACCGCCGAGCGCACCGACACCGAGTGGGTGACCACCACGACCGTGCGCCCGACGCCGCCCGCGCGCAGCAGCTCCAGGGCGGTCCGCATCCGCCCGCCGACGTCCTCGATGGACTCCCCACCCGGCGCGCGCACACTGGCGTCCTCGTGCCACCGCTCCAGCTCACCCGGCCAGCGCTCGTCGATCTGCGCCGCGGTGAGCCCCTCCCACTCCCCGAAGTCGCACTCGGCCACCAGCGGCTCGGTGCGCACGGGCAGGCCGAGCCGCTCGGCGATGGCGGCCGCCGTCTCCTGGGTGCGGGTCATCGGCGAGGCGAGCACCTCGCTGGTCGGCGGCACGTCGCCCCACTCGTCCTCCGTCACCGACTCCACCAGCGCAGCGGCACGGGTGGCCTGCTGCCGCCCCCGCTCGGTGAGCGACGGCCCGACCACCGACGAGCCGGAGTACGCCCGGGTGACCGTCATGGGCGTCTCGCCGTGCCGGACCAGGATCACCGTGAGCGGCTCGGCGGCGGCCGGCCGGTCCGGCGTGCCGGTGGCGGCGCTGCCCGCGACCGCGCCCTGCGCCTGGTCCTGCGCCCGGTGCTGCGGCTGGTCGGGCGTGAGGTCCGAGCCGGACCCGTCGTCCGCGGCGGTCCGCCCGGCGCCCGGACCACGCACGACGGGCACCCGGTGGTCCATGGCCTCGTTGGCCAGGGCGTCCGCGGCAGAGTTCTCGGCGCGCGGCACCCACGTGTAGCGGACCTGCCCCGCGGGGGCGACGGCCCGCGCCTCGGCGGCGAGGCGGCGCATGTCCTCGTGCTTGATCTGCCAGCGGCCCGACATCTGCTCGACGACCAGCCGGGAGTCCATCCGCACCTCGACCCGCGCCTGCGGGTCGATCTCCATCGCCACCCGCAGCCCGGCGACGAGCCCGGAGTACTCGGCCACGTTGTTCGACGCCACGCCGAGGTGGTCGGCACGCTCGGCCAGCACCTCGCCGGTCACCGCGTCGCGGACCAGGGCGCCGTAGCCGGCGGGTCCCGGGTTGCCGCGCGAGCCGCCGTCGGCCTCGACGACCAGCTGCCGGCGCGCCACCGTCAGGCCTTCGCCGGCTCGGGCAGGCGGACGAGGATCCGCCCGCACTCCTCGCACCGGGCCACCTGCTCAGGCGCGGCCCGACGGATCGCCTCGACGTCCATGGGGTTGAGCTCCAGACGGCACCCCTCGCACCGGCGTCCGCGCAGCGCCGCCGCGCCGAGCCCGCCGAGCTGCCCGCGCAGCCGGTCGTAGAGCGCGACGAGGCCGGCGTCCAGTCCCTGCGCGAGCTCGGCCCGCTGCCCGGCGACCTGCTCGGCCTCGGCGTCGATGGTCGCGAACGCCGCGTCGCGCTCGGTCACCGCCTCGGCGTGCTGGCCGCGGATGACGTCGGCGGCCGCGTCGAGCTCGGCCAGCGCCGCCTCGTGCGCCTCGAGCCGCTCCATGATCTCCAGCTCGACCTCCTCCAGCTCGCCCTGGCGCCGGCCGAGCGCCGTCAGCTCGCTGGCCAGCGCCTGCATGTCCTTGGCGCTGCCCCGGCCGGAGTCCATCCGGGCGCGGTCGCGGTCTGCCCGGGAGCGCACCTGCTCCACGTCCGCCTCCGCCTTGGCCAGCTCCCGGCGCAGGTCCCGCACCGCGGTGCGGGACGCCACCAGGGACGTCTCGACGTCGGCGAGCCGGCCGTCGAGCTCGGTCAGCCGGGCCAGCGACGGGTGCGTGCGGCGCTGGTGGGCCAGCTGCGAGGTGCGGGTGTCCAGGGCCTGGACGTCGAGCAACCGGCGCTGGTCCTCGGCAGGGGCGGTGGTCACGGGCGGGGTCCTTCCGACGGCGAGGCGAGGCGCGCGGTCCACGGATCCGTCCGCAGCGTGCTCACGCGCGTGTCCACCGTAGTGCCGCCCGCGGAGGTCGCCGCCAGGTCGGCTCGCAGGTCCGCGGCGGCGCGGGGCAGCCACGGCCACTCGCTGGCGAAGTGGGCGACGTCCACCAGGAACGGGCGGCGCACGCCGTCGCCGGTGGCGGCGAACTCGGCGCGCTCGCGCAGCTCGGAGGCCGGGTGGTGGCGCAGGTCCGCCGTCAGGTAGGCGTCCGCGCCGCTGGCCCGGACCGCGTCGAACAGGGAGTCGCCCGACCCTCCCACGACGGCGACCCGCTCGACCGGCGCGTCGAGGTCCCCGGCCAGGCGCACCCCCTGCTCGGTGGCCGGCAGCGCCGCCGCCACCTGCTCGCCGAACGCCCGCAGGGTCAGCGGGCGCGGCAGGCGCCCCACCCGTCCGGTGCCGGTCGCGCGGTCGGCCACGGCCAGCTCGACGACGTCGAACGCCGGCTCCTCGTACGGGTGCACCGCGCGCATCGCCGCCACGACGCGCTCGCGCAGCCGGCGCGGCGCGACGGTCTCGACCCGGGTCTCGGCGACGCGCTCGACGACGCCCGGGGTCCCGACCGCCGGGCGCGCTGCGGGCCCCGGCAGGAAGGTGCCCGTCCCGGACGCGAGCCACGCCGCACGGGAGTAGTCCCCGATCCGCCCGGCGCCGGCGTCGGCCATCGCGTCGAGCACCGCCTCGGCGTGCGCGTCGGGGACGAAGACGACGTGCTTGTCGAGCGGGTCACCCGGCAGCGCCACCAGCGGCTCGAGGTCGACCAGCCCGACGACGTCGGCCAGCGCGTGGGCCACTCCCCCGTCCGCGGCGTCCGCGTTGGTGTGGGCCACGTGCAGCGCGACGCCGGCGCGGGCCAGCCGGTGGACCAGTGCCCCCTTGACGCTCGTCGCCGCGACGGAGTGCACCGGCCGCAGCAGCAGCGGGTGATGCGTGACGAGCAGGTCCGCCCCCCACTCGACCGCCTCGTCGACGACGGCGGCGGTGGGGTCGACGGCGAACAGCACGCGGCGCACCGGCTGACCCGGGTCCCCGGTCACCAGGCCGACGGCGTCCCAGGCCTCGGCCGTGCGTGGCGGGTACCGCCGCTCGAGGCAGGCCACCACGTCGGCCAGGGTCGGTGGTCGGTCGTGGTCGGAGGTGGGGCCGTCCTGTGTCACGGCGTGAACGCTACCGGCGCGGTCCGACGGCCGGGACCGACCGACCGGCCCGGCCGGCGGCCACCTGGCGGCAGGGCATCATTCTCCGGTCGCTGCGGTCGATGAGGCAGGTGCCCGCGCGCCTCGACGACGAAGGATCACCGCCATGTCATCCACACCCCGGTCCGGCTCCCCGCGCCGCCGCGGCTTCGCCGACCTGCCCGTAGCCGTCAAGCTGACCGCTGCCGTCGGCGCGCTGGCCCTCGTCGCCGTGCTGGTGTCGGTCCTCTCCGTCGCACGCCTGAGCCAGCTGGCGGACGACGCCCAGGAGATCTACGACGACAGCGTCGCGCCGCTCAGCGCGCTCACCGAGATCCAGCGCAGCTTCCAGGGCGACCGGGCGCGACACCTGCAGTACGCAGCCGCCGACGCCGAGTACCGCGCCGTCCTGCTGGACGAGCTGAGGACTCGCCAGGGCGACCTGCGGGCGCTGCTCGAGGAGTACGCCCCGATGGCGAGCGGTGAGGCCGGGATGGCGGAGCTCCAAGCGGGGCTCGACGACTACTACACGACCGCCACGCAGCAGGTCCTGCCCGCCGCCGACTCGGGGGACATGGCGCTGTACACCTCGCTCGCCACCGAGCTGCGCACGCAGCAGACGACCGCCGTCCTCGACGTCATGAAGGCGGAGACGGACGCTCACCTGGCCGAGGCCCAGGCCATGACCACCGCCGCCGACACGGCGACGTCGGACGCCATCCGCGTCATCGTCATCGCGGTAGGTCTCGGGCTGCTGGTGGCCACCGCGCTCAGCGTCGTGGTCAGCCGCCGCATCGTGCGCAACCTCGCCCGTGTGCAGCACGCGCTGGACGGACTCGCGGACGGCGACCTCACGGTGGACGCCGACATCGACTCGCGCGACGAGGTCGGTCGCATGGCGGCGTCGCTCGCGGCCGCACAGGTGAGCCTGCGGGAGGTCATGAGGCAGGTCGTGGAGTCCTCGCAGACGGTCGCGGCCGCGGCCGAGGAGCTCTCGGCGTCGTCCAACCAGGTCGCGACCGGCTCCGAGGAGACGTCGGCGCAGGCTGGTGTCGTCGCCTCCGCCGCCGAGCAGGTCTCCCGCAACGTGCAGGCGGTGGCCGCCGGCGCGGAGGAGATGAGCACGTCGATCCGCGAGATCGCGCAGAGCTCCTCGGAGGCGGCGCAGGTTGCAGCACGGGCCACCCAGATGGCGCTCACCACGAACGACACCGTGGCCAAGCTCGGGGTCTCGTCGAGCGAGATCGGCCAGGTCATCAAGGCGATCAACTCGATCGCCGAGCAGACGAACCTCCTCGCGCTCAACGCGACCATCGAGGCGGCGCGGGCGGGCGAGGCCGGCAAGGGCTTCGCGGTGGTCGCGGGCGAGGTCAAGGAGCTCGCACAGGAGACGGCTCGGGCGACCGAGGACATCGCCCGCCGGGTCGAGGCGATCCAGATCGACGCGACCGGCGCGGTGGCCGCGATCGGCGAGATCTCCGCCATCGTCGGCTCCATCAACGACTACCAGCTCACCATCGCCTCGGCGGTCGAGGAGCAGACGGCCACGACCAACGAGATGAGCCGCAGTGTCACCGAGGCCGCGACCGGCTCCGGTGAGATCGCCGCCAACATCACCACCGTGGCCGCCGCGGCCCAGCAGTCGACGGATGTCGTCGCCCAGATGGGCGACGCCGTCGACGAGCTGGCCGGCCTCGCGGCGTCGCTGCGGCGGCGGGTGGAGCAGTTCACCTACTGAGGGCCACGGCGGACGGGAACGCGCCCGGCACCGGGCCGCTGTGCCGAGCGCACCGCCGGCGTCGCCCGCCGTGGGTTGTCGTCGGTGGGCCCGGCCGGTTTCGAACCGGCGACCTCCGCGGTGTAAACGCGGCGCTCTGACCAGCTGAGCTACAGGCCCGACGTGCGGTGGACCAGCCTACCGAGTCGGCGGGCCCTCAGCGGGGGCCGGCCGGAGCCAGCCGGGTGAGCGCCTCGCGGTAGCCGTCGAGCGAGCGCGCCTGCCCGGCGGGGTTGACCACGGCCCAACGCACGACGCCGTCGGCGTCGACGAGGAAGCTGCCGCGCAGGGACCGGCCGCGCGCGTCGTCGAAGACGCCGTAGGCGCTCGCCGCCGCGCCGTGCGGCCAGAAGTCCGACAGCAGGTCGAACGTGTAGCCCTCCTGCTCGCCCCAGGCCCGCAGGGCGTGCACCGGGTCGCACGAGACCACGAGCAGGCGCACCCCGGCGTCGGCGAAGACGGTCAGGTTGTCGCGCAGCTCGCACAGCTCACCGGTGCAGATCCCCGAGAACGCGAACGGGACGAACACCAGCAGCAGCGGCTCGCCGCGCAGCTCGGACAGCCGCACGGGCGAGCCGTGGGTGTCCGTCAGCGTGACGTCGGGAGCCAGGTCACCGGGAGCGGGCACACCGCTGCCGGTGCGCGGGACGGTCAACGACCGCGACCGCGGTTGCCCAGCCGCGTGGCCGACCAGTCCGCCGCGATCGAGAACGTGCTCGTCGCGTGCAGGCCCGCGGTCGTCGCGGCCTCCTCGATCTCGCTGTGGCCCACGTGGCCGGGGCGCCCCGCCTTGAGGGTGAAGACCCAGACCAGACCGGCGTCGTCGAGCACGGTGAGCACGTCGACCAGGGCGTCGGCGAGGTCGCCGTCCCCGTCGCGCCACCACAGCACCACGCCGTCGGTCACGTCGTCGTAGTCCTCGTCGACCAGCTCGGTCCCGGTGGTCGCCTCGATGGCGGCGCGCAGCTCGTCGTCGGTGTCGTCGGACCAGCCGAACTCCTGGATGATCTGACCCGACGTGAACCCGAGCCGGCTCGCTGCCTTGGACCCCGCGTCATCCGTCGGGCTCGCGGTGGAAGCCACGTGCAGTTCCGTTCCCTTCTCGTCGCCGGCGCCCGCACCGCGACCGGTGGGGCGTTCGCACACGCTAGCCCACCTCACCCACGGGGCGTGTGGCAAGCGCCACAGCCGCCGGGGTGTCGTCGACGTCACGCCTGCCCCCGCAGGCTCGGTGTGACTTTCCCTGCCGCCTGGTCCGACAATGGGGGCAACACCGATCGTCGAGGGCGCGAACGCACCAGCGGCGACTGCGGGGATGCACCGGGGCCGACCGGCTTCACGGTGCGGAACAAGGCAAGGAGCACTGGTGGCTTCGTTCGACGAGACAGGACCGCTGATCAACGGTCTGCTCAGCCAGGTCCCGGACATCGATCCGGCGGAGACCAGCGAGTGGCTCGAGTCCCTCGACGGTCTGATCGAGGACAAGGGCGGGCCGCGGGCGCGGTACATGCTGCTCAGCCTGCTCAAGCGGGCGCGGGAGCGGAGCATCGCCGTCCCGGGATCCCTGAACACCCCCTACGTGAACACGATCGGCGTCGACGACGAGCCGTACTTCCCCGGTGACGAGGTCCTCGAGCGCCGCTACCGCTCGTGGATCCGCTGGAACGCCGCCGTCATGGTGACGCGCGCCCAGCGTCCCGAGATCGGCGTCGGCGGGCACATCTCCTCCTACGCGTCGGTGGCGACGCTGTACGAGGTCGGCCTGAACCACTTCTTCCGCGGCAAGGACCACCCCGGTGGCGGGGACCAGGTGTTCTTCCAGGGGCACGCCTCACCCGGGGTGTACGCCCGCGCGTACCTCGAGGGCCGGATGTCCGCCGAGGACCTGGACGGCTTCCGTCAGGAGAAGTCCAAGGAGGGCCACGGCCTGCCGTCCTACCCGCACCCGCGCCTGCTGCCGGACTTCTGGGAGTTCCCGACCGTCTCGATGGGCCTGGGCCCGTCGGGCGCGATCTACCAGGCCTGGACGAACCGCTACCTGCACCTGCGCGGCATCAAGGACACGTCCCAGCAGCACGTGTGGGCGTTCCTCGGCGACGGCGAGATGGACGAGCCGGAGAGCCGCGGCATGCTGCAGCTCGCGGCGAACCAGCAGCTGGACAACCTCACCTTCGTCGTCAACTGCAACCTGCAGCGCCTCGACGGCCCGGTCCGGGGCAACGGCAAGATCATCCAGGAGCTCGAGGCGCAGTTCCGCGGCGCAGGCTGGAACGTCATCAAGGTCGTGTGGGGCCGCGAGTGGGACGCGCTGCTGCAGGCGGACAAGGACCGCGCGCTGGTCAACCTGATGAACATCACCCCGGACGGTGACTTCCAGACCTACCGGGCCGAGAGCGGCGGCTTCATCCGGGAGAACTTCTTCGGGCGCGACCCGCGCACCAAGCAGCTCGTGGACAAGATGTCGGACGACGAGATCTGGGCGCTCAAGCGCGGCGGGCACGACTACCGCAAGCTGTACGCGGCCTACTCCGCCGCCATGGCGCACACCGGCCAGCCGACCGTGATCCTGGCCCACACCATCAAGGGCTACGGGCTCGGCTCGGGCTTCGCCGGGCGCAACTCGACCCACCAGATGAAGAAGCTCAAGTCCGACGACCTCAAGACGCTGCGGGACTCGCTGCACATCCCGATCACCGACGAGCAGATCGACGAGAACCCGTACGTCCCGCCGTACTTCCACCCCGGCCCGGACGCCCCGGAGATCCAGTACATGCTCGAGCGCCGGCGCAAGCTCGGTGGCTTCGTGCCGGAACGGCGCACCGAGCACACCGCGCTGACCCTGCCGGGCGACAAGGCGTACGAGCTGCTGGCCAAGGGCTCGGGCCATCAGGAGGTCGCCACGACCATGGCGCTGGTGCGCCTGTTCAAGGACCTGGTCAAGGACAAGGAGTTCGGCCACCGGATCGTGCCGATCATCCCCGACGAGGCCCGCACGTTCGGCCTGGACTCGATCTTCCCGTCGGCCAAGATCTTCAACACCCAGGGTCAGAACTACCTCGCCGTCGACCGCGAGCTGATGCTGTCGTACAAGGAGTCCGAGGCCGGGCAGATCATGCACACCGGCATCAACGAGGCCGGGTCGGCGTCCGCGTTCCAGGCGGTCGGCACGTCGTACGCCACGCACGGCGAGCCGCTCATCCCGTTCTACTTCTACTACTCGATGTTCGGCTTCCAGCGGACCGGGGACCAGTTCTGGGCGGCCGGCGACCAGATGGCCCGCGGCTTCCTCATCGGCGCCACCGCCGGCCGCACCACGCTGACCGGTGAGGGGCTGCAGCACGCCGACGGCCACTCCCCGCTGCTGGCGCAGACCATGCCGCACGTCGTGCACTACGACGCGGCGTACGGCTACGAGCTGCGCCACATCGTCCGCGACGGCATCCAGCGGATGTACGGCAACGACGACCGGGACCCCAACGTGCTGTACTACCTGACCGTCTACAACGAGCCGATGGTGCAGCCGGCCGAGCCGGAGGGCGTGGACGTCGAGGGCATCCTGCGCGGCATCTACCGCGTCGCCGAGGCCGAGGGTGACGGTCCCCGTGCCCAGATCCTGGCGTCCGGGGTCGCGGTGCCGTGGGCGCTCGAGGCCCGCCAGCTGCTCGCCGACGACTGGGGCGTGCGCGCCGCGGTCTGGTCGGTCACCAGCTGGAACGAGCTGCGCCGTGACGGCGTCGCCGTCGAGGAGCACAACTTCCTCAACCCCGGCGAGGAGGCGCGCCAGGCGTACCTGACCCGAGCGCTCCAGGGGGCCGAGGGACCGTTCGTCGCCACGACGGACTACGACCACCTGGTCGCCGACCAGGTGCGGCAGTGGGTCCCGGGCCGGTACGCGACGCTGGGCGCCGACGGCTTCGGGTTCTCCGACACGCGCGCCGCGGCTCGCCGGTTCTTCAAGATCGACGGCCCGTCGACGGCGGTCCGGGTGCTCCAGCAGCTCGCGGCCGAGGGTGCCGTCGACGCCGGTGCGCCGGCGCAGGCGATCGAGCGGTACCGGCTGCACGACGTGAACGCCGGGACCTCGGGCACCGTGGGCGGCGACGCCTGACCGCCCCCGCCCGACGACGAGGGCCCCGTCACCGGATGTCCGGTGACGGGGCCCTCCTCGTGGTGCAGGGTGCCGGTCGCGTGCAGGACCGGCGACGCGGGGCGCGCCGGGTGGCCTAGGCGCCGGTCGTCTGCGACTCCGCGCGGGTGACCAGCGCGTCCAGCTCGGACTTCAGGTCCGCGATCGAGCGCTGGTCGGGGTACATGTCCAGGGACCGCAGGTGCTGGCGTGCCTCGAACGCGCGGTCGGCCTCGATCGCGGCGCGGACCAGGTGGGCACCGACCGCGGGGGTGTGCTCGCGCGGGCGCCAGTGACCGACGCCGAGCCCGAGGGCCTCGACCGGCTGACCTGCGTCGCGCAGGACGGCCAGGCCCTCGGCGAGCGCCTCACCGGTCGTGTCCCGCTCGGCCGCGGTCAGCAGGCGCCGCATCGCACCGTCGTGGTCGTCGTGCACCGACAGGCGCGCGAGCTCCACGAGCGGGTACCAGGCGCGCGGGTGCCCGGCCAGCTCCTCCCCGAGGGACCAGACCGCGAGGTCCGCGGCCCGCTGCTTCTCGTTCTCGTCGTGCGGGGCGCTCAGCGGGTCGCCGTCCACCGCGCTCTCGGCCGCACGGCGGCGGACGATCTCCGCCAGGGCCTGGAAGGCGCGCACGTTGTTGGGGTCGTCGCTCAACATCGAGCGCAGGGCGTCCTCGTGCAGCGTGTCGCCACGGCGAGCGGCCGACGTCGGCCGGCGCGCGCCGACCTTCGACGCCGACGACGGACGTCTCATGAGCTGGCGTAGTCGGGGGAGCAGAGCCATGCTGAGACCATAGCCGCTCGGCCCTCCGCCCACCCTGCCAGCGCGGGGATGGAGGCGTCGTCGGACACCATGCTGCGGCGTGCGCTTTGTCGACTCCCCACAACGGCTCGCTCTATGCTCGGCGGATGATCTCTCACCCCACGCCCGGGGCCGACACGCTGCGACGCGTCCGGGACGGCAACGGCCTGCTCACCGCGGCGGCGCTGCGGCGGCTGGACGAGGACCTGCCGTGGTACCGGGCGCTGCCGGCCGAGGACCGGTCCTGGGTGGGTCTGGTCGCCCAGGCGGGCATCCGGGCGTTCATCTCCTGGTACGGCCAGGCAGCCGGGCCGGCGCGCGGTGTCGGTGAGATCTTCTCCGCCGCCCCGCCGGAGCTGACCCGGTCGATCTCCCTGCAGCAGACGCTCCAGCTCGTGCGGGTCGCGGTCGACGTGGTCGAGGAGAACAGCGACCAGCTCGCCGCACCGGGTGACGAGCGGGACCTGCGCGAGGCGGTGCTGCGCTACTCCCGCGAGGTCGCGTTCTCCGCGGCGGAGGTCTACGCCCGGGCGGCCGAGGTGCGCGGCGCCTGGGACGCACGCCTGGAGGCCCTGGTCGTCGACGCGCTCGTCCGCGGGGAGATCGACGACTCGCTGCGGTCCCGGGTGGCCGCGCTGGGGTGGTCGGGGCGGGGGTCGACCCTCGTCCTGGTGGGCACGTCCAGCTCGCCGCTGGACGACGTGCGTGCGGCGGACCTGCGCCGGGCCACCCGCCGCGCCGCCGACGACGCCCTGGTCGGCATCCAGGGCGAGCGGCTCGTGGTCTTCCTCGGCGGCGAGGGTGACCTGCGCGCGGCCGCCACCACCCTGCTCCCCCGCTTCGGGCCGGGACCGGTCGTGATCGGCCCGCTGGTCGAGGGCCTGGACGCGTCGGCACGCTCCGCGCGCGCCGCCCTGGCCGGACTGCTCGCCGCCCCTGCCTGGGAGCAGGCCCCGCGGCCGGTCGCCGCGGACGACCTGCTGCCCGAGCGCGTGCTCACCGGGGACGTCACCGCCCGACGCACCCTGGTGGAGCAGGCGTACCGCCCGCTGCTGGCCAGCACCGGCTCGCTGCTCGAGACGCTGTCGGCGTACCTGGGCAGCGGCCGGTCGCTCGAGGCCGCCGCCCGCACCCTGTACGTGCACCCCAACACCGTGCGCTACCGGCTGCGCAAGGTGTCCGAGTCCACCGGCTGGGACCCCCTGGACCCCCGTGAGTCGTACGTGCTGCAGACCGCGCTGGCGCTCGGTCGCCTCGAGGGCGCGTTGTAGCGTCCGGACAAACCGGCTCCGGATCCTTCGTGCGGGTCGTGAGCCGGGCCCGGGGCCGGCGTTCGGCACAGTGGACAGGTGCTCGTCGTCGCCTGCCCCGGCCAGGGTGCCCAGTCCCCCGGCATGCTCGTCCCGTGGCTCGAGCTCGAGGGGGCGCGTCCCCTGCTCGAGCGGTGGTCCGACGTCGTCGGGCAGGACCTGGTGACGCACGGGACGACGTCGGACGCCGACACGATCCGGGACACCGCCGTCGCCCAGCCGCTGCTGGTGGCCACCGCACTGCTGACCTTCCGCGCACTCCTCGCCGGACCGGGCGTCTCGCTGCTCGACGTCGACCCCGCCGGCAGGCCGCCGCAGGGCGCCGTCGACGTCGTCGCCGGGCACTCGGTGGGCGAGCTCGGGGCGGCCGCCGTCGCCGGCGTGCTCACCGAGGACGAGGCGCTGCGCCTGGTCGCCGTCCGTGGGGCCGCGATGGCGCGGGCCGCGGCCGTCACGCCGACCGGCATGAGCGCACTGCTCGGCGGTGACCCGCAGGCGGTGCTCGACCGGCTCGCCGAGCTGGGACTGACCGCCGCCAACGTCAACGGCGCGGGCCAGGTCGTGGCCGCCGGCGACCTCGGCTCCCTCGCGACGCTCGCCGCCGACCCGCCGGCCCGCGCGCGGGTGGTGCCGCTGCAGGTCGCGGGCGCCTTCCACACCACCTACATGGCGGCAGCCGTGGACGAGCTCGCCGCCGCCGCGCGCGGGACGGTACCGGCCGACCCGCGCGTGAGGCTGCTGACGAACGCGGACGGGACCGAGGTGACCTCCGGTGCGCAGGCCCTGGACCGGCTGGTCGCGCAGGTGGCCAACCCGGTCCGCTGGGACCTGTGCCAGACCACGATGCAGGACCTCGGCGTCACGGGGCTCGTCGAGCTCGCGCCCGCGGGCGTGCTGACCGGGTTGGCCCGACGTACCCTGCCGGGGGTCGAGACGCATCCCGTCAAGACCCCGACGGACCTCGACGCGGCGCGTGACCTCGTGCGCCGCCACGCCGGGACCCCCGGTACGCCCGACTCCAGGAGGAACCCGTCGTGACGCGACCGACCCTGACCCAGGCCACCGGACCTGCGCACACCCGGATCCTGGGGCTGGGCGCCGTCCGGGGCGAGCTCACCGTCCCCAACGACGACCTCGTGGGGCCCATCGACTCCTCCGACGAGTGGATCCGGCAGCGGACCGGCATCGTCACCCGCCGCCGCGCGGCCGAGGGTACCGACGTGCTGGACCTGGCCGAGGCCGCCGCGAACGACGCGATCAAGGCCGCCGGGCTGACCGGGGCGGACATCGACGCGGTGCTGCTGTCCACGGTGACCTACTTCCACCAGACCCCGGCGGGGGCGGCGATCATCGCCGACCGGATCGGCGCGACCCCGGCCGCCGCGTGGGACATCTCGGCCGCCTGCGCCGGCTACTGCTACGGCATCGCCCAGGCCGACGCGCTGGTGCGGGCCGGGACGGCGCGCAACGTGCTGGTGATCGGCGCCGAGAAGATGAGCGAGTTCGTCGACCCGACCGACCGCAGCATCTCGTTCCTGCTCGGTGACGGCGCGGGCGCCGTCGTCGTGGGGGCGTCCGACACCCCGGGCATCGGCCCGACGGTGTGGGGGTCGGACGGCGCGCAGGCGCAGGCCATCCGCCAGACCCACTCCTGGCTCGACGTGCGCGACACCGACGCCGGCTGGCCGACCCTGCGCCAGGAGGGCCCGACGGTCTTCAAGTGGGCCGGGTTCCAGATGGCGCCGATCGCGTCCCAGGCCATGGCCGCGGCCGGCGTCGAGCCCGAGCAGATCGAGGCCTTCATCCCGCACCAGGCCAACATGCGGATCATCGACCAGATGATCAAGCAGCTGAAGCTGCCCGAGTCCGTCGTGATCGGTCGCGACATCGCCGACACCGGCAACACGTCCGCGGCGTCCATCCCGCTGGCCGCCGAGCGGCTGCTGCGGGAGGGTCAGGTGCCCAGCGGCGCCCTCGCGCTGCAGATCGGCTTCGGTGCCGGGCTGGTCTACGCGGCGCAGGTCGTCGTCCTGCCCTGACAGACTCGGCTCCGTCCACGACCCAGGCATCACCCGACACACAAGGAGACACCCCCATGGCGTACAGCGAGCAGGAGATCCAGGCCGGACTGGCCGAGATCGTCAGCGAGGAGACCGGTCTGCCGACCGACTCCGTCCTGCCCGAGAAGTCCTTCACCGACGACCTCGACATCGACTCCCTGTCGATGATGACGATCGTCACGCTCGCGGAGGAGAAGTTCTCCGTGCGCATCCCCGACGACGAGGTCAAGAACCTCACGACGGTCGGCGACGCCGTCTCCTACATCTCCGGCGCCCAGTCCGCCTGAGACCGCACGCCCGTACGACCCGGGGCGGGCGCCCGCCGACCGGCGGGCGCCCGCCCCGGGACCTCACCACCGCCCAGGAGCCCCAGCCATGAGCACCGCACCCGACGTCGTGATCACCGGTCTCGGCGCGACGACACCGCTCGGCGGTGACGTCCCGAGCACGTGGGAGGCCGCACTCGCGGGACGGTCGGGCATCCGCACGCTCGACAACGACTGGGCCGAGACCTACGGCATCCCGGTGTCCTTCGCCGGCTCCGTCGCCGTCCCCGCGTCCGAGGTGCTGTCCCGGCCCGAGACCAAGCGCATGGACCCGTCGGCGCAGTACGCGCTGATCGCGGCCCGCCAGGCGTGGGCCGACGCCGGCTCCCCCGAGGTCGACGGCGAGCGCCTGGGCGCCGTGGTCGCGTCCGGCATCGGCGGCATCTGGACCATGCTGGACGGCTGGGACACCGTCCGGGAGAAGGGCGCCCGCCGCGTCCTGCCCATGACGGTCCCCATGCTCATGCCCAACTCCCCCGCCGCGAACGTGTCCATCGAGTTCGGCGCCCGCGCAGGCGTGCACGCGCCGGTCTCGGCGTGCGCCTCGGGCGCCGAGGCGATCGCCTACGGCGTGCAGATGATCCGCTCCGGACGCGCCGACGTCGTGATCGCCGGCGGCACCGAGGCCGCCGTCCACCCCATGCCGATCTCCGCGTTCGCCGCCATGAAGGCGCTGTCGACCCGCAACGACGACCCGGCCGGCGCCTCGCGGCCCTACGACGTGACCCGGGACGGGTTCGTGCTCAGCGAGGGGTCCGGCGTCGTGGTGCTCGAGAGCGCCGACCACGCCCGGGCACGTGGCGCCCGGGTGTACGGCCGCGTCGCCGGCCTCGGCATGAGCGGCGACGCGCACCACATCGCCGCACCCGAGCCGACCGGGGTCGGCCAGACCGCCGCGATGCAGCGCGCCATGGCCGACGCGGACGTCAGCGCCCGCGACGTGGTCCACATCAACGCCCACGCGACGTCCACGTCGGTCGGCGACCTGATCGAGGTCCGCGGCATCCGCGCGGTGCTGGGCGGCGACGCCGACCACGTGCGGCTGTCCGCGACCAAGTCGATGACCGGCCACCTGCTGGGCGCGGCGGGCGCGCTGGAGACGATCTTCAGCGTGCTGGCCCTGCGGGACCGCACCGCGCCGCCCACCATCAACGTCACCCAGCCCGACCCCGAGCTGGACCTGGACCTCGTCCGGGACACCGCACGCGAGCTGCCGCAGGGACAGCTCGCCGCGATCAACAACTCGTTCGGCTTCGGCGGGCACAACGTGGCGCTGGTGGTCACGAACGTCTGAGGCCACGACCACTGACGGCCCCGCACCGGTGCTCGGTGCGGGGCCGTCTTCGTGGGCGGGCCTCCGTGCGTGCGGGGCGTCCGTGCGTGCGGGCCGTCCGTGCGTGCGGGGCGTCCGTCCCGGCGGAGGCGTCGGTCCGGCGCCGACCGCCGACGGGTCAGCCGACCCGGTGCAGCCAGCGGACCGGCGCTCCGGCGCCGGCGTAGCGGAACGGCTCGAGCTCGTCGTCCCACGCCTGCCCGAGGGCGAGGTTGAGCTCGACCTGGAGCCGCGCCGGGTCCGCCCCGTGCTGCAACGCCGCGCGGATCCGGTCCTCCGGGACCACGACGTTGCCGTGCACGTCGGTGGCGGCGTGGAAGATCCCGAGCTCGGGCGTGTGGCTCCACCGCGACCCGTCGGTGCCGTGGCTGGCCTCCTCGGTCACCTCGTAGCGCAGGTGCGCCCAGCCGCGCAGGGCAGACGTCAGGCGCGCGCCGGTGCCCTGGGGGCCCTGCCACGAGTGCTCGGCACGGAACATGCCGGGCGCCGCGGGCTGCTCGGTCCAGTCCAGGGACAGGCGCGCCCCCACCACGCTGCCTGCCGCCCACTCGACGTGCGGGCACAGCGCGCGCGGCGACGAGTGCACGAAAAGTACGCCGCGGGTGATGGCACCAGCCATGTCGGTCCTCCTGTCGGGTCGAGGTTCGTCTTCCCCAACGACCTCAGCCCCGTGACGGGAGGTGTGCACACATCTGCGGCGTGCTGCCGTCATCATGCCCTACGCCGTGGCGCAGGACCAACGCCTACAGCTGCTCGCGGATCGCGCGCATCGCCTTCTTGCGCACGGACCGCTCCAGCCGGTCCAGGTACAGCATGCCGTCCAGGTGGTCGACCTCGTGCTGCAGGCAGCGTGCCATCAGCTCGGTGCCCTGCACGACGACCTCGCCGCCGTCCAGGTCGGTGCCGACCACGCGGGCGTACCAGGCACGCTCGGTCGGGTACCAGAGCCCCGGCACCGAGAGGCAGCCCTCGTCACCGTCCTGGTAGTCGTCCGACAGCTCCACGATCCGGGGGTTGAGGACGTAGCCGACCTCGTCGTCGATGTTCCAGGAGAAGGCCCGCAGGTTGACGCCGATCTGGTTGGCGGCGAGCCCGGCCCGGCCCTCGTGGTCGACCGTCTCCAGGAGGTCGTCCACCAGGGACCGCACCCGGTCGTCGACCACCGTGATCGGCTCGCACGGGGTGCGCAGCACCGGATCGCCGACGGTGCGGATCTCTCTCATCGCCATGGCGTCGATCCTGCCATGCACGCGGGGCGTCGCCCGGCCGGGCCGCCGTCGGCGCCAGGTGGTACGGGCGGCGCCGGATGGTGCGGGCGCCGGGCGGCGTCGCGGCCGCGCGCGGATCGGCGACGCCGGCCGGGCACGGTGGCCCGCGACCGGCCGGCGGTGCCGGCGACGTGCCGACCGGGTGCCGGGGAGGCGCCCGATCAGGCCTGCGGCGGTCGCTGCTCCGGCACGCCGCCGAGCAGCTGGCGGACCTCGTCCTCGTGGAACCGGCGGTGCCCGCCGAGGGTGCGGATGGCGGAGATCTTGCCCGCCTTCGCCCAGCGCGTGACCGTCTTGGGATCCACGCGGAACAGCGTGGCCACCTCCGACGGCGTGAGGAGCGCCCCGGAGCCCTGCGGCTCCGCGCTCGGGGGCGGGCTGACTGACGTGACCATGGTGATGACCTCTCGTGTCGTTCGGTGGCTCGGCTGGCCCGACGGGCCCCGTGGCTTTGCGTCCCCACCTCGCGGCGGGTTTGCCGTGTCGCTGACGTCGTCATGATCGGCAGAAGGGGACATTTGTTCAATGACCGACGCACCCGGACATCCCGGAAGCCCGATCTCGTGGCGCCCGTCACACCCGGACGGGTGATCCCGCCTGCGTCGGGTGGTCGGCGGGCCGGATCACCGAAGTCGTGGCTCCGGGGGCTTGGGGAACAGGCAAAGAGCGGCCTAAGATCGAACCAACGTCCAGGCGCGAGCGGGGCGGGCGGGAAACCGCCGACCGAGGGCGCCTCACCCTGTGCGGGTGAGGTGCCCTCTCCACTCCGGCAGCGACGTCGGGCCGGCGCCGCCGGGGGCGAGCGCGGTTCCTCCCCAGCGGGCCGGGTGCGTCCACCCCGTCCCCGGAGCACGACCCGTGGACGACCTCAGCCGGTACCCTGGCGGGACGGGCCAGTAGCTCAGCCGGTCAGAGCAGCGGACTCATAATCCGTGGGTCGTGGGTTCAAGCCCCACCTGGCCCACCGACGTTCACCCAGGTCACGGCGCCGAAAGGTCGGTTCACCGAGTCGCGCCGGAGGGGCTCCAGAGGCGGTCTGGTCCGCATCTGGTCCGCATCCTGCGGAGTTTGCGCCGGTGGCCGTCGGCCACCTCGGCGGCACGCCATCAGTTGCGCAGGCACGACTCGCTGATGCCGAAGTCCGCGGCGATCTGCTGAGCAGCCCCCGGCTCACGGCGGCGGGCGACTGCCACCGTGAGTGACGAAGTACACGGCGATCCTGTGCGCTCCCTCTTCACAGCGGGACGCCGCCGCACGGTCACCGTCGAGTCGCCGGGCCTCTCACGACTCGCCCGGCAAGGACCCAAGCAGCACGGCGTTGCACTCTCGCTGGAGGCCAGCGTCGGCCCACATCGCGTGGTGGGGAGCGGCGTTGGAGCACACCACCGAACCCCAGGCACCCACCCGCGCGGCGTGACGAACGGCGTCCCGGCAGATCTGCGCCCCGACCGGCCCTTCCTCGAAGCGGCAGTCCCGGGGCGTGTACCCCACCCATCCCTCACCGAGCACCAGCGGGATGCCCAGGCGGGCGGCGTGGTCGGCCGCGACGCCGATCCACTCCTCGAGCCGGTTCGCCATGGCGATGCGGTGGGCGCCGTAGCGCTCGTACTGCCACCGGTCCACCGCAGCCGGGTCGCACCAGTCGTGCACGTAGATCTCGGCGTGACCGACGATCGAGGCGTGCCGCTTCCACTCCTCGTCGGCGGGCGGCGCCCACTCCACCAGGCGCGGTGCGCCCGGTCGCAGCAGCTCGGCATCGGCGCGCTCCTGGGGGAAGTCCGCGGGGTCGCCGCGCAGGGCGAACTCCCCGACGAGGTCGTCCAGGACGCCGTACACGTACGGGTGCACGACGAGGACCCCGGCGTTGTCCGGCAGGCCGCGCATCGCGGTGACCGGGACGGCGGCGTAGTTGGGTCCGCAGAGCACGTCCGGGTGGCGGGCGCTGAAGGCGGCGATGCCCGCTTCGAGCCGGTCCTTGAGCTCGACCACGGGGTCCGCCCGGCCGGGGAGGCCCACGGTGAGGTGGCCCGCCTGGACCTCGTTGTGCGGCTCGACGAAGGCCAGGGTGTGGCCCAACCCGTGCTCGACGAGGAGGTCGACGAGGTCGGCGAGCGCCTCGCCGAGAACCACGAGCCGGTCGTCGGGCTCGACCGCGTGCAGGGCGTCGTACCAGGAGCGGTCGGCGGCGAAGGCCGGGCTCTGCTGGTACTCCCAGGAGGAGGCGATGACGACCATGCCGTGCCGGTCGGCGGCCCGGAACAGCTCCAGCAGGTGCGTGCGAGCGTCGATGGTCGTGGGCGCGGCCACGTCGTACCAGCGCACGCGCCCGGCGTACCCGTTGCCGATCGGCCCCAGACGCAGTGCCGTCGTGTCCAGCCCCGACCGGAAGACCAGGAACGGCATGGCGCAGATGCGCACCGCGTTGTACCCGCGGTCCCGGGCCTGCGTGAAGGCGGCGTCGAGGTCCTCGAACGGCTCCCCAGGCCCGGTGCGGACGTACCAGGAGAAGTCCCACAAGGTGATCGCGAGCCGGTCGGGCAGGTGTGCGGGGACGGCGGCGAGTGGTGTCGTCATCCCTTCACCGCCCCGGCGGTCAGCCCGGACACCAGCTGCTTGCGCAGCAGGACGAAGATGACCAGCGCAGGGACCGCGGCGAGGATCGAGCCGGCCATGACGAGGTCGTACTGCCGCCCCTCGGCCCCGAACAGCGCCTGCAGGCCCAGCGGGACGGTGTAGTACTCCGGCTCGGCGACGATGACCAGCGGCCACAGCAGCGTGTCGTACGTGTTGAGGAAGCTCCACACCGCCAGCGCGCCGATCGCCGGTCGCAGCAGCGGCAGCACGACGGTCCAGAAGGTCCGGAACTCCGAGCAGCCGTCGATGCGCGCGGCGTCGAGGATCTCGTCCGGGACGGCCTGCTCGGTGCACTGGCGCATCATGAAGATGCCGAACGCGGGCGCTACCCACGGCACGATGAGCGCGAAGAACGGGTTCGCCAGCCCAAGCTTGGCGACGAGGATGAACAGCGGCACGACGATCACCGCGAACGGCACGGCCAGCGACGAGAACATCACGTCGAACAGCACCTTCTTGCCACGGAACTCGTACTTGGCGAAACCGAACCCCGCGAGCGAGGAGAAGAACACAGTGGCGACGGTGCTGATGGTCGCCACCACGGTGCTCGCAGGTGCCGGCGGGTCAGGTCCACGACGCCGCCTCCTCCAGCTCGAGGCGCACGCGTGCGACGCGGACGACGTCGACCGCGTCGACCGTCACGCCGTCGTCGACGTCCCGGACCGACGGATCGACCCAGACGCCGGCGTCGGCGTGCCACGGCAGCAGCTCGAGACGGACGCCGGACCGCGCGACCTCGTCACGCAGCGGCGTGAGGTCCAGGTCCCACACCCGGCCGTGCCAGAAGTGGTCGCTCACGAGGCGGTCCCCGACGTAAGCGCGCCCCGCGTCGCCGCGCCAGGTCACCCGGAGCAGGACCCGGTCGACGCCGTCCAGGGCGTCGGACGGCACCTCGACGTGGACGTGAGCGGCGCCGGACCAGTCGGTCGGCGCGCTGAGGCGACCCATCGGTCCGCCGTGGGCGGGTGTCGGTGGGCTCCCGTCGACCGTCCGCGGGCCGTTCAGCATCGCGCGGCGCCCCGCTCCGGGCACCTCCAGCGACCAGCTCCGCCAGGGCCCGTCGTCCGGCGCACGCTCTGCCCGGGCGCCGGAGGCGTGTGCGGCGGCCGGCGCGGGCAGGAGCGACACGCTGACGTGCTCGGTGTCCGGGTGCAGCACGAGCGCGCCGTCCTCGGCGTAGAGCGGGGCGTCGGACAGCACGAGGCGCTCGCGCCCGGCGACCTCCAGCCGGTACAGGCGGTCGGCGGTGGCCGCGTCGAGCACGAGGACGCGAGCGCCCGGCATGTCGACGACGCACGTGCGTCCGGGCGGCGTCAGGAGCTCCACCACGGTGGCGCCGTCTCGGTGCTCGCCGCGGCCGGCGCCGCCGACCGGGAGGTCGCCCTCGAGGACCAGCTCCACCGGGACCCCGGGCGTCGCCGCGAGCACGACGACGTCGCCGCCCTCGGGGTCCCGCACGCGCGTGAGGAGCTGCGCGGTGGCGCTGCGCAGCAGGACGTCCTCCGTGAGCCGGTAGCGCAGGGGCCACGCCACCGAGACCCCGGCCGGGAGGTCGACCGGCACCGTCGGGACGGTGAGGTCGACGTCGTCGAACGCGACCGTCACCTGGACGCCCTCCTGCGCGGGCAGCGGCTGCTGGACCGGCTGGTAGGTGGTGAGGAAGAGGTAGCCGCTGAGCCCGTCGCTGCGCACGGCCCACCGCAGGTCGTCGGTGCGCTCGCTGCCGCCGCCGACGGTGGTCGTCATGGCGGCGAGCCGCTCCCCGTCGGCCGCGAGCCACAGGTGCTGTCGCCGCAGCAGGTGGTGGTGCGGGCGGATCTGCCCGTGCTCGCCGATCGGCGCGTGGAAGTCGTAGCTCAGCTCGGGCACGTCGTTGGGGTAGCCGGTCGCCTGCGACTCCTGCTCCCCGCCGACCTGGCCGGGCACGGCAGCCCGCCGCTGCGTCCCGCCGGCGTACATGTAGTAGCCCTGCCAGACCGACCCGCTGCCGATCTTGGCCAGGGCGAGCGCCGCGACGTCGTCGGGGGTGACGAGAGGACGCCGGTGGTAAGCCACGTGCATCCCGCCGCCGAGCTCGCAGGTGGCGAACGGCAGGGCGTCGTCGTCCTTCAGCGGGACGGCGTCCGGGTCCAGGACGATCCCGTCGAGCGCCTCGCGCAGGTCCGCGCCGACCGACAGGTCGTCCCGGACCGGGCTGTAGCGGAAGTGGGACGCGGCGAACGACGGCCACTCGGTCACGGAGTCCTCCCAGAAGCCGTCCGAGTAGGCGCTGTAGAGGGGCAGCAGGGTATGCGGGACCTGCGCCCCGCCCCAGCCGGTCGCCGTCCACAGCGGAACCCGGAGCCCGAGCTCCTCGGCGATCGTGCGCAGGGTGGCGAGGTGGTCGGGCTGGTCGTAGAGCTCGTTGTCGACCTGGGCGCCGACGACGGGGCCGCCGTCGGCGTGCGTCAGACCGGCCAGCCGGCCGACCGACTGCGCGTAGAAGCGGCGCACGAGCTCGAGATACGCCGGGGCGTTCGTCCGGCTTGCCAGTCCGCGCTCGACGAGCCAGTCCGGGAACCCGCCGTACCGGGCCTCGCCGTGCGCCCACGGCCCGAGCCGGACGACGACGTCCAGGCCGTGCGAGCCGGCGAGCTCGACGAAGGCGCGCAGGTCGAGGTCGCCGTCCCAGCGGAAGTCACCGGGCTCGGGCTCGTGCGCACGCCACAGCACGTAGGTCGCGATCGAGTCCAGGCCACCGGCCCGGGCGTGCCCGAGCACCTCGGACCACCGGTCCCGCGGGAGGCGCGAGTAGTGGATCTCGCCGGTCACCGGGAACCACGGTCGGCCGGCGCGCTCGAGCGATCGGCTGGTGACCTCGATGCGGTCGGGGGTGCCGGCGGGGTCGCCGAGCGGCAGGTGGCCGCGGCGCGGGTCCGGCGCCCGGACCACCCGCAGTCGGTGAGCGGTTCGTGGCGGGGCGTACATGACGTCGTCGTCCATGGGTCTCCTCGGGGAGCGGCAGGTCGGGGGGGTCAGACGAGGGAGGGGGTCCGGAGCGCCCGCGCGTGCGGGTGCAGCGGGTCGCGGCCCAGGACCTCGGCCGCGAGGGTCCGGGCGTCATCGCGGCGACCGTCGAGCTCGGCCAGCTGCGCCCGCAGGACCAGGACGCGCGTGTCGTGGGCGTGCTGCATGTCGCTCGTGAACAGCAGCATCGTCGGCAGCGACGTGGCGAAGTAGTCGACCCGGGCCGTCACCGCCGCCTGCTCCTCCACGTAGGCGGCCAGGACGTCCCGCAGCCGGGCGGCGTCGTCGTGACGGCCGAGCCGGCGCAGCGCGACGACGGAGGCGGCCGTGCGCTCGGAGCAGGCGTGGACCTGCATGCCCTGGAAGTCTCCCCCGTGCGTGGCCGCCTCCTGCCAGGCTCGGCGGGCGTCGTCGCCCCGCCCCGCCGCCGCCAGGGCGTCGCCCAGCGTCAGGTGCAGGTGCGCCGTGGTGGCCAGCGGATGGCGCGCTTCGCCGAGCGAGGCGACCGGGTGCAGTGCGGCGGTGGCGTGCTCGACGGCGGCGTCGGGTTCGCCGCACGTGAGCGCCCGGCGTGCGAGGCCGAGGTGCGCCTCCTCCCACGCGTCGAGCACCCGTCCCTCGCCGCCCTCCCACGGCTGGAAGGCGCGCCCGGCGAGGACGTCGAGGGCCTCGCCCGGGCGGCCGACCGCCGTGAGCAGCTCCGCGACTCCGGTCGACAGGTCGTCGCGCCGGGCGACGAGGTCGGGCCGCGCCAGCAGCGTGGCCAACCGCTGTGCGGGCTCGGCACCCCGCCGACCCTCGATCTGGTCCGCCTCGTACAGCAGGCGCGCGTCGTCGGGTGCCGCGGCCCGCGCCCGACGGTAGTGCTCCGCGGCGCGGTGGGGGTCACCGAGCACGTTGTGCGCGGCTACCCCGAGGTTGCGCAGCACCACCGGGTCGGTGGGGTCCCCGGATGCGGCCGTCTGCCAGGCGACGACGGCGTCGTCGCGGCGGCCGGCCGCGTAGAGCCAGTGACCGGCGAGGCCGGCCACGAGGGGGTCGTGCGGCCAACGGCGTCGGAGCCGCTCGAGCATGTCGTGGTCCTCGGCGGACGGGAAGCACCAGGTGCGGTCCATCGCGCGGGCGGCCTCCAGCGCGCGCTCGGCGGCGGCATCGTCCGCGCGCGCCAGCTCGAGGTCGGCGCGGTGCAGACAGGCGAGCGGGGCGACGTTGCGCTGGCCCCGGGTCGTCGGCAGGCGGGTGACGTGCTCGAGGACCTGCGCGGCGACGTCGCGCTCACCCGCGGCGCGGTACTCGAGGGCGACGTCGAGCGCGGTCGTGGGGTCGCCGGTGGGGACGACGTCCAGGCCGCACCGGGCGCCGAGGTCCCGCCCCCAGGCGTCGAGGGGGTTGCGGGCGAGGCCCGCCCGCAGGATCCGGACCGCCCGTGCGTCGTCGCCGGACCGCTGGGCGGCGACGGCCGCGAGGGCGCGCGCCTGCGCGTGGTCCGGAGCGCGTCCCAGGAGGGCGGTGAGCGCCTCGGCCGCGTCGGCGGTCCGCCCGGTCGCGAGATCGAGCCGCGCACCGGCGACCGTGGCGGCGTCCTGCCAGCTCGCGTCCCACAGCGCGGCGCCCAGCGCGGTGCGGGCCTCGTCGTGCCGTCCCAGCCGGGTCAGGACGATGCCGAGCCGGTAGTGGGCCTCCCCGTCGCGGGGGTTCGGGTTGCGGCGGGTCAGGCGGGTGACCGCGGCACGCAGATGCCGTTCGGCGTCCTCGAGGCGCCCGTCGCGCTGACGGCGGGCCGCCAGCGCGACGTGGCACCGGGCGTCCCCCGGGTCGCGACGCAACGCCTCCTGCCAGTAGGGCTCCGGGGAGCGGGTGGCGTGCCGGTACTGCTCCAGGTGCAGGCCGGTGAGGTACAGCTCGTCGACCGAGTCGACGTCGGCCGGGGCGGGCGGTTCGGTCGCCGGCTCGGGCAAGTCGTCGGCGACGGCGGCGTCGTCGGCGGCTGGGCGCGGGCGCCAGGTCACGAGCACCGACCCCTCGTGGACGACCTGCAGCTCGCAGTCGGTCGGATCCACCGCGTCCGCACGCTCGAGCTCAGTCACGTACGGCGAGCCCGGGGCGACGTCGGGCGCGCCTTCGTGCAGCAGCACGCCGCCCGGGCCGCGCAGGACGACCCGGGTCGCAGGTCGGGGCGCCGTCGTGCCCACCGCGATCCGGATACGCGTCCCACCGTGCGCCGCGGGCGCGACGTCGAGCCGGACGGCGCCGTCGCGCGTGGCCTGGTGGACGGGGCCGAGGTCCTGGATCGGATACCAGTACTGCGAGAAGGTGCGGGTCTCCCCCGGGCGAAGGAACGCGAAGTCGGGCTGGTTGTCGGTGAAGACGCCCGCCATGAGCTCGACGTAGGGAGTCGCGGTGTCGCTGAGGTGGGCGTCCCAGGCGCGCCCGAACGGCGCGGTCCCCCAGGTCCACTGCTTCTTGCCCGGTGCGATGCGGTGGTCGGCCCAGTGGACGAACCCGGCTCCCACGCCGTGGTCGTAGCCGCCGAAGAAGTCGTCCTGCGTGCCCAGGCACATGTAGGACGTCGGCACCGGGATGTTGCGGTACCAGTCCAGCCGGTCACCGTCCGGCCGCTCGGGGGTCCGCTGCGCCGGGTAGTCGACGCCGTAGTAGCGCCCGCTCGCCGCCGGGAAGGTGCTGATCGCCCGCTTGGCGTGGTCGGCGATGACGCCGACGTCGGTGGGGACGAACGACTGGTAGTCGTCGTTCACCTCGGCCGCCACGTTGGCCCACCACAGGAACGTCTGGACGTCGTCGCTGCGGTTCACGAGGTGCCCGCGGACCTCGACGAGCGCGCTGCCCGGCCGCAGCCGGACCCCGTGCATGCCTTGCATCCGCGCGAACGGGTCGTGGTCGGAGCACCACACCGTCACCGAGCCGTCGTCGTCGTGCTCGAGGGTGGCCTCGGCGGGCAGGAAGGTTCCCGGCCGGTGGTGCTGGGGCCAGTTGAACTCCACGCCCCCGGCGAGCCACGGTCCCGCCAGTCCGACCAGGGCGGGCTTGATGACGTCGTTGCGGAAGAAGAAGTCGTACCCGCGGGTCTTGTCGTGGCCGACGTGGATGCGCCCACCGAGCTCGGGCAGGACCATCAGGCGCACGTACTCGTTCTCGAGGTGGATCGCGTCCCACGTCCGCGGCGCCTTGGTGCGCGCCACACCCTCCGTGAACGGCAGCGGGTACACCGCACCCGACGAGCCCTGGTAGACGCGGTGGTCCAGGTACGCCGGGTAGCGGTCCGGGTCGTCCGGCTCGTAGGTGTCGATGACGACCGGCTGGCGCCAGGCCCGCACACTGCGATCGGCGACGTCCGGCGGGGCGCCGGGGAGGTCGATCTTCGACACGTCATCAGGCATGTGGTCGACCGTAGGGCGCTTGACACCGCGCGCCGATGGGCGATTCCCTCCCCAACATGGACGAAACGCCGGTCTCGGGGCCGCCCGCCGAGAGGCTCCGCGAGGGGTTCACCGGGCAGCGGATGCTGGTCGTCCCGCGTCCGGCGGTCCACCGGGCGCTGACCCAGCCGGTGATCCGGCGCCTGCTGGTGACCGACGTCGGGGTGTTCCCGCACGCCGCGCGACACGGCCGCTCACGTCCGAACGGCGCGGCGCAGCACATCCTCCTGGTCTGCACCGACGGCTCGGGATGGTGCCGCACCCCGGAGGGCGGCTTCAGGGTCGCGCGCGGGGACGCCGTCCTGCTCCCCGCCCGCGAGGCCCACGAGTACGGGGCCTCGGACGCCGACCCGTGGACCGTCTGGTGGTCTCACGTCACGGGCGCGGACGCCGCCGAGCTCGTCCGGGCCGCCCGCGCCTCCGCAGGCGGGCCGCGGACTCACCTGCGCGACCCCGCCCCCGTCGCGAGCCTGATCTCGCAGGCCATCGACGCGCTCGACGGCGGCACCACCACCGCGGGCCTCACCCGCGCCGCCGGGCTGGCGTGGAACGCCCTGGCCCACGTCATCGCGACCGGGCGGCGCAGCCCGGGACCGAGCCTGACCCCCTTTGAGCGCGCCGTCGAGCACCTGCGCGCGACGACACCGCAACGCACGTCGGTGACCGCCCTGGCGGCGATGGTGGGGCTCGGACCGTCCCAGCTCGGCGAGCTCTTCCGCCACCAGCTCGGGATCTCACCGCTGAAGTACCAGACCGAGCTGCGCATGGCCCGCGCCCGGGAGTTGCTCGACAGCTCCGACGAGACCGTCACTTGTGTCGCGCGCGCGGCCGGCTACGACGACGCGATGTACTTCTCGCGCCAGTTCGCCCGCGTCCACGGCATGTCACCCACGGCCTACCGAACCAGGCCCGCGGACACCTGACGCGGCCTCACCGGCCGCGCGTCGGAGGCCGGCCGACCGGACCAGGTGTCGAAGCGAAGGGCTCGCCGGTCCAGGAGCTCGCCGTGGGGGACGACCGTGAACAGCGACTCCTGGGGGACGCTTGCCCGCCTCGACGACGCCGGAGCGGGTGCGCGCCGACCCCGCCAGCCGGGCAGCGCCCGACACGGCCGCACCGGCGCGGCTACTGCCCGCGACAGGAGACGGACTGTCCCGTGCCGGGTCGAGGGGAGGCCCACGGAAACCGAGGCGGCTCACCGTGCTACCGGCTCACCCCCGACAGCTGGGTCGGGCCCACTTGATCTCAGCCGCGCGCCGACCATGCGCAGCGGGCAGCCCCGAGAGTGCCGCGGCGGGTGGATCCGATGAGGTGGTCCACCGTTCGCGCGGCCGGCTCCTACTGCTGGGCGCCGTCGGCGGCGTGCCGCGCGGCGTAGTGGATGGTCTGGGCGACGATCCGCCCGCCGCGCACCACGTACGAGTCCGCTCCGTCGTGCACCTGCGTGGACTTCGTCCTGCCCGTCCACTGCAGCATCCCGTAGGCGTCCTCGACCAGCACCTGGTGGTAGGTGTAGTCGCCCTCGGGGAGGTAGGTGTTCAGCACGTCGGCGCACCGCCGGATCGCGTCCTTGCCGCGTTGCGCACCCTCACCCCACGTCAGCACCACGACGTCGGGCGCGTAGTTCTCCTCGAGGTCGCCCTCGAGGTCGCCGGCCTTGCGGCGCTGCAGATGGGCATCGATGACCTCCCGCGTCGATCGCACCCCGTCATGGTGCCCGACATCCCCGCGGCTGCACACCCGGCCGTGCACCCGTGCAGGCCACCGGCGCCGGGGCCGACGCCGTCGCGCAGCGGGCTCCGCGGCTGCGTCGTCGTCGACGGGGGCGTGGCCGCTCCGGCGAACGGGCCCCTGGCTGCCGGTCCGGGGGCAGCGGCGGGCACGGGATGCGCCCAGATGCGACGGCGGCCGGGCGGGTGCAGGGTCGACGAGCCAACGCAACGACGAGGAGGAACCGTGACACGCAGCTCTGAACCGACGAGCCCGCCGACGGACCCGAGCTCGTCCGAGGCGACCGAGCGGCAGCTCGAGCTCGCGGTGGAGCAGGGCCGGGCGTACCGCGCCGCGCTGGACCACATGGCCGAGCACGTGGCTGACGCCGGGGGCGTCCAGCACGCGGGTGAGTACCTGGTCGGGTACGCCATCGAGGAGGCCGAGGGGATGTACCACCTCGAGGGTGACGAGCTCACCTGGCACAACCCCGGTGAGGCGAATGCGCACGTCGAGATCGCCGTGTGCGACGCAGCCGACGGGCGCTTCATCCCGGGCCTGGAGGTGACGGCGACGCTGGTCGGGGCCGACGGGGATGAGCTCGGCCCGTTCCCGCAGGAGCTGGTCTGGCACCCGATGCTCTACCACTACGCCCGGAACTGGACGCTCCCGCGCGACGGCCAGTACACGCTGCGGGTGCACGTGTCACCGCCGACGTTCATGCGGCACGACGAGATCAACGGTCGGCGGTTCACCTCGCCGGTGGACGTGGAGTTCCGCGGGGTGTCCATCGCCCGGGGGTCGGAGCCGGTCCAGCCGCCGACCTGAGACGCCGCGGCCCGGGTCGGGGGCCGCACCCCACTCGACGGAGAGCGGGTGGTGACCCGAACGCGAGGCGCCCGGGTCGGGATCGCGGCTATCGGTTGCGCCCCGGCGGGCCCCCACCGCCGGGGGGCCCGTTCCCGGGCCGACCGTCGGGCGGTCCCTGGCCGGGCGGACCGTCTCCCCCGGGCGGCCCGTTGCCCGGCCCGCCGTTGCCCGGCCCGCCGTTGCCCGGACCGCCGCTGCCGTCCGCAGGCGGGCGGCCGGGGCGCCCGTCGCCGGGGGCGGGAGCCACCGGTGCGGGCGGGGCCGGCGGGGCCGGCGCAGGCTTGGCAGGCGAGGGGGCCGCAGGTGCGGGATTCGCCGGAGCGGGATTCGCCGGAGCGGGGTTCCCCGGCACGGGGGTCGTCGGCACCGGGCGCGCGGGTGTCGGAGCGACAGGAGTGACGCGGACCGGCGTCGACCCGGCGGGCGCTCCGCTCGCCGGCGTCGTCGGGTCGACGACTCCCGGCGCGGGAGTCACCGACGGGCGCTCCCGGGTGGGCGAGCCCGTGACCGCCGCGTCCCCGTCACCGGTCGGACGCCCGACGGCCGAGCTGGTACCGACCCCGTCGGGTGAGGCGTCGGCGTTCGTGTCCCGGGGGGAACCGCCGGTCGCGGACCCGTCGGGCGCCGTTTCCGGAGCGCGCACGGGGATGGTGCCGGGGTACGCCCACGACGGTTGCGACCCGCCGGCGTCCGGGTCGCCCACGGACGACCCGCCGGGGGACGACGGGTCCGGTCCTGACGCACCACCGGAGCCGTCCCCCGCGTCCCACGGCGTGGTGCCGGCCGCCGGCTCCCCGCCCGGTGTCGTCGTCGCGCTCTCCTCGACACCCGTCGCCCGCTCACCCGGTCCGGGCTGCTGCCCACCGGCGACGAGCGCGACTCCGACCGTGGCCAGCAGCGCACTCAGCGCGACGACGGCGAACGTCTCGGCCGGGCGGTCGCTGACGGCACCGGCGAGTCGTGCGCCCGTCGATCGTCCCGGCACCCGACCGAGGGCGGACCTGGCGGAGCCACCGGGCTCGGCAGACGCCGAGGCCGCGGCCGCTGCCGCGGGGCGCGGCGTCCGGGCGGCGGGCGATGCGGCGAGCGCGCGCCCGGCGCCCGCCGTGGTGGCTGCCGCCGTCGACCCGGCGACCGCGCCCGCCGTCCCCTCGAGGGCGACCGTCGTTCCGGTCGTCCGCGCGGTCGGGACCGCGTCCGTGCGGGGGCCCCGCTCGACGGCGAGCCCCACGCCGGCGAGGTCGCCGAGGCCGGTCGGCCCCAGCACGAGGGACTGCATCGCGGCCGCCAGGCGCTGTCCCACGCCCTCGGCCTCCTCCACGACCACGCCGCAGCGGGCGCACCGGTCCGCGTGCTCGCGCACGGCGAGCGTCTCCTTGTCCCGTGTCCGGCCGCGCAGGTACGCCCGCAGCCTGCTGTCCACCCACGTGCAGCCGGCGTCGACCGCCGGCTCGCGGTGCCGGTCGAGGAAGGCGTCGCGCAGGCCGTCGCGCGCCCGGGCGATCGCGGGCGGGACCGCGCTCAGCGGCAGGCCGAGGGCCCGCGCGACGTCCGGGGACGGCAGCGCCTCGACCATGCGGTACCACAGCACGTCCTGCAGCGGCTCGGGCACGGCACGGTAGGCCCGCAGCACCGCGTCGTCCGGCAGCGCCGGTGCGGCACCGTCGACGACCGTGCCCGCGCGCCGGGCGGCGCCGTCCCGCACCGCGCGCAGCAGCCGCGCGCGGAACGGCAGTCGTGGGCCGGCGTCGTCGCCGGCGCCGGAGACCACCTCGTCGAACGCCTCGGCGAGGACGTCGTCGACCACGGGGGACGTCACGTACCGCTGCCCGAGGGCGCGCGCCGCGGGGGCGTGCCGGGCGAGCAGGGCAGCCGACGCCTCGACGTCCCCTGCCCGCGCGGCGGCCAGGAGGTGCTGATCGCTGTCCACCCGTGGCCGGTCGACCGTCGCCCTCACATGCCCCACCTCCAGACCGCCGTCGACACGTGCGTCGTCCACCCAGGCTCGCACGGGCCCCGGCAGACCGCCGTGCGCGGCGGGGGTGATATCTGCCGGTGCGATGCGTCACGTGGGACGCGGCCGCAGCGCCGAGCCCGTCGCCGTCCGGTACGGTGTGCGGAGCACGGGGGGAGTACTTCCCAACACCGGCCCGGTCACTACGGCGCGTGAGCGACCTCGGGCGGCGACCTTTCCACGGAAAGGTGAAGGAGACCTCGGAGCGACATCACTCGACCGATGGAGACTCCGTTGCCCTTGCCCACCCTGCCCACCAGCGTCCCCGCTGCCCAGACCACCGACGCCCTGACCAGCGTCGCGACCCCCGGCCTGTGGACCGTGACGATCGTCGGCGTCCTCGCGCTGCTGGTGCTGGACTTCCTGCTCACCCGTCGACCGCACGAGGTCTCGATGCGTGAGGCGCTGCGGTGGAGCGCGTTCTACATCGCCCTGCCGCTCGCCTTCGGCGGCTACATCTGGGCGCGGTTCGGCTCCACGACCGGCATCGAGTACCTCACCGGCTATCTCGTCGAGAAGTCGCTGTCGGTCGACAACCTGTTCGTCTTCATGCTGCTGCTCAGCGCGTTCGCGGTGCCGGCGGTCCTGCAGCAGCGCGTCCTGCTGTTCGGCATCGCCGGCGCGCTGGTCCTGCGCGGGGTGTTCATCGCCCTGGGCGCAGCCGCCCTCGCCAACCTGAGCTGGGCGTTCCTGCTGTTCGGGGCGATCCTGCTGGCCACCGGCGTGAAGATCCTGCGGGACCAGGTCAGCGGCGCCAGCCACGACGTCGACGTGTCCTCCATGCGCTCGGTCCGCGTGATCCGTCGCTTCATGCCGGTCACCGACGACTACCGCGGGACCCGCCTGTCGGTGCGCGAGGGCGGCCGGCGGTCCCTGACCCCGCTCGCCGTCGTCGTCGTCGCGGTGTTCGCGACCGACGTGGTGTTCGCCGTGGACTCGGTGCCGGCGGTGTACGGCATCACCGGCGACCCGTTCCTCGTGTTCGCGACCAACGCCTTCGCCCTCCTGGGCCTGCGGGCGCTGTACTTCGTGCTCCAGGGCGCCCTGAGCAAGCTGGTCCACCTCGGGTACGGCCTGGCCGCGATCCTGGGCTTCATCGGCGTCAAGCTGGTGCTGCACTGGGCGCACGGCATCTGGTCGGGCGTCCCGGAGATCCCGACGCTGCTCTCGCTGGTCGTCATCATCGTGGTGCTCGCCGTGGTGACCGCCACGAGCCTGCACGCGACCCGCGGCCAGGAGGGCGACGCGGCCGACACCGCGCACGTCGCCGAGCCGGGCACCAGCAGCGGGAACGGCGACTCGGGGACGTCGGCGCCGAGCACGACGGCCGGTGGGGGCGCCGGCGCACGGTGACGGCGACGCGTGCGTCCCGCACCCGGAGCGCGACGGCGTCCCCGGCCACCGCAGCCACCGCACCCGAGAGGCAGGGCCCGCATGCCGGACGCCGGACGACCCCCGACGCCGCGTCCCAGCGCCCTGGGGGGGTACGAGGACTGGCCGTCGTGGGTCGACGGTCGCGTCCCGCGCTCGGGACCTCGCGCTGCCGCACCGCGGAACCTGCACGGGGCCGGCGACGGCGCGGGTGACGACGTCGGGCAGGACGTCGGGGCGCTGCTGGCCGAGCTGATCGGCCTGCCGTCACCGGACACCTCCGTGCCGCCCGCCGGACCCGGGCTGCGGACGCTGGGCCGCTGGGAGCGCGACGGCGTGAGCACGGAGGCCGTCGAGTGGTGGGTGGGCTTCGGCCCACCCACCCGCGGGTGGCTGCTGCGGCCGTCCGCGCCCGCCGGCGAGCCGCTGCCCGGCGTGCTCGCGCTGCACTGCCATGGCGGCGTCAAGTCCGTCGGAGCCGAGCGCCTGCTGCGCACACCGCACCCGACCGACGTCGCACAGCGACTGCGGGCAGAGCTGTACGAGGGCCGGGCCCTCGCCGAGGACCTGGCCCGCAGCGGCCACGTGGTCCTCGCGCACGACACCTTCGCGTGGGGCTCACGACGGTTCGCCCTCGATCCCCTGCCGGACAGCCTGCGCGAGCCCATGCGATGGGCCGAGGCCGCGTGGTCGGCGGACGGCACGAGCCCGGACGACCACGCGCGCTACGACGCCGCCGCGGCGCTGCACGAGCACGTCGTGGCCAAGGCCGCGGGCCTGCTCGGCACGTCGTTCGCCGGGATGGTGGCGCACGACGACCTGGTGGCCCTGCAGGTGCTGCGCGCGACCGCGGACGTCGACCCGGCCCGCGTCGCCGTCGCCGGCTTCTCCGGTGGCGGTGGGCGGGCCGCGGTGCTCGCGTCGCTCGTGCCGGACCTGCGGGCGGCCGCGGTGGTCGCGATGATGACGACGACCACCGCCCTGCTGCCCCGCTGGGCCGACGCGCACTCGTGGCTGCTCACCACGCCGGGGCTGCTCGGCCGGCTGGGCCTGCCGCGGATCGCCGCCGGGCGCCGGACGCACGACCTGCTGGCCGTGTCCTTCGCCGACGACCGGCTGTTCCCGCCGGCCGGCGTCCGGGCGGCCCACGCGGAGCTGACCGACCTGTACGCGGCGCCTGCGGCCACCGGCACCTTCCACGGCGAGATCCTGCCGGGCGACCACGTCGTCACGGCGGCGGCCGCGGACCTGGTGACGGACTTCCTGCACGGAGCCCTGGCCGCGCGCTGAGGTGTCGTGGCGGGACCGGGTGGGCCGGCCCCGCAGGACCGACCCATCCGGACCCCCTGCCGGGTCCGAACCCCCGGGGCACCCGCACCCGCCCCCGTGGAGGTCCCCATGTCCACCCAGCTCCCGCACGCCCGCCGCGCGACGCTCCCGGCGTCCGCCCCGCTCACCGACCGCGAACGGGTGGTGCTCGGCTGCCTCGAGCGCGACCTCACCCTCGACCAGATCGCCGCCGACCTGTTCGTCACCCGCAACACCGTCAAGACCCAGGTGCAGAGCGTCTACCGCAAGCTCGGCGTGCGTACCCGCGCGGACGCGGTCGCCCGGGCGCACGAGTGCGGCCTGCGCTGACCCGAGCCCTCGCCGGTGTGGCCTTCGTCACTCAGGGCGGTCCAGTGCGCCCGAGGGGCTTCCAGACTGCCGACCGACCGCTGTTAAGGTAAGGCGATGCTTACCTCAGCCGCAGCGACCGCCGTCGCACCGGTCCACCCCGCGTACCGGCCCTTCGAGGCCGTCGTCCAGCGGGTGCTGCGGCTGAGCCCGCACTTCGTGCGGGTCACCTTCACCGGCGAGGACTTCGGGCTGCTCGGCACCACCGGGCTCGACCAGCGCATCAAGCTGCTGCTGCCCCACGCCGACGGCTCGCTGTGCGACGTCGGCGCGAACGACCCGCAGGCCGTCCTGGACGGCACCTGGTACGCGACCTGGCGCGACCTGCCCGCCGACGAGCGCAACCCCGTCCGGACCTACACCGTGCGCAGCGTGCGCCCCGAGCGGCGCGAGCTGGACGTCGACATGGTGCTGCACGACGCCGTCCCCGGACAGGCGGACGGGCCCGCCGCGGCGTGGCTGCACCGCGCGACGGCCGGCGACCGCGTCGTCGTGGTCGGGCCGGACAGCCGCACGGCGGACCCGACGGTCGGCTGCGACTGGCGGCCCGGGCGCGCACGCCACCTGCTGCTCGCCGGGGACGAGACCGCTGCACCCGCGATCTGCAGCATCGTGGAGTCCCTCGACCCGGGCGTGACCGCGCAGGCGTTCATCGAGGTCCCGACCAGTGCCGACATCCAGAACCTCGTGCCGCGCGGCCGGTCGCAGGTGGCCTGGGTGGCGCGCGACGCCGGCTGCGAGACCGCCGAGGGGTTCGCGGCGGTGGCCCCCCACGGGGCGCTGCTCACCCAGGCGGTCGCTGCCTGGCTGCCCCGGCACATGAGCCAGCTCCGTACCGTCGTGCGACCCACCCCCGACGACCTCGAGGACGTCGACGTGGACACCGACCTGCTCTGGGACTCCCCCGTCGACCCGACCACCGGCGACTTCTACTCCTGGATCGCCGGCGAGGCCGGCACGGTCAAGACGCTGCGCCGGCACCTGGTGAGCGACATCGGCGTGGCCCGGTCCAACGTCGCGTTCATGGGGTACTGGCGACGCGGGCGCTCCGAGTCCCAGTGACACCGGCGTCCGTGCGGGGCCGGCCGGTGACGGCTCCCGCACCCGGCGCCGCGACGCGTCGGTGGGCGGTCCCCCTCGCCCTGCTGGGGCTGGTCGTGGTCGCCGTGACGATCAGCCTGTGCGTCGGAGCCCGCACCACGGGCCTGCCCACCGTGCTGACCGCGCTGCTCGACCCGGCATCCCTCGGCCGGGACTCGGCCGACGTCGTCGTGGTACGCGACCTGCGGGTGCCCCGTACCGTCGTGGGGCTGCTCGCCGGCGCGGCGCTCGGGCTGGCCGGAGTCGTCATGCAGGGCGTGACCCGCAACCCCGTCGCCGACCCGGGCCTGCTGGGCGTCAACGCCGGCGCGGCGTTCGCCGTGGTGCTGGCGATCAGCGTGGTCGGGGTGGGGTCCGCGGTGGAGCTCGCCGGGTTCGCCCTGCTGGGTGCGCTCGCGGCCGCGTCGCTCATCGCCGTGATCGCCACCTCGGCACGGGCCGGCGCCGCACCGGCCATCCTGGTGGTGGCGGGAGCAGCGGTCACCGCCGGCCTGACGTCCCTGACCACCCTCGTGCTCCTCGGGGACCCGGCCGCCCTGGACCGGTACCGGCTGTGGACCGTCGGCTCGCTCGCCGGGCGCGACCTGGACCTGGCGTCGTCGCTGGCGCCGCTGCAGCTCGTCGGCGCCGTCGGGGCGCTGGCGCTCGCGCGCGCCCTGGACGCCCTCGCGCTCGGCGACGACGTCGCGCGGGGGCTGGGGTTCCGCCCGGTCCCGACCCGTGCGGCCGCCGTGGGCGCGGTCGTCGTGCTGTGCGGGACGGCGACCGCACTGGCGGGCCCGCTGGTGTTCGTGGGACTGCTGGGGGCGCACGGGGCGCGCGCGCTCGTGGGCGGCCGCCACCTGCGCCTGCTGCCGGTCGCGGCCGTGCTCGGGGCGAGCCTGGTGGTGCTCGCGGACAGCCTCGGACGGGTCGTCGTGCCGCCGGGCGAGCTCGAGGTCGGGATCGTGGTCGCCGCCGTCGGCGCGCCCCTGCTGATCGCCCTGGTGCGCTCGGGCCGGGCGGCCGGGCTGTGAGCGCCACGACCGCCGCGACCGCACCGGGGGCCGGCCAGGCGCGCACGGCGCCGTCGGCGTCGGGCCCGTCGGCGCTGGCGCGCGTGCGCCGCGCCGACCGGCTCCGCGCCACGACCGTGGTGCTCGTGCTCGGGGTCCTGCTCGCTGCCCTGGCCGTGACGGCGCTCGCGGTGGGATCGGTCGCGCTGAGCCCGGCCGAGGTGCTCGGCGCACTGGCCGGTGAGGAGGGCCGCGCGCGGTTCATCGTGACCGGGCTGCGGCTGCCGCGGCTCGCGCTCACGCTCGTCGTCGGCGGCGCACTCGGGCTGGCCGGGGCGCTGCTGCAGTCCGTCGTGCGCAACCCGCTGGCGAGCCCGGACATCGTGGGCCTGACCGGCGGCGCGAGCGCCGCCGCGGTGCTCGCGATCGCCGCCGGCGCCACCGGGAGGACCGTCGACCTCGCGGCGCTCGGTGGCGCGCTGGCCGCGGCCGGGGCCGTGTTCGGACTCAGCGGGCGCGGCGTGACCGGGACCCGGTTCATCGTGGTCGGGGTCGCCGTCGCGTTCCTGGCCAACGGCTTCCTCGGGTACGGGCTCACCCGGGCCAGCCTGAGCGAGGCGCAGAGCGCCTTCTTCTGGCTGGTGGGCAGCGTCGGCACCGCGCCGTGGGGCGACGTCCTGCGGGTCGCCGCGGTGCTGGCCGGGGTCGGCGTCGTCCTGCTCGCGCTGCGCCGCCCGCTCGCGGCCACGGGGCTGGACGACGACAGCGCCCGCGCCATCGGCGCCCGCCCGGTCGCGACCCGGGTCACGGCCATCCTGCTGTCGAGCGTCCTGGCCGCCGTGGCGGTGGCCGTCGCCGGTCCGGTGGCGTTCGTGGCGTTCGTGTCCGGTCCGATCGCGCGCCGCGTCCGCGGGCGCGGGTCCGCGCTCGTGACCGCCACGCTGGTCGGCGGCCTCGTCGTCGTCGGGGCCGACCTGGTGGCCCAGCACCTCGTCCCCGGGTCGCTCGAGCCGCCGGTCGGCCTCGTCACCGGCGTCCTCGGGTCCCCTTTCCTCATCTGGCTGCTCGTCCGGGGCGAGCGGCGCAAGGAGCTGTCCGCATGACCAGGACCCGACCGTCGCCGACCGCCCGCGCCGCCCACGCCGCGCGCGTCGTCGAGCACCCCGCCGACGTCCCCGTCCCCGGCGCGGCGCCCGGGCCGCTGCTGCGTGCGCACGGCCTCACCCTCGGGTACGGGCCGTCCGACGTCGTGCACGGGGTCGACCTGGACGTCACCCCGGGCGCGCTCACCGTGCTGGTCGGGGCCAACGCGAGCGGCAAGTCCACGCTCGTGCGCGGGCTGGCCCGGCTGCTCACCCCGCGGGCCGGCTCCGTCACCCTCGACGGCGTCGACCTCGCCCGGCTGCCGACCCGGCGGATCGCCCGGACGGTCGGCATCCTGCCGCAGTCCCCGGTCGCACCCGACGGCATCCGGGTGGGCGACCTCGTCGCCCACGGGCGCTACCCGCACCAGCCGCTGTTCCGCGGCCACCGCAGCGACGACGACCAGGTCGTGGCCGCCGCCCTGGCCGCGACCGACTCCCTGCCGCTCGTCCACCAGCGGGTGGACCAGCTCAGCGGGGGGCAGCGCCAGCGGGTCTGGATCGCCATGGCGCTCGCGCAGCAGCCGCGCATCCTGCTGCTCGACGAGCCCACCAGCGCCCTGGACGTCGCGCACCAGGTCGAGGTGCTCGACGTGCTGCGCGCCGAGGTCCGGCGCGGCATGACCGTCGTGCTGGTGATGCACGACCTGACCCTCGCGGCGCGCTACGCCGACGAGGTCGTGGTCATGGCGCAGGGCCGCGTGGTGGCCCGGGGCGAGCCGGTCGCGACGCTCACCGAGGCCGTGGTCGAGCAGGCGTTCGGCGTGCGGGCGCGCATCCTGCCCGACCCGGACACCGGTCGGCCGGTCATCCTGCCCCGATCCCGGCCGACCGAGCGGTGACCCTCCCGGCGCGCCGACGTGCCGCCCGGGCGACGCGGCACCGCGACCCTGTCGACTTAGGGTAGCCTCACCTTGGAAGCACGCGGAGGCGCGGCACCGCCCGCCGGGCGTGTGCTCCCGGCGTGCCGCACCTCACCCGGAGGAGACACCTGTGACATCCGCCCTGCGCCGTCGGACCACTTCCGTCGCCGTCGTCCTGTCCACCGCGCTGCTCGCCGCCGGGTGCGCCGGCACCGACGCCGAGCCGGAGGCGTCGGCCCCGGCGGACGACACGGCCACCGCGTCCGACGCGTTCCCCGTGACCATCGAGCACGCTCTGGGCTCCACGACCATCGAGGAGGAGCCCGAGCGGGTCGTCACCTGGGGATGGGGCACCGCCGACGCCGTCATCGCGCTCGGCGTGACCCCGGTCGCCATCCCGACCCAGAGCTACGGCGGGGACGACGAAGGCGTCCTGCCGTGGATCCGGGAGGCGCTGGAGGAGGCCGGCGAGGAGGTGCCGACGGTGCTGCCGGACACCGGCGACGACGTCCCGTTCGAGGAGATCGCGGCCGCGGACCCCGACGTGATCCTGGCGCCGTACTCGGGCATCACCGCCGAGCAGTACCAGACGCTCACCGCGATCGCCCCCGTGGTCGCCTACCCGGACGAGCCGTGGGCCACCCCGTGGCGCGACGTCGTGACGATCACCGGTGAGGCGCTCGGCCGGCAGGACGAGGCCGAGGACGTGCTCGCGGACATCGACGCCCAGATCGCCGAGCAGCGCGAGGCGCACCCGGAGTTCGAGGGGCTCTCGCTCGCGGCCACCTGGGACACCGCCGGGGTGTTCTACGTCTACGCCGACGAGGACCCGCGGGTGGAGTTCATGCTCGACCTCGGCTTCGTCAACGCCCCGGCGGTGGACGCGCTGGACACCGACGAGTCGTCGTTCTACTTCACGCTGAGCCCCGAGCGGCTCGACGAGCTGCGCAGCGACGTGCTCGTCGCCTACGCGACCACCGACGACGAGCTGCAGACCTTCCTCACCGCCCCGTACACGCAGGTCATGCCGCAGGTGCGCAGCGGCGCGGTCGCCGGGCTCGTCGGTGAGGAGTTCATCGCCTCGGTGTCCCCGCCGACGGCGCTGTCGCTGCCGTGGGGCCTGGACGACGTCGTCACCGAGCTCGAGTCGGCGGTCGCGGCACGCGGCTGACCGCCTGAGCCGGCACAGCGCGCTCACAGGTGACGTCCAGCCGGTCCGGAGCCGGGCCCGCGACGATGGGGCCGTGCCCTCCCCCGCCGCCGTCGCGCTGCCCGCCCCCCAGCCGAGCCGGCCATGACCCGCTGGACCCTGCGACGGCGCCTCGTCGTCGTCCTGGTGCTGCTGCTCGCCGCCGTGACGCTCACCATGGGGGCGGTCTCGGCGCTGGCCCTGCGCGGCTCTCTCGTGGCCCAGCTCGACGGCCGGCTCCAGGAGTCCAGCCAGCGCGCGGTGCGGGCCCAGGAGCGCCCCGCTCGCACGGACGGCGCGCCGGCCCCGCCCGGCGGCGAGCGGGGCGAGGTCCCCGACCAGCCGCCCGGTCTGGACGTCCGAGGACAGGGCGCCGGCACGGTGAGCCTGTCCGTCGACGACGGGGTGGTCCGCGCGGGCGTCATCGACGCCGAGGGCGAGACCCGTTCGCTGACCGAGGACCAGCGAGCCACCCTGGCGTCCGTCACGCCCGGCGAGGCGCCGACCACGGCCGACCTCGGTGACCTCGGCGCGTACCGGGTCGTGGCGACCACGAGCGACGACGGCGACCTCGTCGTGACGGGCCTGTCCACCCAGGCCGCGAGCAGCACGGTCCGCGACTACCTGCTCGTGGAGGCGGGGATCGCGGCGCTCGGCATCGTCGCGGCGGCCCTGGCGGGGGGCGCGCTGGTGCGACGCGAGCTGCGCCCGCTCAGACGGGTCGCCGCGACGGCGACCCGGGTCAGCGAGCTGCCCCTGCACGAGGGCGAGGTGGCGCTCGTCGAGCGCCTGCCCGCAGCGGACACCGACCCGGCCACCGAGGTCGGTCAGGTCGGCACGGCGCTGAACCGGCTGCTCGGCCACGTCGAGGCGGCGCTGGCGGCGCGGCAGGCGAGCGAGACCCAGGTGCGCCAGTTCGTCGCCGACGCGAGCCACGAGCTGCGCACCCCGCTCGCCTCGATCCGGGGGTACGCCGAGCTGGTCCGGCGGATGCGCGCGGACGTCCCACCGGACGCGCTGCGCGCGATGGAGCGGGTGGAGTCCGAGTCGCGCCGCATGACGGCGCTCGTCGAGGACATGCTGCTGCTGGCCCGGCTGGACGCCGGCCGCCCGCTCGAGGCGGTCCCGGTCGACCTCGTCGCGCTGGCCGTCGACGCCGTCTGTGACGCCCACGCCGCCGGGCCGGACCACGTGTGGGCGCTGGACCTGTCCGCCACCCCGGGCGAGACCTCGGGAGCCGAGGGTGCCGACGGCGGCGACGTCGGGCACGAGGACCTCCACGACGACGACGACGGGTTCGCGCCCGTCGTCACGGTCGGTGACGCCGACCGGCTCCGGCAGGTCCTGGTGAACCTGCTCGCCAACGCCCGCGTGCACACGCCGGCCGGCACCCGGGTGGTGACGACCGTCCGACGCCGACCGCCCGGAACGAGCGGCACCGGCGGCACCGTGACGGTCGCGGTGTCCGACGACGGCCCCGGCATCCCGTCCGAGCTGCGCGGGCAGCTGTTCCAGCGGTTCACCCGCGGCGACGCGGCCCGGTCCCCCGGGAGCGGGTCGAGCGGGCTCGGCCTGGCGATCGTGGACGCCGTCGTCGCGGCGCACGGCGGGCGGATCGACGTCGACAGCGGCCCCGACGGGACCACGTTCACGGTCACGCTGCCGGCGGCACCACCCCCGTGACACGGCGGCCCGGTGGGCCGGTGGGCCGGTGGGCCGGTGGCGACGGTCAGCTGCGCCGCAGCAGCGCGAGGACCGCGGCCGCGCCCATGGGCCGACGGACGCCTGGACGAACGCCTCCGCGCTGGCGGGCCGGCCGAACAGGGTGCGCAGGACGACCCGCAGCGGGGTGACGACCGCGCCCGGCGGCATCAGCCACAGCAGGGGCCGGGCCGGCGTCACCATCCACGAGCGGCACCGGCCAGGCGTCGTAGCAGACGCCGTTGACGACGCCCGGCCCGCGGACGCGGTGCGGGCTCGTGGTGACGAGGATCTGCGCGATGCCTCCGCCCAGGTCGTGCCCCACCACGACTGCGTCCGGACGCTCGACGGCGTCCAGCACTCCGAGCAGGTACGACACCGGGGACGCGAGGTCGACGTCCCCTCCGTCGGGCCGGTCCGAGGCGCCGTACCCGAGCAGGTCCACGGCCACGACGCGCGCGTGCGGCCGGGGCCGGCCCGACGTCGCACCACAGGCGGTGGTTCGTCGGGATGCCGTGACGAGCAGGACCGTGGGACCGGGTTCCCGGCCCAGTCAGACATCGAGCCGGCGCCCACCGATGTCGACCCGCTCGGTGCGACCCAGGGGCAGCTCCATGACCCGATCCTCACCGGGCTCCCCGGCGCGCGCGCACCGGACCGCGCCCGCGTCGGCCCTGCCGGTCGTCTCACGGAGCGACGCCCGCGCTGCGGGACGGCGCTTTCCGGGTTAGCGTCCCGCATGCTCGTGAGCACGTTCACCGCCGTCTGGCGCCGGCTGTCCCCCGAGACCCGCGACCGTCTGGTCCGTGACCCCGCGCGGCGCCTGGAGGCCGACGACGTCGACGACCTGGCGCGCGCGGGCGCCCGCGAGGCCCACGCCGTGTGGTTCGACTCCCGCCCCGGCCGCCCCCGGCAGTGGGCGACGTCGTGGGAGTTCCGCCGCTTCCTGGAGCGGGTCCAGGACGACGAGCCGGTCGGCAGCACCGCCCTGCGGCGCCGGCGCGAGTACCGCTGACGGCGCTGCGCGCCCCGTCCGGCCGCCGCGACGTGCGGCCCGACGTCGGGCACGGCCGCGGCCGGCGCACGTCGGCGGGCGCCCGCGCCCCCGGCGTCAGCTGACCGAGATCTCCAGCACCGGGGCGTCCACCGGCACCTCGACGTGCGGCAGCGTCACCGAGCGCGCACCGCCGGCGATCGCGTCGACGGTGCGGGAGCGCACCGGCTCCAGCAGCACACCCCGGCGCCGGCAGAGCCAGTGGTCCAGCTCGGCCTCCACCTCGTGACGGGGCTGCCCCGCCATCACCGCGGCGACGATGTCGACCGCCATCTGCGCCTTCGTCGGCTGCCATCCCGTCATGCCCGCGAGTCTGCGCGACCACCGTGGCCGCGCAGGGAACGGCCCGCGAACAGTGGGCGAACCGATCCGTGCCGCGTCGGTGCCGACCGGTCGACGGTCGGCTGCCGTCCCACGACCGCGCCGAGCCACCCGCCTCGTGGCCGCGTCGCCGCGTCGCCGCGTCGCCGTGCCGGGCGAGCAAGCCACGGGACCGAGCGCTCCGAACCTCTCGCGGATGACGCCGCGCCCGCCGCACCGATCGAGAGGAACGACCATGCCCGACCACGCCGGACCACCGGGCACCGCCACGACGGGTGCCGCACCCGGTGACGGGTCCACCGGGTCGCGTCCCGCGCCGCGCCGCTGGGCGGTCGCGCTGTCCGGGCTGCTGGCCACGGCCGTCGCGCTGGCCGTCACCGAGCTGGGCGCCGGCGCGGTGCCCGGCGCACGGTCCCTGGTCCTGGCGGTCGGGGACGCGGTCGTCGACTCCGTCCCCGGCTGGCTCGAGCGCGCGGCGATCGCCACGCTCGGGACGGCCGACAAGCCGGTGCTCATCGGTACCGTCCTGCTCGTCTGCGCAGTCCTGGGCGCCGTGGTCGGGCTGCTCGGGCGTCGGCACCGCACGGCCGCGTGCCTGGCGATCGCGGCCGTCGCCGCCGTCGGGGTGGTGGCGTCCTTCGCCGACGGTCGCACGAATCCGCTGCTCGCCGTCGTCGTCGGCGGGTTGGGGGCCGCCGCGGGCATCGCCACGCTGCTGGTGCTGCTGCGCGCCGCACCGCACACCGCCGACACCCATGCCGACGCCGACGCCGCACCGGCCACCCGAGCGGGCTCGGCCGGCACGCCCGACGCCGGTACCGGCGAGGCGCGCGGGGTCCAGCGTCGCCCGTTCCTGCAGCTCGTCGTCGTGGCGGCGGCGGTCGCGGCCGCCGGTGCGACCGCCGGACGGTGGCTGACGTCGCCCGACCGCGTGGAGCAGATCCGCGCCGCGCTGCGACTGCCCGCGCCGGCGCAGCCCGCGCCGCCGGTCCCGGCCGACGCCGACCTGGGCATCGCCGGGCTGACGCCGCTGTTCGTGCCGAACGAGGACTTCTACCGGATCGACACCGCGCTGACGATCCCCCAGGTCGACTCCACGACGTGGTCCCTGAGCATCGGCGGGATGGTGGACCGGCCGTACCGCCTCACCTACGCCGAGCTCCTGGCGATGCCGCACCTGGAGGCGGACATCACCCTCGCGTGCGTGTCGAACCAGGTCGGCGGGCAGCTGGTCGGCAACGCGCGCTGGCAGGGTGTCCCGCTGCGCGCGCTGCTCGACCGGGCCGGGATCCAGCGCGGCGCCACCCAGCTGCTCGGCCGGTCGGTCGACGGGTTCACCGCCGGCTTCCCGGTCCGGACCGCGCTGGACGTCGAGGACGCCATGGTGGCCGTGGCGATGAACGGCGAGCCGCTGCCCGCTCGGCACGGGTTCCCGGCGCGTCTCGTGGTGCCGGGACTGTACGGCTACGTCTCGGCGACGAAGTGGCTCACCGCCATCGACCTGACGACCTTCGAGGACGAGGCCGGCTACTGGATCCCGCGCGGCTGGGCACGTGAGGGGCCGGTCAAGACCCAGTCGCGCATCGACGTGCCGCGGGCGACGGCGCCGCTCAGCCCGGGCCGGCAGCCCATCGCGGGGGTGGCGTGGGCGCCGACCCGCGGCATCGAGCAGGTCGAGGTCCGCGTCGACGACGGCCCGTGGCAGAGCGCGCGCCTGGCCGCCGCCCTGGACGTCGACACCTGGCGCCAGTGGGTCCTGGAGTGGGACGCCACCCCGGGCCGGCACACGCTCAGCGTGCGCGCGAGCGACGGCACCGGCGAGACGCAGACCGACCAGCGCACCCCGGTCGCGCCCGACGGCGCCGCCGGCCGGCACACCATCCAGGTGGTCGTGGCCGAGGCGTGACGCCCGGGTGCCGGGTCAGCGCGGCGTCGCTAAGGTCAACCTCGGCCCTGCTGACCGTCAAGGAGGAGTAACGATGAAGAGCATGTACCCGCGGCTCGGCATCGCGCTGGGCGTGAGCCTGCTGGTGATGTTCTGCCTGAGCCTGGCCCAGACACGCCGGTGGGACCACTTCTACTTCAACATCAGCAACTTCTACCTGAGCCTGATGATGGTCGGCGCGATGGGCGTCGTGATGCTGCTGGTCATGCGACCCATGTACACGAACAAGCGCCTCAACGCCGGCCTGCTGGTCACCTTCGCCGCGACGCTCGTGACCGCGTTCGTCCTCGGCCGCACCGAGACCTTCGTGGGCGACGAGGCGTTCCTGCACTCCATGATCCCGCACCACTCCCGGGCCATCCTGGTCTGCCAGGAGGCGTCACTGACCGATCCGGAGATCATCGAGCTGTGCGACGGCATCATCGAGACGCAGCGCGAGGAGATCGCCGAGATGCAGCGCATCCTCGAGGAGTACTGACAGCACCGCGGGACCGGGGTCCCGTCCACGGCGTCCGCGGCACGCCCCACCAGCCCCGCGCCCGGCCGAGGAGGCGGTGTCCCGCGCGTGCTGCGCCAGGCCCCGGGCACCGCCCGGAGCCGTCAGCCGACCAACCGGTCCCGCGCCACGCTGAGCTGGACGGCGTCCTGAGTCACCGCGGCGATCTCGTCGCTCGCCGCGTACCGGTCGCCGGAGAAGACCCCACCGGCGTCGATCCGCACGAATCCCAGCCGCACCAGACGCTCCTGCTCCTGCTCGGGCAGCCCGCCACCCCCGACGAAGGCGTCCGCCACGGCCCCGACCAGCCCGCTGCTGCGTCCCATGCCCTGACCCTCCGTCGTCGCGGACCCGGGATCGGACATGCGGACCTGCGAGACCGTGCCGACCTCGTCGCCGGCCGAGTCCACGACCCGCATCCCTTCGCGGACGTCGCGGATCGGCTCCCCGCCACCGGTCGCACCCAGCATGATGACCTCCACGGTGCTCGGAACCCGGACGGCACGCCACCACGGCCATCCGCTCGTCAGCCAGTCGAACCCCGGTCAACACCTGGGCGCCGCTGGCGCAAGCCGCCCGACCGGCCCGTGCTCACCGCTGGTCAGTGGGAGCCGCTGCGCGCGGTGGCCCGCGCCCGCCGGGCGACGCGCCGCCACCAGCGCCCGTCCGCACGTCGCGCCGCCTCCTCGGCCCGAACCCGCTCCTGCTCGGCCGACCGGGCGATCGCCTGCGCCACCCGGGCCTCCCGACGCGCGCGCCACCGGTCGACCTCGGCCGCGACGTCGCGCAGCGGTGTCACCACGGGCGGCCCGCCGCGCAGCTGACGTCGCGCCGCGATGATGCGGGCGTTGAACTCCTCGAGGGCCTCGCGGACCGCCTCGGGCCCGTGCTGACGGTCGAGCACCCCGTCGAGCGCGGCGTCGTCCTTGCGCAGCTGGAGCGCCTCGGGCAGCACGCCGGTGATCTGCTCCCGCTCGATGAGCGACTTGAGCCACCAGTCGGGGTCGTAGCGGCCACCGATACCCGGGATCGGCTTGCCGGCCAGCGGCAGGTCGTCCCACTCCCCCCGGGCCATCGCCTGCCGGACCAGCTCGTCGGCGAACGCGGCCCGCGCAGCCATCCCTCGGGGTCGCGGACCCGACGCAACCGGGTCGTCCGCCGGCTCGGGCCGCGCGCGCGGCCCGGCGTCCCGTGCGCGTCCGTCACCCGGACCACCGACGTCGGAGTCCTCGTCGAGCCGCTCCAGCCGGTACTGCGCCGCCCGCCGGTGCGGGTCCTGCTCGCCCATCGTGACCCCCGTGCGCGGTCTGGTCGGCATGTCGCGGCCGGTGTGCTCGACCGCCGCCCCCACCGTACGGCGCCCCCGCTCCGCCCACCCGGCGCGTCGCCGTGTTGCCGGAACGGCACGCGGGCTTGGCGACACACGGTCGGACGGTCCACGCTGACGCCGTGACCGAGCACCTGGACCTCACCCCCGACGCCGCCGAGTGGGACGAGCGCTACGGCGACGCCCCGATCTGGAGCGGTGAGCCGAACGGCGCCCTCGTCGCCGAGGTCGCCGGCTTCCCCGCGGGCCGCGCCCTGGACGTCGGCTGCGGCGAGGGGGCCGACGCCGTGTGGCTCGCGCGGCAGGGTTGGCGGGTGACTGCCCTGGACGTGTCTCGTGTGGCGCTGGACCGCGCCGCCGGCCACGCCCGGGACGCCGGCGTGCCGGTCACCTGGGTCCACGCCGGGCTGGTCGAGGCGGACCTGCCGGCCGGCGCCTTCGACCTCGTCTCGGCGCAGTACGCCGTCCTGCGCAGGACGCCCGGTCAGGTCGCCGAGCGCACCCTGGCCGGCCTCGTCGCCCCCGGCGGCACGCTGCTGGTCGTGCACCACGCGGTCGACCACGACTACGCCCACGACCACGACCACGCCCACGGCGGCGCCGACGACCACTCCGGCGACCACGCGCGCGACGGCGGCTTCGACCCCGCTCTGTACGCCCTGCCCGCCGACGTCGCCGCCGTGCTGGGCACCGACTGGCAGATCGAGGTCGACGAACGGCGTCCGCGCTCGGTCACCGGGGGCGGCGGCGCGCACCACGTGCAGGACCTCGTGCTGCGGGCCCGGCGGCGGTGAGCGAGGTGACCGGCGGCAGCCGGGCATAGTTCGCGACCCGGCCGCGTTGGGACGGGCGCAGGTACCCCCCGGGGGTACATCGCCGCGACGCACCGGGAGCACGCATGGACCACTCGACGCACCGCACCACATCCGCCGGGCGCCCCACCGGCCGGGCGCTGACCCGGCTCGCGATCTCGGCGACGCTGCACTGCCTCACCGGCTGCGCCATCGGTGAGGTGCTCGGCATGGTCATCGGGACGGCGCTCGGCTGGTCCAGCGTCCCCACCATCGTGCTGGCCGTCGCCTTGGCCTTCGTCTTCGGCTACTCGTTCACGATCGTGCCGGTGCTGCGGTCCGGTCTGCCGCTGCGGGCGGCCGTCCCGGTCGCCCTGGCTGCCGACACGGTGTCCATCGCGGTGATGGAGGCGGTCGACAACGCGATCGTGCTCGCGGTGCCGGGCGCGATGGACGCCCACCTCGACAGCCCGCTGTTCTGGGGCGCGCTCGCCGTGGCGCTCGCCGTCGCCTTCGTCGTCACCGTGCCCGTCAACCGCTGGCTGATCGGCCGCGGCAAGGGCCACGCCGTCGTCCACGCGTACCACTGACGGACGTCGTCCCACCTGGCACACCCCAGCTCGCCCGCACCGCACACGAGGAGGACCGACATGACGCTGCGGACCCTGCCGCTGACCGACGTGAGCACGACCACGGGCGCCGGCTGCGGCTGCTGCTCGCCGAGCGGCACCACGACGCCCGCCCCCCACGCACCGACGGCCGCGACCGGCGTCGTGACGGCCTACGGCATCGCCGGCATGACGTGCGGGCACTGCGTCGCGGCGGTCGGCCGCGGCATCGGCGCGCTGGACGGCGTGACCGGGGTCGAGACCGCCCTCGTGGCCGGTGGCGTGTCGACGGTCACCGTCACCTCCCGGGCACCGGTGGACGACGCCGCGGTCGCCGACGCGGTCGTCGGCGCCGGGTACCGGCTCACCGGTCGCCTGCCGTAGCGCGGCGGGAGGACCCGCGACGACCGCGGGTCCTCCCGCCACCCGCGTCGGTCCGCACCGCACCCGCCGCTCGTCACACCACCGACGTCATCCCGCCGTCGACGAAGATGTTCTGGCCGGAGACGAACTGGGACGCGGCGGACGCGAGGAAGACCAGCGCCCCGACCAGCTCCTCGACGTCGCCCCAGCGGCCCGCCGGCGTGCGTGCCCGGACCCAGCCGTCGAACTCCGGGTCCTCCCACAGCGCGCGGTTCATCTCGCTGGCGAAGTACCCCGGCGAGATGGCGTTGACCTGGATGTTGTCCTGCGCCAGGTCTGCGGCCATGCCCTTGGTGAGCATGACGAGGCCGCCCTTGGTCGCCGAGTACGGGGCGATCGTGGCGCGGGCCAGCATCGACTGCACGGACCCGATGTTGACCACCTTCCCCGAGCCCCGCTCCGCCATCCGGCGCGTGACCGGCTGGGAGACGTAGAACGCGCTCGAGAGGTTCGTCGCGACGACCCGGTCCCAGTCGTCCCCGGGGAAGTCGTTGATCGGCGCGCGGTGCTGCACCCCGGCGTTGTTCACCAGGATGTCCGGGACGCCGACCTCGGCCATGAACCCCTCCAGGGCCTCGGCGGCCGCGACGCGGTCCGTGACGTCGAAGGCCAGCGTGTGCACCACGCGACCGGTCTCGTCGGCGACGGCGGCCTGCTCGGCAGCCAGCAGCCCGGCGTCCCGACCGTGCAGGACGACGTCGGCACCGGCCCGGGCCAGCCCGCGCGCCAGGGCGTTGCCGATCCCGCGGGTGGACCCGGTGACCAGCGCGAGCCGCCCGTCGAGGGAGAAGAGCTCTGCGGACATGTCGTCACACCTTCGTCGTCGTCGGCGGCGGCCCCGGGCCGGACGGTCGTCCGGCCGCGCGGGAACGGGGATCGGGAGGAACGCGGGGAACGCGGGGAACGCGGGGAACGGGGGGAACGGGGAGAAACTATCCGCGGGGCCGGCACGCGACAACGCGCCGCCACGCAGGTGGCACGCCCCGGTCGTCCGACTCAGGAGGCAGCACATGCGAGCAGTCGTCGTCCACGGGGCCCAGGACGTGCGCGTGGAGGAGCGCGCGCCGGTACCGCCGGGCCCGGGCGAGGTCCAGGTCCGGATCGCCTACGCCGGCGTGTGCGGGTCGGACCTGTCCTACGTCCACAAGGGCCGGGTCGGCAGCTTCGTGGTGCGCGAGCCGCTGGTGGTGGGCCACGAGGTCGTCGGGACGGTGCTGGCGGACGGCCGGGGCGCCGACCACCCGGACGCGCTGCCGGCCGGCACGCCGGTCACGATCCATCCCGCCACCCCCGGCACACCGCGGCCCGGCATCGAGCACCGCCCGAGCATCTGGCCCGGCGGCCGCTACCTGGGCTCGGCCGCGACCGACCCGCACACCCAGGGGGCCATGAGCGACCTGTTCACGGCGCGCGCCGACCAGGTTCGCGTGCTGCCGCCGGAGCTACCGCTCGAGCGTGCGGTGCTCGCCGAGCCGCTGGGCGTCGCGCTGCACGCCGTCCGCCGCGCCGGCGGCGTGCAGGGGCGGACGGTGCTGGTCAGCGGCGCGGGTCCGGTCGGGCTGCTGGCGGCGGGAGCTGCCGTCGCCCTCGGCGCCCGGTCGGTGACCGTCAGCGACCTGCTGCCCGAGCCGTTGGCGCTGGCCCGGACGCTCGGGGCCCAGCACACCGTCGCCATCGGGGACCAGGCGGTGCCGGTCGAGGCGTTCGACGTCGTGCTCGAGTGCTCGGGGGCGCCCCAGGCGCTCACCCAGGCGGTGCGGTCCGCGGTCCGCGGCGGCGTCGTCGTCCAGGTCGGCATCCTGCCCGGGGAGCCCGCCCCGGTCGCTCTCGCCGACCTGGTCACCCGCGAGATCGACCTGCGGGGCGCGTTCCGCTTCGACGACGAGATCGACGACGCGGTGCGCCTGCTGGCCGCGACCCCGGCGCTCGGCGCCGTGGTGACGCACGTGCTGGACGCCGACGACGCCGTGGCTGCCTTCGCGCTGGCCTCCGACGCGCGCGCCTCGAGCAAGGTCGTCCTGCGGTTCGGTCCGCCGCCGACCGACGGCGCCCGCACGGACCCGGACGCCTAGGGGCGAGCGCCGCCGCAGCCGGACACCGGGCGGCGGCGCTCGTCCCCGTCAGCGCTGCGGCTCGGCCGACCGGTCCCCGGCGCCCGTCCCGTCGGCGCGGCCGTCGACGTCGACCTCGACCACCTCGCGGGCGACGTCGTCGCTGAGCTCGGCCTCACCGGTGACGCGGTCGACGTACACCCGGACCACCTCGCGCGGCACCGTCCGCGTCGTCACGACCGGCTCCTCCTCGCTGAGCGTCACGGTCAGCACCGGAGCCGCGCCGTCGCGACCGTCCGCACCCGACGTCCCCGCGGACTCCTCCGCGGCCGTCCCGGCACCGGCCGAGCGCTCGACGTACAGCTCCTCGCGGCGCACGGTCACGGTGACCGTCCGCTCCTCGGTGACGACCCGCTTGCCGATGCGGACGGTCTCGGTCACGTGGGACTCGGTCGCGGCGAGGAGTCGCTCCTCGGAGCGGACGACCTCGGCGGTCGACGCGGTGCTGTCCTCGCGGTCGGTCATCGCAGGCCGTCCCGGTGCGTGCGGGGGCTGGCGGCGCTACGGGGCATCGTGGTCTCCTTCGTCAGCCCGGCGCCCGGACGGGGGGTCGCGACGCGCCGGACGCCGGCGCGGACGCGACGCGCCCGCCGGAGCCGGTGCACCCGGCCCCTCGGCGAGTCTCGCCGGGGTGCACCCGGACCGCATCCGGGCGGCCGGCGCCGCTCGGCGTCGGCGACCCGGCTGCTCGCTCAAGTCCGGCCGCGGGGTGCCGATCCAGGAGAGGATCAGGTGGCGCCGGCGGTGGACACCGCGGCTGATGGAGGAGAGCTCATGACGGCGGGTATCGACGAGGTGCTCGCGCACGGCCAGGTGCGCAGCGTGTTCCAGCCGATCGTCGACCTGGACTCGGGCGCCGTCGTCGCGTACGAGGCCCTCGCGCGCGGTCCGCAGGGACCGCTCGAGCGGCCCGACCTGCTGTTCGCCGCTGCGCGTGCGGCGGGACGCCTGCGCGAGCTGGACGAGCTGTGCCGCCGCACCGCCCTGCGGACCGCGATCACCGCGGGCGTGCTGTCGCCCCTGACGCTGTTCGTCAACGTGGAGCCGGAGATCCTCGACACGGCCCCGCTCGAGGAGCTGCTCGCGATCAGCGCCGCGGCGCCGCGCGACCTGCAGGTGGTCCTGGAGATCACCGAGCGGGCCATCGCCGCCCGGCCCGCCGAGCTGCTGGCGACGGTGCAGCGCCTGCGCGCGGCCGGCTGGCGCATCGCCCTGGACGACGTCGGCGCGGACGACCTGTCGCTCGCGTTCATGCCGCTGCTGCGCCCGGACATCGTCAAGTTGGACCTGCGCCTGGTGCAGCAGCGGCCCGGTCCCGAGCTCGCCGAGATCATGAACGCCGTCAACGCCGAGGCGGAGCGGTCCGGGACCGTGGTGCTGGCCGAGGGCATCGAGCACGAGGAGCACCTGAGCATGGCGCTGGCGCTGGGCGCGCGGCTGGGTCAGGGGTGGCTGTTCGGCCGGCCCAGCGAGCGGCTCGCTCCGGGCCTGCCGACCGCGGCGCTGCAGCTGCGCACGCCGCCGGTCGTGCACGAGCACGTCTCGCCGTTCGCGTGCCTGCCCGAGGGCACGCCGCTGCGCCGGTCGAAGAAGGCGCTGCTCATCGAGGTCAGCAAGCACCTGGAGCGGGAGGCCATGCGGCTGGGCTCCACCTGCACCGTCGTGGCGACCTTCCAGGAGGCACGGCACTTCACCCCGGCCACGGCGCACCGGTACCGCGAGCTCGTCGACCGGGTCGGCTTCGTCGCGGCGATCGGCGAGGGCCTGCCGAGCGAGCCCGTGGCCGGCGTCCGCGGGGCCGACCTCGCCGCCGACGACGCCGTCCGCGGCGAGTGGGACGTCGCCGTGCTCGCCCCGCACTTCGCGGCGGCCCTGCTGGCGCGCGACCTGGGCGACACCGGGCCGGACCGCGAGCGCATGTTCGAGTTCGCCCTCACCTACGACCGGGAGGTCGTGGCGGATGCCGCGCAGTCGCTGATGTCCCGGGTGCTCCCCCAGGACGCGCTCCGCCTCGTCGTGCCCGACGCCGCCGCGGCCACCGGTCCGGGCACCGCGCCGGCCGAGGTGGTCGACGCGCTCACGCGCGCTCAGGTCGGGGGCTCCGAGCGCACCCTGCGCCGGGCGCTGGCCGCCACGGTCAACGGGGTCACGATCAGCGACGTCACCCGGCCCGAGCAGCCGCTGGTCTACGTCAACACCGCCTTCGAGCGGCTCGCGGGCCTGCGCGCCGAGGACGCCCTCGGCCGCAACTGCCGCTTCCTGCAGGGACCCGACACCGACCCGGCCGCCGTCGCCCAGCTGCGCGACGCGATCGTGGCGGGCCGCGAGGCGCGGGTGCGCGTGCTGAACTACCGCGGCCCCGAGCGCACGCCCTGGTGGAACGAGATCTACGTCGCGCCCGTGTTCGACGACGACGGTCGGCTCATCCAGTACATCGGCGTGCAGAACGACGTCACCGAGCAGGTCCGGACCGAGGAGCGTCTGGGCGCGGAGCGCGAGCGGGCCCAGACCTACCTGCGCGAGGTCGAGCGGCTCGCGTTCCACGACCCGCTCACCGGGCTGCTCAACCGGCGTCGCCTCGCCGAGATGCTCGACGCCACCGTGCTGCAGGCCCAGGTCGCCGGCACGGGGGCGGCCGTGCTCTACCTCGACCTGGACGGCTTCAAGCAGGTCAACGACCAGCACGGGCACGCGGTCGGGGACGAGCTGCTCCTGACCATCGCCGAGCGCCTGGAGAGCCGGCTGCGGCGCGGTGACCTGGTCGCCCGGCTGGGCGGCGACGAATTCCTGGTGATCCTGCCGGCCGTGGACCGGACCGACGGGCGCACCGAGGGCGACCTGGTCGCCGGTCAGCTCGCGGAGGTCCTCGCCGAGCCGGTCACCACCGCGGGCGGCACGGTGGGTGTGCAGGTGTCGATCGGCGTCAGCACCTACCCCGCGGACGGCTCGGACTTCGACCGGCTGCTGCATGCGGCCGACGAGCGCATGTACGCCGCCAAGTCGCGCCACCGGGCACCCGTCGGGCGCTGACCCGGCGGCGGCCGGGCGACGGCCTACGGGGCCTGCCCGGGACGACGAACAGGGCCTGACCAGCACATGTGTGCTGGTCAGGCCCTGTGGTGTGCTCCCTCGACTGGACTCGAACCAGTAACCGTCCGATTAACAGTCGGATGCTCTGCCAATTGAGCTACGAGGGATCGCGAGAAGAAACTGTAGCAGGACTACAGCGGCAGTCCCGCCGCCTCGCGGACCCGTGCCTCGGCGGCGTCCACCCGGCGGGCGACGTCCGGGTCGGCCAGGTCCACCCCGCCGTCGCCGATCACCTGGGTGAGCAGTTCCCCGTCCTCGTCGCGGCGCAGGGCGACGCGGACGCGCCGGCCGTCGCGCAGGGTCACCGGCTCGCTGTGGACCACCGACGACTGCACCCGCTCGCGCAGCACCTCGGGCAGGCCGCGCGGCTCGTCGTGGGCCAGGTGCAGGTCGTCCCTGCTGCCGTCCACCCACATGACGGACAGGGTCCTGGTCCCGGGGTCGAGCGCCGCCCGGTCGACGTCGGACCACGGACGCCGCCGCACCGGCGCCCCGTCCGTCGCCAGGTGCAACGCCCGCCGGGTGGCCACCGCCCAGCCGTCGGTGAGCTGGGCGGACGCGATCACCGCGTCGCCGGCGGGCACGTCGAGCCCGGCCCGGACGGCGGTGGGCAGGCGGGGACGGCGGCGCAGCGACGGCATCCGCCCACGGTATCGCCGGGTCCGGTCGTGCGCGGGGCCCACCGGCCGCTGGGGGTGGCTGCGCGCCCGTTCCGTGACTGCGGAGGGCTGCGGGCGGTGCCGGGTGTCGCCTCGACGAAGGCCGGGGCATGTGCTCGGATCGGACCATGACCGACGCCGATCGCCCTGCCCCTGACGCCGCCGCACCGGACGGGACCGCACCCGGCCCGGGCGCACCCGACCCGGCCGCACCGGGACCGGCGGCCGGGGTCGCGATCGGTGCGTGGTCGACGCTCGGCACGCCGGCCGCCGCGTCGGTCCTGGCCGGGCTGGGGGCCGACTGGTTGCTGCTGGACGCCCAGCACGGCCTGTACGACGACCGGGCGGTGGTGGAGTCCCTCGCCGTCCTGGCCGGCCCGGGGCGCCCCGGGCGCACGTCGCCGGTCCTGGTCCGGGTGCCGGCGCTCGACTCCGCCTGGATCGGGCGCGCACTCGACGCGGGCGCGACCGGTGTGCTGGTGCCACTCGTCCAGGACGAGCACGAGGCCGCAGCGGCCGCCCGCGCGTGCCGGTACCCACCGGCCGGCGGCCGCAGCTGGGGCGGGTGGGGCGCCGTGTGGGGCCTCGACGTGCCCGGCACCGAGGACGCGAACCGCGAGGTGATGTGCGCGGTCATGGTCGAGACACCGTCCGCACTGGACCGCGTCGAGGCGATCGCCGGCACCCCTGGCGTCGACATGGTGTTCGTCGGCCCCTTCGACCTGTCGATCGCACTGGGCACCGACCACGCGAGCCTGCTCGCCGACCGCTCCCCCGACGGACCGCTGGCCCGCGTGATCCGGGCGTGCCGGGCGGCCGGCGTGCACGCCGGCGCCTACGCCGGGACCCTCGAAGCCGCCCGGGCCCTGCGCGAGCACGGGTTCTCGTGGATCGCGACCGTGACCGACGCGGGCCTGCTGGCGTCCGCCGGCGCGGACCTGGTCCGCGACGCGCGCGGCGACGGCTAGACGCCGGGCGCGGGCCCCGCGCCCGGGTGCGCCGGGCGGGTGAGCGCCGTCAGACCTGCCCGCGCAGCGCTCGCCGCCGACCCTCCAACGCGATGAGCTCGGCGAACGCGGCCGTGTAGGCGTCGGGCTCCCGGTCGGCGTCCATCCGCTGCAGCCGGCCGCGGGCAGCGGCGATCTCCCGGGTCACGCCCATGTCGATCAGCGCGGCGACGACCCCGCGCACGTACGTCTCGACGGCGGCCGGGCGGTCCTCCGGCAGCGGCATCACGGCGAGCTCGGTGATCAGCGGCACGACGGCGGCGCCGGCCTCCTCGCTGACCTGCTCGACCCAGGCCGCGGCGGCCGTCGGGCCGCTCGCGACCTGCCGGGCGGCCGCCATCCCGCCGGCCGCACGGATCGCCTCGTGCACGGCGCGGAACGCGGGCACCGCGAACGCGTCCGGGGCGAGCAGGTCGAAGTCCTCGGGCACCAGCAGCGGCTGCTGCAGGGCCACCTCGAGCGCCTGCCGCTCGAGGTTCGCGACCGGGTCGCGCCGGTCGGGGGACGGCAGCGACGCCGGGGCGCGTGCCGGGGCACCCGGTCGCCGGCCGGCGTCGTCGGGCCCGCCGCGTCCGCCCCCGTGCCCGGGCGGGCCGGCCTGGCGTGCGACGTCGTCCGGCCGGCCACGGCGGGCGCCGTCCTGGCCCGGCTGACGCCGGCCGGCGCCGGCGGGGCCACCGGGGCCACCGGGCGCCCGGTCCCCCGTCCGGCCCGCGGCGGCCACCTCGTCCCGGACGGACGCCGCGTCCATGCCGAGCCAGCCGGCGAGCATGCGCGCGTACTCCGGGCGCAGCGCGGCGTCACGGATGCCGGCGACCACGGGCGCCGCCGCGCGCAGCGCCCCGACCCGCCCCTCGGCGGTCTCGAGGTCGTGCGCGGCGAGCGTGGTCCTGATGACGAACTCGAACAGCGGCTGCCGGCTCGCGACCAGCGCCCGCACCGCGTCGGGACCCTTGCGCTGGCGCAGGTCGCACGGGTCCATCCCGCTGGGCTCGACGGCGACGAACGTCTGCGCGGAGAACGACTGGTCCTCCCCGAACGCCCGCATCGCGGCCTTCTGCCCGGCGGCGTCGCCGTCGAAGGTGAAGATGATCTCGCCGCCCACCGACGTGCCCGAGGCGAGCTGCACGCCCCCCGCCCCGGCGGAGTCCCCCAGCAGCCGACGCACCACCCGGGCGTGCTCGGACCCGAACGCGGTGCCGCAGGTCGCCACCGCCGTGGGCACGCCGGACAGGTGCGCGGCCATGACGTCGGTGTAGCCCTCGACGACCACGACCTGACGGGCCTTGGCGATCTCCCGCTTGGCGAGGTCGAGCCCGTACAGCACCTGGGACTTCTTGTAGAGCGCGGTCTCGGGGGTGTTGAGGTACTTCGGCCCGCCGTCGTCCTCGAACAGCTTGCGCGCCCCGAAGCCCACGACGTCGCCGGTCACCTCGCGGATCGGCCACACCAGCCGACCGCGGAACCGGTCGTAGACGCCGCGGTTGCCCTGGCTCATCAGGCCGGACGCGACCAGCTCGGCCTCGGTGAACCCGCGACCGCGCAGGTGGCGCAGCAGCGAGTCCCAGCCCTGAGGTGCGAACCCGACCCCGAAGTGCTCGGCGTGGGAGCGGTCGAACCCGCGCTCGGCCAGGAAGCCGCGACCCGCGGCGGCCGCGGGCGTGGTCAGCTGCTCCGCGTAGAACTGCGCCGCGGCGGCGTGCGCCTCGATCAGCCGTCGCCGGGTCCCGACGTCGGGACCGCTGCGGACGCCGCTGCCCTCCTCGTAGCGCAGCTGGATGCCGACCCGCGCGGCGAGGTACTCGACCGACTCGGCGAACGCGAGGCCGTCGATCCGCTGCACGAACGAGATGACGTCGCCGCCCTCGCCGCAGCCGAAGCAGTGCCACCGGCCGACCTGCGGTCGCACGTGGAAGGACGGCGACCGCTCGTCGTGGAACGGGCACAGCCCCTTCATGGAGCCGACACCCGCGGACTTCAGCGTGACGTGCTCACCGACGACGTCCTCGATCCGGGCACGCTCGCGGACCGCGTCCACGTCCTCCCGCCGGATCAGCCCTGCCACGGTCGCAGAGTCTAGGTCTCGCCACCCACGCCCCCACGCCACTCCACCCATCCCCCACCGGCCCAGTGCGACGTTCCGGACCCCTCACGACGCGCGAACGGCTCGCAACGTCGCACTCGACCCGCCAGCACAGCCCAGTGCGACGTTCCGGACCCCTCACGACGCGCGAACGGCTCGCAACGTCGCACTCGACGCGCCAGCACAGCCCAGTGCGACGTTCCGGACCCCTCACGACGCGCGAACGGCTCGCAACGTCGCACTCGACCCGCCAGCACAGCCCAGTGCGACGTTCCGGACCACTCACGACACGCGAACGGCTCGCAACGTCGCACTCGACGCGCCAGCACAGCCCAGTGCGACGTTCCGGACCGCTCACGGCACGCGAACGGTCCACAACGGTGCACTCGACCGCTCGGGGGTCGCGCGCGGGGGCGCACCGACGGCCGGGGTCAGTGCCGCGGGGGGTGCACCAGCCGGGCGTGCCAGCCCACGGCGCTGACGTCGGTCAGCGAGGCGACCTGGTCCACGACGACGCGCAGCCGGGCGGCGTCGTCGGCGGCCGCGGCCCAGTCGGCGGCGAACGGCGGCTCGAGCGCGGCCGGCCCGCGGTCGCCGATCACCCGGACGAGGTCGATCAGGACCTCGCGCTGCCGTCCGTACAGCGGCTCCTGCTCGCGCGGCGCCATGACGTAGGTCACCGCCAGACCCTTGAGGACCAGGATCTCCGCGACCGTCTCGGGCGGCACCACCAGGGAGGCGGCGTACCGGGTCAGCGGCCCGTCCCCGTACCGCTCGCGGGTCGCGGCCTGCGCGGCACCGGCGAACCGGCCGATGAGCTGGCTGGTGGCGTCCTTGAGCACCGCGAGCGCGCCCCGGGAGCCGTCGAAGCCGGCCCCCCACAGCCGCGCCTCGACGAGCCGGTCCATCGCGGCGAGCAGCTCCTCGGTGGTGGCCGTGTACCCGTACCAGCCGTGCACGGAGGCCACGACGCGGGACCGCTCGTCGGGTCGGGTGAGCACCGCGAGGTCCAGCCGCCCGCCGACGACGGCGTCCTCCACGTCGTGCACCGAGTAGGAGATGTCGTCGGCGAGGTCCATCACCTGCGCCTCCAGGCACTTGGCCCCGGGCGGTGCGCCGTCGCGCAGCCAGCTGAAGACCTCGACGTCGTCGCCGTAGACGCCGAACTTGTGCGTCCCGCGCCCGCCGACGTCGGCCGGGCCCTTGCCCGCCGCCCACGGGTACTTCACCGACGCGTCCAGGCTCGCCCGGGTGAGGTTGAGACCCACCGCGCGTCCGGACGGGTCCACGACCTTCGGCTCCAGCCGGGTCAGCAGGCGCAGCGTCTGCGCGTTGCCCTCGAACCCCCCGATATGAGCGCTGACCTCGGCGAGCGCGCGCTCGCCGTTGTGACCGAAGGGCGGGTGCCCGAGGTCGTGCGCGAGGCACGCGGTGTCGACGACGTCGGGGTCGCAGCCCAGCGCCTTGCCGATCTCCCGGCCGACCTGGGCGACCTCGAGCGTGTGGGTCAGCCGGGTGCGCACGAAGTCGTCGCTGCCCGGGCCGAGGACCTGGGTCTTGGCCCCGAGCCGTCGCAGGGCTGAGGAGTGCACGAGGCGGGCCCGGTCGCGCTCGAAGGGTGTGCGCGCTCGCGACTTGGGCTGCTCGGTGACCCAGCGGGCGCGGTCCGCGGCGGTGTACGCGAGCTCGACCGGGACCCCCGCGCGGTGGTCGGGGCTCGGCGTGGACACGCCCGCAACCCTAACCACCGCCGCGCAGGGTGCGCTGGGCACCACGGGCAGGTGGCGCTGCGCAGCCCGCCGCGCCACCCGTACCCTGGACGGCGGCCCCCCGGCACGGCACCGGACGAGGGCGACCGCAGGCGGACCACCCGCGCCCACCACCACACGGCAGGACCTCACGTGACCTCTGACGCCCTTGTGACGACGCCCGACCTCACCGCGACGAGCACCACGCCGGTGCACGCGGCCGGCGCCCCCGGTGCCGAGTGGTGGCGGCACGCCGTCATATACCAGATCTACCCGCGCTCCTTCGCCGACGCGTCCGGCGACGGCATCGGGGACCTGCCCGGCATCACGGCCCGGCTCGACCACCTGGCGGCGCTCGGGGTCGACGCGGTGTGGCTGTCGCCGTTCTACACGTCGCCGCAGGCCGACGCCGGCTACGACGTCGCCGACTACCGCGACGTCGACCCGCTGTTCGGCACGCTCGCGGACTTCGACGCGCTGCTCGAGCGCGCCCACGGGCTGGGGCTGCGCGTGATCGTCGACCTCGTCCCCAACCACACCTCCGACGAGCACGCCTGGTTCCGGGCCGCGATGGCCGCCGGGCCGGGCAGCGCCGAGCGTGAGCGCTACATGTTCCGCGAGGGCGCCGGCGAGGACGGCTCCCTGCCGCCCAACAACTGGACGTCGGTGTTCGGCGGGCCGGCCTGGACCCGCGTCGAGGACGGTCAGTGGTACCTGCACCTGTTCGACACCCGCCAGCCGGACCTCAACTGGGAGCACCCCGAGGTGCGCTCGGAGTTCGAGGCGGTGCTGCGGTTCTGGCTCGACAAGGGCGTCGACGGGTTCCGGATCGACGTCGCGCACGGGATGGTCAAGGAGCAGGGCCTGCCGGACTGGGACGGCACGGTGGCGATGGTCGAGGGCACCGAGGAGGCACCCGGCGACCACGGCGATGCCGACGCGGTCGCCGACCAGGACGGCGCCGGCGCCTCGACCGGCGCGGGCAACCGTGGCCCGATGTTCGACCAGGAGGGCGTGCACGAGATCTACCGCGCCTGGAACCGGGTGCTCGCCACGTACGACGGCGACCGGGCGCTGGTCGCCGAGGCGTGGGTCGAGCCGCTCACCCGCCTGGCCCGCTACGTCCGCCCGGACGAGATGCACCAGGCGTTCAACTTCTCCTACCTCACCACCCGGTGGGACGCCGCCGCGCTGCGCCGCGTGGTGACCGCGTCGCTCGAGGCCAGCGACGGCGTGGGGGCGCCCACGACGTGGGTGCTGTCCAACCACGACGTCGTGCGGCACACGAGCCGGCTCGGCCTGGCCGACGCCGGCTCGCGGCCCAAGGGCATCGGCCACGACGACGAGCAGCCCGACGAGGCGCTCGGCCTGCGACGCGGCCGGGCCGCGACCCTGCTGACCCTCGGCCTGCCGGGGTCGGCGTACCTGTACCAGGGCGAGGAGCTCGGGCTGCCCGAGCACACCGCGCTCGACGACGACCTGCGCCAGGACCCGGCCTGGTTCCGCTCGGGCCACGCCGAGCGCGGCCGCGACGGCTGCCGGGTGCCGCTGCCGTGGGCGGCGCAGAGGCCGGGGTTCGGCTTCTCCCCGACCGGCGCCACCTGGCTGCCGCAGCCCGCGTCGTGGGCCGCCTACGCGGCCGACGCCCAGGACGGCGTGCCCGGCTCCACCCTGGAGACCTACCGGACGGCGCTGCGGGTGCGGCGCGAGCTCGACCTGGGCACCGGCTCCCTGGCGTGGGTCGACGGCCTGGAGGGCGCCGACCCGTCCCAGGTGGTCGCACTGGTCAACCGCGACGTGCTGGTCGTGACCAACCTCGGCGACACCCCGGTCCGGCTGCCCGCCGGCGTGCAGGTCCTGGTGGCCAGCGCCGCGGTGGACGCCGACGGCGAGACGGTGCTCGTCCCGACCGACGTCACCGTCTGGGCACGGACGGCCTGACCGGACGGCCCGACAGCGGCGGCCGCCCTCCACCTGCCGGTGGGGGGCGGCCTTCCGTCCGGTCCGACCCGCTCAGCCGCCCGAGACGCTCAGCTCGGCCTCCTCCAGCGCCCGGCGGAAGTCCTCGCTGAGGTCGCGGGAGTCCAGCCAGCCCTCGGGCAGCGACGGTCGCTTCGGCGACCCGGCCCGGCCACGCTGCCCCTCGGCGGCGGCACCCGGGTAGGGCTGGTCCAGGTCGAGCTGGGCGAGCCGGTCGTCGAGTTCGGCGAGCGTGGAGACGAGCCCGAGCTGGGCGCGCAGCGTCCCGCCGACGACGTACCCCTTGAAGTACCAGGCCATGTGCTTGCGCATCTCCCGCATGGCCTTGTTCTCCTCGCCGAAGTGCTCGACCATCAGCTCGGCGTGCCGGCGGACCACGCCCGCCACCTCGCGCAGGCCCGGCGTCACGCGCTCGTCGGAGCCGGCGAACGCGGCGGCCAGGTCGGCGAACAGCCACGGACGTCCCTGGCAGCCGCGGCCGACGACGACGCCGTCGCACCCCGTCTGCGCGACCATCGCCAGGGCGTCCTCGGCGGACCAGATGTCGCCGTTGCCGAGCACCGGGATGTCGGTCACCGCCTCCTTCAGGCGCGCGATCGCCTCCCAGTCGGCGGTGCCCGAGTAGTAGTCGGCGGCGGTGCGCGCGTGCAGGGCGACCGCGGCGACGCCGACGTCCTGCGCGACCCGGCCGGCCTCCAGGTAGGTGAGGTGGTCGGCGTCGATGCCCTTGCGCATCTTGACGGTGACCGGCACGCCGTAGGGCGAGGCGGCGTCGACCGCGGCCCGCACGATCGACGCGAACAGGTCCCGCTTCCAGGGCAGCACCGCTCCCCCACCCTTGCGAGTCACCTTGGGCACCGGGCAGCCGAAGTTGAGGTCGACGTGGTCGGCCCGGTCCTCCGAGGCGATCAGCCGGACCGCGGCCCCCACGGTCGCGGGGTCGACGCCGTACACCTGGACCGAGCGGGGCCGCTCGTCCGGCTCGTGGGAGATGATCCGCATCGACTCCTCGCCGCGCTCGACCAGCGCGCGGGACGTCACCATCTCCGCGACGTACAGCCCCGCGCCGCTCTCCCGGCACAGCCGGCGGAAGGCGGCGTTGGTGACGCCGGCCATCGGCGCCAGGACCACCGGGGTGTCGATGGTCAGCGGTCCGATGCGCAGCGGCGGCAGCACGGTCGCCGCAGCGCGCGCGGGTGCCGGTGCGTCGGTCGTGGCGGAGGGAGCATCAGTCACGCCGCCATTGTCCCCCAGCGGCGTCGTCCGGCCGGTCAGCCGTCGGCGGCGGGCACGCCGATGCCGACCAGGCGCCAGCGCTCGTCGAGCAGCCCGGGGTCGTGGGTGACCAGCAGCACCGTGCGCTGCTGGTCGGCCAGCAGCGCGATCACGTGCTCCGCGAGCGCCGGGTCCAGGTGAGCCGTGGGCTCGTCCACGAGCAGGACCGGCGCCTCGCTGAGCAGGGCGCGGGCCAGGCCGAGGCGCGAGCGCTCGCCCGCGGAGAGCCGGTCCCCGGACTCGCCGATCCACCCGTCCAGGCGCACGGCGGCGAGCACGTCCCCGAGCCCGACGTCGACCAGCGTCGCGGCCATGGCGCGCTCGGTCACGTCGTCGCCGGCCAGCCGCAGATTGCCGGCGAGCGTGCCGCCCAGGATCTGGGGGGACTGGGGCGCCCACGCGAACCGGCCGCGCACGTCGTCGAGCGGCAGGCGCCGCAGGTCCACGCCGCCCAGGGTGACCCGGCCGTCGTCGGGGTCCCGGCTGCGCATGGCCAGCGCCAGCAGCGTGCTCTTGCCGGCGCCGCTGGGGCCGTGCAGGGCGACCTTCTCCCCCGCCGCGACAGTCAGGTCGACGCCGTCCACCGCCGGACGCGTCCCGCCGGGGTACCAGAGGGTGACGCGATCGAACCGCAGACCCGACCCGGACGGCACGGGGTCGGGGTCCGCCGGCTCGGTGACCGCGGGGCGCACCGCCTGCAGACCCTGCACCCGTCGGGCGGCGGAGCGGACGCTCTCCGCGGTCGCCCAGGCGGCACCGAGCCCGCCGACCGCCTCGAAGGAGGCGAGGACGGCCAGGGCGGCGGCGGCCAGCAGGGCCGGGTGCGTGCGCCCGTCGGCCACCTGGGACCCGACCAGCACGAGCGCCGCCACGACGCCGGCGCCGGGCAGCAGCTCGCGCAGCAGCACCGCGGTTCGGGTGGTCGCCGCCTGCGCGTGCTCGGCCGTCGCCTGGGCGGTGAGGTGACCCTCGAGCATCCGGACCGCCGTGCGCCCCCCGTCGCCGGACAGATGGTCCGCGCGGCCCCGCACCAGGTCGAGCAGGTCCGCCCCGAACGCCTCGTCCGCCCGGGCGACGGCGGTCGCGGTGTGCCGGGTCCGCCGACGGGCCCACGCCGGCACCGCGACGCCCAGCACGAGGAGCAGCGACGCGTGGACGGCGGCCAGCGGCGGCGAGACCAGGGCGACGGCCACCACGGCGAGCCCGCCGGCCAGTACCGCGACGACCGCCGGCACGAGCAGGCGCACGACGGCGCCCTGGAGCTCGTCGACGTCGGCCCGGATGCGGGCGAGCAACTCGCCGCTGCGGGCGCCGGTCAGCGCGGCCGGGGCCAGCGGGATCAGCGTGCGCAGCAGGCGGGCCCGCACCGAGGTGACCAGCCGGAGCGTGACGTCGTGGCCGACCAGCCGCTCGGCGTACCGCAGGGCGGCGCGTGAGATCCCGAACAGGCGCACGCTCGTGATGAGCGGCAGCAGCACGAACAGGTCCTCGGGACGCTGGGCGGCCCGGGTGATCAGCGCCCCCGACACCGCGAGCAGGGCCGTGCCGCTCAAGACGGTGCCGGTCCCGAGCAGGACGGTCAGCGTCACCCGCCGGCGGTCGACCATCCGCAGCACCGCCCGGGTGGCCCCGGTGGCGCTCCCTGCCCCGTCCGGCAGCACCCCGTCCCGCAGCACCCGGTCCGCCAGCGCCCCGTCCTCCAGCGCCCCGTCCCCCAGCACCCCGTCCCCCGGCGCCGTCACCGCGGCACCCCCGACCCGGCCGGGGACGCCGCCGGTGCCGGGTCCGCCGCGGCGTCGTCCGCGAGGACCTGCCCGCCCGCGAGCCGGACGACCCGGTCGTGCAGCGCGACGGGGCCCGGGCGGTGCGTGATCGTCAGCAGGGTCCGTCCCCGGGCGATCTCCGCCACCGCGGTCAGGACGGCGGCCTCGGTGGCCGCGTCCAGCTGCGACGTCGGCTCGTCCAGGACGACGACGGCGGCGTCCTTGACGAAGGCGCGGGCCAGCGCGATGCGCAGCCGCTCACCGCCGGACAGGCGTGCGGCGTCCTCGCCCAGCAGGGTGTCGACCCCCTGCGGCAGGCGTGAGACGAGCTCGCTGGCGCCGGCACGCCGCAGGGCCTCGGCGACGTCGTCGTCGCTCGCGTCGGGACGACCGAGCCGGACGTTGTCCGCCACACTGCCTGCCGAGAGCCAGGGCCGCTCGGGCACGTAGGCGATCCGCGAGCGCCAGGCGTCCTGCTGCAGCAGGTGCAGCGGGACGCCGTCGACCAGGACCTCCCCGGCGTCGGGCACGGCGAAGCCCAGCAGGACCCGGGCCACGCTGGTCTTGCCCGCGCCGCTGGGCCCGACCAGGGCGGTGCGCGAGCCGGGCGGCAGGTGCAGGTCCACCCCGGACAGCAGGGTGCGACCGTCGGCCCGCAGGACGACCCCTCGCAGCACGACGTCCGGCACGCCGGTCGGCACCGCGCCCGTGCCGGAGCTGCGCGCGGTCGTGTCGAGCAGCTCGTACACCCGCGTCGCGGCCGGGGCGCCCTCGAGGCGGGCGTGGTGCTCGGCGCCGAGCGCACGCAGCGGCGCGTAGAACTCCGGCGTCAGCAGCAGGACGAGCAGGGCGCGCCCGAACTCCAGGTGCCCCTCGAACAGGCGCACCCCGACGGTCACGGCGACCAGCGCGGTGGACAGGGTGGCCCCGAACTCCAGCACGAAGCCGGACAGGAACGCGGTCCGCAGGACCCGCATGGTGGTGACGCGGTAGGCCTCGCTCACGTCGCCCAGCCACGCGGCGGCCGCTCGGGCGCGGCGGTAGGCGACCAGGGTCGGCAGCACCCGCACGGTGTCCACCAGCAGCGCTCCCAGGCGCCCGAGCGTCTCCCACCGTGCGTGGGCTGCGTCCGTCGTGCGGGTCCCGATCAGCCACATGAGGACCACGATGAGCGGCCCGGTCAGCACCAGGACGGCGCCGCTGACCGGGTCGATCACCAGCACCACCAGGGCGACCAGCGGGGCGCCCGCCCCGGCCGCCGCCGACGCCGGCACCCAGCGGGCGATCAGCGGGTCGAGCATGCCGACCCCCTGCGTGGCCGTCGTGACGAGCTCACCGGCTCGCGACCGGGCGGCGACCCCCGGAACGAGGCCCAGCAGTCCCCCGACGAGCCGACGGCGCAGGTCCCCGCGCAGGGTGGACGACGTCCGCGCGGCCCACGCGTCACGACGCGCCACGACCTCGGCACGGCACCACCACGCCGCGAGCGCGACCGCCAGCGGCACGACCACGTCGGCGGGTGCGGCTCCGCCCGCGGCGATCGCCACCACCGCCGCGGCCACACCGGCCCACTGGACCACGACCAGCACGGTCGCGGCGGCCGCGAGCGCGGCGCACCCGCGCAGCAGACGGCGGGCCGCGGGCTCGGCCAGCAGCCGCCCCGTGGCGGACGCCGCCATCAGTAGCCGTGCGCCAGGGCGCCCTCGTCGGGGCGCACGCGCTCGCGGAACACGTAGTAGTTCCACACCTGGTAGCCGATGATCAGCGGCAGGAAGATGCCGCCGACCCAGGTCATCAGGACGAGGGTGTAGTGCTGGCTCGCCGACTCCGCGAGCGTCAGGTCGAACGCGGCGTCGAGCGTGGACGGCAGCACGACGTCCCGGGTGAACAGCGCGATGAAGATCGTGACCGTCGAGAAGACGATGGTCAGGCCGCTCATGACGAACGCCAGGGTGTCGCGCCGGCGGGACAGCGCGAACCAGATCGAGATCAGGGTGAGGAAGGCGGCCAACGGGAAGACCCACGGCAGCAGCCCGAAGCTCGTGAACAGGCCCTCGGTGACGTACCCCATGACGACGAACGTGAGGATCGCGACCGTCGCGAAGGCTCCCCACACCAGGGCGGCCCGCCGGGCGCGCGCGTACAGCGGGGTGTCCACATGCAGCCGCAGGAGCAGGAAGTTGGCTCCGTGCAGGGTGAAGGCCAGCAACGACGCCACACCGCCCGCCACCGAGAACGGCGTGAACAGCACACCGATCCCCGCCTCGACGCGGGCCTCGCTGTTCAGGGGCAGTCCCTCGATGAGCTTGGCCATGACCAGTCCCCACAGGAACGACGGGATCGCGCTGCCGCCGAACGACATCCAGTCCCACAGGTCGCGCCAGCGCTGCTGGTCGACCTGGTTGCGGTACTCGAACGCGACGCCGCGCAGTAGCAGGCACAGCAGGATGACCACGAACACCGGGTACATGCCGCTGAACACCGCGCCGTACCAGACCGGGAACGTGGAGAACATCAGGCCCGCGGCGGCGATGACCCAGACCTCGTTGCCGTCCCAGAACGGCCCGATCGTCCCGGTGAGCGCGCGTTCCTCCGCCTCGTTGCGGGCGAGGAAGGGACGCAGGATGTCGACCCCGAAGTCGAACCCCTCGAGGAAGAAGTACAGCGTGAACGTCAGGGCGATCAGCCAGAACCACAGCACCACGAGGTCCATGTCTCAGGCCTTCCGGTCGTAGTCCTGGAAGCCCTCGCCGCCGTAGTTCGGCGCGGGCGCGGCCATGATCTGCTTCTCGGGCTTGTGGTCGACGCCGGCGCGGGCCGTCACCGTCAGCAGGAAGATGTCGAGACCGATGAGCGCCAGGTAGACGACCCACAGGCCGATCAGGCCGGTCAGCACCTCGGGCACGCTGTTGGCGCTGACGCCCTCCTGGACCGTCAGCAGCCCGTAGACCATGAACGGCTGGCGTCCCATCTCCGTGACGATCCAGCCCGCGAAGTTGGCGATCCACGGCAGCGGGATGAGCAGCACGAGCGCCCGCAGGTACCACCGCGTGCGGTCCAGCCGCTCCCGTCGTCGCCACCACAGGAACAGCCCGCCGAAGGCGGCCAGCAGCAGCAGCGAACCGATCCCCACCATGATGCGGAAGGACCAGTAGATCGGCGTCACGGGGGGTATGTAGTCCCCCTCGCCGTACAGCTCCTGGTACTCCTCGTTGAGCGGGACGAGCCCTTCGTAGCGGCCCTCGAGGCTGTTGTAGGCGAGGATCGAGCCGACGTAGGGGATCTCCACCGAGAACGGGTTGCGCTGCTCGCCCTCGTCGATCACCGCCACCATCGACCAGGGTGCCGGGGAGTCCGACGTCTCCCACTGCGCCTCCATCGCGGCGAACTTCATGGGCTGGTCGATCCGCGCGACCTGCGCCTCGCGGTGACCGCTGGTCGCCGAGAAGACGGTGCCGACCGCGGCGACGACCAGCGCGATGCGCAGCGACCGGGAGAAGACGTCGACACCGCGCCGGCGCAGCAGGTGGTAGGCGGAGATGCCCAGGACGAAGAACCCGGCCACCGTCCACGCGCTGCCCTGCACGTGCGCGAAGTAGAGCAGCGCCTTGTAGTTGAAGACGACGGCGCTGAAGTCGGTGAGCACGGCACGGTCGCCCACGACCTCGTAGCCGACGGGATGGTGCATCCAGGCGTTGGCCAGCACGATCCAGAAGGCGCTGATCTGCGTGCCGATCGCGACCAGCCAGATGCTGCCGAGCCGCATCCAGGGCTTGAGCCGGTCCTTGCCGAACCACCACAGCGCGATGAACGTGCTCTCCAGGAAGAACGCCATGAGCACCTCGAGCGCCAGCGGCACCCCGAAGATGTTGCCCACGAAGCGCGAGTACTCGCTCCAGTTCATGCCGAACTGGAACTCCTGGACGATGCCGGTCACCACGCCGACCGCGAAGTTGATGAGGAAGAGGTGACCGAAGAAGTTGGTCATCCGCCCGTAGACGTCGTCGCCCCGGGTGCGCCGGGCGTACGCGAACGTCTCCATGATCGCGATGACGAAGGCCAGCCCGACCGTCAGCGAGACGAAGAAGAAGTGGAAGATGCTCGTCGAGGCGAACTGGAACCGGGAGAGGTCGACCACGTCCATGCGCTGAGCCCGATCTGCCGGGATCACGTCCCGCTGGACGCGACCAGTCGATGTCGGGGGCGTGCCCCTCGGTGGCCATGGTGGCATCGATGCGGCGAACGCGCGCCGGGGCCGTGTCCCGTCCGGTCGCCGCCGGCCGACCCCACCCGGTCTGAGCCGGACCGGCTGTACGGGCGGGTCGACCTGACGGACGACGACACCGTGAGCGGCGACGACGAGCAGCCGCAGTGCACCGGGGTGGTCTGGTCCTGAGCTGGTCCTGAGCCCCTCCAGCGCCCAGCAGGCGGGCGGCCGGGGTGCTGCGGACCGTCGTCGCCGTGGGTGCCGGCGAGTAGCGTGCGGCCATGGGCATCGAGGTCCTGCCGGCCACAGCGGACCGGTTCGACGACGTGGCGACCATGCTCGGGCCGAGGAACCCGTCGTCGTCGGTGTGCTGGTGCCTGAGCCACCGGCTCGACTCCCGGACGAACCGGGACCTCGTCGGGCCCGCGCGGGGCGAGTACGTCCGGCAGCTGTGCCGCCGGGACGTCGCACCCGGCGTGCTCGCCTACGACGGCGGCGAGGTCGTCGGCTGGGCGGCCGTCGCCCCCCGGTCGGAGCTGCCCTTCGCCCGGTCGGTGCGGATCCCGCACGTCGACGACCTGCCGGTGTGGTCGGCCTGGTGCGTCCGGGTGCGCCCGGGCCACCGGGGACGCGGCGTCGCGCACGCCCTGATCGAGGGCTGCGTCGCGTACGCGGGGTCCCACGGCGCACCGGCCGTCGAGGGCTACCCCGTGGACAACGGCGACCGCAGGGTCGACCTGACGATGGCCTACGTCGGGACGCGCGCGATGTTCGAGCGCGCCGGCTTCACCTACGCCTGCGACACCGACGCGGTCTCCGGCGGCTTCCCCCGGGTCGTCATGCGGCGCGCGCTGCCGTGACGCCGCCCACGGTCGGCGCCGTGGGCGGCCCCGTCCTGTCGGACCGCGCCCGCCGCTGAACCCGGGCCGCGGCCTCGTGCCCACCCGGGGGCGTCGTCGACCACGCGCCGACGACGCCCCGGCGGTCGGCGGCTCAGGCCCCGGCGAGCCGAGGCGCCAGGTAGGACACGACCTGGTCCAGCGCCACCCGCTCCTGCGACATGTCGTCGCGGTGGCGGATCGTGACGGCCTGGTCGTCGAGCGTGTCGAAGTCGACCGTGAGGCAGAACGGCGTGCCGATCTCGTCCTGGCGGCGGTACCGACGGCCGATCGCGCCCGCGTCGTCGAAGTCGACGTTCCAGCTCCTGCGGAGCTCCGCGGCCAGGTCCCGCGCCTTGGGCGAGAGCTGCTCGTTGCGGGACAGGGGCAGCACCGCCGCCTTCACCGGCGCCAGGCGCGGGTCGAGCTTGAGCACCGTGCGGGTGTCGACGCCGCCCTTGGTGTTGGGCGCCTCGTCCTCGGTGTACGCCTCGACCAGGAACGCCATCAGGGACCGGGTCAGGCCGGCGGCCGGCTCGATGACGTACGGGACCCAGCGCTCGTTCTTCGCCTGGTCGAAGTAGGACAGGTCCTGGCCCGAGTGCTCGGAGTGCGTCGTCAGGTCGAAGTCGGTGCGGTTCGCGATGCCCTCGAGCTCGCCCCACTCGCTGCCGGTGAACCCGAAGCGGTACTCGATGTCCACCGTGCGCTTGGAGTAGTGCGACAGCTTCTCGGTGGGGTGCTCGTAGTGGCGCAGGTTGTCCCGGGAGATGCCCAGGTCGGTGTACCAGTCGGTCCGGGTGTCGATCCAGTACTGGTGCCACGTCTCGTCGGTGCCCGGCTCGACGAAGAACTCCATCTCCATCTGCTCGAACTCACGCGTGCGGAAGATGAAGTTCCCGGGGGTGATCTCGTTCCGGAACGACTTGCCGATCTGGCCGATGCCGAACGGCGGCTTCTTGCGCGACGTGGTCACGACGTTGGCGAAGTTCACGAAGATGCCCTGGGCGGTCTCCGGGCGCAGGTAGTGCAGGCCGGACTCGTCCTCGACCGGACCGAGGTACGTCTTGAGCATCATGTTGAAGTCGCGCGGCTCGGTCCACTGGCCGCGGGTGCCGCAGTTGGGGCAGGCGATGTCCGCGAGACCGTTCTCCGGCGCGCGGCCCTTCTTCTCCTCGTACTCCTCGAGCATGTGGTCCTCGCGGAACCGCTTGTGGCACGAGAGGCACTCGGTCAGCGGGTCGGTGAAGACACCGACGTGGCCCGAGGCGACCCAGACCTGGCGCGGGAGGATCACCGAGGAGTCCAGCCCGACGATGTCGTCGCGGCTGGTGACCATCGTGCGCCACCACTGCTTCTTGATGTTCTCCTTCAGCTCCACACCCAGGGGCCCGTAGTCCCACGCGGACCGGGTGCCGCCGTAGATCTCCCCGGCGGGGAACACGAAGCCGCGGCGCTTGGCCAGGGAGATGACGGAGTCGAGACGGGACGGTGCAGCCACAGGGAGATCTACCTTCGCGAGAGCTGGGCCCCGGCCTGGCTGACGGGGGCGGACCCCTGGAGGCTACCGGCCGGTCGCCGGCCGCTGACGGCGCGGGCCCCGGTTCGGCGCGGGGGCCGACCTGCGGGACACTGGGGGCACACCCGACCGAGCATCCACAGGGAGTCCGACCGTGCCTCAGGGGATCGTCCGCTGGTTCGACGCAGAACGGGGGTTCGGCTTCCTCGCCGTCGACGACGCCGAGGACCTGTTCGTGCACGCGTCCGAGATCGTCGACGACGGGGCGAGACTGCTCCGTGAGGGCCAGGTCGTCGAGTTCGACCTCGGCGAGGGCGACCGCGGCCCGCAGGCACGCCGGGTCCGGGTCACGGGCGACGAGGCCGCCGACGCACCCCTGGGCGTGCTCGGCACCGTGAGCTGGTACGAGCCGGCCAAGGGGTACGGATTCGTGACCCCCGACGGCGGCGGCGCCGAGATCTTCGTGCACAGCTCGGCGATCGTGGGAGGCGGGGTGATCCGGGACGGCCAACGGGTGGCGTTCCTGGTCGTCGACGGGGAGAAGGGACCGCAGGCCGACCACCTGCTCCCGCTGGGCGCCGACGCGGGTCGGCACACCGGGGCGGCCGACGGGGCGGACGGCACCGTGTCCTGGTACGACCCGGCCAAGGGCTTCGGGTTCGTCACCCCGGAGTCCGGCGGTGCGGACGTCTTCGTCCACGTCCGGTCGCTGGCCGGTGGGCTGACGGAGCTCGCCGAGGGCGATCGGGTCACCTACGACGTCGCCGCGGGCGAGAAGGGGCCGCAGGCCCGCGACGTCCGGCTCGCGCGCGGGCCCGCGGCCCGGCACACGCCCGCCGCACCGCCGCGCGGCCGGTCGGCGCCCCCGACGTCGTCCCGCGGGCCCGTGCGCGGCGGGCCGGCGCGCGGTGGCCAGGGCGTGGTCGCGCGCTACGACGCCGACCGCGGCTTCGGCTTCATCACGCCCGACGACGGCGGCGCGGACCTGTTCGTGCACGTCTCGGTGGTGCGGGGCGGCGAGGCGCTGCAGGAGGGCGACCGGGTCCGGTACCGGGTGCGCCAGAGCGACCGGGGAGCGCAGGCCGACGCCGTCGAGCGGCTGCAGGCCCGGCGGGGGTGATCCACCCTGCCCCGGGCGCCCGAATTGACAATGATTCTCATTCTGGCGCAGCATGGGGCCCATGCCGCGCAGCCCCGCCCGTGTCCTGCCCGTCCTCGCCCTGGGTGGCCTCGTCCTGGCGGGCTGCGCACCGGCTGACGGCTCCGGGACCGCGCCGGACGACGGCTCCGTCGAGGTCCTGGCGTCCTTCTACCCGCTGCAGTACGTCGCGGAGCAGGTGGGCGGCGACCTCGTCACCGTCTCCTCCCTGACGCCGCCCGGGGCCGAGCCGCACGACGTCGAGCTGTCCCCCAGCCAGGTCCGCGGCGTCAGCGACACCGACCTCGTGCTGTACCTCTCCGGCTTCCAGGGCGCCGTCGACGAGGCGGTGGACGCCCGCCGCCCAGCCCACCTGGTCGACGCCGCCGACCTCGCCGACCTGGTCGGCGCCGGGGACGAGCCCGCGGCGGACGAGCACGCGGACGAGCACGCGGACGAGCACAGCGACGAGCACAGCGACGAGCACAGCGACGAGCACTCCGCGGACGGCGGTCACGACCACGGCACGCTGGACCCGCACTTCTGGCTCGACCCGCAGCGCCTGGCCGCCGTCGCCGGGCCCGTCGCCGACGCCCTCGCCGAGATCGACCCCGACAACGCCGACGCGTACACCGCCAACGCCGGCCGGCTCGTCGCCGACCTGACCGCGCTCGACGAGGCCTTCACGGACGGGCTCGCCGACTGCGAGCGCCGGGTCGTCGTCACGTCGCACGAGGCGTTCGGGTATCTCGGTCTGGCCTACGACCTGGAGCAGGTCGGCATGTCGGGACTGGACCCCGAGGCCGAGCCGTCCCCCGCCCGCCTGCGCGACATCGGCGACGTCGTCCGCCACGAGGGGGTCACGACCATCTACACCGAGACGCTCGTCAACCCCAAGGTCGCCCAGACGCTGGCCGCCGACCTGGGCGTCGGGACGGCCGTGCTGGACCCCCTGGAGAGCCAGACCGACGAGGCCGCGGACTACGCCGCCGTGATGGAGCAGAACCTGGCCGCGCTGCGGGCCGGGCTGGGCTGCGCATGACGGCCGCGACCACACAGGCCGCCACCGCGGCCGAGCGCACCCCCGCCGTCGCCGCCCACGACGTGCGCGTCGTGCTCGGCGGCAGCACCATCCTGCGCGGCGTCGACCTCGAGGTCGCCGAGGGCGAGATCGTCGCCCTGCTCGGCGCCAACGGGTCGGGCAAGTCGACGCTGGTCCGGGCCCTGGTGGGGGCGGTGCCGGTCGACTCGGGCACCGTCACGCTGCTCGGGACACCCCTCGGTCGCGCCGTCGCCTGGGACCGCATCGGCTACGTGCCGCAGCGCACGAGCGCCGCCACCGGGGTCCCGGCGACCGCGGCCGAGGTGGTCGCCTCCGGCCTGCTGCACGGACGCCGCCTGCGCCCACCGCGGGACGCCCACCGGCGCGTCCACGACGCGCTCGACTCGCTCGGCCTGGACCACCACGCCGACCGACCGGTGCGCGAGCTGTCCGGTGGTCAGCAGCAGCGCGTGCTGATCGCCCGGGCGCTCGTGCGCGAGCCCGACCTGCTGGTGCTCGACGAGCCGGTCGCCGGCGTCGACCTGCCCAGCCAGCAGGCGTTCGCCACCACGCTCGCCGGGCTCGCCGACCGCGGCACGACGGTCCTGGTCGTGCTCCACGAGCTCGGCGCCCTCGCGCCGTTGGTACGTCGCGCCGTGGTGCTGCGCCACGGCGCCGTCGTGCACGACGGCGCCCCGCCGCGCCCCACGCACGAGCACGGCGGGGACGAGCACGACCACGTGCACCCGCACGACGACGACCCGGCGATGACCCCGCCGACGACCGGACTGAGGTGGGAGCCGTGATCCTCGACGAGCTGGTGGGCATGCTGACCGACCCCCTGATGCAGCGCGCGCTGGTCGCGGCGCTGCTCGTGGGCCTCGCGGCCCCGGTGATGGGCACCTACCTCGTGCAGCGCAAGCTCAGCCTGCTCGGCGACGGCATCGGCCACGTGGCCCTGACCGGCGTCGCCCTCGGCTGGCTGGTCGGCAACGCGACGGGGCTCGTCGAGGGAGCGCTCGCCGTGCCCGGCGCGGTGGTCGCGGCCGTGATCGGCGCGATCGCGATCGAGCTCGTCCGCGAGCGGGGCCGCACCAGCGGGGACGTCGCGCTCGCGCTGCTGTTCTACGGCGGCATCGCCGGCGGCGTGCTGCTCATCTCCCTGGCCGGCGGCACGAACGCCAACCTCATGGCCTACCTGTTCGGCTCCATCTCGACCGTGTCCGGCGCCGACCTGTGGCTGACAGTGGTCCTCGCGTCGGTCGTCCTCGTGGTCGGGGTCGGCCTGCGCAGCGCGCTGTTCGCCGTGTGCCACGACGAGGAGTTCGCCCGGGCGGCCGGGCTGCCGGTGCGGGCGCTCAACATCGCGATCGCCGTCATCGCGGCCCTGACCGTGACCGTCGCGATGCGGGTCGTCGGCCTGCTGCTGGTCAGCGCGCTGATGATCGTGCCGGTCGCGGTCGCCCAGCTCGTGTCCTCCTCGTTCCGACGCACGATGAGCCTGGCGATGGTGGTCGGGGTGACGGTGTGCCTGGCGGGGCTGTCGGTGACCTACTGGCAGGACATGTCGCCCGGCGCGACCATCGTCGTGCTGGCGATCGGCGTCTACGCCCTGGTGGCGGCGCTGCGACCGCTGCTGCGACGCAGCCGGCCGCACGACCCGCACCCGCACCTGCCCGACGACGTCCGGGTCGTCGCCTGATGGCACGCATGACGCGGCAGCGCGCCGCCGTCGCGCAGGTGCTCGACGACGCCGCGGACTTCCGGTCCGCCCAGCAGCTGCACGAGCGCCTGCGTGCGGCCGGTGACGGCATCGGCCTGGCCACGGTCTACCGCACGCTGCAGGGGCTCGCCGACGGCGGCGAGGTGGACGTGCTGCGCACCGCCGACGGCGAGACCGTCTACCGGCGCTGCGCGCGGCGCGAGCACCACCACCATCTCGTGTGCCGCAGCTGCGGGCGCACCGTGGAGATCGACGGACCCGACGTCGAGGAGTGGGCGGCCCGGGTGAGCGCGGCCCAGGGGTACGCCGACGTCGAGCACACGATCGAGCTGTTCGGCACCTGCGGGGACTGCCGGCGCGCCGACGCCGCGGGCACCGACAGCACCGCGCCCTGACCGGTCAGCCGGCCGCGCCGCCGTCCGACCCTGCGTCGCCGGCCTCCGGGGCCGACCCCGCCTCGCCGTCGCCGACGACGTCCACCGCGGCCCCGTAGCGACGGTCGCGGCGGGCGTAGGTCTCGACCGCCCGCCACAGGTGCCGCCGGTCGACGTCGGGCCACGGCTCGTCGAGGAAGACCAGCTCGGCGTACGCCGCCTGCCAGATCATGAAGTTCGACGTGCGCTGCTCCCCGGACGTGCGCAGGAACAGGTCGACGTCGGGCAGGTCGGGCTCGTCCAGGTACCGCGCGACCGTCTTCTCGGTGACCTTGGCCGGGTCCAGCCGCCCGGCCGCGACCTCCAGCGCGATCGCCCGGGCGGCGTCGGCCACCTCGGCCCGGCCGCCGTAGTTGACGCACATGGTCAGCGTGCACACGTCGTTGTCGCGGGTGAGGCGCTCGGCCTCCTCGAGCTCGGCGATCACCGAGCGCCACAGCCGCGGTCGGCGGCCCGCCCAGCGCACCCGCACCCCCCAGTCGTTCATCACGTCCCGGCGTCGGCGCAGCACGTCGCGGTTGAAGCCCATGAGGAAGCGCACCTCGTCCGGCGACCGCTTCCAGTTCTCGGTCGAGAACGCGTAGGCCGACACGTGCCGGACCCCCACCTCGATGGCCCCGGCGACGACGTCCAGCAGGGACGCCTCCCCGGCCTGGTGACCCGCCGTGCGGGGCAGTCCGCGCGCGTTCGCCCACCGGCCGTTGCCGTCCATGACGATCGCCACGTGCTGCGGCACGAGCTCGGCGGGCAGGACCGGCGCGGTGGCGCCGGACGGGTGCGGCGGCGGGGCGACGACCCGGCGCTCCCCCGCCGCACCGGCCCGGGCGCCGGCGCCCGGGCGCCTCACACCCGCTCCACGTGCGGCAGCGAGCGCAGCGACCGCTCCAGGTGGAACTGCAGGTACGCCGCGACCAGGCCGTCCGCCTCACGGCGGTGCCGCTCGTGGCTCGCCTCGGCCGTGGGCCACTCCCCGGCGAGCAGCGCGGCGAGCAGGTCGAACGTCTCCGGTGCGGGCGCCGTGGCCCCCGGTGGACGGCACACGCCGCACACCGCACCACCCTGGGCGACGGCGAACGAGCGGTGCGGGCCGGGCGCACCGCACCGCGCGCAGTCGGTGAAGCTCGGGGCCCACCCGGCGACGGACAGCGCCCGCAGCAGGTACGAGCTGAGCACGAGCCCGGGGGCGTGCTCGCGGGTCGCCAGCGCCCGCACCCCGCCGACCAGCAGCCGGTACTGGGGCAGCGCGGGCTCGCCCTCGGCCTCGACCAGCCGCTCGGCCGTCTCCAGCATCGCCGTCCCGGCCGTGTAGAGGGTGTAGTCCTCGCTGACCGCCCGCCCGTACGCGCCGACCGTCTCGACCTGCGTCACGATGTCGAGCGACCGGCCGCGGTGAAGCTGGGCGTCGACCACCATGAACGGCTCGAGCCGGGACCCGAAGCGCGACGACGTGCGCCGGACGCCCTTGGCGACCGCACGGACCTTGCCGTTGCCCCGGGTCAGCAGGGTCACGATGCGGTCGGCCTCGCCCAGCTTGTGGGTGCGCAGCACGATCGCCTCGTCGCGGTAGAGGCTCACCGGACCATTGTCCACCGGGCCACCGCCACCGTCGCCCGACGACGCGCGGGTCAGGCCGCCGGGACCGCCTCCGGCAGCCCGCCGGCCACGACGGCCCGGTCCCGGCCACCGGTCTTGGCCTCGTGCAGCGCGGCGGTCACCGCCGCGAGCATCGCCACCGGGGACACCCGCGCGACCGCGCCGACCGAGACCGTCACGCGCAGTCCAGGCGCCAGGCGCGACCAGTCCTCGTCCCGGGCGGCCGCGACCAGTCGCCGGGCCAGGCGCTCAGCCACGCCGGCACCGTCCGCGGCCCGGCCGACCCGGGGATCGAGCACGACGAGGAACTCGTCGCCGCCGAACCGCACCACCGTGTCCCCGGTCCGGACCTGCTCGCGCAGGATGTGCGCGAGCCGCACCAGGACGCGGTCGCCGACGACATGGGAGTAGCGGTCGTTGATCTCCTTGAACCGGTCCACGTCGACGAACACCGACGCCACCGTGCCCTCCTGCCGGTCGAGGGCCACCTCCAGCGCACGTCGGTTGCCCACGCCGGTGAGGTCGTCGGTCCGGGTCAGCTCGGCGATCTCCTCCCCCTCGGCGACCAGCTCGTGCACGCGCACCCGGCTGCGCAGCACGTCGAACCGGGCGATGCGCTCGTGCCACAGGCTGACCGCGAGCCGCTGGTACAGGGCCGACGCCCGACCCACCGCGGGGTGGTCGCCGTACTGCTGGACCGACAGCCGCATGAGCGCGGCGTCGGCGATGGCCAACCACACCGCCCGGTGCTCGTCGACGGCGTGCTCGCGGAGCGTCTCGAGGTGGTCCTGCGCCTGGGCGAAGCGCCCCTCGCGGGCATGGGCGACGCTCAGCGCGTACAGCGCGAGCAGCCGCTCGACCCGGGCCCGGGTCAGCGCGGGGTTGCGCAGCAGCACCGGCAGGGCGGCCAGCGCGACGTCGGTCTCGCCCAGCATCGTCCGGGCGAAGACCTCTCCGGTGAGGGCGAAGACGCCGTAGGTGTCCCGGCCGGTCGTCGCGACGAGGGTCCGCACCCAGCCCGCCCGGGACGCGCACAGCGCGAACTTCGCCGACGCGCCGGTGTCGTCCCCCACGACCTGCAGCGCCAGCCCCCACTCGGCCACCGTGTTGAGGGAGTCCGACACGATGGTGATCCCGTCCCACATCGTCAGCCGCGGCACCATCTGCAGCAGCTGGGCGTCGCTCGCCTCGAACAGCTCGAGGCGCCGCAGGGCGATGGCGATGGCCCCGCTCGCCGAGGTCTGGTGGTAGTCCTGCCCGGTCATCGGCCCGAGCATGACGGTGGCCCGCGCGAGCAGGTCCACGGCCGTGGCGTTGTCGCCCTGTGCGGCCCGCGCGTTGGCCTCGAGCGCGAGCGCCTTGACGTGCCAGTACGAGCGCAGGTCGTTGCGGACGAGCCCGAGCAGCCGGTGCGCGCACTCGGCAGCCTCGGTCGATCGGCCCAGCTCGATCGCCGACCGTCCTCGGATGTACAGCGCGAACCGCAGCGTCCGCTGGTCGCCGGCCACCTCGCACAGCGCCTCGATGGCGTGGCACTGCTCGATCGACTCCGCGACGTCACCGTCCTGGGACAGCGCGTGGGCGACGTCGGTGAGCAGGTCGTAGGGGCCGAACTCCCCGAGGTGCACGAGGTCGCGCCCGGGTGGGCGGTGCGGTGCTCGCGGGTCGCTCACCCTTCCTGAATCGGCACCGGGAGGTCGCGCCGACACCTCCTGCCGGTGTGACGTATGCCACACCGGCAGGAGGTCGGGCGGTGGACCTCTCAGGTCCGTCGGTCAGCGGTGCGCCCGGTTGACCGCGGAGATGATCGCCTTCAGCGAGGCGGTGGTGATGGACGGGTCGATGCCGACGCCCCACAGCACCTGGTCGCCGACCGAGCACTCGACGTACGCCGCCGCGCTGGCGTCCCCGCCCTCGGAGAGCGCGTGCTCGGCGTAGTCCAGGACGGAGACGTCCACCCCGACCTGGGACAGCGCGTCGACGAACGCGGCGATGGGGCCGTTGCCGGCGCCCTGCAGCGTGACGTCGGCGCCGCCGTCGGTCAGGTCGACGGCGAGCGAGTCCGGACCGTCGGCCACGCTGTCGCTGCGGGCGCCGCGCAGCGCGAACCGGCCCCACGGCGCGAGCGGACCACCCGGAGCCGCCGGCAGGTACTCGTCGCTGAAGATCTGCCACAGGTCCTCGCCGCTGACCTCGCCGCCGTGCGTCTCGGTGAACACCTGCACGACCCGGGAGAACTCGATCTGCAGCCGGCGCGGCAGGTCCAGGTGCCGCTCGTGCTTCATGAGGTAGGAGATGCCGCCCTTGCCGGACTGGGAGTTGACCCGGATGACCGCCTCGTAGCTGCGGCCGACGTCCTTGGGGTCGATCGGCAGGTACGGCAGCGCCCACACCAGGTCCTCCGTGCTGACCCCGGCCCTGCTGGCCTCGGCCTCGCGGGCCTCGAACGCCTTCTTGATGGCGTCCTGGTGCGAGCCGGAGAACGACGTGTAGACGAGGTCGCCGCCGTAGGGGTGGCGCGGGTGGACGTCCATCTGGGTGCAGTACTCGACCGTGCGGCGCACCTCGTCGATGTCGGAGAAGTCGATCTGCGGGTCGATGCCCTGGCTGAACAGGTTCAGGCCCAGGGTCACCAGGTCGACGTTGCCGGTGCGCTCACCCTGGCCGAACAGGCAGCCCTCGACGCGGTCCGCCCCGGCCATCACGGCCAGCTCGGCGGCGGCCACCGCCGTGCCGCGGTCGTTGTGCGGGTGCACCGACACGGCCACGTGCTCGCGGCGGGACAGGTGCCGGCTCATCCACTCGATCATGTCGGCGTAGGTGTTGGGCGTCCCCCGCTCCACGGTGGCGGGCAGGTTGAGCACGATCTCGCGGTCGACGTCGGGCTGGTAGACGTCCATCACCGCCTCGCACACCTCGAGGGCGAACTCGAGCTCGGTGTCGGTGAAGATCTCCGGGGAGTACTCGTAGCCGAACACCGTGTCGGCGTCCAGCAGCTTCTCGGCGAAGTCCAGCACGTCGCGCGTGCCGGCGACGGCGAGCTCGCGGGTCGCGTCGCGGTCGTTGCGGAACACGACGTCCCGGAACACCGGTGCGGTGGCGTTGTACATGTGGACGCTGGCACGCGGCGTGCCCACCAGCGCCGACAGGGTGCGCTCGATGAGGTCGGTCCGGGCCTGGGTCAGCACCGAGATGGTCACGTCGTCGGGGATCGCGCCCTCGTCGACGATGGACCGGACGAAGTCGAAGTCGGTCTGGCTGGCCGCCGGGAAGCCGACCTCGATCTCCTTGAAGCCCATGGCCACCAGGAGGTCGAACATGCGGCGCTTGCGCCGGGGGTCCATCGGCTCGATGAGCGCCTGGTTGCCGTCCCGCAGGTCGGTGGACAGCCAGCGCGGCGCCTGCGTGATCGTCGCGGACGGCCAGGTGCGGTCGCTCAGGTCGTAGCCGGCGAGACCGCCGAACGGTCGGTACTTGTGCGCCGGCATGGCGGTGGGCCGCTGGGCCGACCGGATGTGGGAGTCGTGTCGCATGGTGGGGTCCTCAGGTCTCGGGGTGGGGGCCGGAGCACGACGACCACCGCGACGAGGGACCGGCCGGTCAGACCTCGTCGCGGCGACGAAGGAGGAGTCCATGCCACAGCACGTCGGTCACCTTACCCCCGGTCCCCGCCCACCCGCGCGAGCGGCCGAGCAGCGGGCCGGCCGGCGGCCCGCGGCCGGCTCCGACGTGCCCGCCGGGGTGAACTTGCGACGGGCTGCGGTCCGGGCGCAACGGTGCGGAGTACGCTCGCCACAGCGTCGACGACGACCGGTTCGTCCCGATTTGCCTCGGTATGGGGGAAGGCGATGACCAGCTACCACCGCAGCACCCGCTCGTCGCGAGGCCGGACGACACCGCCGGGCGCATGACGACCGACTGGATCGAGATCCGGGTGCTGGGTCCCCTGCGGGTCCGCTCGGCCGACGGGGACCTGATCCGCGACAAGGACTGGCGGACGGGCAAGAACGCCGATCTGCTGCGGTGGCTCGCGCTCGAGGGCGGCCGCCCGGTGGCCGTGGAGGCGCTGATCGAGGGCCTGTGGCCGGAGGTCGACGAGAGCCGCGCCCGGGCGAGCCTGCGGACCGCGGTCTCGCACCTGCGCCGGGTCCTGGGCGCCGAGGTGATCGAGCGGTCGGGGTCCGACGTCGTCCTGCGGTCGGCCTGGGTGGACGCCACCACGTTCCGGGGCATCGCCGAGCACGTGACCCACCGTCGCCGGGAGGGCGACCCGGCGGCGGTGCTGGCCGCCGCCCGCGAGGCCGACTCGCTGTACCTCACCGACGTGCCCACCACGGAGGCCTCCCCCGCGGCGATCCGCCAGCACTCCGAGGACCTCGCCGCGGCGCACCGGCGGCTGCTCGGGCAGGCCGCCGAGCTGGCCCTCGAGCTGGGCTGGATGCGCGACGCCGTCGACTACGCCGCCCGCCTGCTCCAGCTCGACCCGGTGTCCGAGCTGGCCAGCCGCGTGCTCATGCTCGGCCACTCCGGGATGGGCGAGGTGCACCACGCGCTGCGCGAGTACGAGCGGTGCCGTCGGGTCCTCGCCGACGAGCTCGGCGTCGACCCCTCCCCGCAGACGCGCGCGGTGCACCTGCAGGTGCTGCAGGCGGGTGGCGGCGCGCCGACCCGCGGCCCCGCCCCCTTCGTCGGGCGGCACGCCGAGCTGGAATGGCTGGCCAGCATGCTCGCGGACGTCGCGGGGACCGGGCCGCGCATCGCCGTCCTGGCCGGGCGCACCGGCAGCGGCCGACGTCGCCTGGCGACGGTCGCCTGCCAGGACGCGGGGCTGCGGCCGGTCCGCGTGGAGACGGCCGCGGACCTGCAGGTCGCCGTGGAGTCCGGCGCCCGCGTCCTGCTGTGGCGACCGGACACCGCCGCGGAGCTGCCGCTGCTGTCGCGGCTGCTCGCCGACCCGGCCGCGGTCGTGGGCAGCTGCACCGTCCTGCTGGCGACCCCGGCGCCCGGTGAGGACCCGGCATGGGACGCGCTGGTCAGCGCCCACGGGGTGCGCACGATGACCGTGCCTCCACTGCTCGTGGACGAGGTCGAGCAGCTCGCCCGGCACCTGCTGGCCGGCCCGGTCACCGCCGGCCTGGTCGAGTCCCTCGTCGCGGCGTCCGACGCGCTGCCGGGCGAGGTCGAGGCGACCGTGCAGTCCTGGGCGCGGGCCGGCCGCCTGGTCGGCACCGACGCCGGCCTCGCGCTGGCCCCCGAGGCCGATGCCGCCGGCGACGACCCCTGGGGCCGGCGGGTGCTCGCCGGCGCGCTCCCGCGGCTCGAGGGCGACGCGCTCGAGGCCCTGCACATCGCCGCGGTCATCGACGAGCCACTCACCCCCTCCGTGCTCGCGCCGGTGCTGCCCGACGGCCCGGGCCTGCCGCGGGTCCGCGCCACCACCGCGCTCGAGCAGCTCGTGGACCTGTCCGTGCTGCAGGCCTCGCCGGCCGGCGCCGTGTGGCGCCACCCCCGCCTGCAGGACGCCGCCCGCGCGTGGATGCGACCGTCCGTGCGCCGGCGGCTGCACCGACGGGTCGCCGAGCAGGCACCGATCCCGACGGCGCACCGCATCGGCCACTGGCTGCAGGCCGGCGAGCGGGAGCTGGCCTGCGTCGCCGCCCTGCAGGCCGCCGAGGAGGCGTCGGCCCGCGGCAACCACGCGGGCGCTCGCACGCACCTGCTGCAGGTCTGCTCCCTGGGCGACCTGCGCGAGGCCGCCACGGCCGACCGGATCGAGCTGTTCGAGCAGCTCGGCGACGCGTGCGCGATGCTCCGGCTGACCGACGAGGCGCGGGAGGCCTACACGACCGCGCTCGACATCGCGCTCGCGGACGCCGTGCCCGACGCCGCCCGGCTGCGGCGCAAGCTGACCGGGGTGAGCGACCCTCGCACGCTCGAGCAGACCGCCGACGCGGTGACCCCGGAGTGGTCGCGTGCGTTGTCCGGTCTGGCGTCGGCGGCCGCCGCCACCGGCCCGGAGCGGAGCCTGGAGGACACCCTGCTCGACGCCGTCGCGCAGGCCGACCGGACGCACGACCGGCGCGCCGGCTTCCACGCCCGGGTCCGGCTGGCCGGCTCGGTGTACCTGCACCGGCGCGAGTTCCGCGCCGTGCACGAGACGCTCGAGGCCGCCGTGGCACTGGGCCCGCGGCCGGCGGACCGGCTGCGCGCGGACCTGGTCCGGTACGTCCCGTCCGTCCTGCTCGGCGGCGCGCGCACCGCGCACAGCGCCCTGGAGGCGGCCGGTCGGGTCGCGGCCGACCTCGGGGACGAGCGCCTGGGCTGGCGGCTGCTCGGCATGCGCGCCGTCGTCGCGCACGACCTGGGCGATCCCGGGTTCGACGCGCTGTGGCGCGTGCTGCGGGACCGGGTGCTCCGGGGCGCCGTGGACGACCTGATCCCCGAGCTGGCCGCCCTCGGGCTGCGCATCTGCGTGGAGCGCGAGGAGCTCGACCTGGCGCAGGCGATGTCCCAGCACCTGCCGTTCGCCGGCGGCCCGGCCAGCGTCCTGGTCGACCAGCTGGCACGCCTCGCCGGCTCGGAGCTGGCCGGCGCGATGGGCGACCACCGGCACGCCACCGAACAGCTGCGGTCGGTGGTCGAGGACGGGCCCGCGGCCGGCTGCACGCTGCTCGTCCCGGAGGCCGCGGCACGGCTGGTCGTGCTCGAGGCGAGCAACAACCCCGCGTCCGCGCGGGCGGCCTTCGAGGTCTACGACGACATCGTGGGTGCCGCGCTGGGCGGGCCTCGGGAGGAGTTCTGGCGCCGCATGGCGCGGGCGGCGGTCCGGGCCGCCCGCGGTGACCACGAGGGCGCCGCGGACGCGTGCGCCCAGGCCAGCTCGTTGGCGCACCAGCACGGGTTGCAGGTGCTCGCGGCGCGCGCCCGCCGCGAGCGCGCGGAGCACGTCCGCGTCGACCTGCCCCGCACCCTGGCCATGGTGCGGACCGGCCCCCGGGAGGAGAGCGCCGGGTAGCGGCCGGCTAGGACGGGAGAGTCAGCACGACGCGCCCCCGGACGGCGTCGACCGGGACGGCTCCGTAGACCCGGGAGTCGATGGACCCCGACCGCGAGTCCCCCAGGACGAAGACCGACCCCTGGGGCACCGTCACCGGCCCGAACCACGTGCCGTCGATCCGGCTGAGGTCGACCTGCGGCTCGTCCACCGGCTCGCCGTCGACGTGCAGGACGGCGTCGCGCAGCGCCACGGTCTGCCCGCCGACGGCGACGACGCGCTTGACCGCGTCGTCGCCGTCCTGCGGGCTGGTGAAGACGACCAGGTCGTCCACGCGGAGCTCGTCCCAGCGGACGCTGAGCTTGTCCACCAGCACCACGGTCCCGACGCCCAGCGTCGGCTCCATGCTGGGCGACGTCACCACCCGGGGCTCCAGGGCGGTGCCGCGGACCAGCAGCACCGCCCCGGCCACCCCGGCCGCCGCGACGAGGACCCGCCTGGACATGGCCACCGGTCAGGCGTCGGCCGTGTCGCCGGAGCCGTCGCCGCTGCCGTACGGCCAGCCGTCGTCGGGGTACTCGCCGTAGTCCTCCTTGCACGGGGCGGCGAGGATCGGGTCGTTGACGGCGGGGTCGCCGACGGCGAACTGGTGCATCATGTCGTGGTCCTCGTGCGGCAGGTTGTGGCAGTGGACCATGTAGCGTCCGCCGGCGTTGACGGTGTTGCCGCCGCCCTTCTGCAGGGTGAACTTCATGAGCAGCTTGACCGTCTCGTCCTCGCCCACGTAGACGACGTCCTTGGGGCCCCGCTCGTAGTCGAAGGGCGCCCGGCCGTTGCGCGAGAAGATCTGGAAGTCCACCAGGTGGATGTGCAGCGGGTGGAACCATCCGCCACCGGTCCGGTTCTCCACCGTCCACATCTGCACCTGATCGGGCTGGACCCGGGTCAGCAGGGCCTGGTGGCCGCTGGCCTGCACGTCCTCCCAGGACTTGCCGCTGATCTGGAACTGGTTGGTCACGTCGTCGCGCTCGAGGCGCATGTAGAAGCTGCCGGTCGAGTCGGCGCTGGTCAGGCTCATCGCGTCGCTGCTCACCAGCGTGTCGGGCATCTGGCTGAGCGTCTTGCTGGCGGCGCTGTCCGGTGGCAGGGCGGTGTCCGCGACGACCTCGAACCGCATCACCTTGTTGGTGTTGTCGTAGTCGACGTTGTTCTTGTTGCTGAGGTTCTGCAGGTCGATGGTGGTGCCGACGGGGTACTGGGAGAAGTCGACCAGCCACTCGTACCGCTCCGCGCCCGCGTGCCGGTAGTCGGCCACCGGCCGCGCCTTGGGCATCAGGCCGCCGTCCGTGGCCACCATGACCAGCGGGGCGCCGTTGCTCAGCCGCAGCCGCAGGGACCGGGCGATCGACGCGTTCAGCACGCGGAACCGGTAGATCTTGCGCTTGACCTGCAGCACCGGCCACGGCCGGCCGTTGACCAGGATCACGTCGCCCCACAGCCCGGAGTGGCTGTTGTCGTCGTAGGCCAGCGACCCGTTCGCCGCGAACATCGCGTCGGTGATGGTCAGCGGCACGTCGTAGTGGCCCTGCGGCAGCAGCTCGCGCTCGGCCCGGTCGGTCAGGTGGTACTGCGCCGCGAGCCCCGAGTAGGCGTTCTGCGCCGTGGTGTGCACGTTGTGGTCGTGGTACCAGAGCGTGCGGGCCGGCTGCCAGTTCGGGTACCAGTAGTCCTTGTAGTCGTCCTTGTGCGCGACGTCGTCGGCGTACCCGTCGTACTGCGGCAGCGAGGCCGAGCCGTGCAGGTGGGTCGAGGTGTTGAAGGTCTCGCCGCTGATCGGGTTGAGCGCCGGCAGCTGGTTGCGCACCCGCAGCTTGACCCGCATGTTCTGCGGCACGCGGATCGTCGGGCCGGGCGCGATCGCGTTGTAGCCGAACACCGGCGTCTTCAGGCCCGGCACGATGCTGGCCAGACCGGCCTGCTCCGTCACGGTGTAGAGCCGGTAGCGGCCGTCCTTGTCCTCCATGTCCGCGAACGGCAGCACGGGCGGGCGGACGAGCTTGACGCCGTACGGCTTGGGCATGTTGCGCGGTGCCAGCTTGCTGATCGAGGCCGCCTCGACCCCGGAACCCGCCATGGGCAGGGTCAGCCCGGCCACACCGAGCGCACCCAGCGCGCCCAGGCCGAGTGCCTCGCGACGACTGACGTTCATCTCACATCTCCTTGCTGTGCGACCTTCGGACCGAGAGCGTCCGTCCGGGACCACCGTCGAGGCGGACCATCAAGGCAGCGTCAAAAGGGACATTCCGGGCGTTGTTGACGGCTGGACGCCGTCAGCGGGCGGCCGGGAGCGGGGGCGCGGCAGCGACGACCGGGACAGCAGGCGCCGAGGCGGCGGCCGGCGCCGCGTGGTCGGGCTGCACCGGCGGAGGGGTGTGGGACAGCGCCACGGCCAGGGCCGCCGCGGCCCCCATGAGGACCAGCTCCCCCGCCGCCAGCCGGACGAAGCCGCGCGGACGTCGCGCCAGGACTGCGGCGATCGTGCGCCTGCGGTGGAGGTGACCGGCGAGCCCGAGCCCGACGAGCACGGCCAGCTTGGCCAGCAGCAGCCGGCCGTACGACGACGCCCACAGGTCACCCAGCCCGCCCAGCGAGGCCCACCCGGTCACCGCGCCCGAGACGCCGACGAGGCCGAAGCAGACCAGGGCCAGGCTGCTGAACCTCGGCAGCGCGACGGCCAGCGCGGCACCCGACCGGCGCACGTGCAGCACAAGAGCCGCGAGCCCGCCGACCCAGGCCGCAGCGGCGACCACGTGCAGGGCGAGGCTGGTCGCGGTCAGGGCGGGCAGCTCCCCGTGCCCGGCGTGCCCGGTCAGCAGGGGCAGCACCACGGCTCCGACGGCCGCGAGCAGCACCAGCAGCCCGGTGGCCGGCGACCGCGCGACCCGGGTCCCGACCGCGACGAGGGCCGCCAGCCACGCGGACGACAGCAGCGACCGGGTGGTGTCCAGGTCCAGCGCGAGCGGCAGGACGTCCGGGGCGAGCACCTGCAGCACGGGCCGACCGGCGACGTCGGACAGCGTGAGCAGCATCGTGGTCACCGCGGTGACCGCCCACGCAGCCGACCACCGCGTCGTGACCCGGACGAGCCGGGCGGCGTCGGGCCCGAAGCCGTCGCCGTCGCGCGGCAGCAGCAGCACGGCGACGACGAGCGTGCCGAGCGTGCCGATGGCCGTCAGGTCGTACACCGTGCGCGAGACCAGCAGCCCCCAGCGCGTCACCGGGCCGGGGTCGCCGATGCTCACCGGGTCGGCGGCTCCGCCGACCTGGGCCGCACCCACCAGCACGCCGAGCACGACGAGCACCGCGAGCGCGGTGGTGCCCGCGGGACCCGGACCTGCGACCCGGCGCGGGACGGGTTCGGATGCCGGCTGCGGGTCGGGTCGCACGGTCACCGGGCCGGTCGCGCCCGACGGGGTCGTCACCGTGGTCATCGCCCCTCCTCCGGGTCCGCGGCGACCTCGGCGGGCAGGTCGCCGGCCGGCACCGGGCCGTCGCCGGCCGCGTCATCCCCGGCCGCGTCATCCCCGGCCGAGTCCCCCTGGGCCGGGCCGTGGCCGGCCAGGTCGTGACCGCCGGCGGATGACGGGTCGGCGCCGGCCGGCCCGGACGCCTCGGGCGGCAGCGCGACGTCGGTCGACCCGGCTCCCCGGTAGCTGAGGGTGGCCGACGTGGCGTCGACCGGGACGTCGAAGACGAGCGTCCCGGACAGCTGCGTGCCGGCGGGCAGCACGTCGCCGGGCAGGACGGCGCGGTGGGGCAGCGGATCCGCGGCGGCGCCGTCGACCGCGAGCGCGAACCTGTCCGCCGCGTACTCCAGCGGCCCGGCACCGGCGAGCAGGGTGACGTCGACGGACACCCGGCGGTCCCCCGCGGCGACCGGGTCCTCGTCGGTGCCCATGCCCGGCATGGCGTGCTGCGGCCGGGCGGCGGACACGACGGCGTCCACGCGCACCAGGCCGTCGCCCAGCGCCAGCTCGCCGGGTCCCGGGACGGGGCCGCGGCCCCAGCCGTGCAGGACCGACCACGCCGCCGCGAGCAGCACGAGGGCGACACCCGCCCAGACCGCACCGACCGTGCGCCACTGGCGCGCCCGGACAGGCACCGCTCTCGCGGTGGCCCCCGGCGCGACGGACGAGGTGGCCGGCGTCGGCTCGACGCCCGGTCCGCCGCCGCGCACGCGTCCCCGTGGGGTCCGCTCGATCACCAGCTGGTCCACGTTCGCCTCCCGGTCGCGGGCCTGTCCCGACCAGGACGAGACTGCGGGACCGGTGTCAACCGAGCGTCAACACCGGTGCCCGCAGCCCGTCACCGCACCCGCCCACCGCCGCCGGGTGCGGCGTCCGCATCCGCGCGCGCTCGCGGGGAGTGCCGCGCCTACCGGTTCACCAGCGACAGCCCCAGGTGGTCGACCTGCAGGTCGAACGGCCTGCCGTTGTCGGCGACGAGGCGCACGCGCACGGCACCGGCCCGGTCCACGAGGTTGGCGACCGCCCCCAGGTCCACGTCCACCCGGGCCTCGTCCAGACCCTGGGTGGTGGTCGTCGCCTGGCGCCACAGCCCCGCCGTGACGTCCCAGTACTGCACCCGCACCCGGGTGGAGCGCGCCGTGGAGCGCAGGGACGCGGTCAGGCTCACCGCCCGAGCGGCCCGCAGGTCCACCGGCACCGGGACCGTGGCGGTCACGTCGACGGTCGGGCGGGACGCCACGGGCACCGACGCCACCGCGAGCAGCGTCCCGTCGTCGGCGGCCGTCTGGGCGGGGCCGCCGCGCGGCGCCCCGCCGGACGTGACCGACCAGGACGACGGCGTGACGGTGGCGGACGTCCCCGCCCACGGCAGGTCGAACTGCGCCGCGGCGACGGGCGAGACGTTCCCGGCGCCGTCCACGGCGACCGCGTGCAGCGTCCGGTCCATGGAGACCCGCACGGGCCCGGCGTAGACCATGCCGCGGGTCGCCGTCGGCAGGGTGCCGTCGAGCGTGTACCGCACGGTCGCCGACGTCTCGCCGGTGATCGTGATCAGCGTGGGCACCTCCAGGGCGACCGTCGTGGGCCCGCCGGGCGTGATGACCGGCGCGAGGGGCGCGATGCGGTCCACGGTGTTGTAGTGGCCGACGTCGACCCCGGCCGGCCCGCCGTCGGCGGGCGCCGTCACCGGCACCGTGGTCAGGACGGTCGTCCCCTGCTGCGGACCGGTGGGCTGCCAGCCGGGCGGCACGTCGACCCGCACCCGGTACGACGTCCCGGCCTGGGTCGGGAACGCCGCCCGTCCCGAGCCGTCGGTGTAGGCGGTGGCGAGCACGGCGGTGCCGGCGGCGTCGAGCAGCGTGACGGTCCGGTCGCCCAGCGGGCCCTCGCCGTCCTCCCGGACGCCGTCGCGGTCGAGGTCGTGGTAGACGCTCACCGACACGGTGCCCGGCTGGACCCAGCCGCCCACGCTGCGCACGCCCCGACCGCGCGCCACCTCGACGGCGTACTCGCCGGCCGTGTGCGTCCAGGCGACGTCTCCGGTCGGCGGCTGCGGCACGACCTCGTAGCGGCCGGGCGCGGCCACGAGGCCCGCGAGCCCGTCCGCGTCCGTCGTCGTCCGCGCGACCACGACGTGGTCGGTGGGCGTCACCAGCTCGACCGGCCAGTCCACCAGCGCCGCCTCCCCGGCGTCGCGCCGACCGTCGCGATCCGCGTCCGCGAACAGCTCGGTGGTGACCACGCCCCCGGTGAAGGCACCCAGCAGGGCGACGTCGGTCGCGTCCGCCGGGACCGCGACGGTCCCGTCGGGCGAGCACGGCACCGGGGTCGTCCCGGTGGGGGTGGTGACCAGCGCCGTCGAGCACACCCACGCCATCAGGGTGTCCGGGAGCAGGGCACCCACCTGCGCGGGCCGGCCGCCGGGGTCGACGACGACGCCGTCGGGGCCGGCGCGGACGGTCACCGGGCTGCCGCCGTCGGGCGTCGCGCGCACCAGCACGCCGTCGACGGGCGGCTCGCCGTCGTCCAGCACGCCGTCCTCGTCCGCGTCGTCGACGACCCGCACGGGGTAGCCGGGCGTCCGCGCCACCCCGAGGGCCACCCGGGCGCCGTCGGACGCCACGGTGAACGCGAGCGGGAGCGCGGTGGTGGCCCGCCAGCCGGTGCGCGGCGCGAGCGCGGCCGACCAGCTGCCCGCGGGGACGCCGGCGAAGGCGGCCGTGCCGTCGCCGCCGGTCAGGCCGGGTGCCACGGCGGACCCGCCGGTGAGCGTGACCGTCCAGCCCGCGACGCCCGGTTCGCCGTCGTCGCGGACCCCGTCGGCGTCGAGGTCCTCGAAGACGGCCGCCGTCACCGCGCTCGTCGCCGTCACCGCGACGGACAGGTCCGCCTGCGCTCCGTCGGTGCCGAGGTCGATGCGCCGGGTGGCGGCGCCGACGACCACGCCACCACCGGCCGGGACGACCTGGACGTCGTAGGACGCCCGGGCCGGGGAGAACGTGACCGTCCCGTCGGGCCCGGTGGCGGCCGTCAGGACCGGCGCACCCGCGGTGGTGAGCAGCCGCACCTCCACCCCGGGCGTCGGGTCCTCCCCCGGGTCTCGGGTGCCGTCGCCGTCGGAGTCGGTGAAGACCCGGACCGTCGCCGACGCGCGCTCGAGCGGCTGCAGGGGTGCGTTGCCGGCCGCGAAGGGGTTGTCCGAGACCCGCCGCGCGGCCGGGCTGAAACCGGCGGTCGCGTCGGGTCGCGGGTAGACCCGCGCGAGGCCCCACACGCCGTCCGGCAGACCGAACGTCGTCGGGGACGACCACAGGTGGTCACCGGACCTGGGCAGGCGCACGTGGGCGTTGACCGCCTTTCCGGTGCCGATGCCCCCCTGCACGCCGACCAGGTCGCTGCCGGGGTCGTACGGCTCCGAGCGCCATGCGGCGCCGTCCAGCGCGAAGCCCATCTGCCGCGGCCGGTTGCCGCCCAGGACGCGCACCCGCAGCTGGTCGCCCTCGTAGGCCCGCGCGATCGGCGTCCGCGGGTCCTTGTGCACGACGGAGGAGAACACGTCCGCCCACGCGTCGCTGGTCGCGGCGGCGAACTGCCCCGGGGCGGCCCCCAGCCGGCGGTGCAGCGGGGCGTTGGTGTAGTTCACGCCCTTCTCCCCCGCGTCCTCGTGGCCACCGGCGTGCACGTCACCGCCGTCGGGCTCCACCTCGTCGACCGGCTCCCCGTCCGGACCGACGTCGGCCAGCTTCTTGTCCGGGACCTGGGCGTTCGTACCGGCGACCCGCAGGTTGAGCCCGTCCTGGTAGACCAGGGTCATCTCGCGGAAGTCCTCCTGACCGGGCACCCGGATGTCCGCGGTGACGCCGCTGCTGATCGGCGCGCCGGTGAACGGGTCGTGGTAGGTGGCGTGCTGCGGCTCGACGACGAGCGCGCCCGCGAGCCCGTGCTGGCGGTGCCCACGGACGTCGCCGTGGTCCAGCAGGTTGGTCGCGCCGAGCTCGGTGTCGGCGTACCACTCGTAGCGGATCGTGCCGCCGATGCCGACCGTCGAGTCGGGGTTGAACCCGATCGCGGCGCCGTCCGACAGGCGCACGTCGTGCCGCAGCAGCTGCGGGTGCATCGACACCCGCGTGCCCATCCGGCTGCCGCCGCGCGGCTCGAGCACCAGCGCCGGGTCGCCGTCGACGCCGTTGGGCGTGCCGGCGGCGTACGACTCGGGCAGCGCGTTGGTCAGGGCGACCCGGACGCAGTCGCCCGCGTTGGCGCGGATCACCAGGGGCTCGGGCGCCTTCGTGCCGGCCAGGACGGCGTCCTTGTCCTGAGCCAGCACGTACATCAGCCCCTGCGGGTCGTGGTCGCCGTGCTCGTTGTAGACCAGGTCGCGGGTGATCGCCACGACGTCGTAGCTCCGCACCGGGGCCGTCGTCGGGCACGCCGTGCCGGGCGAGGGCGCGGCCGGCGGTGCGAGCCGGGAGCGCGGTTTCGGCGTCACGGCGGTCGCGTTGGTCGCCACGGGGTTGTCCGGCAGCGCGCGCAGGTCCGGCTGCAGGCTGCCGTGGACGCGCATGATCCCCCACATGCCGTTCCACAGGTCGTCCATGCTGGTGCCGCCGTAGAGGTGGTCGCCGCGGCACGGGGTGTCCGTGGACCGGCAGTCGAAGCCGGGCAGCTCGGCGTTGAAGGCCTCGGAGATGCCGATCGTCTGGGCGTTGACCAGGGGCGAGCCCGGGTCGTCCGGCTCCTCGCGCCAACGCAGGCCGTGCACCTGGAACAGGTGCTGCTCCTCCTGCGAGCCCTGGATGACCCGCAGCTTGATGTTGTCCCGTGCGTAGCCGCGCAGCAGCGGCGTCATGGGGTCGCCGAAGACGTAGGAGCTGAACCGGTGCGCGGGGTCGACGGCCTGGCCGCCGAACACCCGGCGCTCGACCAGCGGCGCGTTGCGGTAGTTGATGGCGAAGGTCCCGGGGTCGTCGTCGGGGTAGTGCTCCGGGGCACCCGGCGGCGACACGACGTCGTGGGGGTTGCGCGGGTCGCCGCCGCGCTTGACCAGGGGGACGAAGTCGGCGATGGCGATCCCGTACTCGCGGTAGTCGTCGTTGGCGCCGGGGCCGACGACGTCCACCTGCTCGCCGACCGCGTCGCCCACGCAGCGGGTCGCGCAGACCGTGCCGTTGGCGGGCGAGTTCACCGGCTGCAGGTACCGGCCGGTCGCGGGGTCGCGCACGTCGAAGCCCTTCGGCTCGACGATGAGCGCGCCGAACTGCCCGTGGTTCTGCACCAGCGCGGCGAAATGGTGGTCGTGGGTGAACACGGTGCGCAGCTCGTAGTCGGCGTACCAGCGCTCGTGGATCGTCTGGCCCCACAGGCCCGCGGAGTCCACCGGTGGCGTCCAGCCGGCCGGGTCGGCGAGGCGACAGCCGGTGCTCTGGCCGCCGTAGAACGGCGTGCCGGCCGCGCAGGTGGTCAGGCCGGCCGCCTGCTGGCGGGTCAGCTCGGCCTGGTCCCGGGTGAAGGCGGCCTGCTGGTAGTTCCAGCCGTTCGAGCCGCCGTCGGACGCGGTGACGTCGAATTTGACCAGGTGGACGTGCCCGCCGGCCATGTTCGTCTGGGCCAGCTGCTGGAAGGCGTCGCCGCCGGTCCAGTTCGGGGCCATGTTGGTCAGCGAGAAGTCGACGCAGTCCCCGGCGTTGACGCGCAGGAACAGCGGTTCGGCCTTCTTCGTCCCGGCCAGGATGTCGGGCACGTCCTTGGTGAGCACCATGAACCGGGCCTGCGGGTCGTGGTGGCCGGCCTCGTTGTAGACCAGGTCCCGCTGCAGCACCGTGACGTCGTACTCGACCACCCGGGCCCCGGTCGGGCACGGGTCGGCGAACGGCGCACCCCGCGGCGCGGCGCGGCCGCCGTTGTGCCGCTGGCTGACGGCCTGCTCGACGGCGAGCTTGGCCGCGGGGATGGTCCGGCCCGCGACGAGCCGGGGCGCGGGCCGCTCCGGGGTCCCCAGGACGCCGCCCTCGGTGATCGAGCCGGGCGGCTGCGGCGCCCGCCAGCCGTAGGTCCCGGGGATCATCCCGGGGTAGCCGGGGTTGTCCGCGGACGGGGCGGGCGGCCGCGATTGCCCGTTGGACACCTTGAGCACCTTCAGCGGCCGCACGGCGACGCCGTCCGGGGTCGCGTCACCGCCGTCGAGCAGGACGTCGTGCACGCGCAGCAGCGCCCAGAACCCCTCGGCGAAGTGCGGGTACAGGTGGCAGTGGAAGATCGAGTCCCCGAACGTGCCGTTCTTCGAGCCGGCCCCGTAGAGCAGGTCGGCGGTGTAGGCCTCGCCGGGGCCGAAGCTCTGCGAGTCGATCGTGCTCGACTGCGGCTGCGCGTCGGGGCCGTCCCCGGTGAGGGCGGTGTTGCGCTGGTCGGCGAGCCACTGGTGGGCGTGCAGGTGGAAGACGTGGGTCTCCTTGACCCCCGACAGGCCGAACCGGATCTTGGTCGGGTCGCCGGTGTAGGTGTGGACGACGTTGGACACGAAGCAGGACTCGGGCAGACCGCAGTCCTCCTTCTCCTGCCGGGCCGCCCCCGCCCCGCCGGTGGGCAGCCACGGGCCGGGTCCGCTGGCGAGCTTCACCAGCGCCGGGTCGCCGTAGGGCCAGGACGAGAGCCAGGTCTCCTCGCCGAGGCAGTCGGGGCAGGCGCTCGCCTCCCGGTCGGCCATCGGCTCGGACCCGTAGTTGAAGCCCATGCCGATGCCGGTGATCTCGTCCTGGGCGAGCTGGACGCTCTCGCGGAACGACGGCGCGTTCGGTGGGTGGATGTCCGCCTCGACATACAGGTCGCCGCTCTGCGTCCGCACGGCGGCGTAGGTCGACGCGGGGGCGCCGACCGTGCCGGACAGCAGCTTGCCGCTGCGCGGGTCGGTCCAGGTGGAGCCGGCCGGCTCGACGGCGAGCGCGCCGTAGAGGCCGACGCCGCGGGAGCCGGCGTCGTGCTCACCGCCGGCGGGTGTGGCCATGTCCTGGAACAGGAACAGCCCCTCCTGGGCCGGGACCCGCCAGAAGTACGAGACGCTCTCGCCGATGCCGACGGTCGGCTGGGCGTCGAACCCGGCCCGGACACCGCCGTCCACCCGGACGTCCACCACGACCCCGGCCGCCTGGATGCCGACGCGCGGCGAGGCCGGCAGCCCGTGCGCGGCCTCCGCCGACATCCGGTTCGTCAGCGTGACCTTGATGCACTCGCCCTCGTTGGCCCGCAGGACCAGCGGCCGCGGGCGCAGGCGCCGGTTGTTGGCGGGGTCCGTCGCGGGGTCCGCCGCGAGCGGTCGCGACCAGTGCGTGGTGGCGGCGAGGTCCTGCTCGAGGACGAAGATGCGGGCGCTGCGCAGCGTCGCCCCCCACCGGTTGAACGGGACGTCCACGGTGGCCGCGGCGACGGCGTAGCGCCGCACCTCCTGGCCGCTGGTGCACGGGGTGGGGCTGCCGGGGACGGCTGCCGAGGTGGCCGTGGCCGTCTGCGCCGGGACGACCAGGAGCGTGGCGACCACGCTGGTGGTCAGCGCGGTGGCGACGAGACGCCGGGCCCGCCCCGGACGGGTACCGCCACGGGGGCGCCGCTGCAGGGCCGTGCCGACCGCCGTGACCAGCAGCGCGGCGCCGGCCTGAGCGGGCAGCTGCCCGAGCTCGGCGGCGACGCCCGCGCCGCCGTCCGCCGCGGTCGCGACGGCCCACGCGACCCCGACCGCCACGGCTCCGCCCGCGGCGGCCAGCCCGGCGCGCGCGACGACGACCCCACCCGCGGGGGCGGCTGCGCGCGGCGCCGCCGCCGCTGCTGCCGCGACCGCGGCCAGCGCGATCGGCAGGTCGGCGACGACGCCGGCCACGTCCCCGACCGGCGCGAGCAGCGCCAGCACAGCCAGCAGGACCGTCGTCGTCACCACGAGGGCCAGCGCCCCGAGTGCGGCGTCGCGCCGCGGGTGACCGGTGCTGCTGCTCGTTCGGTGCGGCCTGCGCATCGTCGACTCCTCCGTGGTCGGTGGCGGGGTGCCGGCGGTCACGCTCGTCCCCGGCCCCGACCCTGCGGGGACCCCGTGAACCTCGCGTCAACCCGCGCGGCGACGCCGCGCACCGGTCCGCTCCCGTGCGGTGGCCGGCCGTCGGGGCGGTCGGGGGCCGACCACCCACCACCCGGGCGTCCGACCACCCAGGGGCGGCGTTTGTCGGCGGCTTGACGGCCGTTCGGGACGGTCGACGATCCACGCACCCGCGAAGGAGGACCCGTGCAGCGTCCCCGTCCCCACGCCTCCCGGGGAGACCGTCGGCACCTGCCGCGACTCCCCCGTGCGCCCCCGTCCCGGGGCGGTCACCTCTGATACCCGCTCATCCGCGTGCGGGCGCCCGGTCGACCCACGACAGCGGGCGCCTCCGCTCGGCCACCTCCGCGCACCGGTCCCCACGACCGGGCACGGTGCGAGCTCGCGTCGTCGGCCCGTCGTGGGACGTCGCCGCCCCGTGCGACGTCGTCGACCCCGAGCGGCGAGTGGCCGCGCCCGCCCGGCCTGAGCGGTGTCCGGCGCGAGCTCCCCGCGCAGGGACCGGCGACACGTGCGCCGACCCCTGCATCGGACCGAGCGCCACCCGGCGCGCGCGTCGCGCGCGCCGGTGCTTCGCCATGCCCGGCGACCGGCGTGTTTATCGGTCGTTGACGCCGGCCGGTGAGGGTCGTCCTGCAACGCCGGGGAGACCACCTCGGTGACCTGGACCGGGGGAACCGCCCCCGGTCGTCCGAGGGCCAGGCAGCGAGACCCGGCCGCACGAAAGAGGCGAGCGAGATGCAGAAGTCCAAGTTCCGTGGCGTGGTCGTCGGTACGTCGGTCGGCCTGGTGGCGTTCGGCACCGTCGCCTCGGCGGCGTTCCTGGCGTCCGGTGAGCTCAACGCTCCGGTGAAGACCGGCACCGTCAAGGTGATGGAGGTCAAGGTGACCGTGCCCGACGAGCTCTACCCGGGCTACCTCGAGGACGCGACGCTCACCTTCACCAACCCGAACAAGGTGCCGACCCGCGTCACCGACGTGGTCTTCGACCGCTGGGACACCACCACGCCGAACCTGACGCAGTACCTGGTCGCGGCGCCGGCGCTCGCTCCGGCCGGCGTCAACCCGACCAACGGCAACATCGTGCCGCTGCAGCTGCTGCCGGGTGAGACCAAGACCGTCACCATCGCCGACGTGGTCGGGCTCGCGGCCAACATCCCGAACCAGAGCACCGGCAACACCGGCAGCGTGCCGTACCAGGGGGTCAACGCGACCGCCGTGTACGACGTGACCTACGTCGTGAGCAACGGCACCGAGGCGGTCGCACCGGTCGCGGTGCCCAAGAAGTAGGTGCCCCCGACGGAGCGGGCCGTACCGGCCTCGCACCGGTGCCCGGCGCCCCGTCCACGCCCACCCGCGTGGACGGGGCGCCGTCGCGTCGGCGTCGGGCGGTGGCGCAGGACGGCGGCGCAGGGCGGGGAGAAGGGCGGCGGCGACGCCCCGCCCCGGCCCCGCGGAGGACGACGGCGCCGTTCAGATCCCGAGCTGGTAGACGCCCCAGTACGCGAGGGTGACCAGCAGGATCACGGCGCCGGCGGCCAAGGACCACAGGCCGATCCCCGCGATCGCGCCCCGCGCCACACGGACCTGCGGGTCGGCCCGCACGTCGCGGATCCGCTGGACCAGGACGGCACCCGCCACCACGGCCACCAGGCCCAGGACGCGGACCCCGATCCAGCCGCCCTGCACGACCCAGGTGTTGCGCTCGTAGTCCAGCGCGAGCCGCGCGACCGACACCAGGTAGCCGACCAGCGCGCCGACCGTCAGCACGGTCCCGAGCACCAGCCCGACGAGCGGTTCGGCGAGGCCCGGCGCGAGCCCGTGGCCCCGGCGGCGCAGCACCCGTGCGGTCAGCAGCGCGAGGGCCCCGACCACGAGCGCGACGGCAGCGGTGACGACCGTGGTCAGCACCGCGTCGACCGTGCCGAACCACCGCGGGCTCGGCAGCGGGTCCGCCCGGAACAGCTGCACCGGCTGCGCACCGGCGATCCACGGCGCGGCCGTCGCGGTGGCGGGCAGGCCGCCGACCCAGGCGGCGATGTCACGCTCGAGTGCGGGGACCACGCTGCCGTCCCGGCGGATGCCGTGGTCGGCACCGGCGTAGTAGCGCACCGTCAGCGCGTCGTTGCCGCCGGCCGCGAGGTCCGCGCGCAGCTGCTGCACCCCCTGGACCAGCGGCATGGAGGCGTCCCCGGTGCCGTACGCCATGAACACCGGCTGGGTGGTCCGTCGCTGGTAGGGCGACACGTCGAAGTCGGCGTAGGCGAAGGCGTCCCCGGGGAAGCCCAGCCCCACGGCGCGCGGGATGGCGCGGAACACCCCCGACGGCACGTCGGTGTTGCGCAGGTAGGCCCCGGCCGCGAAGGCGGCCTGCTGACGGGGCGGGACGACGGGCGCGGACACCAGGACGGCGAACGCCAGCAGCGGGTCCTCGGCAGTCATCACCGGGACGATCCAGCACCCCTCGCTCTCCCCGTACACCCCGACGGCGGCCGGGTCGACCCCCGGCCGGCGGCGCAGCACGTCGACGGACCGGGCGTAGTCGCGCGCCATGGCCGGGTAGTCGCGGTGGACGGTGGAGTAGGTGTCCAGACGCTTGTCCGGGACCATCGTGACGATGCCCGCGGTCGCCAGCGCGCGGGCCTGCGCGCGGAACGCGTCGGCGAACCTGCCGGTCCCCGCCCCGTGCACGAACACCATGCCGGGCAGGTCGTCACCCGCCCCGACCGGCTGGGTGATCTGGGCCTGGACGACGGCCCCGTCCAGCTCGACGTCGACCACCGTCCGCGTCACCGGGTACGTGCCGACCGGCGCGACGCCGCTGGGCCGCCGTCCCACGTCGACACCGGGGTCGGCCGGGCTGGCCGGGTCGGCGGGGCTGGCCGGGTCGGTGCCCGCGCCGGGCGCCGGCTCGGTGACCACGCCCGGCGCGACCGTCGTGTCGGCCGTGTCGACCACCGGGACGTCGACGACGGGCTCCGGGTCCCAGCTGGGTCCCATGACCGCCCCCAGGAACGCCAGCGCGACGGCGCCCGCGGCGGCGGTGGCGGTGGTCCGGAACAGCATCCGCAGATCCTAGGCTCCGGCGAGGTGGGCCCCGGCCGGCCGGGATCCGCTGGGCTGCGCCCGGCCGGCGTCGTCGGGCGACCGGTCAGAAGCCGAGCCGCCCCAGCTGCTTGGGGTCGCGCTGCCAGTCCTTGGCCACCTTGACGTGCAGGTCGAGGAAGATCCGGGTGCCGAGCAGCGCCTCGATGCCGCGCCGGGCCTGGGTGCCCACGTCCCGCAGCCGCTCCCCGCCCTTGCCGATGATGATCGCCTTCTGGCTGTCGCGCTCCACGAACAGGTTGACCCGGACGTCGAGCATCGGTGACCGGCCCTCGGGCACCGCGCCCTCCCGGGGCACGATCTCGTCCACGACGACGGCGAGCGAGTGCGGCAGCTCGTCGCGAACTCCCTCGAGCGCCGCCTCCCGGACGAGCTCGGCGACCATGACGGCCTCGGGCTCGTCGGTGAGCTCGCCCTCCGGGTACAGCGGCGGGCCGGGCGGCAGGTGACCGACGACGACGTCCACGAGCACGTCGACCTGGTACCCCTCGACCGCGGAGACCGGCACGATGTCCGCCCACTCACCCAGCTCGTCGACGGCGAGCAGGTGCTCGGCCAGCCGGCCCTTGCCCACGACGTCGGACTTGGTGACGACCGCGACCACCGGCACCTCGAGCCGGGACAGCTCGGCCGCGATGAAGCGGTCCCCCGGCCCGACCTTCTGGTCCGCCGGGAGGCAGAACAGCACGACGTCGACCTCGGTGAGGGTGTCGCGCACGAGGTCGTTGAGGCGCTCGCCGAGCAGCGTGCGGGGGCGGTGCAGGCCGGGGGTGTCCACCAGCACGAGCTGGAAGTCCTCGCGGTGCACGATCCCGCGGATGGTGTGCCGGGTCGTCTGCGGCCGGCCGGACGTGATCGCGACCTTCTGACCGACGAGCGCGTTGGTCAGCGTGGACTTGCCGGCGTTGGGGCGGCCCACCACGCACGCGAAGCCGGATCGGAACTCGGTCATCGGGCGGCTCCTGGTGTGGTCTGGGGCTGGTCGTCGTGCTCGTCGTGGGCGGCAGCGAGGCGCACGAGGACGGTCGCGAGCTGCTTGCGGCGGCCCTCGACGCGCTCGGCCGTCAGGTGCAGCCCGTGGATCTCGCCGGAGGCCCCGAGCAGCGGGACCTTGCCGAGGGCCTTGGCGAGCAGCCCGCCGGCCGTGTCGACCTCGTCGTCCTCCAGGTCCAGGTCGAACAGCTCGCCCACCTCGTCGACCGGCAGGCGCGCCGGGACCCGGAAGGTGCCGTCCCCGAGGTCCTCGACCTCGGGCCCGCTGCGGTCGTGCTCGTCGGTGAGCTCACCGACGATCTCCTCCAGGGCGTCCTCGATGGTCACCAGGCCGGCGATCCCACCGTACTCGTCGACGACGACGGCGATGTGCGACGACGCGGCCTGCATCTCGCGGAGCAGCTCGTCGACCGGCTTGGACTCCGGCACGAACACCGCCGGGCGGGACAGGTGCGCGACGGGGTCGTCCGCGGACCCCGGGGAGTCCTGCAGCCGGCGGACGAGGTCCTTGAGGTAGAGCACCCCGCGCAGGTCGTCGACCGAGCTGCCGGTCACCGGCACGCGGGAGTACCCCGAGCGGAGCATGAGGGACAGCGCCTTGCGCAGCGACGTCGTGGACTCGGTGGTGATCATCTCGGTGCGCGGGACCATGACCTCGCGGGTCAACGTGTCCCCGAGCTCGAAGACCGACCGGAACATCTCCCGCTCGTCCTCCTGCATGCCCTCGGACTCCGTCATCCGGGCGACCATGGCGCGCAGCTCCTCCTCGTCCACCTCGGCGGTGCGGCGAACGTCGGGGGCCAGCCGGCCGATCGGCACCGTCCGGACCAGGCTCAGCATCCCGGACAGCAGCGTCAGCACCTGGATCGGGTGCCGTCGGCCGAGGGTGCGCGGGCTGATCCGGACGAGCACCAGCGCGACCACACCCGAGACGGCGACGGCGAGCAGCAGCACCGCCCACCACGCCAGATCGGTCGCCGTCAGCGCGAGGGTCACGCAGGCGGTCGCGCCCATCTCGGCGATCAGCCGGACGAACGCCGCGGACGCCGCGCTGTCGGCCGGCTTCTCGGTGAGGCGCCGCACCCGCCCCGCGTGCGGGTGCCCGCCGGTGACGAGCTCGCTGACGGCCGCTCGGGTCACCTGGAGCAGGGCGGCCTCGCCGGCGCTGAGCAGCGCGGCGAGCCCGAACCCGACGGCGGCGACGGCGATCAGCAGACCCACCGGCAGCCCGGACGTGACGGCGTCGGACACGGCCGCCGCGCTGAGGGGCGCTGCGCTGAGAGGCGCTGCGAGGGCCGGGGCGAGAGGTGGCATCCCCTGCGCGGCCGAGACGAGCAGGGGCGCGGTCATCGGTCGGCGAGGAACGTCAGCAGAAGCCGGCGTTGCAGCGCGAACATCTCCTTCTCCTCCTCGGGCTCCGCGTGGTCGTAGCCGAGCAGGTGCAGGATCCCGTGCGTCGTCAGCAGCAGGAGCTCCTCGGTGGTGGAGTGGCCGGCGTCGCGCGCCTGCCGCGCGGCGACCTCGGGGCACAGCACCACGTCACCGAGCAGTCCGGCCGGGGTCACCTCGCCGGGGGTCCCGGGCCGCAGCTCGTCCATCGGGAAGGACAGCACGTCGGTCGGGCCCGGCTCGTCCATCCACTGCACGTGGAGCTCGGTCATCACGTCGGTGCCGACGAGCATGATCGCGAGCTCGGTCTGGGGGTGCACGTGCATCGCGTCGAGCACGTGCCGGGCCAGCCCTGCGAACTCGGCCTCGTCGACGGCGTAACCGGACTCGTTGTTGACCTCGACGCTCACCGCTCACCCGTCCCGGATGCGGACCGGCCGTGCTCCCGGGAGCCCCGGCCCGGGCCGGCCCGGTGCTCGGGGCGCCCGCCGCCGCCGGGCGCGTCCCAGCGCGCGTACGCGTCGATGATCTCCCCCACCAGCCGGTGCCGGACGACGTCGCCCGAGCTGAGCCGGCAGAACGCGACGTCGTCGACGTCGCGCAGGATCTCCTCGACCACGCGCAGGCCCGACGTCGTGCCGCTGGGCAGGTCCACCTGCGTGACGTCGCCGGTGACCACCACGCGCGAGCCGAAGCCGAGACGGGTCAGGAACATCTTCATCTGCTCGGTCGAGGTGTTCTGCGCCTCGTCGAGGATGATGAAGGCGTCGTTCAGCGTGCGTCCGCGCATGTACGCCAGCGGCGCGACCTCGATGGTCCCCGCCTCCATGAGCCGGGGGATGGAGTCCGGGTCGACCATGTCGTGGAGCGCGTCGTACAGCGGGCGCAGGTAGGGGTCGATCTTCTCGGTGAGGCCCCCGGGCAGGAACCCGAGCCGCTCGCCGGCCTCGACGGCCGGCCGGGTCAGCACGATGCGGCTGACCTGCCGGGCCTGCAGCGCCTGCACGGCCTTGGCCATCGCAAGGTACGTCTTGCCGGTACCGGCCGGGCCGATGCCGAACGTGACCGTGTGCCGGTCGATCGCGTCGACGTACTCCTTCTGCCCCGCCGTCTTGGGCCGGATGGTGCGCCCGCGGTTGGACAGGATGTTGAACGTGAGCACGTCGGCTGGCCGCGCCGTGGTGGCGGCGGTCAGCATGACCACCGAGCGGCGCACGACGTCGGCCGTGAGCGGGGTGCCGCTCGCCGCGACGTCGACGAGCTCGTCGACCAGGCGGGCGAGCAGGGCGACGTCGCCCGCCGGTCCGGCCAGGCTGATCTCGTTGCCCCGGACGTGCACGTCGACGGAGGGGAACCCCTCCTCCATCGACCGCAGGACCTCGTCGCGCAGGCCCAGCAGGGCGACCATGGCGATCTCGGGCGGCACCGTGATGCGGTGCTCGACGCGTGCGCCCGACGGGTGGTCGCGACGCTCAGGTGTGCTCTCTGCCATGGGTGAGGCCGGCGGCCTGCGTTCTCCTCGGTCCGGTGGCGCCGTGGGTGCGCCGGAACGTCCATCGTACCGAGCGCGCCGCCGGGCGGCGCCTGCTGCCCTCAGGCGGGCGACCAGCCGAGCTGGGCGCCGCCCAGCACGTGTCCGTGCACGTGGAACACCGACTGCCCGGCGGACGGACCGGTGTTGAACACGAGCCGGAACTGGCCGCCGACCTCGGTCCCGGCCACCGTGTCGGCGAGCTCCACGAGCTCGGCCAGCAGCGCCGGGTCCGTGGCGGCGAGCTGCGTCACGTCGGCGTGGTGCTCGCGCGGGATCACCAGGACGTGCAGGGGCGCCTGCGGGTCGATGTCACGGAAGGCGAGCGCGCGCTCGGACCGTGCGACGACGTCGGCGGGCACCTCGCCGGTGACGATCCGGCAGAACAGGCAGTCGCTGGGCATGGCGCCAGGGTAGCCGGGGCGTGTCGGCCCGCGGCGAGGCCTACGCCAGGAGCCGGCGCACCGTCTGGTCGTCCTGCTCACCCGCGAAGTACTGGTCGAGCACAGCGGCGAGGGCGTCGTGGGCCATGTCGTCCACGGCCGCGTGGAGGAAGAGCGTCATCGACGAGCGCAGCTTCTGGGCGTCGACCGCGCCCAGCACCGCCACCGGATCGCTGTGCGGGAGCGCCGTCAACGCTTGGGCGCACTCCAGGAGCCGCGGGCCGAGGACCGGGTGAGCGAGGTAGTCGCGCGCCTCGTCCAGCCCCGAGACCGCGTAGTGCTGAGCGGTGACGCTGCGGCCGAGGCCGGTGACCTGCGGGAACACGAACCACATCCAGTGGCTGCGCTTGCGGCCCGCGCGCAGCTCCGTCAGCGCGGTCGCGTACGTGCCGCCCTGGTCCTGTGCGGTGACGAAACGACTGAGGTCCGACGGCATGCGCACCATGCTGCCCGGTCGTGGCGGACGGCGCCGTGGGCAGGCGCCGGCGTCGCCGCGAGGGGTGTGCAGGACGGCGCTGACCCCAGCCCTCGCCGGGCTGCGACCGCGCTGGCACCCTTTCCCGAGGCGCCGGTGGACGCCGCTCGGTGCGAGCGAGGTGTGGGCCCGGTCGAGCTCATCCGTGTCGTGCTCGCCTGCCTCCCCCGTGCCCGACTTTCGCACCACACGCTCTGGCGACCGGATGAATGACCGCAGGAGCGCATGCAGGTCAATGCGCCCCCAGTCGCTCACGACAACATTTCATCCACAGCCGCCAGGGCCGCAGCGGGGGATGTCAGTGGCTCCTCGTAGACTTTCCGTATCGCATTCAGCGAGGCATGGCCGGACCGGGCGGAAAGGGGCGGGCGATGAATGTCGACAATACCGTCCCGGCGCCGTCGGGGGACGCCGCGTCGGGCGACGCGTCGTGCTTTTCTCCCCAGGTGGGTGCGGCGTTGTCGGCGATGGAGGCTGCGGTCGACGTGCTGGCTGGTCTGGACGTGGCGGTGGTGGACGGGCGGGTGGCGGCGGTGGTGGCGCGCCGGTTGGCGGTGGTGGCCAGTCGGGCGGTGGTGGCCCGGGTGCGGCTGCTGCCGGTGATCGACACCGACGGGCTGTGGGCGCTCAGTGGTGCCCGGTCGTTCCCGGTGTGGGTGTCCCACGAGCACCAGGTGTCGGTGCAGACCGCCCGGGCGCAGGTGCGCCTGGGCCGGGCCCTGCGCGACCACCTGCCCGCCACCGCGGCGGCCGCCGCGACCGGGGCGATCACGGTCGAGCAGGCCCAGGTGCTGGCCACGTTGACGCCCACCACGGCGCAGCGCCGCCAGGTGCTGGCGGACCCGGCGCACGAGTGCAACGAGGCGTTCCTGGTCGACCAGGCGGCGCGGTTGTCGGTGGACGAGACGCGGGTGCTGGCCCGGCAGTGGGCCGCCTACGCCGACCCCGACGCCGACGACCGCGGCTACGTCGAGTCCGGCGACCGCGAACACCTCGAGCTCTCACGCATGGGCGACGGGTACCACCTGGAAGGGCAGCTCACCATCGAGCACGGCCAGACCCTCAAGGCCGCCCTCGCGGCGGTCACCCCGGTGCCGGCGGTCGACGACGACCGCACCCCCACCCAACGCCGCGCCCACGCCCTGGCCGACCTGGCCACGATCACCCTCGACCACGGCCTGATCGGGACCGGCCGGGCGGTGCGCCCGCGGGTCACGGTCCTGGTCGACGAGCCGACCTTCCGCGCCCGCGCCGAGGCCGCACTGGCACGACTCGCCCCCGCCCGCCCCGAGCAGGGCACGCGGCTCGAGCAGACGGCGAACCGCACGGGCGGTCCTGTTTCAATCGGCAGCACCCCGCCGGCGGTGACCGCGGCGATGCTGACCGGTCGCGCCGTGGCCGGTGGGCCGCAGTACGAAGACCGCACCCCCGTCCCCCGCGCGCTGCTGGACCGGATCGCGTGCGACAGCGAGATCAACCGCATCATCTTCGGACCCCACGCCGAGGTCCTCGATGTCGGACGCGCCGAACGCACCTTCACCCGACACCGACGCGCCGCGATCACCGCCCGCGACAAGCACTGCCAATACCCCACCTGCACCGCACCACCACCGGTGTGCGAAGCCCACCACGTCCAGCACTGGGCCCGCGACCACGGCGCCACCAAGGTCGACAACGGAATACTCCTGTGCACCTACCACCACGGCCTCATCCACCGCCGCGAAATACAGATCCACCGCCACGGAAAGCACTGGACATTCCACGACACCCACGGCACCCAGATCGACCCAGAACGGGTACGGCCACGGTCACCATCCGGCCGAGGCACCAGAAGCGCATGACTGCGAGAAGGCAAGAACGCAAGAACGCTTCCTCCGGCGTGGGCACCGATGGGGACAACCCGGTCGGCTCGCGGCGGGGCGATGCGCGAGGAATCCGCGGCGACCCGCACCTGGACGCGACGCCCCCGCGCGTCACAGACGCTGCACACAGCACAGTCCCGGCACAGGCACCCGCGGAAGCGTCAGGCCCAGCGCCCCAGCCGCTCCGCCAGCATCGCCAGCGCCACGGGTCCGGCTGTCGACGTCCGCAGCACGTGCGGCCCGAGCCGGACCGCGACAGCGCCCGCCTCCTCGAGCAGGGCCAGCTCGCGAGCGCTGATCCCGCCTTCGGGACCGACCACGACCAGCACGTCGCGGCCATCCGGACTCGGACCGGCGTGGGACTCGACGTCGGGCAGCGCGGCCGCGGCGAGCGCCGTGCGCGCCTCCTCGTGCAGCACGAGCGCCGCCCCACCGCTCGAGGTGACCGCGCCCACCCGCTGCACCAGCCCGCCGGTGTCCACCGCGGTGCCCACGTCCGGCACCCGGGCACGGCGCGACTGCTTGGTGGCGGCACGGACCGTGCCGACCCACCGGGCGCGGCTCTTCGCCGCGCGGTCGCCGCGCCACACCACCACCGACCGTTCGGCCTGCCACGGCAGCACTCCGTCGGCGCCGACCTCGGTAGCCGCCTCGATCGCGAGCTCGTCGCGGTCGCCCTTGGCAAGGGCCTGCACCAGGACGAGCCGCACCGGCGGCGCAGCCTCCTCGACGCGCTCGGCGACGTCGAGCTGGACGCCGTCGGCGGTCACCGACCGCACGGTCGCCCGCAGGCGCACCCCGGCGCCGTCGACGACGTCGACCCGCTCCCCCGGCGCCCGCCGCTGCACCACGCCCGCGTGCCGACCCTCGGCACCGCCGAGCAGGAACGTGCCCCCCGCCAGGACGCCGTCGAGGTCCCCGGCCTCCACGAGGAAGACCGGGGCGCTCACCGGCCGGCGAGCTTCTCGCGCAGCTTGGAGAACACACCCGGGTGCGCCGGGGACGTGCTCGCCGCCGGCATCTCCTCACCGCGCAGCTGCGCGAGTCGGTGCAGCAGCTCCTGCTGCTCGTCGTCGAGGGTCGTCGGCACCTGGACGTCGACGTGCACGTGCAGGTCACCGCGCCCACCGACGTGCAGGTGCCCGACCCCCAGGCTCTTCAGCGTGACGACCTGGGCCGGCTGGGTGCCCGGCCTCAGCTCGACGTCACGCACGCCGTCGAGCGTCTCGAGCGCGATGGTCGTGCCCAGTGCGGCAGCCGTCATCGGGATCTCGACGCTGCAGTGCAGGTCGTCACCCTGACGCACGAACCGCTCGTGCTCACGCTCGCGGATCTCGACGTAGACGTCACCCGCGGGGCCGCCGGCCGGTCCGACCTCGCCCTGGGCCGTCATCTTGATCCGGGTGCCGGTGTCCACCCCGGCGGGCACGTCGATGGTCAATGTCCGTCGCGAGCGGACCCGGCCCTCGCCGGAGCACTCCGGGCACGGGTCGGGGATGACGGTCCCGAACCCGTGGCAGGCCGGGCACGGCGAGGAGGTCATGACCTGGCCGAGGAAGGACCGCGCGACCCGCTGGACGACGCCGCGGCCGCCGCACACGTCGCAGGTGCGCGGCGAGGTACCCGGCCGGCAGCACGAGCCCGAGCAGGTCCCGCACACCACCGCGGTGTCGACCTGCATCTCACGGCGGGCGCCGAACGCCGCCTCGGAGAGATCCAGCTCCAGTCGCACCAGCGCGTCCTGGCCGCGGCGCGCGCGGGGTACCGGTCCGCGCTGGCCGCCGCCCTGCCCGGCGCCGAAGAAGGTCTCGAAGATGTCCTGGAAGCCGAAGCCGCCGCCCATGCCGCCGCCGGGGGCCGACGGGTCGCCGCCACGGTCGTAGGCCTGACGCTTCTCGGGGTTGGACAGCACCTCGTAGGCCCGCGAGACGTCCTTGAAGCGGTCCTCGGAGCCGTCGCCGGTGGCGACGTCGGGGTGCAGCTCACGGGCGAGCTTGCGGTACGCCTTCTTGATCTGCTCGGGGCTGGCGTCACGCGCCACGCCGAGGATCTCGTAGTAGTCGCTCACTGGTCACTCTCTGCGGGGGGACGGTGGCTCGGGACGTGATGGGGCCGGGTGGGCGGCCGGTCGAGCGGTCGCCGCGCCGGGTGGCCGCACGGGCGATCTGGCGGGCGACCTGACGCGCTGCCGGCCGGGCCGCGGGGCGAGCGGCGGGACGGGCCAGGCGGCCGGGCGGGACGGTGGCCGCTCACCCGGCCAGGACCCGGGACAGGTACCGGGCCACCGCTCGCACGGAGGCCATGGTGGCGGGGTAGTCCATGCGGGTCGGGCCGATCGACCCGATCCGGGCGACCGCATCACCGTCCCCGCCGTACCCCGTGGTCACGAAGCTCGTCTCGGTGAGCCCCTCGTGCTGGGTCTCGTGGCCGATCCGGACGGCGACGCTGGTCGAGTCCTCCGCCATCTCGGTCAGCAGGCGCAGCAGCACGACCTGCTCCTCGAGCGCCTCGAGGACGGGGCCGAGGCTCCGGGTGAAGTCGCTGCCGCCCCGGGCGAGGTTCGCGGTCCCGGCGAGCACGATCCGCTCCTCGCTCTCCTGCGCGAGCGTCTCCTCGACGATCTCGGTGACCGCGACGACGAGGGGACGCGCCTCGGGCTCGAACGCCTCGGGCAGGTGGGCGAGCAGCACGATCAGCTCGGCCAGCCGGTGACCGACGGCGAGCGCGTTGAGCCGTGCCCGCAGCTCACCGACGACCTGCTCGGTCGGAGCCGTCGCGAGCTCGAGCGTGCGCTGCTCCACCCGGCCGGTGTCGGTGATGATCACGACCAGCAGCCGGCGCTCCCCCACCTGCACGAGCTCCAGGTGCCGCATCGCCGATCGGCGCAGCGACGGGTACTGCACGACGGCGACCTGCTGCGTGAGCTGGGCCAGCACGCGCACCGAGCGGTCGACGACGTCGTCGAGGTCCACGGCCTCGTCGAGGAACGCCTGGATGGCACGCTTCTCCGGGCCGGACAGCGGCTTGACCGTCGACAGCCGGTCGACGAACAGCCGGTAGCCCTTGTCGGTGGGCACCCGGCCCGCCGACGTGTGCGGCTGGGCGATGTAGCCGCCCTCCTCGAGGGCCGCCATGTCGTTGCGGATGGTGGCGGGCGACACGCCCAGCGCATGGCGTTCGACGAGCATGCGAGAGCCGACGGGCTCGCGCGTCTGGACGTAGTCCTCGACGATCGCCCGCAGCACCTCGAGCCTGCGGTCCTCGCTCATCACACCTCCCGCCGATCCGGACCCACGCGACGTACCGGGGTAGCACTCGCTGATCGTGAGTGCCAATTCTACGTCGTCGCGCCGCAGGCGCCCACGCGCCGACGCCGTCCGACGCGCGGACGCCCGACGGACGGGCCGATGCCCGCCCGACGGGCGCCGGGGTGCGGGGTCGTCAGGCGACGGGGGTGATCGCCCCGCGCACCTGCGCGACGAGCTCGGGGCTCACCTCGGTCATGCCGTGGTCGTGGCGAGCGTGCGAGCCGACGGCAGCGAGGATCTCCTCGGTGCTGCCGCTGAACGTCATCGCGCAGCCGGGCACCAGGTCTCCGCAGCGGAACTTCTTCATCTCGGGGGTCCTCTCGTTCGCAGCACGCCGCGGACCGGGTGTGTCCACGGAGATCGGGTGCCGTCCGGGCGGACGGCCGGTGGGTCAGGTCGACGGCAGCCCGGCGGTCACGACGCCTTGCTCAGCACGTGGTCCACGAGGTCGCGGACCTCCACGAGCCCGAGCACGCCGCCGCGCACGTCCGTGCAGACCAGCGGCGCCGAGTGCCATCCCAGCGGCCGGGTCATCGCGCGGCGCAGCACGTCGGCCGGGACCGACGACGGCGCGACGAGCATCGCGGGCACGTCGTGGGAGCGCCCCGAGGGGTCGACCACCACCACCGACACCGCGCGACCGTGGGAGTCGACCAGCACCGACCCGGGCTCGCCGCCGTCCCGGTCGAGGTTGGGCGGGCGGACCGTGGCGGGGCGCACCAGGGCCAGCACGTTGTCGCCGAACTCGGTCCGCTCCTGGGTGTCGGCGACGAACCGCCGCGCGTCCTCGGCGAGCCCGGGCCACCCGTCGGCTGGTCGGCCCACCGCCCAGCCCTGGACCAGCGGGACGCCCATCCGGATCACCTCGGCGAGCTCACGCTCGGTCTCGACCCCCTCGGCGAGGATCCAGGCGTCGAGCTGGCCGGCGAGGTCACCGACGAGCTGCACGACCGCCTTCTTCATCGGGTCCTGGTCGATGCCGGCGACCAGCGCCCGGTCGAGCTTGATGAGGTCGGGGCGCACCTCGATCATCCGGGCGAGACCGGAGTGGCCCTGGCCGGCGTCGTCCATGGCGATCAGTCCGCCCACCTCGCGGACGGCGTCCAGCGCGCCGCACAGCACGACGCCGTCGCCGGCCGACACGTGCTCGGTGAGCTCGACCACGACGCCGTCGAGGCGGCCGTTGCCCAGCAGGGCGTCGCGGACGTCGTCCCGGGCCAGCAGGTGCGGCTCGACGTTGACGGTGCAGAACGTGCCGGCGGGCAGGTCCGTCCGCAGCCGGTGCAGGGCGTGCAGCACCTGGATGGTCAGCGGACCGTCGAGGTCCCGCGACCGCGCCTCCTCGAACCACACGTCGGGCGAGCGCGCGGGGGGTCCGTCGAAGCGGGCGAGCAGCTCGTAGCCACCGACCCGCGCCTGGGCGACGTCGATGATGGGCTGGGCGACCAGGCGCAGACCACGTCCGCCGAGCACGTTGCGCAGCGCCGTCTCCCACGTGGGGTCGGCGACGACAGCCGGCCGCAGGCCCGTGTCGTGCGTCATCGGTGCTCGCTCTCCTGTCGCGCCCGAGGGTCGGGTCTGTGAGCCGTATCGGTCAGCCGGGGCCGATCATGAGGACCGGCGGCCGTGGTGCGCCGGCGCACCCCGACGCAGGGCCGGGGGCTGGTCCCCGGCCCGGCCCCGCAGGGCCCCGCTCCGGCGACCGGCGTCACGACGGGTGGTGCCCGCGTGTCCTGGCCGGGCGTCCACGCGCGGGCTCCCTAGGCTCGCCCGGTGAGCCACGACCGCTACGGGACCGACGTCCTCGCCTCCGCATCCGCCGGTGCGCACCGCCCCCGACGCCCCGCCTCCACGCCCGTGGCGGCCGAGCCCGGGCTCGTGGTCGAGGAGGTCACCTCCGGCTGGGTCGGCGCCGTCGTGCGGGTCGAGAAGACCGGCGGCATGCACGTCGTCGTGCTCGAGGACCGCCGGGGGGCCACGCGCAGCTTCCCGCTGGGGCCCGGCTTCTGGGTCGACGGCGCGCCCGTGGTCCTCACCCCGCCCGCACCGCGCACGACGACGCCGGCCCGGCCCACCCGGACGGCGTCCGGCTCGGTCGCGGTGCACGGCACCCGGGCGCGGGTCGCGCGCGGCAGCCGGATCTGGGTCGAAGGTCGCCACGACGCCGAGCTCGTCGAGAAGGTGTGGGGCGATGACCTGCGGATCGAGGGCGTCGTCGTCGAGCCGCTGCACGGGGTGGACGACCTCGCCGGGGCGATCCGCGACTTCGCACCCGAACCCGGTCGCCGGCTGGGCGTGCTCGTGGACCACCTGGTCGCGGGGTCGAAGGAGAGCCGGATCGCGGCCGAGGCCGTGCGCGCCGCGCCGGCCGGGACGGTCACCGTGCTCGGCCACCCGTACGTCGACGTCTGGCAGGCGGTTCGACCCGAGCGGCTCGGGCTCGCGGCCTGGCCGACGATCGAGCGCGGGACCGAGTGGAAGCTGGGCATCCTGCGCGAGCTCGGCTGGCCCGCCGGCGACCAGGCCGACGTCGCCCGGGCCTGGCAGCGGATCCTCGGGTCCGTGCGCAGCTACGCCGACCTCGAGCCCTCGCTGCTGGGCCGGGTCGAGGAGCTGATCGACTTCGTCACCGGCTAGGACGGGGCGTGCCGGCGCGGCCGGACCTCAGGGTGCCTCAGCACGCCGATCAGGGTCGGATCAGGGTTGGCGCCCCTGCCGAGGACGGGCCCCACCTGGCTAGGGTCGAGACCACGGACAGGCGCACGACGACTTGGAGCTGATCGGTGTGAGCACCACCCCCGACCCGCAGGAGCCCACCCCGGGTGGCTACCCGCCGCCCCCTCCGCCGGCGACGACGCCGTCGTCCGGCCAGCAGCACGACGAGCACCAGCACGACGAGCACCAGCACGGCACCGACGCCGGCACCCCGCCCCGCGCCGAGCACGGCGCCGGCCCGGGCGGGTACCCGCCCCCGTCCGCCTACGGCGCCAGCACGCCGCTCTCGCCGGCGGACCAGCGCACCTGGGCGGTCGTGTCCCACCTCGGTGGGGTCTTCGTCTCGTTCATCGTGCCGCTGGTGATCTGGCTGGTGTTCAGGGGTCGCGGCGCCTACCTGGAGGACCAGGCGAAGGAGTCCCTGAACTTCCAGATCACCCTGTTCCTCGGGTACCTGATCGGCACCATCACGGTGATCATCCTGCTGGGCTTCTTCATCCTGCCGCTGGTGTGGCTGTTCGGCGTGGTGTTCTCGATCATCGCGGCCGTCGCCTCCAGCCGGGGCGAGCCGTACCGGTACCCGCTGACGCTGCGTCTGATCACCTGACGACCGCCGGCGGCGGCCGCCCCGGGACGACTCGTGGCGGCCGGCGCGGGCGTCAGTCGGTCAGCGTGCGCACGACGGCGTCGGCGAGCAGCCGGCCGCGCCGGGTGAGCAGCACCCGCGGCGGGGTCGAGGCGGCGCCCAGCGCCGCGGACCCGTCCACCAGGCCGTCCGCGACCAGGCCGGCGACGTCCCGCCGCGCCCGCGCCGACAGCTCCCCCAGCGGCAGTCCCTCGGCGAGCCGGACACCGAGCATGACCCGCTCCAGCCGGGCGGAGCCGGGCTCGAGCACCTCCCGGCCGGCGGCCGGCGACAGGCCCGCCTCGAGCCGGCCCGCGTAGGCGCGCGGGTGCTTGACGTTCCACCACCGCACGCCGCCGACGTGCGAGTGCGCACCCGGCCCGACGCCCCACCAGTCGTCCCCGCGCCAGTAGGCGAGGTTGTGCCGGCACGCGTGCTCGGGTGACCGCGCCCAGTTGCTCACCTCGTACCAGTGCAGGCCGGCCTCGGTGAGCATCGCGTCGGCGACCTCGTACTTGACCGCCTGGTCCTCGTCGGACGGCAGCGCGAGCTGGCCGCGCCGCACCTGGCCGGCCATCTTCGTGCCGGCCTCCACGACCAGCGCGTACGCCGACACGTGGTTGACGCCGGTGGCCAGCGCGGTCTGCAGGCTGGTCCGCCAGTCGTCGAGCGACTCCCCCGGCGTGCCGTAGATGAGGTCCAGCGACACGTCGAGGCCGGCGTCGCGGGCCCACCGGACGACGTCCGGGATCCGGCGCGGGTCGTGCGTGCGCTCGAGGGTGGCGAGCACGTGCGGGACGGCGGACTGCATGCCGAAGGACACCCGGGTGAACCCCGCGGCGGCCAGCTGGGCCAGCGACCCGGGCGTCACCGAGTCCGGGTTGGCCTCCGTCGTCACCTCGGCGCGGGGTGCGAGGCCCCAGGTGCCGCGGACGCCGTCGAGCAGGCGCGTCAGGTCGTCGGCGGGCAGCACGGTCGGGGTGCCGCCGCCCACGAAGACCGAGGACACCGGCCGCGGGGGCACACCCGCGCGCGTCAGCACCCGCCCCGCGAGCGCGATCTCCCGCAACGCGGTGTCGGCGTACGCCACCTGGCTGGCCCCGCCGCCGAGCTCGGCGGCGGTGTAGGTGTTGAAGTCGCAGTACCCGCAGCGCACCGTGCAGAACGGGACGTGCAGGTAGACGCCGAAGGCGCGCGCGTCGGCGCCGTCGAGCACGGACGGCGGCAGGGCGCCGTCGTCGGGCGCCTCGTCACCGAGGGGCAGAGCGGGAGCCATGCGCTACTTCTTCTTCGCGTCCTTGCCGCCGCCACCATCCGACGACAGCGCCGCGATGAAGGCCTCCTGCGGCACGTCGACCCGACCGATGGTCTTCATCCGCTTCTTGCCCTCCTTCTGCTTCTCCAGGAGCTTGCGCTTGCGCGTGATGTCGCCGCCGTAGCACTTGGCCAGCACGTCCTTGCGGATCGCGCGGATGGTCTCGCGGGCGATCACGCGCGCGCCGACGGCGGCCTGGATGGGCACCTCGAACTGCTGGCGCGGGATGAGGTCCTTGAGCTTGCCGGCCATCATCACGCCGTAGGCGTAGGCCTTCTCCTTGTGCACGATCGAGCTGAAGGCGTCGACCTGCTCGCCCTGCAGCAGGATGTCGACCTTGACGAGGTCGGCCGCCTGCTCGCCGGTCGGCTCGTAGTCCAGGGACGCATAGCCGCGCGTCCTGGACTTGAGCTGGTCGAAGAAGTCGAACACGATCTCGGCCAGCGGGAGCGTGTACCGCATCTCCACGCGGTCCTCGGAGAGGTAGTCCATGCCGAGCAGGTCGCCGCGCCGGGTCTGGCACAGCTCCATGACGGCGCCGATGAACTCCGACGGGCACAGGATGGTCGCGCGGACGACGGGCTCGCGCACCTCCATGATCTTGCCGCCGGGGAACTCGCTCGGGTTGGTCACCGTGACCACCGAGCGGTCCTCGAGGGTCACCTCGTAGACGACGTTCGGCGCGGTCGAGATTAGGTCGAGGTCGAACTCCCGCTCGAGGCGCTCGCGGACGATCTCCAGGTGCAGCAGCCCGAGGAACCCGACCCGGAAGCCGAAGCCGAGGGCGACCGACGTCTCCGGCTCGTAGTTCAGGGCGGCGTCGTTGAGCTTCAGCTTGTCGAGGGCGTCCCGCAGCACGGGGTAGTCCGACCCGTCGATCGGGTACAGGCCGGAGAACACCATGGGGCGCGGGTCGTGGTAGCCGCCGAGCGACTCCGCCGCGGGCTTGGAGGCGTTGGTGACGGTGTCGCCGACCTTGGACTGGCGCACGTCCTTCACGCCGGTGATGAGATAGCCGACCTCCCCCACGCCCAGGCCCTGGGTGGGGTTGGGCTCGGGCGAGATGACGCCGATCTCGAGCAGCTCGTGGGTCGCCTTGGTCGACATCATGACGATCCGCTCGCGGGGCGAGAGGTTGCCGTCCTTGACCCGCACGTAGGTGACGACGCCGCGGTAGGTGTCGTAGACCGAGTCGAAGATCATCGCCCGGGCCGGCGCGTCCGGGTCCCCGGTGGGCGCGGGCAGCGTGGCGACGATCTTGTCGAGCAGCTCGACGACGCCGGCGCCGGTCTTCCCGGACACCCGCAGGCAGTCCTCCGGCTCGCCACCGATCAGCTTGGCGAGCTCCTCGGCGTACTTCTCCGGCTGCGCAGCCGGCAGGTCGATCTTGTTCAGCACCGGGATGATCGTCAGGTCGTTCTCCATCGCCAGGTAGAGGTTGGCGAGGGTCTGGGCCTCGATGCCCTGGGCGGCGTCGACCAGCAGGACAGCGCCCTCGCACGCGGCCAGCGACCGGGACACCTCGTAGGTGAAGTCGACGTGCCCGGGGGTGTCGATCATGTTCAGCGCGTACGGCGTGCCGTCCAGCTCCCACGGCATGCGCACCGCCTGCGACTTGATGGTGATGCCGCGCTCGCGCTCGATGTCCATCCGGTCCAGGTACTGCGCGCGCATCTGGCGCGCATCGACCACACCGGTGAGCTGCAGCATGCGGTCGGCGAGCGTCGACTTGCCGTGGTCGATGTGCGCGATGATGCAGAAGTTGCGCAGGAGCTCGGGCGGGGTCGCCGCGGGCAGGATGCGCTGGCTGAGCGCTGCACTGGGGATCGGGGACACGCTGGCGTCGGCTCCAGGTCGGTGAGGCGGTCGGCCTCGGCGAGCGGCGCAGAGGCTGCCGGCGAGGACTCGGGTCCCCATCGTCCCACGTCACCCCGCTCCGCTCGACGCCCTGCGCGACGTCTGCCCGACGTCTGCCCGACGCCGGCGCCTGCCCGACGCCGGCTTCCCGTCGGCTCAACTCCGGGCGCGCTGCGCCGATAGAGGGACTGCGGGCGGTTTCACCCGCCCCATCCCTGAAAGAGGTCGCCGCACATGTCGTCGGGCACGCAGATCGTCCGGCTCACCGGGGCCGCCCTGGACGCACTCCAGGAGGGCGTCGTCCTGAGCGACCCCCAGGGCACCGTGGTGGACGTCAACGCGGCGGCCAGCCGGATCCTCGGCCTGCCGCGCGAGGACCTGCTCGGGCGGCCCGTCGCCGTCGTCGGCGGTGACCCGGTCGACGTCAGCGGGAGTCCGCTGCCCGAGCGCGACCACCCCGCGCACCGGGCCGCCCGCACCGGCCGCACGAGCGCCGCCGTCCTGGGGCTGCGACGCACCGCGGGACGGCAGGTCTGGCTGCACGTGAGCGCGAGCCCGTTCGCGCCCGAGGTGCCCGCACCCCGCGGCACGCCGAAGCCGGTGCTGACCACGTTCGTCGACATCACCGCGCAGATGCTGCAGCGCCAGGCGCTGCAGAGCAGCGAGGACCAGTTCCGGCGCACGTTCCAGGACGCCCCGATCGGCATGTCGATCACCGGGCTGGACGGCCGCTTCCACCAGGTCAACACCGCACTGACCACCATCCTGGGCCGCACCGAGGACGAGCTGCTCGCCACCACGACGGCTGCGCTCGTGCTGCCCGAGGACCGCGACGCCGACGCCGAGCAGCGACGCGCGCTGGACGCCGGCGAGATCGACTCCTACCAGGTCCAGGCGCGGTTCCTGCGCGGCACGGGTGAGCCGGTGTGGACCCGGCTGACCGTGTCCCTCGTCCGCGGACGCGACGGGGTGCCGCTGCACTACGTCGGGCAGATGGAGGACGTGTCAGAGGTCCGGCGCGCGCACGACCTGCTCGAGCGGCGCGCGCTCTACGACCACCTCACCGGCCTGGCCAACCGCAGCCTCCTGCTGGACCGGCTCACGCACGCCCTCGGCGTCGCGGCCCGGACGGACAAGCTCGTGGCCGTCGTGTTCATGGACCTGGACCACTTCAAGCGCATCAACGACTCGCTCGGTCACGATGCGGGCGACCGTCTGCTGCAGGAGGTGGCCGCCCGGATGCAGTCCTCCGTCCGGCCGTCGGACACCGTGGCGCGCCTGGGCGGTGACGAGTTCGTCCTGGTCATGGAGGGCGTGGGCTCGGTGGACGACGCCGGCCAGGCGCTCCAGCGGGTGCTGGACACGGTCCAGCAGCCCGTCACGATCGGCGACCACGAGGTGGTGCCCGGCGTCAGCGCCGGCCTGACCGTCAGCGACGGCGCCCGGACCGCGGACCAGGTGCTCGGCGACGCCGACACCGCGCTGTACGTCGCCAAGGACCGTGGCCGGTCGCGCTGGGAGGTGTACGACGAGGCGTACCGCACCCAGGCGCTGCACCGGCTGCAGGTCGAGCAGGACCTGCGGGCGTCCATCGCGCGTGGCGAGCTGGAGCTGCACTACCAGCCGATCGTCGACCTGCGCAGCGGCCGCGTGGTCGCGCTGGAGTCACTGGTCCGGTGGCGGCACCCCCGGCGCGGGCTGCTGCTCCCCGAGGAGTTCATCGACGTCTGCGAGCAGTCCCACCTCATGCCGTCGCTCGGGGCCTGGGTGCTGCAGGAGGCGTGCGGCTTCCTGGCCCGCCACCCGGACCTGGAGGGCCAGGTCTTCGTCAACGTCTCGCCCCGGCAGATCGGCCGCGCCGACCTGTCGCGGGTCGTCCGCGACGCGCTGACCGCTCACCACGTCGAGCCCCACCGGCTGGGCCTCGAGATCACCGAGAGCGGCGTGCTCCAGGCTGCCGGTTCGGCCCGGCTGGATCTGGAGCGACTGGCCTCGATGGGCGTGACACTCGTGCTGGACGACTTCGGCACCGGGTACTCCGCGCTGTCCTCGGTCCTGTCGGCGCCCGTCGACGGCCTCAAGCTCGACCGCTCCTTCACCGCCCGGCTCGGCGACGGCGGCGCGGCCGACCGGATCAGCGCCGCGATCGCCGCGCTGGCGGAGTCGTTGCGCCGGTACGGCGTCGTGGAGGGCGTCGAGACCACCCAGCAGCGCGAGCTCGCGCTCGCGCACGGCTGGACGCACGGCCAGGGCTGGCTGTTCGGGCACCCGGTGCCCGAGGCGGAGCTGGGGCGCATGCTGGCATCCGCGGCGGGCGGCAGCCCGGCACGGTGACCGACGGCGTGGCGGTGCGGGACGGGCTGGCGGTGATCGACGGCGTGGCGGTGCCGGTCCGCCGTGGCCCAGGCCACCTGGAACCGCCCACTCCGGACTGGTAGCATCGATCTTCGCGTGCCCGCCCAGGTCGGCGGCACCCTTCCAGCTCCTCTCCGCGGGTGCCCCACGCCCCAGTCCCGGATCTGGTCAAGCCCTCTACGACCTGTTCAGATCGCTTCGGCGAACACACAAGAGAGTCCACACGTGGCGAACATCAAGTCCCAGATCAAGCGCATCGCGACCAACGAGAAGGCGCGCCTGCGCAACAAGGCCGTCAAGTCGGAGATCCGCACGCACGTGCGCCGCGTCCGCGAGGCTGTCGCCGGTGGCGACAAGGCCGCGGCGACGGTGGCGCTGCAGACCGCGTCGAAGAAGCTCGACAAGGCCGTGTCCAAGGGCGTCATCCACCAGAACCAGGCGGCCAACAAGAAGTCGGCGCTGGCGAAGTCGGTCAACGCGCTCTGAGTCGCATCGCCTGACGCGCCGCCGCACCGCGGCGTCGGCACGACAGCGAGGGCGTCACCCGGGAGATCGGGTGGGCGCCCTCGTTCGCGTTCCCGGGCACGCACCGTCCGCGTCGCCGGAACAGGACGGTCAGGCGACCCGACGGTCGACGACCACCACGACGGACGACGACGGCCGCAGGCGCGGTGAGCGCCTGCGGCCGTCGTCGTCGTCCGTGGGGCCGCGGCCCGGTCGGTGTCGGTCCGTCAGTCGGAGCCGACGGCCCCGATGATGTTCAGCACCGTGGACGGCACGGCGTGGCGGAAGCCGGCCTCCGACAGCGCCCGGTCGAAGGCGGCCGCGGCGCGAGCGGTGTCCCCGCGGGTGAGGAACCGGTCCCCCAGCTCACGCCAGGCCGCCGCCGACTGCCGACTGGCCGACATCATGCCCAGCATGTCGGCCGCCCAGCCGTACGCCGACGCGGCGTCCTGCTCGCGGTGGCTCGCGTGCAGCGCGTCCCCGAGGGCGAGGTGCGCCACCGCCGTCTCCAGCCGGGGCGAGCCCCCCAAGCGGTCGACCGCGGCGCGGGCCCAGCGCTCGGACTCCTCGACGTCGCCCAGCATCAGGTGCGCGCGTGAGCGCTCCACCTCGACCCGGGCGAGGTCGACCTCGGAGCCCACCGCCGTGAGCTGCTCGCCCGCGCGGTCCAGCTGCCGCAGGGCCTCGGCGGGCTCCGGCGGGTCGGAGCGCAGCAGCAGCCAGCCGTAGTAGAGACGCAGGCGCGGGATGTCGCGGCCACCGGAGCTCTCCCCGAGCAGGGCGAGCGCACGCGTGGTGAAGGTGTGAGCGAGCGCGAAGTCACGCCGCTCCTCCGCGACCAGCGCGGCGTTCCAGTAGACGCTGCCGCGCCCCCGCGGGGTGCCGTGCGCGTCCGCCTGGGCGACGAGCTCAGCGACCCGGTGCGTCGCGTAGAGCATGTCGCCCCGCTCGACGTACGCCCACAGCACGGTCGAGGCCAGTCGCAGGTGCTCGTCCGTCCCGGTCAGCCCGGCCGCCTCCAGCTCGCCGGCGACCAGCTCGCCGACGTCGATGCTGCGGTGCAGGTCGCCCGCCTCGAGGTAGGACGCGACGAGCTCGTTCGCCACCGCGGCGACGTCGAGGTGCTGGCCCCGCTTGCGCAGACGCGCCAGCAGCGGTTCGAGCACGGCGACGGACGCCTCGAGGTCACCGAGCGCCTCGTACGCACGCGCGAGCGTGAGCAGGATCTCGGTGTGGTGCGCCGGGGCGATCACGTCGAGGTCGAGCGCCCGCAGCCGGTCACGCGCCTGCGCCGCGTCGCCGTCGATCAGTGCGAGCTTGGCGTAGTCGACCTCGAGCCGGGCCCGCGCCTCGCTGGGTGCGGTGTCGCCGTGGCGCAGGAAGTCCGCGGTGGTGTCCAGCCTCGCCGCGAGCACCTCGAGCGCGGCGTCGGTCGGCACGCGCCGCCCTGCCTCGATCAGCGAGATGTAGCTCGGCGAGAAGGAGTCACCCGCGAGGGCCGTCTGGGAGAGGCCGGCGGCCAGCCGGAGCTCACGGACCCGGTCACTTACATCGGTCATGAGGTGTCACCTTAGGTGTGACGTGGGATCTCCGGTACCGGTTGGACCGACGATGTTCACATGGTTCACCCGTGTGCGCGGGTCGCGCGCCCCCTGTCGCGCGACCCACGCCCGGGTGGTCATCAGGCGATCTGCCGGCAGCAGCCCGGAGCGCCACCATTGGTCGTCGCTCCGTCGCCCAGGCCGCCGGTGCCGAAGCCGAATCCGGCCAGCACCAGACCGGCGGACAGCACGAGGGCTACGGCGGAGCTGGCGAAGCGCTTCATGGGTTCTCCTGTTAGCAATCGATAACTGTGCGTCACAAAGATGATGACACATCGGGCGGGCGCCCTGGCGCCGGAGCGGGGTGCTCGAGCAGCGCTGCCGCACCATCTACGGTCACGGTTCCCCCAGACGGAGGACTCTCGGGCGATTTTCACCCGCTCGGGCGCCGCCCGGGTGGCGCATCGCCGCGGCCGCCCGACCCGTTCACCCGTTCGTCAGAGGCGCGGTCGAGTATGGTCATGGCCATCATGACTGCCGACCTCGCCGCCATCGCCGTCGCCGTGGACTCCGCCGTCTCGCCCGCCGCCCGAGCGGAGTGGGAGGCGTCCCGACGCCGCCACACCCCGCGCCTCGCGCGCCGACGCGTGTTCCGGGTGTCCGGACGCGAGTACGGCGTCGTGCTGGGGCCTGCCGGGGTACCGCGGCAGTGCGCAGCCGACCCCGCCCGCGATCGGTCCGACCTGCTCGCCGGCGGCGACGGGCAGCGCGCCGACCACGGCGCCGACGCGCGCAGGGCGGCGGACGACCTGCGGTCCGCCTTCCGGGACCTCGACGCCGCGGTCGGCACCCGGTCCGTGTTCGTGCGCGTGACCCGGGCGTTCCTGGCGGGCGACCTGCCGCTGCCGCGCCGTCCGCGGCAGATCGTCGTGGAGTCCGACGGGACCGCGGAGTGCGACGGCGTGGTGCGGGACGGGCTGCTGCGGCTCAAGTCGCTCGGCTGCCGGATCTCGCTCGGCGACTTCACCGGCCGGGCCGACCAGCGGCGCCTGCTCCCGCTGGCCGACTTCGTCAAGATCGACGCCCGCGACCTGGACCTCGAGGGGCGTCCCCTGCTCGAGCTTGCGGCGTCGCGCGGGGCCCGTCTGATCGCGGACTTCGTCGACTCCTCCGCCGTGCTGCAGCAGTGCCGGTCCGCGGGCTTCGGTCTGGTCCAGGGTGCGGCTCTGGAGCGCCTCACGACCGCGCCCGGGTTCGCCCGGACGGCTCTGCCGAGGGGCTGACCGGCTCAGCCTCCGGCCGCCGAGGCGACGCGCAGCACGGCGCGCTCGACGGCGAACACCGGGTCGCGGCCCGCGCCCTTGACCTCCGCGTCGGCCTGCGCGACCGCGGTGATCGCGGCCGCCAGCCCCTCCGGCGTCCAGCGTGCGAGGTCCTTGCGTGCCCGGTCGACCTGCCACGGCGCCAGTCCCAGGTCGCGCACGGCGCCCGCCCCCCTGCCGCGGGTCGCCGCCACCTTGGCCAGCACGCGCAGCTTGGCCGCGAGCGCGGCGACCAGCGGCACCGGGTCCGCACCGGTCGCCAGCGCGTGGCGCAGCAACGCCACTGCCTGCCCCGTGTCGCCGGCGATCGCGGCGTCGGCGACCCGGAAGCCGGTGGCCTCGATCCGGCCGCCGTAGTAGCGCGCCACCACGTCGGCGCCGATCGGTCCGGTCGTGTCGGCCGCGAGCTGCGCGCAGGCCGCGGCGAGCTCGCGCAGGTCCGCGCCGACCGCCTCCACGAGCGCCCGCACCCCGGCCGCGTCGGCGCGCCGGCCGGCCCGGCGCAGCTCCGCGGACGCGAAGGCGACCTTGTCCGCGTCCTTCTTGATCGGGTCGCACGCCACCACCGGCGCGCGGGTGGCGCGGACCGCGTCCAGCAGCTTCTTGCCGCGCTGGCCGCCGCCGTGCTGCAGCACGAGGACGACGTCGTCGGCGGGGGCGTCGAGGTAGGCGGTCGCCTCCTTCAGGAGCTCCTCCGTACCCTGCTCGAGCCCCTCGACGACGACCACGCGCGCCTCCCCGAACAGGGACGGGCTGGTCACCACGCCCAGCGTGCCGGCCGTGTACCCGGCGCCCTCGACCCGGGTCACCTCGACCGCCGGATCCGCCTCGCGCACGGCAGCCACCACGGTGGCGACCGCACGTTCGGCGAGCAGCCGTTCGCCGCCGGTGACGAGGACCACCGGGGCGGGGGCGGCCTCGTGCCACTCCAGCGGCGGCCGGGAGCTGCTGCCGCGTCCGACACCCGACGACCCGGACGACGAGCGGGCCGAGCGGCCCGCGGAGGCGGACGGGGAGGAGGCGCGTCGGGGAGCGGGCGGCACCCCGACAGCCTGCCACGCCGGACCGACACGGCCGCGGACCGCGCACCGGCACGGGGGCCCGGTGCCGGGGCGGCCGGTTCCCCGGCGGCCGGCGGCGCCTCCCTCAGCCCACCCGCCGGGAGCGATGTCGCAGGGCGAGGGTGACGAGGAGCGTCACGCCGGCCAGACCCAGCGGACCCACCGGCCCGGCCGGCCACGGGAGCACCGCGGCGGGAAGCCCCGCGGCGGTGCGCGCCACGGTCGCGACCCACCAGGCGGCGAGGCCGGCGCCCCGGGCGCACGCGACGCCGCCCGCCTCCCACCAGGGCGCGACGACCGCCGCCAGCACCCCGAGGACGGTCGCGGGGACCAGAGCGGGCGCCGCGGCGATGTTGGCGAGCACGGCATAGGTCGGCAGCCCGTCGGACAGCACGACGACGACCGGACCACAGGCCCACTGGGCCGCCAGCGGCACGGCGACGAGCCGGGCGATCCGGTCGGGCAGCGGTGGCGCCATCGCGGTCGTCAACGGGCTGCTGCCGAGCACGATCCCCGCGGTCGCCACGACCGACAGGGTGAAGCCGATGCTCGTCGCGAGCCACGGGTCGACGACGAGGAGGACGAGCACGCAGGTCGCCAGGCCGGGCACGGCCCGCGACGGTCGCCCCAGGACGAGCGCGCACACGCCGACCCCACCCATGACTGCAGCACGCAGCACGCTGGGCTGCGGGTGCACCAGGAGGACGAACCCCACCATGGCGGCCGCCACCACGCCGGCCCGGGCCGGGCGCGCGAGCCCGGCGAGCGCGGTCACCGCCAGGACGACGGCGCCGACGATGGCGAAGTGCGCGCCGGAGACCGCGGTGACGTGGGTCAACCCCGCGACCCGCATCGCGCGGTCGAGGTCGTCGGGGATCCGCGACGTGTCGCCGATGGCTGCTCCGGGGACGAGCCCGCGCTGGTCGGCGGGCAGACCGTCGGACACCCGGAGCAGGGCGGTCCGCACGGCGGCGACGCGCAGATCCACGGGGCCCGCCGGCGCCGATGTCGTCGGCGGACCGCGGACCACCAGCAGCGCGACCGCGTCGTCGCCCGGGCCCGTGGGTTCCAGGGTGCCCAGGGCGCTGACCCGTGAGCCGTAGCCCACCGCGGCCCACTGCGGGCCCGCCAGGAGCAGGACGGGTGCCGCTGCCGGACCCGAGCGACCGTCACCGGAGACGTGCTCGACCATGAGGTCCACGCGCAGCCGTGCCCCGTCGTCGCCCCACGGCGTCGTGCTGCGCAGCGGGACGGGTTCGGAGCCGACCGTTCCCACGACCCGCACCTGTGCCCCCTGCGCCACCAGGTCGGCGAACAGGCCGGAGTCCCGGACGGTCCGCTGGCTCGCCGTGGACCCGAGCGCCGCCGCGCAGACGACCAGCAGCAGGACGACGTGCCCCACGACCTCACCGTGGGCGCGCGCCGGTCGGACCGCGCCCGTCGCCGACGCGCCGGTCGCCGACGCGCCGGCCGCCGACGTGCGTGCCACCGCCGCGCCGGCGGCCACGACAGCGCCGGCCACGAGACCGCTCGCCACGAGGGCGCCGGCGGCGACGGCGCCCGCCACGGCCGGTGGCAGCCGGACGCCGACGAGGCAGGCCGCCCAGCACACCAGGGCGGCCGGGACCAGCCGGACGTCCGTCAGAGGTCGCACGCCCGACGCACCCGGGCCCTACACCCGGACCAGCGGGCGCAGCCGCTCCATGAGCGCGTCCCCGATGCCGGACACCTCGCCGAGCTCCTCGACGCCACGGAACGGACCGTTCTCGGCGCGCCAGTCGACGATGCGCTGGGCGAGCACCGGGCCGATGCCCGGGAGGGCGTCGAGAGCCGCCAGGTCCGCGGCGTTGAGATCGACGGGCGCACCGGCTGCCGCGGCGCCGGACGGACCGGCCGCGGTCGCGCCGGCCGAGGGGGCCGGGGGTACCTCGCCGGGTGCCGGCACGACGACCTGCTCGCCGTCCTGCAGCACGCGGGCGAGGTTCACCGTGGACAGGTCCGCCGCGGGACCGGCGCCGCCGGCAGCCGCGAGCGCGTCACCCACGCGCGACCCCGCGGGCAGCTCGACCACGCCCGGCGCGGCCACCTGCCCCACGACGTGCACGACGACGACCGCTCCCCCCGGCAGGCTTGCGCCGGGCAGCGTCCCGGCGGGCCCAGTGCCGGGCGCCACCGTGCCGCCGGGCACGCTCGCGGCCGGCGCCGCCCCGCCGGGCACAGTCCCGCCGGGCACAGTCCCGCCGGGCACAGTCCCGCCGGGCACAGTCCCGCCGGGCACAGTCCCGCCGGGGGGCACGGCCCCCTCGCCAGCTACCGGGGCGACGGCCGTGCTGATCGCGGTCGGCGGCTCGGGGGTGAGCGACACGGCCCGCACGACGACGCCGGTGGCGAGCACGACGACCGCTGCCCCCGCCACGACGGCGTGGCGCAGCGTGAGCCCCCACCGCACGCGCCCACGGCCGCCGGCGGGGCGACCGTGCTCGAGCGGGTGCCCGTAGCTGTCGGCGTACCCGGCGGCGGCCGAGCCGAGGGCCTCGGCGCGCATGCGGGTCACGACGTCGCGGGCGTCCCCGCCGCCGGCGGAGACGGGCTGGGCTGGGTCGTCGGGCGGCCGGCCGTCGGGTGGTGGATCGGCGGGCGGCGGGTGGTGGGGCGAGGGGTCGCCGGGAGGTGGGTCGTCGGGCGAGGGGTCGTCGAGCCGCGGGCCACCGGGCCAGGGGTCGGCGGCGGACAGGCTCGCGTCAGGTGCGCCGTGCAGCCCGGCGCTCGCTGCGGTGGGCACCCACGCGTGCGGTGGTGGCGCCGCCCGGGCCGTGTCGTCGTGCTTGGTCGCCACGGCGGTCGCCGGCGACCGCTCGACGTGCCGCTGGCGAGCGGGCGTGGCGTCGATCCCGCGGTGCCGGGCACGACGGCGGTCGGCGCCCGACGGGTCGTCCGGTGACCCGCCGGGCAGCCAGCCGAGGGGATCGGTCGCGGCCGAGCGGGACGGCGCGGGAGGCGCGGGAGGCGCGGGAGGCGCGGGAGCGGCGCCCGGCCGCCGGCCGGCGACCGCGTGCAGCCGACTGCGGGTGATCTCACGCAGGGCATCGTCGTGCCGGGTCATGGCGGCACCGTAGGTCGGTGGTCGCCCTCCGCTCCGGGCGAGGCGTGGTGGTCTGGGGACGGCCACCCGGGTCACCGCGCTGGGGTCGGCTCAGCCCTCGGCGACGACCACGCCGAGGACCCCCGGCCCCGCGTGGGCGCCCAGGACGGCGCTGACCTCGACCACCAGGACCTCCGTGCCGTCGCCGAGCCGGTCGCGGATCTCCGCGGCGAGCACCTCGGCGACGTCGTGCTGGCCGAGGTGGTGCACGGCCACGCGCGCCCGCTCGCGCGTCGCTGCGGTCGCGGCCACGTCCACCAGGCGCGCCCGGGCCGCCCGTCGGGTCCGGGCCGTACCCGCGACCTCGACCCGGCCGCCGTCCACGGTGAGCAGCGGCCGGGTGCCGAGCAGGGTGCCGACGGCCTCCGCGGCGGCCCCGATCCGGCCGCCGCGACGCAGGTGCTCGAGGGAGTCGACGGCGAAGAGCGCCGAGGCCGACGCCGCGACCTCGCTCGCGCGCGCGACGACGTGGGCCGCAGCGACGTCGGGTGCAACGACGTCGGCCCCAGCGGCGTCGGGCACTGCGACGTCGGGTGCAATGACACCGGGCACAGGGACGTCCGCCGACGCGCCCTCGCCCGGCACCGGCACCCCCGACTGCGCCCGGGCCGCGCGAGCCGCCGCGAGCGCCGCGAAGCCCAGACCCATGGCCACCGATCGGGAGTCGACGACGTGCACGGGCACGGCGGCCTGCGCGGCCGCCAGCCCGGCGCCCCGGACGGTGCCGGAGAGGTCACCGGACAGGTGCAGCGACACGATCGCGTCCGCGCCGCGCCCGGCCGCACGCGCGTACGCCGCCGCGAACGCGGCCGGGGCCGGCTGCGACGTCGTGACGCGGGTGCCGTCCTGGAGCGCGCGCACGAGCCGCGTGGGATCGAGGTCCACGCCCTCGCGGTACCGCACGTCGCCGACGGCGACCTCGAGCGGCACCACCTCGATCCCCCACCGCTCGGCCTCCGCGGGTGGAAGGGACGCCGTGGAGTCGGTGACGACCACGATGTGCGCCGGTCGCCCCGACGACGACCGACCGGTCGGCCGGCGCGACGACCGACCCGACGACCGGGCTGGCGGCCAGATGCCCGACCACCGGCGCCGGTCCACGCGTCAGGCCGGGACGACGTTGACGAGCTTGGGCGCCCGGACGATCACCGTGCGGACGCCGCGACCGTCCAGGGCCCGCTGGACGCCGGCGTCGGCCAGCGCGAGCTCGCGCAGGGTGTCCTCGTCGACCGACGGCGACACCTCCACCCGGCCGCGGACCTTCCCCTGCACCTGCAGCACGCAGGTCACGGTGTCCTCGACGAGGTGCTGCGGGTCGGCCACGGGGAACGGCTCGTGGGCGAGCGAGGACGGGTGCCCCAGCCGCGACCACAGCTCCTCGGCGATGTGCGGCGCCACCGGCGCGAGCATGAGGACGAGCGGCTCGACGGCGGCACGTGGCGTCGTCGGCAGGGACGTCAGGTGGTTGTTGAGCACGATCAGCTTGGCGATGGCGGTGTTGACCCGCATGGCCTCCATCTCGACCCGGACGTCCGCGATCGTCCGGTGCAGCAGCCGCAGCGTGGCCGCCGACGGCGCGTCGTCGCTCACCACGAGGTCGCCGGACGCCTCGTCGACGACGTTGCGCCACAGCCGCTGCAGGAACCGCTGGGAGCCGACCACCGCGCGGGTGTCCCACGGGCGTGACAGGTCCAGCGGACCCATCGACATCTCGTAGACACGGAACGTGTCGGCGCCGTAGGCCTCGTACATGTCGTCGGGCGTGACGACGTTCTTCAGCGACTTGCCCATCTTCCCGTACTCGCGCACGACCTCCCGGCCGCCGTAGGTGTACGTCGTGGTCCCGTCCGGCGCCGCCTGCTCGACGACCTCGGCCGCCGGGACGGGCTGGCCGCGGTCGTCCCGGAACGCGTACGCCTGGATGTAGCCCTGGTTGAACAGCGTCCGGAACGGCTCGACGCTCGACACGTGGCCCAGGTCGTGCAGGACCTTGTGCCAGAACCGCGCGTACAGCAGGTGCAGGACGGCGTGCTCGACGCCGCCCACGTACAGGTCGACGCCGCCGGAGGCCCCCGCGGTGGGGTTGTGGTGCGGCCCCATCCAGTACGCCTCGAGCGCCGGGTCGACCACGACGTCGCGCGACGTCGGGTCGAGGTAGTTCAGGTAGTACCAGCACGACCCGGCCCAGTTCGGCATCGTGTTGGTGTCGCGCCGGTACGTGCGCGGCCCGTCCCCCAGGTCGAGCGTCACCGCGACCCAGTCGTCGTTGCGGCCCAGCGGCGGCTCCGGGGACGACGCGGCGTCCTCGGGGTCGAACGTGCGCGGCGAGTAGTCGGGGACCTCGGGCAGCTCGACCGGCAGCAGCTCGTCGGGAAGCGCGATGGGCAGGTCGTGCTCGTCGTAGACGATCGGGAACGGCTCGCCCCAGTACCGCTGCCGGCTGAACAGCCAGTCGCGCAGGCGGTAGGTGACCGTGCCGGTGCCGATGCCCCGCGCCTCGAGCCACTCGACGATCGCGCGCTTCGCCTCGGCGACACCGAGACCGTCCAGGCTGATCTCGTCGTTGGCGGAGTTCACGATCCGGCCGTCACCGGTCCACGCCCCGCCGGCCCAGCCCTCGGGCGGCTGGACGGTGTGGATCACCGGCAGGTCGAAGCCCTGCGCGAAGGCGTGGTCGCGCTCGTCGCCGCCGGGGACGGCCATGATCGCGCCGGTCCCGTAGCCCATCAGCACGTAGTCCGCGGTGAAGACCGGCAGCGAGGCCCCGGTGACCGGGTTGGTCGCCAGGTGCCCGGTGAACACGCCCGTCTTGCGCCCGGCGTCGGCCTGGCGCTCCACGGCCGTCTTCGCGGCGGCCTCCGCCCGGTACGCCGCGACGGCCTGCGACGGCGTGGCGTGGCCGCCGGTCCAGCCGTCACGCGTGCCGTCGGGCCACTGCGCCGGGACCTCGTCGAGCAGCGGGTGCTCGGGCGAGACGACCATGAACGTCGCACCGAACAGCGTGTCCGGGCGCGTGGTGAAGACCTCCACCGCGGCCCCGCCGGCGACGGCGAACCGCACCTGTGCGCCCTCGGAGCGTCCGATCCAGTTGCGCTGCATCGCGCGGACCTTGTCCGGCCAGTCGATCAGGTCCAGGTCGTCCGCCAGGCGGTCCGCGTAGGCCGTGATCCGCATGTTCCACTGCCGCAGGTTGCGCTTGAACACCGGGAAGTTGCCGCGCTCGGAGCGGCCGTCGACCGTGACCTCCTCGTTCGCGAGCACCGTCCCCAGGCCCGGGCACCAGTTGACCGGGGTCTCGGAGACGTAGGCAAGCCGCTGGGCGTCGACCACGTGGCGCCGCTCGACGTCGTCCAGCTCGGCCCAAGGGCGACCGTCCGGCGTGGGCCGCACCCCCGCGGCGTACGCCTCCTGGAGCTCGGCGATCGGCCGCGCCCGTCCGGTGCCCCCGTCGGGCCGCACGGCGTCGGGGTCGTACCAGGAGGCGAAGACCTGCAGGAAGATCCACTGGGTCCAGCGCACATAGTCGCCGTCCGTGGTGGCGAAGGTCCGGCGCGGGTCGTGCGCGAGACCCAGGCGCCGCAGCTGGCGGCGCATGTTCGCCATGTTCGCCTCGGTGGTGACCCGAGGGTGCTGACCGGTCTGCACGGCGTACTGCTCGGCGGGCAGGCCGAAGGCGTCGTAGCCGAGCGCGTGCAGGACGTTGTCCCCGCACATGCGCCGGTACCGGCCCACGACGTCGGTCGCGATGTAGCCCAGCGGGTGCCCGACGTGCAGACCCGTCCCGGAGGGGTACGGGAACATGTCCATCACGAAGAAGGTCGGCGACGCGGGGTCGGCATGGTGGCCCTGACCGTCGGTCAGTCGCCCCGACGGGTTCGCCGTGTGGAAGGTGCCGAGCTCGTCCCACCGGTCCTGCCAGCGCTGCTCGAGCTCCCCGGCGAGCGCGGCCGTGTAGCGGAAGCGGACGTCGCCCTGCGGCGCGTCGTCGAGCGTGGTGGTGGGGGCGTCCGGGGCAGTCACCCGCCCAGGTTACCGGCGTGTCACCCGGCGGGTGCACGACGACGGCGGGTGCGCCGGGCCTCGCAGGGCCGGCGCACCCGCCGTCGTCGAAGGTGCGTGCGTGCCGCGGATCAGCGGGCGGAGCGCAGCTCCATCGCCAGCGGGCACTGGAACGGGTCGCGCGCCGCGAGACCGACCTTGTTGAGGTAGCGGATCACGATGCCGTACGAGGCCAGCAGGGACGTCTCGGTGTAGGCGATGTTGTGGGTCGCGCAGAACTCCCGGACGATCGGCTGGACCTTGCGCAGGTGCGGCCGCGCCATGCTCGGGAACAGGTGGTGCTCGACCTGGTAGTTCAGGCCGCCCGTGAACCAGTCCACGAACCGGCCGCCGGTGACGTTGCGGCTCATCAGCACCTGGCGGCGCAGGAAGTCGATCCGGGAGTCCGGGGGCACGATCGGCATGCCCTTGTGGTTCGGGGCGAACACGGCGCCCATGTACAGCCCGAACAGGCCGAGCTGCACACCGAGGAAGGCGAACGCCATGCCGACCGGCAGCACCCAGAAGACCAGGCCGAGGTAGGCGCCCAGGCGCAGCGTGACGAAGGCCATCTCGATCGGGCGACGCTTGACCTCGCCGCGGCCGAAGATCGTCCGGACGCCGGAGACGTGCAGGTTGATGCCCTCGAGCAGCAGCATGGGGAAGAACAGCCAGCCCTGACGGGCGCGGACCCACGCGGCGATCCCGGAGACGGGCTTGCGCAGCTCCTCGGTGTGGAACACCAGCGCTCCGGTCTTGATGTCCGGGTCGGCGCCGACCTGGTTCGGCTTGGCGTGGTGGCGGCTGTGCTTGTGCTGCCACCACCCGTAGCTCATGCCGGCGTAGAGGTTGGCGAGCACCAGGCTGGCCCACTCGTTCCACCTGCCGGACGCGAAGATCTGCCGGTGCGCGGCGTCGTGGCCCAGGAACATCACCTGTCCCAGGACGACGGCCAGAGCGGCCGCGATGACCAGCTGCCACCACGAGGCACCGATGAGCACGAAGGCCGTGACGAGGCCCGCCAGGACGAGCGTGAGGACCGCGAAGCGGGTCCAGTACCAGCCCTGCCGGCGGGTCATCAGACCGGCCTCCTGGACGGTGCGGGTGAGCGCGGTGAAGTCGCTCACCTGGCGCTCACGGGCGCGGACGGGTCGTGCGCCCTCGGCCACGGTCTCTGCTGTCATGCGGACGTCCTCATCAGTCGCGGGGTCGACCCCGCACGGCCTGCGCATACGGTGGTGATCGTCGCCACAGTAACCCGACAACCTGAGGGTCGCCCCTGATCGGGTCCGTGTGACACGCGTCGCACCGCGGTCGGGCGATTCGCCCGACCATGGGGCACGACCGGTCAGGCGACGGCCTGACCTGCAGGACGAGCGTTCCCGCCGGCGGGTTCCCCGGCCGGGTCGCGACCGATGGTGAGGACGATCACCAGGCCGACGAGGGTCAGTCCGACCCCAACCCATGCCGGGGCCAGGTAGCCCCAGCCGGCCGCGATCACCAGGCCGCCGAGGAACGCGCCGGACGCGTTGCCGACGTTCAGCGCCGAGTGGCACAGAGCCGCCCCGAGCGACGGCGCGCTCGGCGAGACGTCCATGAGCCGCGTCTGCAGGGCCAGGCCCAGCACCTGCGAGGTGACCCCGAGCAGCACGACCGAGGCGATGCCCAGCACCGGGTTGCCGCCGGTGAGGGCGACCAGCACCAGGGCGACCGCCGTCCCCACGAACCCGGCGTACACGCTCCGGACGACGGAGCGGTCGGCCATGCGACCGCCCAGCACCGTGCCGACCGTCATGCCGATGCCGAACAGGGCGAGCACGACCGGCACCGTCACCTCGGCCAGACCGGTCACCTCGGTGACCAGAGGGGCGATGTAGGAGTAGACGGCGAACATGCCCCCGAAGCCGATGGCGCCGGCCGCGACGGCGATCCACAGCCGGCGGTTGCGCAGCGCGGCGAGCTCGGTGCGAACGGTGGTGCCCGCGGCCGGGCGCACGGCGGGCAGCCAGCGCCACAGCCCCGCGAGCGTCAGCAGGCCGAGCACGGCCACGACGAGGAACGCCGCGCGCCAGCCCAGGGCCTGCCCCACCCAGGTGGACAGCGGAACGCCCACGACGTTGGCGATGGTCAGCCCGGTCATCATCGTTGCGACCGCTGCGCCCCGGCGCGCGCGCCCGACGACCGCGGTGCCCATCGCCGCGCCGACCCCGAAGAAGGCCCCGTGCGGCAGGCCGGCCAGGAACCGCGCCAGCACGAGCCACTCGATGCTCCCGGCGAGGCTCGACAGGGTGTTGCCCACCGTGTACGCCGCCATCAGCCCGACCAGCAGGATCCGGCGGTCGACGCGCGCGGCGACGGCGGTCAGCAGCGGTGCACCGACGACCACCCCGAGCGCGTACGCGGTGATCACGTGCCCGGCGACCGGGATGGACACCGAGAGGTCGCGGGCGATCTGGGGCAGCAGGCCCATGGTCGCGAACTCGGTGGTGCCGATCGTGAAGCCGCCGAGCGCGAGCGCGAGCAGCGCCGGCCGCACGCGCACGCCCGGCATGCCGTCGTGGGCACTCCCGGGCGCGGACCCGGTCCACGCCGTGATGGGGTGCGGTCCCGCCACGGGGGCAGGGTCCGTCGTGGTGGGACTCACGGCATCTCCGGTTCGAATCGATTCGACACGTGTCCGGGCCGCGTCGTCGAGAACCTCGGGGATCGCTGTGAGCCTAGCGGCTGGCGTGCGGCGCGTCAGGTCGGCGGGACCAGCCAGACGGCGCGGGCGGCGTCGTCGTCCAGGTCGACGGTGCGCCCGGCGACGGTCACGAGGCGACCGTCGCCGGCACGCTCGCCGCCGTCACGGGTGCCGTTGTCACGGTCACCGCCGTCACGGTCACCGCCGTCGGGGGCGCTGCCGTCGGGGGCACTGTCGTCCGGGGCGACGTCGTCCGGGGCGACGTCGAGGTCGAGGACGGCGTCCACGACGATCCCGAGCGCGGTGAAGGACCGCAGCAGAGCGGGGTCGGCGTCCGAGATGCGCGCCACGACCCAGCGACCGGCCGGGACGTCACGCAGCGGCTGGGCCGCGAGGGCAGGGACGTGACCGGCCGCGGTCGGGATCGGGTCGCCGTGCGGGTCGCGCACGGGGTGGCCCAGTCGTTCGTCCAGTCGCTCGACCAGCAGGTCGGAGACGGCGTGCTCGAGCACCTCCGCCTCGTCGTGCACCTCGTCCCAGCCGTAGCCCAGCTCCCGGACCAGGAAGGTCTCGATCAGCCGGTGCCGCCGGACCATGGCGACGGCGTGCGCGCGCCCGGCCGCGGTCAGCTCGACCGCCCCGTACCGGGCGTGGGCGAGCAGCCCCTGGTCGCACAGGCGGCGCACGGTCTCCGAGACGGTCGGCGCTCCCACGCCCAGGCGCTCGGCCAGGCGCTTGGTGGTCACCGGCGCCGTCGACCACTCCCCCGCGGCCCAGACCACCTTGAGGTAGTCCTGGGCGACCGGGGTGAGGGCCGACGGGTCGGGACGGGGCACGACGGGCCTCAGCCGGCAGCCGTCGCGCCGGCGCCGTCCAGCCCCGCGGCGCGAGCACGACGCCGGGCTCGACGCCGGACCGCGAGCACACCGCGACGGGGCGCGAACGCGTACGCCGCGGCGAACACCAGGCCCTGGGCCACGACGACGGTGCCTGCGCTGGAGGTGTCCAGGAAGAAGCTCGCGTACAGCCCGGCCACCACGCAGCCGGCGGCGAGTGCGGGGGCGACCACGAGCATGGGGCCCATCCTCTCGCACAGCAGCAGCGCGGTGGCGCCCGGCGTGATCAGCATGGCCACGACGAGCACGACGCCGACCGCCTGCAGCGCGACGACCACGGTCAGCGCGAGCGCGCCGAGGAGCAGCACCTCCAGCCGGCGCGGAGACAGGCCGACGGCGTGCGCGTGCGTGCGGTCGAAGGCGTACAGCGTCAGGTCCCGCCGCTTGACCACCAGGACGGCGGCGGTCAGGACGCCGAGCCCGATGACCTGCACGACGTCGGCGTCCGGCACGCCCAGGATGTTGCCGAACAGGATGTGGCTGAGGTCGAGGTGGCTGGGCGTGACGGAGACCAGCACGACACCCAGGGCGAACAGCGTCGTGAACACGACCCCGATCGCGGCGTCCTCCTTGACCCGGGTCGTGTCCCGGACCGCGCCGATGAGCGCCACCGCCCCGAGTCCGAAGACGAGCGCCCCTACCGCGAACGGCCAGCCGACCAGGTAGGACAGCACGACCCCGGGCAGCACGGCGTGGGAGACGGCGTCGCCCAGCAGCGACCAACCGATCAGGACCAGCCAGCAGCTCAGCAGCGCGCAGACCACCGCGGCGACCGTCGTGACCAGCAGCGCGCGCTGCATGAACTCGAACTGCCACGGCGCGGCCAGCCACGACCACGCACCGGTGGCCAGGTCACCGGCCGTCCCGGCCAGGACGGCGGTCATCGCGCGGCCGCCGGCGGCTCGAGACCCATGACGCGGGCCAGCCGGTCCGGCGCGAGGACGTCGTCGGGCCGGCCGGTCGCCAGGACCCGGGTGCCGAGCAGGACGACGTCGTCGGCGAGGGCGGGCAGCGTCTGCAGGTCGTGCGTGGACACCAGCACCGACCGGCCCTCGGCGGCGAGCTCGCGCAGCAGGGCGGTGATGCCGGCCTCGGACCGCCGGTCGACGCCGGCGAACGGCTCGTCGAGGAGCAGCACGGCCGCCTGCTGGGCGAGGCACCGGGCCACGAACACGCGCTTGCGCTGGCCGCCGGACAGCTCCCCGACCTGGCGGTCGGCGAGCGCGGCCAGGTCCACGCGGTCCAGCGCGGCCGTCACCGCGGCGACGTCGTCCGCGCGCGCCCGGCGCAGCGTGCCCATACGGCCGTAGCGCCCGGTGGTGACGACCTCGCGCACGCTGATCGGGAAGGTGAAGTCGACGTCCTGCGCCTGGGGCACGTACCCGACCAGACCCGCGCGACGCGCCTCCGCCGGCGTGCTGCCCAGCACCCGGACGTCGCCCGACGCGGCGCGGACCATGCCCATCACCGCGTTCATGAGCGTGGACTTGCCCGAGCCGTTGAGGCCGATCAGTCCCCCGACACGTCCGCGGCCCAGCTCCATCGTCACGTCGTCGAGGGCGAGCACGTCGCCGTAGCGCACGGTCAGCCCACGGACGTCGATCGCGGGCGCCGTGGCGTGGGACCAGGCGCCGGTCACGACGCCGCCCCGGTGAGCGCGGCGGCGACGACCTCGGTGTCGTGGCGCAGCAGGTCCAGGTAGGTGGGCACCGGGCCGCCGGGCAGCGACAGCGAGTCCACGTACAGGACGCCGCCGTACGCGGCGCCCGTCTCCCGGGCGACCTGGCGCTGCGCGGTGTCCGACACGGTCGACTCGCAGAACACCGCCGGCACGTCACGCTCGCGGACGAAGGTGATGGCCCGCGCGACCTGCTGCGGCGTCCCCTGCGCGTCCGAGCTCACCGGCCACAGGAAGGACTCCGCCAGACCGGCGTCGCGCGCCAGGTAGGAGAACGCGCCCTCGCAGGTGACCAGGGCGCGCCGCGCCGGGTCGAGCCGGTCCAGCCGGTCGACCAGGGCGTCGCGCACGGCCCGCAGCTCGGCGGTGTAGGCAGCCGCGTTGGCCCGGTAGGCACCCTCGTGCACCGGGTCGAGGTCCGCCAGCGCGTCGGCGATGTTCGCGACGTAGCGGATCGCCGCATCCGGCGACATCCACGCGTGCGGGTTGGGCCGCCCCTGCATGCCTCCCGATCCGACCGGGATGGTCGCGACGCCCTCGCTCACGGTGACGTGCGGGGCGTCCAGACCGGCGACGAACCGCTCGAACCACGCCTCGAGGCCGAGACCGTTGTCGAGCACGAGGTCCGCGTCGGCGGCGCGGCGCAGGTCGTCCGGGGTCGGCTCGTAACCGTGGATCTCGACGCCGACGTCGGTGATCGACTCGACCCGGACGTGGTCGCCGGCGACCTGGCGCGCCATGTCGGCCAGCACCGTGAACGTCGTGAGCACCACCGGGCGGTCGTCGGGCGGGTCGGGCACCGCCGTGGCCGACGGCGGCAGGGCGCATCCCGTGAGCGACAGCACGGTCAGCAGCACGCCGAGGATCCGCACGCCGGGGAGCACCGCCCCGGTGGGGGGCACGCCCGGGCCCGGGCGACCGGGCGACCCGCCGGGGCGGGCGCACGGCGGGCATGCCCGGCCGGCCTGTCGACGCAGGTGAGGGCCGAAGTTCGGCATACCGAACTCTAACGCGGCAGCGTTAGGGGCGTGCGGTCGACGCGGGCGAGGTCGCACCCGGTGCGGTGGGGCTGACCGGACCGGTCGGCGCGGCGCCGCCGGTCGCGCCGGTGCTCTCGGTCGCATCGGTGCCGCCGGGCGGCTCGGTGCCCCCGGTCGGCGGGGGACCGTCGGTCGGCTCGCCCGTCAGGTCGGTGCCCTCGGTGGCCTCGTCCACAGGCTGCGGCGTGGGGAACGGCTCACGCGGCCCGACGACCGCGGACGCATCGGGCATGACCTGGACGACCTGCAGGTCCATCATCCGGCCGCGATCGGGGTCGAAGCGCAGCACGGTCAGCTCGGCGATTCCGTTGAGCGGCCCGACGGTGGCACCGCCGGAGGTCGCACCGGCGGTCGTGGAGCTGACGTACCGGATGCCCTGCCCGACCTGCAGCGGCCCGGACCTGCGGTGCTGGTGCCCGGACAGCTGGACGTCGGCGCAGCCCTCACGCAGCGTCGCGTCACCGACCCGCGGGGTGTGGATGAGCAGGATGTCGACGCCGCCCGCCTCGCACGCCGTGTCGGCCAGCCGGGCGCCGGCCTCCGCGGGCGACTCGGTCGAGACCGGGGTCGTGCCGCCGCCGATCTGCGTCCGGTTCGGGTCGCGGTCGCCGAGGATGCGCAGACCGTCGACGGTCACCACCTCGCCGTCCAGCACGGTCCAGCCCGCGGCACGCTCCTGGTCCTCCGTCTCCAGGGAGTCGTGGTTGCCGTCGGCGACGACCCGCTCCACTCCTTGAGGAACGGCCTGGCTGAACGACGTCACGCAGTACTGCTCGACGCTGGTGCCGTTGACGGTCGTGTCGCCGGCGTTCAGCACGATGTCGGCGTCCGCACGCTCGGCGACCGTCCGGATGATCCGGGCCATCCCGACGTTGCAGTGCAGGTCGCTGACCAGGACGATCACGACCGGGTCCACCGGCTCCGCCGGCTCGGTGAACGCCGCCGACGTCGGCCCCGCGGCCGGCCGCGCGAGCCCGCCCGTGGCGTCGTCCTCGGCCGGGGGCCTGGCCGGGCCGCCCGGGCCCGCGTCCGGTCCGGGCGCCTGGTCGCCGGGCGCCTGGTCGGCCGCCACCTGGTCGGCCGGCACCTGGGCGTCCGTCGTCGGCGTCGGCGTCGGCGTCGGCGTCGGCGTCGGCGCCGGAGTCGGCGCCGGCGTCGTCGGTGCTGCGTCGCCACCGGCCGCGCCGGTGGCGACCGCGTCGCCGCCCGGGTCCACGACGCCGTCGTCGGGTGCACCGGTCGTGCTGCCCACGAACGGCTCGACGCCCGGGCCACCGGGCACCGGACCGAGGTCGTCGCCCTCCGTGACGGCGAGCGTCAGTGCGCGCTGGTCCCACGCCTCGGCGACCGCCGCGTTGGCGCGGTCGTAGAACTGCTCGTTGTCCCGGTAGGCGTCGACGACCATCGCGCCGTAGGTGTCGATGATCCCGGACAGCCGCCCGGTGATCCGCGCGTCCTCGAGCGGCGTCCCCGCGAACACCCCGGAGGCGCGGCGGCCCTCACCCTGACGGGCGACCTGGTCGACGCTGTTGACGCAGGTCACCACCACGACCAGGCAGATCACCGCGACCCGCACCATGTCGCCGCGACGGCCCCCGACCCGGGCGGCGAGCTCACGACGGCGCGCGGGTCCGAGCAGGGCGGTGAGCACCGCTCCGGCCACCATCAGGGTCACGAACGCGAGCACCGTCCGCTCGAGGGCGTCGGCGACCAGCGCCCAGGCGGCGTCCTCGATCGCTGCCTGCGGAGCGGTGAAGAACTGGACGTAGCTCTGCAGGTCCTGCCCGAGGACGCGGACCGTGCTCGCGGGGTCGACGGCGGTCACCGCAGCCGGGATCTCCTTGACCGTGACCCGTGCGCCGAGCGTGAGCGGCAGCGGGGACGGGATCTCCAGCGTGCCCAGCGGCCCGACGTCGATGGTCACCAGGTCGTCCGTCGTGACCGCGTACCGGGCCTCGTGCGGGCCGAGGCTCCGATCGGCCGACGCCGTGGTGACGCCGAAGACGAGGGCGGCCAGCAACGCGACCGCGGTGAGCAGCGCGGCCCGCCCCCATCGCACGCGGCGCAGGCGGGCCCCCAGGCGCCGTGCCGCCTCGCGGCCCCGGTTCCCGTGGGCGCTGCCGATGCTGCTCAGGCTCGTGCGTCCCGCCAACGGACCCACTCCTGCACGGTCGACATGTCGTAGTCCGGGCCGCCGATGCCGATCGTGAACAGGGTCGCGCCGGCCTCCACGAGCTGCTCGGCCTGGTCACCGGGCGATCCCTCGACCCCGACGGAGCGCTCGATCTGTCCCGGGTCTCGTCCGACCGCCTCGCAGTGCTCGGCGAGGATGCCGCTCTTGCGCCGGAGGACCTCCAGGTCGGCGAACGAGTGCCACTGGTCGGCGTGCTCGGCGACCAGGCGCAGTGTCTTCTTCTCCCCGCCGCCGCCGATGAGGACGGGGATGTCACGCGTCGGCGCCGGGTTCGACGTCGCCCAGCGGGCCTTGATCCGCGGCAGGGCCTCCCCCAGCTCGGCGATGCGGCTGCCCGCCGTGCCGAAGTCGTAGCCGAACTCGTCGTAGTCCCGCTGGAACCAGCCGGCACCGATGCCGAGGATGAGGCGTCCGCCGGAGATGTGGTCCACGGTCCGCGCCATGTCGGCCAGGAGCTCGGGGTTCCGGTAGGAGTTGCAGGTGACCAGCGCACCGATCTCGACGCGGCTGGTCTGCTCCGCCCACGCGCCCAGCATCGTCCAGCACTCGAAGTGCTTGCCGTCCGCGTCGCCGTACAGCGGGAAGAAGTGGTCCCAGTTGAAGACGACGTCGACGCCGGCGTCCTCCGCCCGGGCGACGGCGTCGCGGATCTGGCTGTAGTCGGCCTGCTGCGGCTGGATCTGGACACCGATCCGGATGGGGTGGCTCATGGCCACGGAGCCTACGCACCGGGTCGCCCCCGCGCCCGAGGGCTGCCCTGTCGCGGGGCTGGAGCTGCCGGGACTGCCTAGGCTGGGCGGACCGCACGCACCGGAATCCGAGGTACCAGGGCATGAGCACGCAGTCGCAGAGCACCACGACCGAGCACGACACGACCGGCGCGTACGTGACCTCCGGGCAGGAGTTCACGCGCGACACGAACTACATCACCACGCGGATCACGACCGACGCCGCCGACGGCTACCCGGTCGAGGCCGGCCGCTACCGCCTGGTGATCTCGCGCGCGTGCCCCTGGGCCAACCGCGCGTCCATCGTGCGCCGCCTGCTGGGGCTCGAGGACGCGATCTCGCTGGGGATCTGCGGGCCGACGCACGACCGGCGCAGCTGGACGTTCGACCTCGACCCGGACGGCGTGGACCCGGTGCTCGGCATCCCGCGCCTGCAGGACGCGTACTTCGCCCGGTTCCCCGGCTACGAGCGCGGCATCACCGTGCCGGCTCTGGTCGACGTGACCACCGGCCAGGTCGTGACCAACGACTACGCCCAGATGACCCTCGACCTGTCCACCCAGTGGCGCGCGCACCACCGCGACGGCGCGCCGGACCTGTACCCCGAGCACCTGCGCGCCGAGATCGACGAGATCAGCGCGGTGCTGTTCAAGGACGTCAACAACGGGGTCTACCGGTGCGGGTTCGCCGGCTCGCAGTCCGCCTACGAGCGCGCCTACACCCGGTTGTTCGACCGGCTCGACGCGCTCAGCGAGCGCCTGGCCGGCCAGCGCTACCTCGTCGGGGACACCATCACCGAGGCGGACGTCCGCTTCTTCACCACGCTGGCCCGGTTCGACGCCGTCTACCACGGCCACTTCAAGTGCAACCGGTCCACGCTGTCGCAGATGCCGGTGCTCTGGGCGTACGCGCGCGACCTGTTCCAGACCCCCGGCTTCGGCGACACGATCGACTACGACCACGTGAAGCGGCACTACTACGTGGTCCACACCGACCTGAACCCGACGCAGATCGTCCCGTCGGGTCCGGACCTGTCCGGGTGGCTGACGCCGCACGGGCGCGAGGAGCTGGGTGGCCGGCCGTTCGGCGACGGCACCCCGCCCGGGCCGCCCCGTCCCGCCGAGCTGGTGCCGGTGGAGCACACGCCCGCCGGGTGGTCGGCCGCCTGACGGCGACGGGCCGGGCCGACGCCGTCGGCGGTCGCCGCGGCCGACCCGGCGCGGCTCACCGGCCAGCCACCGCCGGCGCGCCGATGTGGCGGGCGCCGCGTCGGTACCAGGTCGCCAGCAGCGCGACGGTCAGGGCCACCTCGGCGACGTCGCCGGCGTAGTACATCCACTGCGCCGCGGCGCGGAGCTCCTCGCCGCTGTGCGGGCTGCCCGGCGGCAGCGCCGGCGCGCGCGCGTAGAGCAGCTTGGCGAGGGACCCGTGCGCGGCGGAGGCGACGACGAGCACGCCCACCCGCCAGCCCGGGCCGGGACCGCGGGCCGCGCGCTCGGGACCGACGAGCGACCACGCGAACAGGCACCCGGCCACGGTGACGTGCACCAGCACGACGTCGTGCAGCCACCGCTCGGCCAGCGCGCGGCTGTACAGCGGCGTCAGGTAGAGGGCTGCGAGCCCGCCGACGTGCAGCGCCGCTGCCGTGACCGGATGGCTCACCACGTGCACGGCACGGGTGCGCAGCAGCGCGGTCGCCGTGCGTCGGCGCCGGACCGGCAGCGCCGCCAGCGCCAGGGTGAGCGGCGCCCCGAGGACCACCCCGAGCGGGGCGACCATGCCGAGCAGCACGTGCTGGACCATGTGGGCCCGCGCCGCGTCCGGGGCGACGAGCGCCACCCCCGGTGAGACCGCGAAGGCCAGCACCAGCGCGCCGGCTGCGAACGCGGCGCCCCGGTGCGCGCTCCAGGGACGCCCCGTCCGGACGCCCACGCGCACCGCGGTCGCCGCGTAGCCGCCGACCAGCACCGTGAGCAGGGCGACGGCCGGCAGCCACCCGGTCGGGTCGACGTGTGCGGTCGAGCCGTGGCTCACCGACGCCGGGCCGAGGCGGGCCGTGCGCTCGCCGGCGACGTCATCGGCGCCTGGCGCGTTCCGGACGGGCGGCGCGAGCGCCCACCACCGCACCGGCCGCCAGCAGCAGGACGCCCGCGCCGATCCAGGCGACGTCGTAGGGCAGCAGGTCGACGTCGTAGCGCACCTGGTGCACCCGCAGCACCTTGTGGTCGACGACGCCGTCCCCCAGCTGGAACGCCCCGGCGCCGAGCAGCAGGCCCGCCCAGCCGGCGGACCGGTGCAGCGCGCCGCGCCGGCGCAGGTCCGCGAACCCGAAGAACCCCGCCACCAGCAGGACCAGCTCGACCGAGTGCAGCAGCCCGTCCGACAGCACCGCCACCTCCGGCGTCGACCGGTCGTAGAAGTGGTGCCACGCAAGGATCTGGTGGAACACGATCTCGTCGACGGCCGCCATCAGCCCGACGCCGATCGCACCGGCCACGAGCAGCGAGCGCCGCCGGTCGGGCGGCTGCGGGTCGTCGGTGGTCGGTCCGGTCATCGTCGCTCCCGGCTGTGTCGGCGGACCGCCCACGCTAGCCAGCGACGCGGCACCGGGCAGGTGGGCGGAGCCGATCCGGTCGCCGAAAGTCCTGGAGTCCGGCCGCCGCGCGGTCGCACACTGGGGACATGTCCACCGCGTCGGAGTGGTTCCGGCCCGCCAGCCCCCGGGTGCCGGCGGACGACCCCTTCACGCACCGGGCCCGCGGCGCCGCGCCGGCACTCCTCGGCCCGCTCGTCGCGCCGGGCGCCACTCGCGCCTTCCCCGCACGCTGGCTCGGCGACGAGCCCGGCACGGTGCTGACGGTCGCCGTCCCCGGGCTCGAGGACGGGGAGGCGCACCTGCAGGTGATGCTGCACCGGCCGCGCCTGACCGGCTGCTGGGAGACCGAGGCGCTGCTGGTCGACCACAGCGACCTGCGCGGACCTGACGTCCTGGTGGCCGACGTCGCGCCCGGCAGCGAGGGCCGGGCCGCCGACCTCGCGGTGCGGTGGCTGGCCGGGCAGCTGAGCCGGCCGGTGCGCGAGGAGCGCTGGGTCGGCTGGCGCGGCACGATCGCGTCCCGGCTGGTCATGGCCGACACCGGCAGCGTGCTGCTCGAGCGCGGCGGGCGCGTCATCAGGCGCCACGGCGAACCTGCTCAGGTGCTCCAGGTCCGGCCGTGCGCCGCTGACCGGGCGCCCTCCGGTGACCGGGCGCCTTCCGCAGGCCGCAGACCCGCCGCAGGGCGGACGCCCGAGCGGGCCTGACCCGTTCGGCTCGGCGCGCGACCCGCCGCCGCGACGGACGTCACCGGACGTGGGCGTCGGGGGCGTCGGGCTGGAGGTGCCCGTACTTCTCCCGGAGGAAGTTGCCGGAGGTGCTCAGCTCCGCCGTCAGGCGACGGTGGCGGCTCGCGGAGAGGGCGTCGGCCTGGCCCGCGAGGATCCGCAGCTGCTCGGTCAGCTCCTCGTCGGGGGTGCGCCCGTCGGGTTGGCGCTCATGCACCCTGCTCGGCGCGATCGCGAGGTAGTTCTTCAGCACGGCCGGCAGATAGCGCCGGGCCAGGGCATCCAGCTCGTACTCGAACCGCGGGTCGGCGGTGTGGTCACGCTGCTCGGTCGCGATCACGGCGTCGAGCACCCCGCAGATCTGCAGCACGGCCCGGTGCGCGTCCGCAGGCAGGCGGTGCCGGTTGTGGTCGGCATGCCTGCGGACCCAGGCGATCGCCGACGGCAGCCCGTCCGACCCCTCGATGGCGACGTCGTGCCCCGCCCGGGCAGGCCCGTCGACGGCGGACGTCTCGGCCGGGTCGCGCTTCCACCACCGGCGACGCGCTGGCAGCCACAGGTCTCGCAGGTGCCAGGAGCGCACGCCCGACGTGCCCATGGCCGTCAGTGCGAGCAGGGCGGGCGGGCCCCAGAAGTCGGGCAGCAGCACCGCCGCGGAGAAGGCTCCGGCGTAGAGGAGGCCCTCGAGCGCCGTCCTGACGTTCTTGCGCACCGTGCCGATGACGAGCACCAGGTACGCGAGCAGCGGCAGGAAGACGAGGACGGCCGTCACCTTGACGACGTTGCCGAACGTCAGTCGCGACACGGTCAGCTCCTTCCGAGCTCTGCTGTGGCGGCGTCCGAGGAGTGACTGCGCTCCAGCTGCAGCCTGGCGCGGCTCACCTGCGCCTCGAGCACCGTCACGGTCTGCTTCATGGACAGCGTGGCCTCGGCCTTGAACCGGTCGATCTCGTCCATCGCGCTGAACACGTCGTCGAACGCCTGCTGCAGCTTCTCCGGGTCCAGGGTGGCCTGCGACGCCTGCTGCTGGATGGCGGTGCCCTGCGCGCGCAGCAGCTGGGAGGTGGCGACGATCATGTCCGACGTGGTCGCGTTCAGCGCATCGACCTGGGCGAGCACGATCCGCTGCTGGCCCAGCGCCTGGGAGGTGATGACGGCGACGCGCAGCGCGGCCATGGTGGTGTCCAGGGCGCGGTCCACGCCCTTGATGAGCTCGACGTTGTTCTTCTTCACGACGTCGAGCGCCAGGTATCCCTGGACCGCGACCGCCATCTGGGTCATCAGGTCCAGATGTCGCTGGCGGACGGAGAACAGGGCGTCCGACTCGAGCGTGGTGGCGTCGTCGATCTCCCCCCGGGCGCGCAGGCCCGCGATGCGCTGCTCGAGGCCGTCGCCCAGGTGGCGGGCGAGGACCGCCACGTCGGCCAGCTGGCCCAGCGCCTGCCACAGGGCGTCGCGCTCGGTCTGGATGGCGGCGTTGTCCTGCCGCAGCTCGTCCTGGCCTCCCTTGAGGGCCTTCGTGATGGCGTTGAGCTGCTCCTGGGCGGCCTCGTACTTCTGGAAGTACCGCTGGACCCTGCTGCCGCCGGGCAGGAGCTTGAAGGTCCGCCGGGCGCCGGTGAGGTCGTGCCGCTTGGGGTCCAGCTCGGTGACGATCCGCCGCAGCTCGGCCAGGGACGTGCCCGTGCGCGTGGCGGGGCCCGCGCCGCTGCCGGACACAGCGGCTGCCGGTCGCTGGAGCATCCGGTTGACCGAGTCACCGGCCTGCCGCATCGTCCCTTCACCCAGCCGGGTGAGCCCGTCGAGCTTGGTCTGGAACTGCGGGCTGTGCAGCGGGGTGCCGAGCAGGTCGTCGAGGAAGGACTCCGCCGTCTCGGCGTGCTTCTGCTGCGTCTGGGCGTCCACGAGCACCATGCCGCCGACCTTCTCCGGCTGGTGCACGGTGACCTCGACCGTCGGCGACGGCGGCTCGAGCTCGAAGCGGCCCTCGAGCTCCGACGGCTCGTTCCGGCCAGGGTCGCGCGGGTTCGGCATGTGCACTCCTCGAGCACTCGGGGTCCGAGCCGATTCTCTCAGTCCAGACTCGAGAACGTGCGACGGATGTCGACACACTCTCGCGAGTCGCCTGCCGGGACGCTGCGCACGACCTCGGCCGGCCTGACCCGTCGGGTCAGGCGGAGGCGTCGGCGCGCGACGTCGGGCGCGGCCGGCGCGGCCTCGACGACGACCTACGCCGAGGCGGTCCGCGGCGCGTACATGATGACCGCGACCCCGACCAGGCACACGAGCGCGCCGAGGACGTCGTACCGGTCGGGGCGGAACCCGTCCACGACCATGCCCCACGCGAGCGACCCGGCGACGAAGACACCCCCGTAGGCGGCCAGGATCCGACCGAAATGCGCGTCCGGCTGGAGAGTGGCGGCGAAGCCGTAGATGCCGAGCGCGATCACCCCTGCGCCGATCCACAACCAGCCCCTGTGCTCACGCACCCCCTGCCACACCAGCCAGGCGCCGCCGATCTCCGCGAACGCAGCGAGGACGAACAGGACCAAGGAGCGCACGACGTCGGTCATGGCGGGATCGTCGCAGACCCCGGGCCCGCGCCCCCGGGTGCGGGACACCGCGACCGACCAGGCTGCTCCAGCGCTCGGCTCCGGCTCGTCCCGACGTGGTCGCGGGAGCGCCCGAGCACCCGCGCCCCCGGTCGGCCGGTCCGGGCACGCGTCTCCTAGAGTGTGTGCATGCACGAAGATACGCAGCCAGCGGCGCCCGGGGTCGACCCGGCCTACGTGGAGATCGCGGTCGAGGTCTTCGCCATGCTCGCCGACGCGACCCGGGTCCGGATCGTGCTGGCACTCCTGGCTGGAGAGCTGACCGTGGGCGAGCTGGCGCAGGTGGTCGACAGGTCGCCGACGTCGGTGTCCCAGCACCTGGCCAAGCTGCGCCTGGCTCGGATGGTCGCGGCGCGGCAGGACGGCAACCGGGTCCACTACCGGCTGATCAACGACCACGTGGGGCGGCTGGTGACCGACGGGCTCCAGCAGGCCGAGCACGCGGTCGACCCGACACCGCACCACCACGAGCAGACGTCGTGAGCGCGACCCCTCGCGGCTGGAGCGGTGGGCACGTCCCCGACAACCCCCACCAGCACGGCGAGCCGCACGACCACGCGCACGCCCACGACCACGCCGGGGCCCACGACCACGACCACGACCATGCGCACGACCACCCCTCGGGCTTGCGGGGGTGGCTGCACGGAGTGTTCGTCCCGCACTCCCATGACGCTGCGGACTCGATCGACGACGCCCTGGAGGCCAGCGCCGCCGGCATCCGCGCGGTGAAGATCAGCCTGGCGGTCCTGGCCGCCACCGCGGCCGCCCAGCTGGCCGTCGTCGCGATCTCCGGATCGGTCGCGCTGCTGGCGGACACGATCCACAACTTCTCCGATGCGCTGACCGCCGTCCCCCTGTGGATCGCCTTCGTCCTGGGCCGTCGCGCTGCGACACGCACCTACACCTGGGGGTTCCACCGGGCCGAGGACCTCGCCGGCCTGTTCATCGTCGCGATGATCGCCCTGTCGGCGGTGCTCGCCGCCGTCCAGGCGATCGACCGGCTGCTCGACCCCCAGCCGCTGGACAACCTCGGGTGGGTCCTGGCCGCGGGCGTCATCGGGTTCGCCGGCAACGAGGCCGTCGCGGTCTACCGCATCCGCACCGGCCGCCGCATCGGCTCGGCTGCCCTGGTCGCCGACGGCATCCACGCCCGCACCGACGGCTTCACCTCCCTGGCGGTCGTGGCCGGGGTGATCGGCGTCTGGGCGGGCTTCCCGCTCGCCGACCCCGTCGTGGGCCTCCTGATCGCCACCGCCATCGCCGTCCTGCTGTGGAGCACCGCCCGCGACGTCGGTCGGCGCCTGCTGGACGGCGTCGACCCCGATCTCGTCGACCGCGCGCACACCGCTGTGCTGGCCGTGCCCGGGATCGAGTGCGTCAACGACCTCCGACTGCGGTGGACCGGCCACCGCCTGCACGCCCTGGCCCGGGTCACCGTGAGCCCGGCGACCTCCGTGACCGAGCTCGTCGAGCTGGACCTGCGGGTCACCGGAGCCCTGCGGCGTGCCCTGCCCCGCCTGGACGCCGTGGACGTGGTCGCCCGGCCCGCCGACGACGCCCCGGACCAGCGGCGCGCTACCACGGCGTCCTCGTCCTCCAGTCCACCACGCTGAGCGGGACGGTCAGCACCGGACGGTGCTGGTGCGCCGTGAGGCGCACCGCCACCGAGCCCTCGACGACCTCGCGCATCCTGGCCCCCGGTCCGGGGGCTCGCGCGCCGACGATGATCACCGCGGCGTCGACGGCCCGCGCGAGATGGGTCAGGGCCCGGTCGACGCGGCCGGCGAGGTAGCGGAACGTCCACTCGACGTCCGCCGGTCGCACGACCCGCTCGAGATGGCTGCGCAGGTGGGCGTCGGTGCGGCGCCAGTCGTCGTCGCCGTCCGGGTCGATCGGCAGGTGCCGCACGGTGCCGTCGTCGTGCTCCTCGTGCGTGTACCGGGCCGGATCGACGTACGCGCAGTAGAGGGTCGGCGACCCGACGGCCCGCACCCACGATGCCGCAGTGAGCACGACCAGGTCGGGCTGCCCCGGCACGACGCCCACCACCGCGGGGTGGCCGGCGAACTCCGTCATCCGGCTGGGACCCGGCTGTGGGACGTGGCGCATCGGCATCGCAGGCCTCCCGCAGGGCGGTGCCGGCACCCGTCACCGGCCATCCACTGTAGGCGCGGACCGGAGCGGGACTCCATGCACATGACGAAGGCCACCCCGGGCCCTCCGTGGAGGAGCCGGGATGGCCTTCGTCGGTACCGATGGTGGAGCTGAGGGGACTCGAACCCCTGACCCCCTGAATCGCTGCGCCGAGGCGCGACGCTCAGGGAATCTTGACTTCGCTCGACCCGTCTCGCGCTGACCTGGGCAGACGCCGAGATCGATGCGATGAGGGACCTCCAGGCTAACCCTCAGATGGACCCATCTAGTGCGGTCTGGCGGCTGCTCGCCGGCGAAAAGTGTCCATTAAGTGTCCAGTCGGCCTGTCTCCGGCTCGGGCATCCGGAAAGCAACGCGCGGCCACGAAGCGGCCGCAGAGCCCACGGGCGTGCCAGCGACTGGCCACCGCGTCCGTTTCGGCCGCGCGGCCCATGCTGTCAGCGCCCCCCGAGTCTTGCCCCACTGCGGGTCTCGAGAAGGTGACCACCTGGGGTCAGTTGTCGCGGACCTCGGCGAATAGTTCGCGGCGGGCGGATGCGGTAGGAGTCGCCGGACAGTGCCAGGACCCTCGGCATGGTAGACAAGGCGGCCGATCATGGCGGCGGCGACGACATCGTCGCCGAAGAGCTCGCCTCGGCGTCCGAGGGCAGGTTCGAGGTGACCATGATCGAGCCCGGCTCGTAGCGGGACGCAACGAGCCGCTAGAAGAGGTTCGCGGCGTCGGTGTCGAACGGGATGTACCCGACGTCGTCGATGACGATGATGGTGATGGTGAACTTGTAGTGGCGGATCTTCTCCAGTTCGACATCCAGGGCGCCGGCGTGTTCGGGCTGTACCCAGGCGGGCGATCCAGTTGGTCGCGGTGTCGAACAGCCTGCTTGGGCGGGCCTTGATGCCCATCCCGACGGCCAGGTGGGGCTTGCCGATCTTGAGAGGGGCCGAGCAGGACGACGCTCTCGGCTTTGAGCAGGAAGTTGCTGGTCGCCAGCTGCGCCAGCACGTCGCGGCACGCTCCTCTCGTGGTTCCATGCCGGCCCCGCCGGCGGCGTCGACGTCAACCAGTGCATCGCGGTCCGGCAGTGCCCGGACGTCACCACCCGCCCGTCGGGGTGCGCGCAGGTGGTCCGAGCCGCGGTGCGGCGCCGTTCGGCGAGGGCCCGTTCTCAGCACCCCGGCCACCTCCTTGTGGCGAGGTCGGTGATCCTGACTCTGGTACCCAGCAGCGGGCCTGGTCGGCCGCGACCTGCCCGTCGCACGTCGTCAGAACACGGATGGACGTAGCCAGCACGTCGACGAACGGGCCGATCGTGCGTGGATCCTCGCTGAAGTCGTTCGACGCGATCCGAACGCAGTAGTCGCGCCCCAGCCGCACCCGGTTCAACAGGCCCGTGCTACCGGCGGCAAGGGCACCATCGCGGCCCGATCGCCGTCGAAACGGGCGGGCGGCCAGGGCATGGTCAATAGCCGCGACGATGACGGGCGCTTCCCGGAAGACGCTCGGCTCAATGACGACAGCTCGCTCCGCCCCGTCATCGATGACGAACAGAATCTCCGTCATCGCCGTTACCACCCGTCATCGCACCGTGAACTGCGGGGTCGTAACCGTCATCGTCGCGGCTATACACCCTGAGAAGCGTCTCCCGTGTCCGTTCGACATGGGAGGCGACGATGAGGAAGAACCACACGACGACGATGGCCGAGGCTGGTGCCCTGGCCACGCCAACGCAGCGCATCATTCGCGATCGTCAGGGCTTGCTTGATGTCCTCGCGATGATCGACTCCGAGGGGTGGGATGGGCCCGCGGCGACCGCGCTCCTGGAGTACGTCCGAACGGAGATCGTTCGGCCGCTGGTCATCGACGCGGGCATGCGCGGAGCGGCCGCTTCACAGGCTGAGGCCACGGCCTGGGAGACGGCATGGGTGAGCCTCACCAAGCCGTCGCTGCGAACAGCCGCCTCGCCATGGGGCGTGCTCTGGCAGGCGGCCCGACGCGCGGTTCTCGGCGAGATCGTCTCGGCGACGTATGCCACCGAGGAGCGGCGCGGCAGGAGCCTCGCGGCCGCGGCGCGGAACGGGGAGGTGGCGCCGGCCACGTCTCTCGACGCCCTCGCGGCGACGGGCTGGGAGCCCGCGTGCGTGCCCGTCGACCTTGCCGCCGGCCTCGCGTGGCGACAGCTCTTGGTTCAGGTCGGAGCGGCACTGGTCGACGCGGGCTGGGACCGGACCATTGCGGCGCGCATCGTCGACGCCGTGCTCTGCATGCCGACCACCCCCGACCCGAGGTGCACGATCGTGGGCTGGCGACTCCTCGCGGTTGAGCTCGAGGTTCCGCCCTGGCAGGCACGTCGTCTCGCGCTCGCCCTTCGAGGTACCGCGGAGGCACCCGGCCTGATTCCATCGCTCCTCACTCTCGGGGACGACGCCCTCCGCGACGCTGGCCTCCGAAGCGCGCTGCAAGCGACCCGCTCCCGCTCCCGCTCAGGCACGAGTATCAAAGCCCCGACGACGCAGCGGTACGCGGCCGAACGTCATCCACAGGCAACAGCAGGCTGACCTCTCTCCACACGTCGATGACCGACACGTGCACGGTTGTCGAGCGACGCGCCTACCTATTGACATGAGGTCACTACTACCCCGGCCTGCGCGGAGTGCCGTTCAACCTGGCCCCTGTTGCTCCAGCGCTGAAGGGTGTCCAATGGGTCAGCCGGTCGGGCCGACGACCAGCCCAGAGATGGCGCGCGAACCGTTGGGGAACGGTGATCGCCGATGAGTAGGCATCAGACGCAGATCCGCAGTGTCGCGGTATCGCTCTTCGTCGGGGCCGCGGCCTTCCTCACTGCCTGCTCCCCCACGGGCGGCGATCCTGGTCCGACACCGACACCGACACCGACACCGACACCGACACCGAATGCCGCCTCCTCGCCGACCGTGGGTGCGACGCCGACGCCGACGCCGACCGTGGACCCGGCAGTCGCCGCCGCAGAGGCAGGCATCCTCGAGGCCTACCGCGGCTACTGGGACGCCAAGACCGGGTCGTTCGCAGATCCGTCGGCTGCAGAAGCACCGGCCCTCGCAATGTTCGCGGTCGACACGGCCTTGGCGGACGTCCGGGCGAGCGTCCACTCCCTCCAGTCCAACGGGATCGCTGTCGTCGGCGCGCCGATACTCGACCCCGCCGTCTCGGACATCGCGCTCGGCGAGACTCCGACCGCGGTGATCACCGACTGCGTCGATGTCAGCGACTGGCAGCCGATATACACAGCCACCGGCGATTCAGCTGCTCCCCCAGAGCAAAGCCCGCGCGTGCTCACGACGTCGACGGCCTACTTCTATGACGGCCGCTGGACGATTCGGAGCTCCGACGTCGACCGGGATGCACCGTGCTGAGCACCCTGGCTCGCCGCAGCCTTGGTGTTCTGGTAGCTCTGACCTCCGCCGTCACTGCGGCCGACGGTCCCCCTGTCGCTTGCCATCCGGGCACCCAGATCTGCTGGGTGGAGGTGGAGGCGCCTCGGACCCCCGGGCGAACCCCAGTCTCGGATGAGGACAGCGGTGCCAGCAGCGGCGGCGCAGAGCAACGTACCTGCGTTATCGATCGGACCGGTGAGGTCCTTCCCTGCTTCAACGATGTCTTCGGGTGGTTCAACAGCGTGGACGACTGCTACTACATGCTGCTCACTCCTCAACCGCCCGGCGACGACCCGCTCTGGGGAGGCAACTACCCCAACGGCGCGATGTACCAGGTGAGCTGTTACGACCGAGTCCCTGGCACGAACGGCGGGTGGACGTGGTTGCCGGCGGCGCCACCGGGCTACGGCGGTGTGACGGTGACACCGGCTGAACTCGCAACCCGCGCGGTGGACCAGATGCAGTTGGCGGGTCCGGCAATCGGCATCACGGTGCCGCCCGATCGCGCCGGTCTGGTCGGGGTGCCGGTGTGGCTGTGGACCGCGGTCTCACCCACCACCTGGGGCCCGAACTCAGCGACTGCGTCGGTCCCCGGGCTGTCGGTGACCGCAACTGCGCAAGTCACCAAGATCGAGTGGGACATGGGTGACGGAAACACCGTCGTGTGCCCGAACGCGGGGACCCCGTGGTTCGAGGGCGGTATCGAGTCGCCGACCTGCGATCACGTCTACGAGAGGCCGTCGGCCGGTCAGCCGAACGACGCCTACACGGTGACCGGCACGGCGACGTGGGACGTCACCTGGGCCGGAGGTGGGGCCTCCGGCTCCCTGACCGTCACACGGTCGTCATCGACCACCGTGCGCATCGGCGAGCTGCAGGTGCTCGTCACGAGCTGACATCTTCCGCGGGGCAACCGTCATCGGGAGCACGATCATGGCGACAAGCACATCCCACGCACCGGCCACCACCAACGGCCAAGCCGCCCCAGCGCTGCGCGCCCCGGTGGTCGTGGCGCCGAGGGGTCGCCGCCGCCCCGGCTTGATCGTGGCCGGTGTCGCCCTGGCGATGGTCGGCGCACTGGTCGCCGTCTGGCTCGTGGCCTCCGCAGGTCAGCGGACGGGGGTCGTGGTGGTGGCCCGCGACGTGCCCTACGGCGCCACGCTGACGGCGCAGGACCTGACCGTCGCAGAGGTCTCCCTCGACCCATCGGTTCAGGCCATCGCGTCAGATGACGCCACGACCCTGGTCGGGCAGGTGGCGGCGGTCGGTCTGGTGGCCGGGTCGGTGCTCGCACCGGGTCAAGTGGTGGCGACCGGTCCGCCCGGGCCGGGCCAGGTGCTCGTGCCGCTGGCTCTCGAGCCGTCGCGGATTCCGGCCGGCGGCCTCGTCGCCGGGGACCGGCTGCTCGTGGTCGACACCCCGCCCGAGCAGGCTGACCCGCCGTCCGCCGACCCCTCGTCATTCGAGGTGACCGTGGCGCGAGTCGGAACACCGGATATGAACGGGGTGGTCGTCGTCGACGTGATCGCCGCGGATGGGGACGGGCCTGACCTGGCAGCTCGCGCGGCGACCGGACGCTTCGCCCTGGTCCTCCTGCCGTCCGGGGAGGACTCATGAGCCTGTTCGCCCTGTGCTCGGCAACCGGAGCGCCCGGGGTCACCACCACCGCGCTGGCGCTCGGCTGGGTGTGGCCGCTTGTCCATTCCGACCGGCGCGTGCTCGTGGTTGACGCCGACGTCGCAGGCTCGGGCATCGTGCCGGGCTACGCCCAGGCGGGCGTACCGGCCGGCGGCGGCGTTCTGGCCGTCGCCGCCGAACGCAAGCTCGCCACCGAGGACACCGTGCTTGAGCACGCCGTTGCCCTAGACCGCGAAGCGCGTCGGCTGGTCCTGACCGGCTTGACCGCGACCGCGCAGGCTCGACCTCTCGCCCCGGTGTGGCAGCTGCTGGCTGATGCCACACCAGGGCTTGATGCGGTGCACACCGATGTGGTGGTGGACATCGGTCGCCTTGGTCACCGATACGAGCCGACACCGCTGCTCGAGCAAGCTGATCTGGTCGCCGTGGTCCTGACATCGACCCTTGCGTCGGTGAGCGCCGCGACGGCGACGCTGCGCGAGTTGCGCCAGTCCCGTGGGCCGGGCGCCACGACGACGGCCATCCTTGTCGGTGAGGGCGCCCCGTACTCGGCGCGCGAGGTCGGCGCCGAGCTCGACGTGGACCGGTTGCCGGTGATCGCCACGGACCTATGGGCGGCGCGGGCACTTCTCGCAGCCGGTACCACCGGGTGGCGGTTCGACCGTTCGCCGTTGCTGCGATCGGCCCGCGAAGCCGCCGACCACTTGCGCAACGCGGTCGCCCCGATCCGCCTGGGGACGCCGTCATGACCCGCCTCGACCCGCTCATCCCGAGGGTGCCCGACCACGGCGCGACCCACAGCAACGGCACCTCCAGGCACATCGACGTCGCGCGCCTTGCCCAGCCTGAGTGGACCGGCGACGGCACGTCAGGCGACCGGGCCTCGGCGCCCAGTCGCCCGTCGCCTGCCTCCACTGTGCCGGCAAGCCTGACCGCTCTGGGCGGTGACGTGCTGCCTGGTCCGCCGGCACCGGATCCCGCGGTGGTGCGGCAGGTTCGCCGCGTCGTAGCCGAGCGCCTCGCCGCCCGCCTGCAGGTCGAGCAGATCACCGATCACGGCTCGCGGCGTGAGCTGGCCCGGTCGCTGGTCGCCGAGGAGCTGTCCGACCGTGCACGGGCCCAGGTACGAGAGGGCGTCGACCGGTGGTCTGCCCGGACCGAAATGGGCATCGCCGCCGCGGTGATGGCCGACTTGTTCGGGTTGGGCCGGCTACAGCCGCTCGTGGACGACCCGAACGTGGAGAACATCGAGGTCGACGGGCACGACTCGGTCTGGGTGTCCTACGCCGACGGTCGCGACCGCCGCGGCCCCTCGGTGGCCGACTCCGACGACGAGCTGATCGAGATGGTCCAGCTGCTGGCCGCTCGCAGCGGATCAGCAGAGCGCACCTTTTCCTCCGCCCATCCGTCCCTGCATCTGCGGCTCGACGACGGGTCGCGCCTGGCCGCGATGGCCTGGACCACCCCGCGCCCGCACGTCGTGATCCGCCGGCACCGCGTGCGCGACGTCGATCTGGACGACCTGGTCCGTCTCGGCACCCTGGACACCGCGCTGGCAGCGTTCCTGCGGGCGGCGATCGGCGCGGGCAAGAACATCATCGTCACGGGCCTGCAGAACGCGGGCAAGACGACGCTGATCCGGGCCTTGGCCAATGAGTTCCCCCCGATGGAGCGGTTCGCGACCATCGAGAAGGAGTACGAGCTGCACCTGCACGACATGCGCCACCGCCACCTGCGCGTGGTGGCGATGGAGGGCAGGGAGGGTTCAGCGGAAACGGACGGGTACGGGCGCCGTGCCGGTGCGATCACGCTGACGGATCTGCTGACGGACGCGCTGCGGATGAACTTGCGCCGCATCATCGTCGGCGAGGTCCGCGGCCCCGAGGTCCTGCCCATGCTGGAGGCGATGTCGACCGGCGACGGGTCACTGTGCACCTTGCACGCCCGCACCGCCCAGCACGCCATCGACCGCATCGTCACGCTGTGCCTGTCGGCCGGGGTGTCGATGACCGAGGCGTTCGCCTACCGGCTGCTAGCCGGGTCGGTCGACCTCGTCGTGCACCTGACCCTGGTCGATGAGTCCGCGACCGGCGGGCCCAGGCACCGATTCGTCTCTGACGTGGTGGAGATCAACGGGCTCGGCGAAGGATCTCGCCCCGCCACGACCGCGGTCTTCGGACCAGGGCCGGACGGTCGCGCCGTCCCGCTCCACCGCCCCGAAAGCCTGAGCGACCTTGTCCGGGTGGGCTTCGACCCGACGTTCCTCGACCACCGCAGCGGCACCTGGTCCACCCCCCTCGGCGTCGGCGCGCCGCGATGACCACGACACTCGCCGCGTTCGCAGGGGCACTGGCGGCGATCGGGCTGCTCCTGGCGGTGCTCGGGGCTCGTCCCACTGCCGCCCCACCTCGCGCGCCCGCCACGGTGCGGCGTCGGCGTCCTCGCCGGTCGCCCAGTCCCGGCTGGGCGCGCTGGCGTTGGCCGGTGGCCGGTGGGGCCGGGTTGCTGATGTGGGCGGTCTCGGGGTGGCCGGTCGCCGGCGCCCTGGTCACCACGACCGTCGTCGGGCTGCCGGTCCTGCTCACCACGGGCGCCGTCTCCGCCCGGCGGATCGGTCGGGTCGAGGCGATCGAAGAATGGACCCGGCGACTGTCCGACATCCTCGTCGCCGGCGTCGGCCTGGAGCAGGCACTGACCGCCAGCCTGCGCACCTGCCCGCCCCCGCTGACCACGGAGGTGACGGCGTTGGTGGCGCGGCTGTCCGCCCGGTGGCCCACGGAGCAGGCGCTGCGGGCGTTCGCCGACGACGTCGACGACGCCGCAGCGGACCTCGTCGTCGCGGCCCTCGTGCTCGCATCCCGGCGGCGCGGACCCGGCCTAGCTCGAGTCCTCACCGCGGTGGCCGACTCGGTCGCCGAGGACGTCGCCGTCCGCCGCAAGGTCGAGGCAGAACGCGCCAAGCCGCGCACCACGGCCCGTGCCGTCACCCTCATCACTCTCGGCGTCGTGGCGGTCGGCGCACTGAACGGCACCTACCTCAACCCGTACGCCGGGCCCCTGGGGCAGCTGGTGCTGGCCGCCATCGCCACGGCGTTCATCGGCTGCCTGGCGTGGATGCGCGCCTTGACCCTGTCCCCGCCCGAGCCGCGATTTCTCACCGGTCGACGAGTGGAGGGCCCATGAACTTGTGGCCGGTCCTGCTCGCCGGCGCCCTGGTGGGCGGCGGCGTCGCGATTGTCGTCGCAGGCCTCGTCCCGTCGGCCCCGCACCTGCACGCGGCGCTCGCCCGCCTGGACACACCCACGGCACCGACCCCGACCCCCGTCCGCGCCGGCCGGTCGCGGCTGCTCGTCGCCGCTTGGCGCCGGGTCCTACCCCAGCTCGTCGAGTCCTTGGGCCTTCGCCGGTACGCCGCGGACCTGCGCATGGTGGACCAGGCACCGGAGGATCTCGCTGCCCGCAAGGTCGGCTACGCCCTCCTCGGGCTCACGTTCCCCACGGTCCTGGCCGGCGCCGCCGCCGCGATGGGCGTCCATCCGCCGATCGCGATCCCGGTCGCCCTCGCCCTGGCGTTGGGGGGCGTGCTGTTCGTCGTCCCCGACATCGATGTGCGCCACCGGGCGGCTGCGGCCCGGGGGGACCTGCGCCGCGCCACCTGCGTGTACCTCGAACTCGTCGCCCTGGAACGTGCCGCTGACGCGGGCACCACCGAAGCCCTCGACCGGGCCGCGGTCATCGGCACGACCCGGGAGTTCGAGCGGATCCGCGACGCACTGCTGCGTGCCCAGCTGAGCGGCCAACCGTCATGGCGGGGCCTGACTGACCTAGCTGAGAGCACCGGGGTCCCCGAGCTGGGCGACCTGGCGGACATCATGCGCCTGTCCAGCCACGACGGCGCCGCGGTCTACGCCACCTTGCGGGCCCGCGCCGCGTCGCTGCGCACCCAGCTCCTGACCGCGACGACCGCCAAGGCGAATGCCGCCTCCGAGCACATGGTCGTGCCGGTCGCCCTGCTGGGGGTCGCGTTCATGGCTCTCATCGCTTACCCCGCCTTCGCCCGCATCCTGTTCAGCTGATCCGCGCACGACACCCAAGGGAGAGCACCGTGAACACCTTCGCCGCCCTGATCATCCTCAACGGCTACACCGCGACCCTGCGCAGGCAGGTCCGTGACCGGCTCAGCGACAACGACGTCGGCGCCACCACCCTCGAAATCGTGATTATCGTCCTCGGCCTGATCGCGGTGGCGACGATGCTCGTCGTGGCCATCACCGCCGCGGTGCAGCGGCGCGTCGACCAGATCACCTGAACCCGGCTCACTCATGACCGCGACGACGTCTCGCGCTCCGGCAGCCAACCGCCGGATGCGATCGCACGCGCCGAGCCCACGGCGCCTGTTCGGCCGCGACCGGGGCCCTCGGGACGCCGGGACCGCCAGCGTGGAGATCGCCATCCTGTTCCCGGTCGTGCTGCTCGTGATCACGGCGATCGTCCAGTACGGCTTGTGGTTCCACGCCCGCTCCCTCGCCCTGGCCGCGGCACAGCAGGGCGTCACCGCGGCCCGGCTCTACAACGCCGACCCCGCCGCGGGCCCCGAGCGGGCACAGGCCTTCATCGAGGACCACGGCTCCGACACCCTCACCGACGTCACCGCGACGGCCATCTCGCCCGGGGCCGAACAGGTCGGTGTCCTGGTCGCCGGCCGAGCCCTGTCGGTCCTGCCCGGCATCCCCGGGCCGACGGTGACGCAGTCAGCTGCGGGGCCGATCGAACGCTTCACCACGGCAGGTGCACCATGACCCAAACCTGCGCCTGTCCCCGGGCGTGGTCCAGTCCGGACCGTGAGCGGGGCAGCGTCACCCTGGAGCTGGCGATCCTCGCCCCAGCGCTCCTGCTCCTGCTCGGCCTGGTCGTCCTCGCCGGGCGCGTTCAGGTCGCCGCCGGCGCCGTCGAGCACGCCGCGACCAGCGCGGCACGCGAAGCGTCCCTCGCCAGAACCTCCGCCGTTGCACAGGCGACCGCCGCCACCGCCGCAGCCCGCGAGCTGGACGGCCAGGACATCCGGTGCGCCACGTCGAGCGTCACGGTCGACACCTCAGGGTTCGCCGTCCCCCTCGGGCAGACAGCGACCATCTCCGCGACCGTCAGCTGCACCATCTCCTTCGCGGACCTCGCCATTCCCGGGCTCCCCGGTTCGCGCAATCTGACCGCCGCAGCCACGTCGCCGCTCGACCGGTTCCGTGCCCGATGAGCGGCCCCCTGCGCGGCCTGGCAGGCCAGCACCCGCGTTCCCCCCGCGACCCAGAAGCCGGTTCGGTCACCGTGTTCATGGCGATCACCGTCGTCGGCCTGCTCGTGCTAATCGGTCTGGTCGTCGACGGCGGCGTCAAAGTCCGCACCGCTCAGCGCGCCGACGCCATCGCCACCGAAGCGGCCCGAGCCGCTGGCCAGGCAGTGGCGCTACCGGGCGTCGTCGGGCACCAGACCGTCGCCGTCGACCGGCAAGGCGCGGTCAACGCCGCCACCGCCTACCTCGCAGCGGCAGACCACACCGGGACCGTCACCATCGGCCCAGGCGGCGCCACTGTCGAGGTGACCGTGACCGCAACCTCCCCGACGGCGTTCCTGTCCCTCATCGGGATCACGAACTTCACCGTCACCGGCCACAGTGAGGCCACGCTCGTTCATCGCGTCTCCGGAGAGCGACCATGACCCCCACCTATGCTCCGACGCGGCCAGCCGTTCGCACCGGGCGAGATCTCGCACGCGGACTCGGTGCCGCCCTGGCCCTGACGGCCTTCGTCTTCGGGGTGCCTCTCGTGCTCGCTGTGGTGGCGCCGATCAGGTGGCCGCAGTCCTGGCCGACCTTCGACTCGATCACCGCGACGCTCACCCGACCCGATGACGGGTCGCTGCTGCTCGGCACGCTCGCTATCATCGCGTGGCTCGCCTGGGCGGCTTTCACCGCCAGCGTGCTCGTGGAAGTCGTCGCCAGCGTCCGCCACATGCAGGCGCCGTCGCTGCCGTTGTTGCGCTGGGCCCAGCGCGGCGCCGCCACCCTGGTCACCACCACCGGGCTCCTCCTGAGCACCGCCGCACCAACGCTCATCGCCGGCGCCACGCCCGTCATCGCCGCCGCGCCCGGTCCCGCGCACGTCGCCCCGCCCGCGAGAATGCCGGACGGGGCAGCCGCAATGACGGGTCCGGTTGGGTCGATGACGGGCACGGCGGGCGCTAGGTCGGGTGCTGATGCGCCGATGACGGCCGCTGGTGGGACCGTCCCGGACACGTTCGACGTGATGACGACCCGCCAGCCGGCGGCAGTGCGCCCTGAAACCGACCGGTACCCCGTCATCACGATCCAGCGCGGCGACACACTGTGGTCCCTTGCAGAGCGCCACCTCGGCTCCGGTCACCGCTACACCGAGATCCGCGACCTGAACCTCGGCCAGGCCCAGCCCGACGGCGGCGCCCTGACCGACACCCACTGGATCTACCCCGGCTGGCAGCTTCGCCTTCCCGCTGACGCGACAGACGTGCCCGCCCCGACAGACTTCACGGAAGCCATATCGGACGGCGCCGCTCGCGCCGCCATGCATCACGTGGCTGAGGGCGACACCTTGTGGGACATCGCCGCCACCCACCTGGGCGACGGAGCTCGCTATTCCGACGTCTTCGACGTCAACGTCGGGGTCCCACAGGCTGACGGTCACGCGCTCACCGATCCCGATCTCATCCTTCCCGGCTGGGAGATCACCGTGCCTGTGCCGGCTGATGGCGCCGCGCAGCAGGTGAACCCGGACGCGACGGCTGCAGCGTCGAACGTGTCGAAGCCGGAACCTCCTGAGGCGCTCGAGCCACCCGCCCAAACCATGCGACAGGCAGTGCCCGGGTCCATGCACGCGCCGGTCACCCAGCCCGACCTCAGGAGGGAAGCACCGGGGTCCGTGGCGCCCGAGGCCGCGGGCCAGGTCGACGTGACGGACGACCTGCCGTCCGCAGGCGCCCTCTTCCTTGGCCTCACCGGACTGGCTGCTGTCGGCGTCATCGGCGAGCTCACCCGACGCCGCCACCTTCAACAGCGCAGCCGCCGCATCGGAGAACGCATCGCCATGCCGGCACCCGGCTCGCCCACCGACGAGGCCGAGCAGAGCCTGCGCACCGCCACAAGCCCACTGTCGATCCCGCAGCTCAAGACGGCCCTGCTGAACCTCACTACCCGCGCCTACGCCGCAGAACGCGACCTGCCGCGCATCGGCACTCTCTCTCTGAGCGACGAGACTCTCGAGCTGCACCTCACGGAAGACGACGTCGACGCCGTCGCGCCGTTCACTGTCGCCGGCAACCGCGTGTGGTCCGCGCCGACCGCGGCCGTCGCTGAGGACGAACTCATCGACGACGACCCGGACCGCCCCGAGCCATACCCCGCCCTGGTGACCATCGGCCACACCGACGACGCCACCGTGATCGTCAACCTCGAGGCCGCCGGCACTCTCGCCATCATCGGCGACCCCGACGCCGCGTGCGACGTGCTCCGCTCGCTGGTCACCGAACTCGCCACCAGCGACCTGACGGGCCGAATCGGCATGATCACCGGACCCCAGTTCGCCGGACTCGCAGCAGCATCCGACGCAGCAAGACTCCAGTGCACCGAGGCGCCCGCACTGGCGCCCCAACATGCCGACCGCTCCCGCGCCCTTGGCGCAGTCCTCACTGCGGCCGGAGTCGACGACACCCTCCAGGCACGATCCGATCGCACGGCCAGCGACACATGGCTGCCCGTCCTCTACGTCGACACCCATGGCGCGGCCGCCTGGGAACCACCGACCGCATGGTGCGGCTCCGTCCTGCTCACAACGGCTCCCTCGCCGGGAGCGTGGACGCTGGCGGTGGCAGACGACGGCACGGCTCTCCTCGAGCCTGGTGGCGTTCGGCTAAGACCCCCTCGACTCTCCGAGGGCGACTTCGGTCGCCTGACTGGCCTCCTCGCCGCGGCGGCGGCACCACGCGCCGACGACGTCGTTCTGCCCGCATCTGGCGATCGCGCCGACGACATAACCCGCGCTCGGGCGGCCATGTCCGAACCTGCATCGGCCCCGCACAAGAGTGCGAGCACGATGCCCACAATAGGGATCACGGTCCTCGGCCCCATCGAAATCCACGGTCTGCCGGACGGCGCCCGTCCATTAGGTAGACGGTCGATCGAGCTCCTCGTCTTCCTTGCTTTGCGCGGGAAGGCGACCGGCCCCGAGCTCGAGGAGGTCCTGTGGCGTGGACGACGCGTCGAGAACCAGACCCGCAATAGCTTGCTGTACCGCACCCGCCAACGTGTCAGCGCGAAGGTGCTCGCGCCGATGGACTCTGACGGGACGTACCGTCTGGGCACCAGCGTCGGATGCGACTGGACCGAGTTCCAGCATCTCGCGCGCGCCGGTTACGCCGCGGGTCCTGATGGGCTGGAGGACCTGCAGGCAGCGATGAGACTCGTGCGGGGGCGACCCTTCTCCGGCGTGACTGGCGTCGAGTATGCCTGGGCAGAGCACGACACCCAGGAAATGGTCGCCGCTATCGTCGACGCCGCTCACGTCCTCTCGGCCGGGCTCCTCGCCGCCGGGGACTACCAAGGCGCGCTCTCCGCCGCCACCCACGGCCTCCTCGCCGAGCCGTGCTCAGAACACCTCTACGACGATGCGATTCGAGCGGCTCGCTGCCGCGGCGACGTCGAGGAGGCCGACCGACTCGCCGCACAACTACTCGCCACACTGGAAGACCTCGATCCCGAGTACGTCGGCTGACACGACCACGTACTGGCGAGCCCACATTGTCGGCACTCACTAGTCCTGAGCCACCGACGCGCCCGCGGTGAACCGGGCTGAGCCGTCACCCGCGACACGTCTGACCGACGGCGAAGACGGCCGGGCGCTCCTGCCCCCCCCCCCCCCCCCAGCCCGGTCGCGAGGGCCCCCGGACGCACTGGGCCACCCCGATTTAGAACGATCTGACAGATGCGGCGGTACGGCCATAACGATCATCATCGGCCTTCAATCTGACGCCAAGCGAGAGGCACCCACGGGCGCCGGGACCGACCGGTAGCGTGCTGTTTGGGGCTTCTGGGATCCGCTTCGTCGACGACCTGCCGGCGTGCTGCCGACCCCGACCGCTGCGCCTGACGCCGACGTCCGCCTTCTTCGAGGTGGCGACCGCCGTTAACCGCGGCGCCCCATTGGGACTTGGGGCTGGACACCTGGCACGTCGGCATCGGCGCCTCATTCGATCCCGGCGCCTTCACCGATGCACTGTGCGAGCACGTAGGTGACACGCTCGACAATTTCGACCTGTCACAGGTGGCTGCCGAGCACGGCGTGACGCTGCTGGAGGACGAACAGCCGAGCGCGTGGGTCGGTGGCCTGGAGATCATCACCGCCCGCTACGACGACGACCACGCCGCGGCCGCTGGACGGCCGGTGCTGACCGGCGGTGACGACCTGCTGATCGCTGCGGACGACGCGGCCGGCGACCTGATCGACCTGGTGGCGGCGATCGTCACCAACGAGGCAGACCGGTGGTCGGACGAGGTGCCGAGATGTACCCCGACGCCGACCTCGCTGACACGCTCCTGGTGATCCTCTCCGCCACGGTCACGCCGGTGCTGCGCGGCAACCGGCTCAGCTCCTGGACCGCCGCCCAGGCGATCGCCACGCTCCAGCTGCGCGACTGCCTGGAGGCCCTGCATGCCGCTCCGCTGGCGCTCCCGGACGCGGCGGTGCTGATGACCGAGGATCGGGACTTGAACGACGACGAGATGGCCCGGTGGCAGACCGAGCAGGACCGGCTCGCCGCCCAGCGGCACCAGGGACTCGGTGTGAGGGCGCTGCCCTCGAACCCGGCGGTGCTGGTGTGGCACGGCGGGTACGTCAACGAGGCGTTCACCCAGGCGTTGAGCCGGTTCGCCTGCCCCCCCCGCCGCGTGAGCACCGTGGGCCATGGATGGCGCCATAAGCGACGACGCCACGGCGACCGTAGCGGCCTCGGCGCGGACCCCGTACCGCGTCGTCGACGCGCACGACCAGGGCTTCGGGGGTGCTTCTGCAGTGCGGCCGCCGCGCTGCGATCTCTCACCAAGAATTTGCCCGTGGACGTCCTGCGCGCGGGCGCGAAACGCCATCAGATCTTCATGCACAGCCCGCCCCGTCTTCCCGGTGCGGGTCGTATGGTGGAAGCAATACCCCCCAGGGGTACGTCCATCGGAGGAGATGTTAGCCATGGTGACCACCGCGTTTGCCGTCGAAGGCCTGACTTGTGGGTCGTGCATGGCTGAGGTGCTCGAGCACGTGCACACCGTTGCCGGAGTGAGCGGGGCGGCGGTCGACCTCGAGGTCGGCGGTACATCCCTGGTGGTGGTGACGAGCGGTGCACCGGTCATTGCCGAGCACATCCGGCTCGCAGTCGAGCGCGCCGGATTCGTCCTCCTGGCCGGCGACGGGCGTGCGGGCTGCCATGACCACGCACGCGAGGACGTGCTGGCCGCGGGCATCATCGAGCTGGACAACAGCAGGGTCCTTACGGCAGGTGTGCGATGACTGGCGCCGAGGTGGGCGTCGTCGTCGCGGCGCTTGCGCTGACGGGGTTCTTGGCGTGGTTCTTCTTCGGACCGAAAAAGGTCCACCAGGGCGAGATGGACGAAGGTGTCCAGGTCGTCCGGGTCAAGGTCCAGGGTGGCTACAGCCCGGACGTGATCCAAGTGACTCGCGGGGTGCCGGTGCGGATGGAGTTCGACCGGCAGGAGGCCGGGGAGTGCACCTCCCGCGTCGTCATCCCGGCCTTCCGGGTCAACCAGGTCCTGCCGGCGTTCGAGACGACGACTGTGCACCTAGTGCCGCAGGCGACGGGTGACTTTGAGTTTGCATGCGGGATGAACATGGTCCGCGGGCGTCTGAAGGTTGTCGACGCCGAGGTGCGCACGGCTGAGCAGGCGACAGCGGAGGTCGTCAGCGGACCGCCAACGGCCTCCATCGCTCGACCCGAGCGCGCCACATCCGAGGGCGCACCTGCCGGCGCGGACGAGGGGAAGCCTGAGCGGGACGCAGAGATCGCCGACCTGGTCCGCCGGGTCGTCATTGGTGCCGCGCTGACGCTGCCTGTCCTGTTCGCCGTGATGGCGCACGAGCTCTTCGGGGCTATGTGGGTTCCGTCGTTCTTGTTGAACCCGTGGCTGCAGCTCGCGCTGATCGCGCCGGTGATGCTGTACACCGGCTGGCCGATCCACAAGACGGGGTGGCTGGCGCTGTCCCACCGCACGGCGGACATGAACTCGCTGATCACTTTGGGCACGATCGCCGCGTTCGGGTACAGCCTCGTGGTGACCGCCGCCCCTGGTCTGCTGCCGGTAGAGGTCAGGGAGGTCTACTACGAGGCGGTAGGGGTGATCGTCACGCTGATCCTGCTTGGCCGGCTCCTGGAGACCAAGGCCAAGGCGGGCACCGGTGAGGCGATCCGCACGTTGATCGGGCTGCAGCCGCGCACCGCCCGCGTGGTCCGCGACGGTGTGGAGCGTGACGTCGCGATCGAGGAGGTCGTCGCCGGGGACGTCGTGGTCGTGCGGCCCGGTGAGAAGCTCCCGGTGGACGGGGAGGTCCTCGAGGGCAGCTCCGCGGTGGACGAGTCGATGGTGACGGGCGAGCCGATCCCGGTGACCAAGTCCGCCGGTGACGGCGTCATCGGCGCCACGATCAACCAGACCGGCACCTTCCGGTATACCGCGACCAAGGTCGGCTCGGACACGATGCTGGCCCAGATCATCCGGCTGGTCCGTGAGGCGCAGGGTTCCAAGGCCCCGATCCAGCGCCTGGTCGACGAGGTCTCGGGCTACTTCGTCCCTGCGGTGGTCGGCATCGCGATCTGGGCTTTCGTGGTGTGGGCGCTGGTCGGCCCACCGCCGGCGTTCGTCTTCGCCCTCGTCGCCGCCGTGTCGGTGCTGATCATCGCGTGCCCCTGTGCCTTGGGCCTGGCCACCCCGCTGTCGATCACCGTCGGGACCGGCAAGGGCGCTGGTGCGGGCATCCTGATCCGCTCGGCCGAGGCGCTGGAGACCGCTCACAAGCTGGACACGGTTGTGCTGGACAAGACCGGCACGATCACCAAGGGCACCCCTGCGCTGACTGACGTCCTGCCGGCCGAGGGCTTCACCGAGGCCGAGCTCCTGACACTTGTGGCCGCGGTGGAGCGTTCCTCGGAGCACCCGCTGGCGGCTGCGATCGTGGCCGGTGCCATGGATCGGGGGCTGGAGTTGCCCGAGGCCACGGCGTTTGACTCGGTCACCGGCCAGGGCGTACGTGCCCTCGTTGCCGGGCGCGAGATCCTGGTGGGGAACCGGCGGCTGTTGGCGGGCGCAGGCATCGTGGCCGAGCAGGGTGACGTCGACCGCCTGGCCGGCGACGGCAAGACTCCCATGCTCGCCGTCGTCGACGGGCGCTTCGCCGGTGTCATCGGTGTCGCGGACACCCTCAAGCCCGGCTCGGTGGCCGCGGTCGCGGCCCTTCGGGCCCGCGACATCGATGTGATCATGATGACCGGAGACAACCGCGACACGGCCGCGGCGATCGCCCGCCAGGTCGGCATCACCCGCGTCCTGGCCGAGGTCATGCCCGAGCACAAGGCTGCCGAGGTCAAGCGCCTGCAGGGCGAAGGGCGCGTGGTCGGTATGGTCGGCGACGGCATCAACGACGCCCCCGCCCTGGCCCAAGCCGATGTCGGCTCGGCCATCGGCACCGGGACGGACGTGGCCATCGAGTCCTCGGACATCACGTTGATCTCCGGGGCGCTGTCCGGCCTGGTGACGGCGGTGGACCTCTCGCGGGCCACGATGCGCAACATCCGCCAGAACCTGGTCTTCGCGTTCCTCTACAACGGGATTGGCATCCCGATCGCGGCCGGCGTCCTGTACCCGACGTTCGGCCTGACGCTGAGCCCGATGATTGCCGCGGGCGCCATGGCGCTGTCCTCGTTGTCCGTGGTGGCCAACGCCAACCGGCTTCGCCGGTTTACCCCGCGAGCTGCCCCAGACGACGTCCGTGTCCCAGCCACCGACCCGGTGGTGGAGGTCGGACGCGACGAAGAAGAGAAAGAGGAAACCATGTCCCACGCACCCGCCCAGGTCACCGACCCCGTCTGCGGCATGACGGTCGACCCCGCTACGGCGGCGGCCAGCGCCGAGCACGACGGCACCACCTACCACTTCTGCTCCGGGCACTGCGCGACGGCCTTCGCGGCCGACCCGGCCAAGTACACCGCCGCAGCCACCGCATGACCGGGCCCCTGCCGGGGCCACGGCCCCGGCAGGACCCGCGGCGCCTCGCGGGAATGGCCGGAGAAAGGAATCGGAGATGAGCGCACCCATGCTCGACGGCCACCCTGCCGCTACCACGGACGTGCTCCACCGCTTGGGCCGGATCGAGGGCCAGGTCCGGGGCATCGCCCGCATGGTGGAAGACGACAGGTACTGCATCGACGTCCTGACCCAGGTCGCCGCAGCCTCACGGGCGCTGCAGGGCGTAGCGCTGGCCCTGCTGGACCAGCACATGAGCCACTGCCTGGTCGAAGCGGCCAGGGCAGGTGGCCCTGACCAAGAAGCCAAGATCAAAGAAGCCTCACAAGCCATCGCGCGGCTCGTGCGGAGCTAGCCGGGGGACGGGCGGTCCGCAGCGCGGACCCGCGGCCGCGCGCCGTCCGAGGATCCACAGCAAAACAGCGCTGGGCCGACAACCGTCGCGCTCACAGCGAGCACCACCCATCGGCCCCTCGGGCCGGAAGGATTGTCCGATGAAGAGTCAAACCACCGTCCTGCAGGTTGCCGGGCTGCACTGGGCGACGTCAGAACCCGTCATGGAGAAGACGCTCGCCCGGCGCCCCGGCGTCCTGGCGGTACGGGCGAACGCCTCCTCCCAGACCGCGACGGTCACCTACGACCCGGACACGACGTCGGTGGGCCAACTGGTGGGATGGGTGACCGACTGCGGGTACCACTGCGCCGGGCAGTCCGTCCCGGCGCACATGTGCGACCCCATGACCGAACCGGCCAACGACCACGACACCCACGCTGGCCAAGCGGCGAAAGCCGGGCGCGAGGCCGACGTCCCGCACGCCGAACTCCCCGAGCCGCACGCGCACGTCGGGCACGGTGGCAAGTCTGCACCCGCCGGCCACGCAGGGCACGGCGGTGCACAGGATGCTGACCGGTCCGCACACGCGGTGATGGGTCACGGCGGCGGCCACGGCGGATCGATGGCCGACATGACCAGGGACATGCGCAACCGGTTCGTGGTCGCGGCGGTCCTGTCGGTGGTGCTGCTGCTGTGGTCGCCGATCGGGCGGGAGGTCCTGGGCTTCACGGTCCCGGCGCCCTTCGCGCTGCGCGACGACGTCTTCTCGTTAATCTTGTCGATCCCGGTGGTCTCCTACTCGGCGGCGATCTTCTTCGACGGTGCCTACCGAGCCCTGCGCGCCAGGACGCTGGACATGATGGTTCTGGTCGCGGTGGGGGTCGGGGCGGGTTGGTTGTACAGCGTGGTGGTCACGTTTACCGGAGGCGGTGAGGTCTTCTACGAGGCCGCCACCGTGCTGACCACCTTCGTCCTGCTCGGGCACTGGCTCGAGATGCGGGCCCGCGGCGGCGCCAACGACGCCGTTCGCACCCTGCTCCAGCTGGCCCCGTCCCAAGCGGTCGTGATGCGCGACGGTCAGCCGGTGGAGGTCCCCACAGCCGAGGTGGTTGTCGGTGACCTGCTGCTGGTGCGCCCCGGGGCGAAGATCCCGGTCGACGCCGTGGTCGAGGACGGGGAGTCCGAGGTCGACGAGTCGATGGTCACCGGGGAGTCCATGCCGGTAGGCAAGGCACCCGGCGCGCAACTGATCGGTGCGTCAATCAACACCACCGGGACGTTGCGGGCACGCGCGACAAAGGTCGGGGGTGACACCGCCCTGGCGCAGATCGTCAAGATGGTCCAGGAGGCGCAGAACTCCAAAGCCCCCGGCCAGCGGCTGGCCGACCGCGCGGCGTTCTGGCTGGTCTTCGTGGCTCTGGTCGGTGGTGCGAGCACGTTCGCGGTCTGGATGCTCGCCGGCGCGGGCGTCGCGCAAGCAATGCTTTTCGCGATCACCGTGGTCGTCGTCACCTGCCCCGACGCCCTGGGCCTGGCTACCCCGACGGCCATCATGGTCGGGACCGGCCTGGGCGCCCAGCGTGGGGTGCTGTTCAAAAACGCCACGGCCCTGGAGGGATCCGCTCGGATCGACACGGTGGTGATGGACAAGACCGGCACCCTGACCAAGGGCGAGCCGGAGGTTACCGACGTCATCGCGATAGGGATCAGCGAGGCAGAGATGCTGGCCCTGGTCGCCGCCGTGGAGCGCGAGTCCGAACACCCCCTTGCACGGGCCATCGAGAACCACGCCGCCGAGCTCGGCGTGTCGACGCTGGTAGTGAGCGAGTTCCTCAACGTGCCCGGTCACGGTGCGACGGCCACGGTCGACGGGCGCCGGGTCCTGGTGGGCAACCTGCGGTTGATGGCCAGGGAGGACGTGGACCTTGGTGAGCTTGGTGCCCGGCGTGAGGAGCTCGCCGCGTCAGGACGCACCGTGGTCCTGGCCGCCGTCGACGGACACGCGATGGGAGTCATCGCCCTGGCCGACGCCGCCCGCGAGACAGCCGCGGCCGCCGTGGCCGCCCTGCACGCGACCGGGATCGAGGTTGTCATGCTCACCGGGGACAACCAGGCCACCGCCCAGCGCATCGCAGACCAGCTGGGCATCGACACGGTCATCGCCGAGGTCCTGCCAGGGGACAAGGCCGAGAAGGTCACCAAGCTCCAACGCGCGGGCAAGACGGTGGCGATGGTCGGTGACGGTGTCAACGACGCCCCCGCGCTGGCTAAGGCCGACCTCGGGATCGCAATCGGCGCCGGCACCGACGTGGCGATCGAGACCGCCGACGTGGTGCTCATGCGATCCGACCCGCTCGACGTATCCGTCGCCCTGCGTATCGGCAAGGGCACGGTACGCAAGGAACGGCAGAACCTGTCCTGGGCGATCGGGTACAACGCCCTGGCGCTGCCCGTCGCAGCCGGGGTGTTCTACCCCGCGTTCGAGCTCATGCTCCGCCCGGAGATCGCCGCCCTGTCGATGTCTGGCTCCACCGTCATCGTCACCGTCAACGCCTTGCTCCTCAAGCGGCTCCGGCTACCCGACCAGCACGCGCCCGCCACGCCGCATCCCGCGCCCCCGGAACTGGCATCCACCGTGTCGGCCCCGGCCGGGACCCGCTGACCGCCAGCACATGCACCCCGCCTCCGCCGACCCGGCCGCACTACCAGCCGTCGCGCTGCGCCCGCCGAAGCCTGGTCGCATGCTGTGGATCACCGCAGCGTGGGGCGCCTGCTTCATCGCCATCGAGCTGGGCCTGCGAGACGCACCCATCCTGTGGTTCGCCGCACTGCGTGCGCTGCTCGCCGGCGCGGCCCTGGTGGCGCTCGGCGCCGTCCAACACCGCCCGACGCCGACCGGCGCCCGGGCGTGGGGACAGGTCGCCCTGCTGGGCATCGTCAACGTCGCGATCGCCTTCGCGGCCATGTTCGCCGGTGTCGCCGGCCTGGCCACAGGGGCAGCCGCCGTCCTGTCCAACGCCCAGCCGCTGCTGATCCTGCTGCCCGCCTGGTGGTTCTACGGCGAGAAGCTCTCCGCCCGGACCACTACAGCGCTGGTGATCGGCTTCACCGGCCTCGTCCTGGTCGCGGTGCCCGGGGGTGGTGGCCGCGGGGCAGCCATGTCGTTGCTGGCCGCAGCGGCCATCACCGCCGGGACCCTGCTCTCGCGGCGCCTTGCAGGCCTGGACGTGGTGGTCACCACCGGATGGCACCTGATGATCGGCGGGCTCGCGCTCGTCGTGCTCGCCACGGCAGTCGAGGGTGCGCCGGTCATCGCCTGGACACCTCGATTCATGCTCGTACTGCTGTTCCTAGCACTGGTCGGTACCGCCGCCAGCACCGTGGCGTGGTTCACCGAAGCCCGCCACTCCCGCATGGACGCCCTGACCGGGTGGACCTTCCTCGCCCCGGTGTTCGGCGTCATACTCGCCGTCGCCGTCCTCGGCGAACGGCCCAGCGGCTGGACCGTCGCCGGGCTCTCAGCGGTACTAGCTGCTATGTGGACAGCCCTACGGCCCGCGCACCGCAGCCCACGACCCGAGCCGCTACACGCGACCCCGACCCCTTCTAAGACGGCGACGCGATAAGACGTGGTGCCCGGCCCGCACCCACGCGCAGCCCTGGCAACCGCTCCGCTCGAAGGGGGCGCCTCGCTCTCGGCGGGCTCTCCGATAGGCCAGCTTTCAGTGGAACTCGCGGCGCTACCGCCACTCTTAGGGGGACCTTCGTCCTGCTCTGACCGGGATCTGCACCGTAGCGTCGAATGTGTGGTCGAAGCTTTCGCAGGTTCCTGCGGGCGCCGCCATACCCAGGACAGATTGGGAGTGGGTTCAGATGAACCACGGCAAGCACATCTATCTCATGCTCGGCGCGATCGCGATCGGCGCCGTCCTCTACTTCACCGGCATGATCAGCAGCAGCGCGCTGCTGCTGCTGTGGCCGCTGGGCTGCGTCGCGATGATGATCGCCATGATGTGGGGCATGCGCGGCATGAATGGACACAACAGTGCCTCCGACGAGCCAACCCGTGCCGGTCAGGACACTCGGACGCACACGCACCACTAAGACCAAGGCTGCGCCGATCTGCTGCGGTGCTCCGAGGAACACCGTGTAGCCGGTCGACGGCGCGGGAGCAGTCGTCGAGCACGACGGTGAGCCGCGGCCAGGCCGGGGCGCCCTTCTCGTCGAGCACGAGCAGGTCGAGCTCGGTGTGGTCGGCTTGCCAGATCTGGTTCGGCCGCTGGGACTTACGCCGGTAGACCAGCTCGTAGCGGTCCGCAGTGCCACCGGCCCGCCGTGGGGCAGCGTCAGCGACTTCGGGTCCAGGGCGGTGACGATCGAGTGGACGGTGCTGTAGGACAGGACCGGCCAGCCGTGCTCGAGGGCCGCGCGGGCCGCCCAGCGGGTGAACTCGCGACGGCAGGCCGGTGACGTTGCAGCGCGAGACCCTCCACCAGGGCGACCAGCTCGGTCGGTGGCCGCGGTGGCAGCGGTCGGTGCGGGCCAGGCCGGCGAGCCCGGCGGCCCGGTAGCGGGTCAGCCACTGTTGCGCCGAGCGCAGCGGCACCCCGGCGTCGCGCGCCGCGACGGTCAGGGGACGCGGTCCTGCGCGACAGGGCGCAGCACCTGCCAGCGTCGCGCCACCACTGCGCGCTGCCGTTAGTCGAGCTCCGCAACACGATGTACAACTCTCAGCTGGCGCAGATCCCCCAGTTCCGCGACGTCGTGGCCGAGAGCAGCGGACGAGAGAACTACGGGCCCAAAGGGGCTCATCCCAATCGGGGGTGTAGGAGTTGGGGTCTGAAGCCGCCGGTCTCGAGCAGGCTTCGGGCGATGTAGTTG
>NZ_CANLTL010000002.1 GCF_947494015.1 uncultured Cellulomonas sp. | reverse complement strand
GCCGGCGCCGCGTCGCTCGCGCAGGGCGCGGCGGCCGACGGCGCCGTGGCGGCCGACCGGGGCGTCGCCCCCGCGCCGCCGCGCGCGGTCATGACCGCGGTGCCGGCGCCGGTGGACGTGCGTGCCGCCGTCCGCGCCGACGGCGTGACCGTGGTGACCTGGACCAACCCCCAGCCGCAGGACGGCGACCGCTACCTGTGGGGGGTCGTCGAGGCGGGCGCGGTCGGCCCGCTCGAGCTGGTCGACGACACCCAGGTCACGGTGGCCCCCACCGGCGACCGGGTCTGCGTCGAGGTGTCGATCGTCCGGTCGGACCGCCGCGCCTCCACCACCCCGGCCGTGGCGTGCACGCCGTGACCGGTCCCGCCCGGGCCGGCGGCGCCGTCCGCGCCGCCACCCGCGACCGTCGCCGTCCCGAGGTGCGCCTCGCCCGCCGGGTGCGGCCGGCCCCGCCCGGCTGGACCCGGGCCACCTGGACCCGCGCCGGCGCCGCCGTCACGGCCCCGGTCGTGCTGGCCGTGCTGGCTCTCGTGCACCCGGGGCAGGCCGTCTCCCAGCTCGACCTGCACGACGGCGGCGTGTGGCTCACCAACGCCTCGACCCTCGGCGTCGGTCGCTACAGCTCGACCGTCGACGAGCTCAACGGCGGCCTGGTGGCCACCTCGCCCGAGGTCGACGTCCTGCAGGACGCCGCCGACGTGCTGGTGCACGAGCCGGGCGCGCTCGCCGTGGTGGACCCGGCCGCCGTGACCACGACCGCCGGGGCTGCGCTGCCGGACGGCGCCCGGGTCTCCATGGCCGCCGGGACGGTCGCCGTCGTGGACCCCGCCGACGGGTCGCTGTGGGCCGGGCACGTGGACGCGCTCGGGTCCCTGGGGACCGACGGCCCCCCGGACGCCGAGCTGGGCGCCGGTGGCGCAGCGGTCGTGTCCCGCACCGGTGACGTGCTCACGGTCGCCGCCGACGGGGTGCGCAGCACCCTGCGCGTGGACGACGACGGCGTCCGGACCCGGGTGGTCGCCTCCGCCGAGCCGGTGGCCGGTGGCGCCGGCGGGCCGGTCGAGCAGGTCACCGCGGTCGGCGGCGAGCTGGTCACCCTGACCGGCACGACCCTGGGCACCCCGGCGGGCCCGGTCGACCTGGCCGCGTACGGCAGCCCCCTGCGCCTGCAGCAGCCGGGACCGGCGGCCGGGACCGTGCTCGTCGCCGGACCCACCGCGCTGCTCGAGGTCGCCCTGGCCGACGGCACCGTCCGCAGCCACGCGTCCGGCGGCAGCGGCGCACCGGCCGCACCGGTCCGGCTCGGGACCTGCGCGTACGCCGCCTGGGCCTCGGCGACCGGCAGCTCCCTGACCCGCTGCGGCACCGACCGGCCGCGGGTGCTGGACCTCGAGGGGATGACCGCCCAGGACCGGCTCGTGTTCCGCGTCAACCGCTCCGTCGTCGTCCTCAACGACACCGCGCGGGGCCGGGTGTGGGTCCCCGCCGAGGACCCCGACCTGCGTGAGCCGTCCTGGCAGGACATCGCCCCGCAGGACGACCAGAGCGCGGACGAGGAGGACTCCGACACCCAGCGGGGCGCAGTCACGTCGGCGGCCCGGTGCTCCGGGGAGTCGGGGCCGCCCACCGCCACCGACGACGACCTCGGCGTGCGCCCCGGGCGCACCACGCTGCTGCCGGTGCTCGCCAACGACGCCGCCTCCGACTGCGGCGTCCTGGTCGTCTCGCAGGTCGACCCGCTGCCGGCGGACTTCGGCGAGCTCACCGCCGTGCACGGCGGCCGCGCCCTGCAGCTGCGTGTCGCCGACGGTGCGACCGGCACGGAGTCGTTCACGTACACCGTGACGGACGGCCGGGGCAGCGCGGCGCCGTCGACCGCGACCGTGCGGGTCACCGTGCACCCCGACGGCACCAGCACCGCACCCGGCCAGGTGCGGATCGACACGCTCGTCGTCGAGCAGGGGGCCCAGGTCTCGGCCGACGTGCTGCCCGCGTTCGCCGACCCGGACGGCGACGAGCTCGTGCTCGCCGAGGCGACCGTCGAGGGCGAGGGGACCGTCCGCAGCCGACCGGACGGGCACCTGACCTACGTCGCCGGCGGTGGCGCGCTCGGCGTGCGGACCGTGCGGCTGCTCGTCTCCGACGGCACCGCGACCGTGGCCGGCGAGCTGCGCGTGGACGTGCGACCGGCCGGCTCCGTGGCGCCCGTCGTGGACCCGGTGCACGCCGAGGCGTACGTCGGCGAGCCCGTGACCGTCCGCCCGCTCGCGTCCGTGCGCAGCGGGACGGGGGAGGCGCCGCGGCTGGTCGGCGTCGACCCGGTCGTGGGCGCCACCGTCGTCCCCGACCTGACCGCGGGCACCTTCACGCTGACCGCGCAGCGGCCCGGGCCGCTGTACGTCGGCTTCACCGTCGCGGCCGGGACGCAGGCGACCACCGGCGTCGCCCGCGTCGACGTGCGCGAGAGCCGCGACCGGTCCGCCGACCCGGTCGCCGTCGCCGACCGCGCGCTGCTGCCCGCCGGCGGCGAGGTCACCGTGGACCCGCTCGCCAACGACGTCTCGCCCACGGGCCGCGTCCTGGTCCTGCGGTCCGTCGACGTGCCCGAGGGGTCCGGCCTGGAGGTCGCCACGCTCGCCCACGGGCTGCTGCGGATCGGCTCCGCGCAGCACCTGGCCGCCCCCGTCGTGGTCGGCTACGTGGTGTCCGACGGCGAGCGCGACGCGAGCGGCCAGGTGCTCGTGGTCCCCGTCCCGGCCGGCGTGCAGGGCGCCCCCGTCGTGCCGGACGTCACCGCGACGGTCCGGGCCGGCGGCGTCGTCACCATCCCGGTCCTGGACGGCGCCACCGACCCCGACGGCGACCGGCTGGCCCTGGTCCGGGAGCTGGCCGAGACGCCGGCGCCGGGGGAGGGCCAGCTGTTCGTCTCCGGTGACGTGCTGCGCTTCCGCGCGCCCGACCACGCCACGACCGCCCGCGCGACCTTCAGCGTCACGGACGGCACCAGCACGACGTCGGCCGTGCTCACCGTCACGGTGCACGACTCCGACGCCGCCGCGAAGGCCCCGCCGCGCCCGGTGCCGGTCACGGTGCGGGCCTTCGAGGAGGAGACCATCCGGATCCCGGTGCCGCTGGTGGGCATCGACGCCGACGGCGACGGCGTCACGCTGCTCGGCGCGGACCGTGCGCCCGGCAAGGGGCGGATCACCGACCGTGGCGCCGACTGGCTCGAGTACCAGGCCCTGCCGAACGAGGTCGGCACCGACGAGTTCACCTACGCGGTCGAGGACTGGGTCGGGCAGCGTGCGGTCGCGACCATCCGGGTCGGCATCGCCCCGCGACCCACCACCGCCCCGACCGTCGTCGCACGCGACGACCACGTGACCGTGCTGCCCGGCCGCCGGGTCGAGGTCCGCGTGCTCACCAACGACGTCGACCCCGACGGCGGTGAGCTGCTGCTCGACGACGAGATCGCCGCGCCCACGGGGGTGGACGCCCGGGTCGAGGGACGCCGCGTCGTCGTGCAGGCGCCGCAGGAGGCCGGTGAGGTGCACGTGGAGTACACCGCCCGCACCGCGCGGGGCGGGCACGACACCGCCGTGCTGACCGTCACCGTCGACCCCGAGGCGACCGTGCAGCACCCGGTCGCCCGGGACGTCGTCGTGCCGGCGACCGAGACCGTGGGCCGCAACGAGGTGGAGGTCGACGTGCTCGCCGTCGCGGAGAACCCCGGCGGGCCGCTGTCCGACCTGGTCGTCTCGGTCGACAGGGCCGACGCCGCCACGGCGCGGGTCACCGCGTCCGGAGCCGTGGTGGTGACCCTGGCCGACCGGCCGCAGACGCTGCCGTACGTGCTGACCAACTCCAGCGGCGGCACGGGCCTGGCGACGACGGCGTTCATCACCGTCCCCGCACGGGGCGACTTCCCGCCCATGCTGCGGCCCCGGGCGCCGCGCCTGGAGGTGCTCGCCGGCGAGCCGCTGCCCATCTCGCTCGCCGAGCAGGTGCAGGTCGCACCCGGCCGCACCGCCACGGTCACCGACGTGTCGCGGGTCCAGGCGACCAAGGCCGACGGCTCCCCGCTGGTGCTCGACGACCGCACGCTCGTCTACCGCGCGCCGCGCTCGTACGCGGGGCCGGCGTCGATCTCGGTCGAGGTCACCGACGGGCTCGGCAGCGGCGACGCGGCGGAGCGCCGGGCCGTGCTGACCCTGCCCATCACGGTGCTCGCGGTCGAGGACCACCCGCCGGCGTTCGTCCCGTCGACCATCGACGTCGCGCCGGGGGAGGCCCCGGTCCGGGTCGACCTCACCGCGTTCACCTCCGACCCGGTCGGCCGCGGTGCCGGCTGGGCCGGCTACACCTACCGGATCACCTCCGCGGTGCCGCAGGGCTTCACCGTGACCCTGGACGGCTCCGAGCTGCGGGTGTCCGCGGCGGCGACCGCCGCGCGCGGCACCTTCGGCAGCCTCGGGGTGACCATCGGGTACGGGGCCGCCGGCTCTCTCGACGCCCGGGTCGAGCTGCGGGTCAGCGCGAGCAGCCGGCCGCTGGCCCGCGTGGTCGAGCGGACCGTCACCGACGGCGTCGAGGACCGGGTCACGACCGTGCCGGTGCTCGACGGCGCCTACAACCCGTTCCCCGGCTCGCCCCTGACCGTGGTGGACGCCGTCGTCGAGACGCCCGGCGCCGGGACCGCCGCCGCGGTGGGTTCAGCGGTCGCGGTCCGCCCGGCCGCGGGCTTCGTCGGGCCGATGGTCACCCGCTTCACCGTCCGGGACGCCACCGGCGACTCCGCCCGCGAGGTCACCGGCCGGGTGACCGTGGTCGTCCGCGGCCGCCCGGCGACCCCGGTCGCGCCGCGGGTCGTCGAGGCCCGCGACCGCACCGTGGTGCTGGCCTGGGACGCACCGGCCGCGAACGGCGAGCCCGTCACGTCCTACCGGGTCACCACGCGCCCGGGTGGCGCGGTGCGCGAGTGCGCCGGGACCACCTGCACGATCGACGGGCTGGTCAACGACACCGAGTACACCTTCACCGTCGCCGCCCGCAACGCCGTCGACTGGTCCGCCGACAGCGCCGCGTCCCCGGTGGCGCGTCCCGACGCGCGCCCGGAGGCCGCCACCGCACCCGTCGTGGTCCCCGGCGACCGGCAGCTCACGGCGACCTGGGCGCCCACGGTCAGCCCCGGCTCGCCGGTCGACCGGTACACCGTCGAGGTCAGTCCCGCTCCGCCCGCCGGCGCCACCCTGACCACGGCCGGGACGACCACGACGCTGCGCGGCCTGACCAACGGCACGGAGTACGTGGTGCGCGTCCGGGCGCACAACCGCACCCCCCAGCCGGGGGACTGGAGCCCGTGGTCGGTGCCGGCGGTGCCTGCGACCACGCCGTCCGCCCCCGTGCCGACGTCCGTGCGCCACGCCGCGGCCGGTGGTGAGGCAGGCCGGCTCGAGGTCACCTGGGCGTCGCCCGACGCCAACGGCGCACCCGTGACCGGGTACGAGCTCGCGGTCGACGGCGCACCGGCCGCGACCCTGCCGGCGTCCGCGACGACGTGGTCCTTCCCCGACGCCGAGCGCGGTCACCGGTACACGGTCACGGTGCGGGCGCGGAACTCCGTGGGCTGGTCCGCGTGGGGCTCGACCACGGCCGAGACCTGGAGCGCCCCGACGCCCCCGCAGGGCGCGGCCGCCACCGACCTCGGCGGCGCCGACGTCGCCTGGGGTGCGGGCCGGGTCGAGCTCACCTGGCAGCCGCCCGCGGACGCCGGCGGGACGGGTGTGACGGTGACCGGCTACGAGGTCGAGGGCGTGGGCCGGGTGAGCGGCACCTCGGTGGTCGTCCCCGGCCTGGTCGCGGGACCCAGCCCGACCTTCCGGGTCCGGGCGTGGAGCTCGCGGGACGAGGCGGGCGACTGGGCGGTGATCGCGCCCGTCGCGGTGACCACCGCGCCCGAGGCTCCCACGGTCACCGCCGAGGCGACCGTGACCGCCGACGGCGCCCTGGGGGTCCGCGTGCGCTGGACGCCGCGCCGCGACGGCGGCACTCCGGTCACCGGCTTCCGGGTCCGGGTCGACGGCGGCGAGTGGGTCGCCCACGACCCGACCGTGCGCGAGGCGTCGCTCGTGGTCCCGCGGGGCCCGGCGGCCCCGCGGGTCGAGGTCCGTGCCGTCGGTGCGCGCGGCGCCAGCGCCTCGGGCGCGGCGACGGCGACCCTGGTGGAGTCGGCGCCGACGCCCGCACCCACACCCGTCCCCACCCCCGCGGTGCCGGCCGTACCGCCCGGGGAGGCGAGACCATGACCACCGTCCACCCCCGGGGCCCCGGCGCCGTGCCCGTCACCGCCCCCGTCGCCGCGCGCCTCGCAGCACCGGTCGCCGTGCCCGTCGCCCTGTCCCGGCCGGACCGCGCCCGGCCCGCCGGGCGGTCCGGCGCCCGGCGCCGGCGGCTGCCCGTCTCGGTGCTCGGCCGGGTGGTGGGAGTCGTGGCGCTGGCCGCGTGCGCCGGCGGCTGGTGGCTCGGCTGGGTCGAGCTCGCCACCGCCGGCGTCGTCCTGCTCGTGGTGCTGCTCGGCGCCGGCGTGATGAGCCTGGGCCGCTCGACGTACGCGGTCAGCCTGGACCTGTCCGGCGACCGGGTCCGGGTCGGGGACCGCGCGATCGGCCGGATCGCCGTGCGCAACACCTCCCGCCGCCGGCTGCTGCCGGCCCTGGTCGAGCTCCCGGTCGGCCGGGGCAGCGCCGACTTCCCGCTGCCGTCGCTCGGCCCGGGCGCCGAGCACGAGGAGGTGTTCGCGGTGCCCACGTCGCGCCGCGGCGTGGTCGTCGTCGGCCCGGTCCGGTCGGTGCGAGGCGACCCCTGGGGGCTGGTCCGCCGCCGACTGGCGTGGACCGACCCCGTCGACCTCTACGTGCACCCCGAGGTCGTGTCGCTGCCCGCCGGCGGCCACGGGCGGCTGCGCGACCTCGAGGGCCGCTCCACCCGGGAGCTGTCGGACAGCGACCTGTCGTTCCACACGCTGCGTGACTACGTCCCCGGGGACGACCGCCGGCACATCCACTGGAAGTCCAGCGCGCGCCTCGGGGAGCTCCTGGTGCGCCAGTTCGAGGACACCCGCCGCAGCCACACCGCAGTGGCGCTGTCCCTGGACCCGGCCGACTACGCCGACACCGACGAGCTCGAGCTGGCCGTGTCGGTGACCGCGTCGCTGGGCCTGTCGGCCCTGCGGGACGCGAGCGAGGTGACGGTCCTGGGCGGTGACGGCGCGCTGCGCACGGGGACACCCGGACGGCTGCTGGACGACTGCGCCCGGCTCGAGCCCGGTCCCGACCGGCCCGGCGCGCGGGACCTGGCGACCTGGGTCGCCACCGCGGTCCCGCACGCCTCGGTCGTGGTCCTGGTGACGGGGTCGACGGCCGACGCGGCGCAGCTGCGCACGTACGCGGCCCGGCTGCCCGCGGGCGCGGCCGCGGTCGTCGTCGCGTGCGACGCCGCCGGCCCAGTCGCCGTCCGCGCCGACGGCGCGCTCACCTTGGTCAGGCTGCCCGCGCTCGCGGACCTGCCGCGCGTCCTGCGCCGCGTGGTGGCGTCATGACCACCACCACCGGCACCACCACCGGCACCGGCACCGGCAGCTGGACTGCCACGGCGCCCGCACCGGCCACCACCCCGGCCCCTCGGGCCGGCGGGTCCCGCCCGGCGGTGCACCGGCTGGTCGACGTGGCCGTCCTGCTCACCGCGCTGGCCGCGGCGGGGCTGCCCCTGCTCCCCGCGTACGCCACCGGGCTGGCCGCGCCGGCGCTGGCCGGCGGCCTCGTGACCGGCGCCGCCGTGGCGGCCGTCGCGGCCTGGCGGGCCTGGACCGCCCTGTCCACGCTGGCCGTGCTGCTGGTCGCGTCCGTCGTCGCGGGCGGCCCGCTCGCGGCGCCGACCACCACCGTCGCCGGGGTCGTCCCGACCGGTGACACGGTGCGCACCGTGCTCGCCGGAGCGGTCACGGTCTGGCGGGACGTGCTGACCCTGCAGGCGCCGCTCGGAGCCGGCGGTGGCACGCTGGTCGCGCCGTACGTGCTCGGGGTCGTCGGCGCCGCCGCGGCGGTCGGCCTCGCGCTGCGGGGCCGGACGCCGACCCGCGCGGCGACGGCGGCCCTGGTCCCCGCGCTGGTCGGGGTCCTCGCCCTCGTGCTCGGCACCCGGCAGACCGTGCTCCCGCTCGTCGGGGGCACCGTGACCGCGGGGGTGCTGCTCACCTGGGTGTCCTGGCGGATCGGCCGGCTCGCCGCGCGCCGGGTCGTCGCGCTGCTGCTCACCGCGGCGGTCGCCGCCACCGGGGGTGCCGTCCTCGGGCCGGCGCTCGGCGAGCTGCGGCCGCGGCACGTCGTGCGCGACGAGATCGTGCCGCCCTTCGACCCCCGCGAGCAGCCGAGCCCGTTGGCCGGCTACCGGCGCTTCGTCAAGGACTGGACGGACACCCCGCTGGTCACGGTCCGCGGCCTGCCGGCCGGCACACCGGTCCGGCTGGCCACCCTGGACGCCTACGACGGCGTCGTGTGGTCGGTGTCCGCACCGGGCGCCGCCTCGGGGTCGGGCACGTTCCGCCGCCCCGCGGGCACCGGTCCCGGTACCGCACCGGTGGCCCCGGACCGGGCGGTCACCGTGGGCGTCGAGGTCCGCACGCTGCCCGGGGTCTGGCTGCCCACCGTGGGCGACCCCACCGCGATCGACTTCACCGGCACCGGCACCGGCACCGGCACCGGCGTCGGGTCCGGCGCACTCGCCGACCGGCTGCGCGTCAACGAGGCGACCGACGCGGCCGTGCTGATCGGCGGCGTCCCCGACGGGGCCCGGTACGCACTCGCCGCCACCGTGCCCACCGTGCCGGACGACGCCGCCATCGGCGCCGCGGCCGCCGCCGACGTCGACCTGCCCCCGGTCACCGGTGTGCCCGACGTCGTCGGCCTGGTGGCGCAGGAGATGGCCGGCCGCGCGACCACGCCGCTGGAGGTCGCCCGTGCGCTCGAGGCGGGACTGGCCGAGCGGGGCTGGTTCAGCCACGGCATCGCCGAGGCCGGCGACCACCCGTCGCTGTCCGGCCACGGTGCCGACCGCATCACCTCGCTGCTCAGCGGTGAGCTCATGGTCGGCGACAGCGAGCAGTACGCCTCGGCGATGGCCCTGATGGCGCGCGAGCTGGGGCTGCCGGCCCGGGTGGTGCTCGGCCTGCGCCCGGACCCCGACGACGGCGGCGACGTCACGCTGACCGGTGGTGACGCCGAGGCGTGGGTCGAGATCGCGTTCGCGGGCCACGGCTGGGTGCCCTTCGACCCGACGCCGGACGAGAGCCGCACCCCCGACGACCGCACCCCGCAGGACCAGGCCGAGCCCGAGCCGCAGGTCGTCCAGCCTCCGCCGCCGGCCGAGGAGCCGGTCGTGCCGCCGGAGGAGGAGACGGAGCAGCCGCGCACGGAGGACCCCTCACCCGGCGACGACGTCGCCCCGGCCTGGCAGCGGGCCGCGACGGTCCTGGCCGTCGCGGGCGCCCCGCTGGTCCTCGTGCTGGCACCGGCTCTGCTGCTCGCGGCCCTGCGGGCCCGTCGGCGGCGGCGCCGGCGCACCGCCGACGACCCCGTCGACCGCGTCGTCGGGGGATGGGAGGAGGTGCTCGACGCCGCCGCCGACCTCGCCCTGCCCGTCCTTTCCGGCGGCACCCGGCGCGAGGCGGCTCAGGTGCTGGCCCGGGGCGCCGGCCCGGCCGGGGCGCCGCTCGCCGGTCTGGCCGGTCGGGCGGACGCCGTGGTGTTCGCGCCCGGCCGCCCCGCGGACGCCGAGGTGGACGGCTTCTGGGCCGGTGTCGACGCCGCCGTCGCCGAGCTGCGCGCCGCCGTGCCGCGCAGCCGGCGCCTGCGCGCCCGGTGGTCGACCGCGTCGTTGCGGCGCCGGCCCGGTCGGGCGGGCGTGGGCACCACCTCGGCGCGGCCCGTCCCACCCACCCGGCCCGAGGCCCGCACCCGGCACCGTGCGACGGCGGCCCGCGACCGTCCCGCGAGCACCGGGCCCCGCGACCACCCCCGCGACCACCCCCGCGGGGTCGGCCGTCGCGGACCGCACACGACCCCCGGCGTCCCGGCCGGCGCGCGCGCCGACGACAGCGCCGACCTGACCGTCGACCACATCGACCTGACCGTCCACCCCACCCCACGAGCCCGGCGGCGCACGCCCCGGGACGGAGAGTCATGACACCGCACCCGTACGCCGCCGTCCCCGGGGCGCCCGCACCGGCCTTCCCCGCCCCCGCCCGGGGGACGGTCCCGACGCCGCTCGCCGGCACCGTCCCCGCCCCGACCGGCCGGCGGGTGGCCGCCCACCTCGTCGACGCGGCGGTGCTGCTCCCGGGCGTCCTCGCCGTGCTGGGCGGGGCGCTGCCCCTGCTGGCCGGTGCCGCCGGGCCCCGCCTCGGCGTGCGCGCCGCGCTGGTGCTCGCCGGCGCCGTGATCGGCGTCGTGACCCTCGCGGTGCAGGCGTGGAGCGACGCCGCCCGCGGCTGGACCGTCGGCAAGCGGGTCCAGGGCCTGCGCACCGTCTCCGCACGGACCGGTGCCCCCGTGGGTCATGTCGGTGCGCTGGTGCGGGGCTGGTCCGACCTCGCCGACGGCACCGTGGTGATCGACGCACGCCACGCGGAGCCGGCACCGACCGCCACCGAGCGGCCCCTCCCGGCCGCCCGGCCCGAACCGACCGGGCCGCCGCCCACCCCGGCGGCGCCCCCGGCCGCGGCCACGGCGGCCGGCCTGCTGCCCGAGCCCAGGCCCGCGGGGCCGGTGCCGCGGTCGGCGACGCTCACCGTCCCGACCCGCGTGCCGCTCGCCGCCCGGCTCCAGGCGTCCCCGGTCCCGCGGGTGCCGGTCGCCCCGGTCGTGCCCGTGCCCCGGCCACCGCTCGCCGACGGACCCGCCGGCGCGAGGACGGCGGCACCTGCCGAGCGCCCCGCCGGGCCCTGGGTCGAGGTCGTGCTCCTCGACGGCCGCACGGTGACCGTCGCCGGCCACGCCCTGGTCGGGCGCGACCCGGTGGAGCGGTCGGGGGAGTCACCGGGCACACTGGTCGCCGTGGACGATCCCGACCGCTCCGTGTCCAAGACCCACCTCGCGCTCGGCGTCGACACGTCCGGCGCCTGGGTGGTCGACCGCCGGTCCACCAACGGCACCGTCGTGACGCTGCCCGACGGGCAGCAGATCTTCTGCGTCCCCGAGGAGCGCGTCCGGCTGCGGGTGGGCGCGACGGTCGGGTTCGGCGGCCACGCGTTCACCGTCACCGAGCTCGCGACGGGCGCCGGCACGGGTGCCACGGCCACCGCCGTCGAACCGCCGACGGCGCTCACCACGCCGGCCGTCAGCCCGTGGGCCCCGGCCGTCCCGGGCGGTGTCGACCGGGTGACCGGCCGATGACCGGGACCGCGCGGTTCCCCAGCGAGGCCTTCCCCGCCTTCCCCTCGATCGAGCTCGACCACCCCGGCGCCTGGGTGCCGCTGGTCGCGCCGGGGGTCGTGCTCGCGGTCGCCAAGCGGGTGCCGCCGCGCAGCTTCCAGCCGCTCGTCGGTGTCTCGGTCACGCGCTTCGGCCCCGGACGCACCCTCGCCGACGCGATCGAGGCGGTGCTGGCCAGCATCGCGCCGCTGTCGGGGTACGCCGAGCTGGGCCGGGCCGAGCTCGACGTGCTGGGGCTGCCCGGCTTCCGCATCGAGGGTGCCTTCGAGCACCCCCAGCTCGGCGGCCTCGTGCAGGCGGCCCGCCTCACCGTCGTCGACCACGGGGCCGCCGTCGACGTCGTCCAGCTGACCGGGACCTGCACGGCGAAGCAGCTGCGCGGGACCCTGGACGAGATCCGCGCGATCCAGGCGGGCGCCCGCCTGGCGTGAGCCCGCGGTCGGCGGCCGGGGCCCGGGGTGGGTCCGCCGGCCGGTCAGGCCGCGGCGCGTGCCGCGGTCCGCCGGGCGAGGGCCTCGGCCCGGCCCGTGCGCAGCCCGTCGGCGGTCAGCAGGACGAGGGCGACCCACACGAGTCCGAACCCGACCCAGCGCGCCGTCGGCATCTGCTCGCCCAGCACCACGACGCCGATGATGAACTGCATGGTCGGCGCGATGTACTGCAGCATCCCGACCACCGACAGCGGCAGCCGGCGCGCCGCCGAGCCGAACATCAGCAGCGGCACCGCGGTGACCACACCGCTGGAGACGAGTGCGACCACGTGCCCGGTGCCGTGCGCCCCGAAGCTGCCCGTGCCGTTCGCCGCCAGGACCACCAGGTACGCCGACGCGAACGGCAGCAGCACCAGCGTCTCGACCGCCAGGCTGGTGACCGCCGGGACCGTCCGCCCGGCGCGGTTCTTGATCAGCCCGTACAGCCCGAAGCTGAAGGCCAGCGACAGCGCGATCCACGGCAGCCGGCCGTAGCCGACCGTGATCACCACCACGGCGACCGTCCCGCAGGCCAGCGCCACCCACTGCGCGCGCCGCAGCCGCTCACCCAGCACGAAGACCGCGAGCAGCACGGTGACCAGCGGGTTGATGAAGTACCCGAGGGCGGCGTCGACCACCTGGTCGGTCAGCACGCCGTACACGTAGACCGTCCAGTTCACCGCGATGAGGACGGCGGCCACGGCGAGCAGCCCGAGGGTGCGGGGCGTGCGCAGCACCCGGACGAACGTGCCCCAGGTGCGGGTGGCCACCAGCAGCAGCACGCAGAAGCCCAGCGACCAGACGATGCGGTGCCCGATGATCTCCACCGCGCCCGCCGGCTGCAGCAGCGGGAAGTAGAGCGGCAGGACGCCCCACAGCAGGTACGCGCCGGCGCCGAGGGCCAGCCCGGTGCGGTCGGGCAGGGCCGGTGCGGGCACCGGCGTGGAGACGGCGGGATCGGTGCCGCGGGTCGAGCTCACCGGGTGAACCTAGTCCCCGCGGCGCCGCGGCCGCCTCGCCACGCCAGCGGGTGGTCCGGCGTCACACCCGCCGTCGTAAGGCTTCCCTCACCTCACGCCGTAGACTCGCGGGTGAGAACCCCGCCCGGCCGCACGCCACCGCGCTCGCGTCGGACCTGCGCCGGCGGGAGTCCCCGACCCGGAAGGTCCCCGCTCGTGAGCACCCGACCCCTGCGCGTCGCCGTCGTCGGCGCCGGTCCCGCCGGCATCTACGCCGCCGACATCCTGTCGAAGACGGAGCTGGACGTCAGCATCGACCTCCTCGAGCGGTTGCCCGCCCCCTTCGGCCTGGTCCGGTACGGCGTCGCCCCCGACCACCCGCGCATCAAGCAGATCATCGTCGCCCTGCACAAGGTGCTGGACCGTGGGGACATCCGGCTGCTCGCCAACGTGGACTACGGCGTGGACCTCAAGCTCGAGGACATGCGCCAGTTCTACGACGCGATCATCTTCTCGACCGGCTCGATCCGGGACGCCGCGCTCGACATCCCCGGCATCGACCTGCCCGAGTCCCTGGGCGCCGCCGACTTCGTCTCCTGGTACGACGGCCACCCCGACGTCCCGCGCACCTGGCCGCTGGGGGCCCGCGAGGTCGCCGTGCTGGGCGCGGGCAACGTCGCGCTCGACGTGGCCCGGATCCTGGCCAAGCACGCCGACGACCTGCTGCCGACCGAGATCCCGGCCAACGTCTACGAGGCGCTCAAGGCGTCGCCGGTCACGGACGTGCACGTCTTCGCCCGCCGCGGCCCGGCCCAGGTCAAGTTCTCCCCGCTCGAGCTGCGGGAGCTGGGTCACGTGCCGGACGTCGACATCGTCGTCTACCCCGAGGACTTCGACTTCGACGACGGCTCGATGGCCGCCATCCACTCCTCCAACCAGACCAAGCAGGTCGTCAAGACCCTCACCGACTGGACGCTGAAGGAGCCCGAGGAGCTCACCGCGAGCCGACGCATCCACCTGCACTTCCTGCACCGCCCGGTCGAGGTGCTCGGTGAGGACGGGCACGTGGTCGGCCTGCGCACCGAACGCACCGCCCTGAACGGCGACGGCACCGCGAGCGGCACCGGGGAGCACCACGACTGGCCGGTCCAGGCGGTCTACCGGGCGGTCGGCTACTTCGGCTCGCCCCTGGTGGACATCCCCTTCGACGACGCCGCGGGCGTCATCCCGAACCGCGCCGGCCGGGTCGTCGACGTGGACGGTGACGTCGTCGCGGGCGTGTACGCCACCGGGTGGATCAAGCGCGGCCCGGTGGGCCTGATCGGGCACACCAAGTCCGACGCCACCGAGACGGTGCGCCACCTCGTCGAGGACGTGCTCGCCGGGGACGGCGGGCAGGCGCCGGACCTGCGCACCGCCGTCGAGCCGGAGCCGCAGGCCGTCACCGACTTCCTGACCGCGCGCGGGGTGCCGGTCGTCGATTGGGCGCAGTGGCAGGTGCTGGACGCGTACGAGCGGTCCCTGGGCGAGGCCGCCGGGCGCGAGCGGGTCAAGGTCGTGCCCCGCGAGGAGATGACCGCGATCGCGCGCGGGGAGCGCCCGGGCGCCTGAGCGGGCCGCCGCCGTCGGGCCCGGCCGGCGCCGGTCAGGCCCGGCCGGCCCCGGTGATCCGCCGCAGGAACTCCTGCGTGCGCGGCTGCCGCGGCGAGCCGAGCACCTGCTCGGGCGTCCCCCGCTCGTGCACCCGCCCGGCGTGCAGGAAGCACACCTCGTCGGCGACGTGCCGCGCGAAGCCCATCTCGTGGGTCGCCACCACCATGGTCATGCCCTCGGCCTTGAGCTCGCCGAGCAGGTCCAGCACCTCGCCGACGAGCTCGGGGTCCAGGGCGCTGGTCACCTCGTCCAGCAGCAGCAGCCGGGGCGAGTGCACCAGGGACCGGGCGATCGCCACGCGCTGCTGCTGACCGCCGGACAGCTCGTCCGGGAAGGCGCCGGCCCGGTCGGCCAGTCCGACGCGCTCGAGCATCTCGCGCGCCCGCTCCTGCGCGGCCCGGCGGGGGACCCGGTGCACCAGCCGCGAGGCGAGGGTGACGTTGTCGAGCACCCGCATGTGCGGGAACAGGTTGAAGGACTGGAACACCATCCCCATCCGGGCGCGGTCGGCGTCGGCGTCGCGCCGGGGGTCGGTGATGTCGTCGCCCTCGAGCAGGATCACCCCGTCGTCGACCTCCTCGAGCAGGTCCACGGTCCGCAGCAGCGTCGACTTGCCGGAGCCGGAGGCGCCGATCAGCACCACGCACCGGTGGGCGTCGACGGCGAGGTCGACGCCGTCCAGCACGACGTGGTCCCCGAACGCCTTGCGCACGCCGCGCACGTCCAGCAGCGGCGCGTCGCCGGAGCGGTCCGCCGAGCCGGGCAGGGTGGCCGGCCCGGATGCCGGCGTGGACGACGGCGCGGTCATCGCAGCTCCCCGGCGCCGGCCAGGCCGCTGGTGGCGCCGGCCCAGCCGCCCCGGCGGGCCAGGGCGTCGGTGAGGCGCGTCAGCGGGATCGTGAGCAGCACGAACAGCACCCCGGCCACGACGTAGGGCGTGAAGTTGGCGTACTGGGCGGTGGAGATCTGGGCGGCCCGGACGGCGTCGATGGCGCCGAGGATCGAGATCAGGCCGGAGTCCTTCTGCAGCGAGACCAGGTCGTTGAGCAGCGGCGGGACCACCCGGCGCACCGCCTGCGGCAGCACGACGGTCCGCATGGTCTGCCCCCGGCTCAGCCCCAGCGAGCGGGCGGCGGCGACCTGCGACGGGTGCACGGACTCGATGCCGGCCCGGAAGACCTCGGCGACGTACGCCGAGTAGGTCAGCACCAGCGCGAGGCCACCGAGCACCACCGCGGACGTCGGGATGCCCTGCAGCCGCAGGCCCGGCAGGCCGAACCCCACGAGCAGCAGGACCAGGATCAGCGGCAGCCCGCGGAAGATGTCGACGTAGGCGGTCGCGGCGGCCCGCAGCGGGAAGAACACCGGCCCGCGCAGCGTCCGGGCGATGGCCAGGGCGAGCGCCACGACGAGGATCACCACCGCGGCCACCACCATGATCCGCACGTTGAGCCACAGCCCCTCGAGCACGCGCGGCACGGACTCCAGCGCCACCTGCGGGTCGAGGAAGGACTGCCGCACCCGCGGCCACCCGGGCGAGCTCGTCAGGACGAGCACCGCGACCGCGACCACGGCGGCGGTGCTGGCGACCGCGACGGCGGTGGACCGGACCGACTGCCGGCGCCGGTACGCCAGCCGGTCGACCTGGACCGGCGACGGCGTCCACCCCGGCCGGGTCACTTCAGGACGGGGGCGCCCGCGGACTCGGTGAGCCACTGCGCCTCGAGGTCCGCCAGCGTCCCGTCCGCGCGCAGCGCGTCGACGGCCTCGGTGACCGGCTCGGTCAGCGGGCTGTCCTTGTCGAGCACCAGCCCGAGCTGGTCGGGGGAGTCCCCGGGCGGCAGCTGGCCGACCAGGACGCCGCCGTCGAGCTCGGCCGCGGTGATGTACAGGGCGGTGGGCAGGTCCACCACGATGGCGTCGACCAGGCCGGCGGTCAGCGCCTGCTTGACCTGGTCGTTGTCGTTGAAGAGCTGGACGGGCCTGCTGGGCGCGATCGTGTCGGTGGCCACCTGCGCGCTCGTCGTCGCGACCATCGCGCCGATCCGGGCGTCGGCGAGCTCGGCCAGCGACGTCGCGCCGGCGACGGGGGAGCCCTCCACCGTGACCACGGCCTGCGCGGTGTCGTAGTAGCTCGAGGAGAAGTCGAGGTTCTCGCGCCGCTCGTCACTGATCGACACCTGGTTGATCGCGATGTCGAACGACTTGGCACCGGGGGCGATGATCTGGTCGAACGTCACCGGCACCCACTCGACGTCGTCCGCGGCGAAGCCGAGCTGCTCGGCCACCGCGTACGCGACGGCCGACTCGAAGCCCTCGCCGCTGCTCGGGTCGTTGCCGGACACCCACGGCTCGTAGGCCGGGTCGGAGGTGCCGACCGTGAGCACGCCCTCGGTGAGGGTCGGCAGCGCGTCGTCGTCGGTGGTCGCGGTGCCCGACGGCGCCGGGGCCTGGCCCCCCTCCTCGACGGGGGCGCACGCGCCGAGGGCCAGCACGCCGGACAGGGCGAGGACGACGACACGGGTGGTGCGCATGGGGGGCTCCGGGGGACGGTGGGCCAAGGGTGCGCGCGCCCGGCGGGGCGGCGGGCACAGGGTACGGGAACGCCTGCGGCCGGTGCCGCGTTGGTCGGGGCAGCACAGCGGTCGGCGGGACGTCCCGCCGCGGAGGGAGAACTGCGTCCATGGGTCGTCGCCACTACAACGGTCTGAAGACCGCCGCGCTGTTCGGCGTCATGTGGGCGGTGCTGCTGGGCCTCTACGCCCTCGTCGGGGGCGGGAGCAGCAGCCTGTTCCTCGTCTTCGCTGCCATCGGCCTGCTCGGGACCGCCTACGGCTACTGGAACTCGGACAAGATCGCGATCCGGTCCATGCGGGCCTACCCGGTCAGCGAGCTCGAGGCGCCGCAGATGTACCGGATCGTGCGCGAGCTCTCGACCCAGGCGCGCCAGCCCATGCCGAGGCTGTACCTGTCACCGACCGACGCGCCGAACGCGTTCGCGACCGGCCGCAACCCGCGCAACGCGGCGGTGTGCTGCACCGAGGGCATCCTCGACCTGCTCACCGAGCGGGAGCTGCGCGGCGTGCTCGGCCACGAGCTCATGCACGTGTACAACCGGGACATCCTGACGTCCTCCGTGGCCGCCGCGGTGGCGGGGCTGATCACCTCGTTCGCGCAGTTCCTCATGTTCTTCGGCGGCAGCCGCGAGCGCGGCGGCAACCCGCTCGCGGCGCTCGCCATGGCGCTGCTGGCCCCGTTCGCGGCGATGCTCGTGCAGATGGCGATCAGCCGGACCCGGGAGTACGACGCGGACGAGGACGGCGCCCGGCTCACCGGGGACCCGCTCGCCCTGGCCTCGGCCCTGCGCAAGCTGGAGCACGGGACGCAGCGTGCACCGCTGCCGCAGGACCGTGACCTGGTCGACGTCTCGCACCTGATGATCGCCAACCCGTTCCGGGGGGCGGGCATGGGCAAGATGTTCGCGACCCACCCGCCCATGGCTGACCGGATCGCCCGGCTCGAGGCCATGGCCGGCGGGCCCGGCGCCGGTCCCCTCGGCGGCCCGCAGGTCAGCCCGCCGCTGTACTGACGGCCGCCGCCGGCCGTCCCGCCGGCGTCGCGGGACGACGACGCCCGCACGTCCGGGGCGCACCCGAAGGCTGTGCACGGGGTGCGCGGGGCGGCGTCGTCCGGCGTCGGCGGTGCTAGCGGTAGTTGACGAACTGCAGCGCGACGTCCAGGTCCTTGCCCTTGAGCAGCGCGATGACCTCCTGCAGGTCGTCGCGGCTCTTGGCCGACACCCGCATCTCGTCGCCCGTGATCTGCGTCTTGACGCCCTTGGGTCCCTCGTCGCGGACGATCTTGCCGATCTTCTTCGCGTCCTCGGTGCTCAGGCCCTCCTTGACGGTGGCCGCCAGGCGGTACTCCTTGCCGGACAGCTGCGGCTCGCGCTCGCCGGTGTCCAGCGCCTTGAGCGAGATCCCGCGCTTGATGAGCTTGGTCTGGAACACGTCCAGCACCGCCATGACCCGCTCGGCCGAGTTGGCCGTCATCACGATCGACTCACCGCTCCAGGCGATCGACGCCCCGACGTTCTTGAAGTCGTACCGCTGGGCGATCTCCTTGGTGGCCTGGTTCAGGGCGTTGTCGACCTCCTGCCGGTCGACCTTGCTCACGACGTCGAACGACGACTCGCTCGCCATGACTCCTCCAGTGCTGGTCGGGTGCTGGTCGGGTGGTGCTCGGGTGGTGCTCGGTGTGGCACTCGGGTGCTGCTCGGTGTGGTGCTCGGGATGCCGGCCGGGGGCCGGTTCCTCGGACCCCTCGATGTGTTGCTATCCTTCCATCCGCACTCGCCGCCGGGTCCACGGGTCCGGCGAGAGCGCACGGCGGGTTACCCGAGTGGCCAAAGGGGGCTGACTGTAAATCAGCTGGCAACGCCTACGGGGGTTCGAATCCCTCACCCGCCACCGCGAACGGGGCGTCCTCGACGAGGGCGCCCCGTCGTCGTGCCACGGGCCGGTGGCGCCCCGGGGGCCCGCAGGCGTTCCGCACCGGCTGCCACCCGGCCGACGCACCGGCTGCGACCCGGTCGCTCGTCGGGGTCCCGGCGCGGGGTGCACGGGCGTGGCGCAGGCCACGCACCGGGATTTCGCCAGCACCCCCCGGGGCGTGTAACCTGGTCCGCGCTGCCCCGATAGCTCAGTCGGCAGAGCGTCTCCATGGTAAGGAGAAGGTCAAGGGTTCGATTCCCTTTCGGGGCTCTGGTGCAGGTCGAGGGCCGGCGCACATGCGTCGGCCCTCGACCCGTGACCTGGCGGGGTAGCTCAGGTGGTTAGAGCACACGGCTCATAATCGTGGTGTCGCGGGTTCGAGTCCCGCCCCCGCTACCGATGTGTAGCGAACGCGCGTCGGCCGGCCGGCGACGCGCCGAACAGACCAAGCGCCGCTCGCGCGGCGTGTGATGTGAAAGAGGGCTCCGAAGTGGCCAGCAAGTCCCAGGACGTCCGCCCGAAGATCACGCTCGCGTGCGTGGACTGCAAGGAGCGGAACTACATCACCAAGAAGAACCGTCGCAACAACCCCGACCGCCTCGAGCTGTCGAAGTTCTGCCCGCGCGACGGCAAGCACACGCTGCACCGCGAGACCCGCTGACCCCGGTCGCCGACATGGCGGTCAACCCGCAGTACGCGGGCCGCGTGTACCCCCCGAGCGAGCCCTACGAGGTCGGTCGGGAGAAGATCCGAGACTTCGCCGACGCCGTCGGTGCCGCCCACGAGGCGCACCGCGACGTCGGCGTCGCTCGTTCGCTGGGGTACGCGGACGTCGTCGCCCCGCCGACGTTCGCCGTCGTGGTCGCGCAGCGGGCCGAGCAGGCGTATGTCGCCGACCCGCAGGCCGGGGTCGACTTCAGCCGCGTGGTGCACGCCGAGGAGCGGTTCACCCACCACCGCCCCATCACGGCCGGTGACCGGTTGGTGACCGTGCTGCACGTCGACGCGATCACCGAGCGTGCCGGGTTGTCGATGGTGACCACCCGCGCGGAGATCGCGGCCGAGGACGGCGCTCCGGTCGCCACCGTGGTGTCCACCCTCGCCGTCCGGGGGGAGTCCGCATGAGCACCGAGCCCACGACCGCCCCGGGGGCTCCCGGCGCGCGTCCGGCGGTGGCCGACCTCACGGTGGGTCAGGTCGTCGCCACCGGCACCCTCACGGTGGACCGCGCCCGGCTGGTCCGCTACGCGGGGGCCAGCGGGGACCTCAACCCCATCCACTGGAGCGACCGCGTCGCGACCGAGGTCGGCCTGCCGGGGGTCATCGCGCACGGCATGTGGACCATGGGCGCCGCCGTCACCGTCGTCGCCGACTGGGCCGGTGACCCCGGCGCGGTCCTGGACTACGGGGTGCGGTTCACCCGCCCCGTCCCGGTGCCCGACCCGGGTGCTGCATCCGTCGACGTCACCGCCACCGTCGGCGCCCTCGACGCGCAGGCCGGCACCGCACGCGTCGACCTCACCGTGACCTGCGACGGGACGCGCGTGCTCGGCAAGGCCCAGGCGGTCGTCCGGCTGGCCTGACGGCGCTCACGCGGTCGCTCACCGCCGCGGCGGTGGGCCGGTCGTCGTCCCGGGCTGCAGGTCGACCGGGAGCACGACCTCGTCCACGGGACGCCCCGCGGCCAGCTCGACGGCGGCCTCGCCGGCGAGGCGGCCCTTGTCCGCGAGCGGCTGGTGCACCGTCGTCAGCACGTCCGGCGCGAGCCACGGCAGGTCGATGCCGTCGAAGCCGGCCACCGACACGTCCTCGGGCACGCGCAGGCCCAGCTCCCGCGCGGCCAGCACGACGCCCGAGGCCAGCAGGTCGCTGAGTGCGACGACCGCGGTCGGCGGATCGGGCCGGCTGAGGATCTGGTGCCCGGCGCTGCGCCCGTGCTCGACCAGCGAGGCCGGTGTCTCGACGACCACCTCCGGGACGACGCCGGCGTCGGCGATCCCGGCCAGGCGGCGACGGGTGTGCGCGTACCGGGCGCTGACCTCGCCGTCGACGTCCGGCGCGCCCAGGCGACGGTCGTGACCGTAGGGCAGGGCCACCACGCCGAACCGGCGGTGGCCCAGGCCGAGCAGCTCGCGCACGAGCAGGGCGGTCCCGCCCCGGTCGTCGATGCCCACGTTGGTCGTGGCCGCACCGGGGCGCCGGGGGTCGTCCCCGATCTCGCCCTCGATGGACACCACCGGGATGCCGCGCCGGGTCAGGGCGAGGACGACGTCGTCGTCCGGGCCGTTGGCGAGCACCACGACGGCGGCGTCCATGGCCGTGTGCTGCACCAGCGGCGGCACCTCGCCGGCCTCGGAGGGGACCAGCAGCAGCCCCAGGTTCTGCTCGCTGAGCGCCTGGGCGAGACCGTCGAGCATCTGGGTCGAGACCGGGTCGCGGAAGCTGCGCCGCAGGCGGTCGCCGACGACGACGCCGACGATGCCGGACCGCCCGCTGCGCAGCTGCTGACCGAGCGGGTTCGGGCCGGCGTAGGACAGCCGTGCGGCCGCCGCCAGCACCCGGTCCCGGGTCGCGGAGGCGATCGGTCCGGCACCGGAGAAGGCCAGTGAGGCGGTGGAGACGGACACGCCTGCCTCGGCGGCGACGTCGGCCAGCGTCGGGCGGGTCATTCCGTCACCTCCGGGGTGTGCCGGTCCTCACGTCCAGGTCCGGTCCGTTGCTCGGCGTGCGGGCGGGTGCACCCGCCGACGGCACCGGTGGCGGAATCCGTTTGACGCCGCGGTCAGCGTACAGACACACTTCACCCACGGGGTCGAATCGATTCGATCCGCGCGCCGCCCGGACCGGGCGCAGCGCCGACACCCTCTTCTGCCTGCTGGAGCCGCATGATGCACGCCCGGCCCGTCCCGGACGCCCCGACGGACCACGAGGTCGCTCGCGCGAGGTGGGGCCTGATGGGCCTGTTCATGCTCAGCGGACTGATGTTCTCCAGCTGGCTCACCCGGCTGCCGTCGGTGCGCGACGCGCTGGGGATGTCCCCGAGCGAGCTCGGTGCCGTGCTCCTCGCCGGTGCGGTCGGCGCCCTGGTCACCGTCGCCGTGGCGGGCCTCGTCGTCACCCGGTGGGGCGGTCGCGTCGCGATGCTGCTCTCGACGGCGGGCTTCACGCTCGCCTACGTCCTGCTCGCGGTGGGTCCGACCATCGGCGTCGTGCCGCTGCTCGCGCTGGGCGTCTTCCTCAACGGCGTGTCGTTCTCGATCGGCAACGTGCCGCTCAACGTCGAGTCGGCCGGTGTCGAGCGGCGCCTGGGTCGGACCGTGCTGCCGCAGTTCCACGCGGCGTTCTCGGTGGGCGCCGTGGTCGGCTCCCTGATCGGGGCCGCGATGGCGCAGCTCGGGGTGAGCCTGCTCGGGCAGTTCGTGGGCACGGCCGTGGTGGGCCTGGTGTGGCGGCTCGCCGCCATCCCGCACGTCGTCCTCGACACCCTCCCGGCGCGCACGCTCGCCGCCCGGGCCGCGGCCGCCGGTCCGGCGGCCGCGGCCGGGAGCGAGCCGGGTGCGGCGGCCGACGTCACGGTGGTGTCCGGCCGCAGCGGAGGCGTCCGGACCGCGCTCGGCGCCTGGCGTGAGCGGCGGACCGTGCTGATCGGCCTCGTCATCATGTCCGCCGCGCTCTCGGAGGGGTCGGCCAACGACTGGCTCGCACTCGCCGTCGTCGACGGCTTCGCCCAGCCCGAGGCGGTCGGCGCGGTCGTGTTCGGCGTGTTCGTCGGCGCGATGACCCTCGTGCGGATCCTCGGTACGAGCCTGATCGACCGCTTCGGTCGCGTCCGCGTGCTGCGCCTGTCGGGGGTCGTCTCGCTCGGCGGGCTGCTGCTGTTCGGCCTGGCGCCCAGCCTGCCGCTGGCGGGCGTCGGGGTGACGGCATGGGGCCTGGGGGCGGCGCTCGCGGTGCCGATCGGGCTCGCCGCCGCCTCCGACGACCCGCTGCGGGCCGCCGGCCGCGTCGCGGTGGTCTCGGCTTTCGCCTCGCTCGCCCACCTCGCCGCGCCGCCCCTGCTCGGGCTGGCTGCTGAGGCCATCGGTGCCCGGCACGCGCTGCTGCTCATCACCGTCGCGATGGTGGTCAGCATCGCCCTGGCGGGCCAGGTCGCGCGGCCGGGCGACGCCCGGGCCGCGGCCGCGCGCGTGGTCGCCGTGCGCGACACTGGTGCGGTCCCATCCGGTGGGGACGCCGGGACCGGGAGGCGAGCCGCGACGACCGGGCCGCGTCCGGGCCGACTTCCGGGCCGACTGCCGGGCAGGCGGCCCGGGACGAGACCCGCCGCCCGGGCCGGGGCCCTGACCGCCGCTCGTCCGCCGGCCCCCGCGGGCGGCGGTCCCGCCGGCCGCCGGCCGGTCCCGGCCCACCCGCCCCTGGCCTCCGCACCGTCCGTGTCGTCCGTGTCGTCCGTCCCCGAGGTGACCCCATGAGCCCCAACCCGGCCGCCGCCGACCGCACCGTGCAGGCCGCCTCGCGCGCGGTCTTCCTCGTCTTCGTCCTCAACGGCTTCAACTTCGCCAGCTGGGCGGCGCGGATCCCGGCGGTCCGGGACGAGCTGGGCCTGTCGGCTGCCCAGGTCGGCGTGCTGCTGCTGATCGGGTCGATCGGGTCGCTGCTCGCGCTACCGCTGTCCGGCCTGGTGGTCCAGCGCCTCGGGGCGTCGCGCACCGTGCTGACCTTCGGCGCGATCAACGTCGCAGGCCTGCTCGTGGCGGCCAGCGGGGTCGCCGCGGGTCAGGTGCTCGTCGTCGGGGCCGGGCTGGTGCTGTTCGGCGTCGGCACGGGCGTCTGGGACGCGGCGATGAACCTCGAGGGTGCGCTCGTCGAGCAGCGCCTCGGCCGGACGGTCATGCCCCGCTACCACGCCGGCTTCTCGCTCGGCACGATCGTGGGGGCGGGCCTCGGGGCCCTGGCCGCCGCGATCGGCACGTCGGTGATCGCCCACCTCGCAGTGGTGCTGCTGGCCAGCCTGGCCGGGGTCGTCTGGTCGATCCGCGCCTTCCTGCCGGCCGGCTACGGCGAGCCCGCCCGCGCCGACGGCGACGCGCCTGCCCCCCGCCCCGCCGGCGCCCGGCAGGCGTTCGGCGCCTGGCTCGAGCCGCGCACGCTCCTCGTCGGCCTCGTCGTGCTCGCCGCCGCGCTCACCGAGGGCGCCGCCAACGACTGGGTGGCGCTGGCCGTCGTCGACGGCTTCGACCAGCCCAACTCGGTGGGCGCGCTCACCTTCGCGCTGTTCGTCACCGCCATGACCGGGATGCGACTGCTCGGCACCGGCCTGCTCGACCGTTACGGGCGGATCGCCGTGCTGCGGCTGTGCGGCGCGCTGTCCCTGGTCGGCCTGGTGATCTTCGGGCTCGTCCCGTGGCTGCCGCTCGCCCTGGTCGGCGTGGTGCTGTGGGGCCTGGGCGCGGCGCTCGGCTTCCCGGTGGGGATGAGCGCCGCGAGCGACGACGCCGCGCGGGCGCCGGCCCGGGTGAGCGTGGTCTCGACGATCGGCTACAGCGCGTTCCTGGCCGGGCCGCCGCTGCTCGGCCTGCTCGCCGAGCACGTCGGGTACCGCCAGGCGCTCCTCGCGATCGCCGTCCCGGTGGTCATCGGGCTCGTGGTCGTCCGGGCGGCGGCCCCGCTGGCACCCGCGCCGGCTCGCCCGGAGGTGGCCGGGCAACGGGCGTAGCCTCGTGGGCATGACCACCGACGCCGTCCGCACCGTCGTGCTGGCCGACCTGACGACGCTGCGCCTGGGCGGACCGGTGGGCCGGTACGTCGAGGTCGACTCGTCCGAGGCGTTCGTCGAGGCCGTCCGTGCCGCCGACGACGCCGGCGAGCCCCTGCTCGTCCTGGGTGGCGGCTCCAACCTCGTGGTCGCCGACGAGGGCTTCGCGGGCGTCGTCGTGCACGACGTGCGCGATGGCGTGGAGGTCGAGGCCGCCGACTCGTGCGGCGGGGCGAGCATCCGCGTCCCCGCGGGCCAGGACTGGGACGCCCTCGTGGCGCGCGCGGTCCAGGAGGGCTGGGTCGGCGTCGAGGCGCTGTCCGGCATCCCGGGTTCGACCGGTGCCGCGCCCGTGCAGAACATCGGCGCCTACGGCCAGGAGGTCTCGGGCGTCATCTCCACCGTGCGGGTGTGGGACCGCGAGCGCTCGCGGGTGCGGACCCTGCCCCTGGTGGACCTCGCCTTCGGCTACCGCACCTCCCTGCTCAAGCGGTCGCTGCTCGAGCCGGGGTCGCCGTGGGGGCCCACGCCGCGCTACGTCGTGCTCGAGGTCGCCATGCAGCTGCGCGCGGGCACGCTGTCCGCGCCGGTCGCCTACCCCGAGCTCGCGCGGCGGCTCGGCGTCCAGATCGGCGAGCGCGCCCCGCTGGCGGACGTGCGTGACGCCGTCCTCGCGCTGCGCGCCGGCAAGGGCATGGTCGTCGACGGCGACGACCCGGACACCTGGAGCGCGGGCTCGTTCTTCACCAACCCCGTGCTGACGCTGGAGCAGGTTGCCGACCTGCCCGACGGCGCCCCGCGGTTCGGCGTGCGGACCTCACGTCCCGAGCGGTCGACCGGCCCCAGCCTCGGTGCGGTCGACCCGGACCTGGTCAAGACCAGCGCCGCCTGGCTGATCGAGCACGCGGGGTTCGGCAAGGGCTTCGGCCTGCCCGGGCCCGTCTCGCTGTCCACCAAGCACACCCTCGCGCTGACCAACCGCGGGCCGGGCACGGCCGCCGAGCTGGTCGCGCTGGCCCGCACCGTGCGCGACGGCGTGCGGAGCCGCTTCGGCATCACCCTGGAGCCCGAGCCGGTCCTGGTGGGTCTGGCCCTCGACGACGCGGCCTGACGCGTCCGGCACCGGGCCCACCTGACCGGTCAGCCCGGTCCGGGTCAGCCCGCGGCCGGGGCGGCGGCCGACCGGGCGGACGGCCCGCCCGGCAGCGGTGACGGCGCCAGCAGCGCACCACGCACGACGTCGAGCACCTCGGCGTCCGCCAGCCCGGCGGCCCGCGCCTGGCTGACCAGCGCGTGCGCCGCGCGGGTGACGGCGTCGTCGGTCGCCGCCCGGCCGTCCGCGACGACGGTCCCGGTCCGCCGCCGGGTGGTCACCACGCCCGTGGCCTCCAGCTCGCGGTAGGCGCGGGCGACGGTGCCGGCCGCCACGCCCAGGTCGCCGGCCAGCGCCCGGATCGTCGGCAGCCGGTCGCCGGCACGCAGCCGCCCGGCGGCGACGTGCGCCAGCACCTGCGAGCGGACCTGCTCGAAGGGCGGCACCCCCGAGGCCAGGTCCACCTCCAGCTGGAGGGTCACGCCGGCATCCGATCCAGCCCGGCGGCGACGACCGGTGCCTGCTCGCCGACGGCACGCCCCGGGACGAGCGCGACCACGAGGCCGGCCACCCCGACGGCCGCGCCGAGCAGCATCGCCGCCGTGCCCAGGTGGTGCACGGGCAGCAGGCGGCTCGTCAGGCCGTCCGCGGCGAACTCGGTCCCGACCCCGTGCATCGCCATGCCGGCCACGAGCAGGACACCGGCCGCGGTCCACGCGAGCACGAGCTGCGCGCCACGCAGCGCGCGGTGCGCGGACAGGCGCCGCAGCGCGAGATCCCACGGCAGGTCGGCGTCGGAGACGACCGGGCGTCGCGCGACCAGCCGGAGCACCCCCTCGGACGCGACCAGCACGACCGCCACCGCCACGAGCAGCGGCACCCCGTAGAACCACCCGGGGAACGGGCTCGCGCTCGCCGACCCCAGGTCCCACTGCCGGGTCAGCGCCCGGCCGCCGTCGGCGACGAGGCCGCACGCGACCAGGGTGACGACCAGTACCACCGCCCACGCCCAGGTGAGGCGGCGCAGCCGACGCGGTGCGACGTCGGCCACCGTCCGGCGCACCAGAGGCGCGCGGCGCAGCGTGCCCGACGGGCGCGGCCAGGTCGCCTCGCCGACCGCCTGGACGGCGCAGAAGCCGACGCCGGCGGCCGCCGGGACCAGCCCGAGGAGAACCCCCTGCACGAGGCTGGCCGGCAGTGCGGCGACCAGCGTCGGTCCTGTCGCCACGGCCAGCACGAGGACGGCGAGCGCCAGGGCGTGCACCACGGCGGCGTGCCGTCGCGCGGCCTGGGCGGCACGGGACGGCGGTGGCGCCGGAGCGCGGACGCCGGCGACCGCGACGACGACGAGCACCACCAGTCCGACCAGGGCCGTCAGCCCGAGGAGCAGGACGAGAATGCCGGGACCTGCCATGGCGGACCTCCGCGGTGAATCAATGTATCGAGTGATTGATACAGTGACGGTGCGCGGGGCGGACGTCAACCCCCCTCGGCGTCAGGGCGCCGGGACGGCGGCCAGCCACTCGTCCACCGCGGCCAGCATCCGGCGCCGGCTGGCCGGCGAGGCCAGGCACGCGCGGATGGACGCGCGCGCGAGGTCGGCGAGCTCGGGGTCGCTGAACCCGTGCACCGCCCGCGCCGCCTCGTACTGCGCGACGAGGCGGGACCCGAAGAGCAGCGGGTCGTCGGCGCCGAGCGCCACCGTCGCCCCGGCGTCCACGAGCGCGCGCAGCGGGACCAGCGACGGGTCGGCGAACACCCCGAGGGAGACGTTCGACGCGGGGCACAGCTCGAGCGCGACGCCGTCGTCCACCAGGCGGCCGAGCAGGTACGGGTCCTCGGCCGCGCGCACGCCGTGCCCCAGCCGGTCCGGGCGCAGGTGCTCCAGGACCTCCTCGACGTGCCGGGCGCCGAGCAGCTCGCCGCCGTGCGGCACCGACGCGAGCCCGGCCGCCCGCGCGATGGCGAAGGCGGGGGCGAAGTCCGCGGTGTCCCCGCGTCGCTCGTCGTTGCTCAGGCCGAACCCGACGACCTCACCCGGGCCGTGCCCCGCGTGCCGAGCGGCCAGCCGCGCGAGCGTGCGGGCCTCGAGCGGGTGGCGCATCCGGGACGAGGCCACGATCACGGCGACCTCGACCCCGGTGGCGCCCGTCGCCTCCCGGGCGGCGTCCAGCACGATCTCCAGGGCGGGGGTCACGCCGCCGACGAACGGCGCGTAGGACGTCGGGTCCACCTGGATCTCCAGCCGGTGGGAGCCCTCGGCGGCGTCGTCCTGGGCCGCCTCGTGGACGATCCGGCGCATCGCGGCCTCGGACCGCACGCACGCACGGGCGGCGTCGTACAGGCGCTGGAACCGGAACCAGCCGCGGTCGCCCGGCGGGAGGTCGAGCGGGTCGCCGTCCAGCAGCGCCGCGGGCACGCGCACCCCCGCGGCGTCCGCGAGCTCGGCGAGGGTCGAGGTGCGCAGGGAGCCGGTGAAGTGCAGGTGCAGGTGCGCCTTGGGGAGCAGGGCCAGGTCGCGCACGGCGGCCGGTGTGCCGGCCCGGTCGACCGTCAGGACGCCTCGGCCAGCAGCCGCTGGATGCGTCCGACACCCTCGGCCAGGTCGTCGTCCCCGAGCGCGTAGGACAGCCGCAGGAACCCGCTCGGCCCGAACGCCTCGCCGGGCACGACGGCGACCTCGGCGTGCTCGAGGATCACCGCCGCCAGGTCCGCCGACGTCGTGACGGTGGTGCCGCGGACCGTCCGGCCCAGCAGCCCCTCCACGCTCGGGTAGGCGTAGAACGCCCCCTGCGGGGTCGGGCACACGACGCCGTCGATCGCCGACAGCATCTGGACCATGGTCCGCCGTCGACGGTCGAACGCGGTCCGCATCGCGTCGACCGCGGACAGGTCACCGGTCAGCGCCGCGATCGCCGCGCGCTGCGACACGTTGGCCACGTTGGAGGTCAGGTGAGACTGCAGGTTGGTCGCCGCCTTGGTGACGTCGGCGGGGGAGATCATCCAGCCGACCCGCCACCCGGTCATCGCGTAGGTCTTCGCGACCCCGTTGAGCACGATCGTGGTGTCCGCCAGCTCGGGAACGGCGCGCACGATCGGGGTGAACTGCGCGTCGTCGTAGGTCAGGTGCTCGTAGATCTCGTCGGTCAGGACCCAGATCCCGTGCTCGTGCGCCCAGCGGCCGATCTCGGCCGTCTGCTCGGGGGAGTACACGGCACCGGTCGGGTTGGACGGCGAGCAGAACAGCAGCGCCTTCGTGCGGTCGGTGCGCGCGGCCTCGAGCTGCTCGACGGTGACGAGGTAGCCCTGGTCGACACCCGCGAAGACCTCCACCGGTACGCCGCCGGCCAGCCGGATGGCCTCGGGGTACGTCGTCCAGTACGGGGCCGGGAGCAGCACCTCGTCGCCCGGGTCCACGACGGCGGCGAAGGCCTGGTACACCGCCTGCTTGCCGCCGTTGGTCACCAGCACCTGACCGGGGGACACCTCGTACCCGGAGTCGCGCAGGGTCTTGGCGGCGATCGCCTCGCGCAGCGCGGGCAGGCCGGCGGCCGGGGAGTACCGGTGGTTGGCGGGGTCGCGCGTCGCCGCGGCCGCCGCCTCGACGATGTAGTCCGGCGTCGGGAAGTCCGGCTCGCCGGCGCCGAACCCGATCACGGGACGTCCGGCGGCCTTGAGGGCCTTGGCCTTCGCGTCGACCGCGAGCGTCGCGGACTCGGCGATGGCGGCCAGGCGGGCGGAGACCCGCGGGCGGTCGGCGGACGGGGTGGCGGGTGTGGTGGCGGTCACGCCGCCCATCTTGGCACGCGACGGGGTTCGACCCGTGGGTCGGTCTCGCGTACAGTGCTTCCTCGGTGGTTGACGTCCGCCATGATCGGTCGTGCCCACCGGGGCGGTATCCTGGGTGCTCGACCGGCCGGACGGCGTGGCTCGGTCACCGAAGGGCAGTGGCGCAATTGGTAGCGCACCGGTCTCCAAAACCGGCGGTTGCGAGTTCGAGTCTCGCCTGCCCTGCGCACGCGGCAACCCGGTCGGCCCCAGGTCGGTCGGGTTGCCTCCACGCCAGTCAGGCACCGAGAGGTGGCCGGCCCGGCGCCGGCGCTGGGCCTGACCACCACGAGACGTAGGGACTGATCTGTGAGCGAATCCGCACCCGCTGCGGCGTCGGGCGCCGGCGGCGCTGCCGCCGACGGTGCGCACGCGGTCCGCAGCGCACCGCAGGGGGACGGCCGCGGCGGCCTGTTCGCCCGGATCGCGCTGTTCCTGCGCCAGGTCGTCGCCGAGCTCAAGAAGGTCGTGCGGCCGACGCGGTCGGAGCTGTTCACCTACACGTCCGTCGTCCTGGTGTTCGTGGTGGTGGTGATGGCCTTCGTGACGGCGATCGACTTCGTCATCGGCCAGGTCACGCTGTGGGTCTTCGGCAGCTAGCCGCCACCGCCGGCGGGTGTCCGCCGTGGGGGCCGGTCGAGGACCGGCCCGCGTGTCCATGATCGAAGGTCTTCGAGGAAAGCAGGTCACGACGTGTCCCAGGAGTCGCAGGAGCAGAGCGCCGGCACCCCCGCCGAGGCGGAGCTCGAGGACGCCCTCACCTCGATCGGTGCCGTCGAGTCCGCCCACACCACCGACGAGATCGAGCCCGCCGACGAGACGTCCGGCGACCTCGCCGCGGCGGACGACGCCCCGGTCGAGGACGACGCCCCGGTCGAGGACGACGCCCCGGTCGAGGACGACGCCCCGGCGGGCGACGACGCCCCGGCCGAGGACGCCGCGCCGGTCGTCGCCGAGGAGCCGGCCGAGCTCGACCCGGTCGACGAGTTCAAGAAGGACCTGCGCCGCCAGCCCGGTGACTGGTACGTCATCCACTCCTACGCGGGCTACGAGAACCGGGTGAAGACCAACCTGGAGAACCGCATCCAGAGCCTGAACATGGAGGACTACATCCACCAGGTGGAGGTCCCCATGGAGGAGGTCACGGAGATCAAGAACGCGCAGCGCAAGGTCGTGCGCCGCGTCCGGATCCCTGGGTACGTCCTGGTTCGCATGGACCTCACCGACGAGTCGTGGGGTGCGGTGCGGCACACGCCCGGCGTCACGGGCTTCGTCGGCCACACGCACCAGCCGGTGCCGCTGACCCTGGACGAGGTCTTCTCGATGCTCGCGCCGACGCTGGCCCCCAAGGCCCCGGCCGCCGGCACCCAGAAGCCCGCCGCCGAGATCAAGGTCGACTTCACCGTCGGGGAGTCGGTCACCGTCACCGACGGCCCGTTCGACACCCTGCCGGCGTCGATCTCCGAGATCAACGCCGAGAGCCAGAAGCTCAAGGTGCTCGTCTCCATCTTCGGCCGGGAGACCCCGGTCGAGCTGTCGTTCAGCCAGGTCGCCAAGATCTGACCTGCGCCGGACCGGCTGCACTGCAACCGGGTCATCGCCCACGGCGTCGGCCCACGACACGAACGGAAGGCATCATGCCCCCCAAGAAGAAGGTCACCGGCCTGATCAAGCTCCAGATCAAGGCCGGCGCCGCCACCCCGGCGCCGCCGATCGGTCCGGCGCTGGGTCAGCACGGCGTCAACATCATGGAGTTCTGCAAGGCGTACAACGCGGCCACCGAGGCGCAGCGCGGCAACGTCATCCCGGTCGAGATCACGGTGTACGAGGACCGCTCGTTCACCTTCATCACCAAGACGCCGCCGGCCGCCGAGCTGATCAAGAAGGCCGCCGGGGTCGCCAAGGGCTCCCCGACGCCGCACACCGTCAAGGTGGCGACGCTGTCGGCCGACCAGGTCCGCGAGATCGCCACCACGAAGCTCGAGGACCTCAACGCCAACGACCTTGCGGCCGCCGAGAAGATCATCGCCGGCACCGCGCGCTCGATGGGCATCAAGGTCGAGGGCTGACCCCCACGACCGCACGGGCCGGGCGGCGACGCCCGGCCCCGCAGGGACCCGGCCCGCGTCCGCGTGGACCGGCGCAGGACGGCGTCGGGCACGGGCCCGGCGCCGAGAACGTCAGTGGGAGGGCCACGCGCTGGCCCACGACCACGACTGCCGATTCGAGGAGTGAGAGCAGATGACCAAGCGCAGCAAGGCCTACGTGGCCGCCGCCGAGAAGATCGAGAAGGACCGCCTGTACGCGCCGCTGGAGGCCATCCGGCTGGCGAAGGAGACCTCGGTCGCCAAGTTCGACGCCACCGTCGAGGTCGCCTTCCGGCTCGGGGTCGACCCCCGCAAGGCGGACCAGATGGTCCGCGGCACCGTCAACCTGCCGCACGGCACCGGCAAGACCGCGCGCGTGCTGGTCTTCGCGACCGGTGAGCGTGCCGAGCAGGCGCGGGCGGCCGGCGCCGACGAGGTCGGCGGCGACGAGCTCATCGAGAAGGTCGCGGGCGGCTACACCGACTTCGACTCCGCCGTCGCGACGCCGGACCTCATGGGCAAGGTCGGTCGCCTGGGCAAGGTGCTCGGCCCGCGCGGGCTCATGCCCAACCCGAAGACCGGCACCGTGACGATGGACGTGGCCAAGGCCGTGTCCGACATCAAGGGCGGGAAGATCGAGTTCCGCGTCGACAAGCACTCCAACCTGCACTTCATCATCGGCAAGGCCTCGTTCGACGACGTCCAGCTCGTCGAGAACTACGCGGCCGCGCTCGACGAGGTGCTGCGTCTGAAGCCGTCGGCGTCCAAGGGGCGCTACATCACCAAGGCCGTCGTCACCACGACGAACGGTCCCGGGATCCTGCTCGACCAGAGCAAGACCCGCAACCTCACCGAGGAGGACGCGGACGCCGCCTGACGTCCCGTCATCTGAGGCCCGCGGGGCCCGGCAGCCGATCGGCCGCCGGGCCCCGCGGTCGTCCCGGGGGCCGTCGTCCGTGCGCGCCGCGGCTCGGTGCCCGACGGCGATTTGGTGCCCGGCCAACCGTCCCGTACAGTCATCCACGCCCAAGACCGCCGGTCGTCGGCTGCGCTCCTGCGGAGCGCGGCTCACCGAAGTCCCGCAGCAGCGGAGGCCAGCGCAGGTGAGAGTCTCGTCGCCGGACCGTGTCCGGTGAGCATCCGAGCCCCGCGCCTGCGCGGGGCTCTTGTCGTTCCGGGGCCGAGGTGGCGAGCGGTGGCACCACCATCGGAAGGATTGCCATGGCGAGGCCGGACAAGGCAGCCGCAGTCGCAGCGCTCACGGACCAGTTCCGCGAGTCCAACGCGGCCGTGCTGACCGAGTACCGCGGGCTCACTGTCGCCCAGCTCAAGCAGCTGCGGCGCACGCTCAGCGGCAACGCAACCTACGCCGTGGTGAAGAACACGCTGACCTCCATCGCGGCCAAGGAGGCAGGTGTCGCCGTCGACGACGCGCACCTCGCCGGCCCGTCCGCGATCGCCTTCGTGACCGGTGACCCGGTCGAGGCGGCCAAGGGTCTGCGTGACTTCGCCAGGGCGAACCCCGCGCTGGTCATCAAGGGGGGCGTCCTCGAAGGCCGCGCCCTGACCGCCGAGGACATCACCAAGCTCGCGGACCTCGAGTCCCGTGAGGTCCTGCTGGCCAAGACGGCCGGCATGCTCAAGGCGACGCTGTTCCAGGCGGCGTACCTGTTCACGGCGCCCGCGGCTCAGGCCGTGCGCACCGTCGAGGCGCTGCGCGAGAAGCAGGCCTCTGCCGAGACCGCTGCCTGAGCCGACCCGGCTCCCAGCACCCCCCCACCCCACTCCGGGGCGTGACCGACCGGTCGTGCCTGGACAGAACGGAAGGAACGCCATCATGGCGAAGCTCAGCACCGACGAGCTCATCAGCGCTTTCAAGGAGCTCACCCTCATCGAGCTCTCCGAGTTCGTGAAGGCCTTCGAGGAGACCTTCGAGGTCACCGCTGCCGCGCCGGTCGCGGCCGCGGCTGCCCCGGCCGCCGGAGGCGGCGCCGCCGACGCGCCCGCCGAGGAGGAGAAGTCGGAGTTCGACGTCGTCCTCGAGGCCGCCGGTGACAAGAAGATCCAGGTCATCAAGGAGGTGCGCGCCCTGACGAGCCTCGGCCTGAAGGAGGCCAAGGACCTCGTCGACGGCGCCCCGAAGGCCGTCCTGGAGGGCGTCAACAAGGAGGCCGCGGACAAGGCCGTCGCCGCGCTCGAGGGCGCCGGCGCCACCGTCTCGGTCAAGTGATCCCGCGCCCCTGACGGGGCGCCGGCTCACCGCCCCGCACGGGGCAGTGGTTCACGAGGCCCGCACCGCTCGTCGGTGCGGGCCTCGCTGCGTCCGGGGTGGCCCCCCGCCGGGCGCGGCCGGTCGGGTGCTGCCGGTGTGTCCTGGGCCACGTGGCGGGGCAGGGTACGCCGACCGGGTCGCCGTGCCAAGTCGCACTGGGCTGGATGGTGGACAGTGCTCGCGGGGTGGGCTAGGCTAGCGCTTTGCGTTGGCCTGTGCCCGCGACTCCGTATAACCCAGGACCGATCAGCCCCGCACGTGCGGCGCGGATGGGCCTGCGGCCGGGGGGTCGCGAACCGCCGGGCGGCGCAGCGTGCACACGATCCGCAGGGAAGGACCCCTCTTGGCTGCCTCGCGCACCCCTTCTGCTCCGTCCGCCGACGCTATCGCAAATCGCACCGCGTCTCGCCGTATCTCCTTCGCCAAGATCCACGAGCCGCTCGAGGTCCCCGACCTCCTCGGCCTGCAGACCGAGAACTTCGACTGGCTGCTCGGCAACGAGAAGTGGCAGGCCCGCGTGGCCGCTGCCGTCGAGGCGGGCCGGACCGACGTGCCCGAGACCGCCGGCCTGGAGGAGATCTTCGAGGAGATCTCCCCGATCGAGGACTTCGGCGGCACCATGTCGCTGTCCTTCCGCGAGCACCGCTTCGAGCCGCCGAAGTACACGGCCGAGGAGTGCAAGGAGAAGGACTTCACCTACGCCGCGCCGCTGTTCGTGACGGCCGAGTTCGTCAACTACACGACCGGCGAGATCAAGAGCCAGACCGTCTTCATGGGGGACTTCCCCCTGATGACCGAGCGCGGCACGTTCATCATCAACGGCACCGAGCGCGTCGTCGTCTCCCAGCTGGTCCGGTCCCCGGGCGTGTACTTCGAGCGGGTGGCCGACAAGACGTCCGACAAGGACATCTTCACCGCCAAGATCATCCCCAGCCGCGGCGCGTGGCTCGAGTTCGAGATCGACAAGCGTGACGCCGTCGGCGTGCGCGTGGACCGCAAGCGCAAGCAGTCGGTCACCGTGCTGCTCAAGGCGCTCGGGCTGACCGAGTCCCAGATCCGCGAGGAGTTCGCGGCCTTCCCGGCCGTGATCGACACCCTCGAGAAGGACCACGTCACCACTGAGGACGAGGCCCTGCTCGACCTGTACCGCAAGATCCGCCCGGGCGAGCCGCCCACGGTCGAGGCCGGTCGCGCGCTGCTGGAGAACTTCTACTTCAACCCCAAGCGCTACGACCTCGCCAAGGTCGGCCGCTACAAGGTGAACAAGAAGCTCGGCATCGATGCCCCGCTCGGTGAGAGCGTGCTGTCCGTCTCCGACATCGTCGCGACGATCAAGTACATGGCCGCGCTGCACGCCGACGTCGCCACCATCCCCGGCAACCGGGGCGGGGAGAGCGTCGAGGTCCGCGTCGAGACCGACGACATCGACCACTTCGGCAACCGCCGCATCCGTGCGGTCGGCGAGCTCATCCAGAACCAGGTCCGCACCGGCCTGTCCCGGATGGAGCGCGTCGTGCGCGAGCGCATGACGACGCAGGACGTCGAGGCGATCACGCCGCAGACCTTGATCAACATCCGCCCCGTGGTGGCGTCGATCAAGGAGTTCTTCGGCACCTCCCAGCTGTCGCAGTTCATGGACCAGAACAACCCGCTCGCAGGCCTGACGCACAAGCGTCGCCTGTCCGCGCTCGGCCCCGGTGGTCTGTCCCGTGACCGCGCCGGCATGGAGGTCCGCGACGTCCACCACTCGCACTACGGCCGCATGTGCCCGATCGAGACCCCCGAGGGTCCGAACATCGGCCTCATCGGCTCGCTCGCCACGTACGGGCGGATCAACCCGTTCGGCTTCGTCGAGACCCCCTACCGCAAGGTCGAGCACGGCCTGGTCACCGAGGACGTGCACTACCTCACGGCCGACGACGAGGACCGCTACGTCATCGCGCAGGCGAACGCGCAGCTCGACGAGAACGGCCGCTTCGCCGAGGACCGCGTGCTGGTCCGCACCAAGGGCGGCGAGGTCGACCTCATCCCCGGCGTGGACGTCGACTACATGGACGTCTCGCCGCGGCAGATGGTGTCGGTCGCGACCGCCCTGATCCCGTTCCTCGAGCACGACGACGCCAACCGTGCGCTCATGGGCGCGAACATGCAGCGCCAGGCGGTGCCGCTGGTCCGCTCGGAGGCGCCGCTGGTCGGGACCGGCATGGAGCGGCGCGCGGCGGTCGACGCCGGCGACGTCATCGTGGCCACCAAGCCCGGTGTCGTCACCGAGGTCTCCGCCGACCTGATCACGGTCAGCAACGACGACGCCACGACGACGTCGTACCGCGTCGCGAAGTTCCGCCGCTCCAACCAGGGCACGTCCTACAACCAGCGCGTGCTGGTCGACGAGGGCGCCCGGGTCGAGCCCGGCTCGGTGCTCGCCGACGGCCCCGCGACGGACGAGGGCGAGCTCGCGCTCGGCCGCAACCTCCTCGTGGCGTTCATGTCGTGGGAGGGCCACAACTACGAGGACGCGATCATCCTGTCCCAGCGCCTCGTGCAGGACGACGTCCTGTCCTCGATCCACATCGAGGAGCACGAGGTGGACGCCCGCGACACCAAGCTCGGGCCGGAGGAGATCACCCGGGACATCCCGAACGTCTCCGAGGAGGTCCTGGCGGACCTCGACGAGCGCGGGATCATCCGCATCGGTGCCGAGGTCGCAGCCGGCGACATCCTGGTCGGGAAGGTCACGCCCAAGGGCGAGACCGAGCTGACCCCGGAGGAGCGGCTGCTGCGCGCGATCTTCGGCGAGAAGGCGCGCGAGGTCCGCGACACCTCGCTCAAGGTCCCGCACGGCGAGTCCGGCACGGTGATCGAGGTCCGCACGTTCAACCGCGAGGACGGCGACGAGCTGCCCGCCGGCGTGAACGAGCTGGTCCGCGTGTACATCGCGCAGCGGCGCAAGATTACCGACGGCGACAAGCTCGCCGGCCGCCACGGCAACAAGGGCGTCATCTCCAAGATCCTCCCGGTCGAGGACATGCCCTTCCTGCCCGACGGCACCGCGGTCGACGTCGTGCTCAACCCGCTCGGCGTGCCCGGTCGCATGAACGTCGGCCAGGTGCTCGAGACGCACCTCGGCTGGGTCGCCAAGCAGGGCTGGGACATCGAGCTCGCCGACGCCTCGGCGTCGTGGGTCAAGGACGTGCCGTCCGCCGCCGAGCGCAGCGAGCCGGGCAACCCGGTCGCCACCCCGGTGTTCGACGGCGTCCCCGAGGAGGTCCTCACCGGCCTGCTCGACGCGACGCACCCGAACCGCGACGGGGACCGCATGGTCGACGGCAGCGGCAAGGCCCGGCTCTTCGACGGTCGCTCGGGGGAGCCGTTCCCGGACCCGGTCGCGGTCGGCTACATGTACATCCTCAAGCTGCACCACCTGGTCGACGACAAGATCCACGCCCGCTCGACCGGCCCGTACTCGATGATCACGCAGCAGCCGCTGGGTGGTAAGGCGCAGTTCGGCGGGCAGCGGTTCGGCGAGATGGAGGTGTGGGCCCTGGAGGCGTACGGCGCCGCCTACACCCTGCAGGAGCTCCTGACCATCAAGTCCGACGACGTCCCCGGCCGCGTCAAGGTGTACGAGGCGATCGTCAAGGGCGAGAACATCCCCGACTCGGGAATCCCGGAGTCGTTCAAGGTGCTTCTCAAGGAGATGCAGTCGCTGTGCCTGAACGTCGAGGTGCTCTCCTCGGACGGCGTCTCCATCGACATGAAGGAGAGCGACGACGAGGTCTACCGCGCCGCCGAGGAGCTGGGCATCGACCTGTCGCGCCGCCCGAACGCCAGCAGCATCGAAGAGATCTGACGTCGCGCCCCCCGGGCCGGTGCCGCTGCGGCGGGTCCGGCCCGGGGGCCGACACCCCTGAATGAGAAGTTCCTCCATCCTGGCCGGTCCCTGCGACCGGCAAGCGAAGAGAGTAGGACCCCCTTGCTCGACGTCAACGTCTTCGATGAGCTGCGTATCGGACTCGCCACGGCTGAGGACATCCGCGCCTGGTCGCACGGCGAGGTCAAGAAGCCCGAGACCATCAACTACCGCACCCTCAAGCCGGAGAAGGACGGGCTCTTCTGCGAGAAGATCTTCGGCCCCACCCGGGACTGGGAGTGCTACTGCGGCAAGTACAAGCGCGTGCGCTTCAAGGGCATCATCTGCGAGCGCTGCGGCGTCGAGGTGACCCGCTCCAAGGTGCGCCGTGAGCGGATGGGCCACATCGAGCTCGCCGCCCCGGTCACCCACATCTGGTTCTTCAAGGGCGTACCCTCGCGCCTGGGGTACCTGCTGGACCTCGCGCCGAAGGACCTCGAGAAGGTCATCTACTTCGCGGCGTACATGATCACGTCGGTCGACGAGGCCGGCCGTGCCGAGGATCTGCCCAACCTCCAGAACGAGATCGACCTGGAGAAGAAGGAGATCGCGGACCGCCGCGACAACGAGATCAACGCCCGCGCGCAGAAGCTCGAGGCCGACCTGGCCGAGCTCGAGGCCGAGGGTGCCCGCTCGGACGCTCGCCGCAAGGTGCGCGACTCGGCCGAGCGCGAGATGGCGCAGATCCGCAAGCGCTCGGACGCCGAGCTCGAGCGCCTGGAGACCGTCTGGGACCGCTTCAAGAACCTCAAGGTCGCCGACCTCGAGGGCGACGAGATGCTCTACCGCCAGCTCACGGACCGGTACGGCAACTACTTCGAGGGCTCGATGGGCGCCTCGGCCATCCAGAAGCGCTTGCAGGCGTTCGACCTGGACGCCGAGTCGGAGTCGCTGCGCGACACCATCCGCAACGGCAAGGGCCAGCGCAAGACCCGCGCCCTCAAGCGGCTCAAGGTCGTCAACGCGTTCCTCACCACGAGCAACTCGCCCGAGGGCATGGTCCTGGACGCCGTCCCGGTCATCCCGCCGGACCTGCGCCCGATGGTCCAGCTCGACGGTGGCCGCTTCGCCACCTCGGACCTCAACGACCTGTACCGCCGCGTGATCAACCGCAACAACCGGCTCAAGCGCCTGCTCGACCTCGGTGCTCCCGAGATCATCGTGAACAACGAGAAGCGCATGCTCCAGGAGGCCGTCGACGCGCTGTTCGACAACGGCCGCCGTGGACGTCCGGTGACCGGCCCGGGCAACCGGCCGCTGAAGTCGATCTCCGACATGCTCAAGGGCAAGCAGGGGCGGTTCCGCCAGAACCTCCTCGGCAAGCGCGTGGACTACTCGGGCCGTTCGGTCATCGTCGTCGGGCCGCAGCTCAAGCTGCACCAGTGCGGCCTGCCCAAGCAGATGGCGCTCGAGCTCTTCAAGCCGTTCGTCATGAAGCGGCTCGTGGACCTCAACCACGCGCAGAACATCAAGTCGGCCAAGCGCATGGTCGAGCGCGCCCGCCCGGTGGTCTGGGACGTCCTCGAAGAGGTCATCACCGAGCACCCCGTGCTGCTCAACCGTGCCCCCACGCTGCACCGCCTGGGCATCCAGGCCTTCGAGCCGCAGCTGGTCGAGGGCAAGGCGATCCACCTGCACCCGCTCGTCTGCGCCGCCTTCAACGCGGACTTCGACGGCGACCAGATGGCCGTCCACCTGCCGCTGAGCGCGGAGGCGCAGGCCGAGGCCCGCATCCTCATGCTCTCGAGCAACAACATCCTCAAGCCGTCGGACGGCCGGCCGGTGACCATGCCCTCGCAGGACATGATCATCGGGCTGTACCACCTGACGTCCGACCGGCCCGACGAGGACGCGAAGGGCGCCGGGCGGTTCTTCAGCTCGGTGGCCGAGGCGATCATGGCGTTCGACGCCGGTGACCTGGACCTCAACGCGGTCGTGCGGATCCGGCTGGAGGACCTCGTCGCGCCGTCGGCCGGCTTCGACGCGCCGGAGGGGTGGACCGAGGGCGACCCGCTCGTCTTCACCACGACCCTGGGTCGGGCGCTGTTCAACGAGCTGCTCCCGGTCGACTACCCGTACGAGAACGGCGTCGTCGACAAGAAGCGGCTGTCGGTCATCGTCAACGACCTGGCCGAGCGGTACCCGAAGGTCGAGGTCGCCGCGAGCCTGGACGCCCTGAAGGAGGCCGGCTTCCGCTGGGCCACCCGCTCGGGCGTCACGATCGCCATCTCGGACGTCGCGACCCCGGTCGCCAAGGCCGCGATCCTCGAGGAGCACGAGGCGCGCGCCGCGAAGATCCAGGGCCAGTACGAGAAGGGCCTGATCACCGACGACGAGCGCCGCCAGGAGCTCATCGAGATCTGGACGCAGGCGACCGACAAGGTCGCCGAGGCGATGCGGGAGAACTTCCCGGCCCGCAACACCGTGTACCGGATGGTCGGCTCGGGTGCTCGTGGTAACTGGATGCAGGTCCGCCAGATCGCCGGCATGCGCGGCCTCGTGGCGAACCCGAAGGGCGAGATCATCCCGCGCCCGATCAAGTCCAACTACCGCGAGGGCCTGTCGGTCCTGGAGTACTTCATCGCCTCGCACGGTGCCCGCAAGGGTCTGGCGGACACCGCGCTGCGGACCGCCGACTCGGGCTACCTCACCCGCCGGCTGGTGGACGTCTCCCAGGACGTCATCATCCGCGAGGAGGACTGCGGCACCGAGCGCGGCCTGGTCATGCCGGTCGGCGTGGCCGGACCGGACGGCACCCTGCGCCGGCACGACAAGGTCGAGACGAGCGTCTACTCGCGCACGCTGGCGACCGGCGTCGAGGTCGACGGCCGCACGATCGGGGAGTCGGGGGAGGACGTCGGCGACGTGCTCATCGACGCCCTGCTCGAGGCCGGGGTCACCGAGCTCAAGATCCGCTCGGTCCTGACCTGCGAGTCGCGCGTGGGCACCTGCGCCAAGTGCTACGGCCGCTCGCTGGCGACCGGCAAGCTCGTGGACATCGGCGAGGCCGTCGGCATCATCGCGGCCCAGTCGATCGGTGAGCCCGGCACGCAGCTGACGATGCGGACCTTCCACACCGGTGGTGTGGCCTCGGCCGACGACATCACCCAGGGTCTGCCCCGTATCCAGGAGCTGTTCGAGGCGCGTACCCCCAAGGGTGAGGGCCCGATCGCCGAGTTCACCGGCCGGGTCACGATCGACGAGTCCGAGCGGACCCGCCGCATCGTGCTCACCCCGGACGACGGCTCGGAGGAGATCGCCTACCCGATCACCAAGCGGTCGCGGCTGCTGGTCACCGACGGGCAGCACGTCGAGGTCGGCACCCAGCTGGTCCAGGGCGCCGTCGACCCCAAGAAGGTGCTGCGCATCCTCGGCCCGCGGGCCACGCAGAAGCACCTGGTGGACGAGGTGCACCAGGTGTACCGCTCGCAGGGCGTGGACATCCACGACAAGCACATCGAGGTCATCGTGCGGCAGATGCTGCGGCGCGTGACCGTGCTGGACTCGGGCGACACCGACCTGCTGCCGGGCGAGCTGGCCGAGCGCGGCCGGTTCGAGGACGCCAACCGTCGGGCGGTCGCCGAGGGCGGCCAGCCGGCGTCGGGCCGTCCGGAGCTGATGGGCATCACCAAGGCCTCGCTCGCGACCGACTCGTGGCTCTCGGCCGCCTCCTTCCAGGAGACGACCCGGGTGCTGACCGAGGCGGCCATGAGCGGTCGCAGCGACCCGCTGCTGGGCCTGAAGGAGAACGTCATCCTCGGAAAGCTGATCCCGGCGGGGACGGGCCTGGCCCGGTACCGGAACGTCGCGGTCGAGCCGACCGAGGCGGCGAAGGCCGAGCTGTACCCGAGCTTCGGCTACGACGAGATCGACTTCCCCGCCCTGGGCCTCGGCTCGGGCGAGGCGATCCCGCTCGAGGACCTGGACTTCGGCGACTTCCGCTGACCAGTCCTCACCCGGTCCGGCCCCCGGCGCCCGTGCGGCGCCGGGGGCCGGACCACGTCGGGGGCTCGCTGCCGCGGCCCCTGTCAGGCTGGTCACATGCCTTTGACCCGTTCAGGCGGGCCAGGTAATGTGGTCAACCGTGCCCGCGCCGTCGGGCCCTGCGTGCACGCTCCTGGACCGACCGCCTCGGCGGTGCGGTGGAGGGGGCGGCGGACCCACGGTCCGCCGCACACGCACACACCATCTGCTCGCGTGAGTGGCCGGTGTGCCGGAGTCGGGCGACACGCCCGGTTGCGGGGGCGGGGCGGGACTCAAGGCCATCGGGCCGGCCCGGACGGGCCGGCCTCACCGGATCGGACAAGGCTCCGGTCGATCAGAGATCCACACCCGAACAGACACGGAGACGTAGTGCCTACGATCCAGCAGCTGGTCCGCAAGGGCCGGCAGCCCAAGGTGACCAAGTCCAAGACCCCCGCGCTCAAGGGCTCCCCGCAGCGCCGCGGTGTGTGCACCCGCGTCTACACGACCACCCCGAAGAAGCCGAACTCGGCCCTCCGCAAGGTCGCGCGCGTCCGCCTCTCGAGCCAGGTCGAGGTCACCGCCTACATCCCCGGTGTCGGTCACAACCTGCAGGAGCACTCGATCGTGCTCGTGCGCGGTGGCCGTGTGAAGGACCTGCCGGGTGTCCGCTACAAGATCGTCCGCGGCGCGCTCGACACCCAGGGTGTCAAGAACCGCAAGCAGGCTCGCAGCCGCTACGGCGCGAAGAAGGGCAACAGCTGATGCCTCGCAAGGGTCCGGCCCCGAAGCGGCCGCTCATCGTCGACCCGGTCTACGGGTCCCCGGTCGTCACGCAGCTCATCAACAAGGTGCTGCTGGACGGCAAGAAGTCCGTCGCCGAGTCGATCGTCTACGGCGCCCTGGAGGGTGTCCGCGAGAAGACCTCGGGCGACCCCGTCGTCGTCCTCAAGCGCGCGCTGGAGAACGTCCGCCCCGCGCTCGAGGTCCGCTCGCGCCGCGTCGGTGGTGCGACCTACCAGGTGCCCGTCGAGGTCCGCCCCGTGCGGTCCACGACGCTCGCGCTGCGCTGGCTCACCGACTACTCGCGCGCCCGCCGCGAGAAGACGATGACCGAGCGCCTCATGAACGAGATCCTCGACGCGAGCAACGGCCTCGGTGCCGCGGTCAAGCGTCGTGAGGACATGCACAAGATGGCCGAGTCCAACAAGGCCTTCGCGCACTACCGCTGGTAATCCCAGCCTCGCGCCGGGGGACCTCGGCGAGACCCGCTGGGTCACCCCCAGCTGCGCCGGGTCCCTCGGCGCGAACCGACTGCTCAGAAGGGCGACAACGTGGCACTCGACGTGCTGACGGACCTCAACAAGGTCCGCAACATCGGCATCATGGCGCACATCGATGCCGGCAAGACCACCACCACCGAGCGGATCCTGTTCTACACCGGGGTCAACTACAAGATCGGTGAGACGCACGACGGTGCGTCGACGATGGACTGGATGGAGCAGGAGCAGGAGCGCGGCATCACGATCACGTCCGCCGCGACGACCTGCTACTGGAAGAACAACCAGATCAACATCATCGACACCCCGGGCCACGTGGACTTCACGGTCGAGGTCGAGCGCTCCCTGCGGGTGCTCGACGGCGCTGTCGCGGTCTTCGACGGCAAGGAGGGCGTGGAGCCCCAGTCCGAGACGGTGTGGCGCCAGGCGGACAAGTACAACGTCCCGCGCATCTGCTTCGTCAACAAGATGGACAAGCTCGGCGCCGACTTCTACTTCACGGTCAAGACGATCGTCGACCGCCTCAAGGCCAAGCCGCTCCCGATCCAGCTCCCCATCGGTGCCGAGAACGACTTCATCGGCGTCGTGGACCTGATCGAGATGCGCGCGCTGGTCTGGCGTGGCGAGACGGCCATGGGCGAGAAGTACGAGGTCGAGGACATCCCGGCCGACATGCAGGAGCAGGCCGAGGAGTACCGCGCGGCGATCGTCGAGGCCGTGGCCGAGACCGACGACGCCCTGCTGGAGAAGTTCCTCGGCGGCGAGGAGCTGACGATCGCGGAGATCAAGAAGGGCATCCGTGCCCTCGTGCTCTCCGGCGACGCGTTCCCGATCCTGTGCGGCTCGGCGTTCAAGAACAAGGGCGTCCAGCCCATGCTCGACGCCGTCATCGACTACCTGCCGTCCCCGCTGGACGTGCCGGCCGTCGAGGGTCACGCGATCGGCGACGAGGAGACGATCCTGCGCCGCGAGCCGAAGTCGACCGAGCCCTTCTCGGCGCTCGCCTTCAAGGTCGCCTCGCACCCGTTCTTCGGCAAGCTGACGTACGTCCGCGTGTACTCGGGCCAGGTGTCCTCGGGTGCGCAGGTGTACAACGCCACGAAGGACAAGAAGGAGCGCATCGGCAAGCTCTTCCAGATGCACTCCAACAAGGAGAACCCGGTCGAGGACGCCACGGCCGGCCACATCTACGCGTTCATCGGGCTCAAGGACGTCACCACCGGTGACACCCTGTGCGACCCGAACAACAAGATCGTGCTCGAGTCGATGAGCTTCCCGGAGCCCGTCATCACCGTCGCGATCGAGCCGAAGACCAAGGGCGACCAGGAGAAGCTCTCCCTGGCCATCCAGAAGCTCGCCGAGGAGGACCCGACGTTCCGGGTCTCCCTCAACGAGGACACCGGCCAGACCGAGATCGCCGGCATGGGCGAGCTCCACCTGGACATCCTGGTGGACCGCATGCGCCGCGAGTTCAAGGTCGAGGCGAACGTGGGCAAGCCCCAGGTCGCCTACCGCGAGACGATCCGCCGTGCGGTCGAGAAGCTCGACTACACGCACAAGAAGCAGACCGGTGGCTCGGGCCAGTACGCGAAGGTCCAGATGACCTTCGAGCCGCTCGACCCCTCCGAGGGCGAGCTGTACGAGTTCGAGAACAAGGTCACCGGTGGCCGCGTGCCGCGCGAGTACATCCCGTCGGTGGACGCGGGCATCCAGAGCGCGATGAACCTCGGCGTGCTGGCGGGCTTCCCGCTGGTCGGCGTCAAGGCGATCCTGCTCGACGGCGCCGCGCACGACGTCGACTCCTCGGAGATGGCGTTCAAGATCGCCGGCTCGATGATCCTCAAGGAGGCGGTCCGCAAGGCGGACCCCGTCCTGCTGGAGCCGGTCATGGCCGTCGAGGTGCGCACGCCCGAGGAGTACATGGGCGACGTCATCGGCGACCTGAACTCGCGCCGCGGCATGATCCAGGCGATGGAGGACGCGACCGGTGTGAAGGTCATCACCGCTCAGGTCCCGCTGTCGGAGATGTTCGGGTACGTCGGCGACCTGCGGTCCAAGACCCAGGGTCGGGCCGTGTACTCGATGTCCTTCGACAGCTACGCCGAGGTTCCTCGGAACGTCGCCGAGGAGATCATCAAGAAGACCCGGGGCGAGTAGGTCCCACCGGTCGGGAGACCACTCCCACGGCAGCCGGCCGGAGCGGCCGAACGCCCGTGCAGGTGCCACCATGGCGCCTGCACCGTATGAGCAGATCACTACCGTGAGTCCGAGGAGGACACAGTGGGCAAGGCCAAGTTCGAGCGGACCAAGCCGCACGTCAACATCGGGACCATCGGTCACGTCGACCACGGCAAGACGACGCTGACCGCTGCCATCTCGAAGGTGCTGCACGACAAGTTCCCGGAGCTGAACCCCTTCACGCCGTTCGACGAGATCGACAAGGCGCCCGAGGAGAAGCAGCGCGGTATCACGATCAACATCGCGCACGTCGAGTACCAGACCGAGAAGCGCCACTACGCGCACGTCGACGCGCCCGGTCACGCCGACTACATCAAGAACATGATCACGGGTGCGGCGCAGATGGACGGCGCCATCCTCGTGGTCGCCGCGACGGACGGCCCCATGGCCCAGACGCGTGAGCACGTGCTGCTCGCCCGCCAGGTCGGCGTGCCGTACCTGCTCGTCGCGCTGAACAAGTCCGACATGGTCGACGACGAGGAGATCCTCGAGCTCGTCGAGATGGAGGTCCGTGAGCTGCTCAGCTCGCAGGGCTTCGACGGCGACGACGCGCCGGTCGTGCGCGTCTCCGGCCTCAAGGCGCTCGAGGGCGACCCGACCTGGGTCAAGTCCGTCGAGGACCTCATGGACGCCGTCGACGAGAACGTCCCGGACCCGGTCCGCGAGATCGACAAGCCGTTCCTCATGCCCATCGAGGACGTCTTCACGATCACCGGTCGTGGCACCGTCGTCACCGGTCGTGTCGAGCGCGGCGCGCTCAAGGTGAACGAGGAGGTGGAGATCGTCGGCATCAAGGAGAAGGCGATCAAGACCACGGTCACCGGCGTCGAGATGTTCCGCAAGCTGCTCGACTACGCCGAGGCCGGCGAGAACGTCGGTCTGCTGCTGCGCGGCACCAAGCGCGAGGACGTCGAGCGCGGCCAGGTCGTCGTGAAGCCGGGTTCGATCACCCCGCACACCGACTTCGAGGCGCAGGTCTACATCCTGGCCAAGGACGAGGGCGGGCGTCACAACCCGTTCTACGCGAACTACCGTCCGCAGTTCTACTTCCGCACCACCGACGTCACCGGCGTCATCACGCTGCCCGAGGGCACCGAGATGGTCATGCCCGGCGACAACACCGAGATGACGGTCGCGCTGATCCAGCCGATCGCCATGGAGGAGGGCCTCGGCTTCGCCATCCGTGAGGGTGGCCGGACCGTCGGCTCGGGCCGGGTCACCAAGATCATCAAGTGATCCACCGGAAGGGCCCGGGTGCGTGCACCCGGGCCCTTCCGCATTCCTCCGCGAGCGCCGGTGCGCCGGTCGCCGCGGAGCGTGTCCTCGCTCACGCCGCCCCTGCGGGGTTGGCCAGGGCGAGGAACGTCTGGCAGACTAGCCAGGTTGCCCGGGGCCGGTCGTGCGCGCGTGTGCGTGCGCTGACTGCTCGGGGTGAGCACACGTTGGAGCTCAGGTCGGCGGGGAAGGTGCCTGCGGCGGAGCTCAGACAGCCTCCAACGGCCCCGCACCTCGAACAGGTGCGCAGCGCGATGGTGTGACGCAGAACGCGACACGCCCGAGTGCGTGGGCCGGACAGCTAGCGGTTCGAGAGAGAGAGTCAGACGACGCCATGGCGGGACAGAAGATCCGCATCCGGCTCAAGTCCTACGACCACGAGGTCATCGACAGCTCGGCGCGCAAGATCGTCGACACGGTGACGCGCGCTGGTGCGACGGTCGTGGGTCCGGTGCCGCTCCCGACGGAGAAGAACGTCTTCGTCGTCATCCGGTCGCCCCACAAGTACAAGGACAGCCGCGAGCACTTCGAGATGCGCACGCACAAGCGGCTCATCGACATCATCGATCCCACGCCGAAGGCGGTGGACTCGCTTATGCGACTCGACCTGCCGGCCGACGTGAACATCGAGATCAAGCTCTGAAGCTGGGAAGGAACTGATCATCATGACCACCCAGCAGAACGCGCGCGCCGTCACGGCCGTGCTCGGCACCAAGCTCGGCATGACGCAGGTCTGGGACGACAACGGTCGTCTCGTGCCTGTCACCGTCGTGCAGGTCGGCACGAACGTCGTCACGCAGGTGCGCACCGCTGACACGGACGGGTACTCCGCGGTCCAGCTGGCCTACGGCCAGATCGACCCGCGCAAGGTGACCCAGCCGCTCAAGGGCCACTTCGAGAAGGCCGGGGTCACCCCGCGCCGGCATGTGGCCGAGATCCGGACCTCCGACGCGGCCGAGTACACGCTCGGCCAGGAGATCACCGCCGCGGCCTTCGAGGCCGGCACGACGGTCGACGTGTCCGGGACCACCAAGGGCAAGGGCACGGCCGGTGTGATGAAGCGTCACGGATTCGCCGGCGTCAGCGCCTCCCACGGTTCGCACCGCAACCACCGCAAGCCCGGCTCGATCGGTGGGGCCTCGACCCCGTCGCGCGTCTTCAAGGGCATGCGGATGGCCGGGCGCATGGGACACCAGCGCCAGACCACTCAGAACCTGACCGTCCACGCGGTCGACGCCGAGAAGGGCCTGCTGCTCGTCAAGGGCGCCGTCCCGGGCCCCAAGGGCGGCGTCGTCCTCGTGCGCAACGCAGTGAAGGGGGCATGAGCGACGTGGCTGACACCGGACTCACCCTGACCGTCGACGTCGTCGACCCCAGCGGCACGAAGGCGGGCACCACCGACCTGCCCGCCGAGGTCTTCGACGTCCAGACGAACGTCCCGCTGATCCACCAGGTCGTCGTCGCGCAGCTCGCGGCGGCGCGCCAGGGCACCCACGACACGAAGAACCGTGGCGAGGTGCGCGGTGGTGGGCGCAAGCCGTACAAGCAGAAGGGCACCGGCCGCGCCCGCCAGGGCTCGACGCGTGCGCCGCAGTTCGCCGGCGGTGGCACCGTGCACGGCCCGACGCCGCGTGACTACTCCCAGCGGACCCCGAAGAAGATGAAGGCCGCGGCGCTCCGCGGTGCTCTCTCGGACCGCGCCCGCGCCGGTCGCGTGCACGTCGTCACGGGCTTCGCCCCGGGCGCGGCGCCGTCGACCAAGTCGGCCGTCGCCATCCTCGACACCCTGTCCGGGCGCAAGAACGTCCTGGTCGTCGTGGAGCGTTCGGACGAGATCACCTGGAAGTCGCTGCGCAACGTCGAGCGGGTCCACCTGCTCGTCGCCGACCAGCTCAACACCTACGACGTGCTCGTCTCCGACGACGTCGTGTTCACCCAGGGAGCGCTCGACGCGTTCCTGGCCGGCCCGGCCGCCGGTCGCACGGTCACCGCGACCGCGACCGAGTCCGAGGCCGCACTGACCGAGGAGGACGCGAAGTGACCGTCGTCACCAAGGACCCGCGCGACATCCTGATCGCGCCGGTCGTCTCGGAGAAGAGCTACGGGCTGCTCGACGAGGGGAAGTACACGTTCATCGTGGACCCCCGCGCGAACAAGACCGAGATCAAGATCGCGATCGAGCAGGTCTTCGCGGTCAAGGTCGAGTCGGTGAACACGATCAACCGCAAGGGCAAGACGCGGCGGACCAAGTTCGGGCTCGGCAAGCGCAAGGACACGAAGCGCGCGATCGTCACCCTCCGCGAGGGCACGATCGACATCTTCGGCGGACCGGTCGGCTGAGGCCGACCGCCACGAGCAGAGATTAGGACAGATCCCCATGGGAATCCGTAAGTACAAGCCGACGACGCCGGGGCGCCGTGGCGCCTCCGTCGCCGACTTCGTCGAGGTCACGCGCTCCACGCCGGAGAAGTCGCTGGTCCGCCCGCTGCACAAGACGGGCGGTCGCAACTCGACCGGCCGCGTGACCATGCGTCACCAGGGCGGTGGCCACAAGCGCGCCTACCGGGTCATCGACTTCCGTCGCCACGACAAGGACGGCGTGCCGGCCAAGGTCGCCCACATCGAGTACGACCCCAACCGCACGGCGCGCATCGCGCTGCTGCACTACGCGGACGGCGAGAAGCGCTACATCGTGGCGCCGAACAAGCTCCGCCAGGGAGACGTCGTCGAGAACGGTGCCGGCGCCGACATCAAGCCGGGCAACAACCTGCCGCTGCGCAACATCCCGACCGGTACGGTCATCCACGCCATCGAGCTCAAGCCCGGTGGCGGCGCGAAGATCGCCCGCTCGGCCGGTGCGTCGGTCCAGCTGGTCGCCAAGGACGGGCCCTACGCGCAGCTGCGCATGCCGTCCGGTGAGATCCGCAACGTCGACCTGCGCTGCCGCGCCACGGTCGGCGAGGTCGGCAACGCCGAGCAGTCCAACATCAACTGGGGCAAGGCCGGCCGCATGCGCTGGAAGGGCAAGCGCCCCTCCGTGCGCGGTGTCGCCATGAACCCGATCGACCACCCGCACGGTGGTGGTGAGGGCAAGACGTCCGGTGGGCGTCACCCCGTGAGCCCGTGGGGCCAGCCCGAGGGCCGGACCCGCCGTCCGAACAAGCCGAGCGACAAGCTCATCGTGCGCCGTCGGCGCACCGGCAAGAAGCGCTGATAGGGAGCCGACAGATGCCACGCAGCCTGAAGAAGGGCCCGTTCGTCGACGGTCACCTCCAGAAGAAGGTCGACCTGCAGAACGAGAAGGGGACCAAGAACGTCATCAAGACGTGGTCCCGCCGGTCGCTCATCACGCCGGACTTCCTCGGCCACACGTTCGCGGTGCACGACGGCCGCAAGCACACGCCCGTCTTCGTCACCGAGTCGATGGTCGGGCACAAGCTGGGCGAGTTCGCCCCCACGCGGACGTTCCGCGGCCACGAGAAGGACGACCGCAAGGGCCGTCGCCGCTGATGACGATTCAAGAAGGCAGGACAGCAATGGAAGCCAAGGCGCAGGCGCGGTTCGTCCGCGTCACGCCCCAGAAGGCCCGGCGCGTCGTGGACCTCATCCGTGGCAAGCAGGCCGAGCAGGCCGTCGCGACGCTGAAGTTCGCGCCGCAGGCCGCGGGGGAGACCGTGCTCAAGGTTGTCGAGAGCGCGATCGCCAACGCCCGGGTCAAGGCGGACCGGGCCGGCGAGGCGTTCGACGCCACGGCGCTGGTGGTCCGTGAGGCGTACGTCGACGAGGGTCCGACCCTCAAGCGGTTCCGCCCGCGTGCACAGGGACGGGCGAGCCAGATCCTCAAGAGGACCAGCCACATCACCGTGGTCGTGGCCCCCGTCGAGAAGAAGGAGAGGGCCCGATAGTGGGACAGAAGGTCAACCCGCACGGGTACCGCCTCGGCATCACGACCGACCACCGTTCGCGGTGGTTCGCCGACAGCACCAAGCCCGGCCAGCGGTACCGCGACTACGTCCGCGAGGACGTCCAGATCCGCAAGCTCATGTCGACCGGTCTCGAGCGCGCCGGCATCTCGAAGGTCGAGATCGAGCGCACCCGTGACCGGGTGCGCGTCGACATCCACACCGCCCGCCCGGGCATCGTCATCGGGCGTCGCGGTGCGGAGGCCGACCGCATCCGCGGCGAGCTGGAGAAGCTCACCGGCAAGCAGGTGCAGCTGAACATCCTCGAGGTGAAGAACGCCGAGATCGATGCCCAGCTCGTGGCCCAGGGCATCGCCGAGCAGCTCGCCAGCCGCGTGTCCTTCCGTCGGGCGATGCGCAAGGGCATGCAGTCCGCCCAGCGCGCCGGCGCCAAGGGCATCCGGGTGCAGTGCGCCGGCCGCCTCGGTGGCGCCGAGATGAGCCGCAGCGAGTTCTACCGCGAGGGTCGTGTGCCGCTGCACACGCTGCGCGCGAACATCGACTACGGCTTCTACGAGGCCCGGACCACGTTCGGCCGCATCGGCGTGAAGGTCTGGATCTACAAGGGCGACATGACCGAGAAGGAGTTCGCCCAGCAGCAGGCGACGCAGGCTCCTCGGGCGCCCCGCGGTGGCCCGCGCGGCGACCGTCCGGCTCGCGCCGGCGCCCCCCGTCGTCCCGAGCGGACCGACGCTCCCGCCGAGGCGGCCCCGGCCGCGGACGCTGCCGCGCCGGCCGCCCCCCAGTCCGGATCGGAGGCCTGAGCCATGCTGATCCCGCGCAGGCTGAAGCACCGCAAGCAGCACCACCCGGGGCGCTCCGGCGCCGCGACCGGTGGCACGACGATCGCGTTCGGCGACTTCGGCATCCAGGCCCTCGAGCCCGCCTACGTCACCAACCGCCAGATCGAGGCTGCTCGTATCGCCATGACCCGCCACATCAAGCGTGGTGGCAAGGTCTGGATCAACATCTACCCGGACCGCCCGCTCACCAAGAAGCCGGCGGAGACCCGCATGGGTTCGGGTAAGGGTTCGCCCGAGTGGTGGATCGCCAACGTCAAGCCGGGTCGAGTGATGTTCGAGCTCGCCGGTGTCCCGGAGCCGCTGGCTCGCGAGGCCATGCGCCGCGCCCAGCACAAGCTCCCGATGAAGACCCGTTTCGTGGTCCGCGAGGGTGGTGGCAACTGATGGCTATCGGAACCAAGGAGCTCGCCCCCGACGAGCTGGACGGCTTCGACGACGAGCGCCTCGTCGCCGAGCTGAAGAAGGCCAAGGAGGAGCTGTTCAACCTGCGCTTCCAGTCGGCCACCGGTCAGCTCGAGAGCCACGGGCGGCTCAAGGCTGTGCGTCGTGACATCGCGCGGATCTACACGATCCTGCGTGAGCGCGAGCTCGGCATCCGTACCGCCCCGAGCGCGAGCGAGTGAGGTCCAAGCGATGAGTGAGACGACGAACGAGGCCGCGGTCGGCGCGGCCCCCGCCCAGCACCGCCCGTACCGCAAGACGCGGCGTGGCTACGTGGTGAGCGACAAGATGCAGAAGACCGTCGTGGTGGAGGTCGAGGACCGGGTCAAGCACCCGCTCTACGGCAAGGTCATCCGGCGCACCAGCAAGGTCAAGGCGCACGACGAGGCCAACGCGGCCGGCATCGGCGACCTGGTCCTCATCATGGAGACGCGGCCGCTGTCCGCCACCAAGCGGTGGCGCGTGGTCGAGGTCCTCGAGCGGGCCAAGTAGGCCCTGCTCACCAGCACAGCACGACTCAGTTGCCCCCGGGGGAATGCGGTGGTGGGACCACGGGTTCCACCACCGGCCCGGGTGCATGACGGCAGCTATCCGTTCGGCCAGGCTCAGACCCCTGCGAGCAGGGTGCGAGAACCAGCAGACGACAGGAGTTAATACATGATCCAGCAGGAGTCGCGACTTCGGGTCGCCGACAACACGGGTGCCAAGGAGATCCTCTGCATCCGCGTTCTCGGTGGTTCGGGACGTCGCTACGCCGGAATCGGTGACGTCATCGTCGCCACCGTCAAGGACGCGATCCCCGGCGGCAACGTCAAGAAGGGCGACGTCGTCAAGGCGGTCATCGTCCGGACCCGCAAGGAGCGTCGGCGTCCCGACGGCTCGTACATCAAGTTCGACGAGAACGCCGCCGTGATCCTCAAGAACGACGGGGACCCCCGTGGGACGCGCATCTTCGGCCCGGTGGGCCGTGAGCTGCGCGACAAGAAGTTCATGCGGATCATCTCGCTGGCTCCGGAGGTGCTCTGACCATGGCGAAGATCAAGAAGGGTGACCTCGTGCTGGTCATCTCGGGCCGCGACAAGGGCCAGACCGGTCGCGTGCTGGAGGTCCTGGTCGAGTCGCAGCGCGTCGTGGTCGAGGGCGTGCAGCGGGTCACCAAGCACGTCAAGGCCGGCCAGACGCAGCGCGGCACGCGGACCGGTGGGATCGAGACCGTCGAGGCCCCGATCCACATCAGCAACGTGATGCTCGTCGACCCGGAGACCAAGAAGGGCACCCGGGTCGGGTACCGCACCGAGGAAGTCGAGCGTGACGGTCGGACCAGGACCGTGCGGGTCCGCGTGGCCAAGCGCTCCGGGAAGGACATCTGATGACCACCGAGAGCACGGTCACCACCGGCGGGGACACCCCCCGCAACGACTACGGCCGTCCGGTCCCGCGCCTGAAGGCCCGGTACAACGACGCGATCGCGCCCGACCTGTTCACCGAGTTCGCGCACGCGAACGTCAACCAGGTCGCACGGCTGACCAAGGTCGTCGTGAACATGGGCGTGGGCGAGGCCGCCAAGGACTCCAAGCTCATCGACGGTGCCATCAAGGACCTCACCGCGATCACCGGTCAGAAGCCGCAGGTCACCAAGGCCCGCAAGTCGATCGCCCAGTTCAAGCTGCGCGAGGGCATGCCGATCGGCGCCCACGTGACGCTGCGCGGTGACCGCATGTGGGAGTTCCTGGACCGCCTGCTGTCCACCGCGCTGCCCCGCATCCGCGACTTCCGCGGCCTGTCGGCCAAGCAGTTCGACGGGCACGGCAACTACACCTTCGGTCTGACGGAGCAGTCGATGTTCCACGAGATCGACCAGGACAAGATCGACCGCGTGCGTGGCATGGACATCACCGTCGTGACCACCGCGACCACCGACGCAGAGGGCCGCTCGCTGCTGAAGCGTCTCGGCTTCCCCTTCAAGGAGGACTGACATGGCGAAGACCGCCCTGATCCAGAAGGCCGCCAAGACGCCGAAGTTCAAGGTGCGCGCCTACACCCGGTGCCAGCGGTGCGGGCGTCCGCACTCCGTGTACCGCAAGTTCGGCCTCTGCCGGATCTGCGTGCGCCAGATGGCGCACGCCGGCGAGCTCCCCGGCGTCACCAAGAGCAGCTGGTAACAACTACGCCGCTGGTCCGGGCCACCCGCAGACGCGGACCCGGATACCCCGGCGAGGAAGGGCCTGAGCCCACATGACCATGACCGACCCGATCGCAGACATGCTCACGCGTCTGCGGAACGCGAACTCGGCGCACCACGACACGGTCACCATGCCGTTCTCGAAGCTGAAGTCGCACATCGCTGAGATCCTCCAGGCCGAGGGCTACATCGCCGGCTGGAAGGTCGAGGACGCCCCGGTGGGGCAGTACCTCACGATCGAGCTCAAGTACGGCCCGAACCGCGAGCGCTCGCTCGCCGGTGTGCGCCGCGTGTCCAAGCCGGGCCTGCGCGTGTACGCCAAGTCGACCAACCTGCCCAAGGTGCTCGGCGGCCTGGGCGTGGCGATCCTGTCCACGTCCTCCGGTCTCCTCACCGACAAGCAGGCCGCCAAGAAGGGCGTGGGTGGGGAAGTCCTCGCCTACGTCTGGTAAGTCCGAGACGGAAAGGAGCTAGCCATGTCTCGAATCGGCAGAGTCCCCGTCCCGGTCCCCACCGGCGTGGACGTCTCCATCGACGGCCCCGTGGTCACGGTCACGGGCCCCAAGGGCACCCTGAGCCACACGGTGGCCTCGCCCATCCAGGTCATCCGCGACGAGGACGGCGCCCTCGCGGTGTCGCGCCCCGACGACGAGCGCGCCTCGCGCTCGCTGCACGGCCTGACCCGCACGCTGCTCGCCAACCTGATCACCGGCGTCACCGAGGGCTACACCAAGCGCCTGGAGATCGTCGGGACCGGGTACCGCGTCACGGCCAAGGGCGACACGCTCGAGTTCGCGCTCGGGTTCAGCCACCCGGTCAACGTCGCGCCCCCCGCCGGCATCTCGTTCGCCGTCGAGGCCCCGACCCGGTTCTCGGTCAGCGGCATCGACAAGCAGCAGGTCGGCGAGGTCGCAGCCAACATCCGCAAGATCCGCAAGCCCGAGCCGTACAAGGGCAAGGGTGTGCGCTACGCCGGCGAGGTCGTCCGGCGCAAGGTCGGAAAGGCTGGTAAGTAAGCGATGGCGATCACGATCAAGGGCAAGGGCAAGGCGATCAGCCGCGCCCGCCGCCACCTGCGGGTGCGCAAGAAGGTCTCCGGCACGCCGGTCCGTCCGCGTCTCGTCGTCACCCGGTCCGCCCGGCACATGACGGCCCAGGTCGTCGACGACACGGTCGGCCGCACGGTCGCGTCGGCCTCGACCCTCGAGGTCGATCTGCGCGCCCTGGGCGCGGACAAGACCGCCAAGGCCCGCCGCGTGGGCGAGCTCGTCGCCGAGCGCGCGAAGGCCGCCGGCGTCGACGCGGTCGTCTTCGACCGCGGCGGCAACAAGTACCACGGCCGGGTGGCAGCAGTCGCCGACGGGGCCCGCGAAGGCGGACTGGCCCTGTGACGACCACCACCTCCGCACGGAAGAAGAGGATTCACTGATGGCTGCTCCTCAGCGCAGCAACACCGGCGCGCCCGCGGGCGGCGCCGGCGGCGGCGGCGACCGCCGCGACGGTGGCCGCCGTGACGGTGGCCGCCGGGACGCTCCCGAGAAGAGCCAGTTCCTCGAGCGCGTCGTGACGATCAACCGCGTGGCCAAGGTCGTCAAGGGTGGCCGCCGCTTCAGCTTCACCGCGCTCGTCGTGGTGGGCGACGGCGACGGCACCGTCGGCGTCGGCTACGGCAAGGCCAAGGAGGTGCCCGCGGCGATCGCCAAGGGCGTCGAGGAGGCCAAGAAGAACTTCTTCAAGGTCCCGCGCATCCAGGGCACCATCCCGCACCCCATCCAGGGTGAGGCGGCGGCCGGTGTCGTGTTCCTGCGGCCCGCATCGCCCGGTACCGGTGTCATCGCCGGCGGACCGGTACGTGCGGTGCTGGAGTGCGCCGGTGTGCACGACATCCTGAGCAAGTCGCTCGGCTCCTCCAACGCCATCAACATCGTGCACGCCACGGTGGAGGCGCTGCGCGGTCTCGAGCAGCCGGAGGCCGTGGCCGCTCGCCGTGGGCTCCCGCTCGAGCACGTCGCCCCGGCGTCCCTGCTGCGGGCCCGCGCTGCCGGCACGGCCGCGGCGGCCGGCGTGGGAGCGGGTGCCTGATGGCGCGCCTGAAGGTGACCCAGACCAAGTCCGCCATCGGCGGCAAGCAGAACCAGCGCGACACGCTGCGGACCCTCGGTCTGAAGCGGATCGGTGACACCGTCGTGAAGGAGGACCGCCCGGAGATCCGTGGCATGGTCCAGACGGTGATCCACCTCGTCGCGGTCGAGGAGGTCGAGTGATGAGCGAGAGCACGCAGGCCGCGAAGGCCACCGCTGCCGGCACGTCCACGGCTGCCGGCACGTCCACCGGGTCGGCCCGCACGGGCGGCACCGGGGGCGGAGCGGGCGGCACCCTGAAGGTGCACCACCTGCGTCCGGCCCCCGGGGCCAAGACCGCCAAGACCCGTGTGGGTCGTGGTGAGGCGTCCAAGGGCAAGACGGCCGGTCGCGGGACCAAGGGCTCCAAGGCCCGCTACCAGGTGCCGGAGAGCTTCGAGGGTGGGCAGATGCCTCTGCACATGCGCCTGCCGAAGCTGCGCGGGTTCAAGAACCCGTTCCGCACCGAGTACCAGGTCGTCAACCTGGACAAGCTGGCCGAGCTGTACCCGGCGGGCGGGTCCGTCACGGTCGCCGATCTCGTGGCCAAGGGCGCGGTCCGCAAGGGCCAGCCGGTCAAGGTGCTCGGCACCGGCGAGATCACGGTGGCGCTGACGGTCGCGGTGGACGCCTACTCGGCGTCGGCCAAGGACAAGATCGTCGCGGCCGGCGGGTCCGTCGAGCAGGACTGATCGCATGGACGGGGTCGGTGGGACACGCGTCCCACCGACCCCGTTTTCGCATCTGCACGGTGATCCGTGAGGATGGCCCCTGCGTCGCAACGACGCACGCACAGATGGACCGGCTCCACCGGGACACGACACACCGCCTCTGGCGGAGCAGGAGGATAGGTGCTCAGCGCATTCGTCCGGGCGTTCAGGACGCCCGACCTGCGGCGCAAGCTGCTCTTCACGATCGCCATCATGTCGATCTTCCGGGTCGGGTCCTTCCTCCCGACGCCCGGGGTCTCCTACCCGAACGTCCAGACCTGCATCGCCGAGACGGCGGGCGGCAACGATCTGCTCGGGCTGGTCAACCTGTTCAGCGGCGGCGCGCTGCTCCAGCTGTCGGTGTTCGCCCTGGGGATCATGCCGTACATCACGGCGAGCATCATCGTGCAGCTGCTGCGTGTGGTGATCCCACGGTTCGAGGCCCTGCACAAGGAGGGCCAGTCCGGTACCGCGAAGCTCACGCAGTACACCCGCTACCTGACCATCGGCCTGGCCATCCTGCAGTCGACGACCGTCATCACGGTCGCGCGCAACGGCGGTCTGTTCGCGGGCTGCTCGGTGGACGTCATCCCCAACGCCGGGGTGATCACGGTCCTGCTCATGGTGCTGACCATGACCGCCGGTACCGGTCTGATCATGTGGCTCGGTGAGCTGATCTCCGAGCGCGGCATCGGCAACGGCATGTCCCTGCTGATCTTCACCTCGATCGCGGCGAGCTTCCCGACCGCGCTGTGGTCCATCGCCGGTGGCGACAACGGCATTACCAAGTTCATCATCGTGCTCGCGGTGATCATCCTGGTGATCGGCCTGGTGGTGTTCGTCGAGCAGTCCCAGCGCCGGATCCCGGTCCAGTACGCCAAGCGGATGGTCGGCCGGCGCATGTACGGCGGGTCGAGCACCTACATCCCGATCAAGATCAACATGGCCGGGGTCATCCCGATCATCTTCGCCTCGTCGCTGCTCGCCGTGCCCGGGCTCATCGCCCAGTTCGGCGACCAGACGGCCGGCTGGGTGCAGTGGCTCTCGGTGTACCTGGTGGACCCGGCAGCGCCCCTGCACCTGGTGCTCTACGTCGTCCTGATCATCTTCTTCTGCTACTTCTACACGGCCATCACGTTCAACCCGGACGAGGTCGCCGACAACATGAAGAAGTACGGCGGCTTCATCCCGGGCATCCGCGCCGGCCGGCCGACCGCGGAGTACCTGTCCTACGTGATCTCGCGGATCACCGCGCCCGGGTCGGTCTACCTGGCCCTGGTGGCGCTCATCCCGACGATCGTCTTCATCCTGCTGGACATCTCGACCGCCATCCCGTTCGGCGGCGCCTCCATCCTCATCGTCGTGGGCGTCGGGCTGGAGACCGTCAAGCAGATCGAGTCGCAGCTGCAGCAGCGGCACTACGAAGGGTTCCTGCGATGAGCGCGCGACTGGTGATCATGGGCCCGCAGGGCTCCGGCAAGGGCACGCAGGCCGCTCGGCTGTCGCAGCGGCTGGGGGTGCCGGCCATCTCGACCGGTGACATCTTCCGGGCCAACGTCAAGGGCGGCACCGAGCTCGGCAACCAGGCCAAGGCGATCATGGACGCCGGTGACCTCGTGCCCGACTCGATCACCAACGCCATGGTCCGCGACCGGCTCGCCGAGCCGGACGCCGCCGAGGGGTTCATCCTCGACGGCTACCCGCGCAACGCGGCCCAGGTCCAGGCGCTCGACGCCGTCCTGGCCGAGCGCGGCGAGACGCTGGACGCGGTCATCGAGCTCGGCGCCGACCGCGAGGAGCTGCTCAACCGGCTCGCCGGGCGGGCCGCGGCCGAGGGCCGCACGGACGACACCGCCGAGGCCATCTCCCGCCGGCTGGCGATCTACGCCGAGCACACCGCCCCCCTCACCGGTGCGTACGCCCAGCGGGACCTGCTGGTCACGGTGGACGGCATCGGGGACATCGACGAGGTGACCGAGCGCCTGATGTCGGCGCTCGGGTCCCGCGTCGGCTGACCGGCACGGGTCGGGCGATGTTCGGTCGGGACCGCATCGAGTACAAGACGCCGGAGCAGGTGCGCGTCATGCGCCGCGCCGGGCTGGTCGTGGCGGACGCGCTGGCGGCCGTGCGTGCCGAGGTGCGCCCGGGCCTGACCACCGCGGACCTCGACGCCGTCGCCGCCGACGTGATCCGGTCCGCGGGCGCGACGCCGTCCTTCCTCGGCTACCACGGCTTTCCCGCGACGCTGTGCGTGTCGGTGAACGACGAGGTCGTGCACGGCATCCCGGGCCCGCGGGTGCTGGAACCCGGTGACGTGGTCTCCGTGGACTGCGGGGCGATCGTCGACGGCTGGCACGGCGACTCCGCCATGACCGTGGTGCTCGACGCCGCCGACCCGCTCGACGTCGCCCTCGCCGAGACCACCGAGCGCGCGATGTGGGCGGGGATCGCGGCTCTCGCCGGCGCCGACCGGCTGGGCGCGGTCGGCGAGGCCGTCGAGGACGTCGTCGACTCCGCCGCGGCGGCCGGCGCCAACGGCGGGACGCGGTTCGGCATCGTGCAGGAGTACGTCGGGCACGGCATCGGCAGCGCCATGCACCAGCCGCCCGAGGTGCTCAACTACCGCGCCCGGGACCGGGGCGCGAAGCTCAAGCCGGGCATGTGCGTGGCGGTCGAGCCGATGCTCGTGCGCGGCGCTCGCGACACCCGGGTGCTCGCGGACGACTGGACCGTGGTGACCACGGACGGGTCACGCGCGAGCCACTGGGAGCACTCGGTCGCCGTCCTGCCCACCGGGGTGGTGGTGCTCACCGCGCACGACGGCGGGGCGGCGCGGCTGGGCGAGCTCGGCGTCCAGGTCGCCGACCTCGGCAGCTGAGCGCGCCCGGTGCCGGCCGATCGGCGCCGGTGGGTCGCGGGCGCGACGTGGCGGGCGGCTGAGTGCGACGTCACACGGTCCGGCCCGGTAGGGCCGGTTCCCCGTCAGCCGGCCATGGCGTAGAGTTGTCCGTTGGGCGTGTGCCTGCTCATGCCGTGCACCCGCCGATCCCATCACCGCCCGTCCGGTCCTGCGACCTGCCCGGGCGGGGGTGGCTGTCGTTGCACACCAAGAGTTAGCGGAGGATATGGCAAAGAAGGACGGTGTCATCGAGATCGAGGGCAGCGTTGTCGAGGCCCTGCCGAACGCGATGTTCCGCGTGGAGCTGGCCAACGGCCACAAGGTGCTCGCTCACATCTCGGGCAAGATGCGCCAGCACTACATCCGGATCCTCCCCGAGGACCGCGTGGTCGTTGAGCTGAGCCCGTACGACCTGTCCCGCGGCCGGATCGTCTACCGCTACAAGTAACCGCCACTCGATCATGCCGCCACCTTCGTCCGCGCCCGCGGGCACGGACGCGGCGGCGAAGGAACAGCCATGAAGGTCAAGCCCAGCGTCAAGAAGATCTGCGACAAGTGCAAGGTCATCCGCCGGCACGGTCGCGTCATGGTGATCTGCGAGAACCTGCGCCACAAGCAGCGCCAGGGCTGACCCCCTGACGCTCGGCACGGCTCGAGCGAGCACCCGGGCCGCCTCGTCACGAGGCGGCGCCACCAGCGCACAGCCACTGCTCCTCGCCCCTGGCGGCGGCGCAGAACCCCCGGTCGGAGGCCGGGGCCCGCACACATGCGGGACGGCGGTGCGGAAGACCTCCGACGCAGTACAGGAGACACCTCTCAGATGGCACGTCTTGTCGGCGTCGACCTCCCCCGCGAGAAGCGGCTGGAGATCGCGCTCACCTACATCTACGGCGTGGGTCGCACCCGCGCTCAGCAGACCCTGGCCGCGACGGGCATCAGCCCCGACGTGCGCGTGCGGGACCTCGGCGACGCCGAGCTGGTCGCCCTGCGCGACTACCTCGAGGGCAGCTTCAAGCTCGAGGGCGACCTGCGGCGCGAGGTCGCCGCGGACATCCGCCGCAAGGTCGAGATCGGCAGCTACGAGGGCATCCGCCACCGCCGCGGCCTCCCGGTGCGTGGCCAGCGCACCAAGACCAACGCGCGTACCCGCAAGGGCCCCAAGCGCACCGTCGCCGGCAAGAAGAAGGCCGGTCGCAAGTAGCCCGCTCGCCCCGGGCCGGTGACACGTCACCGGCTCCGCGGCACCCGCGGCCCGCCGACCTCAGACCCGAGAGAGAAGTCCCATGCCCCCCAAGTCCCGTACCGCCGTGCGCAAGCCGCGCCGCAAGGAGAAGAAGAACGTCTCCCACGGCCAGGCGCACATCAAGAGCACCTTCAACAACACCATCGTCTCGATCACGGACCCGTCCGGCGCGGTGATCGCCTGGGCCTCGTCCGGCCAGGTCGGCTTCAAGGGTTCGCGCAAGTCGACCCCGTTCGCGGCCCAGCTCGCCGCCGAGGCCGCCGCCCGCCGCGCCCAGGAGCACGGCATGAAGAAGGTCGACGTCTTCGTCAAGGGCCCCGGCTCCGGCCGTGAGACCGCGATCCGCTCGCTGCAGGCGACCGGCCTCGAGGTCGGCTCGATCTCCGACGTGACGCCCCAGGCGCACAACGGCTGCCGTCCGCCGAAGCGCCGTCGCGTCTGATCCACCCCGCAGAGCACACCGGGCCGGACCACCGGCCCGGTGTGCTCTCCCGGCGTGAGCCGGAGCCGACCGTCGTCGTGGCCGCGCGCCGCGCACGGACCTGCGCACCACGCCTGACCCGGGTGGACCGAGACCCGGCGGGCACGTAGTACCGCGGACGCGTCATATGGCGGACGCCCGCTGAGAGGAATGACACCGTGCTCATCGCACAGCGCCCCACCCTGACCGAAGAGGTCATCTCCGAGCGTCGCTCGCGGTTCTCGATCGAGCCGCTCGAGCCGGGCTTCGGCTACACGCTGGGCAACTCCCTGCGTCGCACCCTGCTGTCGTCCATCCCCGGCGCTGCTGTCACGTCCATCCGGATCGACGGCGTCCTGCACGAGTTCACCACCGTGCCGGGGGTCAAGGAGGACGTCACCGAGATCATCCTCAACATCAAGAACCTCGTCGTCTCCTCCGAGAACGACGAGCCCGTCGTGATGTACCTGCGCAAGCAGGGCTCGGGTGCGGTCACCGCGGCGGACATCGTGCCGCCGGCGGGCGTCGAGGTGCACAACCCCGACCTGCACATCGCGACGCTCAACGAGAAGGGCAAGCTCGAGATCGAGCTGACCGTCGAGCGTGGGCGCGGGTACGTGTCGGCGCAGCAGAACAAGTCCTACGACGCCGAGATCGGCCGCGTCCCGGTCGACTCGATCTACTCGCCGGTCCTCAAGGTGACCTACAAGGTCGAGGCGACCCGTGTCGAGCAGCGCACCGACTTCGACAAGCTCATCGTCGACGTCGAGACCAAGAGCGCGATCGCCCCGCGGGACGCGCTGGCCTCGGCCGGCAAGACGCTCGTCGAGCTGTTCGGTCTGGCGCGTGAGCTCAACGTCGAGGCCGAGGGCATCGAGATCGGCCCGTCGCCGACCGACGCCGCGCTCGCCGCCGACCTGGCCCTGCCGGTCGAGGAGCTGCAGCTGACGATCCGCTCCTACAACTGCCTCAAGCGCGAGGGCATCCACACCGTGGGTGAGCTCGTGGCCCGCAGCGAGGCCGACCTGCTGGACATCCGCAACTTCGGTGCGAAGTCCATCACCGAGGTCAAGGAGAAGCTCGCCGAGCTCGGCCTGTCCCTCAAGGACAGCCCGCTCGACTTCGACCCCACGCAGACCGCCGGGTACTACGAGGGCGACGAGGTCGAGTTCACCGAGGACGAGCAGCAGCAGTACTGACGCCGGGCCGACGGCGCCCCCGGGCGCCCGACCACCCATCACTTTCAGAGTTGAGGAGTTAGACGATGCCTACGCCCACCAAGGGTCCCCGGCTCGGTGGCGGTCCGGCGCACGAGCGGCTCATGCTGGCCAACCTGGCCACGAGCCTGTTCGAGCACAAGCGGATCACCACCACGGAGGCCAAGGCCAAGCGCCTGCGCCCCCTGGCCGAGCGGCTCATCACGTTCGCCAAGCGCGGCGACCTGCACGCCCGCCGTCGGGTGCTGACCGTGGTCCGGGACAAGGGTGTCGTGCACACCCTGTTCACCGAGATCGCCCCCGCCGTCGCCGAGCGCCAGGGCGGCTACACGCGGATCACCAAGATCGGCCCGCGCAAGGGCGACAACGCTCCCATGGCGGTCATCGAGCTCGTGCTCGAGCCGCTGAGCGCGAAGCAGGCCACCGTGCGCGAGGCCGAGGGTGCGACCCGTCGCGCCGCGGCGCCGCAGGCGGCGCCGGCCGCCCCCGCGGCGGAGTCCGCCGACGAGACCGTGGTCGCCGGTGACGTCGAGGTGACCGAGGACGTCGTGGAGTCCGGCGCCGCCGGGACCGACGCGTCCGACCAGACCGCGGCCGCCGACGAGGCTGCCGCTGCCCCCGAGGCCGACAAGGCCTGACGGGAGCGACCTGGAGGGCCCGGCGCCGAGATCACCTCTCGGGGCCGGGCCCTTCGTCATGCCCCCACGGTGCCGTGGGTGGGGTGGGTGCCGGTGGTCCGCGCGCAGCCGGCCGCAGCGGTCCACCGGACGTCGCGCCCGGCCCGCTGCGGCGTCGTAGGGTCACCGCCATGGGCGCTCCGCCGGTCGTGCTGCTGCACGGCGTCCGCACCTCCGCGACCATGTGGCGGGCCCAGCTGGAGACCCTGCGGCGCGCGGGCCACCGCGCCGTCGCGGTCGACCTGCCCGGGCACGGCACCGACCGCGGGCAGCGGTTCACGCTCGACGGGGCGGTCGACCGGGTCGCCGAGGCCGTCGACGGGCTCGGCGGCCGTGCGCTGGTGGTGGGGCTCTCCCTCGGGGGGTACGTCGCGATCACCCACGCGGCCCGTCACCCGGAGCAGGTGGCCGGCCTGGTCGCCGCGGACTGCTCGACCCGGCCGCTGGGCGCGGTGGTGCGGGGCTGGGCGCTGCTCGCCCGCGGGATCGGCCTGCTGCCCGACGCCGGCGCAAGGCTCAACCAGGTCATGGTCGACCTCACCCTCGCGGCCGACGCCGCCGTCGACGTGGGCGCGGGAGGCTACGCGCTGGACGTCATGGACGACGTGCTGCAGGAGATCGGCCGGTCGCGCCCGGTGACGGACCTCGCCCGGGTGAGCGCGCCGGTGTGGATCGTCAACGGCCGGTGGGACCACTTCCGGTCCGAGGAGCGCCGGTACCTGCGAGCGTGCCGTGACGGGCGCCTGGTCGTGCTGCGCGGCGCGCGGCACCTGTCCAGCCTCGACCGGCCGGTCGCCTTCTCCCGGGTGCTGCTGGAGGCGCTGGACGAGCTGGCCGTCACCGAACCCGGGGACCGGTCCGTGTCCGGCCGGTCCGCGGTGCGCGCCTGAGCCGGGCACCACAGCCGGCGGCCGCTCGTCAGACCCGCAGGCTCCACGCGCGGACCCCACCCACGATGCCCGCCGTGTTGGGGACGACCACGACGTCGTCGCCCAGGCGCGCCAGCACCTGCGGTGTCAGGCGGCGGGAGTTGCCGCCGCCCAGGTAGAGCCGGTCCCAGAGGAAGACGGGTCGCAGGCCGTCCACCACCCGGCGCACACGGCGCGACCACAGCGCGTCGCCGAGGCGGGCGCGCTCGACCTCACCGATGTAGGTGTCGTAGCTCGTGCCCCACCGCACCGGTGCGTGCGACAGCTCCAGGTGCGGGGCGAGCCGGCCTCCGTCGAACAGCGCCGAGCCGAGCCCGGTGCCGACCGTGAGTACCAGCTCGAGCCCGCTGCCGGCCACGACGCCGGCTCCGTGCACCTCGGCGTCGTTGAGCACCAGGGCCGGTACGCCGAGGGTGCGGGCCACGGCGGCTTCCATGTCGAAGTCCGTCCAGGCGTCGACCAGCTCGGGCAGGACCCGGGTGTGCGGGCCGGACCGGGTCACGTAGTGCGGCGTGGCCACCACGACGCCGTGCCGGATCATCCCGGGCATCCCGACGGTCGCCCGGTCGGCCGGGGGCAGGTCGGCGGCGATGCCGGCGATGGTCGACAGCAGCCGTTCGGGGGGCAGCGGGTAGGGGGTGGGCACCCGCACCGCGGGGGCGCGCAGGGTGCCGGCCGCGTCCAGCACGGAGGCCTTGATGCCCCCGCCTCCGCAGTCGACGGCGAGCGTGTGCGCGGCGGGGGAGGGGGGCGTGGGCACCCGCTGACGCTACCGTCGGCGGCTGGCCTAGGTTGTGGCCGTGCCCCGCATCCGCCTGGACCTGTCCTACGACGGCACCGACTTCGCCGGCTGGGCGCGGCAGCCCGGGCTGCGCACCGTCCAGGGGCTGCTCGAGGGGGCGCTGGCGACCGTGCTGCGCACCGGGGCCCCGCTCCGGGTGACCGTCGCCGGCCGCACGGACGCCGGTGTGCACGCACGGGGCCAGGTCGCCCACGTGGATCTCGACGAGGCCGCCTGGGCGGCGGTCCCGGGCCGGTCGGCCCGGGAGCCCGGTGTGGCCCTGGTGGCGCGGCTGACCGGCGTGCTGCCGCGGGACGTCGTCGTGCACCGAGCGCAGGTGGCGCCGGGCGGGTTCGACGCGCGCTTCTCCGCGCTGCGGCGGCACTACGCCTACCGGATCGCCGACGACGCCGCGCGGCGCGACCCGCTGCGCCGCCGGCACGTGCTGTGGCACCCGCGGCCGCTGGACGTCGCCGCGATGCAGGCCGCGACCCGGGCGCTGGTCGGGCACCACGACTTCGCCGCGTTCTGCAAGCCGCGCGAGGGCGCGACCACCATCCGCACGCTGGAGGTGCTCGACTGGGCACGCCCGGGCGACGGACCGGACGCCGGCCTGGTGGTCGCGACGGTCCAGGCGGACGCGTTCTGCCACAGCATGGTCCGGGCCCTGGTGGGCGCGTCCGTCGCGGTGGGTGAGGGACGCCGCCCGGTGGGGTGGCCCGCCGCGGTGCTGGCCGACCGCCGCCGCGATCCCGGTGGCGGCGTCGTGCCGGCGCTCGGGCTCACGCTCGAGGAGGTCGCCTACCCCGGCGACGACGAGCTCGACGCCCGGGCGACCCAGACCCGCGCCGTGCGGGCCGCGCTCCCGCCGCGCTGAACGGACCGAGCGCACCCGGCGACGCCCGGACCGGACCCGCCCGCGGGCGGTCAGGGTCCGGGCGTCGGGGCCGGTCGGTCCGTCCGCGTCAGACGTCGGGGTCGTCCACGATCCGCACGGCCGCCTCCTCGGCGCTCGCGGCGCCGCCGTCGATGCCCTCGTCGACGGCGAACATGTCGGTCCCGCCGGCCTCCACCGCGCCGTCGTCCGCGGCGAGGCGGCCGGCCCGGTCGGGCTGCGTGGCACCCTTCTCGGGGGCCTCCCAGATCTCCGGCTCCTCCTGCGCGACGCGCTGGTCGAGCGTCTCGCCGCGCGACTCCTCCCACGCGGTCTCGCCGAAGTGGACGCTGGTGTCGCGCTCGGGCGGGGAGGTGCCGAGGTCGAGCAGCTCGTCGGAGCTGCCTCCGGACATCGAGTCCTCACCCTGGATCTGGTTGCTGTCGCCCTCCGTCCCCAGGGCCGCGTCGGTGCTGGTGGCTGGTGTGTCGTCCATGGTGCTCATGCCTCCACGGTGGCATCGGCGTCCGCCGCCCGCCACGGGAAGGTGCGCCGCTGCGCTGCGGGCGAAAATGGCGTCGTCCGGGGGTGCGCGCGTCCCGCACACTGGGGCCGTGGGACACGTCGACATCAGCTCCGTCAGCTACTACCTGCCGGACGGTCGTCCCCTGCTCGACGAGGTCGACCTGCGGGTCGGCGACGGCGCCAAGGTCGCGCTGGTCGGCCCCAACGGCGCCGGCAAGACGACCCTGCTGCGCATCGTGGCCGGGGACCTCGACCCGCACGGCGGCACGGTCGCGCGCAGCGGCGGCCTGGCGGTCATGCGGCAGTTCGTCGGCCGGATCGACGACGACCGTTCCATCCGTGACCTGCTGGCGTCCCTCGCGCCGGCGGCCGTGCGCGACGCCGCTCTCGAGCTGGCCGCGGCCGAGCTCGCCATCATGGAGGTCGACGACGAGCCCGCCCAGATGCGGTACGCGACCGCGCTGGTCGACTGGGCCGACGTCGGCGGCTACGAGGCCGAGGCGGGCTGGGACCAGGTCACCGACACGGTGCTGTCCGTCCCGTTCGACCGGGCCCAGTTCCGCGAGGTGCGCACGCTGTCGGGCGGGGAGCAGAAGCGGCTCGTGCTCGAGGCGCTGCTGCGCGGCCCCGAGGAGGTGCTGCTGCTCGACGAGCCGGACAACTACCTGGACGTGCCGACCAAGCGCTGGCTCGAGCGTGAGCTCGCGGCGACCGCCAAGACGGTGCTGTACGTGAGCCACGACCGCGAGCTGCTGTCCCGCACCGCGACCCAGGTCGCCAGCGTGGAGCCGACGCCCGCCGGCTCCACGGTGTGGGTGCACGGCGCGGGGTTCGCGACCTACCACGCCGCCCGGGAGGACCGGCGCAGCCGGCTCGAGGAGCTGCTGCGCCGCTGGGAGGAGGAGCACGCCAAGCTCAAGGAGCTCGTGCTCACGCTGAAGAACAAGGCGGCGTTCAACGACGGGCTCGCGTCTCGGTACTCGGCCGCGCAGACCCGGTTGCGCAAGTTCGAGGAGGCCGGGCCGCCGCAGGTCGTCGCGCGCGAGCAGAACGTGCGGGTGCGGCTGACCGGCGGCCGGACCGCCAAGCGCGCCGTGGTCGCGACCGGTCTGGAGCTGACCGGTCTGATGCGGCCGTTCGACCTGGAGGTGTGGTTCGGCGAGCGGGTCGCGGTGCTGGGGTCCAACGGCTCCGGCAAGTCCCACTTCCTGCGCCTGCTCGCCGCCGGCGGGACCGACCCGGACCGCGAGCACGAGCCGGTGGACGACGTCGTCGTCGCGCCGGTCGCGCACACCGGGCGCGTGGTGCTCGGGTCCCGGGTGCGCCCGGGCTGGTTCGCGCAGAACCACACGCACCCCGAGCTCGCCGGGCGCACGCTGCTGGAGGTCCTGCACCGCGGCGACGCGCGCCGGTCGGGCATCGGCCGGGAGGCGGCGAGCAAGGCGCTGGACCGTTACGAGCTCGTCGCGGCGGCCGAGCAGGCGTACGACACGCTCTCCGGCGGCCAGCAGGCCCGGTTCCAGATCCTGCTGCTCGAGCTGGGCGGCGCGACCCTGCTGCTGTTGGACGAGCCGACCGACAACCTGGACCTGCACTCCGCCGAGGCGCTGGAGGCGGGGCTGGCCGCGTTCGAGGGCACGGTGCTGGCCGTCACCCACGACCGGTGGTTCGCGCGCGGCTTCGACCGGTTCCTGGTCTTCGGGGCGGACGGCGACGTGGTGGAGACCCCGGAGCCCGTGTGGGACGCCGGTCGGGTGCGGCGCGCCCGCTGACGGCGGCGTGCCCGGACCACGACGCCGCGCCGTGCTGCACGACGGTGCGCGACGGTGCCCGGCCGGTGCACGACGATGCCCGGCCGGTGCACGACGATGCTCGGCCGGTGTGACGCAGAGCGTTTTGACCCCCCGCCGGGCGTCCGGCTACTCTGGTGTGTCGTTGTGCGTCCCGTCGTGGGGCCGGTGTGCTCCCACTCGCCGGCTCCCTGCCCCGGGATGCGCAGACAAGACTCATCGGTCGCCCGCCCATGCGGGCGCGCCGGAGACCTCATTCAGCTACACGAAACGAAGGCTTACGACCGTGCGCACGTACACCCCGAAGCCCGGCGACGTCGAGCGGACCTGGCACGTCATCGACGCGACCGACGTCGTCCTGGGCCGTCTCGCCTCGCAGGTGGCCACCCTGCTGCGCGGCAAGCACAAGGCCACCTTTGCCCCGCACGTCGACAACGGTGACTTCGTCATCGTCATCAACGCGGACAAGGTCGCGCTGACCGGCAACAAGCGCGAGACCAAGCTCGCCTACCGGCACTCGGGCTACCCCGGCGGCCTGCGCGCGGTGGCGTACTCCGAGCTGCTGGACAAGCGCCCCGACCGCGCCGTGGAGAAGGCCGTCCGCGGCATGCTCCCGAAGAACTCCCTCGCCGCGCAGCAGCTGAGCAAGCTCAAGGTGTACGCCGGCGCCGAGCACCCGCACGCGGCGCAGCAGCCGCAGCCCTTCGAGATCACCCAGGTCGCTCAGCAGGCCTGAGCCTGCCGAGCACCGCACCAGACAGGACGCGAGGACACCACCAGTGGCCGAGACCACGGTCGACATCGACCTTGAGGGCGACGACACGCCCACCAGCTACACCTCCGAGAGCGCCGCGCCGACCGGCCGCGGCCAGAGCATCACGGCCCCGGGCAACGCGCTCGGCCGCCGCAAGGAGGCCGTCGCCCGCGTCCGCCTGGTGCCCGGCACCGGCACGTGGAAGATCAACGGCCGCACCCTGGAGGACTACTTCCCGAACAAGGTGCACCAGCAGCTGGTCAACTCCCCGCTGAAGCTGGTCGACGTCGAGGGTCGGTTCGACGTCATCGCCCGCATCACCGGTGGCGGCGTGTCCGGCCAGGCCGGTGCGCTGCGCCTGGGGGTGGCCCGTGCCCTCAACCTCATCGACGAGGAGCACAACCGCCCGGCGCTGAAGAAGGCCGGCTTCCTCACCCGCGACCCGCGCGTGGTCGAGCGCAAGAAGGCCGGGCTCAAGAAGGCCCGCAAGGCCCCGCAGTACTCCAAGCGCTGATCCGTCCGCGCTGACCGACGGCCCCGATGGCACACCATCGGGGCCGTCGGTGTTCCCCGACGGCGCGCGGACCCGGCCCCGGGGGATCCACGCGGAGCAGGACCCGGCACCGACCGGTCGGGTCGGTACACGACAGGAGCACACACCCATGGGACGTCTCTTCGGGACGGACGGCGTTCGTGGCGTCGCCAACCGCGACCTCACCGCCGAGCTGGCGCTCGACCTGTCGGTCGCGGCCGCGCACGTGCTGGCCACGCTCGGCGCCTTCGAGGACCACCGGCCCCGGGCCGTGATCGGTCGCGACCCGCGCGCGTCGGGGGAGTTCCTGTCCGCGGCCACCATCGCCGGCCTGGCCAGCGCCGGGGTCGACGTGATCAACGTCGGCGTGCTACCCACGCCCGCGGTCGCCTACCTGACCGGCAAGCTCGACGCCGACCTGGGCGTCGTCCTGTCGGCGTCGCACAACGCGATGCCGGACAACGGCATCAAGTTCTTCACGCGCGGCGGGGTCAAGCTCGACGACGCCGTCGAGGACGCGATCGAGGCGCGGCTGCGCGAGCCGTGGGACCGGCCCACCGGGGCGGCGGTCGGCCGGGTCAAGATGGACACCGGTCGGGCCGGGGACGAGTACGTCGAGCACCTCGTGGCGTCGATCTCCACGCCGCTGGACGGGCTGCGGATCGCGGTCGACTGCGCCAACGGCGCCGCCAGCGAGGTCGGCCCGCAGGCGCTGCGGGAGGCCGGGGCCGACGTCGTCGTCATCAACGGCTCGCCGGACGGCCGCAACATCAACGAGCAGTGCGGCTCCACCCACCCCGAGCAGCTGCAGGCCGTCACCGTCGCGTCCGGCGCCGACCTCGGGGTCGCCTTCGACGGCGACGCGGACCGCTGCCTGGCGGTCGACCACACCGGCGCACTGGTCGACGGCGACCAGATCATGGGCGTGCTGGCGGTCGCGATGCGCGACGCCGGCACCCTCGCGCAGGACACCCTGGTCGCCACGGTGATGAGCAACCTCGGCCTGAAGCTCGCGATGACCGCGCACGGGATCCGGATGCTCGAGACGGGCGTGGGGGACCGCTACGTGCTCGAGGCGATGCGCGCCGGTGGCTACGGCCTGGGCGGGGAGCAGTCCGGCCACGTCATCATGGCCGCGCACGCGACCACGGGCGACGGCGTCCTGACCGCCCTCCAGCTGGCCTCGCGGGTCGCGGCGACGGGGCAGAAGCTGTCCGAGCTCGCCGGCATCGTGCAGAGGCTGCCCCAGGTGCTCGTCAACGTCCCCGGCGTCGACAAGTCGCGGTCGGCGTCCGACGACGCGCTGCTCGCGGCCGTCGCGGACGCGGAGGCCGCCCTGGGCAGCACCGGACGCGTGCTGCTGCGTCCGTCCGGGACCGAGCCGCTCGTGCGGGTCATGGTCGAGGCGGCGAGCGAGGACGACGCGCAGCGGATCGCCGGCGAGCTCGCCGGCGTCGTGCGTGACCGCCTCGCCCTCTGACGGGGCGTCGCCGACCGTGCCCGACGTCCCGACCGTCACCGAGCTCGTGGACCGGCTGCTGGCCGGTCCCGACCCCGCCGACATCGTGCAGGCCGGTCACCCGGTGCTGCGCCGGCCCGCGCTGCGCTACGACGGGCAGCTCGACGACGCGGTGCTCGCCGACCTGCTCGCGCTGATGCGCCGCACGATGCACGCCGCCCCCGGCGTGGGCCTGGCCGCACCGCAGATCGGGATCCCGCTGGCGATCGCCGTCCTGGAGGACCCGGGTGCGCGTGACAGCGAGGTGGCCGACCTGCGGGAGCGTCCCGCGCTGCCCTACCGGGTGCTGGTCAACCCGCGCTACGCGCCGGTCGACGACGAGCGCGCCACCTTCTACGAGGGCTGCCTGTCCGTGCGCGGCTGGCAGGCCGTCGTGGCCCGGCACCGCCGGGTGCACCTGACCGGCCAGGACGAGACGGGACGCGAGCTCGACGAGGTGGTCAGCGGCTGGCCCGCCCGCATCGTCCAGCACGAGACCGACCACCTCCTGGGCACCCTCTACGTGGACCGCGCCGAGATGCGGTCACTGGTCACCGACGACGGCATCGGGGCCGCCCTCGCCTCCGAGCCGACGCCCGCCACGGCGGCGCGCGTGCTGGGCTTCGACGCCGGCTGAGGCCGGTCCGCATCCCCCTGGGGGGTCACGCAGGATCCACCCGACGACGGATGCCCACCGTCCGGCCCCGCGACGATGATGGTCACGCCCGGGCAGCCCGCCGCCCGGGGTGAACATCGGCCCAACCGGGGACCAACCAGGGGAAACCCTGATGACTCCGCGGGACCGGCCTCCCTAGGGTGGGTCCGCGTGCAGGGTCCCTGCGCACCCGGCACACCGCCGGACGCCACATCGGTAGGAGCTGGTGCCCCGTGCTGGAGGAGTGGTCTCTCGCGCTCGCGGCATCGCCCCTGGTCTACCTGGTGACGTACCTGGCGACCACGATCGACGGGTTCTTCCCGCCGATCCCCAGCGAGTCGGTCGTCATCGCGCTCGCCGCGCTGGCGACCACGACGGGCGCACCGAGCCTCGGCCTGCTGATGGCGGTCGCCGCCGCCGGTGCCTTCACCGGGGACCAGCTGGCGTACTGGCTGGGCGGCCGGGTCCAGGTGCGCAGCGCGCGCCTGCTGCGGGGCAAGCGCGCGCAGCGGACGCTGGACCGGGCCGAGTACGCCCTGGCGACCCGGGGGGCGTCGTTCATCATCGGCGCGAGGTACATCCCGGTCGGCCGCGTCGCGGTCAACATGACCGCCGGTGCGGTCCGGTACCCGCGGGCCCGGTTCGTCGGCCTGAGCGCGTTCGCCGCCGTCTCCTGGGCGCTGTACTCCACCGCCATCGGCGTCGGGGCCGGCGCATGGCTGGACGACCAGCCCCTGGTCGCGGTCGTGGTCGGGGTCGTGGGCGGCGCCGTCATCGGCCTCGTGGTCGACGCCGTGCTGAGCCGGGTCCAGAGCCGGTGGCGGCTGCGGGCGGTCCGGCAGGCTGCCGCGACGGTCGCGGAGGCCGCCGCGCCGGGGGAAGGCTCGGCCGTCCGCTGGGACGGCGCGGGCGCCGGCGGGGGATCGCCGCGCCCGAGCGGCGCACGCCGTGAGCCGGCGGCGATGGTCCTGCCCCGCGCCGACCGCTGACACCGGCACGTCGGGGGCCGGCCCGCCTCGGCCCGTCAGACCTTGCGCAGCCGGGCCCGCTGCACCGAGTGGTCGGCGCCCTTGGTCAGCACCAGGGTCGCCCGGCTGCGGGTCGGCAGGACGTTCAGCAGCAGGTTCGGGGCGTTGATCGAGTCCCAGATGCTCTCCGCCTTGGCCACCGCCTCGTCGTCGGTCAGGTCGGCGTAGCGACGGAAGTAGGACTCCGGCCGCGCGAACGCCGTCCGCCGCAGCGACAGGAAGCGGTCCACGTACCACTGCCGCACGTCGGAGGTGCGTGCGTCGACGTAGATGGAGAAGTCGAAGAAGTCGCTGACCGTCAGGGTGGACGCGCCGTCGACGGTGGGTCGCGACGGCTGGAGCACGTTCAGGCCCTCCACGATGAGCACGTCCGGACGCCGCACCACCACCTCCCCGCCGGGCACGATGTCGTAGCGCAGGTGGTCGTAGACGGGCGCGGCCACCTCGGGACGGCCCGCCTTGACCTTGGCCAGGAACCGCACGAGCGCCCGCCGGTCGTACGACTCGGGGAACCCCTTGCGGCCCATCAGGCCGCGCCGCTCCAGCTCGGCGTTCGGGTACAGGAAGCCGTCGGTGGTGACCAGCTCGACCCGGGGGGTCTGCGGCCAGCGGGTCATGAGCTCGCGCAGCAGCCGGGCGGTGGTCGACTTGCCGACCGCCACGGACCCGGCGATCCCGATCACGAACGGGGTGCCGCCGGAGTCCTCGCCGAGGAAGGTGCTGGACGCCTGGTGCAGGTGCCGGGTCGCCTCGACGTACAGGGTCAGCAGCCGGGACAGCGGCCGGTACACCGCGTCGACCTCCGCGAGGTCGATGGGGTCACCCAGGCCCCGCAGGTGCGCGACGTCGGCGTCGGTCAGCGGCAGCGGCGTCGAGCCGGACAACCGGGTCCACGCCTCCCGGTCGAGCTCCACGTAGGGCGTGGACGGGGTCAGGTCGACGGGGACGGGCACGGGGCAATCCTGCCCGATCGGTCCCGGTGGTGCGCTCGGCGGCCCCGTCGTGGCCGACCGTCGCGACGGTAGGCTGCGGCCCATGTGTGGAATCGTCGGGTACGTCGGTACCCAGCAGGCCAGCACGCGTCCGCTCGAGGTCGTGCTGGAGGGGCTGCGTCGGCTGGAGTACCGCGGGTACGACTCGGCCGGGGTCGCGCTCGTGGCCCCCGACGGTGGGGGACTGAGCACCGCCAAGAAGGCGGGCAAGCTCGCCAACCTGGTCGGTGAGCTCCAGGCGCACCCGCTGCCCGTGGCCAGCGCGGCCATCGGCCACACCCGCTGGGCGACCCACGGCGCCCCGAACGACGTCAACGCCCACCCGCACGTGGCCGGTCCGATCGCCCTCATCCACAACGGCATCGTGGAGAACTTCGCGGTCCTCAAGGCCGAGCTGCTCGCCGACGGCGTCCAGTTCCGGTCCGAGACGGACACCGAGGTCGCCGCGCACCTGCTGGCGCGCGCCTACGCCGAGACCGGTGACCTGTCGGCGGCCATGTGCGGCGTCGCCCGTCGTCTGGAGGGCACCTTCACGCTGCTCGCCGTGCACGCCGACCTGCCGGACGTCGTCGTCGGGGCCCGGCACGACTCCCCGCTGGTCGTCGGGCTCGGCGAGGGCGAGAACTTCCTCGGCAGCGACGTGGCCGCGTTCATCGCGCACACGCGCGACGCTCTCGAGCTCGGTCAGGACCAGGTCGTGACCCTCAGCCCGGACGGCGTCGAGGTCACCGACTTCTTCGGCGTCCCCGCGCAGGGCCGGCGGTACCGGGTCGACTGGGACGCGGCCGCCGCGGAGAAGGGCGGGTTCGCGTCCTTCATGGACAAGGAGATCCACGACCAGCCGCAGGCCGTGGGGGACACGCTGCTCGGGCGCACCGACCTGGCCGGCAACCTCGTGCTGGACGACCTGCGCATCGACGAGTCGGTGCTGCGGTCGATCGACAAGATCGTCGTGATCGCGTGCGGCACCGCCGCGTACGCCGGGCACGTCGCGAAGTACGCCATCGAGCACTGGTGCCGCATCCCGGTGGAGGTCGAGCTCGCGCACGAGTTCCGGTACCGCGACCCCGTCGTCGGTCCGCGCACCCTCGTCGTGGCGATCTCCCAGTCGGGGGAGACGATGGACACCCTGATGGCGGTCCGGCACGCCCGCGAGCAGGGCGCCAAGGTGCTGGCCATCTGCAACACCCACGGCTCGACCATCCCGCGCGAGTCCGACGCGGTGCTCTACACCCACGCCGGGCCGGAGATCGCGGTCGCGTCGACCAAGGCGTTCCTGTCCCAGATCACCGCGGCGTACCTGCTCGGGCTGTACCTGGCCCAGCTGCGCGGCAACAAGTTCCCGGACGAGATCGCCGAGACCTTCGACCAGCTGCGCGCGATGCCCGAGCGGATCCAGACGGTGCTCGACCGCGCCGATGCCGTGCGCAAGGCGGCCCGTGAGCTCGCCGACGTGCCGTCGGTGCTGTTCCTGGGCCGTCACGTCGGGTTCCCCGTCGCGCTCGAGGGCGCCCTGAAGCTCAAGGAGCTCGCCTACATCCACGCCGAGGGGTTCGCGGCCGGCGAGCTCAAGCACGGGCCGATCGCCCTGATCGACGAGGGGCAGCCGGTGTTCGTCGTCGTGCCGTCGCCCCGGGGCCGGGACTCCCTGCACTCCAAGGTGATCTCCAACATCCAGGAGATCCGCGCCCGCGGCGCCCGCACCCTGGTCATCGCGGAGGACGGGGACGACGCCGTCGAGGCCTACGCCGACGACGTGTTCTACGTCCCGCAGTGCCCGACGCTGCTGTCCCCGCTGCTGGCGACCGTGCCCCTGCAGGTGTTCGCGTGCGAGCTCGCGACCGCCCGCGGGCTCGACGTCGACCAGCCGCGCAACCTCGCGAAGTCGGTCACGGTCGAGTGACCGCGGCCGGCGGCCCGGGCGCGGCGTGATCATCGGCGTCGGGATCGACGTCGTCGACGTCGCGCGGTTCATGGCGACCATCGAGCGGGTGCCCGCGCTGCGGGCCCGGTTGTTCACACCCGCTGAGCGGGACCTGCCCCCGGCCTCGCTCGCGGCCCGGTTCGCCGCGAAGGAGGCGATCGCCAAGGCGCTGGGAGCGCCGGCCGGTATGAGCTGGCAGGACGCGACCGTCCGCCGCACGGTCGGCGCGCAGCCGGTGGTCGAGGTCACCGGCACGGTCGCCGCCCGGGCGGACGAGCTCGGCGTAGCCCGGTTCCACCTGTCCATCTCGCACGACGCGGGCATCGCGTCCGCGGTCGCCATCGCCGAGGCCGACCCGGCGTAGGGCCGGCTGCACATCGGTGCAGCAGCCTTGCGGACCTCCGGCGCGCGGGGAGAGCATCGCCGGTGGCGAGCGCGACGGCAGAGCAGCCGCACGCGCGCTCGACCCGCCCCGACCCGGGGCCGGTCGACCACCGGGGGACGCAGCGACGACGAGGTCGGGGCGGGTCGATCCGCCCCGGCGGCGTCGCGGGCGGCGTCGATCGAGGAGGACCCATGAGAACAGCCGCACGCCCGTGGGGTGCACTGGCCGCGATGTCGTTCGCACTGGCCGGGCTGGTCCCGGCCGCGCTACCCGCCGCGGCAGCCGCCGACGGCGGGACACCGGTGCCGCAGGTGTCCGGTCCGTTGCCGGTCACCGCGCAGTCGTACCCGTTCGGGGCGGCCGAGCACCAGCTGGTGCCCCAGGACCTGTCCCGTGAGCACTACGTCGAGGAGGAGTTCGTCGTCAGCGGCACGTCCAACGTGTACACCTGGCCGGCCGAGGGCCCGGCGCAGGTCGTCACGCCGGACGCGCCGTACACGACCCGCGTCCTGGTCCGCCGGCCGGAGAAGGGCGCCCGGTTCAGCGGCAACGTCGTGGTGGAGATGCTCAACCCGTCGAACCTGTTCGACCTGAACATCGGCTGGGCGGTCGCGCACCGCCAGATCATCGAGAACGGCGACGCCTGGGTGGGGATCACCGCCAAGCCGGTGGCGGTCGACGCGCTGCAGAGCTTCGACCCGGAGCGCTACGGGGCGCTGTCGTTCGCCAACCCGCTCGGGCTGGACGACCCGGCGAACTGCACCGTCAACGCCCCGGACACCCGGGACACCGAGCGCGGCCTGGTCTGGGACATCTACAGCCAGGTCGGCAAGTGGCTCAAGAGCGACGACCCGACGAACCCGCTGCGGTACCGGTCCACCGAGAGCCAGGTCGAGCACGCGTACGGGTTCGGGTACTCCCAGACCGGCGGCTACCTCGTCAACTACATCAACGCGGTGCACCCGCTCGTCGTGGAGTCCGACGGCGAGCCGGTCTACGACGCGTACCTCGTCGCGGTCGCGGGCGGGGCGTTCGCGGGCGCGTACCCCATGAACCAGTGCGAGCCCGCTCCGCCGGCGGGTGACCCGCGCCGGCAGATCTCCGACGTCGGGGTCCCGGTGATGCGGATGATGTCGCAGTCCGACTACCTGCCGGGCATCGGCTCCCGACGGCCTGACAGCGACGTCCCCGGTGACCTGTACCGCCACTACGAGATGGCCGGCGCCGGGCACGCCACCCCGGACGAGCTGTACTTCTCCGCGAAGCCGGAGGACATCCTGCAGGCCGAGCGGTCCGTCCCGCCGATGAGCTGCAACGAGGGCCCGCGCAGCAGGTTCCCGAGCGCGATCTTCTTCGACGCGGCGCTGCGCAACCTGGACCTGTGGGTCCGTGAGGGCATCGCGCCGCCGCGCGCGGAGCCGATCCTGGTGCAGGACGGCGCACCGGTGCTCGACCGGTTCGGCAACGTCCAGGGGGGTCTGCGCTCGCCGTACCTGGACGTGCCGACCAGCACCTGGTTCGGCACCGCGACCGGCGCGTCGTTCTGCTTCATCGCCGGGTACGAACGGCCGTTCGACGCGGCCACGCTCGCCGACCTCTACGGCAACGAGGGCGTCTACATCCGCGCCGTCCGGGCCAGCATCAACGAGCTCGTCGACCAGCGGTGGCTGACGAAGGACGACGCCCGGTGGCTGTTCCGCGAGGCGACGCGGGTCGAGATCCGCTGACCCCGCACCGGCCGGTCGGCCGAGCCCGTGCCCGCCCCCCGTCACCGACGGGCGGCGGGCACGGGCACGTCCCGGCACGTCGGGTCACGTCGAGGGCGGGGCGACCGGCCACCCGTCGTCGGGTGCGTCCGCGGGGCCTAGCGGCGTCGGGCACCCTCGATCCCGCAGCGGGCGCACCGGAAGGTGTAGCCGCCCTCGTCCTCACGGGGGACCTTGGTGGGGCGGTGGCCCAGCACCCGGCACAGCAGTCGGCTCCACATCGGCGGCGGCCCGTCGTCGGCGCGGTCAGCCGCGCAGCGCCGGGACGACCTGCGACTCGAACAGCTCGATCCCGGACCGGTCGTACGCCGCCTCGGCCCAGTACGTGATCGCGTACGTCATGCCCAGGCCCTGCAGCTCGGTGAGCGTCTCCACGATCTGCTCGGGGGTGCCGACCAGCGGTCCGGACCGCCACTGCTGCATGGCCTCGTCGACCTTGGCCGGGGAGAGGGTCCGGCGCAGGTGGTCGTTGATCCAGGCCAGCCGGTCGTCCACCTCGGCCTGGTTCTCGCCGATGACCACGTTGTAGTTGGCCGACCGGACGATCTCGCCGAAGTCGCGGCCCAGGGCCTCGCAGTGGCCTCGCAGGACCTCGGACTTGTGCGTGAACCCCTCGGGGGTGCCGTCGAAGTTGGTGTACGCGGCCCGCTCGGCAGCGATCCGCAGCGTCTTCTTCTCCCCGCCACCGGCGATCCACAGCGGCGGGCCGCCGGCCTGCAGCGGCAGCGGCGACAGCTGGGCGCCGTCGACCTGGTAGTGGCGGCCGTCCAGGGTCGCCGTCCCGGTGGTCCAGAGCTGCTGGAAGATCTGCACGCCCTCGTCCAGCGCCGCGATCCGCTCACCCGCGGTCGGGAAGCCGTAGCCGTACGCGCGCCACTCGTGCTCGTACCAGCCCGCGCCGATGCCCATCTCCACCCGGCCGCCGCTGATCACGTCGGCGGTCGCGGCGACCTTGGCCAGGTAGGCCGGGTTGCGGTAGCTCATGCAGGTGCACATCTGCCCCAGGCGGACCCGACGGGTGCTGGCGGCGTAGGCGGAGATGAGGCTCCACGCCTCGTGGGTCGCCTCGCCGTTCGGCTCCGGGACGGCGTGGAAGTGGTCGTAGACCCAGATCGACTCCCACGCGTCGCCGTCGTCGGCGTGCTGGGCGAGCCCGTTCATCACCGCCCAGTGCTCGCTCGCGTCGATGCCGGTGAGGTCCTGCCGCCAGCCCTGCGGGATGAACAGTCCGAATCGCATGTCGCCGAACCTACCGGTGGGCGGTGGCCGGTGCTCGCGGGGGCGCCCATGATGAGGGCGTGATCGTGGGACACACCGCCGACCAGGTCAGGGACGCCGAGAGGCCGCTGCTCGCGGCGGGGCCGCCGGGGGCGCTGATGGCCCAGGCGTCGTTCGCGCTCGCGGTCCGGGTCTGCGGTCTGCTGCGCGAGCGCCGGGGTGCGGTGCGGGGGGCGTCGGTGGTCGCGCTGGTCGGTCCGGGATCCAACGGCGGGGACGCTCTGCACGCCGGGGCGGAGCTGGCGCGCCGCGGCGTCGCGGTGCTCGCGGTGGCCACGTCGCCGGCCGTGCACGGCCCCGGGCTCGCGGCCCTGCGCGACGCCGGCGGGCAGGTGGTGACCGTGGTCGACGACGGTCCGGGGCGCCGGGTGTGGACCGGGGACGCGCTCGCCGACGCCGTGGCGGCGGACGTCGTCCTCGACGGGCTGCTCGGCATCGGTGCCCGCGGCGCGCTGCGGGGCGCGGCCGCCGAGCTCGTCACCCTGCTCACCGAGCTGCTGGCCGACGACGCCGCCCCCGGCGCCCCCGACGTGGTCGCCGTCGACCTGCCCAGCGGCATCGGCGTGGACGACGGCGCCCGCCCCGGCCCGGTGCTGCCGGCCGACCTCACAGTCACCTTCGGCGCGGTGAAGGCCGGACTGCTGCTGCCCCCGGCGTCCGGCGTGGCCGGCGACGTCGAGCTCGTCGACCTCGGCCTGGACCTGGTCGGTGCGGCGCCGGCGGCGGCGCGGCTCGAGGCCGGCGACGTCCCCGACCTGTGGCCGGTGCCGGGCCGGGGAGCGCACAAGTACACCCGCGGCGTGGTCGGGGTGGTCGCGGGGACGTCGGCGTACCCCGGTGCGGCCGTGCTCTCGGTCACCGCGACGGTGCTCGCCGGGACCGGGATGGTGCGGTACCTGGGACCGTCCCGGGTGACCGACGCGGTGCTCGCGGCGCGCCCCGAGGTCGTCGCCGGCCAGGGCCGCGTGCAGGCGTGGGTGCTGGGGCCGGGGGTCGACCCGGCGGACACCGAGCAGGCGGTCCGGGTCCAGGACGCGCTCGGCGCGGCGTTGCACGACGGCCTGCCCGCGGTGGTCGACGCCGGCGCGCTCCAGCTGCTGCCGGACCACCTGCGGCCCTGGATCGTGCTGACACCGCACGCCGGCGAGCTGGCGACCCTGCTCGCCGCGCGCGGCGAGACCGTGGACCGCGCCGGCGTCGAGGCGCAGCCGCTGCGCTGGGCCCGCCGGGCGCACGAGCTCACCGGCGCGACGGTGCTGCTCAAGGGGTCGACGACGCTCGTCGTCGGTGCCGGCGGGGGCGGTGCGGGCGCGGGCGGTGCTGGTGGCAGTGCTGCCGGCGGGGGCGGTGCGGGCGGCTCGGTCTGGAGCCAGGCGGACGCGCCGGCGTGGCTGGCCACCGCGGGGGCCGGTGACGTGCTGGCCGGGGTCCTCGGGGCCCTGCTGGCCGGGCGGTCGGCGGACGTGCTCGCCGACCCGCCGCTCGCCGCGGCGCTCGCGGCCACCGCCGCCCTCGTGCACGGCCGCGCCGCGCACCGGTCCAACCCGGCCGGGCCGGTGCACGCGCTGGCGGTCGCCCACGCGCTGCCCGGCACGCTCGCGGAGCTGCTGCGCGAGCCGACCGGCAGGCCCCCGGTGGGACACTGACGCGCGTGAGCCACTACCCCGCACGCGCCGTGGTCGACCTCGACGCGATCCGGTCCAACGTCCGCGCACTGGCCGCGCACGCGCCGACCGCCGCCGTGATGGCGGTCGTCAAGGCCGACGGGTACGGCCACGGGCTGCTGCCCACGGCCCGCGCCGCGGTCGACGGCGGCGCGACCTGGCTGGGCGCCGCCCAGGCCGACGAGGCGCTGGCGCTGCGCGCCGGCGGCCTCGGCGTGCGGGTGCTGACCTGGTTGTACTCCACCGGCGTGCCCATGGAGAGCCTGCTCACCGCCGACGTCGACGTGTCCGTCGCCGCACCGTGGGCGCTGGACCGGGTCGCGGCCGCCGCCCGCGCCACCGGTCGCACCGCCCGGGTCCACCTCAAGGTCGACACCGGCCTGGGCCGCAACGGACTGACCCCGGCGGACCTGCCGGACGTCCTGCACGCCGCGCTGCGCGCGCAGGCGGAGGGAGCGCTGCAGGTCACCGGCGTGTGGTCGCACTTCGCCTTCGCCGACGAGCCGGACCACCCCACGGTGCACCGGCAGGCCGAGGTCTTCGACGCCGCCGTCCGGCTCGTCGAGGGGGCGGGGGCGACGCTCGAGGTGCGCCACCTGGCCAACTCCGCCGCGACCCTGACGAACCCGTCGGTGCACCACGACCTGGTCCGGCCCGGGCTCGCGGTCTACGGCCTGTCCCCGGTGCCGTCGCTCGGGGGCCCGGCCGCGTACGGGCTGACCCCCGCGATGACGCTGGAGTCGCAGCTCGCCACCGTCAAGACGGTGCCGGCTGGCCACGGCGTCTCCTACGCGCACGCATACGTCACGCCGACCGAGACGGTGCTGGGTGTCGTCCCGATCGGGTACGCCGACGGGGTGCCGCGGCACGCGTCCGGGTCGCTGCCGGACCACCCGGGTGGTCCGGTGCAGGTCGGCGGCCGGCGGGCCGCGGTGGCGGGACGGGTCTGCATGGACCAGTTCGTGCTCGACCTCGGCCCTGGCGCCGCCGACGCCGCCGGGGACCGTGTGGAGCTATTCGGCACCGGCGCGCACGGCGGCCCGACGGCGGAGGACTGGGCCCGCGCCGCGGGCACGATCTCCTACGAGATCGTCACCCGGGTCGGTGCCCGGATCCCGCGCGAGTACGTCGGCGCCGGGGCCGGTGACCCGGGCCATGGCGGTGCGGTGGTGGATGCGGACGGTGCCGACGGTGCTGCGGGGGCGGACGGTGAGGCGGCCCCGGCCGGCTCGGTGGCGGGTGCGTCGTCGTCCGGCGCCGAGGGGCGGCGGTCGTGAGCGGGCCGCAGGAGGCCGTCCTGCGGGGCGAGCTGCCCGACGCCGACGCGACCCGCGGGCTGGGCCGGGCGCTGGCAGCGGTGCTGCGCCCCGGTGACCTCGTCGTCCTCACCGGTGACCTCGGGGCCGGCAAGACGACGCTCACGCAGGGCATCGGCGCGGGGTTGGGCGTGCGGGGTCAGGTCGCGTCGCCGACCTTCATCATCGCCCGGGTGCACCCGTCGCTGACCGGGGGTCCGGCGCTCGTGCACGTCGACGCCTACCGGCTGGGCTCGCTCGAGGAGGTGGACGCGCTCGATCTCGACGCGAGCCTGGAGGAGTCGGTCACGGTCGTGGAGTGGGGCGAGGGGCTCGTGGAGTCCCTGGCCGACGACCGGCTGGAGGTGTCGCTGCGGCGGCCGCGCGGCGACGTCGGAACCGGTGCCCGGGCGGGCGACGGCCCGGCCGACGACCCGGACGGTGACCTCACCGACGCGGCGGCCGGCACCCGGGTGGTCGAGCTGCGCGGGGTCGGGCCGCGCTGGGCCGGGGTCCGGCTGCCGGTCGTAGGCTGACCGCCGTGCCCGTCCTCGCCCTCGACACCTCGGCCGCCGTCGCGGTCGCGCTGACCACCGACGACGGCGCACCGCTCGCCGCTCGCCGCGTCACCGAGCAGCGGCGGCACGCCGAGCTGCTCGCCCCGATGGTGGCCGACGTCCTGCGGGACGCCGGCGTCGACCGTCGGGCCGTCACGGCCGTCGTCGTCGGCACCGGTCCGGCACCGTTCACCGGCCTGCGCGTGGGGCTGGTCACCGCCCGCACGCTCGCCGTCGCGCTCGGGGTGCCGGTGCTCGGCGTCCCGAGCCTGGACGCGCTCGCGGCCCAGGCCGCCGACGACCTCGGGCTCGGGTCCGGGACCGAGGTGCTCGTGGCGACCGACGCCCGGCGGCGGGAGGTCTACTGGGCGCGCTACCGGGTCGGTGCGGTACCGCCCCCCGGTACGAGGACAGGCACAGGTGCCGGCACGGCGCGGGAGGTCGACGTCGTGACCCCTCCCGCGGTGGCCCGTCCCGGGCAGCTCGCCGACGACGGTGCGGCCGACGGCGCGGTCGTCGTCGGGCGCGGTGCGACGCTCTACCCGGACAGCCTGCCGCCGGCCGCCGGTGCTCCCCTCGACCCGGACCCGGCGGTGCTCGCCGGGCTCGCCCTGGCTCGCCGGGCCCGCGGCCTGCCGCTGCCCGGCGAGCCGCTGTACCTGCGCCGCCCCGACGTCATGGAGCCCGCCGCGCGCAAGCGGGCGCTGGGGTGAGCGCGGGGTGCCGGTGGTGAGCGACGCCGTCGTCGGGACGTCCCTGCGGCCGCTGGGCCCGGGCGATCTGCCGGTGCTCGAGCGGCTCGAGCGCGACCTGTTCGGTCCCGGTGCGTGGTCGGCCGCGATGCTGGCCGAGGAGCTCGCGGGCCCGGGCCGCTGGTACGTCGGCGCGGTGCTCGCCGACGGGGTCCCGCACCCGGGGGAGCCCGGGTCCCTGGTCGGGTACGCCGGGCTGTGGTTCGACGGCCACGACGCCCAGGTGATGACGATCGGGGTCGACGCGGCGTGCCAGGGCCGAGGCGTGGGTCGGCTGCTGCTCGACGCCCTGGTCGACCGGGCCCGCGGGCTGGGCGCCGGGTCGGTCCTGCTCGAGGTGCGGGTGGACAACGCGCCGGCGCTGGCGCTGTACCGCCGGGTGGGCTTCACCGAGCTGGGGCGCCGTCGCGGGTACTACCAGCCCGAGAACGTCGACGCGTTCACGATGCGGCTGGACCTGGCCCCGTCCGGGTCGACGCCCGACGCCGCCGGGGTCATCCCGTGACCGGCGACCGCGCCGGCACCGGCGCCGGCACCGCCGCCGGCACGGGTACCGGCATCCCGGGCGCGCCCGACGACGCACGCTCCCGCGTGCTGGTCGACGCGGCGCAGCTCGCCGCGATGGTCGGTGGTGGGCACCCGGTCGTCGTGCTGGACGTGCGCTGGGCGCTGGGACGCAGCGACGGCCGCGAGCAGCACGCGGCCGGGCACGTGCCCGGTGCGGTCTACGTGGACCTCGACACCGAGCTCGCCGCGCCGCCGTCGGCCGCGCACGGCAGGCACCCGCTGCCGCCAGAGGCGGACCTGCAGGCGGCCGCACGGCGGTGGGGCGTGCGCGCCGGGGTGCCGGTGGTCGCGTACGACGCGGTCGGCGGGATGTCCGCCGCCCGGGCCTGGTGGCTGCTGCGCTGGGCCGGGGTCGCGGACGTCCGGCTGCTCGACGGCGGACTGGACGCCTGGGTCGCCGCGGGCGGCGCGCTGGAGCAGGGAGCCGTCACCCCCGAGCCGGGCGACGTCGTGCTCCGCCCCGGTGCGCTGCGGACCCTCGACGCGGACGCCGCGGCCGCGCTCGCGGCGGGCCGGGACACCGGCCGGCCCGGCGGGGTGCTGCTGGACGCCCGTGCCGGCGAGCGTTACCGCGGGGAGGTCGAGCCGGTGGACCCCCGCGCCGGGCACGTGCCCGGCGCGGTCAGCGTGCCGACGTCCGGCAACCTCACCGCGGACGGTCGCTTCGCCCCCGACGACGCCCTGCGCACGCGGTTCGCCGCGGCGGGCGCCCTGGACGGGCGACCGGTGGGCGTGTACTGCGGGTCGGGCGTCACCGCGGCGCACGAGGTCGCCGCGCTGGCCACCCTCGGGATCGACGCCGCGCTGTACCCCGGCTCGTGGTCCCAGTGGTCGGCGGACCCGGACCGGCCGGCAGCGCTTGGTCCCGAGCCGGGCGCGTAGCGAGCGACCGGCGCCGGGACGCCCGCCTCAGCGCGGCAGCAGGCGTCGCACCGACCGGACCCGGCGCATCGTCCGCCCGACGGCGTTGCCGAGCCGCGGGCCGGTCGGCATCGGTGCGCCCGCTGCCACGAACTGGGCGCGGATCGTCTCGTCCGCCACGAAGCCGCGCCCGTGCACCTGCACCAGGACCGGGTCCCATCCCGAGTTGCCCTCCAGGACGACCGGTCCCGTCGGCGTGGCCACGACGTCCCAGCCGATCGAGCGGATGCCGGGCAGCAGCACGGCCGCGCTCCGGCACACCTGCAGGATGCGGTCCCAGTCGGGGACGACGGTCCCGCCGAACGGCTCCCCCGTGTCGGGGTGCTCGGTCAGCCAGCGGGACTCACCGAACAGGTTGCCCCGCCCCATGACCCCGGTCGTGATGTCGACCCCGACGTTCACGCCGCCTGCGTGCCAGTTGTTGGCCATGGTGCCCCGGCGGCCGAGGATCGTGACGGCCGCCTGGACCTGGACCTCACCCGCAAGATCGGCCAGGGTGACGACGCGGATGGTGTTGGTCGTCCACGGGGCGAGGCGCTGGTACTCGGGGTGGGACGGCACGGGGACCTGGACGATGTAGCCGGGGGCGTCGCCCATCCCGGCGACGTCCACCTCGGCGACCGCCGCGGCGAGCGTGGTCACCCGGCCGGTCCGGGTCGTGGCCCGCCCGGATGCGTGGTCGATCTGGTCGAGGATCAGCAGACCCTTGCCCTGCTGGCCGCCGGCGGGCTTGAGGACGAGACCGTCCGGTCGCACCCGGTCCACCTCGGCGAGGACGTCGTCGGCGGTCCGCAGGCGCCGCCGGCCGTCCCAGCTCAGGCCGTGCACCGGGTCGTACAGGCCGAGCGTGTGCGGGATCGGCACGCCGGAGGCGGCCATCAGGCGGTAGAACACCCACTTGTTGCCGGTCAGCACCTGCGCCGGTCGGGCGTTGAGTGCGGGGTGGACCTGCTCGGCCAGCCACGTGTGGCTCAGCAGACCCTCCGCGTCCCGGGGCGTCCGGGTGCCGTCGGTCACCCCGTAGGTCCGCAGGTCCTTGGGCCGGTGACCCCAGCCGAGGACCAGCCGTGCCTGCTCCGTCGCGCTGAGCGCCATACGACCCCCTCGTCGCTCCCACCACTGGGCGGTTCGCCGCCACCCTAGTGCGGTCCCGCCGGACCGGCCGGTCGGGCGGGGCGCACACGCGGTGGCGCGGCGGCGTCGCCCGGTGGGTGACGCGGCCGCTCCGCCGGTGGGTGACGCGGCCGCGTCGGGGTCGGACCGCGGTCAGACCTGCGCGGACACCTGCTCGTAGGACAGGCGCGGCGCGCGCGGGCGGACCGACTCCGCGCCGGCGGGCGTGCCCAGGTTGAGCACCATGAGCGAGCGCCACCCGCTGCCGTGGAAGAACTCGGCGTCGATCCCGGCGGCGTCCATCCCGCCCATGGGGCCGACGTGCAGCCCGGCGGCGCGCAGCCCGACGATGAGGTACCCGATCTGCAGCATGGCCGAGGACCGGGCCACGGCCTCGCGGCCGTCCGGGTCGGCGAACATCGCGCGCGCGTTCGGGTTGTGCGGGACCAGCACGTCGAGGTGCTCGTGGAAGCTCGGGTCGGCGGCGGCGACCACCGTGAGCGGCGCGGCCAGCACCCGGTCCCGGTTGCCCTCGGCCATGTGCGCGGCGAGGCGCTCGCGGGCGGAGCGGCTGCGCACCACCAGCAGGCGCAGCGGCACGGTGTTCATCAGGGTCGGTCCCCAGCGGACCAGGTCGTAGACGGTCTCCAGCTGGGCGTCGGTCACCTCGCCGTCGGCGAAGGTGTTGACCGTCCGCGCCTCGCGGAACAGCAGGTCGGCGACGTCGTCACCCACGGCCAGTCCGGTCGGGGAGAAGTCGAGGTCGCTCAGGGAGTCGGTGTCAGACGTCATGTCGCGTGCAACCGCCGCAGCGGTCCGCGCGCTTCCTGGCCGCGGTGTGGCCCGCGTCACGGGCGTCGCAGCGGTCCGCGCCGCCGATAGCCTGAGCCCATGGCGCTCCCCCTCGTCCTGGGCATCGAGACCTCGTGCGACGAGACGGGGGTGGCCCTGGTGCGGGGCGACGAGCTGCTCGTGGACTCGGTCGCGAGCTCGATGGACGAGCACGCCCGGTACGGCGGGATCATCCCCGAGGTCGCCTCCCGTGCCCACCTCGAGGCGATGGTCCCGACGCTGCAGCGGGCCCTGGACACGGCCGAGGTCGAGCTGGCTGACGTCGACGCGATCGCCGTCACCGCGGGACCCGGGCTGGTCGGCCCGCTGACCGTCGGCGCCGCGGCCGCCAAGGCGCTCGCGCTGGGGCTGGACGTACCGCTGTACGGCGTCAACCACGTGATCGGGCACGCCGCGGTCGACGAGCTCGTGCACGGGCCGTTCCCGGAACGGGTGATGGCGCTCGTGGTCTCGGGCGGGCACTCCTCGCTGCTGCTGGTCGACGACATCGCCACCGCGGTCACCGAGCTGGGCTCGACCTTGGACGACGCCGCGGGGGAGGCGTTCGACAAGGTCGGCCGACTGCTGGGGCTGCCGTACCCCGGTGGCCCGCACATCGACCGGCTCGCCCGCGAGGGGGACCCGACGGCGATCCGGTTCCCGCGCGGGCTGACGGCGGCCAAGGACCAGGAGCGGCACGCGGACGACTTCTCGTTCTCCGGGCTGAAGACCGCGGTCGCCCGATGGGTCGAGGCCCGCCAGGACGCCGGCCAGGACATCCCGCTGGCCGACGTCGCCGCCTCGTTCGCCGACGCGGTCGCCGACGTCCTGACCGCCAAGACGATCGCCGCGTGCCGGCGCCACGACGTCGGCACGCTCGTCGTCGGCGGCGGGTTCTCCGCGAACTCCCAGCTGCGCGACCTCATGGCGACCCGCTGCGAGCAGGCCGGGATCGAGCTGCGCATCCCGCCGATCCGCTACTGCACCGACAACGGCGCGATGATCGCCGCGCTGGGCGCGGCGGCCGTGCGCCGCGGGCTGGCGCCCTCGGACCTCGACCTGCCGGTCGACTCCTCGATGCCGCTGACCCGGGTGACCGTCTGACCCGACGCCGCCGTCCCCGGCACCGGGCCGGCCGCCTGCCGACCTCGGCTACAGCGGGCGCCCCGCCCGCATCTCCGCGACGAGGGACGCCACCACGGCGTCGAGCTCGCCGCCGTGGCGCCGGGCCACCGCGCGCTGGCGCTGGTAGGAGGCGCCTCGGTCGAGGATCGTGTGCACCCCGGCGAGCTCGTCGGCGCACCCCAGCCGTGCCGCGGTGGGCTCGAGGTCCGCGACGAGCCGGCGGACGGCGTCGGTCACCAGCTCCTCGTCACCCTCCTTGTTCAGGATGACGATCGCGTCCATCCCGTAGCGCGCGGACCGCCACTTGTTCTCCTGGACGAACCACGGCGGCATCACGGGGAGCTCGCGCCCCTGGTCGAGCATGGTCGAGAAGTGCTCCACCAGGCAGTGCATCAGCGCGGACAGCGCCATGAGCTCGGTCTGGTTCGTCGCGCCGTCGCAGACCCGCATCTCGAGCGTGCCGAACCGGGGGGAGGGGCGCACGTCCCACCGGATCTCGTCGAACTGGTCGATGACGCCGGTGTGCATCATGTCCGCGACGTAGCCCTCGAGCTGCTCCCACCGCTCGAACTGGAACGGCACGCCCGCGGTGGGCAGCTGCTGGAACATCAGCGCCCGGTTGGACGCGTAGCCGGTGTCCTTGCCGCCCCAGAACGGGCTCGAGGCGGACAGCGACTGCAGGTACGGCAGCGCGGTGAGCAGCGCCCGGGAGATCGGCAGCACCTTGGCGCGGTCCTCGATGCCCACGTGCACGTGCACCCCGTAGATGAGCATCTGCCGGCCCCACCACTGGGTCCGGTCGATCAGCGTCGCGTAGCGCTCCTTGTCGGTGACCTTCTGGTTGCTCCACCGGGCGAACGGGTGCGTGCCGGCGCACATGAGCTCCACGCGCAGCGGGTCGGTGACCGCCCGGACCTCCTCGATCGCCCGCTGCAGGTCCGCGCCCGCCTCGCCGACGGTGCGGCTGACCTTGGAGACGATCTCGACGGTGTTGAGCAGCAGCTCCTGGCGGATGTTGGGGTGCTCGCCTCCGTCGGCGGGCCGGACGGCGTCCAGCACGGTCGCGGCGACCTGGCGCAGGTCGCCGGAGTCGGTGTCGACGAGCGCGAGCTCCCACTCGATGCCGACGCTGGAGCGCTCGGAGTGGGCGAAGGGGATCTGCACGGGTCCTCCTCAGGTGACGGGGTCGACGACGAGCACCTGCTGCGAGCCGCCGACGCGGGTCAGCACGATGGTCGCCTCGGCCGCACCGCGCAGGTCGAGCTGCTTGCGCAGCTGCTCGGGGACGACGGCGGTGCCGCGCTTCTTGATGGTCAGCCGACCCACGCCCCGCTCGCGCAGGTACGTGCGCAGCCGCTTGAGCCCGAAGGGCAGCGTGTCCAGGACGCGGTACCCGGTGGCCAGCGGGGTGTCGTGCAGGTTGGTGGACGTCACGTAGGCGATGGTGCTGTCGACGAGGTGGCCGTCGACCTCGCGGGCGACCTGGGCGACCAGCCCGGCGCGGATGACGGCGCCGTCGGGCTCGTACAGGTAGGCCCCGACCGGGCCGACGTCGGCCGGCTGCGCACCCTCGTCGCGGACGGCGTGCGCGGACCGGCCACGCAGCACCAGCGCGGTGCGGCCCGGCCCGTCGGTGCGCAGCGGTCCGAACCACAGCCCGGCCTCGACGACGTCACCGTCGACGGACACCCACTGGGTCTCCGCGTCGGCGGGCAGCGCCGAGTGCGGGATGCCCGGCCCGACCTTGACACCCAGCGCGGGCACCTGCGCGGTCAGCGCCTGGACGGCGTCGAGCGGGGGTGAGTAGGCGGCCGGGTCGAAGACGCGACGGCCGGAGGTAACCCGGCGGGCCGGGTCGGCGTAGACGCCGTCGACGCCCTCGGCGCGCAGGTCGAGGGTCAGGCCGTCGGTGTGCCGGACGACCGCCTCGGGGAAGTGGCGCAGGTTGACGGTCGCGAGAGCCGCGGTGAGCTCGTCCTGCTCGGCAGCCAGCACGCCGAGCCCCACCCCGGCGAACGCCAGCGAGTCGGCGCCGATGCCGCAGGTGATGTCGGCGACCCGGGTCACGCCCGCGTCGACGTAGCGGCGGGCGTGGTGCGCCGCGACGGTCAGCCGCGTCGCCTGCTCGAGCCCCGCGGGCGTGAACAGCATCCCGTCGGCGAAGGTGTCGAACTTGGCCTGCGCCCGGGCACGCAGCCGTGACTGGGTGAGCGCTGCCGCGACGAGCTCGGGGTCGGTGCCGTCCCGGCGCAGCTGCTCGGACAGCGCCATGGTGCGGACCTCGTCGTACGGCGGCAGCGCCGAGAGCAGCGCCCACCCCTGCGGGCTGAGCAGCTTGGTGAGCCCGGCGGCGTCCATGCGCCGATCCTCGCACGGCCCTGCGCGTCGCCACCCGATCTGGTCGACCGGCCCGCCGGGGCGCCGCCGGGCAGCGCCGTTAGCACTCGCCTTGACCGAGTGCTAACCCCTTCCTAGAGTGACCGGTGGCGCTCCCGACGGGCGCGCCACCCGCAACGGCAGAGCTCGACCGACCCCCGCGACGGCGGCCGGCTCTGGCGGTGCTCCATCGGACATCAGCAACTCACACGCGAAGGGGAGGTCCGCAGTGTCGGTCTCCATCAAGCCGCTCGAGGACCGCATCGTCGTCAAGACGCTCGAGGCAGAGCAGACCACGGCGTCCGGTCTGGTCATCCCGGACAGCGCCAAGGAGAAGCCCCAGGAGGGCGAGGTCCTGGCCGTGGGCCCGGGTCGCATCGACGACAACGGCAACCGCGTCCCGCTGGACGTGGCCGTGGGTGACAAGGTCATCTACAGCAAGTACGGCGGCACCGAGGTCAAGTACTCCGGCGAGGAGTTCCTCATCCTCTCGGCGCGGGACATCCTCGCGATCGTCGAGAAGTGACGACTGCCTGATCTCGCAGCCAGGGCCCCGCGCCCGGCAGCACCACGGCGCCCCTCGTCGGCCTCGGCCGACGGGGGGCGCCGTCGCGCCCGGTGCGTGCGGGGCGTGCGGCGGCCGGGCCGCGACGGCCAGGGCGTCACGCCCGGCGCTCACGACGCCCGGCCCGGACGACGACGCCCGGACCGCACGACGACGCCCCCGCACCCGGCGGCTGCCGGGTGCGGGGGCGTCGTCGTACGGTGGTGGCGCTCAGACCGCTTCGCGGGAGGCGGCCGGCTTGGCGAGGATGGCGGCACGCTCGTCCTCGGACAGCCCGCCCCACACGCCGTAGGGCTCGCGGACCTTGAGCGACTGCTCACGGCACTCCTGGATCACCGGGCAGGTGGCGCAGATCGCCTTCGCGGCCTCGGCGCGGCGGCGGCGGGCCGACCCGCGCTCGCCCTCCGGGTGGAAGAAGAGGGTGTCGTCCGCATCGCGGCACGCGCCCTCGAACTGCCACTCCCACAGGTCCATCACGGGTCCGGGCAGACGCGAGATCTCGGTCACGAGGTCCTCCTTGACGATGCGCGGCCCGCCCCGGCAGGGGAAGAGTCCGGCGGTGGTGCGATGTAGGTCGTGGTCCAGCCTGTGCTGCACTGGTGACCGGAACGCTACAACCGAGTCAGAAGTTGTTCAAGCCCCTTGGTGCACCGATTCATGAACCGGTTCGGCTGCAACGGTCCACGTGGTGCGTTCGCCCGTCCGGGCGACCGGCTGGCGCGGTTGCGCGCAGGCCCGGTGGTCATCGTTGCCCCGGGTCGGCAGAATCGAGCCATGACTCTCGCTCGAGACCGTGGCGGCGATGCCGACCGGCCTCGACCACAACGCGCCACGACCGCGCCGGAGGCCCCCGCCCTGACCGTCGCGGCGGTGGCCCGCCGGCTCGGGGTCGCCCCCGCGACGCTGCGGACCTGGGACCGCCGGTACGGCCTCGGGCCGTCCGAGCACTCGGCCGGGTCCCACCGCCGCTACACCGCCGACGACGTCGCGCGGCTGCTCGTGATGCGCCGCCTGACCCTCGAGGGCGTCGCCCCCGTCGAGGCCGCGCGTGCGGCCCGTGACGCCGACCCCGCGCTGGCCGGCGAGCCCGGCGGCCGGATGCTGCCGCAGACGCCTGCCGGCGAGGCGCCCGGCGAGGCCGTCACCCCGGCCTCGCTGGTCGAGGCGGCGCTGGCCCAGGACGAGGAGGGGTGCCGCGTCCAGCTCGCGGTCGACGCGGGGGACGTCCCGACCTGGTGGACGGGGCTGGTGGAGCCCGCCCGTGCCGGGCTGGCGACCCGCACCGTGCTCGCCCGGCCGGGGGAGGACCCCGAGGCCGTGCTCGAGGCGGCGGTCCTCGGGGTGCTGCGCGGTCGTCCGGTGCCCGCCGAGGTGCTGGCCGCCATCGGGCAGCGCGTCGTGCTGCTGCTGGCTCCACCCGGTCACGCCCGACCGCTGGCCCTGCACGCGCTGGCGGCCGCGCTGACCGACCACGGGGTCGACGCGCGCGTGCTGGCCGGCCCGGTGGACCGGCACCGGGTCCTCGAGCTGGCCGTGATGGTGCGGCCGGTCGCGGTCGCGCTGATCGGTGAGCAGGCGGCGCCGGACCTCAGCATCGTCGGCGACCTGCATGCGGCCCAGCCCGACCTGCCGCTCTTCGTGGGGCTGGTCGACGACGCCGCCGCGGCGACCCTGCCGCTGGACCGCTCGGTGCACCGGGCGCGCAGCTTCACCGGCCTCGTCCACGAGGTGCTCGCGGTCTCCCACGGCTGACCGCACTCGTCCGGGTGACCACGCGCGTCGTTTCACCCCTGGACCGCACTCATCTGGAGCATCCCGGCGTCGATATTGGTCCCTGAACGAGTTGGCGCCACAGGGCGCCAGCCCCTGCGCCATGGATGGTGCGGGCCTGACGGGAGGAAACGTCGATGACAGGGGTCGTGGTCTGCCACGGCTCACCGGCCGTGCGCGAGCGGCTGGTGGCAGCCGCCCAAGCAGTACCCGCGCTGACGCCGGTTCGAGCCGCTGCCTCCGGCGAAGAGCTCCTGCTCCTCGCCCGCCGTCAGTCACCGAGCGTCGTCCTGCTGGACGCGCACCTCCCGGGCACCGGTCCGGTCGAGGCCATGCGCCGTCTGCGCCTGATGAACATCGGGGCCGCCGTGGTGATGCTCGCCCAGCCGGGTGACGAGATCGCGCTGGACCGGGCGATCGCGCTCGGCGCCCGCGGGTTCGTCTCCCCGGACGTGGGCCGGTCCGAGCTCGCCGCCGTGGCCGCGCACGTGCTGGCCGCCCCCATCGGCCCGCGAGCCGGCCTGCCCACCCGTCTGCCCGCCGTCCCGGCGCCGACCACCGGGGCCGCCCGCCGGCCCGTCACCGCCCTGCGCACCGCGGTCCCGGCGGCGCGTGAGCGCGAGGTCGAGTCGGCGACGGTCCAGGTGCCCAAGCCGGAGCTGACCAAGCGTGAGATCGAGGTGCTCACCGGGATGAGCAACGGGCGCTCCAACGCCCAGATCGGTGCGGACCTGTTCCTCTCGGAGGACACCGTCAAGACCCACGCCCGCCGGCTGTTCCGCAAGCTCGGGGCCTCCGACCGGGCGCAGGCCGTGGCCATCGGTCTGCGGCGGGGGATCATCCGCTGACCGGGCCGGTCCTGGCCCGCGGGCAGCGACGTAGGATCGGTGGATGACCGAGTACGGCACCCCCGGACCCGACGCGTCCCACGACCCCTTCGGCCTGGTCGGCCTCACCTACGACGACGTCCTCCTGCTGCCCGGGGAGAGCGACGTCGTGCCGTCCGAGGTGGACACCACCGCGCGGCTCACCCGCAACATCACGGTTGCCGTGCCGCTGCTCTCGGCGGCGATGGACACCGTGACCGAGGCGCGGATGGCGATCGCCATGGCCCGCCAGGGCGGCATCGGCGTGCTGCACCGGAACCTGTCGATCGAGGACCAGGCCCACCAGGTCGACCTCGTCAAGCGCTCCGAGTCCGGCATGGTCACCGACCCGGTGACCGTCGGCCCGCACGCGACGCTCGCCGAGCTCGACGCGCTGTGCGGCAAGTACCGCGTCTCGGGGCTGCCGGTGGTGGACGCCGACGGCCGCCTGCTCGGCATCATCACCAACCGCGACCTGCGCTTCGTCGCGCCCGGCGACTTCGCCGTCCGCCGGGTGCACGAGGTGATGACGCCCATGCCCCTGGTCACCGCGCCGGTCGGGATCTCCCGCGAGGACGCCGCCGCGCTGCTGGCCAAGCACAAGATCGAGAAGCTGCCCATCGTCGACGGGGACGGCCGGCTGTCCGGGCTCATCACCGTGAAGGACTTCGTCAAGACCGAGCAGTACCCCCGCGCCACCAAGGACGACGAGGGCCGGCTGCGGGTCGCCGCCGGGGTCGGCTTCTTCGGCGACGCGTGGGAGCGTGCCATGGCCCTGGTGGACGCCGGCGTCGACGTCGTCGTCGTGGACACCGCGCACGGGCACGCCCAGGCGATGCTCGCGATGATCCACCGGCTCAAGACCGACCCCGCCGCGCGCGGCGTCGAGGTGATCGGCGGCAACGTCGCCACCCGGGCCGGTGCGCAGGCGCTGGTCGACGCGGGTGCGGACGCGGTCAAGGTCGGGGTCGGGCCGGGCTCGATCTGCACCACGCGCGTCGTCGCCGGGGTCGGGGTGCCGCAGATCACCGCGATCCACGAGGCAGCCAAGGCGACGCGGCCGTCCGGCGTCCCGGTGATCGGGGACGGCGGCCTGCAGTACTCCGGGGACATCGCCAAGGCTCTGGTCGCCGGTGCCGACACCGTCATGCTCGGGTCGCTGCTCGCCGGCTGCGAGGAGAGCCCGGGCGACCTGGTCTTCGTGGCCGGCAAGCAGTACAAGAACTACCGCGGCATGGGGTCGATGGGCGCGATGGCCTCCCGCGGGCGGGTGTCGTACTCCAAGGACCGCTACTTCCAGGCCGACGTCGCCTCCGACGAGAACATCGTCCCCGAGGGCATCGAGGGGCAGGTGCCGTACCGCGGCCCGCTGCGCGCGGTGGCCCACCAGCTGGTCGGGGGGCTGCACCAGTCGATGTTCTACGTCGGTGCGCGCACCATCCCCGAGCTGCAGGCGCGCGGGCAGTTCGTGCGGATCACCGCGGCCGGGCTCAAGGAGTCCCACCCGCACGACATCCGGATGACCGTCGAGGCGCCCAACTACGGCGGGGGGCGCTGAGCCGCTCGGTGCGGCCCCGGCGGACCCGCTCGCCGGCCGAGTCCGGCCGGCGCCGCACGCGCTGCGGATGCGGACCCGTCCGCCCGGGGTGAGGCTGGGCGCGCGTCCCCGGCGGCCCTCCCGGCCGCCACGCACCCGAGCCGAAGGAGCACCATGGCGAAGCTGTCCGGCAAGACCGTCGCCTTCCTGACCAGCAACGCGGGCGTCGAGCAGCCCGAGCTGACCGAGCCCTGGCAGGCCGTGCTGGACGCCGGCGGGTCGCCGGTGCTGATCGCGCCCGAGACCGGCGACGTGCAGGCCGTCGTCGGCGACCTCAACCCGGCGAGCACGTTCCCGGTGGACCGGCCGCTGTCCGGCGTCGTCGCGGACGAGTTCGCAGCCCTCGTGCTGCCCGGCGGCACGGTGAACGCCGACACGCTGCGCACCAACGTGCAGGCGCAGAACCTGGTCCGGGCGTTCGTCGAGCAGCGCAAGCCGATCGCGGCGATCTGCCACGCGCCGTGGACGCTGATCGAGGCCGACGTCATCGCCCACAAGACGACGACGTCCTACCCGAGCCTGGCCACGGACCTGCGCAACGCGCGGGCGACCTGGGTCGACGAGGAGGTCGTCGTCGACGACTCCCAGGACTGGACCCTCATCACGTCCCGCGACCCCGACGACCTGCCGGCCTTCACCAAGGCGCTGGTCGACGCGCTGTCCTGACCGCACGTCCGTGCCGCCCGCGCACCCGGTGCTGCCGGTGCGTGGGCGGCGGCGGACGACGGCGCCGGTAGCCTGGGCCGGTGAGCAACGAGATCGAGATCGGTCGTGGCAAGCGCGGACGGCGCGCCTTCTCCTTCGACGACGTCGCCGTCGTCCCCTCGCGCCGCACGCGTGACCCCGAGGAGGTCTCGGTCGGCTGGCAGATCGACGCCTACCACTTCGACCTGCCGATCCTGGCCGCCCCGATGGACTCGGTGGTCAGCCCGGAGGTCGCGGTCGCGCTCGGCCGGATGGGCGGCGTCGGCGTGCTGGACCTCGAGGGCCTGTGGACCCGCTACGACGACCCGACCGCCCTGCTCGCGGAGATCGCCGGGCTGGACGGCGCCGTCGCCACCGCCCGCATGCAGGAGCTGTACGCCGCCCCCATCCGGCCCGACCTGATCACCCAGCGCCTGAAGGAGGTGCGCGCCGCCGGGGTGACCGTGGCCGGCGCGCTCTCCCCGCAGCGCACCCAGGAGTTCTCCCAGGTCGTCGTGGACGCCGGCGTGGACCTGTTCGTGATCCGCGGCACCACGGTCTCCGCCGAGCACGTCTCCGGCCGGGCGGAGCCGCTCAACCTCAAGCGGTTCATCTACGAGCTCGACGTCCCCGTCGTCGTCGGCGGCGCGTCGACCTACAGCGCCGCGCTGCACCTCATGCGCACCGGCGCGGCGGGGGTGCTGGTCGGCTTCGGTGGCGGCGCGGCGCACACCACCCGGGTCTCGCTCGGCATCCACGCGCCGATGGCCACCGCGGTGGCGGACGTCGCCGCCGCGCGCCGGGACTACCTCGACGAGTCCGGCGGTCGGTACGTCCACGTCATCGCCGACGGCGGCGTCGGGCGCTCCGGGGACCTGGTCAAGGCCATCGCGTGCGGCGCGGACGCCGTCATGGTCGGCGCGGCGCTCGCCCGCGCCACCGAGGCGCCCGGCCGGGGCTGGCACTGGGGCCCGGAGGCGCACCACCCGCAGCTGCCGCGCGGCGAGCGGGTCAGCGTGGGCACCGCCGGGACGCTCGAGGAGATCCTGTTCGGGCCGGGGCGTCGCGCCGACGGCACGCTGAACCTCATCGGCGCCCTCAAGCGCGCCATGGCGACCACCGGGTACTCCGACCTCAAGGAGTTCCAGCGCGTCGAGGTCGTCGTCTCGCCGTACCAGCCGCACTGAGCCCCGCTCGCCCGCGGGGCGTCGCCCCGTGAGGTGACCGCGCGGTGCCCGCCGGCGTCGTCGGATCCGCCGACGGCGGCCTCGGCGGTCTTGGCGTGCCCGCGCGGGGCCGCCTCAGCCGCACGGCGGGGCGGCCGATAGGCCGACCGTGACAGTCACGCGCGCAGCCCGCACCCCCCGCACGTCGTGGTCCGCGCTCGCCCTGGTCGTGGGCCTCGTCGCCGCGGTGGCGGCCCTCCCCGGCCTGCGCGCCGCCGGTGCGGTGCTCGCCGCCGTCGGGTCGGTGTCGCTGGTGCTGGTCGGCGTGCGCCTGCACCGTCCCACCTCGCGGGTGTGGCTGCTGGTCGCGCTCACCCTCGCGACGTGGGGCGCCGCCACCGTCCTGTCGCAGCTGGGCGGGGACGCCGCCGCCGGCCGCACCGGGGACGCGCTGATCGCCGCCGGGCAGGCGATCGCGGCGCTCGTCGTCGTGCACGTGGCACGCATGGGCACGCCGGAGGCTGCAGCGCAGCGCGGCAGCCGGGTGGACCTCGTCATCATGGCGACCGTGCTCGGCCTCGTCGTGGCGCAGCTCGTGGCTGCCGCCACGGCGGACGCGTCGTCGCTCGCGGCGCTCGTGATCCCGACCGTCGACGTCACGATCATCGGCCTGCTGCTGCGATTCGTGGTGACCCGGCCGCGCCTGCCGGTGAGCTCCTACCTCGCCCTCGCCGGCGCTGTGACCACGACCGTCTACGACCTCGCCTGCGCCGTCCAGGGCCGGCGGCTGCCCCCGCCCGGCGACCCGGTGCAGATCCTCGGCGTGCTGTGCGTGCTGCTGTTCGGCGTGGCCGCGCTGCACCCGTCGATGGTGCAGGTGTTCGACGCCTCGCGGTTCTCGCGTCGCCGTCCGGCCTCGGTGGCGCTGCTGGGCCTGCTGCCCCTGGTCGCCGTGCCCGCCGGGTTGTGGTGGGTGTCCTGGATGACCGAGGTGCCCGGCCTGCCCAACGGGGTCCTGGTGGTGAGCGGGTCGTTCGTCGCCGGCCTGTGCCTGGTGCGCGCGGCGCGTGCGTTGCGGGACAGCGAGCACCTGGCGTCGCACGACCCGCTCACCGACCTGGCCAACCGGCGCGGCCTGGCGCGGGCCTTCGCCGACGAGCCGCCGGCCGGCGGACGCAGCATGCTGCTCATCGACATCGACGAGTTCAAGCAGGTCAACGACACGCACGGTCATGACGTCGGCGATGCCCTGCTGCTGGGGGTGCGCGACCGGCTGCTGACGGCCACATCGGCCGGTCGGGAGGTCGTCGCCCGGCTCGGCGGCGACGAGTTCGTCGTGCTGACCGCCACCGACACGGCCGACGCGACCGCGGACCGCGTGCTGCGGGCGCTGCGCGCGCCGGTCGAGGTCCACGGGCTCGACCTGCGCGTCAGCGCGAGCATCGGCGTCGCCCACGCCGAACCGGGCACGTCGTTGGTCGAGCTGCTGACCCGCTCCGACGTGGCGATGTACGCCGCGAAGGCGGCCGGCCGGGACACCGCGGTGGAGTTCCACCCGGACATGCGCACCGAGGTGTCCCGCCGGTTCGCGCTGACCAGCGAGGTCCGCCAGCTGCTGGCGGCCCGCTCGCCCGACGTCGGCCGGCTGGAGGTGCACTACCAGCCCCTGGTCGAGCTGCGCTCGGGGCAGGTCGTCGGCGCGGAGGCGCTGGTGCGGTGGCGCCATCCGGAGCACGGTCTGCTGCCGCCGGGGGACTTCCTGGGGATCGTCAGCCGGAGCGGCCTCGACGCCCGGCTGGACCGGGTGGTGCTGCTGGACGTGCTGAGCCAACTGCGGCAGTGGCGCGACCGCGGCCTGCGGCCCCTGCCGGTGAGCGTCAACCTCACCGGCGACAGCCTCGGCGACCCGGAGCTGGCCGAGCAGGTGCTCACCGCCCTGGCCGACGCCGGCGTGCCCGCCTCGCAGGTGCACGTGGAGATCACCGAGCACCAGCAGCTCCCGGAGGACAGCCCTGCGGCGCGGTCGCTGCGACGGCTGCACGAGGCCGGGGTCGCGACCCACCTGGACGACTACGGGGTCGGGTACACCTCGCTGGACTACCTGCACAGGTTCCCGGTCGAGGTGCTCAAGCTCGACCGGTCGGTCGTGGCGTCCATGAGCGACGGCCCGGCGAACCTGGTGGCCGGGGTGGTCGCGATGGCGTCCGCCTGGGACCTGGCCCTCCTCGCGGAGGGGGTGGAGACCGCGGAGCAGCGCGAGCAGCTGGTGGCGGCCGGCGTGCGGTACGGGCAGGGCTACCTGTTCTCCCGTCCGCTGCCGGCGGCCCGGTACGAGGTGCTGCTGGGCCGGGTCGGGTCTGCGGGGGCGGCCGTCCTGCCGGCGGCCACCGAGCGGCCGCGGCCCGCGCCCCTGGTGGGGGCGTCCGCCGCGACGCGCTCGACCTGACGGCGTCCGGCGGTCAGCGGGCCGGGCCGCCGTACTCGTCGTCGGCGTCGCCGGCAGCCTGACCGCCGTCCCCGCCGCCGATCGCGGCGACCGCCTGCCGAGCGATCGCCAGCTCCTCGTCGGTCGGCACGACCATGACCAGCGTCGAGGTCCACGCGGGGGAGATGATCGTCGGCTCGGTCTTGCGGCCCTGGTTGCGCTCGGGGTCGATCGCGATGCCCAGGCCCTCCAGGCCGGCGACGGCGAGCTCGCGGACCCGGGCGTCGTTCTCGCCGACGCCCGCGGTGAAGCTGATCACGTCCACCCGGCCGAGCACCGCGAGGTAGGCGCCGATGTACTTGCGCAGGCGGTGGACGTAGACGTCCAGCGCGCGCTGCGCGTCACGGTCCCCCTCGCCGATCAGGCGGTGCAGCTCGCGGAAGTCGTTCTCCCCGGACAGGCCCTTGAGGCCCGACCGCCGGTTGAGCAGCTCGTCGATCTCGTCGACCGACATGCCGGCGTTGCGGTGCAGGTGGAACACCACGGCCGGGTCGATGTCGCCCGTGCGGGTCCCCATCACCAGCCCCTCGAGCGGGGTCAGCCCCATCGACGTCTCGACCGCGACACCGCCGCGCACGGCCGACGCCGACGCGCCGTTGCCCAGGTGCAGCACGATCTGGTTGAGGTCGTCCAGGCGGCGGCCCAGCGCGCGCGCGACCTTGCCGGACACGTACTGGTGGGACGTGCCGTGGAAGCCGTACCGGCGGATCGCGTGCTCCTCGGCGACCGCACGGTCCAGCGCGTACGTCGCGGCGGCGTCGGGCAGGGTTTGGAAGAACGCGGTGTCGAAGACCACGACGTGCGGGACGTCCGGCAGCAGGGTGCGGGCCACCTCGATGCCGCGCAGGTTCGCCGGGTTGTGCAGCGGCGCGAGCGGGGACAGGTCCGCGATGGCGCGCAGCACGTCGTCGTCGACGACGGCGGGCGCGGAGAACAGCGACCCACCGTGCACCACCCGGTGCCCGACGGCGACCACCTGGGCCTCGGCGAGGTCCGGGCCGACCTCGGCGAACAGGTCCAGGGCCGTGCGCAGCGCGTCGCCGTGGTCCCCGATGGGGCCGGTGCGGCGGGTGGTGTTGCCGGCGAAGGTGTGCCGGACGACGCCGTCGGACTCCCCGATCCGCTCGATCAGGCCCGACGCGATGGCCTCACCGCCGACCGGGTTGACCAGCTGGTACTTCAGCGACGACGAGCCCGAGTTGATGACCAGGACGCTGCCGTGCGCGCCGAGCGCGCTGTGCGGGCTGGGTCGGGTGCCGACTCCGGGGACGGGGGTCATGCGGTGGCCTCCTCGGTGGCGGCGGGGGTGTCGGCGGTGCGTGCCGCCGACTGGGCGAGGGCCTGCGCCTGGATGGCGGTGATGGCCACGGTGTTGACGATGTCGCCGACGAGCGCCCCGCGGGACAGGTCGTTGACCGGCTTGTTCAGGCCCTGCAGCACCGGTCCGACGGCGACCGCACCCGCCGACCGCTGCACGGCCTTGTAGGTGTTGTTGCCGGTGTTGAGGTCCGGGAACACGAACACCGTCGCGCGGCCGGCCACCTGGGAGTCCGGCAGCTTGGTGCGCGCCACCGAGGCGTCCACCGCGGCGTCGTACTGGATGGGGCCCTCGACGCTGAGCTCGGGCCGGCGCTGCCGGACGAGCTCGGTGGCGGTGCGGACCTTCTCCACGTCCGCCCCCGACCCCGACTCCCCGGTGGAGTACGACAGCATCGCGATCCGCGGCTCGATGCCGAACTGCGCCGCCGTCGCCGCCGACGAGATCGCGATGTCGGCGAGCTGCTCCGCGGTGGGCTCGGGGTTGACCGCGCAGTCGCCGTAGACGAGCACCCGGTCGGCCAGGCACATGAGGAACACGCTCGACACGATCGAGACGCCGGGGACGGTCTTGATGATCTCGAACGACGGCTTGATGGTGTGCGCGGTGGTGTGCATCGCGCCGGAGACCATCCCGTCCGCCAGGCCGAGGTGGACCATCATCGTGCCGAAGTACGACACCGACGACACGATCTCCCGCGCCCGCTCCACGGTCATGCCCTTGTGCGCCCGCAGCCGGGTGTACTCCTCGGCGAACCGCTCGTGCAGCTCGCCCGTGTGCGGGTCGACGATGTGCGCCTCGTCCAGCGCGAGGCCGAGCTCGGTGGCCCGGGTCCGGATCGACGCCTCGTCGCCGAGGATGGTCAGCTCGGCGACCCCACGCTGCAGCAGCGTGCTCGCCGCGCGCAGCACGCGGTCGTCGGCGCCCTCGGGCAGCACGATGTGCTTGCGGTCGGCACGCGCCCGGTCGAGCAGGTCGTACTCGAACATCAGCGGCGTGACCACCTCGGGTGCGGGCAGCTCGAGCCGGGCGAACAGCGCACCCGAGTCCACGTGCTGCTCGAACAGCGCCAGCGCCGTGTCGATCTTGCGCTGGGAGTCGGCGGACAACCGGCCGCGGGTGCGGGCGGCGGCGCTCGCGCTGCGGAACGTCCCCAGGTCGGTCCGGATCACCGGCACCCGCTGGCCCAGGCTCTCCACGAGCCGGGCCATCGAGCCCTCCGGGTAGAAGCCGCCGTTGAGGATGATCCCGGCCAGGGACGGGAACCCCGCGGCCGCGTGCGCCATCAGCAGCCCGAGCAGCACGTCGGTGCGGTCCCCGGGGGTGATGACGACGGCGCCGTCGGACAGCCGGTCCAGCAGGTGCTCGAACGACATCGCCCCGACCACGACGTCCAGCGCCTCACGGCTGAGCAGCTCCTCGTCGCCCACCACGAGCCGCCCGCCGACCGCCTCCATCAGCGCCCCCACCGTGGGGGCCACCAGGAACGGCTCCTCGGGCAGCGACCAGGCGGGCACGTCACCGTCCAGGGCGGTGCGCACCGCGTCGAGGTCACCGGTGCACCGGTTGGCGACCACCCCGATGACCTGGGCGTGGTTGGTGCGCAGCTCGCCGATCGACACCTCGGCGACCTGCCGGACCTCCGCCGGGGACCGTCCGTTCCCGCTGACCACGAGCAGGGCCGGGGCGCCCAGGTTCGCCGCGATCCGGGCGTTGAAGGACAGCTCGGTCGACCCGGCGACGTCGGTGTAGTCGCTGCCGACGATGACCACGACGTCGCAGCGCCGGGCCACCTCGTGGTAGCGCGCCACGATGTCCGCCAGCGCCCGCTCGGGGTCGGCGTGCACCTGGTCGTAGGTGACGCCCAGGCACAGGTCGTAGGGAAGGTCGACGGCGTCGTGCGCGAGCAGCAGCTCGAGCACGTAGTCCGTCTGGTTCGTCGACCGGGCGACCGGACGGAACACCCCCACCCGCTCGGCGCGCCGGGTGAGCAGGTCCAGCACCCCCAGCGCGACCGTCGACTTGCCGGTGTCGCCCTCCGGGGACGTGACGTAGACGCTGCGAGGGGCGTGCTCCGCCGTCGACGGCGCTGCGGGCGCGTCGGGGGCCGTCACTCGTTGTCCCCGCCGGTGGCCGTCGTGCCGGCGCCCTGCCCGGTGTAGGTCGGCCCGGCGCCCTCGGTCGCCGTCTCCCCGGCGTCCGGCCACACCCACGCGGCGACCTCGGGGATGTCCTCCCCGTGCACGCGGGTGTACTCCCGGGCGCGGATGCGCGAGTCCACCATCCGCTGGCGCAGGCCGGCGGCCTTGGAACGCAGGTGGGGGACCTGGTCGATCACGTCGATGACGAGGTGGTACCGGTCGAGGTCGTTGAGCATGACCATGTCGAACGGCGTCGTCGTCGTGCCCTCCTCCTTGTAGCCGCGCACGTGGATGTTGCTGTGCCCCGCGCGGCGGTAGGTCAGGCGGTGGATGAGCCACGGGTAGCCGTGGTAGGCGAACACCACCGGCTTGTCCGTGGTGAACAGGGTGTCGAAGTCCCGGTCGGACAGCCCGTGCGGGTGCTCCTTGGCGTCCTGCAGGCGCATGAGGTCGACCACGTTGACGAAGCGCACCTTGAGGTCGGGCAGCTCTCGGCGCAGGATGTCCGACGCCGCCAGCGCCTCCAGGGTGGGCACGTCACCGGCGCAGCCCAGGACGACGTCCGGGTCCTGCCCCGGGGTCTCCGATCCGGCCCACTCCCAGATCCCCAGCCCGCGGGTGCAGTGCGCCACGGCCTGCTCCATGGTCAGGAAGTTCGGCGCCGGCTGCTTGCCGGAGACGACGACGTTGACGTAGTCGCGGCTGCGCAGGCAGTGGTCGTAGGTCGACAGCAGCGTGTTGGCGTCCGGCGGCAGGTACACCCGGACGATCTCGGCCTTCTTGTTGACCACGTGGTCGATGAAACCGGGGTCCTGGTGGCTGAAGCCGTTGTGGTCCTGGCGCCACACGTGGCTGGACAGCAGGTAGTTCAGCGACGCGACGGGGCGCCGCCACGGGATGTCCTGGGTGACCTTGAGCCACTTGGCGTGCTGGTTGAACATCGAGTCGATGATGTGGATGAACGCCTCGTAGCAGTTGAACAGGCCGTGCCGGCCGGTCAGCAGGTACCCCTCGAGCCAGCCCTGGCACTGGTGCTCGGACAGCATCTCCATGACACGTCCCGCGCGCGCGAGGTGCTCGTCGACGTGGTCGCCGGTGAGCTCGGCGTTCCACTGCTTGTCGGTCGCGTCGAAGACCGCCTGCAGCCGGTTCGACGCCGTCTCGTCCGGGCCGAAGATGCGGAAGTTGTCGGGGTTGAGCCGGATCACCTCGGTCAGCCACTGCCCGAGCACGCGGGTGGCCTCGCTGATCGACCCGGCGGGCGTCGGGACGTCGACGGCGAAGTCGCGGAAGTCCGGCAGCCGCAGGTCCTTGAGCAGCAGCCCGCCGTTGGCGACCGGGTTGTCGCTCATGCGCAGCGGACCGACCGGGGCGAGCCGGGCGATGTCCTCGCGCAGCGTGCCGGCGTCGTCGAAGAGCTCCTCGGCGCGGTAGGACCGCAGCCAGCCCTCCAGCACCTGCAGGTGCTCGTCGGTGTCCCGGGCGCTGGCCAGCGGCACCTGGTGCGAGCGCCAGGAGTCCTCCACCTGCTTGCCGTCGATGACGGGCGGGCAGGTCCAGCCCTTGGGGGTGCGCAGCACGATCATCGGCCACCGCGGGCGGCTGTCGTCACCGGCCGCGGCGCGCGCCTTGATGTCCGCGATCTCGTCGAGCACGGTGTCGAGCAGCTCGGCGAAGCGGCGGTGCACCGCGGCGTGGTCCTCGCCGTCGAAGCCGCCCGTGAACAGGTACGGGTGGTGCCCGTAGCCGCGCATGAGGTCGAGCAGCTCCTCCTCCGGGATCCGGGCGAGCACCGTGGGGTTGGCGATCTTGTAGCCGTTGAGGTGCAGGATCGGCAGCACGACGCCGTCCTTGGTGGGGTTGACGAACTTGTTCGAGTGCCAGCTCGTGGCCAGCGGGCCGGTCTCGGCCTCCCCGTCGCCGACCACGGCCGCGACCAGCAGGTCCGGGTTGTCGAACACGGCGCCGTAGGCGTGCGACAACGCGTACCCGAGCTCGCCGCCCTCGTGGATGGACCCCGGGGTCTCCGGGGCGACGTGGCTCGGGATGCCGCCGGGGAAGGAGAACTGGCGGAACAGCCGGCGCATGCCCTCGGCGTCGGGCGTGATGTCGGAGTACGTCTCGGAGTAGGTGCCGTCCAGGTAGGCGTTGGCCACCAGGCCCGGGCCGCCGTGGCCGGGGCCGGTCACGTAGACCGTGGACTGCCCGCGCTCGGAGATCGCCCGGTTGAGGTGCGCGTAGAGGAAGTTCAGACCCGGCGTGGTGCCCCAGTGACCCAGCAGCCGCGGCTTGACGTGGTCACGGGTCAGCGGCTCGCGCAGCAGCGGGTTGTCCAGCAGGTAGATCTGGCCGACCGACAGGTAGTTCGACGCCCGCCACCACGCGTCGACGCGAGCGAGGGTCTCGTCGGTCAGCGGTTCGTCCGGGCGGTGCGCCCAGGCCGTCGGTGTGATGGCTGCGGTCGTCTGCACGGTCATCGCGGTTCCCCTCGTCCCTCGCCGGCGTCGCGGTCACGCCGTCGGCTCGTGCGTGCGGTGGTGTGCTGCTGCGGTGCGACGGGCGTCCCGCGCACCGCGAGGCGGGTGGTCGCCACCCGCCTGCCGTCATTCTCATCACAGTCCGGCCGGGCGCGCACAGGCCCTAGGTCATGGACGCACGGGCACCGACGTGCCTGCGGGTAGCGTGCGAGGCGTGCCCGAGCGCGAACCGACCACGTTGCTGCGTGCGGCCACGCGACCGCGCATGCTCGTGCTGCTGCTCGTGCTGCTCGCGGCGGCCGCGGCCTGCGCCCAGCTGGGCGTGTGGCAGCTGGACCGGGCGCAGGCGCGCGGTGAGCTCGCGGCGCAGCGCGAGGCGGCGACCGCGCAGGGCGTGCCGGCGGTGCCGCTCGACTCGGTCCTCGCGCCGCAGACGTCGTTCGACGGCGACCTGCTCGGTCGCGAGGTCGTGGTCACCGGCACCTACGAGCCGGACGGCCAGCTGCTGGTGACGGACCGGAGCCTGGACGGCCGCGACGGGTACCTCGTGCTGACCCCGCTGCGGGTCGCCACCGCCGACGGCGCCCGTCCGGTGCTGCCCGTGGTGCGCGGCTGGGTCGCGTCGCCCGACGACGCCGGTGACGCGGGCGACGTGCCCGGCGGCACGGTGATGCTGACCGGGTACCTGCAGGCGTCCGAGGCGGCCGGGGTGCTGGACGCCGCGGCCGGACGGACGCAGGGGATCAGCAGCGCGCAGCTCGTCAACGAGTGGGGCGGGCCCACCTACTCGGGGTACCTGGTGCTGGCGACGTCGTCCCCGGCCCAGGACCGCGCGCTGCGGGCGCTGGACCGCCCCGAGCCCCCGGACGAGGGCGGGCTCGACCTGCGCAACCTCGGGTACGCGCTCCAGTGGTGGATCTTCGGGGCGTTCGCCGTCGCGCTGTGGCTGCGGCTCGTGCGGGACGAGGCACGCGGTGAGCCGCCGCTCGGCGAGGACCCGGTGGGGGAGCCGCCGCTCGGCGAGGACCCGGTGGGGGAGCCGCCGCTCGGCGGAGACCCGGCGGGGGCGCCGCCGGCGCCGCCCGACCGGCGGCCGGCCGTCACGGGGCAGGCGGGCGCCGACGCATCGACTTGACCGACCGCCGCCGCCGCTCGGACTCCACGCGCCGGGTGCGCGAGGCCCGGCTCGGACGGGCTGGACGCCGCGACGGGGCCGGTGGGGCCAGGGCGTCGTCGAGCAGCGCGACGAATCGCTGCCGCGCGGCCTGCCGGTTGCGCAGCTGTGAGCGGTGCTCGGAGGCGGCGACCACCAGGACGCCACGGGTCAGCCGGCCCGCCAGGCGCTCCAGCACCCGGCTGCGCTGCTCGTCGGTCAGCGCCCCGGTGGCCGCCACGTCCCAGACCAGCTCGACCCGGGAGTCGGCGGTGTTCACCGACTGACCACCGGGCCCGCCCGAGCGCGAGAAGCGCCACACCAGCTCGTCGTCGGGCACGACGACGGCGCCCGCACGCAGGATGACCGGACCGAACACGGGTCCAGCCTGGCGGGTCGCGGCGGCAGGTGGCCACCCGGCAGCCCACCGCGGTGCCGCGGTCGTGGTCCGCCGTGGGCAGCAGGGGTCGACACCGGCACGTCCGCCGGGCAGCCTCGCGCCATGAGGATCCTCGCGGTGGGTGGCACGGGCTGGCTCGGTGGGCGGGTCGTGGCGGCGGCGCTCGAGCGGGGCCACCCGGTGAGCACCCTGGCCCGCGGTCGCCGCGGCCACCCGCCGGCCGGGGTCCGCGAGCTCGTCGCCGACCGTGACGACGCGGACGAGGTCGGACGCGCGCTCGCCGGCGTCGAGGTCGACGCCGTGGTCGACACGTCCGGGTACTCCGTCGCCGGGGCCAGGTCGGCGGCCGCCCACCTGGCCGGTGTGGGCGCGTACGCGTACGTGAGCAGCATCAGCGCGTACCGGGACTGGCCGTCCCGGCCGGTCCGCGGCACCGACGACCCGACGTTCACCGACGACTCCGACGACTACGGACCGATGAAGGCCGCGAGCGAGCGGGTCCTCGGCGAGGCGCTGGGCGACCGGCTGCTCGTCGCGCGCGCCGGGCTCATCATCGGTCCCGGCGACCGGTCGGGGCGGCTCGCCTGGTGGCTGCGGCGCCTGGCTCTCGGCGGCCCGGTGGTCGTGCCCGCCGGCTCCCTCGACCAGCCCGTCGCCTTCGTCGACGTCCGCGACCTGGCGGGCTGGCTGGTCGACAGCGTGGTGGGCGGCCGGTCCGGTGCGGTGAACGCGACCGGCGACGCGGGCATGACGACGTACGGCGGGCTGCTGGAGGTGTGCCGGGACACCGTCGGCGACGACGCGCGCGAGCCCGTCACCTGGGTGCCGCGGGACGACGACGCCCTGCTGGCCGCGGGTGTCGAGCCGTGGACGCACCTGCCGTTCTGGTTGCCGGCGGCGGATGCGGGGGCGGCGTGGGGCGTGGACACGTCGAGCGCGCGCACGTCCGGACTGCCGAGCCGACCCGTCGAGGAGACGGTGCGTGACCTGTGGGCGTGGTTGCGCGCCGACCCCACGGCGCCGCCGGCCGTGCCCGGAGCGGCCGCGTCGCCCGGGGCGCCGGCGCGCTCCGCGCCCGAACGGCCCGCCGACCCGCAGCGGCCGGTGTTCGGGCTGCCGCCGGCGGTCGAGGCGACGCTGCTGCGCTGACCGGGGCGAGGTCGCGGTCGCGGTCGTCCGGTGACCCTCAGTCGCTCTGCCAGGAGTGCCACAGCGCCGCGTAGTCGCCGCCGGCCGCGACCAGCGCGTCGTGCGGGCCGATCTCGGTGATCCGGCCCGCGTCGACCACGGCGACCCGGTCGGCGTCGTGCGCGGTGTGCAGGCGGTGGGCGATGGCCACCACCGTGCGGCCCTGGAGCACCGCGGACAACGACCGCTCCAGGTGCCGGGCCGCGCGCGGGTCCAGCAGCGACGTGGCCTCGTCCAGCACGAGCGTGTGCGGGTCGAGCAGCACCAGCCGGGCCAGGGCGAGCTGCTGGGCCTGGGCGGGGCTGAGCACCGTGCCGCCGGACCCGACCGCGGTCACCAGCCCGTCCGGCAGCGCCCTCACCCATCCCCAGGCGTCCACCGCTCGCAGCGCCCCGACGAGCTCGTCGTCGCTCGCACCGGTGCGGGCCAGCCGCAGGTTGTCCGCGACCGTGCCCACGAAGACGTGGTGCTCCTGCGTCACGAGCGCGACGTGGCCGCGCAGCTCGTCCAGCGGGAGGTCGACCAGCGGCACGCCGCCGACGTCGACCCGGCCGCCGGTGGGTGGGTGCACCCCGGCCAGCATCCGGCCCAGGGTGGACTTGCCCGCCCCGGACGGCCCCACCACCGCGAGGCGCTCGCCGACCCGCAGGGTCAGGTCGATCCCGTGCAGCACGTCGTGGCCCGGCCGGTAGGCGTACCGCACACCGCGGCCGACCACCTGCTCGTCGGCGGGCCGCGCGGTGCCCGCGGACCGGTCCGGCGGCACCCCCTGCACGCCGACGATCCGGGCCAGCGAGGTGCCGCCCACCTGGATCTCGTCGAGCCAGAAGATCAGCTCGCCGATGATCGGGATGACCTGGACGGCGTAGAGCGTGATCGTGGTGACCTCGCCGACCGTCGCGCTGCCGGTGGAGACCAGGTGCGCCCCCCAGATCAGCACCGCGACGACCGGCAGCAGGAACGCGATGTCCACCCCGGGGAACAGGATGGTGCGCAGCCGCAGCGTGGCCCGCTCGGCGTCGAAGGCCTCGCGCAGGTCGTCGTCCACCCGCGACCGCCGCCGGGCGCCCAGGCCGAGGGCGTCGACGGTGCGGGCGCCCTCGACCGACTCGGTGATCGTCCCGTTGAGCCGGGAGTACGCCGCGGACTCGCGCAGGTACGCCGGGGCCGCGCGGCGCAGGTACCAGCGGGTGATCGTCACCAGCAGCGGCACCCCCGCCAGCAGGCCCAGCGCCACCAGCGCGTCGGTCAGGGCGGCGGCGACCAGGGTGAGCACCACGGTCGCCGCGGTGACGAGCAGGCGCGGCACGCCGAACCGGACGGTGTACTGCACCCGGTCGATGTCGTTGGTCATCCGCGCCACCAGGTCACCGGTGCCGGCGCGCTCGACGGTGGACAACGGCAGGCGCGTCACGGTCGAGACGAACCTCTCGCGCAGCTCTGCGAACACCGTCTCGCCGAGCACCATCGCGGTCCGGCGGGCGAACCGGGTCAGCACGGCCTGGGCCAGCACCGCTCCGACCAGCAGCAGCACCGCGCGGTCGATCGCGTCGACGGTCGTGCCCCGGGTGACGCCGTCCACCAGCGTGCCGAGCAGCCACGGCCCGGCGAGGCCGGCCAGCGCGGCCAGGCCGTGCAGGACGACGGCGGACGTCAGGCCCGCGCGGTGCTGGCGGAGCAGGGCGACGGTGTGGCGCCGCAGCTCGGCGGGCTCAGCGACGGGCAGCTGCATGGCGGTCCTCCTTCGGGGTCTCGGTGTCGGCGGCAGCCCGGGAGACGACCGCCCGGTAGGCCCGGGCGTCCGCGCCGTCACCGTCCATCAGGGCGCGGTGGGTGCCCACCGCACGCACGCGCCCGTCCTGGACCAGCGCCACCTCGTCGACGACGTCGAGCACGAGCGGGCTGGCGGTCACCACGACGGTCGTGCGACCCCGGCGGGCCCCCGCGAGCCGGGCAGCGATCCTGGCCTCGGTGTGCGCGTCGACCGCGCTCGTCGGCTCGATCAGCACGAGCACCTCGGCCCCGGTCAGCAGGGCCCGCGCGAGCGCCACCCGCTGGCGCTGCCCGCCGGACAGTGAGCGACCCTTCTCGGCGAGCTCGCCGTCCAGGCCGCCGGGCACCGACTCCAGGACGTCCCCGGCGTCGGCCGCGTGCAGCGCGCGCTCGACCGACTCGCGGTCGCCCCGCCCCCGCACGTCGAGCTCGTCGAGCAGCCGTCCGGTGAACAGGTGCGGGGTCGACTCGGCGACGACGATGCGCTCGCGGACGTCGGCCAGCCGCAGCTCGGCCAGCAGCGTGCGTCCCCAGCGGACCCCCGGCGTCACGGGGTCGCCGCCGAACCGGCCGAGCCGGGCGGCGACCCGCGCGCTGTCGTCCGGGTCCGCGCTGACCAGTGCGAGCAGGGCGCCGGGCCGCACCACGAGCCCGCTGGCGTCGTCGACCAGCGGGGCGCCGGTGGGCGGCTCGGCGGGCGTGGCCGGGTCGGCCGCGGCGCTGGTCGGCACGCGCAGCACGGCGAGGATCTTGCGTGCCCCGACCACGGCGCGGGTGGTGACCCGCAGCGCCTCGGTCGCCGTCCACAGCGGCTCGGTGAGGAACGCGGCGAACCCGTAGAAGGCGACGAGCTGACCGGGGGTGATCTCGCCGGCCAGCGCGAGCCGGGCGCCGTACCAGACCACCGCGGCCAGGAACAGGCCGGGCAGGAGCGTCTGCAGCGCGTCCAGCAGCGACTGGGTCTGGGCGACCCGCACACCGGTGCGCCGCACGGTCTGGGACTGCTCGGCGTACCGCCCCGCGAACACGTCCTCCCCGCCGATGCCACGCAGGATGCGCAGGCCGGACACCGTGTCCGCGCCGAGCGTGGTCAGCCGCCCGGCCGCTTCCCGCTGCGCCGCCTGCCGGCCTTGCAGCGGCTTGACCAGCAGCGACAGGATCGCCACCACGACCGGCAGGCCCACCAGGACGAGCGCACCGAGCACGACGGACGTGCGCATGAGGACGACCGCGATGGTCGCGTACGCCGCGATCCCCCCGACGAAGCGGGCCGCGATCGCGAACACCTCACCCATCCGCAGCGCGTCGCTGGCGACCGTGGCCACGACCTCCCCGGTCGGCAGCTCGGCGGTGACGGCGTCGCCGGTGCGGGTGACGTGGCGACCGATGAGCTGGGACGACGTGAACGCGGCCCGCAGCCAGTTCTCGACCTCGAGCCGGTGACCGACCACGTTAGCCCCCGCCTGCACCAGCCCGACGCCGAGCAGGGCGGCGCAGCCGGCCAGCAGGGCCGGGCTGACGCCGTCGGCCAGGCCGTCGTCGACCACGCGGCCGAGCATGTACGGCAGCAGGGCGCCCGCGACGCTGCCCACGATCCCGACGGCGACCGCCGCGGCGAGCACCCCGGACTGCCGGCGCGCGTGCCACCACAGCAGCGCCCGCGGTGAGGTGAGCGGGGGGCTGCCGGGATCGGCCAGGGGGAGGGGACGCACAGCGGGTCACGCTAGGCGTGACCACCGACACCTCGGTACGCATTTTCTCCGGTCTGCGCCGTGGGAGATGATCGACGCATCGCCACCGGGCCGCCGACCGGTCCCCGCCCGTCGTCCGAAGGACACACCCGTGACCACCCCGCAGCCCGCCACGTCCGCCCCCCGGTCCGCCGCGCCCACCGCCGTCCGGGAGCCGGCCAAGGCCCGTGCCGCGCTCGGCCGCTACCGGGTGATGGCGTACATCACCGGCGTGATGCTGCTGGTCCTGGTGGTGGAGATGGTGCTGAAGTACGTGGTCGGCGCCCCCGACGACGTCGTGCGGTGGATCGAGTGGGTGCCGTACGCGCACGGCTGGATCTACGTCGTCTACCTCGTCACCGTGCTGGACCTGTGGTCAAAGATGCGGTGGGGCTTCGGGCGGCTCGCGGTCATGGTGCTCGGTGGTGTGGTGCCGGTGATGTCGTTCGTCGTCGAGCGGCGGGTGCACGCCGACGCCGAGGCGCGGCTGCCTCACTAGACTCGCGCAGGTGACCGATCCCGCCGCCCCCCGTCCCGCCTCGGCCCAGCCGCCGCACCGGCCGGTGCTCGTCGTCGACTTCGGCGCCCAGTACGCCCAGCTGATCGCGCGCCGGGTCCGCGAGGCGAACGTCTACTCCGAGATCGTCCCGCACACCGCGAGCGTCGACGACCTGCTCGCGAAGCAGCCGGCGGCGATCATCCTGTCCGGCGGGCCGGCGAGCGTGTACGCCGAGGACGCCCCCGGGGTCGACCCCGCCCTGTTCGAGGCGGGCGTGCCGGTGCTTGGCATCTGCTACGGGTTCCAGGCCATGGCGCAGGCGCTCGGCGGCACCGTCGCGCGCACCGGCCGCAGCGAGTACGGCGGGACCCCGGTGGACGTGGCGCACTCCGGCGACCTGCTCCAGGGGTCACCCGCGCAGCAGGCGGTGTGGATGAGCCACGGCGACGCGGTGCACAGCGCGCCGGAGGGCTTCAGGGTGCTCGCGACCTCGCCCGGCTCGCCCGTCGCGGCCTTCGAGGACCGCGAGCGGCGGCTGTACGGGCTGCAGTGGCACCCGGAGGTCAAGCACTCGCCGCTGGGGCAGCGCGCCCTGGAGAACTTCCTGTACGACGGCGCCCGGCTGGCCCCGGACTGGAACCCGGGCAACGTCGTCGCCGAGCAGGTGGCCGCGATCCGCGCGCAGGTGGGCGACGCCCGCGTGATCTGCGGCCTGTCCGGCGGGGTGGACTCCTCGGTCGCCGCCGCGCTCGTCCAGCAAGCGGTCGGAGACCAGCTGACCTGCGTGTTCGTCGACCACGGGCTGCTGCGCGCCGGTGAGGCCGAGCAGGTCGAGACCGACTTCGTCGCCGCCACCGGGGTGCAGCTGAAGGTGGTCGACGCCCGCGACCGGTTCCTGTCGGCCCTGGCCGGCGTCACCGACCCCGAGACCAAGCGCAAGATCATCGGCCGGGAGTTCATCCGCGTCTTCGAGGACGCCGCGCGCGAGGTGGTCGCCGACGCCGGCGCGCACGGTGACGAGGTCAAGTTCCTGGTGCAGGGCACGCTGTACCCCGACGTCGTGGAGTCCGGCGGCGGCGAGGGTGCCGCGAGCATCAAGAGCCACCACAACGTCGGCGGCCTGCCCGACGACCTGCAGTTCAGCCTGGTCGAGCCGCTGCGCACGCTGTTCAAGGACGAGGTCCGCGCGGTCGGTCTCGAGCTGGGCGTGCCGGAGGCGATCGTGTGGCGCCAGCCGTTCCCCGGGCCGGGGCTCGGCATCCGCATCATCGGCGAGGTGACCGCCGAGCGGCTCGACGTGCTGCGCGCCGCCGACGCGATCGCGCGCGAGGAGCTCACCCGCGCCGGTCTGGACCGGGAGATCTGGCAGTGCCCGGTCGTGCTGCTGGCCGACGTGCGCTCCGTCGGGGTGCAGGGCGACGGGCGGACGTACGGCCACCCCGTGGTGCTGCGCCCGGTGTCGTCGGAGGACGCGATGACCGCGGACTGGACCCGTCTGCCGTACGAGGTGCTGGCGACCATCTCGACCCGGATCACCAACGAGGTGCCCGAGGTCAACCGGGTCGTGCTGGACGTGACCAGCAAGCCGCCGGGCACCATCGAGTGGGAGTGACCCCCGCCCCCGCCCTCCTTCCTTCGGCGCGAGTGCGACGTTTCGGACCGTTCGCGCGGCGTCATGGGTCTAGTACGTCGCACTCGGCGGGATGGGGCCGGCGCGCTGAGCCGAGTGTGACGCTGTGGACCGTTCGCGGGGCGTCAACGGTCCGAAAGGTCGCACTCGGCGGATGGGGAACGGGGCGCGGCGGGGCGGGGCGGCGGCCGGGGTCAGTAGATGGTGCGGCCGTGGGCGTCGGGGACGCCGGACTTGCGCAGGAAGTACGTGTTGAGCTGGTCGCGCCACTCGACGGCGCCGGCCAGCTGCTCGACCAGGCGCTCGGTGACGCGCGCGGCGACGTCGTCGGGCACCCGGCCCTCCAGCGCGGCCCACTCGGCCGCCATGGCCCGGACCCGCTCGACACCCTCGAAGTGGGTGTCGTAGATGTGCTGGACCACCGTGGTGCCCGAGTGCAGCCGGTGGCCGTACGGCACGTGGTGGAAGAACAGCACGAGCTCGTCCGGGCACGTCTCGAGGCTCTCGTAGACGTCCCGCCACGGGGCCGGGTACTGGCCGGTGTACCCGGTACCGGTCGCGCGCGTCCGGTCCACGCCGATGCCGTCCCGGTCGGCGAAGTGGTACGTGCCCCACGGGGTGTACTCGTACCCGTCGACGTCGGGCCCGTAGTGGTGGTTCGGGCGGACCATGAAGCCGACCCCGAGCGGGGCGGTGTACAGCTCGTAGGTGCGCCACGAGTCGTCCATCACCCGGTGCAGCGCCGCCCGCACACCCTCGTCCTCGCCGAACGTGAGGCGGATCCACTCGTCGAGGACGGCGTCGGGCGCCAGCGTCGCATCCCAGGCGAGCCGGCCGAAGGCGTAGAGGTTGGCCTGCGCGAGCGGGTGCCCGGTCCAGAACGCGTCGTCGCCGACGTTGGAGACCGCGGTGATGCCGCCGGGCGCGCCGGAGCGGCCGGCCACGACCTGCGCCACCGACCGCTCGTCACCCCACGGGCGGAAGTCCAGGACCTGGCTCCACTGCGGCCCGAGGTAGCACACGTGCTTCTGCTGGCCGGTGTACTCCTGGGTGATCTGCAGCTCGAGCGCGAGCCGCGTGCCCGGCATCGCGGCCAGGACGGGGGAGACCGGCTCGCGGACCTGGAAGTCGATCGGCCCGTTCTTCACCTGCAGGACGACGTTCGCGGCGAACCGCCCGTCGAGCGGCGCGAAGTGGTCGTACGCGGCGCGGGCGCGGTCGGTCGTGCGGTCCCGCCAGTCCTGGCGGTGGTCGTAGACGAACGCCCGCCAGAACACCGTGCCGCCGTACGGCGCGAGCGCCTCGGCGAGCAGGTTGGCGCCGTCGGCGTGGTCGCGGCCGTACGCGAACGGCCCGGGGCGGCCCTCGGAGTCGGCCTTGACGACGAACCCGCCGAAGTCCGGGATGGACGCGTAGACGGCCTCGACGGCCTGCGCCCACCACGACCGCACGTCGGGGTCGAGCGGGTCGGACGTCGCCAGCCCGGCCAGCGTGATCGGGGCCGCGAAGTCCACGCTGAGGAACACGCGGATCCCCTGCGCACGGAAGACGGCGGCGAGCCGGGCCACGTCGGGCAGGCCGGTGGTGAGCAGCTCGGCCTCGCGGCGGTGCACGTTGACGTTGTTGAGGCCGACGGCGTTGATCCCGGTGCTGGCGAGCAGGCGGGCGTACTGCTCGACGCGGCTCAGGTCGTCGCGCACCCGGCCGCCGGCGTAGAAGATCGACGCCCCGGCGTAGCCACGCTCGACGGCGCCCATGGGCGTGTCCGCGGCGAGGTTGTCCCAGTGGTCGAGCATCCGGACGGGCTGCAGCGGCTCGTGCCGCTCGACCGGCGCCTCGGTCCGCGCGAACGCCGCCTCACCGGCCCGCACCAGGTGCCACCAGCCGTGCAGCAGACCAGTCCCGTCGCCCGCCATCACGACCGTGACCCCGTCGCGCCGCACGACGAGGAAGCCCTCGGGCCCGGGGGCGGCGTCGTCGGCGGCGTCGCGGGCCGCGACCAGGGCGCCCGCGACCGGGTCGACCGACTCCGCGTCCCCGGACGGCAGCGCGGCCAGCCCCGCGGCCGTGGCGAGCACGACGTCGGCGGGCTCGCCGAGGGACGCCAGGGCGCCGCCGTGCGCCGCGGTCGCCGCGGTCGCCTCGGCCTGCACCGCGGCCGCGACCGGGACGTCGCCGGGCAGCAGGAGCAGGCGCCGGCGGCCCAGGGGCGCAGTCGCGTGGTACGGCAGCCAGGCGGCGTGCGGAGGGATGGCGGTGGGGTCAGGGGTCGCGGTCGTCACGCGGAGGTCCTCTCGTGAGGGTCGGGCGGGCGGTGCGGGCCGGGCCGGCGGGGCGGTGCGGGGCGGCCGGTGCGGGGCGGCGGCGGGCGGGGCGGTGTGGGCGCGGTGTGGCCGTGCGGTCGCAGGTGGTCCGCTCAGCCGGCCGAGGCGGCGTCGGCCATGCGCGTGCGCAGCCACGGGAGCTGGGCGGCGACGTGCGCGGCCTCGCCGCCCTCGTGGTGGTTGTAGGGGTACACCGCGATGTCCTTGACCGGGGCGGCGCCGTCCGGGGCGAGCGCGCCGTAGTGGTTGAACGTGGCGAACACGGTGGACGGTGGGCAGATCGTGTCGCGCAGGCCGACGGAGAACAGCGTGGCCGCTCGCGCGCGGCGGGCCAGGTGCATGCCGTCGAGGTAGGCCAGCGCGCCGAACACCGCGTCCTGGGCGCCGCGGTGCACGGCGAGGTACCGGGTGATCTCGCCGTACGGGTCGGCGTCGGTGAGGTCCACCGCCCGCCGCACGTGGCACAGGAACGGGGCGCTGGGCAGCGCCGCGACGAGGTCGGGCACGAGGCCCGCGACCGCGACGGCGAGGCCGCCGCCCTGGCTGTTCCCGACCACGGCCACCCGCCCGGAGTCCACGCCCGGCAGCTCCCGGACGGCGTCGACCGCCCGGACCGCATCGGTGATGAGCCGGCCGAAGTAGGCGGTCGACGGGTCGAGGATGCCGCGGGTGACGAACCCCGGCGCGGCCGGTGCGGATCCGGACGGGTCGGGGGTGTGCCCGCCCGAGCCGTACTGCGACCCCTGGCCGCGGCTGTCCATGAGCAGGTGCGCGTAACCGGCCGAGGCCCAGGTCAGCCGCTCCTGCGGGAACCCGCGACCGCGGCCGTAGCCGAGGTACTCCACGACCGCGGGCAGCGTGCGGTCGTCGCTGCCGGCCGGGCGGCTGTACCAGGCGCGGACCGGGTCGCCGTGGGCGCCGGCGAAGGTGACGTCCCAGGTGTCCACGGTCGTCAGTCCGGTGTCGACCCGCTCCACGCCGACGACGGCCGGCTCGGTGCGGGCGGCCGCGAGCGTCGTCGACCAGAAGTCGTCCAGGTCGGCCGGCTCCTGCGGTGCGGGCAGGTAGCGCTCGAGCTCGGTGAGGGGCAGGTCGAACAGGGCCATGGCCGTCGAGGCTCCTTCAGAGGGTGGGCGGCGGGGGAGCGGTGCTCTCGCGGACGACGAGCTCGATGGCGAGGTCGATCCGTTGGTTGTCGGGGACGATCCCGTCGGCGAGGTCCAGCACCATCCGGGCGGCCGTGCCGGCCATCTCGTACAGGGGCTGGCGCACCGTCGTCAGCGGCGGGCCGATCCAGGAGACGATCGGCAGGTCGTCGTAGCCGACGACCGACAGGTCCTGCGGGATGCGCAGGCCGAGCTCGCGCGCGGCGCGCAGCACGCCGAGGGCCTGGAAGTCGCTCCCGGCGAAGATCGCGGTGGGCCGGTCCGGGCGGGACAGCAGGTCGAGCCCGTGCCGGTAGCCGCCCTCGACGAAGAAGTCGCCGTTGCGGACCAGGGCCGGGTCGACCGGGATGCCGGCCTGGTCCAGGGCGCTGCGGTAGCCGTCGATGCGTGCCCGGCTGCACAGGACGTCGGTGGGGCCGGAGATCACCGCGATCCGCCGGTGCCCGAGCTCGACCAGGTGACGGGTCGCGGCCAGGCCGCCGTTCCAGTTCGCGGAGCCGACCGTGGGCACCCCCGGGGGCGGCTCCCCGGCGGTGTCGACGACGACGAACGGGATCGAGCGGGTCTCGAGCTGGCGGCGCTGACCGGCGTCCAGGTCGGACAGCACGAGGATCACCCCGAGGGGGCGGCGGGCCAGGACGTCGTCGAACCACTCCTGCGGCGGGCGGTGCCGACCGCCGAGCTCGGACAGGACCACCCCGAGCCGCGCGGGGCCGGCCACGGCCTCCACGCCGCGGATGATCTCGACCGCCCAGGGCGCGCCGTGGTCGTGGAAGACCAGGTCCAGCAGCCGCGAGCGGGTCTCGGACCGGCTGCCGCCGCGCCGGGCGCGGTAGCCGTGCTTGGCGATCGTCGCCTCGACCCGGGCACGCGTGTCGGGTGCGACGTCGCGGCGGCCGTTGAGCACCTTGGACACGGTGGGGACCGAGACGCCCACCTCCGCGGCGATGGCGGCGATGGTCGTTCGTGGGGATCCGGTGGTCGTCATCGTCCGCCTTCGGTCAGCACATGTCCCGTCGGACGCACCGGCCCCGCCCGACAGCGTGACGGTGGCGCCCTCGCCAAGTTTCGGTCACGCTATCGCACTTTCGAGCCTGAGAACGAGCACTTTCCGGCCGGCGGGAGGCTGTGGGCGGGCCGTGCGCCGTCATGCCAGGGGTTGACCCTTGTCGTGAGGCCCACCTATGCTCGCCGACATTCGGTGCAGGGGCCGACACTTTCGAACCACAACGCGGTGGCGGAGGCACGAGATGACCAGACTGACCAGGCTGTCGGGCGGACGTGCGTGAGCACCCCCCAGAACATCGAGGCGTCGTCGCCCGCCGGCGGCCAGGCCACCGGCACGCTGGCCGAGGGTGCCGCGGCGGTGGCGGTGGCGAACACCACGACCGGCACGCGCGGCAAGCCGCGCAGCTGGAAGAAGGCGCTGCGTCGCGACTGGCAGCTGTACTCGCTGCTCGTCCTGCCGGTGATCTTCCTGCTGATCTTCCGCTACGTGCCCATGGCCGGGAACGTGATCGCGTTCCGCCGGTTCCGTCCCGGCGGCAGCATCTTCGGCGACGAGTGGGTCGGGATGCGGTACGTCGAGCTGTTCATCAACGACGCGAAGTTCTGGGACGTCTTCCAGAACACCGTGATCCTCGGTGCGCTGTCGCTCGTGATCGTCTTCCCGCTGCCCATCATCCTCGCGCTGCTCCTCAACGAGGTGCGGCGGATCTGGTTCAAGCGGCTCGTGCAGACGGTGTCGTACCTGCCGCACTTCATGTCGATCGTCATCGTGGCCGGCATGGTCCTGCAGATCTTCTCGGTGCAGGGGACCGTGAACCAGATCGTCGAGGCGTTCGGCGGGGAGCCGGTCGCGTTCATCCAGCGCGCGGAGTGGTTCCGCGACATCTACATCTCCTCGGAGATCTGGCAGACGGTCGGCTGGGGCACGATCCTCTACCTGGCCGCGCTGACCACGGTCGACGCGAGCCTCTACGAGGCGGCCCGGATCGACGGCGCCAACCGCTGGAAGCAGACCTGGCACATCACGCTGCCCGGCATCCGCCCGACCATGGTCACGCTGCTGATCCTCAACATCGGCACGTTCATGGCGGTGGGCTTCGAGAAGGTCCTGCTGCTCTACAACCCGCTGACGTACCCGACGGCCGACGTGATCTCCACGTACCTGTACCGCATCGGCATCGAGTCGGCGAACTTCAGCTACGCGACGGCCATCGGCCTCTTCGAGGCGATCATCGGCCTGACCCTGATCCTGTCCGCCAACGCGATCTCGCGCCGAGCAGTGGGGACGAGCCTGTGGTGACCACGACCGAAGCGACCGACATGTCCCGGGGCCTGCGTGGCCGGACCCCGGCGGCCCGCACCGTCAAGGACACCCGCGGCTACCGCGTGTTCTCGGTCGTCAACGCGATCGTCCTGGTGCTGGTCATGGTCGTGACCCTGTACCCGTTCGCGAACATCCTCGCCCAGTCCCTGTCCAGCGAGGCGTTCATCACCACCGGCCAGGTGAACCTGGTGCCCCGAGGCTTCAACCTCGACACCTACGGCACCGTGATGAGCGACAGCCTGTTCTGGACGAACTACCGCAACACGGTGGTCTACACGGTCGTCGCGACCGTCATCGCCATGGTGCTGACCACCACGTTCGCCTACGCGATCTCCAAGAAGCACCTGCGCGGCCGCAGCGTCTTCATCGGGCTGGCCGTGTTCACCATGTTCTTCAACGGCGGCCTCATCCCCAACTACGTGCTGATCAACGAGCTCGGCATGACCAACACCATCTGGGCGATCGTCATCCCGAACGCGATCAGCGTGTTCAACCTGCTGGTGATGAAGTCCTTCTTCGAGAACATGCCGGAAGAGCTCGAGGAGGCCGCCGCGATCGACGGCCTGAGCACCTACGGGACGCTGCTGCGCATCGTGCTGCCGCTGTCCAAGGCGGTCATCGCCACGATGGTCCTGTTCTACGCGGTGTCCTTCTGGAACTCGTGGTTCACCGCGTTCCTCTACCTCGACGACGCCGAGCTCTACCCCGTGACCGTGTACCTGCGCAACCTCATCGCCGGCGTCACGACGGCGTCCTCGCTCGGGGCCGGCGGCGAAGGTGCGGGGCAGGTCGCCGCCAACATCCAGTCCGTGACGATGGTGCTCACCGTGCTGCCCATCGTCCTGCTCTACCCCTTCGTCCAGAAGTACTTCGTCTCCGGGATCATGCTCGGCTCCGTCAAGGGCTGACCCCCGGCTCGTCCACCTTGTTCGCCCCCGGAACGACGTCGTTCCCCACGAAAGGCAATCACCGATGAGGATCACCACCAAGCGCGTGGTCGGCGGCCTGACCGTCGGCACCCTCGCGCTCACGCTGACCGCCTGCGGCGGCGGCGACGAGCCCAGCGACGAGGGCACCGTCGACGCGGCCGCGCTCGAGGACAACATGGTCGGCGCGATGGAGGACTACGGCGTGGGCGACACGTTCGTGGCCACCGAGCCGGTCGAGTTCGGCCTGCTGTACCGCGACCACCCGAACTACCCGCTGCAGGAGAGCTGGCCGTTCCTGCAGCACCTGGAGCAGGACCACAACGTCACCTTCGACATCACGACCGCCCCGCTGAGCGACTGGGAGTCGCGGCGCAGCCTGCTCATCGGGGCGGGCGACGCCCCGTGCATCATCCCGGTGACCTACCCCGGGCAGGAGAACCAGTTCGTGGCGTCCGGCGCCATCCTGCCGGTGAGCGACTACGTCGAGTACATGCCCAACTTCCAGGCGAAGGTCGAGGAGTGGGAGCTCGACCCCGAGCTCGACACGCTGCGCCAGGAGGACGGCAAGTACTACCTGCTGCCCGGCATCCTCGAGGAGCTGCGGTACGACTACACCCTCGCGGTCCGCAACGACGTCTTCGACGCCGCCGGAGCCGACACCCAGCCGGAGACGTGGGACGACCTGCGCGAGTCCTTCGAGGCGGTCAAGGCGGCACACCCGGACAACTACGTCCTCTCGGACCGCTTCAGCGTCCCGACCCCCCTCGGTGCGCTGTTCAACGTCGCCGCGCCGAACTTCGGGACCGTCGCCGGGTGGGGCTTCCAGGAGGGCCTGCAGTGGGACCCGGACGCCGAGGAGTTCGTCTTCGCCGGCGCGAGCGACGAGTACCGGGCGATGGTGGAGTACTTCCACGGCCTCGTGGAGGCGGGGCTCATGGACCCGGAGAGCTTCACGCAGGACGACGACACGGCGATCCAGAAGCTCACCTCCGAGCAGTCCTACGCGATCACCACGAACTCCCAGGAGATCCTGCGCCACCGGGCGACGCTCGACGAGACGCTCGGTGCGGGCAGCTACCAGCTGAGCAAGATCCGCGTGCCCGCCGGGCCCGCCGGTGACCTCGCCGCCGGGAGCCGCATGGAGAGCGGCATGATGATCTCGGCCGACTGCGCCGAGAACGACACCTTCGTCGCGATGCTGCAGTTCATCGACTGGCTGTACTACTCCGACGAGGGTCTGGAGTTCGCCAAGTGGGGCGTGGAGGGCGAGACCTTCACCACGACCGACGACGGCACCCGCGTGCTCAACCCCGACATCACGATCCAGTCGCTGAACCCGGGCGCCCCCACCAACCTCCAGGTCGACCTCGGCTACCACAACGGCGTCTTCATGCTCGCGCAGGGGTCCACCGAGGACCTGGTGAACTCCATGCTGTCCGAGGAGGAGCAGGACTGGCAGGAGCTCATGGCCACCAAGGAGCAGGCGCCGGTCGCACCTCCGCACCCCCTCGACGAGATCGAGCGGGAGCAGGCCAGCCTGTACCAGACGGCCCTGACGGACTACGTCACCCAGAACACCCTGGCCTTCGTCCTGGGTCAGCGTGACCTGTCCGAGTGGGAGGACTACGTCGGCGAGCTCGAGGGCCAGAACATGTCCGCGTACGTGGACATCATGAACGCCGCGCAGGAGCGCTTCGCCGAGAACAACGGCTGACCTCTCGCCCTGAGCCCGCCCGCCTTCACCGTCAGGAGAACCGTGGCCGTCGTCGTCCCGTCCGAGCCGATCGGACGCCTCACCGACGCATGGCGCGCCTGCGTCGGCACCGGCCGCGCGAGCCTCGCCCTGCGTGGGGACTACGTCGAGTCCCTCACCCGCACCCAGCGCGACATCGGCTTCCGCGCGGTACGCGGGCACGGGCTGCTGAGCGACGACATGGGGGTCCACCGGCCGTACACCCTGGACGGCGAGCGGCGGGTGCGGCACAGCTTCACCTACGTCGACCAGGTGGTCGACACCTATCTGGCCCAGGGCATCAGGCCGTTCCTCGAGCTCGGGTTTATGCCCAGCGGACTGGCCTCCGGTGGCCAGACGGTCTTCTGGTGGAACGGCAACGTCACGCCGCCGTCGTCGTACCCCGAGTGGGCCGAGCTCGTCGCGGCAACCCTGCGCCACCTGGTGGACCGCTACGGGATCGAGGAGGTGCGGTCCTGGCCGGTGGAGGTGTGGAACGAGCCGAACCTCACGAACTTCTGGGCCGGGGCGGACCGGGACGAGTACCTGCGCCTGTACGAGGTCACCGCCCGCGCGGTCAAGGACGTCGACTCCGGCCTGCAGGTGGGCGGCCCGGCGATCTCCCCGGGCGCCGACGAGTGGTGGGAGCCGTTCGCCGAGTTCGTCACCGCACGCGACGTGCCGTGCGACTTCGTCAGCCGGCACGCGTACACCTCCGGGCCGGCGCAGCACGTGCCGTTCGGCACCTACCAGGACATGCAGCCGCCGCAGGCGCTCCTCGACCAGTTCGGCGCCGCCCGCCGGCACCTGGCCGGGTCCCCGCTGGCCGAGCTTCCGGTCCACATCACCGAGTTCAACACCTCCTACCGGCCGGACAACCCCGTGCACGACACCGCGGACAACGCGGCGTACCTCGCGCCGGTGCTGGCCGCCGGCGGCGACCTGGTCGACTCGTTCTCCTACTGGACGTTCTGCGACGTCTTCGAGGAGGAGGGTGTCCCGACGTCCCTCTTCCACGGCGGCTTCGGCCTGCTCACCCACCGCGGCATCGCCAAGCCGACCTTCCACCTGTACGCCTTCATGGCCCGGATGGGCGCCACCGTCCTCGCCCGCGGGGACGACCACCTGGTCACCCGCCACAAGGACGGCCGGGTCACCGTCCTCGCCTGGCAGCCCGTCGACGGGTCCGCCACCACCGCGGCGACGTCGCACACCGTGCGGCTGTCGGTGCCGGTCGCGGCCGCCGCGCGCCCGTGGGCGGCCCCGCCCCCCGACGGCGACCACGACGGCGGCCCGGCGACGGTGTTCGCGCTGCGCCACCGGGTCAACGAGTCCGACGGCAACGCCTGGACGGCGTGGCAGGGGCTGGGGCGGCCGGCCAGCCCGTCGGCGCGGCACCTGGACGTCCTGCACGAGGCGTCCCGGCCGGCCGTCGAGCACCGCGCGCTGCCGCTCGCGAGGGGCCGCGTCGAGCTGGACCTGCACCTGGCGCAGCACGAGGTCACGCTGGTCGAGCTGGAGGTCGTCCGCGACGGGACCGCGCCGTGGACGGACGACACCCGCATCCCGGGCTATCATCCGTGAGCCGACGATGAGCCGACGATGAGCAGAGCCGAGACCGACCGCACCGGGCCGCTCGCGCGCGCCGCCACGGTCGTCTACTGGTTCGCGGCGATCGAGGTGCTCTGGGCGCTGCTGACCGCCCCGGCGCTGGTGGCCGCCCTGTTCCTGGCGCCCGAGGCCAGCAACCTCCCGCTGTACGCCCTGGCGCTGGTTCCGGTGGGCCCGGCGACCGCGGCGGCGCTGTTCGCCTGGCGCGTGTTCCTGCGCGAGCGGGACCCGTCCCCGGCCGCGCAGTTCTGGCGCGGGCTGCGCCTGGGCTGGGTGGACGCGCTGCGGTCGTGGCTGCCGGCGCTCGTCGCGCTGGTCGTGCTGGCCACCAACATCGCGTACGCCGGGGCCGCCGGCCTGGCCGCGCCCGTGGTCCTGGTCCAGGTGCTGCTGGCGGCGCTCGTGCTGCTGTGGGCCGTGCGGATGCTCGCCCTGGCCTCCACGTTCGCGTTCCGGTGGCGCGACGCGGCGCGCCTCGGCTTCTACACGCTGGTCAACCGCCCGCTCGTGACGCTCGGCATGGTGTCGCTGCTGGTGCTGATCGGCGGGCTGACGGCGATCACCTTCGACGCCGTCCCGGTGCTGCTGGCGTCGGTGCTCACCTTCTTCCTCGCCCGCAACGAGGCCCCCGTGCTCGACGACGTCGAGCGCCGGTTCGTCGCACCGTCGGCGACCACGACCCCCTCCTGACCTGTCCCGACCCCACCACTCACCGCGAGGTACCACCATGACCGTCGACCACGTCGCCCCCGTCGTCCCCCTGCGCACCGAGCTGTCCGCCGACGGCGAGCTGCGGGTCCGCGAGCTCATGGCCCGCATGACGCTCGAGGAGAAGCTCGCCCAGCTCGTGGGGCTGTGGGAGGGGCGCGGCGGCAGCGGCGAGGGCGGTGACGTCGCACCGATGCAGGACGCGATGCAGGCCGAGGTCGACGAGCTGGAGGCGTTCGCGACCCACGGGCTCGGACAGCTGACCCGCGTCTTCGGCACCACCCCGGTCGAGCCCGTCGACCAGGCGCGCGCGCTGGCGCGCAAGCAGCTGTGGCTCACCACCCAGACCCGGCTCGGCATCCCGGCCCTCGTGCACGAGGAGTGCCTGACCGGCCTGGCCGCGTGGAAGGCGACCACCTTCCCCGCGCCGCCGTCGTGGGGAGCGAGCTTCCACCCCGAGCTGGTCGAGGACATGGGGCGCGCCATCGGGGAGTCCATGCGGTCCCTCGGCGTGCACCAGGGGCTGGCCCCGGTGCTCGACGTCGTCCGCGACGCGCGGTGGGGCCGGGTCGAGGAGTGCATCTCCGAGGACCCGTACCTGGTCGGGACGGTGGCGACCGCGTACGTGCGGGGGCTGCAGAGCGCGGGCGTCGTCGCGACCCTCAAGCACTTCGCCGGGTACTCCAACTCGCGCGCCGGCCGCAACCTGGCGCCGGTGCACGCCGGTCCGCGTGAGATCGCCGACGTCTTCCTGCCGCCGTTCGAGATGGCGGTGCTCGACGGCGGGGTGGACTCGGTCATGAACTCCTACGCCGAGGTCGACGGCGTGCCCGCCGCGGCCGACGTCGACCTGCTCACCGGCGTGCTGCGCGAGCGGTGGGGCTTCACCGGCACCGTCGTCGCCGACTACTTCGCGGTCGCGTTCCTGCAGACCCTGCACGGCGTGGCCGGCGACCTCGGCGAGGCGGCCGCGCAGGCGCTGACCGCGGGCATCGACGTGGAGCTGCCGACCGGCACCGCGTACCTGGAGCCGCTGGCCGAGCTGGTGCGGTCCGGCGCCGTGGACGAGGCGCTCGTGGACCGCGCGCTGCTGCGCGTGCTCGGCCAGAAGGAGCGGTTGGGCCTGCTGGACGCCACCTTCGACCCGGACGCGACCGACGGGATCGACCTCGACCCGCTGCCGCACCGCCGGATCGCGGCCCGGATCGCCGAGGAGTCGGTGGTCCTGCTCACCAACGACGGCACGCTCCCGCTGGCTGCCGCGCAGCCGCGGGTGGCCGTCGTCGGGCCCAACGCGGACGTGACCGAGGCGCTGTTCGGCTGCTACAGCTTCGCCAACCACGTGCTGTCCCAGCACCCGTCCTTCGAGCTCGGCCTCGACGTCGCGACGGTGCGCGAGGCGCTGGGGCGCGAGCTGCCCGGCGCGCAGCTCGTGCACGCCCGGGGCTGCGACGTGCAGGGCGACGACACGAGCGGGTTCGCCGCCGCGGTCCAGGCCGCGCAGGACGCCGACGTCGTGGTCGCGGTCATGGGCGACCTCGCGGGGCTGTTCGGGCGCGGGACGTCGGGGGAGGGCTGCGACGCCGACTCCCTCGACCTGCCCGGTGTGCAGCGCCGGCTCGTGGAGGAGCTGCTGGCCACCGGCACGCCGGTGGTGCTGGTGCTGCTCACCGGGCGGCCGTACGCGGTCGACTGGGCGGTCGAGCGCTGCGCCGCCGTCGTGCAGTCGTTCTTCCCGGGGCAGGAGGGCGCCCAGGCGGTCGCCGGGGTGCTGTCCGGCCGGGTGAACCCGTCCGGGCACCTGCCGGTGACCATGCCGCGGTCCGTCGGGGCCCAGCCCTACAGCTACCTGCGGGCCAAGCTGGGCGGCGCGAGCTCGGTGAGCAACCTGGACACCGCCCCCGTGCTGCCGTTCGGGCACGGCCTGTCGTACACCACGTGGGAGTACTCCGACCTGCGGCTGGAGTCCGACCGGGTGGCCACCGACGGCGCGATCCGGGCGACCGTGCGGGTGCGCAACACCGGGGACCGGGACGGCGCCGACGTCGTGCAGCTGTACGGGCAGGACCCGGTCGCGTCGGTGACGCGCCCGGTCGTGCAGCTCCTCGGCTACGCCCGGGTCGAGGTGCCCGCCGGCCGGAGCGTCGAGGTGACGTGGGACGTGCCGACCACGCGGCTCGCGTTCAGCGACCGCCGGCTGGTGCGGGTCGTGGAGCCGGGCGAGGTGCGCGTGTCGGTGGGGACGTCCTGCGAGGACCTCACGCTCACCCGGTCGGTGACCCTCGAGGGTGCGGTGCACGAGGTGACCACCGCGGACCGCCGGGTGGTCGAGGTCGGGGTGCGGCCCGCCGGGGACTGACCTCCCCGCGCCGGCGGCGGCGCGGCCCGGTCACCACGACGGGCCGCGCGCCGTCAGCGGTACCGGTACAGCCGCACCCGCTGGATCGTGAACCGTCCGGGTTCGAGCCGGACGTGTCGCCCCTGGTGCGTCTGGTCGCCGTTGAGCCAGCGCCGGTGCTGCCAGCCGCCGTCGTCGTCGTAGCGCCCCTCCTCGCAGCTGAGGATGCCGACGGTCTCGGTCCCGGCCTCGACCGGGTCGAAGGTGAGCGTCACGCCGATCCCGCCGACCACGAGCTCGTCCGGCCCGGTCCGGATCACGATCGCGCCGGCGGGCAGCCGGGTGGTGTCCGTGGCGCGGTCCCCGACCTCGTTGATGACGCCGTCGGCCAGGCTCGGCGCCGCGATCCGCTCGTAGGTCGCCGCCAGCACGACGTCGACCAGCGGCACCCGGTGCGGCACGCGCTGGTCCTCGGCGGGCGGGAGCAGGCCGGTCGTCGTGCCCTGCCCGGCGTGCTCGGCGAGGAGCGGGGTCAGCTGGCGCACGACGTCGTAGGAGGCGGCGAGCATGGTGGCCGCGTGGTCCTCGATGGTCTCGATGCCGAACGGCGAGAAGCCGATCGCCGCGTGCCGCCCGTACGCGTAGAGCGCGTTGGCGGCGGCGTCGACGCTGCGCAGCGCCTCCGGCACGAACAGCGGGTTGCCGCCGCGGACGTACCGGTCGGCCCACTCGGCGAAGTTGGGGAAGTAGATGTCGGGTGCGATGAAGTCCAGCGCCGGCGCCCCGGCACGCCAGACGTCGATCAGGTGCGGCAGCGGTCCCGCGCTCGGGTACTGACCGGGCTGCGTCCCGGGCCGGACGAGGGCGGCGTTGGTGTACATCGGCAGGTCCAGCTCGGCCTTGCCCGCCGCCGTCACCGCACCGACGTAGCGCGCGAAGGCCCAGGCCATGAACAGCTCGTCGGTCGCGGGACCGGCGCCGAAGACGTCGGTCCAGGTGCCCTGGCTGCGTCCGCCGGCGGCGGTCCACCGGGCGGCGAGCTCGGGGGCGAGGGTGTCGCGGTGGTCGGCGAGGTAGGCCAGGAGCTCGGTGGGCACCGGGCCGGCGAACGCGGCGTCGGCCTCCGGTGTGCGGTCGCGGGCCTCGGGGATCATCCCGATCTCGTTCTCCACCTGCACCAGCACCACGACGTGGTGCTCGTCGACCTCGCGCAGATGGGCCAGGAGCGCCGCGAACGCGCGGCCGTCGGCGTCCCGGTTGGCGGCGCTGAACGGGGTCAGGATCTCCAGCGCGCGGCCGCGCGAGTCGCGCGCGCGGGGGAAGCGCGCCACGTCGGTCTTGACCCACCCCGGCACGTAGGACGACATGCTGTTCTTCCAGCTGCCGAACCACAGCAGGACGAGCCGCATCCCGTGCGCACGGGCGTCCTCGACCAGCTCGTCGACGCTCGTCCAGTCGAACCGGCCCTCGGCCGGCTCGACCACGTCCCAGGACGCCGGCGCGACGACCGTGTTGAGCCCCAGCTCGGCCAGGCGCGGCCAGTGACCGGCCAGGTGGGACCGCTCGGCGCTGGAGTTGCCGAGCTCGCCGCCCCGGATGACGAACGGCTCGCCGTCGACCACGAGCCGCGTCGCCGTCCCGACCCGCTCGAGCCGGGGGAGCGGGGCGCGGCCCCGGGGGTCGGGGGGCGTGGACGGGGACGTCGTCGCTGAGGTCACGGCAGGGCAGTCTGGCACCACTAGCCTGGCCGCGTGATCGTCGCCCACGTCTCGGACTGCTACCCGCCCCGCACGGGAGGCATCGAGTCGCAGGTCGGCGACCTGGCCGCCCGGCAGGCCGCGGCGGGGCACGAGGTGCACGTGCTCACCGCGACGCTCGGCGAGGGCGGTGAGCGGGGCGGCGTCGTCGATCTCGAACGCGGGGTGCACGTCCACCGGCTCGGTGCCCGGATGCCGTTCAGCCTGCCGGTGAACCCGGTCGAGGGCCGGCTCATCGACGCGGCGCTGCGCGAGGTGCGGCCGGACGTGGTGCACGTGCACGCCGGGGTGCTGTCGCCGTTCGCGTTCGACGGCGCCCGGGCGGCCCGCCGGCTGGCGCTGCCGCTCGCGATCACCTGGCACTGCATGCTCGATGGCGTCGTCCCCGTGCTGCGGGCCGGTGCCCGCGCGTCCGGATGGCGCGACGCGCGGGCGGCCCTGAGCGCGGTGAGCGGGGTCGCGGCGGCGCGGGTCGCGGACGTGTTCGGCGCCGACGTGTCGGTGGTGCCCAACGGGCTGGACCTCGCCCGGTGGGCCGACGTCGCGGCCGGCACCCGGTCGGCGGTGACCCGCACGGGGCACGCGGTGCCGCCGCTGCGGCTGGTGGCCACGATGCGGCTCGCGCCCCGCAAGCGGGCCGTCCCGCTGGTGGACCTCGTCGCCCGGGCGACGCAGAGGCTGCCGGCCGGCGCGGTGCGGCTCGACGTCATCGGCGACGGCCCCGACCGCGGCCGGGTCGCCGCCCGCGTCGAGCTGCTCGGGCTCGGCGACGTCGTCACCCTGCGCGGACGCCTGGCCCGCGACGACGTGCGGGCCGCGTACGCGGACGCCGACGTCTTCCTCGCGCCCGCCGAGCTCGAGGCGTTCGGCATCGCCGCGCTCGAGGCGCGCGCGGCCGGGCTCGTCGTGGTCGCGCGCCGGGGGACCGGCATCGAGGAGTTCGTCGCCGACGGCACCGACGGCCTGCTCGTGGCCGACGACGCCGCGATGTCCGACGCCGTCGTCCGGCTCGCCCGTGAGCGGCCGGTGCTCGACGCGATGCGCACGCACAACGCGGCGGTGCTGCCCGACCAGGGCTGGGACCGGGTGCTGCGCGCGGCGGACGCCGAGTACGCCCGGGCCCGGTCGCTCGCGCGCGGGTGAGGCGCGGGGTGCGCCCGGGGCCGGTCGCTCGCGCGCGGGTGAGGCGCGGGGTGCGGCCGGGGTGGTCGTCGGTGCGACGCTGACGCACGTCCCGCGCGCCCAGGTGCGGGCTGCGGCCCCTCCACGGCGGAGGCGGACGCGCGGGAGCCGGTGAGCGTGGCGCTCACCGGCTCCCGGCGCGGTGCGACCGGCTGCTCAGTGCCGTCGGCGCACACCTGCGGCCACGGACCCGGCCACCAGGCCGACGCCCGCCAGGGCGAGCAGGGCGATGAAGGCCAGCTCCAGGTCGAACTGCGCGCCGGCGGCGATGGCGACGATCCCGGCACCGATGATCGCGATGACCAGCCCCCACACCACCGTCCCCACCCGCAGGGACGGTCGCTGCCCGCGGTCGTCGGCCGGCAGGGCCGTCGCTCCGGACGAGGACACCGCCTCGTGGGGAGCGGTGTCCGCCGGCTGGTCGACGCCGGCGCTCGCGTCGGCCACGGTCAGGACCGGGGTCGTGGTGGGTGCGCCGCCGGACTCCGGCGGTCGGGGCCGGTCGGTGGGGCTCGCGCCGTCGGACGGCTCGTCGCTGCCGGGTGCGGTGGCCCCCGTGTCCAGGGCCCGGGTGGCCTCCTCCGACCGGGCGGATGCCGGGCGACGGATCGGCACGGTCGGCTGGTCGCCGTCCCCACGGCCCGTCGCGATGGGCGCGGTCTCGTTGTTCTCGGTGCTCATCGGTTCTCCTCCACGACGCGGACATCGCCCGCGCCGGCTGTGATGCGGACGGCGAGCTGGACGTCGGCGTCCACGGCTTCCTCGCTCGTGTAGGGCTGGTGCGCGCCGTCGGTGAGGCCGGAGAACCCGGACGACACCCCCCGGTCGCTCTCGGGGTCGACGTCCCACCGGAACTCGCCCACCGTGAGCGCGACGTCGCCCGTGACCGCGGCGTCGTCGGGCACCACGACGAGGAGGTTCCCGGCGCTCATCCGGATCGGGACCTCGACGGGCTCGTCGTCGAGCGGGACCTCGGTGAGGTCGACCCGGAGGTCACCGAAGCCGATCGAGATGCCCCGCTCCGCCTCCGCCGCGCTCCGCGGCGTCCACGTCTCCCCGGACGACACGCGCAACCCGTCGGGGCCGCCGACCACGCCGAACCGGTCCACCGTCCCCGGCACGAGCGCGACCGGCACGGCGGCGACGATGCCGACGATCCCCAGGAAGCCGAGCGTGCCGCTCGAGCGTCCCCGCAGCCCGGCGATCATGATCGCCAGACCGGTCAGCACCACGCCGATCCCCACGGCCGTCAGCCCGACCGGCAGGTCACCGAGCTCGCCCTCGCGCTGGAGGATGAGCAGCACGGCCAGGGTCAGCAGGGTCAGGCCGACCACCGTGCCGACGGCGCCGACTCCGGGCCCCTGCACCCGCCGCCGGGCCGGACGCGGCGGGGTCGGCGGGACGGGGTAGGCCGCGCGCGGCGGTGTCGGGCCGTACGGGCCGCCGGGAACGCCGGACGATGCGGACGGCGCCGGTCCCGCGGTCCACGACGGCGGCGGAGGGGGTAGCAGCGTGCCCGACGCGCCGGACGTGCCCGCGGTGCCGGACCAGTCCGGCGTGCCGGCGGTGCCGGACTGGCCCGGCGTGCCCGGCGTGCCCGGCGTGCGCGACCAGTCCGACGTGTCCGCGGTGGCGGACGGGTCCGCCGCCGGTCCGCCGGGCACGCCCGAGGCGTACGTGTCGGCCGGTGACGCGGTGCCCGACGCGTACGGACCGGGGGCGGGGTGGGTGAGCGGCACGGCCCCGTACCCGGGGTGCGGCACCTTGCCGGTCGGGGTGCCCGACCGGGCTGCCGTGGACTGCGAGCGGGCCGCCGTCGACCCCGACCACCCGGTCCCACCGGGCACCGCGCCCGCCGGCGCCGCCCCGGACGCCGGAGCCTGACCGCGCTGGTTGGCGGCCGCGATGACCAGGGCGATGACAGCGGCGAGAGCCGCCGCCCACAGCAGCCCGTTGATCCAGCCGAGCCCCCGGTCGTTCCACCAGCCGAACCAGCCGTCGCCCCGGTTCAGCCCCACCACCACGACCGCGATCGCACCCAGCAGCGCCGCGTCGAACCGGCCGCGGATCGTCTCCTCGAGGTGGATCCGGCCGTCGGCCTCCTCGGGCAGCAGTGCCCACGCGACGCCGTAGAGCACGAGCCCGGCGCCACCGAGCAGCACCGTCACCGCGACGAGCCCGCGGACCAGCAGCGGGTCGAGACCCAGGCGGCGAGCGATCCCGCCGCAGACACCGCCGATCCAGCGGTCCTGGGTGCGCACGACGCCGGCGCGCCGCACGGAGTTGAAGAAGCCGCCGTTGCCGAGGTCCTGGGGTCCGGGGGCGGGGGCCGGAGGCGTCGTGCCGCCCGCCGGAGGTGTCGTCGATTCCATGTGTCGATCCTGTCGCCACCGCCGGCGGCCGGGCATCGGGTACCACCCTGAACCGACCCTGAAAGGGCCCCCGACGTGCGGATGAGGGGCCGGGGACGTGTGACGATCGGGGGGTGCAGAACGCCGTCGACCCGCTCGCGGGTGAGCGCCGGACCGGTCCGTGGGGACGTGCCGGCCAGCTGCCGCTGCGCCGTCCTCCGCACGGTCGCTGGCTGGGCGGCGTCGCGGCCGGGGTGTCGGCGCACCTCGGGCTGCCGGTGGGCGTGGTCAGGTTCGCGCTCGCCGTGTCGACGCTGGCGGCCGGCGCCGGTCTGGCCCTGTACGTGTTCCTGTGGGTCACCGTCCCCACCGGTGACCCCGCGCAGGCCGCGGAGGACGGCAGGCCTGCGGCGCTGAGTCGGCTGGCACCCCGGCTGCGCTCGCCCGACCGCACGGTCCCGGTGACCGACATCGCCGTCGGCCTGCTGCTCCTGACCGGGGCGGGGCTGCTCGTCGCCACCCGCAACGGCCTCGACGTGGAGATCTCGTGGGTCCTGCCGACCCTCATCGTGCTGGCCGGCACGGCGCTGGTCTGGAGCCAGCTCGACGCGGTGCAGCGTGAGCGGTGGCTGTCCCGGGCGGGTGGCAGGACTCCGGTCAGCCTGGTGCGGGTGGCCGGCGGCATGGTCCTCGTCGGCATCGGGGTCCTGCTGCTCGTCGGCCAGGACGAGCCGGCGGTCGCCCTGATCCGCTCGGGGGTCGCAGCGCTCGCGGTGCTCGCGGGCGCGTGCGTGGTCCTCGCACCCTGGGGGCTGCGGCTCGTGCGTGAGCTCGGCGACGAGCGGGCCGCCCGCGCTCGCGAGGCGGAGCGCGCGGACATCGCCGCCCACCTGCACGACTCGGTGCTGCAGACGCTCGCGCTCATCCGCGCGCGCGCCGACGAGCCCGCCGAGGTCGCCCGGATGGCGCGCGCCCAGGAGCGCGAGCTGCGCGAGTGGCTGTACGACGACCGTTCGGAGCCGGGCACGTCGGTCGCGGCCGCGCTGCGCGCGGTGGTCGCCGAGGTCGAGGACGGCCGTGCGGTCGCGATCGACGCCGTCGTGGTGGGCGACCGCGTGCCGGACCCCGACACCGAGGCCCTGCTCCAGGCGACGCGGGAGGCGCTGGTCAACGCCGTCGTGCACGGGCGCCCACCGGTCTCCCTGTACCTCGAGGTCGCCTACGACGCCGTCGAGGTGTTCGTCCGTGACCGCGGTGACGGCTTCGACCTGGCCACGGTGCCGTCCGACCGGTTCGGCGTGCGGGAGTCCATCATGGGGCGGGTGCGGCGTCGTGGGGGGACAGCGACGGTCACGTCGCGCCCCGAGCGCGGTACCGAGGTCCACCTGCGGGTGCCGATCCGCGGTGCCTGGCCGGCGAACGGGCACGCCAACGGCCACGTGAACGGGCCGGCCAACGGCCATCCGAACGGCCAGGCCAACGGCCATGTGAACGGCCGGGCGAACGGGCAGGCGAACGGGCAGGCGAACGGGCACCGGGAGGATCCAGCATGAGCCAGGACGGGACGGCCCCGGCAAGGGCGGCCGCACGCAGCGCGGTCGACGTCGTGCTCGTCGACGACCACCTCATGTTCCGCACGGGGGTGCGCGCGTCGCTCGACGACCGCGTGAACGTCGTCGGCGAGGCGGACGACGTCAGCTCGGCCGTCGCGCGGGTCCGAGCTCTGCGACCACCCGTCGTGCTGCTCGACGTGCACCTGCCGGGCGGTGACGGTGGCGGCGGCGCCGAGGTCATCACGGCGTGCGCGGACCTGCTGGCGACCACCAGGTTCCTCGCGCTGTCCGTGTCCGACGCCGCGGAGGACGTCGTCTCGGTCATCCGCGCCGGCGCGCGCGGCTACGTCACCAAGGCGATCTCCGGGCCGGACCTGAGCGACGCCGTCCTGCGGGTCGCCGACGGCGACGCCGTGTTCTCGCCCCGACTGGCGGGCTTCGTCCTGGACGCGTTCGGCACCGCCGCGGGCGACGTCGCGATCGCCGACGACGAGCTCGACCGCCTCTCGGCACGCGAGCGGGAGGTGATGCGGCTCATCGCGCGCGGGTACAGCTACCGGGAGGTGGCCTCCGAGCTGTTCATCTCGATCAAGACCGTGGAGACGCACGTGTCCGCGGTGCTGCGCAAGCTCCAGCTGTCGTCCCGGCACGAGCTGACCCGGTGGGCCGCCGCCCGCCGGCTGCTCTGACGGGGCGCCCGGGCCCGCCCCCCTACGCTGGCGTCCATGGAGACGCTCTACGACATCCTGCTCGTGCTGCACCTCGTCGGCTGGGCCATCGTGCTCGGCGGCGCCGTCACGACCATGCGCACTCCCCGCATTCCCACCGGGATGCTGCACGGCATCCTGACGGCGCTCGTGACGGGCCTGGCGATGGTGGGTCTGGCCTCCGCGGGGCTCGCAGCCGACGAGCCGGACAACGTCAAGATCGGCGTCAAGCTCCTGGTCGCCGTGGTCGTCACCGTCCTGGTGGTGCTGGGCGGCCGGCGCGAGCGGGTCACCAGCGGCTACGTCGGCGCGATCGCCGGACTCACCGTCGTCAACGTCGCGATCGCGGTCCTGTGGCACTGATGTCGCCGGGGTCGCCGATGCCGTCGCGCACCGGGACCGAAGGGGGCGCTCGGTGACCGTGTTCGGCGAGGTCCTCGTCGCCGTCGTGATCCTCATCGGCCTCGTCGGTGTCGTCGTCCAGGTCATCCCGGGCTCGCTCCTCGTGCTGGGGGCCGTCGTCGTGTGGGCAGCGATCGAGGGCACCGTCCTGAGCTGGGCGGTCGCCGTGCTGGCGATGGCAGCCACGGCAGCTGCCCTGGTCGCCAAGTACCTGCTCGCGGGCCGGCACCTCAAACGAGGGGGAGTGCCCAATCGCACCCTCGTCATCGGTGGTCTGGTCGGCATCGTCGGGTTCTTCGTCGTACCGGTCGTCGGACTGTTCCTCGGGTTCGTCCTCGCGGTGTACCTGGCCGAGCTCGGACGGCTGGGTGACCGCCACCGTGCGTGGCGAGCCACCGTGGTCGCGCTCCAGGCCACCGGCATCACGATCCTCGTCGAGCTCGCCGGTGCCCTGGTGGCGTCGGGTGCCTGGCTCCTGACGGTGCTGCTCACCTAGGCCCCGTCCGCGTTCCCCGGGTCGCCGTCCGGCTGCGCCGCGTCGCCCGCCCTCGCAGACCGCCCGCCGACCCGTCCGCGACGACGACGTCCGTCTCGTCGTCGCCCACCGGTGTCCTCGCTCGCCTGCCTCGCTGAGATGCGACCTGGCAGAGACGCGTCACCGCCGACGTGCGACCGCCGACGTGCAAGGACCTCACCTGCAGCGGTGACATCCAGGGGCGTGTCGAGACGAGGGGCCGCGACCACCGACGTGCCACCACCGACGTGCGACCGCCGATGTGCGATCGCCGATGTGCGATCGCCGACGTGCAGCCCTGACGGTCAGGGCGTGTCGAGGCGAGGGGCCGCGACCACTCACGGAGCTGGTCCGTGCCGTGGACCTGCGTGTGGATGGGCCGCCGATCCCGAGTGATCTGCCCGGCGGCCGTGCCGCGCTGGCGACGCCGTTGTCGGTCCGGCGCGGTCCGCTCCGAACAGCGGCGGCACTGCTGGTGCTGACGGCGGCAGCACCGGCACTCGCACCGGCACCGGCACCGGCACCGGCACCGGCTCTCGCGCTCGCCTCACCTCCAGGACTGCTCTCCCCGATGCCGTCGGCGGCGACGGGGAGACCGCTGCCGGCGGTGCCGCGGGCGCCGACAGAGGCGCCGGAGCCGGTGCCGCCCCGTACCGACGGCCGGTGGGGTCACAGAACTCGTAACGGACCCGCGATCGGCTCGTCGCCGTCGCGACCACCGGCGATTCACCCGCTCGCTGCGGCACCCGTGTGATCGCCAGGTCGCGCCGGTGCACCTCGTGGTGGTGGTAGACGCACAGCAGGACCCCGAGGTCCACGGAGGTGGGCCCGTCGTCCCGGTCCCACCACCGCATGTGGTGGATGTCGCACCACCGGGCCGGCGAGTGGCACGACGGCCAGCCGCACTCGCGGTCGCGGGCGATGACGGCTCGGCGCTGCGCTCCGCTGAACAGCCGCTGGGTGCGGCCGAGGTCGAGGGGTGCGCCGTCCGCGTCCACCACGATGCGAGTCAGCTCGCAGTCGCACAGGGCGATGGCGAGCTCGCTCGGCGGCACCGGCGTGCCGTCCTCCAGCGTGGCCGGCTCATGAGCTGGACCTGTGGCGCTCGCCGGCTGCGGTGCGCCGGGGTCGCCCGTGGAGCATGCGGCGTCCGAGGGAGTGCCGCACGCTCCGCCGGTGCCGGTGCCGGTGCCGGTGCCGGTGCCGGTGCATGCACCGGGTCGCCGTCGGCGATCGCGCTCGGCGCGGGCGGCGTACCAGGTGGCCTCGGTGAGGAGCACCGAGACGTGCGGCGGGACGTGCGCGCCGGGCTTGGTGTCCCGGTCCGACAGCACCCGCCCGACCATCGTGTCCAGTGCGTCGGCGCGACGCTGACCGGGGTCACGGTCGTCGTCCGCAGCAGGACGCGGGCTCAGCGCCTCGATCGCGAGCTGCAGACGGTGCCCAGCCATCGCGTCGACCTGGCCCTTGATGAGGGTGCCGCAGGCGGTGTGCGACAGGTGCAGGAACCGTGCGCGACGCTGGGCCTGGTGGTCGCGCTCGAGGCCGTCGGGATCGACACCCGCAGCCATGGTGGCGACGGTGGTCGCGAAGGTCGCGGCGTCCTCCCGCTCCGCGATGCGCACGAGCCGCGCCTGGCCGTCCGGACTGGCGACGGCTGCCTGCTGGGCGGGCGTGCCGGTCACCGCCACCCGGCCGATCGTCACCGCGTGCTCGAGACCGATCCGCCCCTCGCTGACCGCCGCGGCGACCGAGGGGACTGCGGCCAGGTGCTCGGCCTGCCGGACCTGGGCTGCCGCGACCCGGTCCCCGGCGCGGCTGGTCCGGGCCCGCCAGGCGGGGAACGACCGGTCACCTCCGCCCTGCCACGCCCCCGACTCGCGCTCGGCCAGCAGCACCACCGCGCGGACCGTCGCCAGCGCATCGAGCGTCCGGTCGAGCGCAGCCAGCACCGCGCGGCGGTCGCCGGTGGACCACCCATCCGCGTCGCCCGCCACTGCGAACAGCGTCGTCACGCGCGAACCGATGGCTTCGACCTCGGTCAGCGGGGAAGCACCGCGGTCCTGGGGGCCCACCGTCGCCGTGCTCATCGGGAGCATCGCCGCCCACCTCCCCTCCGTCGAACGCTTGTTCGAACGCTATCGGTCGCCTCTGACATGCGAGCCGGACGACCTGACCCCTGTAGACGCCCGCGCACCGAGCGTGCCGATGCGTTCACCGGACCGGGCTTCAAGCCGCCCGTGGCCCAGTCGTCCCCGGTTGGGGGCGCGAGCCTCGGTCCGGGCGTCGGCGGCCGCCCCCTCGCGCCACTCCGCGCCGCATGTGGGTCATCCGATGCTCTCCTGCGACAGGCAATGCACTGCGGTCATCGGGACCGGTCGCGCGTCGCGCGGTGCGCTGCCGTCCTCGTCGTCCGGCCGCACGTCCCGGCAACCAAGTCCGGCCGCGCGTCCCGGCAGCCAGGTCCGGCCGCGCGTCCCGGCAGCCAGGTCCGGCCGCGCGTCCCGGCAGCCAAGTCCGGCCACACGTCCGGGCAGCCAGGTCCAGCCACACGTCCCGGCAGCCAGGTCCGGCGGCGCCCGCGGCGACCGGTCAGCAGGGCGCCCCCGCCCCGTGCGTGGCGATCACCGCGACGCGGCGAGGCCCTGTGACGCGGCGCTCGTCGTCCGGTGTGGGTGGGCGTGCCTACCCTGGTACCGCCATGACCTCCCTGTTCCAGAACCTCCCGCTGCCCGGCTTCCCGAGCGCCGATCCGGGCGCGAGCGACGCCGCCATGACCGCCGCGTCGTCCGCGAGTGCCGCCGGCACCCGGCCCGCAGCCGGCGACGGTGCCCCCTCTGCCCGCGGCCACCGGGCCGGCCCCTCGGTGCGTGACCCGGAGAGCTTGCTCACCGGCCTCAACCCGCAGCAGCGCGAGGCGGTGCTGCACGCGGGCAGCCCGCTGCTCATCGTCGCGGGCGCCGGCTCCGGCAAGACGCGCGTGCTGACCCACCGCATCGCGCACCTGCTGGCCACCGGGCGGGCCCGCCCAGGCGAGATCCTCGCCATCACGTTCACCAACAAGGCCGCGGGGGAGATGCGGGAGCGCGTCGAGGCGCTGGTCGGCCCGTCGGCGCGGATGATGTGGGTCTCCACGTTCCACTCCGCCTGCGTGCGCATCCTGCGCAAGGAGGCGGCGACGCTCGGCCTGCGATCCACCTTCTCCATCTACGACGCCGCGGACTCCCAGCGGCTGATGACGATGGTCGCGCGCGAGCTGGACCTCGATCCGAAGCGCTACCCGCCCAAGGCGCTCGGCGCGCGGATCTCCGCCCTCAAGGACGAGCTCGTCGACCCCGAGACGTTCGCCAGCGAGAGCGGCGCCGCCTCCGGCTCCGCCAACGACTTCGACGCCGTGCTCGCCCAGGCCTACACGCGCTACCAGGCCCGGCTCCGCCAGGCCCACGCACTCGACTTCGACGACCTCATCATGACGACGGTGAACCTGCTGCAGGCGTTCCCCGCGGTCGCCCAGCACTACCGACGCCGGTTCCGGCACGTCCTCGTCGACGAGTACCAGGACACCAACCACGCCCAGTACACGCTCGTGCGGGAGCTCGCCGGACACGACCCCGCGATGGACACCGACGAGACCGACGACAACCCCGAAGCGGACGGCGACGGCGACGTCGTGCCCGGCGAGCTCACCGTCGTCGGCGACGCCGACCAGTCCATCTACGCCTTCCGCGGTGCGACGATCCGCAACATCCTGGAGTTCGAGGCCGACTACCCCAGCGCGCGCACCATCCTGCTGGAGCAGAACTACCGGTCCACCCAGACCATCCTCTCCGCCGCCAACGCGGTGATCTCCCGCAACCCCGGCCGGCGACCCAAGCGGCTGTGGACCGACTCGGGCGCCGGTGCGCAGATCGTCGGCTACGTCGCGGACAACGAGCACGAGGAGGCACGGTTCGTCGCCGAGGAGATCGACCGGCTGGCCGACTCCGACGGCGTCCGGCCGGGTGACGTGGCGGTGTTCTACCGGACCAACGCGCAGTCCCGCGCGCTGGAGGAGGTGCTGATCCGCGTCGGCCTGCCCTACAAGGTCGTCGGCGGGACGCGCTTCTACGAGCGCCGCGAGATCAAGGACGCCGTCGCCTACCTGCGCGCCGTGGACAACCCCGACGACGACGTGAACCTGCGCCGCATCCTCAACGTCCCCAAGCGCGGGCTCGGGGACCGGTCGGAGTCGATGGTCGCCGCGTTCGCCGATCGGGAGCGCATCTCGTTCGGCGCCGCGCTGGACCGCGTCGACGAGGTGCCCGGCCTGGCGAGCCGCTCCGCCAACGGGCTGCGGTCGTTCGCGACGATGATGACCGACCTGCGCGCGCTCGCCGCCTCGGGGGCCGGCCCCGCTGAGGTGCTGGGCGCCGTCCTGGACCGCAGCGGCTACCTGGCCGAGCTGCGCGCCAGCGAGGACCCGCAGGACGCGTCCCGGGTGGAGAACCTGGCCGAGCTGCACGCCGTCGCGACCGAGTTCGAGCAGAGCGACCCGGAGGCCGACCTCGCCGACTTCCTCGAGCGCATCTCGCTGGTCGCCGACTCCGACCAGATCCCGAGCGCGGACGACGCCGACGGCGCCCCCAAGGTCGACCAGGGCGTGGTGACCCTGATGACGTTGCACACCGCCAAGGGCCTGGAGTTCCCGGTCGTCTTCCTCACCGGGCTCGAGGACGGGACCTTCCCCCACATGAGGTCGCTCGCGGACACCGACCAGCTCGCCGAGGAACGGCGCCTGGCGTACGTGGGCCTGACCCGCGCCCGGCAGCGGCTGTACATCTCACGCGCGGCCGTCCGCACCTCATGGGGCGTGCCGAACGAGTTCCCGGCCAGCCGCTTCCTCGACGACCTGCCGGACGACCTGCTCGACTGGCGCCGTCGGGAGTCCAGCATGGCGGCGCTGCGCTCGGGCGCCGGCTACGGCTCCGGGTACGGCGCCGGCGGCTACGCGCCCGGCTCCTACGGCAACGGCTCCGGTGCGCCCCGCACGGGGCCGGCCAAGCGCTCCGTCCCGCCGTCGCCGGACGGCCCGAAGTTCGGCTCGGCGACCCCCCGTCCCGCCGGGGACGTGCCGAGCCTGCAGGTCGGGGACCGGGTCACCCACGACGCCTACGGGCTGGGCACCGTGGTCGTCGTCGAGGGGGCCGGCCCCAACGCCGTCGCGAAGATCGACTTCGGCGCCGAGGGCACCAAGCGGCTGCTGCTGCGGTACTCGCCGGTCACCAAGCTCTGACGGCCGGCAGGCCGCCCCGGCCGCGCACCAGCGGTGACCACGGGCCGGCCCCTGTGGCGGGCGAGACATGCCCTCGAGGTGAGATGGCCCGACGCCCGCGGCTACCATCGCTCGGGCGGCGTGGTCACCGGACGGCACACGTCAGCGGCGACGGAAGGACCCATCCAAGGTGGACCTGTTCGAGTACCAGGCACGAGACATGTTCGAGAAGCACGGGGTACCCGTGCTCGGCGGCATCGTCGCCACGACGCCCGAGGAGGCCCGCGCAGCCGCGGAGCAGCTCGGTGGCGGCACCGTGGTGGTCAAGGCCCAGGTCAAGACGGGTGGTCGCGGCAAGGCGGGCGGCGTCAAGCTGGCCCACAGCCCCGACGAGGCGGCCGAGAAGGCCGGGCAGATCCTCGGCATGGACATCAAGGGCCACACCGTCCACCGCGTCATGATCGCGGCGGGCGCGAAGATCGCCGAGGAGTTCTACTTCTCGCTCCTGCTGGACCGGGCCGAGCGGCGCTACCTCGCGATGGCGTCGGTCGAGGGCGGCGTGGAGATCGAGCAGCTCGCGGTCGAGCGTCCCGAGGCGCTGGCCCGGGTGGCCGTCGACCCGCAGGTCGGCATCGACGACGCCAAGGCGCGCGAGATCGCGCAGACCGCCGGCTTCCCCGAGGAGATCCTCGACGCGGTGGCCGACGTCTTCGTCAAGCTGTGGGACGTCTACGCGAACGAGGACGCGACCCTCGTGGAGGTCAACCCGCTGGTCCGCACCGAGGACGGCGCGATCGTCGCCCTCGACGGCAAGGTCACCCTCGACGAGAACGCCGAGTTCCGGCACACGGACCACTCCGAGCTCGAGGACGCCCAGGCGGCGGACCCGCTCGAGGCCCGCGCCAAGGAGAAGGGTCTGAACTACGTCAAGCTCGACGGCGAGGTCGGCATCATCGGCAACGGGGCCGGGCTCGTCATGAGCACCCTGGACGTCGTCGCCTACGCCGGCGAGGAGCGCGGCGGCGTCAAGCCCGCGAACTTCCTCGACATCGGCGGTGGCGCCTCGGCCGAGGTGATGGCCAACGGCCTGGACATCATCCTGTCCGACCCGCAGGTCAAGTCCGTCTTCGTCAACGTCTTCGGCGGGATCACCGCCTGTGACGCCGTCGCGAACGGCATCGTGCAGGCGCTGCAGATCCTCGGCGACCACGCCACGAAGCCGCTCGTCGTGCGGCTCGACGGCAACAACGTGGTCGAGGGCCGGGCGATCCTCGAGAGCGCCGCGCACCCCCTGGTCACCCTGGTCGACACCATGGACGGCGCCGCGGCCAAGGCCGCCGAGCTGGCCAACGCCTGACACCCGGCTTCCGAAGAAAAGAGACTGAAGGTCCCATGGCAATCTTCCTGACCGAGAGCTCCAAGGTCATCGTCCAGGGCATGACCGGCTCCGAGGGCCAGAAGCACACGACGCGCATGCTGGCGTCCGGCACCACGGTCGTCGGCGGTGTGAACCCCCGCAAGGCCGGCACGTCGGTGGATTTCAGCACCGACGGCGGCACCGTGTCGGTCCCCGTCTTCGGCTCCGTCAAGGAGGCCGTCGCCGAGACCGGCGCCGACGTCTCCGTCATCTTCGTCCCGCCGGCCCACACCAAGGGCGCCGTCCTCGAGGCCGTCGACGCCGGCGTGCCGCTGGTGGTCATCATCACCGAGGGCGTCCCGGTCGCGGACACGGCGGAGTTCTTCTCCTACGCCCAGTCCAAGGGCGTGCGGCTGATCGGGCCGAACTGCCCGGGCCTGATCAGCCCCGGGAAGTCGAATGTCGGCATCATCCCGGCGGACATCTCCGGGCCCGGCAAGATCGGCCTGGTGTCGAAGTCGGGCACGCTGACCTACCAGATGATGTACGAGCTGCGGGACTTCGGGTTCTCCACCGCGATCGGCATCGGCGGGGACCCGATCATCGGCACCACCCACATCGACGCCCTCGAGGCGTTCGAGGCCGACCCGGAGACCGCCGCCATCGTCATGATCGGCGAGATCGGCGGCGACGCGGAGGAGCGCGCGGCGGCGTTCATCCAGGCCAACGTGACCAAGCCCGTCGTCGGCTACGTCGCGGGGTTCACCGCACCGGAGGGCAAGACCATGGGCCACGCCGGCGCGATCGTGTCGGGGTCGTCCGGCACCGCACAGGCCAAGAAGGAGGCCCTCGAGGCCGCCGGCGTCAGGGTCGGCAAGACGCCGAGCGAGACCGCCGAGCTCATGCGGTCGATCCTGTCCGCCTGACCCGCCGCTGAGCCCCGGGCCACCCGGGCATCGCACCACGCCGACGGCGCCGGTCCCCGAGGGGCCGGCGCCGTCGGCGCGCCCACCCTCGCTGCCGGGGCACGCCCACGGCGCCGGGCCACGTCACACCGGGAGCTGACGCGCCCCCGGCGCGGCGGCCCCGGCCGGACGCTCCCGTCGGTGACCATGGACCGGTGAGTGGCAGCAGCTGGGGACCCGCGGGCACGACGACGCTCTCCCGGTGGGGGCACCGCCTGCTCACCGCGGACGACGGCTCGCGCCGCACCCTCACCGGCTCCGTCGACGGCGCCCCGCGGTGGGTCGGTGGCCTCGCCGCCGCGATGCAGGGCGCGCTGCTCTCCCTCGCCGTGGTGGTGCTGCCGACCGTCGCCGCGTACGTCGCGACGTCGGCCGACCCGTCCAACCAGGACGTCGGCTGGCAGCGCGCCGTCGGCATGGGGGCCGGCATCTGGCTGCTCGGCCACGGTGCCCCGTTGGACGTCGACGGCGTCCGGGTGTCCCTGATCCCGCTCGGCCTGACGGCGATGGCGGTGTTCACCTGCTACGCCTCGGCGCGCCGGTCCGGTCGGGCGACCGGTGCCGGGTACGCCGTGGGCGTCGCCGGGTACGTGCTGCTCGCACTCGTGATCGCGCTCGTGTCGGGCCACAGCGGCGTGGTCCGCGCCGTCGCCGGCAGTGTCTGCGTGGCCGGCCTGGGCCTGGGCGCCGGCCTGCTCGCCCAGCCGGGCGCGCCTCGCCTGCGAGACCTCAGCCGGCCGCTGTGGCGACGCGTGCCCTCCCCGGCACGGGCCGGCGCCGCCGCCGGCCTGATGGCCGCGGCGTCGCTCGTGGTCGTGGCGTCCGTGATCGTCGCGGCCTGGCTGGTGGGCGGACGTCTCAACATCATGGCCGTCACCTCGAGCCTGGGGCTCGACGTCGTCGGCGGCACGGTGCTCACCCTCAGCCAGCTCGCGCTGGTGCCCGTGCTGGTGGCGTGGTCGCTGGCCTACGTGGTGGGGCCCGGGTTCGTGGTGGGGGCGGGTACCCACCTGACGGCCTCGGAGGTGGTGTCGGGACCGCTGCCGGCGCTGCCCATCCTCGGTGCCCTCCCTCAGCCGGGGGCTACCGGCGCCTGGAGCACCTGGAGCGCCTGGTGGCCGTTGCTGACGGTGCTCATCGGCGCGGGGGTCGGCTGGTGGCTGCACACCCGGCTGCGACGCGGGGAGTGGTGGCATCCCCTGGTGGGCTGCCTGACCACGGCCGTGGTGGCCGGCCTGGGCACCGGTCTGCTGGTCGGGCTCGCCGCCGGGTCCGCAGGTCCAGGACGGCTGACCGAGGTCGGCGGGTCCGGCGTGCTGGTCGGCGCCGCCGTGGCGCTGGGAACCCTGCTCGGCTCCGCGGTGGTCGCGCTGCCGTTCAACCCCGAGGTGCGCAGCCAGGCGTCACGGCGGTGGCGCCAGGTGCGCGCGGGTGACCGGGTGGCGACGGGCGCGGTCCCCGCAATCCCGACCGCACCACTCCTGGTGGACGACGCGCCGAGCGGGGGAGGGACGCCCGACGACGCGGTGCCTGCCGACGCGGTGCCTGCCGACGCGGTGCCTGCCGACGCGGTGTCCGACGACGACGACGCGGTGCCCGCCGACGACGACGCGGTGCCTGCCGACGCGGAGCCCGCCGACGCCGCCCGGCGCCCGCTCTCCGGCGCCGACGGTGCGGCGGCCCACGGCACGGCGCCCCACGGCACGGACGCCTCGACCGGTGCGGTCTCGGCCCGTCCGTGACCCGGCGGCCGTGGCGCCACCTACGTCCGGGGTGTGCCGGCCATCTCCTGCAGCCGCTGCTCGACCGCACGCTCGAACTCGGCGTCGCACGCGCGCGTGGCGGAGATGGTGACGGCCTCGGTCAGGCACTCCTGGTGCACGAGTCGCTCGGGCCACAGCGCCAGCAGCGACACGATCATCAGCGCGACGAGTCCGGCGACCCCGGTCATCACGCCGAGCGCGGCGAGCGTCGCGCCGCGCACACCGCCGCGCCACGCCTCGACCCACCCGTGCACCCCGACCCCGATGGCGCCCAGCACGAAGACCAGCGACGCGCCTTGCCACGGGACCGGCAGCGGCAGGGTGAGCAGCCCGGCGATGAGGAACGCGTAGAAGCGCAGCGCCCGACGCGAGGCGACGCGGGTGGCCTCGACCTGCGCCGGTGTGGGCGGCGGTCGCTCGGGCGTGGGCACCGGCCCTCCGGGCGGTCTGCCCGACCCCCGAGGCCCGCCCGGTGGGCCGCCGGCCGACGGACGTGCGTCTCCCGGTGCCGCCGACCCGTGGTGCGGCTGGGGACGTCCCGCGCCACCGGTGGGCCACGCAGCCGGGTCCGTCTGCCCCTGACCCGGCTGCCCGCCGTCCGGCTGACCGCCACCCGGCGGCAGGTCGCGGACGGGCGGCGCGCCCTGGTCGGTCGGGTTCTCGCCGGGCGGTGCGTACGGGTTGCCCACGGCTGCGTGTCCTCCTCACCTGCGGCCCGGGAGGGCACGACGGTCCATTGTCCCCCACCGCCAGTAGGGTCGTCCGCGTGACGAGCGAGCACCCCCCGGCATCCGGCGCGACGGGTGCGGCGTCGTCGCGTCCGGGGCCGACGACGCCTCACGGCCGACCCGTCCCGGCGACGCAGGCGCACCGCCTGGTGGTGCTGATCTCGGGGACCGGAAGCAACCTCGCCGCGCTGCTGGACGCGCACGGTGACCCCGCGTACGGGGCCCGCGTGGTCGGGGTGGTCAGCGACACGGCCACGGCCGGAGGGCTCGAGCTGGCCCGGACCGCCGGCGTGCCGACCGCCGTGGTCGCGCCCGCCGACTTCCCGGACCGCGCGACCTGGGACCGCGCGCTGGCCGAGACCGTCGCCGTCTTCGGCGCCGACCTCGTGGTCAGCGCGGGGTTCATGCGGATCCTGGGCGCCGGCTTCCTGGGCCGCTTCGCCGGCCGGGTGGTCAACACCCACCCCGCGCTGCTGCCCGCCTTCCCCGGCGCGCACGGCGTCCGGGACGCGCTCGCCTACGGCGTGCGGGTCACCGGTGCGACCCTGCACGTGGTCGACGCCGGCGTCGACACCGGCCCGATCATCGCCCAGGTCCCGGTCGCGGTGGAGCCCGACGACGACGAGTCGTCGCTGCACGAGCGGATCAAGGTCGCCGAGCGTGCGCTGCTGGTCGAGTGGGTCGGCCGCATCGCCCGGGGGACGCTGACGGTCGACGGTCGCCGGGTGACCGTCCGCTGAGCCGACCGTCCTGGCGGAGCCGACCGTCCCGGCGGGGTGACCGTCCGCTGATGCGTTCGGTACCCTGGCCCCGGCCGTGACTGGCGTACCTGAGGTGGGCGCAACCACCGGGGAGCGGCCGAGCAAACCCGCCGGTGCACCGTCCGCCTGGGTGCCTGGGTCCACGACACATCGCCGCTCCCGGCGACGTGAGTACCGACCCCGGAGGAGCTCATGACCCACGCGCAGGCCCCCCTCGCCCCCGTCGCCGACCCGACCGCCGCGGAGACCCGCCGACCGCTGCGCCGCGCGCTGGTCAGCGTGTACGACAAGACCGGGCTCGCCGAGCTGGCGACCGCGCTGCACGAGGCCGGCGTCGAGCTGGTCTCCACCGGGTCCACCGCCGCCACCATCGCGGCAGCCGGCGTGCCGGTGACCCCGGTCGAGCAGCTCACCGGCTTCCCCGAGTGCCTCGACGGGCGGGTCAAGACGCTGCACCCGCGCGTGCACGCCGGGATCCTGGCGGACACCCGCCGCCCCGAGCACGTCGCCCAGCTCGCCGAGCTCGGCATCGAGGCGTTCGACCTGGTGGTCGTGAACCTGTACCCGTTCACCGCGACGGTCGCCTCCGGCGCCGGCCCGGACGAGTGCGTCGAGCAGATCGACATCGGCGGGCCGTCGATGGTGCGGGCCGCGGCCAAGAACCACCCGAGCGTCGCCGTCGTCGTCGACCCCACCCGCTACGACGACGTCGTGGCGGCCGCCGGGGCCGGCGGCTTCACCCTGGCCGAGCGCCGGTCGCTGGGCGCGGCGGCCTTCGTGCACACCGCGACCTACGACGTGGCGGTCGCGAGCTGGATGGGCAACGTGCTCGCCCCGGAGGGCAGCGACCACGGGCAGCCGCCCGCCGCGCCGTTCCCGGCCTGGGTCGGCGCGACGTGGGACCGCCGCGCCGTCCTGCGGTACGGCGAGAACCCGCACCAGCCCGCAGCCCTGTACACCTCCGGCCACGGCGCGGACGGGCTCGCTCAGGCCGAGCAGCTGCACGGCAAGGAGATGAGCTACAACAACTACGTCGACGCCGACGCCGCCTGGCGTGCCGCGCACGACCACGACGGTCCGGCCGTCGCGATCATCAAGCACGCCAACCCGTGCGGCATCGCGGTCGGTGCCGACATCGCCCAGGCCCATGCCCGTGCGCACGCGTGCGACCCCCTGTCCGCCTTCGGTGGCGTGATCGCGGCCAACCAGGTCGTGACGGCGGCCATGGCCCAGCAGGTCGCGCCCGTGTTCACCGAGGTCGTCGTGGCGCCCGGGTTCGAGCCGGCGGCACTGGAGATCCTCACCGCGAAGAAGAACATCCGCCTGCTCCAGGTCCCCACGCCGCCGTCGGCCCGGGTGGAGCTGCGACCGGTGAGCGGGGGACTGCTGATGCAGCACGTCGACGCGGTGGACGCCCCGGGCGACGACCCGACGACGTGGACGCTGGCCGCCGGCGAGCCCGCCGACGCGGCGACCCTCGCGGACCTCGCCTTCGCCTGGCGCTCGGTGCGCGCGGTGAAGTCGAACGCCATCCTGCTGGCGGCCGACGGCGCCTCGGTCGGCGTGGGCATGGGGCAGGTCAACCGGGTGGACTCCTGCCGGCTCGCGGTCGAGCGGGCCGGTGCGGGCGAGGGCGGCCGTGCACGGGGCTCGGTCGCCGCGTCGGACGCGTTCTTCCCGTTCCCGGACGGGCTGCAGGTCCTGCTGGACGCGGGCGTCCGGGCCGTCGTGCAGCCCGGCGGCTCCGTCCGGGACGACGAGGTCGTCGCGGCCGCGCAGGCCGCCGGGGCGACGCTGTACCTGACCGGCACCCGGCACTTCGCGCACTGACGCCCGCGCCGCCGGCGGCCGGCGCGCAGCTGTGCGGGGGCGCGGGCCGGGGCGGTGACGCCCCGGCCCCACCCCCTACCGGACGACGGCGTCGCGCAGCCCGCGCGTGGCGTCGGCGGCGACGGCCGGGTCCAGCCGGGGCAGCACCGGTCCGCCGAACAGCCGGCGGCCCGCGGCGACGTCCCGCGGCCGGTCGACGGCGAGCATCGCGGTCAGGGCGCGCCCGGGACCGCCGTCGTCGTCCACCGCGGGCGCGGCGAACCACAGGGCGCCCCAGCCGGCGCCCCCGGCGGGGTCGCCGCGCAGGACGAGCTCGTCGCCGGGGCCCTGCTGGCCGAGCAGCGTGAGGTCGTGCCCGAGCTGGGTGGAGAACACGTACGGCGCCGGGTCCTCGTGGTCGTCCGTCGTGCTCGACGCGCCGAGCAGGGCGCGCACGGCCGTGGCCGGACCCCGCAGCGCGCCGTCCCAGTGGCCCCCGGGCACCCAGCCGTGCCGGGCCGACCACCGCCGGGCGACGTCGCCGACCGCGCGGACGTGCCCGGGGGCGCCGACGACTCCGTACCCCGCGTCGACCCGCAGCGAGCCGTCCGGGTCGCGCGGGAGCGAGCCGTCGAGCCACCCGGTGTCCGGCCGCGCGCCCACCGCGGCCAGGACGACGTCGGCCGGCAGCCGGCGCCCGTCGGCGAGACCGACGCCGTCCCGGGACACGCCGGTCACCTCGGCACCCAGCTCGAGCCGGACGCCGGCGGCGGCGTACCAGCCGGCGGTGAGGTCGCCCACCCGCGCACCCAGGGCGGCGCTGAGCGGAGCCGTCGTGGCCTCCACGACGGTGACGTCGACGCCGGCGGCGCTCGCCACCCCGGCGACCTCCGCGCCGATCCACCCGGCGCCCACCACGACCAGCCGCGCACCCGGCACCAGGCGTGCCCGCAGGCCGGCCGCGTCGTCGGCGGTGTGCAGGGTCACCGCGTCCCCCCAGTCGGCCGGGCGCACGGCGCGCGAGCCGGTCGCCAGCACGACGGCGTCCGCCCGCACGTCGGCGGCGCCCGCCCGGACCACGACGCCGTCCCCGACGACGGCGAGGTGGTCGGCGCTCGTGCCCAGCTGCACGGTGTCGGCGAGGGTGTGCACGTCCACGCCGAGCTCGTCGCGCAGCCACGCGGGCTCGGGACGGTCCAGCAGGTGCTTGGACAGCGGCGGCCGGTCGTACGGGTCGCGGGTCTCGCGCCCGAGCAGGGTCACCCGCCCGTCGAAGCCGTGCTCGCGCAGCGCGGCCACGGTCCGGGCGCCGGCCAGCCCGGCGCCGACGACGAGCACCGAGCGGACGGGGTGCGACGGGGGCGGGACGGCGGGCGGAGCGGCAGCGGGAGGGCGGGCGTCGGGCATCCCGCTCACCGTATCCCCGGACCGGCCCCGGACCGGGCGCCGGACGGACGGTGGGCCGACGGTAGGCTGGCGCGTCGGGGAGGCCAGCCGATGCAGGAGCAGGACCGCGGGCACGCCGACGGCGTGCCGACGGAGCGCCCGCGCGACCCCGGCCCCGTCGATCCCCGGGCCGCGGCACGCGCGTCGCTCGCGGCCGGGCGCAGCGCCTCGCTGTGGTGGGTCTGCGCGGGACTGGCCGTCGTCCTCGGGGTCACGGTCGCCGCCGGTCCCCGACCGGGCGGGCTCCTGCTCGCCGGCCTGCTGGCCGGCTTCGCCGTGGCGCGTGCCGTGCTGCGAGCCGGGCCGGTCGCCCTCACCGTCCGCTCACGCACCGTGGACACCGCGGTGCTCGCCGCGCTCGCGCTCGCGGTCGGCGTCCTGGCTCAGGTCATCCCCACGCCCTGACGGCGCGGGGCCGAGGCGCGCTGCGCGCCGGCGGACGGCGCGCAGCGGCGGCGGTCAGGGGCGCGGGCCGACCGTGATGTCGTCGGCGTCGTCGTCCAGGAGGGAGTCCTCGTCGACGACCAGGTCGTCCTCCTCGAGCAGGTTCTCCGGGCCGGCGTCGACGGCGAACGCGCGGTGCGCGAGCCCGGCGATGGCCGCGCCGACGAGCGGCGCCGCCCAGAACAGCCACAGCTGCTCCAGGGCCCAGCCCTCGGCGAACAGCGCGGCCGCGGTGGACCGGGCCGGGTTGAGACCGGCGGCGTCGATCGGCGCGGCCAGCAGGACGAGCACCGCGTAGGTCAGGCCCATCGCGACCGGCGCGACGGCGTGGGACACCCGGCGGCTGGACGCGGCCAGCACGACCCCCACCAGGACGGCGGTCGCGACGAGCTCGATGAGCAGGGTCGGCATCAGGTCGAAGCCGACCTGGCCCTGGGACAGCGTGTAGAGCGGCGAGTGCTCGCCGTACCCGTTGGCGCTCGCCGAGAACAGCTGACGCCGGCCGCCCTGCCCGATCAGCACGGCCAGCTGGGCGGGCACGGTGACGTACAGGGCCGCCGCGGCCAGCACCGCCCCGACCAGCTGCGCGAGCCAGTAGGGGACGAGGTCGCGCGCCGGGGTGCGGCCGGCCACGACCGCACCGAGCGTCACGGCCGGGTTGAAGTGCCCGCCCGAGACGTGCCCGAGCGCGATCGCCATCGCCGTCAGCGCGAAGCCGAAGCCCAGCGCGGTGCCGAGCGCACCCGCACCGGACAGCTGCGCGTACAGCGCGATGCCCACGCCGACGAGCACGAGCACGAAGGCACCGAGCATCTCGGCGGCCAGGCGCGCCCACAGCGTCGGGCGCGCGGGCGACAGGACGACGAGGTCACCGGGCAGGTCGCCGTCCACGGAGGCGACGGCGCCGGTGGTGGGGCCCGTCGGGTCGCCCGCGGCGTCCCCGGCAGGCGGGTCCGACGGCGTGCTCGACGGCGTGGTGGCCGACGAGGCACCCGACTGCGGCATGGCCGTCGCTCCGGTGCCGGAGCTCGCGGTCCCGGCGCTGCCGGCCGGGTTCAGGTCAGGGGTGTCCTGCGACATGTGGTTCCCGTCATCGTGACAATCGTGTGGACGCCGGCCATCGGGTGCCGCGTCGGCGTCGAGCGTGGCAGGTGCTCCTGTGCCGCTCCTGTGCCGTCCCAGCATGGCAGGCGCGGTCTCGGGCGCCCAACGCCGTGAGAGTTGCGGTCTCTTGATGTCGAGTAATCTGGCCGCGGTGGCCACGACGTGGCCGACAGGGGCGAGGGTGCACCCGGGCACCTCGCGGCGAGGCACGAACCCAGCGCACACACAAGGAGTCCCGTATGGCCAAGATCAAGGTGGCCGGACCTGTCGTCGAGCTCGACGGCGACGAGATGACGCGGATCATCTGGCAGTTCATCAAGGACCGCCTCATCCACCCGTACCTCGACATCGACCTGCGCTACTACGACCTGTCGATCGAGAACCGCGACGCGACCGACGACCAGGTCACCATCGACGCCGCCCACGCGATCAAGGAGCACGGCGTGGGCGTCAAGTGCGCCACGATCACGCCCGACGAGGCCCGCGTCGAGGAGTTCGGCCTGAAGAAGATGTGGGTGTCGCCCAACGGCACGATCCGCAACATCCTCGGTGGCGTCGTCTTCCGCGAGCCGATCATCATCTCCAACATCCCGCGCCTGGTGCCGGGCTGGAACAAGCCGATCATCATCGGCCGTCACGCCCACGGCGACCAGTACAAGTCGACGAACTTCAAGGTCCCCGGCGCCGGCAAGGTCACGATGACGTTCGAGCCGGCCGACGGATCCGAGCCGCAGCAGTTCGAGGTCGTGACCATGCCCGAGTCCGGCGGCGTGGCGATGGGCATGTACAACTTCAACGAGTCCATCCGCGACTTCGCGCGTGCCTCGTTCGCCTACGGCCTGCAGCGCAACTACCCGGTGTACCTGTCGACGAAGAACACGATCCTCAAGGCCTACGACGGCGCCTTCAAGGACATCTTCCAGGAGGTGTTCGACGCCGAGTTCGCCGACCAGTTCGCCAAGGCCGGCCTCACCTACGAGCACCGCCTCATCGACGACATGGTGGCCGCCGCCATGAAGTGGGAGGGCGGCTACGTGTGGGCCTGCAAGAACTACGACGGCGACGTGCAGTCCGACACCGTCGCGCAGGGGTTCGGCTCGCTGGGCCTGATGACGTCGGTCCTCATGACGCCCGACGGCAAGACCGTGGAGGCGGAGGCCGCGCACGGCACCGTGACGCGCCACTACCGCCAGCACCAGCAGGGCAAGCCGACGTCGACCAACCCGATCGCGTCGATCTTCGCCTGGACCGGTGGTCTCAAGCACCGCGGCAAGCTGGACGGCACGCCGGAGGTCACGCAGTTCGCCGAGACGCTCGAGCAGGTCGTCGTCGAGACCGTCGAGAGCGGGAAGATGACCAAGGACCTCGCCGCGCTCGTCGGGCCCGACCAGGCCTGGCAGACGACCGAGGAGTTCCTGGCCTCGCTCGACGAGAACCTCGCCGCCAAGCTCTCCTGACGAGACAAGGAACCACTCCCATGGCAAGCACCACCCCGGTCAACGTCACCGTCACCGGTGCCGCCGGCCAGATCGGCTACGCGCTGCTGTTCCGCATCGCGTCCGGCCAGCTGCTCGGACCGGACACCCCGGTCAAGCTGCGCCTGCTCGAGATCCCGCAGGGCGTCAAGGCGGCCGAGGGCACCGCGATGGAGCTCGACGACTGCGCGTTCCCGCTGCTGGCGGGGATCGACATCTTCGACGACCCGAACGCGGGCTTCGAGGGTGCGAACGTCGCCCTGCTGGTCGGCGCGCGTCCCCGGACCGCGGGAATGGAGCGCGGCGACCTGCTCTCCGCGAACGGCGGCATCTTCAAGCCGCAGGGTGCGGCGATCAACGCGGGCGCGGCGGACGACATCCGCGTCCTGGTGGTCGGCAACCCGGCCAACACCAACGCGCTGATCGCCCAGCAGCACGCGCCGGACGTCCCGGCCGAGCGGTTCACCGCGATGACCCGGCTGGACCACAACCGGGCGCTGTCCCAGCTCGCGACCAAGGCCGGCGTCCCGGTCTCCGACATCACGAAGCTGACGATCTGGGGCAACCACTCCGCGACCCAGTACCCCGACATCTTCCACGCCGAGATCGGCGGGCGGCCGGCCTCGGAGGTCGTCGCGGACCAGGGGTGGCTCGAGGACGACTTCATCCCCACCGTCGCCAAGCGCGGCGCGGCGATCATCGCGGCGCGCGGTGCATCGTCGGCGGCGTCGGCGGCCAACGCGGCCATCGACCACGTCTTCGACTGGGTCAACGGCACGCCCGAGGGTGACTGGACATCGGCCGGCCTCGTGTCGGACGGCTCGTACGGCGTCCCGGAGGGCCTCATCTCGTCCTTCCCGGTCCGATCGACCGGTGGTCGGTGGGAGATCGTGCAGGGGCTGGACATCGACGAGTTCTCCCGTGGCCGCATCGACGCCTCGGTCGCCGAGCTGGTCGAGGAGCGCGACGCGGTCGCCGAGCTCGGCCTCATCTGAGCCCGACCCCGTTCCGGCCACCACGGCCGTGCCCGACGGCGCCGTACCCCACCCGGGGGCGGCGCCGTCGTCGTCCACACCGCTGTAGGCGGGTACAGCTACCCGGCGACGCGGGCGCGGTCCACGGCCGCGAACGTGACGCGGTCCCGGCCGGCGTGCTTGGCGGCGTACAGGGCGGTCCGCCTGCGCCAGCAGCTCGTCCACCGAGTACCCGTCGTCGGGGAAGCAGCACGCGCCGACCGACGCGGTGACCCGCACGGGCGCGCCGCCGTCCGGCAGCGGGACCGAGCAGTCGGCGATCGCCAGCCGCAGCCGCTCGGCCACGGCGCCGACCACGGCGGCGTCGGCCTGCGGGAGCAGGACGACGAACTCCTCGCCGCCGAACCGGCCGACGAGGTCGCCGTCGCGGACGGCGGCCTGCATCACCCCGGGCCGCGGCCACGAGCAGCCGGTCGCCTGCGAGGTGGCCGTGGGTGTCGTTCACGGTCTTGAAGTGGTCGAGGTCCACCAGCAGCACCCCGAGCGGCGTCGAGCGCGCGCGGACCGTGACCAGGGCGCGTTCGGCCCGCTCCCGCCAGTGACCGGCCGACAGCAGCCCGGTCCTGGGGTCACGCTCGCTCGCCTCGCGCAGCTGGCGGTGCAGCAGGGCCTGCTGCAGGTGCATCACGACGGGCATCCCGGCCAGCAGCAGCAGGGGATCGGTCTGCCACGCGACGGCCAGCAGCAGACCGAGCGAGCCCAGGCCCAGCTCGTCCGGGGCGCTGGACACCAGCAGCCGGGGGACGACCCGCTCGGGCTCACCGCACGCCACCACGATCAGCCCGAGCGTGGTCATCTGCACGACGTCCATCAGCAGCGTCGCCACCAGGCCGCCGAGCAGCACGGCCCCGACGGGCGGCACCTCGCCCTGCCCCTGCAGTGCGCTCACCACCGCGTGGTAGGCGTGCGCCGCCCAGCTGGAGGACGTCGCCACCATGGCGGCGTTGAACACGACGCGATGGAGGGGGAACGGCGCGTCGGCCGGACGCGAGCGGTGCCACCGCACGTCCGTGGCGAGCAAGAGCAGCACCGACAGCAGGCCGACGAGGTGGACGGGCAGGGCCACGATCGCCACGACGATCCAGACCGTGTCGGTGCTGACGGTGATGTCGGCCCCACCGGACCCCGCCCGGGACCGGACCACCCACCCCAGTCGCTCCTTGACCCGGTCGGTGACGTCCCCGATGACCACGAGCACCGCGAGCAGCAGCCAGTCGTGGCGGTCTGCCGAGGTCCATGCGCCGACGTGGAGCAGCACGGTCGCGCAGGCGGCCACCACCGTGGCGAGGACGATGACCGCCACGCCCCTCGGCGTCTGCCACAGCGCCCAGCGCCGGATCCAGGTCATACGTCGACCATCGGTCGCCGGCCCGGCCGTTGAGCGGGCAGCGGCCGACCGGATGACGGCGCCGGCCGCGGCGGATCCCTCAGACGCGGCGCGTGGCGGCCGATCGGCACCTGCTGACCAGCCCCCGCACGACGACGCCGGGTGCCTCGGTCCCGACGACGAGGGGAGTGACGGTGCACGGTGGACCGGCCGGGGCCGCCCCAGGCGTCCCTCCCGACGAGGACGGGCTGCGTCGGCGGGTGCGCCGGGACGTCGTGGTCGTCGTCGCGGCCCTGGTGCTGCTCGCCGCGCTCGGCGTCGCGCTGGAGGCGTTCGACACCGTCGCGGGGTGGGATGCCCGCGTCCCCGCGGCCCACCTCGGCGACGTCGTCGTCTTCGTCGCGCTCGCCCACGTGGTGATGATGGTGTTCGGCGCCCGCCGGGGCCGGGATCTGCGCCGGGCCGACGTCGAACGTGCGCAGCGGACCGACCAGCTGGCCTTCCTCGCCCACCACGACCCGCTTACCCGGCTGCTCAACCGGACCGGCTTCGCCGGGCGGGCCGATGCGGCGTTCGACGCCGCGCAGCGCGACGGACGCGTGCTGGCGGTCCTCGTGCTGGACCTCGACCGGTTCAAGGAGGTCAACGGCACCCTCGGCCACCACGTCGGCGACGAGCTGCTGACCCGGGTGGCCGAGCGGCTGGTCGAGCAGCTCCCGGCGCGGGCCACGGTCGCTCGGCTCGGCGGCGACGAGTTCGCCGTTCTGCTCGACCCGGCGCGCAACGCCGCGGACGCCCACGCGGTGGCTCGCGACGTGGTGACGGCGTTCACGACCCCGCTGGTCGTCGCCGGGATGGTGCTCGACGTCGGCCTCAGCGTCGGCGTCGCGTGCGCCGCCGGCGCCGGCGACTCGTGGCTGCTGCTGCTGCGCCGGGCGGACGCCGCGATGTACCGCGCGAAGGCCCATCACACGGGTGTCGAGGCGTACGACGCGGCTCATGACGACCGCGTCCCCGAGCGGGTGACCCTCTACGGCGAGCTGCGTCGAGCCGTCGACCGTGCCGAGCTCGTCGTGCACTACCAGCCCCAGGTCGACCTGCGCCGGGGCACGGTCCGCGGCGTGGAGGCGCTGGTGCGCTGGGAGCACCCGACTCGGGGCACCGTGCCGCCGTCGGAGTTCCTCGGCCTGGCCGAGCAGACCGGGCTCATCCGCGGGCTGACGTCGGTCGTCCTGGCGCAGGCGCTGGACGACGTCGCCGCGTGGCGGGCCGACGGGCTCGCGCTCTCGGTGGCGGTCAACCTGTCGGTGGAGAGCCTGCGGGACGCCGCCCTGCCCGACGTCGTCGCGGCGCTGCTGGCCGACCGCCGCCTCGACCCGGCGGTCCTCGAGGTGGAGATCACGGAGTCGGTCGAGATCGCCCGGGCGGGCGACCCGGCCGTCGACCGTGCCGACGTGCTGACCCGGCTGCGCGCGCTGGGGATCCGGGTCGCGATCGACGACTACGGCACCGGGTACTCCTCGCTGTCGTACCTGTCCCGGCTGCCGGTGGACGTGCTCAAGATCGACCAGTCCTTCGTCCGTGAGATCGAGCTGGACCCCAGTGCCCAGGTCATCGTCCGGTCCACGGTCGAGCTGGCCCAGAGCCTGCGGCTGCAGGTCGTCGCGGAGGGTGTCGAGACCGAGCAGGCCTGGCGCCTGCTCCGCGCGTACGGGTGCGACACGGCTCAGGGGTACTGGTTCGCGCGACCGGGCCCCGCAGCGGATGTCCCCGCGACCGTGCACGGTCTGCACAGGCGCCTGGCCCAGCCCGCGGCATGACGCCGACCCGGAACGACCCGAGCACGCCACCCGGACGGAGCGGGCGTACGGCGCGGATTTCACCCGCGCAGGATGCGTCGGTCATGCCGGCGAGCGTCGATCATCTTGGTCGAAGGACCTCCGGTCCGTCTCACCGACCGTCTGGAGCTCCCGTGCGTCCCGTCACCGCGACCGTTGCCGCCCTCGTCGGCCTGCTGGGCGTCTCGGGGCTCACCCCGGCGGCGGCCGCCGGGGCCCCCGCGCCGCTCCCCGCCGCGAGTCGGCTGGTCCCGACACCGGACCCCGGCTGGTCCGAGGCCGACGGCGCGATGCTGCGCATCCCCCGGGCCTGGCAGGTCACGGCGGGGCGCGGGGTCACCGTCGCGGTCGTCGACAGCGGCGTGCAGGCCGGCCATCCCGAGCTCGCCGGCGCGCTCCTCCCGGGCGTCGACCTGGTCGGCGCCGACCCCCAGCCGGACGACGTGAGCGGCCACGGCACCGCCGTGGCCGGCGTCATCGCCGGTCGGCTCGACGGAGCCGGGTCCATGGGGGTCGCGTACGAGGCCACGATCCTGCCCATCAAGGTGACCGAGGGGCACTGGCAGACACCCGGGGCGGACGACGTCGTCGCCTCGGGCGTGCGCGCCGCGACGGCGCGCGGGGCGGACGTCATCCACGTGTCCCAGGCCACACCCACGTCGTCCGGCGCACTGCGCGACGCCGTGGTGGCGGCGATCGCGGCCGGCGCGGTCGTCGTGGTCCCGATGGGGGACGCGCCCGACGGCACCCCGCGGTACCCGGCCGCCTGGGCGTCCGAGCTGCCGGGGCTGGTCGCGGTGGCGCGGTCGGACGACGACCGGTCGCCGGAGAGCCGGCACGGCTGGGGCGACTGGGCCACGGTGGCCGCCCCGGGCGCGAACGTGACGGTTCCCACGCAGGGTGACGGGTACGGCCCGTGGAGCACCGACGGCCTGGCGTCGGCACGCGTGGCGGGGGTGGTGGCGCTGGTGCGCGCCCACGAGCCGGGGCTCGACCCCGCACAGGTCGTCGAGCGGCTGGAGCGGACGGCCCAGGACGCCGCGGCGCCGGGCGCCGACCCGTACTACGGAAGCGGCGTCGTGGACGCCGCGGCTGCGGTGACGCTGGGTGACGCGGTGCCGGCAGCGCCGGGTCTCGCGTTCGACCGCCCCCTCGGCGACGGTGGCCAGGACGACGTGATGGCGGGCGCGCGGCCCCTGGCGAGGACCGAGGGTGCCGGCGGACAGGTGGACGGGACCTTCGACGCCGAGGGCGACATCGACTGGTACACCTTCGACCCGGGATCGTCGGCGCGTCATCGCGTCAGCGTCCGGGGCGCGGTGGTCGACGTGCACGACCGCGACGGCGCGTACCTGCTGACGGTGGACGACCGGCCCTCGCTCGGGGACCGCACCGACGAGCTCGACGGGCCCGGGCCCTGGTACCTGCGGGTGCGCAGCGAGGACCCGCGAGACCTGGGCAGCTACGGGGTCGGCCTGACGCTGTCCTGGGCGCAGCCGACGACCACGGTGCGTTTCGACCGCGGGGTCACGACCGAGTCGGACCCGGGGGACTGGGTGAACGGAGACGTGCAGCTCGCCGATGTCACCGGTGACGGTCACCTCGACGCCGTGGTGGGCACGGCGCAGTTCGTCCCGCATCCCGAGGGCGGTGCCGGGATCGCGCCGGTGGTGGGACTGTCGCCGGGCCGGGGGGACGGGACGTTCGGCCCCTACCAGCGCGTGCCCGTCGGCACGCTGCGTGGCCTGTCGCCGTCCGTCACCACCGTGGACCTGGACGGCGACGGCGTCGCGGAGGTCGTGGCGGCGACCGATGCCGAGGTGTGGACGCTCGACCTGAGCGGGGTCGCACCGGTCACCCGCCGGGTGGCCGGATACGACGGCGGGTACGCGAGGCGCCTCGTCGCCGCGGACCTCGACGGGGACGGGGACCAGGACCTCGCCGGGCGTGGCCTCGTCCTGCACAACGACGGCACCGGCGGCTTGGCACCGACGCCGCTCCCGGCGGTGACCCCCGTCCCGGTCCCGGACCTCGGTCGCCCGGCCGCCGCGGACGTCGACGGCGACGGCCGGCTCGACCTCGTCCACGCGGAGGGTGCGGTGCTGGCGCAGGGGGCCGACGGGTCGTTCGTCGCCGCGCCGTCGATCGCATGGCTCGCGGGTTCGGCGGTGGTGCGCGCGGGCGACGTCTCGGGTGACGGTCGGCCGGACCTGGTGGCCGGCTTCGCCGACGGCACCCTGCGACTGGCGCGTGCGACGGCTGACGGCTGGGAGCAGCCCGTGACGGTGACCTCCAGCGGCCAGCCCAGCGACCGGATCGAGCTGCTCGACGTGGACGCCGACGGCCGGACCGACATCGCGAGCTCACCGCCGGGGGCCACGGTGCTCGGCATCCAGCAACGGGACGGAGGCTTCCACGCCGACGCGTTCGTGCTCAGCCCGTCGCCGGACTACGGGTACGCCGCAGCCCTCGCGGACCTGGACGGCGACGGGCTCGCCGACCTCGTCGGCACGGACGGGGGTGAGCTGCGAGTCGCCCGCCAGGGGGCCGTCCGGCCGGGCGCGACGCCGGGGGTGCTCGACGTGACGCCGGTGACGTCGAGCCGCGGCGTCGGCACCCGGCCGACCGTGGAGGTCGCCCTCGGCGCGGACGTCGACCCGGCGTCCGTGTCGGCGCAGACGGTGCGGCTCGTGGACAGCACCACGCGGGCACCGGTGCGCGCCGTGCTGCGGGTGACCGACGGGGTCGTCCGGCTCGTGCCCGTCGCCGACCTGGTCGCGGGCCGGTCGTACGGCGTGCACGTGGCGGGGCTGCGGACGCGCGGTGGCGCCACGTCCGAGCCGTTCCGGTCGTGGTTCACCGTCGCGGCGGGCGGCGACCGGTTCACGCCGGTGGAGCCGACCCGGGTCTTCGACAGCCGCGACGGCTTCGGTCCGGCCGAGCCGGGGTACCCGATCCAGCTGAGCTTCGACGGTCTGGTCCCTGCGGACACGACCGCCGTGGTCCTCAACCTGACCGCCGTCGACCCCAGCGCCCTGGGCAACGTGCGGGTGTACCCGACCACCGAGGACGGCGTCCCGCCGCAGGTGTCCAGCCTCAACGTGGTGCCGGGCTCGGACCAGCCGGCGGGCGTGACCGTGGGACTGGGGCTGGACCTGTCGGTGGACCTCCTGGTCGACGGCGCCGTGGCGGACCTCGTCGTCGACGTCGCCGGCTACTACTCCCCGACCGGAGCGACCGCGTTCACCTCGACCGCGCCGGTGCGCGTCTTGGACACGCGCGACGGCACCGGCGGGGTACCGAGCCGGCCGGTGGGAGCCGGTCGTTGGGTGGAGCTCCAGGTCACCGGCCGGGCCGGCGTCCCCACGGACGCGTCGGCGGTGGCGCTGAACGTGACGGCGACGCAGGTCGCGGCGCGCACCCACGTGCGGGTCTACCCGAGCCCGGCGGCGTCCGAGGACGGCGCGCCGCCCGAGGTGTCGAACCTCAACCTGGACCCGGGACGCGACCAGGCCAACATGGTCGTGGTCCGCGTGGGTGACGGCGGGCGCATCCGCCTGTACACGCACAGCGCCCCGCTGGACCTGGTCGTCGACCTGGCGGGCTGGTACTCCGGTACCGGCGAGCTGGGCTTCGTCCCGGTGGACCCGGCGCGCATCGTCGACTCCCGGTACGGCGTGGGCCTGCCGCGGGCGCTGCGCGCCGGGACCCCGGCCGAGGTCGTCGTCGGCGGTGTCGCGGGTGTCCCGCCCGGTGCGCCGGCGGCCGTGCTGACGATCACGGGCACGGGTCAGCGCACCGGCACCCACATCCGCACCTTCCCGGTGACGGACCCGCGGAGCCTGCCGCTCGTCTCGACCCTCAACATGGTCGCCCGACGCGACGAGGCGAACGCCACGATCGCGCGCATCGGGCTGGGCGGCCGGATCGGGGTGTACAGCCAGAGCGCCGACCTGGACCTCGTGGTCGACGTGTCCGGCTACTTCACCCGCTGACGTCAGCGGGCGTCCGCCGGCCCGCCCGGCCCGGCCCGGTGGGGTCCGGGCACTGGCAGGCCCCGCGCCCGACGGTGCCGGGCGGCGCCGTTACAGTGCGTGCCTCACCCTCGGCGCCCGGCGGCGTCGCCCACCGGCTGGAGCGAGCGACATGAGCACGCGGCGCGAGAAGAACGAAGGCCTGTCCCTGCGCTACCGGATCGGGTACCGGATCCGGTACACCACGCTGCACCTGTTCGGTCCGGCGCAGCTGGGCGGGGGCACGGACCCGCACCGGCGGCTGGAGCGGGAGCGGGCCGCCAAGGTGGCCGCCGCCCGGCGGGCCCGCCTCGCCCGGGAGACGTCCACCGACTGAGGCGGCCCGGCCGACGTCCGCGGTCGCGTCAGGGGTGGCGGCAGGTCGTCAGCCCGGCGCCGTCGTCCTCGACCCGGTCGGCCCAGTCCGCAGAGTCCAGCACCGGCTGGTACCCCAGGTCGGCGCGCGCGGTGCCGAGCGACCAGCGACCGCCGCTGTTCGCCGAGACGGCCGAGTACATCCCGGTGCGCACATCCGCCTCGATCGCCCGCAGCACGAGCTGGCGCAGATCGGCCGGTCCGAGCCATCCCGGCAGCTGCCGGGCCGCGAACGGCTCCGGCTCGGTCGCACCCAGCCGCAGGCCGATCGTGCTGACGCCGTGGCGGTGCGCGAACACCCCGGCGATGGCCTCGTCGAACGCCTTGGTCGCGCCGTACGGGCAGCACGGGGCCGGTGCCCACGTCGGGTCGATCGGGTAGCGACCCTCCGCCTCGTACCGCCCCATCGCGTGCACGGAGCTGGCGTAGACCACCCGGCGCACCCCGTGCTCCTGCGCGGCGCCGAGGAGGGCCACGAACCCGTCCACGTTGGGGGCCTCCAGGTCCGCCCAGTCGGCGTCCGGGTTCGGCTCACCGGCCAGGTGCACGACGGCGTCCACCCCGTCGACCGCCCGCGCCAGCAGGTCGCGGTCGGTGAGCTCGCCGACGAGCACCTGCGCGCCGGAGGGCTCCTCGGGCCTGCGCCGGTCCAGCAGACGCAGGCGGACGTCGTCCAGGCCGGCCAGCAGCTGGCCGGCGACCCGGCCGGCGGCGCCGGTCACCAGCACGGTCGGTGAGGTCATGCGCCGATCCTGCACCCCGGTCGCGCGGGACGCGCGGCCGGCGCACCCGGTCCGGGTTCCGCGGCGGCGTAGCCTCGCCCGATGGACGACGACGCCCCCGGCGCCCGCGACGGTGCACCCGGCCCCGCGCCGGGACAGCCGGGACCGAAGGCCCCGACGCACGACCGGGCGCGCACGGTGCTCGTGGCCGGTGTGGTGCTGCTCGTGGCGGGCCTGATCACCACGGTCGTCCTGGTGCTGCGCCCCGTCGGCGTCGCGGACTTCGGCTGGTTCGCCTACGCGCCGCTGAGCGGAGAGGTGTACCTGCCCGGTGTCGTCGTCGTGCACCCCGGCGCGCTGTGGGGCGGCCTGGTGGCCGGTGCGGGAGCCGTGCTGGTCAGCGGCGCGGTCGGCTACCGGCGCGGCCGGCGGCGCCGCGCGACGGGCTGACCGCGAGGGCGGGCGCCGATCAGCGGAAGACGATGGTCCGGTGCCCGTTGAGGAGCACCCGGTGCTCGGCGTGCCAGCGCACCGCCCGGGCCAGCGCGCGACGCTCGACGTCCTGCCCCAGCGCCACCAGGTCCTCCACCGTGCGGCTGTGGTCCACCCGCTCGACGTCCTGCTCGATGATCGGGCCCTCGTCGAGGTCGCCGGTGACGTAGTGCGCGGTCGCGCCGATGAGCTTGACCCCGCGGTCGTGCGCCTGGGCGTACGGGCGGGCGCCCTTGAAGGACGGCAGGAACGAGTGGTGGATGTTGATGATCCGCCCCGACAGCGCCCGGCACAGGTCGTCGGACAGGATCTGCATGTACCGCGCCAGCACGACCAGCTCGACGTCGAGGTCGGCGACCAGCGCCAGCAGCGCCGTCTCGGCCTGCGCCTTGGTCGCCTTGGTGACCGGGACGTGGTGGAACGGGATGCCGTAGAAGGCGGCGAGGTCGGCCAGGGCGGTGTGGTTGGAGACCACCGCGACGATCTCCACGGGCAGGTTCTCCGAGCGCTGGCGGAACGCCAGGTCGTTGAGGCAGTGCGCCGCCGTCGAGCCCATCACCAGGGTCCGCACCGGGCGACCGGCCAGGTCCAGCCCCCACGTCATGGCGAACCGGTCCGCCAGCTCGGTCAGTGCGCCCTCGAGCTCGGCGCGCGGTGAGGACGACTCCACCTGGACCCGCATGAAGAACAGCCCCGTCGTCGGGTCCCCGAACTGCTGGGACTCGGTGATGTTGCCCCCGTGCTCGGCGAGCAGGCCGGCCACGGCGTGCACGATCCCCGGCCGGTCCGGGCAGGAGAGCGTCAGCACCCAGTGCTGGAGGTCGGCCGCCGGCGTGGCGGCTGCGCCGTTCGAGGGGACGACCGGTTCCGATGCGTGGGACACGGGTGGTCAGAGTAGTCGGGGTCCCCAGCGGCTGACACGATGAGTCCATGACCGCACTCGACGTCACCATCGCCCGCGTCACCGACGACGAGGCCGGTGAGCTGCTGACGCTGCGTCGGGCGGCCTTCGTCAGCGAGGCGCAGGTCTACGGCGACCCGAACATCCCGCCGCTGACCCAGACCCTGGCCGAGCTGCGCGAGGACCTGGCCGCCGACGGCGTCGTGACCCTGGGTGCGCGGGCCGGGCACCGCCTCGTGGGGTCGATCCGGGTCAGCCTCGAGGGGCAGCGCGCCACGCTGGGCCGCCTCGCGGTGGCGCCGGACCTGCAGGGGCAGGGGATCGGCACCCAGCTGCTGTTCGCCGTCCTGCCGTACCTGCCCGAGGGCACCCAGGAGATCTGGGTCTTCACCGGCCAGGACTCGGCGCACAACATCGCGCTGTACGAGAAGCACGGCTACGAGCACCAGTACGACCGCACCGCCGGCGACCTCACCTACGCCTACCTGCGCAAGATCCTCGGCGACGACGAGCCGGAGGACGACGCGGCGCCCGACGTCGTCGAGCACGCCTGAGCGCCGCTCTGCGGTCGCGACCGCCTTGCTAGGCTGACCCGCGTCGCGACTGGCGAAGGTGGGTCACCACCAGGGAGCGACGCAGCAGCAGCAGACCATGGGTCGTACGCCTGGGCCCGGCGGTCACCACACCCGCGTGTGCGTGCCCGGACCGACTCCGGGATCCCCACGACACTGCTGAAGGCGCGAGGAGAACCATGCCCTCCGAGTCCGACGTCCTGACCGACGCCCTGCCCGAGAACGCCCAGCCCGGCGTCCTCGACCAGCCCCTGTCCCAGGTCGACCCCGAGATCGCCGCCGTGCTCGACGGCGAGCTCGAGCGCCAGCGCGGCACCCTGGAGATGATCGCGAGCGAGAACTTCGTCCCTCGTGCCGTCTTGCAGGCCCAGGGCTCCGTGCTGACGAACAAGTACGCCGAGGGGTACCCCGGCCGGCGCTACTACGGCGGCTGCGAGCAGGTCGACATCGCCGAGAACCTCGCGATCGCCCGCGCCCGGGAGCTGTTCGGTGCCGAGCACGCCAACGTCCAGCCGCACTCGGGGGCGAGCGCCAACGCCGCCGTCCTGCACGCGCTCATCAACGCCGGGGACAAGATCCTCGGCCTGGAGCTGGCGCACGGCGGGCACCTGACGCACGGCATGAAGATCAACTTCTCCGGCCGCCTGTACGACGTCGGCGCCTACGGGGTGGACCCCGACACGTTCCTGGTCGACATGGACGTCGTGCGGCAGCGCGCCCTCGAGCACCGGCCCGACGTCATCATCGCCGGCTGGTCGGCCTACCCCCGCCAGCTCGACTTCGCCGCGTTCCGGTCCGTCGCGGACGAGGTCGGCGCCAAGCTGTGGGTCGACATGGCGCACTTCGCCGGCCTGGTCGCCGCCGGCCTGCACCCGAGCCCGGTGCCGCACGCCGACGTCGTCTCCTCCACGGTGCACAAGACGATCGGCGGTCCGCGGTCGGGCTTCATCCTCAGCAAGCAGGAGCACGCCAAGAAGATCGACTCCGCGGTGTTCCCCGGCCAGCAGGGCGGGCCGCTCATGCACGTCATCGCCGCGAAGGCGGTGTCGTTCAAGATCGCCGCGTCGCAGGACTTCGCCGCCCGCCAGCAGCGCACGCTGGACGGCGCCCGCATCATCGCCGAGCGCCTCACCGCGCCCGACGTCGCCGCGGCGGGCGTCTCGGTGCTCACCGGCGGCACCGACGTGCACCTGGTCCTGGTCGACCTGCGCCACTCCGCCCTGGACGGGCAGGAAGCCGAGGACCTGCTGCACGCGGCCGGCATCACCGTGAACCGCAACGCCGTGCCGTTCGACCCGCGCCCGCCGCGCGTCACCTCCGGCCTGCGCATCGGCACCCCGGCGCTGGCGACGCGCGGGTTCGGCGACGCGGAGTTCACCGAGGTCGCCGACATCATCGCGACCGCGCTCGTGGGCGGCGCCTCGGCCGACCTGGAGACGCTGCGCGCCCGGGTCGCGACGCTCGCCGAGGCGTTCCCGCTCTACCCGGGCCTGGTCCAGTGAGCGCCCAGGTCCTGGACGGCACCGCGACCGCGCGCGCGATCAAGGCCGAGCTCACCGAGCGGGTCACCGCGCTGCGCGAGCGCGGGATCGTCCCCGGGCTCGGCACCGTGCTGGTCGGCGACGACCCTGGCAGTCGCGCCTACGTCGGTGGCAAGCACAGGGACTGCGCCGAGGTGGGCATCGCCTCGATCCGCGTGGACCTGCCCGCCGACGCCACCCAGGCCGACATCGAGGCGGCCGTCGAGCGGCTCAACGCCGACCCGGCCTGCACCGGGTACATCGTCCAGCTGCCGCTGCCCGCCGGCATCGACACCAACCGGGTGCTGGAGCTGGTCGACCCGGCCAAGGACGCCGACGGCCTGCACCCGACCAACCTGGGCCGCCTCGTCCTGCGGGTCAGCGAACCGGTCGACTCCCCGCTGCCGTGCACGCCGCGCGGCATCATCGAGCTGCTCGTCCGGCACGGCATCAGCCTCGCGGGGCAGGACGTCGTCGTGGTGGGACGGGGCACCACGGTGGGCCGCAGCATCGGGCTGCTGCTGACCCGCCGCGAGCACAACGCCACGGTGACCCTGACCCACACCGGCACCCACGACCTCGCCGAGCACACGCGCCACGCCGACGTCGTGGTGGCCGCAGCCGGGGTGCCCGGCATCATCACCCCCGACATCGTCAAGCCCGGCGCCATCGTGCTCGACGTCGGCGTGACCCGGGTGGTGGACGAGTCCGGCAAGACCCGGCTGGCCGGCGACGTCGACCCGGGCGTCGCCGACATCGCGGCGTGGGTCTCGCCCAACCCGGGCGGCGTGGGTCCGATGACGCGGGCCATGCTGCTCGCGAACGTGGTGGACAGCGCGGAGGCGGCCGCGGGGTGAGCCCGCAGGCGCGGCGTGGGGCCGGGTCCGGGCGGTTGCCGGGCCCGGCCCGCCGCTGGCAGGGTGCGCCGCAGAGCCGTGCAGGCTCCCGGACGAGGGGTGCCGTACCCGGCCAGCGACAAGACGGTGCCGGAGGAGTGGTCATGGCCTGGCTCGTTCTCGTCGCGTCCGGTGTGCTGGAGGCCGTCTGGGCCACGGCGCTGGGCCGGTCGGAGGGCTTCACCAAACCGGGCCCGACGGCGGTGTTCGGCGTCTCGGTCGTGCTCAGCATGGCCGGGCTCGCGTACGCGATGCGCGAGCTGCCCGTGGGGACGTCGTACGCGGTGTGGGTCGGCATCGGGGCGTCCCTGACCGTCGCCTACGCGATGGCGACGGGCACCGAGCCGGTGTCGCTGGTCAAGATCCTGCTGCTGCTCGGCATCGTCGGGTGCGTGATCGGGCTCAAGCTCGTCCACTGATCCGCGGCGAGCGGCGGCCGGCGGCTCAGCCGTAGGTCAGGCAGAACGGGTGCCCGGCCGGGTCGGCGTACACGCGGAACCCGTCGTGGTCGTCGGAGATCAGCCGCGCGCCGAGGCCCAGCACGCGGTCCTGCGCCTCGGAGATGTCCTCGACGGCGATGTCGAGGTGCAGCTGCTGGGGGACGGTCGGGTCCGGCCAGGTCGGCGCCACGAGGTCCGGCGCGAGCTGGAACGACAGCCGCGGCCCGCCGGGGCCGCCGATGTCCACCCAGTCGCCGTCGTCGTTCACGACCTCCAGGCCCAGCACGGCGGCGTAGAAGTCCGCGGCGGCACGCGGATCGGGGCAGTCCAGGACCACGGTGTCGAGTCGTCCGATCATGGCGCCATCGTGCCGTGACCCGCGCCGCGGGGCCAGAGGCGGGCCGCCGGACGCGAGGCACGCCACGTCCGGGCCCCAGGGCCGTGTCGGTGGCATGGGGTTGGATGTCCCGGTGCTGACGATCGCGACCGCCAACGTGAACGGGATCCGCGCCGCCCTCAAGCGCGGCATGGGGCAGTGGCTGGAGACCCGCGCGCCCGATGTGCTGCTCCTGCAGGAGGTCCGCGCGCCGGAGGGCCTGCTCGGGGACCTGCTGCCCACCGACCGGTGGGACCTCGCGCACGCCGAGAGCGACGCGAAGGGCCGCGCCGGGGTCGCGATCGCGTCCCGCCTGCCGATGAGCGCGATCCGGATCAACCTGGACCAGGGCGTCGCGACCAACACCGGCCGCTGGGTCGAGGCGGACCTGGAGCTCCCGGGCGAGGACGGCGCGCCGGCCCGCACGCTCACCGTCGTCTCGGCGTACCTGCACTCCGGCACGGTCGGCACCCCGTCCATGGACGAGAAGTACGCCTTCCTGGAGCTGGTCACCGCACGGTTGGCGCAGATCGCCGCCGACGGCGGCCTCGCCGTGGTCGCGGGGGACCTCAACATCGCCCACCGTGAGGTCGACATCAAGAACTGGAAGGGGAACCGCACGTCGGCGGGCTTCCTGCCCGAGGAGCGCGCGTACGTGGACCGGTGGCTCGAGCTGGGCTGGCGCGACCTCGGGCGCGACCTCGGTGGCGAGGGTCCCGGGCCGTTCACGTGGTGGTCGTGGCGCGGCAAGGCGTTCGACAACGACGCCGGCTGGCGGATCGACTACCAGCTCGCGACGCCCGCGCTCGCGCAGAGCGCCCGGACGGCGACGGTGGACCGTGCCGACGCGTACGACCAGCGCTGGAGCGACCACGCGCCGCTGGTGGTGGAGTACCACCTCTGAGCGGTGACCGCGCGTGGGTGCGTGCGGGGCGGGTGAAACGGCGGGTGAACCCCGCCGCGACATCACCCGTTCGGGTGGTCCGGCGCCCCCGGGGGTGGACAGTTCTGCCACCGGGTCGCACCGGCCCGGGTGGCAGCAGCAGGGGGACGAACGTGAAGCGAGCAACGGGTGCCGTGATGGCGGCACTGGTCATCGGGATGTCGAGCGCCGGGCCGGCCGAGGCCGCCCGGCCCAGCAGGGGAGCGCAGCACCTCGGTGTGGCCGAGTGCGCCGTCGACGTGACCACCAGCGGCATGGTCCTGACCGCGACGCACGTGGTGCGCGACGGCCGGGTCCGGGGGCTGCCCGGTGGCCTGACCGAGGCCGTGGCGATCAACGACCGTGGTCAGGTCCTCGGCGCCGTCGGCGCCGAGCCGGTCCTGTGGGACGGCCGGCGCACCGTCGCGCTGACCCCCGCGGCAGCAGACCCCGACGAGCGGTGGCGCTTCGACGACGTCTCGGCGACTGGCGTGACGGTCGGTGACGTCTCCGAGCCGTGGCCGTCGCAGGAGCGCACGGCGTTCCGACGGGCGAAGGACGGGACGATCACGCGGCTGACCGCGCCGGGCGTGCGCAGCGGCGCCCTGGCCGTCAACGCCTCCGGGCAGGTCGTCGGGGACGTCTGGGACGGCGACCTCCAGGTCGCCGTCCGGTGGGACGCCGACGGCACCACGACCCGGCTGGAGTCGCTCGGTGGGCACAGCCTGGCGATCGGCATCAACGACGCCGGACAGGCCGTCGGGTACAGCTACCGGACCGACGGCACCATCGAGCCGGTGAGCTGGTCGGCCGACGGGGCGGTCACCGCGCTCGGCGGGACGGGCAGCGCGCTCGCGGTCAACGCCCGGGGCGACGTCGTCGGCGAGCAGTACTCGCCCCAGCGCGCGTTCGTGCGCACCCGCGCCGGCTCGGTGCGGACCTTCCCCGCGCCGGACGACGGCGTCTCGATGCTGAGTGCGGTCAACAGCCGGGGCTGGGCCGTCGGGTGCGAGCTCGCCGGCGACACCGAGTCCGCGATCATCGTGCGCGCCTGACCGTCCGCGGGACGGCGCGCCGCAGCGTGCGGAGCGTCAGACCAGCGCCGGCAGGTCCGCGCGTGGGGCCGGCTGCAGGTCGGGCCGGATGCGCTCGTGCCCGGCCCACCACGGGTCCTCCCGGCGCCAGGGGAACTCTGCCGCATCCGCCGAGCGGATCCGGCGTGCCAGGGGCAGGCCGAGGGCCAGGGAGAGAGCACACCACGCTGTGACGAGCTCCACGATGAGCATCATGTGCTCTTCATACGCCGTGTCCCCGCGGTACGCCAAACGGGGGACCCCTCGCGTCCGGGTCGCGAGACCGGCCCGGCGCGGGAGGGCGGCCCGGGGAGCTGATCAGCGGCGCGTGGACGGACCGGGGTTCGTGTCGTCGGCCGACCGCGCCGCGCGCGGGGAGCCGTCCGGGACCGGCGCTGCCACCGGCACCGGCACGGGGGCCCGCGAGGGCTCGGCGGGTCGGTCCCCGCCGACCTCGACCCGGTCCCGGCCGGCGGTCTTCGCGCGGTAGAGCGCGGCGTCCGCCGCCGCGACGACCTGCTGCGACGGATCGCCGGGACGGTGCTCCGCCACCCCAGCCGAGAACGTCTGACCCCGGGGGGTGCGGGCGCGCAGCCGGTCCACCACGTCGCGCGCCTGCGGTGGGCGCAGCCCGGGCAGCAGCATGGTGAACTCCTCCCCGCCGTAGCGCGCCAGCAGCTGGCCGGGCGCGAGCGCGGCGCTCCACTCCTCGACGCAGTCGCGCAGGACCTGGTCACCGGCGGGGTGACCGTGCTCGTCGTTGAACCGCTTGAAGTGGTCCAGGTCGAGGATCGCGACGGACAGCGGCGTCCCGGTGCGCTGCGACGCCTCGCACGCGCGGTCCAGCTCGTGGTCCCACGTGCGCCGGTTCGGCGCGCCGGTCAAGGCGTCCACCCGCGCCACCGCGGCGAGCTGGGTGGCCTGGACCTCGACCTGCCGCACCAGGATCGCCATCCGGGCGAGCACGAGCCCGGACAGAGCGATCACCCCGACGCCGATCGGCGCCCACGCCACCAGCCCGTCGCCGACCCCGTCCACCAGCAGCGTGACGCCCGGCAGCATCGACCCGCCCGCGAGCAGGAACAGGGTGGGCACCGACCGCCGGGCGGGTCGCTGCGACTCGGGGCTGGCCAGGCGCACCATCGACGGGTGGGAGCACGCCACCGCGAGCAGCACGTAGGCGGCGAGCCACGCGACGTCGGTCCACGCGTTCTCGGCGTACGCGGGGTCCCGCAGGACGGCGACGTTGTAGGCGCAGTCGGCCAGGAAGGTGACGCCGAGGGACGCGGTGAGGTACCGCAGCGCGGGCGTCAGGGCGCCGGAGGTCAGCGTCAGCCGCCCGAGCACCGCGAGGATGAACAGGTCGGCGACGGGGTACGCCGACGCCACCACCCGCCCCAGCGGGCTCAGGCCCGGGTCGGCGCTGAGGGGCGCGACGACGAAGGCGAACGACGGCACCGCGACACCGACGGTCACGATGAGCGAGTCGATGAGCGCGGTGCTCGCGCCCGCGCTGCGCCGGCCCGGCGCGAACTGCAGCGCACCGGCACCCAGGACGACGTACCCGGCCAGGTAGAGCGCGTCCGCCGGCTTGGGGAAGGCGTCCGACGCCCAGACGGTCACCCACAGCAGGTCGGCCACCAGCCAGGCCGCGAACCCGCCCACCACCAGCACCCACGGCAGCCGCCGGCGGACCGGGCGCGACCGCACGCCGGTGACCGCGGTGGCCAACGACGCCAGCGCGACGGCCGCGTACACGACCTGCAGGTCGTCGTAGCCCAGCGGGATGAACGGGTAGGCCACCAGGGCAGCGACGAGCAGCGTCAGGACGCCGACTCGACCGCTGCTCATGCGCGTCCCATCGGCGGCACGGCCGCGCTGATGACCCATGGCAGCGATGGCGTGCGTCCTCACCCACGCCGACGCACGCCGCGGCACCTGGCCGGACCGCGCCGGGTGCCGGGCGGCGCAGGGGCCACCCGGCGACGCGGGTCGCCGACCGGCTCAGCGGGTGCGCGCCGCCGGTGCCGACGCCTCGGCGACCAGGAAGGCCGGCGGGTGGAACCCGGCGTCGGCGAAGGCGCGGGCGACGGCCTCGGCGACGGCGTCGATCGCCCCCACCTCGACCAGCGCGATCGCGGAGCCACCGAACCCGCCGCCGGTCATCCGGGCGCCGAGTGCGCCGGCCGACCGGGCGGCGTCCACGACCACGTCGAGCTCGGGGGCGCTGACCTCGTAGTCGTCACGCAGCGACGCGTGGGAGGCGTCCATGAGCGGGCCGACGTCGCGCACCCGGCCGGCGTCGAGCAGTGCCACGAACCGCTCGACGCGGGCGATCTCGGTGACGACGTGCCGCACCCGGCGCCGGGTGACCCCGGCGGGCAGGTCGGCGTCGGTGATCCGGGCGAGCGCGTCCGCGAGGTCGTCGGGGGAGATCTCCCGCAGCGTGGCCACCCCGAGCTGGCGGGCCGCGGCCTCGCACGCCGTGCGCCGGGCGGCGTACTGGCCGTCGGCGAGCCGGTGCTCCGCCTTGGTGTCCACCACGAGGAGCGCGAGGCCGGCCGCGGCGAGGTCGAACGGCACGTGCCGCACCGATTGGTCCAGGGTGTCCAGCAGCAGGGCGTGACCGGCCCGCGCGCGCAGCGACGACGACTGGTCCATGCCGCCGGTGGGGGCCCCGGCGACGTCGTTCTCCGCCCGGATGCACGCGCCCACCAGGCGGGTGCGCCCGGCGTCGTCGGCGGCGAGGCCCAGGTCGAAGGCGTCGTCCAGGGCCACGGCGACGGCGCACTCCAGCGCGGCGGAGGACGACAGGCCGGCGCCGTACGGGACGCAGGAGTCGACGACCGCGTCGAACCCGCCCACCGTGAGCCCGTCCTCGGCGAGCGCCCAGGCGACCCCGGCCGCGTACGCGGGCCACCCCTCCACCCGCCCGGGCGCCACGTCCACGAGCGCGGACGACCACAGGCCGGCGTCGGGCTCCTGCGCGGAGGCGAGCCGCACCACGGCATGGCGGGCGGCGTCGTCGCGCTCTGCCGTGGTCCGGCGCAGCGCGACGTAGGTGCGGTGCGGCAGGTCGATCGGCAGGCACAGCCCGCCGTTGTAGTCGGTGTGCTCGCCGATCAGGTTGACCCGGCCGGGTGCGGACCACACGCCGTCCGGCTCCGCGCCGAACCGGTCCCGGAAGGCCGCGACGGCGCGGTCGGCGCCGTCGGCAGGGTCCCAGGCGTCGATCCAGGTGACCGGGGTGGCGGCGTGTCGGCTCATCGGGCCAGCTCCTGCAGTCGGGTCGCGATGCGTTCGGGAGTGGTGTCGCTGATCCAGGCGCCCATGCCGGACTCGACGCCGGCCAGGTACTTGAGCTTGCCGGGCGCCCGGAGCACCGAGAACACCTGCAGCGCGAGCCGGGACAGGTCGCGGCCCTCGCGCACCGGCGCCTGGTGCCAGCCGGCGATGTACGGCAGGGTCAGCGGCTCGCCGTCGGCGCCCACGAAGAACAGGTCCAGGCGGCGCAGCAGCTCCAGGTACACCGGGGCGAGGTCGGCGCGTTCGGCGTCGGTCAGGCCCGGCAGGTCGGGGACGTCACGGCGGGGAACGAGGTGGACCTCGACCGGCCACCGGGCCGCGAACGGGACGTAGGCCACCCAGTGCTCGGACTCGAGCACGACGCGCTCGCCGCTGCGCAGCTCGGCGGCCAGCACGTCGGCGGCCAGCAGCCGCCCGGTCGCCTCGCGGTGGGTCCGGGCCTGGCCGAGCATCGCCTGGGTACGCGGCGGCAGGTAGGGGAACGCGTAGATCTGCCCGTGCGGGTGGTGCAGGGTGACGCCGATCTCCTTGCCGCGGTTCTCGAACGGGAAGACCTGCTCGACGCCGGGCAGCGCACCCAGGTGGGTGGTGCGGTCCGCCCAGGCCTCGATGATCGTGCGCATGCGGGTCGGGCTGACCGAGGCGAGCGACGCGGTGGGGTCGGGGCTGAAGCAGATGACCTCGGTGCGGCCGTTGGCGGGGCGCACCGGCCACAGCTCCTCCCCGTCACGGTGCTGCACCTCGTCCGGGACGCCGGGGACCGCCATCAGCGACGGGAACCGGTTCTCGAACACGACGACGTCGTAGTCCTCGGCCGGGATCTCCCCGTCCTGGTAGGCGGCCCCGGGCCGCGCGGGCGCCAGCGGGTTGGAGTCCGCGGCGGGCAGGAAGGTGCGGTTCATGCGGTGGGCGGCCATCGGGATCCAGTCACCGGTGAGCGGGTCGCGGCGCAGCTCGGGGCCGGTGACCGGGCGCGCGGTGCCGTCCTCGCCGACCACCGGGGCGAACCGGTCGGGCAGGGGGCGGGGGTCGTCCAGCCGGCGGGTGGCGGCACCGGAGACGTACGGCTCGGAGTCGTCGAAGTAGATGAGCTCCCGGCCGTCGGCCATCCGGGTGGCGGTGCGGCGGATCCGGGCGGCGTGCGGGCTGTCGGCGGTGCTCACGGTGCTCCTCGGCGGGCGGGTGGGGTGGCGGGCTGCGGGTCGGGGGTCACGCGGTGGGAGGTGTGGCGGGCTCCGCTGCATCGTGCCCCGGCCCGGCGACGACCTCGACGCGGCCCACGGCGGCCGTCGTGGCGGCGCGCACGTCGTCCGGCAGGTCGTCGGTGAGCAGCACGTCGACCGCGTCCAGGCCGCAGATCCGCGCCAGGCCGACCGCCGCCCACTTGCTGCGGTCCGCCAGCACCAGCACCTCGTCGGCGGACGCGACGAGGGCGCGGTCGGTCTGCGCCTCGAGCAGGTTCGGCGTGGTGAGCCCGCTCGGCCCGAGGCCGTGCACCCCGAGGAAGAGGCGGTCGACGCGCAGCTGTCCGAGGGCGGCGTCGGCCACCGGACCGACCAGGGCGTCCGACGGCGTCCGGGTGCCCCCGGTCAGCACGACGTCCAGGTCGTGGGGGTCGCCCGCCGTCGTCGCGCGCCCGGCGGCGTGCAGCGCGTCCGAGACGGGCACGGAGTTGGTCACGACCGTGAGCGGGCGCAGGTGCGGCGAGGCGGCGATGAGCTCGGCCAGCGCATGCGTCGTCGTGCCGGCCGAGAGCGCGATCGAGCCGCCGGGGGTGACGTACGCGAGCGCGGCCCGGGCGATGGCGAGCTTCTGCGCGGCGGCCAGGCCGCGCTTGGTCGCGAACTGCGGCTCGTGGGCGGTGTGCTGCGGGCTCACCGCGCCGCCGTGCACCCGGCGGACGAGGCCGCGGTCGGCGAGCTGGGCGATGTCGCGTCGCACGGTCATGTCCGAGACGGCGAGCTCGGCGACGAGGTCGGTGACCCGGACCGCACCGCGGGCGCGGACCTCCGTGAGGATGCGCTCCTGGCGCTGGGGGGCGAGCACGCGAACAGTATTCACCACGATCGAACAGAAATCGACGTCGACCGGCGGGTCGGCACCACGGCACACCCGTGCCCACAGTTGACGCGACAACTTCTGTGTCGGAGCCTGTCCGACGACGCGACAGCCGTCGCGACGACCGTCGGGAAGCAGGCACGGACATGGCTCAGCTCGCGCGCGAGGGGACCGGCGCGCCGGCGCCGCCCCGGATCGGCGCCACCGGCGCACCCGGCACCACCGCCGGCGCTGACCGGCGCGACCCCGATGCGCTGCTGCCTGCCACGACGGGCATGGACGCCGTCACGCTGCACGTCGCCGACCTCGCCGGCATGACGGACTACTACCGCGATGCCCTGGGCCTCGAACGGCTCGACGGCGCCGCCACGACCACGGCCCTCGACGCGGCGACGCGTCATACCGGCGGGCGCGCACCGCAGGTCGTGGTCCTGGGCCGGGCGTCCACACCGCTCGTCGTGCTCGTCCACACGCCGGGGCTGCCTGGGCAGCGCCGCGGGGAGGCCGGGCTCTTCCACACCGCGCTGCTGTTCCCCGACCGCGCGGCGCTCGCCGCGGTCCTGCTGCGGGCCGCGCAGCACCCGCGGTCCCGGTACGTCGGGTCGGCGGACCACCTCGTCTCCGAGGCGTTCTACTTCACCGACCCGGAGGGCAACGGGATCGAGCTGTACCGGGACCGCCCGCGCGAGACCTGGACCTGGACGGCCGCGGGCGGTGTCGTCATGGACTCGCTGCCCCTCGACGCCACAGCCTTCGTCCGCGAGCACTCCGCGCCGGACAGCGCCCGGACCGCGGAGGTCGGGCACGTCCACCTCAAGGTCGGCGACATCGCCACCGCCCGCAGGTTCTACGCCGACGCCCTCGGCTTCGAGGTCACCGCCGACCTGGGCTCGGCGCTCTTCGTCTCGGCCGGCGGGTACCACCACCACATGGCGATGAACACCTGGCAGAGCCGGGGTGCCGGCGCGCGCGCCGCGACGCTCGGCCTCGGTCAGGTCTCCCTGACCGTGCCGTCCCGGGACGACCTCGCCGCTCTCGGCGCCCGCCTGCGTGCCCACGGGGTCACCCCACGTGACGACGGCCGGACGTTGCGCTTCGAGGACCCGTGGCGCACGTTGCTCGAGGTCAGCGCCGCAGGCTCGCGCTGAGACGCGGCCGCGCCGCCCGCTGCCGGCCGGTCACCGGTCCGCGGTCACCGGTCACCGGTCCGCGGTCGCCGTCAGGGCGACGACGGCGATCCGGCGGCTGACCTTCGCCTGATAGGCGGCGTAGTCGAGCACCTCGTCGTTCAGGCGGCGCCACAGGACGTCGCGCTCGGGGCCGGTGACCTCCGTCCCCACCACGGGAGCACGGACGCCGTCCACCTCGATGGTCGCCGAGGTGCCCGCACGCAGGTTCAGCCACCAGCCCGGCTCCCAGTCCGCACCGCCGTTGGACGCCACCACGATCCACCGGTCGCCGTCGGGCAGGTACGCGAGCGGCGTGGTCCGTGCCGTGCCGGTCGTGCGACCGGTGGTCGTCAGGTACAGCAGACGCGCCCCGCGGAAGCGGCGTGGTCGGACACGTCGCACGACGGCGTTGACGGTGCGGTTCAGCAGGACGAATGCACGTCGCCTCATGCCGGCGATGATAGGGAGCGCCGACCCGCGCGGGTACCTCCTCGTCCGTGGCTCACGCGCCGCTCTGGGAGGGTGGCCGGATGAGCCTGTGGACCACCCGCGCGTCGACCGTCGTCTACGAGAACCCCTGGATCCTGGTGCGCGAGGACGCCGTCGACCGACCCGACGGGTCGGCGGGGATCTACGGCGTGGTGGAGCTGCGCCAGCCCGCCGTGTTCGTCGTCGCACTGTCCGACGACGGCGAGGTCGTCCTGGTCGAGGTCGACCGGTACACGACCGGTGCCTCGCTCGAGGTGCCCGCGGGCGGCTCCGACGGCGAGGACCTGCTGGTCGCCGCCCAGCGGGAGCTGCGCGAGGAGACGGGGCTGGTCGCGGACCGGTGGCAGGCGGTCGGGAGCATGTCCGCGCTGAACGGCGTGTGCCGGGCGCCGGAGCACGTGTTCCTGGCACGTGGTCTGCGGCCCGCGCCCGCGGCGACGGACGCCCACGGTGCGCAGGCCGAGGAGGGCATCACCGCGGTCCGTCGGCTCCCGTGGGCACGCGTGCTCGAGCTCGTCGCCGACGGGACGATCACGGACGGCGAGAGCGTGGCGGCGCTGATGTACGCGGCCATCGCCCTGGGTCGCGTGGGCTGAGGTCCGGCGGCGGTCGACCCCGTCGCGCCGCCGGTGCGGGGCGGGCGGCGACGGGGGTGCGGGCTACCGCCCCACCGGCGACAGGCCGAGCGGGCGCCCCGCGAGCCCGCGCGACCGGCCCGCCAGCGTGCGGGCGACGTCGCGCAGCACCACCGCGGCGGGGGCGTCCGGGTCGGCCAGGACCACCGGAGTCCCGGCGTCCCCGGCGGCGCGCAGGCCGACGTCGAGCGGGACCTGACCCAGCAGCGGGACGTCACCGCCGGTGGCGCGGGCGAGGTTGGCCGCGACCGTCGCACCGCCGCCGGCGCCGAAGACCTCCAGCCGCGACCCGTCCGGCTGCTCGAGCCAGGACATGTTCTCCACCACCCCCGCGACCCGCTGGCGGGTCTGCAGCGCGACCGACCCGGCGCGCTCGGCGACCTCGGCGGCCGCGACCTGCGGGGTCGTCACCACGACGAGTTCCGAGCGGGGGAGCAGCTGGGCGACCGAGATCGCGATGTCGCCGGTCCCCGGGGGCAGGTCCAGCAGCAGCACGTCCAGGTCGCCCCAGAACACGTCGGCGAGGAACTGCTGCAGGGCGCGGTGCAGCATGGGACCGCGCCAGACGACGGGCTGGCCGGCCGGCACGAACATGCCGATCGAGACGACCTTCACGTCGTGCGCGACGGGCGGCAGCAGCATGTCGTCGACCCGGGTCGGGGGACGGGACACCCCGAGCATCCGCGGGATGGAGAACCCGTAGACGTCGGCGTCCAGCACCCCCACCCGCAGCCCGTCGGCGGCCATCGCCACGGCGAGGTTCGCGGTCACGGACGACTTGCCCACGCCACCCTTGCCGGACGCGATCGCCAGGACCCGGGTCAGGGAGTGGGGCTGGGCGAACGGGATCACCGGCTCCGGTGAGCCGCCGCGGAGCATCGAGCGCAGCGCGGTCCGCTGCTCGGCACTCATCACGCCCATCGCGACGTGCACCGACGTCACCCCGGGCACGCGCAGGGCCGCGGCAGTCACGTCCCGGGTGAGGGTGTCCTTGAGCGGGCAGCCCGGGGTGGTCAGGTCGAGGCCGACGGTGACCAGGGTGCCGCCCGAGCCGTCGGGGCCGAGGTCGACCGACCGGACCATGCCGAGCTCGGTGATCGGACGGCGGATCTCGGGGTCCTGCACCGAGGCCAGCTCGGCGCGGACGGCGTCGACCAGGGCGGTGGGATCGACGGGCGTCGGCATGCGGCCATCGTACGGGCGGCGTCCGACGGGGCCGTCCGGGGCGGCGCCGGAGCCCGTTCCCGTCCGCGCTGCTCACTCGCGCCGGCTGACCGGCTCCCGGCGGCCGGGACGACCCGGGTGCCGACCGTCGTGCCGCGGGTCGCGCACCACGGTGGCTTCGCGCTCCTCGCGGTCCTCGTCCTCACGGTCGGCGGTGAGCTCCTCGAGCAGGTTCCGCAGCTCGGACCGGACGAAGTCGCGCGTGGCGACCTCGCTCAGGCCGATCCGCAGCGCGGCCATCTCCCGGGCGAGGAACTCGGTGTCGGCGAGGTTCCGCTCCGCGCGCTGGCGGTCCTGCTCCAGGGCGACCCGGTCGCGGTCGTCCTGCCGGTTCTGCGCGAGCAGGATCAGCGGGGCCGCGTAGGAGGCCTGGGTGGAGAAGAACAGGTTGAGCAGGATGAAGGGGTACGGGTCCCAGCGCAGGCCCCACAGCCCGATGGCGTTGATCGCCACCCAGACCACGACGAACGCGGTCATGTAGAGCAGGAACCGGCCGGTGCCCATGAACCGGGCGAACGCCTCCGCGATGCGCCCGACGGCGTCGGGGTCGGCCTTGAAGCGCGGCACCCAGGCCCGTCGGGTGACCTTGGGGGTGTCGAGGCGCTCAGGCACGACCGGCCCCCGTCCCGCCGAGGTGGACGATGCCGTCGGTCGCGTCGTCGTGGGACTCGCGCCAGTCCTCGGGCAGCAGGTGGTCCAGGACGTCGTCGACGCTGACCACGCCGAGCAGGCGCCGCTCGGCGTCCAGCACGGGGACCGCGAGCAGGTCGTAGGTCGCCAGCAGCCGGGTGATCTGCAGCAGCGGGGCGTCGGCGGTGACCCCGTCGATGCCGGAGTCGACCAGCGTGCCGATCGGCTCGTGCGGGGGTTCGCGCAGCATGCGCTGCAGGTGCACGACGCCGAGGAAGCGCCCGGTCGGGGTCTCGGCCGGCGGGCGCGCGACGAAGACCATCGACGCGAGCGCCGGGGTCAGGTCCTGCCGGCGCACGTGCGCGAGCGCGGCGGCGATCGGCGTCTCGGGCGGCAGCACCACGGGCTCGGTGGTCATCAGGCCACCGGCGGTGTTCTCCTCGTAGGCGAGCAGCCGGCGCACGTCGCGCGCCTCGCCGGGCTCCATCAGCCCGAGCAGCTCGGTGGCCTGCTCCTGCGGCAGCTCGCCGAGCAGGTCGGCGGCGTCGTCGGGCTCCATCGCCTCGAGCACGTCGGCCGCCCGGCCCTGGGTGAGCCCGGACAGGATCGTGACCCGGTCGTCCTCGGGCAGCTCCTCCAGGACGTCGGCGAGGCGGTCGTTGGTCAGCGCGGTCGCGACCTCGAGCCGTCGCGGTGCGCCCAGGCCGTGCAGCACCTCGGCGAGGTCGGCGGGCTTGAGGTCCTCGTAGGCGGCCAGCAGCAGCGCGGCGCCCTGGCCGGCGTGGGACCGGGCGAGCCCGGTCACGCCGGTCACCGGGACCAGCAGGGTCTCGCCGCGCCGGCGCAGCAGCCCGCCCTTGGCCCGCACATGGCGGCGCAGGAACAGCTGGGTGACGAGCCAGTCGCCGTTGCGCTGCCGCTCGATGGCGAGGTCCTCGACGGTGGCGCTGCCCGAGCCGTCGGTGAGCTCGACCGACCGGTCCAGCAGCTCGCCGACCGCCAGGGTCTCCATCGCCCGCTGCTCGAAGCGCCGCATGTTGACCAGGCCGGTCGAGATGACCTGGCCCGAGTCCATGCTCGTCACGCGGGTCAGCGGCAGGAACACCCGGCGCCGACCCGGGACCTCCACGACGAGCCCGACGGCACGCGGCAGACCCTTGGGCCGGAGCAGCACGACGACGTCGCGCACGCGGCCGACCTGGTCACCGAGGGGGTCGAAGACGATGGTCCCGGCGAGGCGCGCGACGAAGACCCTGGTCCCTGCGCTGCTCACGGCCGCCAGCCTAGTGGGCGTGCGTCGGGCCGGGCCCGGCCAGGGCGCCGGTGGTCCCCGCTCCGGCCCGGCCGGGCACCGACGTGGCCACCCGTCGCGCGGTGGGGGAGGATCGGGGCATGTCCTTCGCGAACCCGGCCCGCGTCCCGCGCACGCCCACCCTGCCGCAGGGCGAGCAGGTCGCCGCCTACGGCACCTACCTCGAGGCCCAGCGGGCCGTCGACCACCTGGCCGACAAGCAGTTCCCGGTCCAGCTCGTCACCATCGTCGGCGGCGACCTGCGGATGGTCGAGCGGGTCACCGGGCGGCTGTCCTACCCGCGGGTGGCGCTGGCCGGTCTGGCGTCGGGTGCCTGGTTCGGGCTCTTCGTGGGCTTCCTGCTGCTGCTGTTCAGCTCGCCCGAGGGGCAGACGTTCCCGCTGATCGCCGCCATCCTCATCGGTGGTGCCTTCGGGATGCTGTTCTCCGTGGTCACCTACTCCTTCACGGGGGGCAAGCGCGACTTCACGTCCCAGAGCCAGATCGTGGCGAGCACGTACTCGGTGCTGTGCGCGGCCGAGCAGGCGCACAAGGCCCGGGCGCTGCTGCAGGAGATCGGAGGCACGACGTCGGGGTGGCCGACGCCGCCGGCGTCCGGCCCAGGGGCGCGGCCGTCGGACCCGACGTCGGCCCACCCGCAGGGGCACCCGGCGCAGCCCTCGGGTTCGCCGACCGTCCCCCCGCCGCCGGCTCAGCAGCCGCCGGCCCAGCAGCCGCCGACGGGCGAGAGCCCGTACGCCCCGCCGCGGGACCCGCGCACCTGACGGAGCGCGACGCGCCGCCACCGCGCTCACGGGGCACGGGGCACGGGCTTCTTTTCACCCTGCTGGACGCCGCGCGACGGGGCCCCCGGGCTCGATGGTGTGCCCGTGGGGACGGCTGCGTCCTCCCGGACCCCTGGAGCCCTCTGCCGTGCGACACCTCGCTGCTGCCGTCCTGACGGCTGTGCTCACGTCGACCCTGCTCGTGCCCGGCGCGGGCGCGGGCGCGACCGCCCCGGCCCCGGCGCGGGTCGTGCCGACCCCGGACCCCGAGTGGTCGCCGGTGGACGACCTCGTCCTGCGGGTGCCTCGGGCGTGGCAGGTGACCGCGGGCGGCGGAGTCACCGTGGCGGTCGTGGACAGCGGGGTCGACGCGACCCACCCGGAGCTCGCCGGTGCGCTCGCACCGGGCGTGGACCTGGTCGGGAGGGACGCCGTCCCGGATGACACCACCGGCTTCGGCACGGCGGTCGCCGGGGTGATCGCCGCCCGCCTCGACGGAGCCGGCACGACGGGCGTCGCGTACGAGGCGACCGTCCTGCCGGTCAAGGTCACGGACGCCGGGCCGGATGCACCCGCGTCGAGCGAGGTGGTCGCCGAGGGGGTGCGGGCCGCGGCAGCGCGCGGTGCGGCCGTCATCCACGTGTCCCACTCCGTCCCGGAGGCGTCGACCGCGCTGCGCTCCGCCGTGGCCGCGGCCATCGCGTCCGGTGCCGTCGTGGTCGCCCCGGCCGGCGACGCGCGCGACGGATCGCCGTGCTACCCGGCGGCGTGGGCGACGGAGCTGCCCGGTCTGGTCGCGGTGTCGCGGTCGGACGAGGACGAGACGCGCAGCGGGTTCCAGAGCTGGGGCGACTGGGTCACGGTGGCGGCCCCGGGGGACGACGTCCCGGTCCCCACCGCAGGCGCTGCCGTGTCCACGATGTCGGCCGATGCGCTCGCCTCTGCCCGGGTGGCCGGGGTGGTCGCCCTCGTGCGGGCCCACGAGCCGGGCCTCACGCCCGCGCAGGTGGACGCCCGCCTGGCGCTGACCGCACGCGACGCCGGGACGCCCGGCGCCGACCCGTACTACGGCGACGGCGTCGTCGACGCGGCGGCCGCGGTGACGCTGGACGACCCGGTGCCCGCCGCCGTGGCGCCGGCGCTCGACCGCTCGGCCGTCGACGGCGGGCAGGACGACGTCATGGCCGGCGCTCGCCGGATCGACCGGACGAGCGGCGACAGCCCGCAGATGCGGGGCACGTTCGACACCGAGGGAGACGTCGACTGGTACGTGGTGGATGCGGCGCCCGGTGAGCGGTTCGTCGCCCGGGGCACCGGGGTGATCGACGTCTACGCCGCCGACGGCGCCCATCTGGCCACGACGGGCTGGTCGCCGATGCCGCTGTGGTCCCAGGTGGAGGGCCCCGGGCCCCTGTACCTGCGGGTGCGTGCCGACTTCCCTCGCGTCCTGGGGGGCTACGAGGTGGAGCTCAGACGCCTGGACGAGCAGCCCGTCACCGCGCTGCGGTTCGATCGAGAGCCGGTCGCGTCACGGGGCGGATTCGCGTGGGGCGGGCTCGGGGTGGCGGACGTCACCGGCGACGGGGTCGACGACGTCGTCGCCGGGACCATCGCCTGGGAGAGGCTGCCCCAGGGTGGTTCCCGTGGGATGCCGGCCGTCGGGTACATGCCGGGCCGGGGCGACGGGACCTTCGGCACCTTCGCGACCGTCACGGTGGGTGCCGTGAGCGGCGGGACGCCGTCGCTGACCAGCGCGGACCTGGACGGGGACGGCGTCACCGAGGTCGTCGTGGCGACCGGGACCGAGCTGTGGACCGTCGACCTGAGCGGGACCGATCCCGCCGCGCGACGGCTGGCCCAGCGCGACGACTGGTCACCGCGGAGCCTGGTCGCCGTGGACCTCGACGACGACGGAGACCAGGACCTCGCCGGCGTCGACTCCGTCGGTGCTCTGGTGGTGCTCAACGACGGGTCGGGCGGCATGACGCCGACGTCCGTCCCGGCAGCCGGGCTGACGATCACGCCTGCTGCGGCGGACGTCGATCGCGACGGGATGCTGGACCTGGTGTACGGGGGGCCGGCCAGCACGGTGCTGTACCGGCAGCGCGACGGGTCCTTCGTCGTCGGACCGGCCATCGACTGGCTGATGGGTTCGTCCGCGGTGCAGGCCGGCGACCTGACCGGCGACGGCCGGGACGACGTCGTCGCATCCCTCGTCGACGGCCGCGTCGTGGTGAGCCGGTGGACGCCGACCGGATGGTCCGGGCCGCAGACCGTCACGACCCTGGCGCCTGAGAGCCATCGGCTCGCGCTGGTCGACATGGACGCCGACGGACGCACCGACGTGGTGAGCTCTCCCGCGTTCGTCACCGCCGTGAGCCTGCAGCAGCCGGACGGCACGTTCCTCACCGACACCTTCCGGATCGCGTTGCCGGACGAGCCGCTCGGCGGGCCGGCCGTGCCCGCCGACCTCGATGGGGACGGACTGCCCGAGCTGGCCCTGACGGACCGTTCGGGCGCGGTGCAGGTCGCTCACCAGGGCCGGCAGCTGCGGGGGATGACGCCCTGGGTGACCGGCGTCTCCCCGGCCCCGACCAGCGCCGGCGCCGCGGTCCGGCCGACCGTCGCCGTCACGCTGGGGCGAGACGTCGAGCGCGCGTCGGTGACCGCCCAGACGGTCCGTCTCGTGGATGCCGCCACCCGAGCGCCCGTCGCGGTCCAGCGCACCGTCTCGGCCGATGGCGTCGTCCGCATGGTGCCGACCGCCGACCTGGTGCCCGGACGGACGTACACGGTGCGCACGGAGGGCCTGCGGGCGCACGACGGCACGGTGCAGACCGAGGCGACCCGGTCGTGGTTCACCGTCGCAGCGGGCGGTGACCGGTTCACCCCGCTCGAGCCGGTACGGGTGTTCGACAGCCGTGACGAGGTCGGCCGCATCGACCCGGACCAGCCCATCCAGCTCTGGTTCGGCGGCGTGCTGCCGCAGGACGCGACGGCGGTCGTCCTCAACGTCACAGCGGTCGCCGCCGATGCGGTCGGGAACGTGCGCGTGTACCCCACGACGGACGGCGGCGTCCCGCCCGAGGTCTCGAACATCAACGTCGTACCGGGGGTGGACCAACCGGCAGCGGTGACGGTCGGGCTGGGTGTCGACCTGTCCGTGGACGTCCTCACCGAGGGAGCCTCGGCGGACCTGGTGGTGGACCTCGCGGGCTACTTCTCCCCGTCGGCGGCGACCGCGTTCACCGCCACCTCGCCCGTCCGGCTGATGGACACCCGCGACGGCACCGGGGGCGTGCCGGCGCTGCCGGTGACGGCTGGGCGGTGGGTGGAGCTGCAGGTCGCCGGTCGTGGCGGGGTGCCGGTGGACGCGTCCGCCGTCGCACTGAACGTCACCGCCACCGAGGTGGCCGCCCGCACGCACGTGCGGGTCTACCCGACCCCGGCCGCGTACGCCGACCAGGCACCGCCGATGGTGTCCAACCTGAACCTGATGCCGGGGCGGGATCAGGCCAACATGGTGGTGGTCCGCGTCGGTGACGGCGGACGCATCCGCCTGTACACGCACAGTGCCGCCGCGCACCTGGTCGTCGACCTGGCCGGCTGGTACACCGCGACCGGCGAGCTGGGCTTCGTCCCCGTGGAGCCGGCCCGCATCGTCGACTCCCGACGCGGCCAGGGTCTTGCGGGAGCACTGAGGAGCGGGCGCTCGGCCGAGGTCGCGGTGGGTGGCCTCGCCGGTGTGCCGGGGACCGCCCGGGCTGCCGTCCTCACCGTGACGGGAACCGGTCACCGGGCCGGGACGCACATCCGGACGTTCCCGGTCACGGACCCGGCGACGCTGCCCTTGGTGTCCACGCTGAACCTCGTCGCCCGGCGGGACGAGGCGAACGCCACGGTCGCGCGACTGGGGCGGGGTGGCCGGGTCGGGGTGTACAGCGCGAGCGCCGACATCGACCTCGTGGTGGACGTCTCGGGCTACTTCACGCGGTGACGCCCGGCCCGACATGACCGGCAGCCCGCTGACCGCGTCGCGACCGGGCGCCGGGCCGACCCGGTGCCGGTCCGCTGTCCCGGGTCAGGCTCCGGGTGGGAGTCCGGCGAACCAGTCGGCGTACGGTCCGGTGCGAGCCAGGTGCCCGGTGAGGTCGGGAGCGCCGTCGTCCCACCACACGGGGCCGCGCTCGCCCAGGGCGACCTTCGCCGCGTCCACCCGCGCACGGGCCAGCTCACGCGCCTCGGCGTCGCGGGCGCGCATCGCGTCCCCCTTCGCGCGGCGTGCCGCCATGAGCTCGTGGACGAGCCGGTCACGGACCTCGGGGTCCAGGTCCGGGTCGGCGCACCGCCACAGGCGTCCCCGCACGACGAGGTACCGTCCGTCCGGCGTGGTGGTCGGCTGGGGCACCTGCGCAGCGTGCTCGGTCGGTGATCCCGCCGCCACCGCTGGGCCCGGCACGTCGCCGACCCGGACGCCGCCCCCCGCACGGCTCGGACCGCCGGCCGGCGGTCAGTCCTGGAGGATCGTCGCCATCCACCGCTCCACGTCGTCCGGCCGCCGCGGCAGGGCGGCCGACAGGTTCTCGTTGCCGTCGGCGGTCACCAGCACGTCGTCCTCGATGCGCACACCGATGCCGCGGTACTCCTCGGGCACGGCGAGGTCGTCGGACTTGAAGTACAGCCCCGGCTCGATGGTGAACACCATGCCCGGCTCGAGCAGGGCGTCGAGGTACATCTCGCGCCGGGCCTGGGCGCAGTCGTGCACGTCCAGACCCAGGTGATGACTCGTGCCGTGCACCATCCACCGCCGGTGCCACTGGCCCTCGGGGTCGAGCGACTCCTCGGCCGTGCCCGGCAGCAGGCCCCACTCCGCGAGCCGGGCCGCGATGACCTCCATGGCCGCGGCGTGCACGTCGCGGAACCGCGCCCCCGGCACGGCGACGGCGAAGGCGGCGTCGGCGGCGTCGAGCACGGCGGTGTAGACCCGGCGCTGCACGTCGGTGAACGTGCCGTCGACGGGCAGGGTGCGCGTGACGTCGGCGGTGTAGAGCGAGTCGGCCTCGACGCCGGCGTCGACCAGCACGAGGTCGCCCGGCCGGACGGCGCCGTCGTTCTGGGTCCAGTGCAGCGTGGTCGCGTGCTCGCCGGCGGCCGCGATCGTCTCGTAGCCGACCGTGTTGCCCTCGAGCCGGGCGTGCGCGCCGAAGGTGCCCTCGATGACCCGCTCGCCGCGCGGGTGCTCGACGGCGACCGGCAGGTCCCGCACGATCTTGGCGAACCCGGCGATCGTGGAGTCGACCGCGACCCGCATCTGCTCGACCTCGTGGGCGTCCTTGACCAGGCGCAGCTCGGACAGCGCCTCGGCGAGTCGGGCGTCGTCCTGCCCGGCGTCCTCGGTGGCGCGGATCTCCTCGACGACGGCCTCGACGGAGTCGTCGGCCCCCGGCACCACGAGCAGGCGCACGCCGTCGGCTCCCACGTCCTTGGCGAGGTCGTCGCGCAGCGTGTCGAGGTGGGCGGTCGTGATCCCGGTGAGGGCGGCGAGGTCCTCGAGCGTCGGGCGCGCCCCGACCCAGAACTCCCCGTACCGGGAGTCGGAGTAGAACTCCTCGGTGTCCCGGCCCGCGAGCGGACGCATGTAGAGGACGGCGCGGTGGGCCGAGCCCTCGTCCGCGGAGCCGTCGTCGGCGGGGTGCAGCACCAGGACGGCGTCGGGCTCCTGCTCGGTGCCCAGCCCGGTCAGGTGGGCGAAGGCCGAGTGCGGACGGAACCGGAAGTCGGTGTCGTTGCTGCGCACCTTGAAGCCGCCGGCCGGGACGACCAGGCGAGCGTCGGGGAACGCGGCCGACAGCCGCGCGCGGCGCTGCGCGGTGAAGGGCGCGGCGGCGCCGGGACCGGTCGCGGCGGCAGCGCGCTCGGCCCAGCCGGAGGTGATGAAGGCCTTGAACGCCGCCGAGCTGGGCCGCTGGGAGCGGTTGTCGCCGCGGGACTCCAGCGGCTGGGCGTCGGTCGCGGCCTCGGGGCTGATCTGCTCGCTCATGAGCCCATCGTCGCACCGGCGTCCGACACGGGCGCTCAGCACCGGCTCGGCACCGGCGCGGAGGCGACGTGCGGGACCGGGGGCGCGTCAGAGGCGCGTCGGGCAGCCCCTACCCTGGGCTCCGTGCTGATCGACCTCCATGCCCACTCCACCGCGTCGGACGGCACCGACGCACCGGCGGGTGTGGTGCGGGCCGCGGCCGCGGCCGGGCTGGACGTGGTCGCGCTCACCGACCACGACACCACCGCGGGGTGGGACGAGGCGACCGCCGAGGCGCACGCGTCGGGCGTCACCGTCGTGCTCGGCAGCGAGATCTCCGCCCGGTGGGACGGCATCAGCGTCCACCTGCTCAGCTACCTGCAGGACCCGGATCACCCGGCGCTGCTCGCCGAGATGGAGCGCACGCGCCAGGCGCGGCTGGTCCGGGCCCGCACCATGGTCGCTCTGCTCGAGGAGGACTACGGGCTCACCTGGGACGAGGTCATGGCGCAGACCGGCGCCGACGCCACCGTCGGGCGCCCGCACATCGCCGATGCGCTGGTCGCCCGCGGCGTCGTCACGGACCGCAGCGCCGCCTTCGCGACGCTGCTCGTGCCGTCGTCGCGCTACTACGTCCCCCACTACGCCCCGGACGCCGTCGACGCCGTCGCGGCGATCCGGGTCGCCGGTGGGGTGCCGGTCTTCGCCCACCCCGGCGCCGACGTCCGCGGCCGGGTGGTGCCCGACGCCGCCGTCGAGCAGCTCGTCGCCGCGGGGCTGGCCGGCCTGGAGGTCCACCACCGCGACCACAGCCCCCAGCAGGTGGCGCGCCTGACCGCCCTCGCCGACCGGCTGGGCCTGCTGGTCACCGGGTCCAGCGACTACCACGGGGACGGCAAGCCGAACGGGCTGGGGGAGCGCAGCACCGCACCCGACGTGCTGGACCGCATCGCGGAGCAGGGGACGACCGCGGTGGTCCGTCCGTGAGGGGGGACGTGGTGCGGCCGTGAGCGCCGTCTGGGACGGGCGACTGTTCAGCGAGGTCTTCATCACGCTGTTCGTCATCATGGACCCGCCCGGGACGGTGCCGATCTTCCTCGGCCTCACCGGGTCGATGACCGCCCGGCAGCGCACGCGGGCCGCGCGGCAGGCGATCCTGGTCGCGTTCGGCGTGATCGTCGCGTTCGCCCTGTTCGGCCAGCAGCTGCTCGACTACATGCACATCTCGCTGCCGGCGCTGCAGGCGTCGGGAGGACTGCTGCTGCTCGTCGTGGCCATGGAGCTGCTCACCGGCAAGATGGAGGACCCGGCGCCGTCGGGCAACACGGGCGTCAACGTGGCCCTGGTGCCGCTGGGCACGCCGCTGCTGGCCGGTCCGGGCGCGATCGTCGCGACGATGGTCTTCGTCGCCGGCTCCGAGGAGTCGTGGTCTGACTGGATCTCGATCGGGCTCGGCGTCGTGGCCGTCCACGTGTGCCTGTACCTGTCGATGCGGTTCGCCAACGTCATCCACCGCGTGCTCAAGGACAGCGGCGTGATCCTGGTGAGCCGGATCGCCGGCCTGCTGCTGGCCGCGATCGCGGTCCAGCTCGTCGCCGACGCCGTGCGGGCGTTCATCGAGGGCTGACGCCGGGCGCTCGTGGCGGGACGGCGGGGGCGTGGCCGTCAGCGGGCGACGAGGGCGTCGACCACCCGGGTCAGGCCGTGGTCGAAGGCCTGGTCGACTTCCCCGCCCAGGGTGAAGGCGCCGCTCAGCTCCATGCTGAGGAAGCCGTGCGCCCAGGCGGTCACGGTCCGTGCGGCCACCAGGGCGTCGTCCGGCCCGGCGAGCTCGGCGGTGGCCCGCAGCACCGGTTCGCTCGCCCGGGCGAGCAGGGCGGGATCGGGCCGGGTGGCCGCCGGGCCCGGCGTGAAGACCAGGCCGTACGCCACGGGGGACGCGTGGGCGAAGGCGCGCAGCGCACGGGCGATCCGGCGCAGGTCGTGGCGCGGGTCCCCGGACCGCGCGACCGCCGCGAGCTGGTCCGCGAGGTCGCCGACGGCCGCCTCGGTGACCAGCCGCAGCAGGTCGTCGCGGTTGCGCACGCGCTTGTACAGGGACGGCGGACGCACGCCCACCCGCGCCGCCACGGCGGCCATGGTCACCCCCGCCGGACCGTGGGCCTCCAGCAGGTCGCGGCCGGCGCGGACCACCTCGTGCGTCGTCGTGCGCTCGGGTGCCGGCACGGTGCCCCTCTCGGTATGACGGCTGTTGACCTCAGCCTTGAAGGCTATCTAGCGTAGCCATGCCGGCCATCGCCGGCGACCCGACGTCCCGAGGATGACCATGGAGCTCGCACCCGGACTGCACCGCATCGGCAACGACCTGGTGGCCGCCTACCTCGTGGTCACCGACGCGGGCGTGACCGTCGTGGACGCCGGGCTCGCCGGGCACCGTCGCGAGCTGCTGGCCGAGCTCGACGCCGTCGGCCGCACGGTCGACGACGTCCGCGGCCTCGTGCTCACCCACGGTGACACCGACCACCTGGGCTTCGCCGAGTGGCTGCGGCGCGACCACGGCGTGCCGATCCACGTGCATGCCGCGGACGCCGCCCGGGCGCGCGGTGAGGTCCGGCCGCGCGCGACCTGGGGACGGGTCGACCCGCGGGCGGTGGCGCGCTTCCTGACCTACGCCGCACGCAAGGGCGGGCTGCGCACCACGTACGTCACCGAGGTCGTCACCGTCCACGACGGCGACGTGCTCGACCTGCCCGGTGCGCCCCGCATGGTCGCCCTGCCGGGGCACTCCCCGGGCAGCGTCGCGGTGCATGTCCCCGCCGTCGACGCCGTCTTCGTCGGTGACGCCCTGACGACGCGCCACGTGCTGACCGGACGGGTCGGGCCGCAGCCCGCGCCGTTCACCGACGACCCGGAGCAGGCGCTGAGCTCGCTGCGCCGCCTGCGGGGGCTGGGGGTCCGCTGGGTGCTGCCGGGGCACGGAGCGCCGTGGGACCGCGGCGTCGAGGAGGCCGTGCGGGCGGTCGAGGTGGCCGCCGGGCGGTGACCGCTCCGGCGTCTGACCCCACCGACGACGGCGGCCGCGGACGTCGTGTCCGCGGCCGCCGTCGTCGTGCGGTGGTGTGCGTCAGGCGTCGGTGCCTGCGGTCGGTGCGCTCGCTGCCGCGTCGGACGAGCCCGCCGCGCCCAGGGCGCCGCTGCGGGTCCGACGGCGGCTGCGGTTGCGACGCGGACGGTCGCCGCCCGCCGCCTCCGCCGGAGCGCTGCTCCCGGCCGGGGCAGCGGTGTCACGGGCTGCATCGGCGTCCGTGGCGCGGGGGGCGTCGGGCGCCGCGGTGCTGCGGCCCCCGCCGTCGCGGCGACCGGACGCGCCGCGACCACGACCGGCGTCGCGGCCGCCGTCACGCGAGCCGCCGTCCCGCGAGCCGCCCGCACGGCTGCCGCCGTCGCGCCCACCACGACCACGCCCGGCGTCACGGCCGCCGCCGTCGCGGACGCTCGAGCTGTGGCGCTTGCCGGTCTCGCCGAGGTCCTCGAGCTTCTCCGCGTCCAGGCCCTCGCGGGTCCGGGCCGCCTGGGGCAGCGTGCCCTTGGTGCCGGCCGGGATGCCCAGGTCGGTGAACAGGTGCGGCGAGCTGGAGTACGTCTCGACGGGCTCCGGGATGCCGAGGTCGAGCACCCTGTTGATGAGCCCCCAGCGCGGCATGTCATCCCAGTCGACGAAGGTGACCGCCGTGCCCTTCTTGCCCGCGCGACCGGTACGTCCGATGCGGTGCAGGTAGGTCTTCTCGTCCTCGGGGCACTGGTAGTTGACGACGTGCGTGACGTCGTCGACGTCGATCCCCCGCGCGGCGACGTCGGTCGCCACCAGCACGTCGACCTTGCCGTTGCGGAACGCACGCAGGGCCTGCTCGCGCGCACCCTGACCGAGGTCGCCGTGGATCGCGCCGGCGGCGAACCCGCGGGCCACCAGCTCGTCGGCGACCTTGGCCGCGGTCCGCTTGGTGCGGGCGAAGACGATCGTCAGGCCGCGGCCCTCGGCCTGCAGGAGCCGGGCGAGCACCTCGACCTTGTCCAGCGCGTGCGCGCGGTAGACGACCTGCGTCGTGTTCTTGACGGTGGCGCCGGCATCGTCCGGGTCGTTGGCCCGGATGTGCGTCGGCTGCGTCATGTACCGACGCGCCATCGCGACCACCGCACCGGGCATCGTCGCCGAGAACAGCATGGTGTGGCGTGAGGCGGGCGTGCGGGAGAGCAGCCGCTCGACGTCGGGCAGGAAGCCGAGGTCGAGCATCTCGTCCGCCTCGTCCAGCACGACGCAGCGCACCGACGTCAGGTCCAGGTAGCCCTGGTTGAGCAGGTCGATCATCCGCCCCGGCGTGCCGACGACGACGTCGACGCCCGTCTGCAGTGCGGAGACCTGCGGCTCGTAGGCGCGGCCCCCGTAGAGCTGCAGCACACGCACCGAGCGCCGGCTGGAGGCGGTGGCGAGGTCACCGGCGACCTGGACGGCCAGCTCGCGCGTCGGGACGATCACCAGCGCCTGCGGCTTGCCGGGCGCGGGCAGTGCGTCGTAGCCGTCCTCCCCGGGCGCGACGACGCGGTGCAGCAGCGGGACGCCGAAGCCGAGGGTCTTGCCCGTGCCGGTCTTGGCCTGCCCGATGATGTCGTGCCCGGCGAGCGCGACCGGCAGGGTCATCGCCTGGATCGGGAACGGGTTCACGATCCCCGCCGCGGCGAGGGACTCCACGATCTCGGGGCGGACGTCGAAGTCCGCGAAGCTGGGGTCGGTGGCCTGGACGCTGCTGCGCGCAGCGGGGCCGGTGGTCGGGTCGGTCGTCGTCACGTCGTGGTGCCTCACGTGCTGGTCGGCGTCGAGGTCGCGGGCTGCGCCAGGTGGCGTGCGGCGGGTGCGCAGGCGCCGGGTCGGCGAGCGGGCCTCATCGCTGAGGATGGCCGGCAGCCGATCGTGAATGTGTCACGGCCGCGGCGGCGTGGCCGCTGCGGGGCGATGCGGTCGGGACGACCGGGCAACCGATGTACCCGGCCATGGTATCCGACGCCGGCCACGCGACGGCTACGCTCGGCGGATGACCGCAGCAGTGACGCACCCTCGTGCGAGCGCCGGCCGTGCGGACGTCCTGGCGCTGCTGGGGCTCGTCGGCCACCTCGAGCTCACGGCCTTCACCCGGCTCGCCGCGGACTCGGCCCTGGCTCCGACCCTCGACCAGCAGCTGCGCCTCGTGCACTTCTCCGCCGGAGCGGTCGCCCGGCTGGACCGCGTCGTGGCGCGGATCACCGAGCTGGGCGGGTCGCCGCAGGTCGAGCTGGCGCGGTTCGCCCGGGTGCTCGACGACTTCGACGCGCGGACCACCCCCGGGTCGTGGTGGGAGCGGCTGCTCACGGCGTACGTCGGGTACGGGGTCGCCGACGACTTCTGCAAGGCCGCGGCCGCAGGGCTCGACGACGACACACGGGACCTGGTGATGGACGTCCTCGACGGCGCCAGCCACGCGGAGCTGACGGTCGCGACCCTCGCCGCCGCGGCCGCCGACGACGAGGTGCTCACGTCCCGGCTGGCGCTGTGGGGCCGACGTCTGGTGGGCGAGGCCCTCGGCGTCGTGCAGAACCTCCTGGTCACCGAGCCGTCGCTCGCGCGACTCGCGCTGCCCGCACCGGGGGAGCCGGACGCGACGGCGCCGTCGTCCGACGCCGTCGGCGACGCCTCGGTGCGTCTGTTCGGCCGGCTCACCGCCGAGCACACCCGCCGGATGGGGCGGCTCGGGCTGACCGCCTGACCGCCTCGGCCCGACCCCCTGATCGCCTCGGGGCGGGCCCGGGACGGGCACTGGCAGAGGCCGGGCAGAGCGCTGCCCCGGCCGGTGACGACCGGGGCAGCGCTCCGCGACGGGGTCTACAGCGAGCCGAAGCCCACCCGGCTCTTCTCCTCCGACCCGATCTCCACGTACCCGATCGAGGCCGTCGGGACGAGCACCCGTCGGCCCCGGGTGTCGCGCAGCTCGAGGAGCGGCTTCCCCTCGAGCGCGGCCGACACGATCCCAACGATCTCCTCGGACGTCTGGTCGGACTCGATGACCAGCTCGCGAGCCTGGTTCTGGACGCCGATCGTGATGTCCACGGTGCTCTCCCTCGTCAGTTCCGGGACCCGACGACGCTCGCCGGGCACGCTGCTCCCCGCCACGTGCGCGGGCAGGTGGGAGCACGGGCAATCCTACGGGCGACGTCCGGATCGGCTCGGGTCGGCGGCCGGGGGCGTGGCCTCGGGCGGCGGGTGCCCGCCGGCGTCGGTCCGGACGAGCCCGGCGACGCCGTGCCAGGCGAGCCGCGCGACCAGGTCGACGGCCTCGTCGACGTCCAGCGGGGCGTCGGCACGGAACCTGCTGGTGGCACCGGTCTGCGCCATCCCGACCAGCGTCGCGGCGAGCAGCGACGTGTGCTGGTCGGGCAGGCCGGTGAAGTCGGCGAGCACCCGGGCGATGCCCTGCGCGGCCTGGGCCGCGGCCTGCTCGACCCGGGCCCGGACCGCGGCGTCGTGGGTGACGTCGGACTCGAACAGCAGCGAGAACGACTCGCCGGCGGCCTCGACGAACTCGAAGTACGCCCGCACCAGCGCGTGCACGACCTGGCGTCCCTCACCGCGCCGCACCGGTCCGGCCACGACGGGGGCCAGGGCCTGGTCGACCGCCCGCAGCAGCTCGGTGCCGCGCTCCTCGACCACCTCGAGGTACAGGTCCAGCTTGGACGGGAAGTGGCGGTACAGGACCGGCTTGGACACCGCCGCCCGGACCGCGATGTCGTCCATCGACACGTGGTGGAAGCCCTCGCCGGCGAACAGCTCCTGAGCCACGGCGAGGACCTGCGCCCGCCGGGCGTCGCGGCCCATGCGGGGGCCGCGCGGACGCACGCCCGTGGTCTGGGTCACCCGCCGATGGTAGCCAGCGCCTGTGACGCCGGGTGACCATAGGGCCATGACCCCGCGACCGTGGCCCCTCGCCCTGCCGCCGCGGTCCACCCCCCGCCACGGGCGTGCCCGGCGCGCGCCCGTCGCGTCGATGCCCCCCTCGCGCGCTCGGTCGGGTCGGCCGGTCGTGGCCACCCCCCCGACGTGGGTGGCGGCGGGGGTCGTCACGGTGGCGGCGATGGCCGGCGTCGGGACGGCGTCGCTGACCGGGGGAGCGTGGACCGGGCCGGCAGCCGGGGCCCGTGCGGACGCGTCGACGTCGTCGGCCGGCGGGTCCACCCGACCGGGCGGCACGGACGACGTCGACCCGCTGCGCGGCACCGCGGTGCAGCGCTCCGGTGTGCGGGCGTCCGCGGCCGGGGTGGACGCGCCCGCGGCCGCGGATGCGCCGGTGGTGTCGGTCGCGCCCGGCGAGCTGACTGACGTCCGCCCCCTCCCGCTGCCGCAGGTGGTCGACCGCGACACGGTCGGCCCGCTGTGGCTCACCCCCGAGGACCGCGCCGCGGGCCTGCTCTCCCTCGACGTCCCGCAGTCCGCGGACGGCGTGCTCGACGTGGTCCCCGGCGCGGCTCCCGCGGTCGGGCCGGGACCGGTGCGCACCGTCCGGGTCGAGGTGGAGCGCGGGCTCGCCGTGGACGGGCCCGCGTTCGCCGCGACGGTGATGGCCACGCTCACCGACCCGCGCGGGTGGGGCGCGCGGGGCGAGGTCGCGTTCGCGCAGACCGACGGCCCGGCCGACATCCGGGTCGTGCTCGCCTCGCCCGACCTCGTCGACACGATGTGCGCCCCGCTCGACACCGGTGGGCAGGTGTCGTGCGGCCGCAACGGGCACGCCGCGCTCAACGTCCGCCGGTGGGTCGAGGCCACACCGGAGTTCGCGGACCGGACGCAGTACCGGCAGTACCTGGTCAACCACGAGGTGGGCCACCTGCTCGGGCACCAGCACGAACGCTGCCCGGGGTCGGGGCCGGCGCCGCTCATGCAGCAGCAGTCGCTCGCGGTCTCGCCGTGCGAGCCGAACGGCTGGCCGTACCCGCAGGGATGAGCCGGCTCCCGAGGGGGCGGGCGCCGGCGGTGCGGGGTCGGGCGACGGCGGTGGTGGCGGGGCGTGTGGGTGGCCCGTGATGTGATCCTCGCGTGAACCGCTCCGGACTGCTGGACGCTCCTCGCGTCCGCCTCGTGCGCCCGTCGCCGGCGGGTGGTGCCGCGGTGGCGCTGGACGCGACCCAGCGCGCGGTGGTCGAGGCGGTCGCTGCCGGCGGGCAGTCGGCGCTGCTCGTGCTCGGGGCACCGGGCACCGGCAAGACCACGACGGCGATCGAGTCGGTCGTCGCGGCGACGGACGCGCTCGGGCTCGCCCCGCACGACGTGCTCGTGCTCGTGCCGACCCGCCGGGCGGCGGCGGACGTCCGCGACCGGCTGTCGGCCCGGCTGCGTCGCACCGCGGGCCAGCCCGTGGTGCGGACCGCGGCCTCGGCCGCGTTCTCCGTGCTGCGCGCCCGCGCGGCGTACCGCGGCGAGCCCGCGCCCACGCTCATCTCCGGGCCGGAGCAGGACCTCCTGCTGGCCGAGCTGCTGGCCGGGCACGCCGCCGGCGACGGCGTCCCCCTGGACTGGCCGGCGTCGGTCCCGCCCGAGGTGCTCGGGCTGCGCAGCTTCCGCGACGAGCTGCGCGACCTGCTCATGCGCGCCGCCGAGCGTGGTCTGGCTCCCGAGGACCTCGCCGCCCTCGGCCGGCGTCACGGCCGTCCTGAGTGGACGGCGGCGGCCCACCTGTACCGGGAGTACCTCGACGTCACCGAGCTGCGCCAGGCGACGCCGGACGCCGGCGACCGCTACGACCCGGCCGTCGTGGTCGACGAGGCGGCCGAGGCGCTGGGGACGTGGGAGACCGAGCTGCCGGGTGCGCCGCGACCGCGCTGGCGCCTGGTGGTCGTCGACGACCACCAGGAGAGCACCGCCGCGACCGCGCGCCTGCTGCGCGTCCTGGCCGACGACGGCGCGCGCGTGGTGCTGTTCGCCGATCCCGATGAGGCCGTGCAGACCTTCCGCGGGGCGTCCCCCGCACTGGTCGGGCGAGCAGCGGTCGCCGGCCGGGGACTCGGCGAGCTGGGCGCGGAGCAGCTCGTGCTCGGCACGGCCTGGCGGCAGGGGCCGGCGCTGCGCGACGTGACCGTGGCCGTGACCCAGGAGATCGGGGCGGTGGCCGGCGTGGCGCACCGGCGGGCGTCCGCACCCCAGCTCGCCCCGGCGGCCGGGGCCGGCTCGGGCCGCGGGGACCACGACCCGACGACGGCGCGGGTCGCCGTCCTGCCCAGTGCCGCGCAGGAGGCGGCCTACGTGGCGCACGCGCTGCGGGCCGCGCACCTCGAGCGTGGTGTGCCGTGGGACCGGATGGCGGTCGTTGCGCGGTCCGGTGGCCAGGTCGCCGCCCTGCGACGCGCGCTCGCCGGGGCGTCCGTGCCCGTCTCGGTGCTCGGCAGCGACGTCCCGCTGCGCGAGGAGCCGGCGGTGCGCCCGCTGCTGCTCGCGCTGCGCTGCGCCCTGGACCCGTCGGCGCTGGACGCCGACGCCGCGGTCAGCCTGCTGACCTCGCCGTACGGTGGCGCCGACGCGGTGGGACTGCGCCGGGTCCGCCGGGCGCTGCGCGCCGAGGAGCTCGCCGGTGGCGGTGGGCGGGCGAGCGACGCCCTGCTGGTCGAGATGCTCGCCGACCCGGCCCGGACCGCGACGCTGCCGGCCACGGTGCGTCGGGGTCCGCAGCGCCTGGCGGGGCTGCTCGCGGCCGGGCGGCTGGCCGGTCTGGAGCCGGCGGCGACCGCCCAGACCGTCCTGTGGTCCCTGTGGTCGGCGGCGGGGCTGGCCGAGCCGTGGCGGCGGGCGGCGCTCGCGGGCGGTCCGGCCGCGGCCCGGGCCGACCGCGACCTCGACGCCGTGATGGCCCTGTTCCGCGCGGCCGAGACGTTTGCCGACCGGATGCCGCAGTCGCCACCGCTGGCGTTCGTGGACTACCTGGAGTCGCAGGACCTGCCGGCCGACAGCCTGGCCGCCCAGGGCGCCGTCGGCCGCACCGTGCCGGTCCTGACCCCCGCCGGCGCAGCCGGCCGGGAGTGGGACGTCGTCGTGGTCGCGGGCGTGCAGGACGGCACCTGGCCCGACCTGCGGCTGCGGGACTCCCTGCTGGGCGCCCAGGGGCTGGTCGAGCTGCTCGCCGGCCGCGCGCAGGACGGCCACGTCGCCGGGGCGCAGGCACGCACCGCCGTGCTCGCGGACGAGCTGCGGTCGTTCGCCCTGGCCACCTCCCGAGCCCGCGTCGCGCTGCTGGTCACCGCCGTGTCGGACGCCGACCAGCAGCCGTCCCCGTTCATCGACCTCGTGCAGCCGCCGGACCTCGGCGGGGGCACGGCCGGGGAGGCGGCGCAGGCGCGCGACCCGCGCCTCGCCGGTGCGCCGACACCCCTGGACCTGCGCGGCCTGGTGGGACTGCTCCGCTCGCGGCTCGAGGCCGGACTCGGCGAGCCGCGCGGTGCGGTCGACGCGGAGGCGGCGTCGCTGCTCGCCCGGCTGGCCCGGGCCGGCGTGGAGGGTGCGGACCCGGCCGGCTGGCACGGGCTCGCCGCGGTCACCACCGCGGCCCCGCTGTGGGCGGCGGACGAGAAGGTCCCGGTGTCGCCGTCCAAGGCGGAGACGGTCTCCACGTGCGCGCTGCGGTGGGCGCTGGAGTCCGCGGGCGGGACCGTGGCCGACGGCACCAGCCAGACCCTCGGCACGCTGGTGCACGCCATCGCGCAGTCGCTGCCGCACGGCACCGAGACCGAGATGCTCGCGGAGCTCGACCGGCGCTGGCCGGAGCTGGGCCTGGCTCCCGGCTGGCCGTCGGTCGCCGAGCGTCGGCGTGCCGAGCGCATGATCGGTCGGCTGGCCGCCTACGTCGCCGAGGCCGGTCGGGCCGTGCTGCGCGAGGCGGAGTTCAGCGTCGAGCTGGACCGCGCCGTGCTGCGCGGCGTCGTCGACCGGGTGGAGGACGTCGGCGCGGGGGTCGTGCGCATCGTCGACCTGAAGACCGGCAAGCGGGCACCCAGCGCGGCGGAGACCGATCTCAACCCTCAGCTCGGCAGCTACCAGCTCGCCGTCGCCGAGGGTGCGTTCGACGCCCTGCCGCCGGGGACCCGCAGCGCGGGCGCGCAGCTCGTCTTCGTCGCGCTCGGCGCCAGGGCGACCGTGCGTGCCCAGGGCGCGCTCGAGGTGGCCGAGGACGGGTCGAGCTGGGCGCGCACGATGGTCGAGGGGGTCGCGACCACCATGGCGGCGTCCGCGTTCACCGCGCGCGTCAACGACCTGTGCGAGATGTGCCCGGTGCGAGCCAGCTGCCCGGTGCGCACCGAGGGTCGGCAGGTGGTCGAGTGAGCACGCTGACGGCGGTGGAGATCGCGCGCCTGCTCGAGCGCGACCCACCGACGCCCGACCAGGTCCGGATCATCGAGGCACCGCTCGAGCCCCTGCTCGTGGTGGCCGGCGCGGGGTCGGGCAAGACCGAGACCATGGCGGCGCGGGTCGTGTGGCTGATCGCCAACGGGCACGTGGCGCCGCACGAGGTGCTGGGGCTGACCTTCACCCGCAAGGCCGCGGCCGAGCTCGGCGACCGCGTCCGGCTACGGCTGCGGCGGCTGCTGCGTGCCGTGCCGGGCGCCGGGCTCGCGCTGCCCGCGTCGCTGCGGACCACCGAGGGGTCGGCCGCCGGGGCCGACGGAGCCTCGCCCGGGGCCGGTGCGGTCACCGGTCGCGGCCTCGACCTGGCCCGCCCGACGGTCTCGACGTACAACTCCTACGCCGCCTCCATCGTGACCGACCACGCCCTGCGGCTCGGGATCGAGCCCACGTCCCGTCTGCTCGGCGAGGCGGGGCAGTGGCAGCTGGCGCACGCCGTGGTGGAGTCGTGGGCAGGCGACCTGGAGACCGAGGCGGCCACCTCGACCCTCGTGGACGCCGTGCTGTCCCTGTCCGGCGCCCTGGCGGAGCACCTGTGCACCCCGGCGCAGGCGCGGTCGGTCATCGAGGACCTGGCCGCCGCGCTCCTGGAGATCCCCGACGCGCCACGCAAGAAGGGCCCGTACGCCGAGGTCGCGGCCCTGGTGCGGTCGCTCGGTGAGCGCGCGCGCCTGCTCGACGTCGTCGAGGCGTACCACCGGCGCAAGCGCGTCGCGGACGTCATCGACTTCGGGGACCAGGTCACCATCGCGGCCCGGCTGGCCCGGGAGGTGGACGCGGTGGGGCTGACCGAGCGGTCCCGGTTCCGGGTCGTGCTGCTCGACGAGTACCAGGACACCTCCCACGCGCAGCTCGAGCTGCTCTCGGCGCTGTTCGGCGGGGGCCACCCCGTGACCGCGGTGGGGGACCCGCACCAGTCCATCTACGGCTGGCGTGGTGCGAGCGCCGGCGGGCTCGAGCGCTTCCCGGAGCGGTTCCCGCGGGTCGTCGACGGTCGGACCGCGCCGGCCGAGGTGCGCTACCTGTCGACGTCGTGGCGCAACGACCACGCGGTGCTCGCTGCCGCGAACGCTGTCGCGGGGCCGCTGCGTGCCCCACGTCGTGATCCGGGTGCGCCGGACGTCGCCCGGCTGGTCGATGTCCCCCCGCTCGTGGCCGCTCCCCGCGCCGCAGCCGGGACGGTGCGCTCGGTCTACCCCGCCACGGTCGAGCAGGAGGCCGCTGCGGTCGCGCAGTTCGTCGCCGATCGGTGGCGACCCGCCGGTCGGGGACCGGGCGGCGGCCGGGTGACCGCCGCGGTCCTGTGTCGCAAGCGCTCGCAGTTCGACGCCCTGGAGGTCGCGCTCCGCGGCGCCGGCCTTCCCGTGGAGGTGGTCGGGCTCGGCGGGCTGCTGCACACGCCGGAGGTGGTGGACCTGGTGTCGGTGCTGCGGGTGGCGCACGACCCGTCACGCGGCGACGCGCTGATGCGCCTGCTCACCGGTGCACGGGTGCAGCTGGGCGCTGCGGACCTGCATGCGCTCGGGCACTGGGCCGGTGAGCTGGCGCGCGCCCACGGGGCCGGCAGCGCCGACCGCGCCTCGGCGGACCGTGGTGCGGCGGTGGACCGGACGGACGACCCGGGCGGGGACGTCGCCCTGGACGCCGGCGGGGCCGTCCTGGTGGAGGGTGACGTGGTCGACGAGCGCAGCATCGTCGATGCGCTCGACGACCTGCCGCCGCGGGCGTGGCGCAGCCACACCGGACGGTCCCTGACCGACGCCGCCCGGGACCGGCTCGAGGACCTCGCCGGTCTGCTGCGGACGCTGCGCTCGCACACCTACCTGTCGCTGCCCGAGCTGGTCGGTGAGGCGGAGCGGCTGCTCGGGCTCGACATCGAGGTGGCCGCCCGTCCGGGGGTGAGCCCCGGCCGCGCGAGAGCCCACCTCGACGCGTTCCGCGACGTCGCCGTGCAGTTCAGCGACGGTGCGGACGCCCCCACGTTGGGCGCGTTCCTGGCCTGGATCGACGCGGCCGCGCGCGAGGAGCGGGGGCTGGACCGGCCGGTGACCGAGCCGGACCCGGACGCCGTCCAGCTCATCACCATCCACGCGGCCAAGGGGCTCGAGTGGGACGTCGTCGCGGTGGCCGGCATGACCGACGGCGTCCTGCCGGCCACGTCGACGACCGGTCCGCACGGTCCCGCGGCGGGCGGGTGGCTGACGGGGCTCGGCGTGCTGCCGTACCCGTTGCGTGGGGACGCGGACGAGCTGCCCGTCCTGGTGATCGACGACGCGGTGGACCAGAAGGAGCTCGAGTCACGCCGCAAGCAGTTCCGCCGCGACGTGGGCGCGCACGAGGTCGCCGAGGAGCGCCGGCTGGCCTACGTCGCCCTGACCCGGGCCCGCTCCGCGCTGCTGCTCAGCGGGTCGTGGTGGCGCGACCGCAAGGAGCCCCAGCCGCCGTCGGCGTTCCTGCAGGAGCTGGTGCGTGCCGGCCTCGTCCAGCCCGACGGGTGGGCCGCCGAACCGGGGCTCGGTGCGGTCAACCCACGCACCGCCGAACCGGTGACCCACACCTGGCCGACCGACCCGTTCGGTGCCGGACCGCGGCGTGCACGGGTCGTCGCCGCCGCGGCCGCCGTCCGGTCCGCGCTGGCCGTGCTGCCCGAGGAGGGTGAGCGCGGGAGCAGCGCCGGGCCCGCCGAGCAGGCCGGGTCCCGGGACGGCGCCGGTCCCGACCCCGCGGACCCCGCGGCCGCCGGTCCGGGCCTGGGGGCCGAGATGTCCCTGCGGCGGACGGCCGAGCTGCTGCTCGCGGAGCGGGACCGGCTCCGTGAGCCGCGCGCCGACGTCCCGCTCCCCCCGCACCTGTCCGCCTCCGCCGTCGTCCGGCTCGCCGCCGACCGGGCCGCCTTCGCCGAGGCGCTGCGCCGGCCGGTCCCGCTCGAGCCGTCGGTGCAGGCGCGGCGCGGCACGGACTTCCACGCGTGGGTCGAGCGCTACTTCGGGTCCGCGTCGCTCGTCGACGTCGAGGCGCTGCCCGGGGCGGACGACGACTCGGTGCCGGTCGACGCCGGCGGCGCGGAGCTGCGGGCACGGTTCCTGGCCACGCCCTGGGCGGCGATGCGCCCCCGGGCCGTCGAGGTCGACATCGAGACCCCGGTCGCCGGCTACGTGCTGCGGTGCCGGGTCGACGCGGTGTTCGACGGCCCCGACGGCAGGGTCACCGTGGTGGACTGGAAGACCGGCCGCCCACCGGCCGACGCCGTCGCCGCACGCGCCCGAGAGGTGCAGCTTGCCGTCTACCGGCTCGCGTGGTCCAGGTGGTCGGGTACGCCGATCGACCGGGTGGATGCGGCGTTCTGCTACGTCGGGACGGGGCAGACCGTCACGCCGGAGCGGCTGCTGGACGAGTCGGAGATCGAGGCCCTGCTCGAGGAGGCGTCGACCGGGTGAGCCGTCGGGACGCCGGGGTCACCGGACGCCCGGCCACCGCTCGGCGAGGATCAGGCCAGGGAGGGTTCGGTGTCGGCGGCGTGGGTGTGGTCGTCCAGCTCCTCGAGCATCCCCACCGCGTCGGCGACGACCGCCGGGTCACCGGATCGCACGCCGTACAGCAGCCAGCGCGCCAGGGCGAGCTCGCCCGCGAGCAGCGCCCGGTCCAGCAGGTGCGGGTCGGTGAGCTCGGTGCGGCGCAGCTGGTACGCCTCCATGATGGACTCGACGGCGTCCTCGGGTGCGGCCACGACCAGCCATGCCAGGTCGTCGGCGGGGTCGGCCACCTGCGTGTCCCCCCAGGCCAGCACGCCGGTCACCGTCATCCCGTCGCTGAGCACGTGCTCGGCGCTGAGGTCGCCGTGCACGACGGTCGGCTGGAAGCGCCACATCGAGACGTCCTCGAGCTGCTCCTCCCACCGGCGCAGCAGCGCGGGGGGGACCTTGCCGGTCCGGGCGGCCTCGTCCAGCTCGGCGAGCCGCCGCGCCCGGTACGACGCCGCGTCGTAGGTCGGCAGGCCGGCGTTCTCGACCAGGTCGACCGGCAGCTCGTGCAGGGCGGCGATCGCCCGGCCGAGCGATGCGGCGAGCCCCGGTCCGGCCGCCAGTGCGTCGATCCGCAGCGGTCGGCCGGCGACCTCGCGGTGCACCACGGCGCGACCGCCCTCGGGCAGGTGCGCGAAGCCGGCCGGGCGCGGTACCCGGAACGGGACCCGGCCCGCGTCGACGTGCTCGGCGAGCAGCTCGAGTAGCGCGGTCTCCGCCTCCAGGGACGCGCCGGCAGCCGGGCTCGCGGGGGCGCGCACGACCCACCGGCGTCGCTCGGAGTCGATCACCACGGCGACGTCGTGATCCCCGCCGCCGGGAGCCGGGCGGCGGACGTCGAAGGCGTCCATCCCGGGGATGGCCACCGTCGCGAGGGCGGCGAGCGCGAGCGGGGAACGAGGCACGACGCCAGGGTAGAGCGCGCCCGCGCGGATCCGGCGCCCCGGCGCGGGCGTGTCCCGTGCGGGTTAGCGTGACGGCGTGAACTGGACCGACCTGCCCCTGGCCCGTGCGACCGTCGACCGCGCGGCCGAGCGCCGGGCCGATCCGCAGCTGCTGACGCGGCTGCGCGCCGACCCCTCCACCCGGGTGGTCCTGGTCCGCGGGGGACTGGTCGCGACGGCGTCCGGCGCGTCGTCAGCGTCGACCTCGCCGGCGCTCCGGCTGGTGGAGCCGGCGGAGGCTGAGGCGCTCGACCCCGCGGACGACGGCTGGCTGTTCCTGGGTGCGGACACCGAGCGCGGCTACCTCGCCCGCGTGCTCGCCGACCCGGCACCAGCGCCCGACGCCGCCACCGCGTCCGAGGCCACCGCGTCCGAGGCCACCGCGCCCGAGGCGCCCGTGACCGACCGCGCCGACGCCGCCACCGCACCGGTCGCCGGCCACGACGACGCGTCCGCGCAGCTCGCGCTGCGGCTGGAGTCGCTCGAGTGGTCCCACATGCGTGCGGTCGGGGCCACGATGCCCGCCCGCGACGCCGGGCTCGGCGTGACGGCGGTCGCGCTCGCGGCCTGGCACCGCAGCCACCGGTGCTGCCCGCGGTGCGGGACACCGACCGTCGTGGGGCACTCCGGCTGGGTGCGGCACTGCCCCACCGAGGGGCGCGACCAGTACCCCCGCACCGACCCGGCGGTGATCATGGCCGTCGTCGACGACGCCGACCGGATCCTGCTGGGGCACGCCGCCCACTGGCCCGAGCGCCGCTACTCCACGCTCGCGGGCTACGTCGAGCCGGGGGAGGGGCTCGAGCAGGCGGTGCGCCGCGAGGTCGAGGAGGAGGTCGGGGTCACGATCGGCGAGGTCGTCTACCGGGGCAGCCAGCCCTGGCCCTTCCCGGCCTCGCTCATGCTGGCCTTCCGCGCGCGGGCCACCACCACGGACATCACCGTCGACGGGACCGAGATCACCGAGGCGCGGTGGTTCACCCGTGACGGGCTCGCCGCCGAGGTCGCGGCGCGCTCCGTGCTGCTGCCGTCCCGGTCGTCGATCGCGCGGGCGCTGATCGAGGAGTGGGCCGGCGCGCCGCTCGCCGGGGAGTAGCGCGCCGGCACGGGGTTCCGCGGTGCCGGGACCGCGCCGGCGGCGACGTCGCCGGAGACCACTGGGGCGATCACGGCGCCGAGGCACCACGCCGCCGACGACCTCGCCGTCCGCCACCGCGGACGGCAGCGGGCGCCGCGCGGAGCCAGCAGCGGCGCCGCGCGGCCCCCGGGTCAGACGCCCAGGCGCGCCTTGACGTCCGCGAGCGACGGGTTCGTGGCGGCCGAGCCGTCGGGGAACACCACGGTCGGCACCGTCTGGTTGCCACCGTTGACCTTCTCCACGAACGTCGCCGCAGCCGGGTCCTGCTCGATGTTCACCTCGGTGTAGGCGATGCCGACGCAGTCGAGCTGCGTCTTGAGCCGGCGGCAGTACCCGCACCAGGTCGTGGAGTACATCGTGATGGTGCCGTCGGCGGGCGTGGTGGTCGTCATGGGTCCTCCGGGTGCGGGTCCTGGGCGCCCGTCCAGGGCGCCGCGCGTCGCCTGCACAACCACGGCGGCGTCCGGGCCCATTCCCGGCCGGGCGTGACCACCACCGCAGGGTGGAGACCCCGGCACGGGCGGCGACCGGCGGCGCACCGGACTGTCGGTGCCGGCTGGGACAATCGTCGCGATGTCCGCCGACGAGATCCTCGACGCCCTCGACCCCGACCAGCGCGCGGTCGCCCTCGCGCTGCGCGGACCCGTCTGCGTGCTCGCCGGGGCCGGCACGGGCAAGACCCGGGCGATCACCCACCGCATCGCGTACGGAGTGCGGACGGGCGTGTACACGCCGACCACCGTGCTGGCGGTGACCTTCACCGCACGCGCCGCCGGGGAGATGCGGACCCGGTTGCGTGACCTCGGGGTCGCCGGCGTCCAGGCGCGGACGTTCCACGCCGCCGCGCTGCGCCAGCTCGGGTTCTTCTGGCCCAAGGTCGTCGGCGGTGCCCCGCCGCGCATCCTCGAGCACAAGGCGCCCGCGGTCGCGGAGGCCGCCGCACGGCTGTCGCTGTCGGTGGACCGGATCGCCGTCCGCGACCTCGCCGGTGAGGTCGAGTGGGCGAAGGTCTCGCTCGTCACGGCGGACGACTACGTGCGGGCGACCACGGCGATCGACCGTCCGGCGCCGGCGGGCTTCGACCGGCAGACCGTGGCCCGGCTCCTCGCCCGGTACGAGGACGTGAAGACCGAGCGCGGCGTCATCGACTTCGAGGACGTGCTGCTCATGCTCGCGGACATGCTCGGCACCCGCGGCGACGTCGCCGAGCAGGTCCGCCGCCAGTACCGGCACTTCGTCGTGGACGAGTACCAGGACGTCTCCCCGCTGCAGCAGTTCCTGCTCGACCAGTGGCTCGGCGGGCGTGACGAGCTGTGCGTCGTCGGGGACCCCAGCCAGACCATCTACTCGTTCACCGGTGCGACGCCGCACCACCTGCTGACCTTCCCCACCGTCCACCCCGGCGCCCAGGTCGTCCGGCTGGTCCGCGACTACCGCTCCACGCCGCAGGTCGTCGGGCTGGCCAACCGGGTGATCGCCCAGCGTGGCCGGCGCGGGGCGCCGGCGCTGGAGCTGGTCGCCCAGCGGCCGGCCGGCCCGCCGGTCGGCTTCACGGCGTACGACGACGACGAGTCCGAGGCCGCCGGGATCGCGTCGCGGATCGCCCGCCTGCTCGCGGCCGGGACGCGCGCGAGCGAGGTGGCGGTCCTGTACCGGACCAACGCGCAGTCGGAGGCGTTCGAGCAGGCCCTGACCGCGGCCGGTGTCGGGTACCTCGTGCGCGGAGGTGAGCGGTTCTTCGCCCGGCGCGAGGTCCGCGAGGCGATCGTGCTGCTGCGCGGCGCCGGGCGGTCCGCGGACGCGGACACGCCCATGACGCAGGTCGTCCGTGACGTGCTGCTCTCGGCGGGCTGGTCGCCCGACCCGCCCGCTGCGCGTGGCGCCGCGCGCGAGCGGTGGGAGTCGATGCAGGCCCTGGTCGCCCTGGCCGACGACCTGGCCGCGCGCCGGCAGGCGTCGCTGGTCGACCTGCTCGCCGAGCTGGACGAGCGGGCCGCCGCACAGCACGCGCCCACCGTGGAGGGCGTCACCCTCGCCTCGCTGCACGCGGCCAAGGGCCTGGAGTGGGACGCCGTCTTCCTGGCCGGCATGAGTGAGGGGCTGATGCCCATCTCCCTCGCGGAGACCGACGAGGCGGTGGCCGAGGAGCGACGGCTGCTCTACGTGGGGATCACCCGGGCCCGGGAGCACCTCGAGGTGTCGTACGCGCGTTCGCGCACCCCGGGCGGTCGCGCGTCGCGCCGCCGCACCCGGTTCCTCGACGGGCTGTGGCCCGAGGACGGCGCGCCGCGCCGGCGCAGCGTTGCCGGGCCTCACGGACGCGCTCTGCTGACGGGCGAGTACGACGAAGGCCTGTTCGCCGAGCTGCGCGACTGGCGCGCACAGGTCGCCGCCGAGGTCGACCGGCCGGCGTTCACCGTGGTCTCCGACGCCGTGCTCGCCGCGGTGGCCGAGACCCGCCCGGGGTCCATGGCGGACCTCGCGCGCATCAAGGGCATCGGCCCGCTGAAGCTGGACCAGTTCGGTCCGGCGATGCTCGCGCTCGTCGCCGGTCACCGGTCCGGTCCGGGCGGTCGGCCCGCCGGCGCCGAGGTGCGCTGACGGGTGCGCTGACCCGCGGGGACGCGGTCCGGCGCACCTGCGCGGACGGGCGCGGGACCCCGGACGTCATGCGCGGCGACAAAAGAGGTTGTGCGCCTGACGCGCCGGGGCCTAACGTGATCGCTGTTCTTGCTGAGACCCGCATCACAGCGATGCGGCGCGGACCTGTGGAGGAGGCGAGAGGCGATGAAGAAGTACGACGACACCCAGGCGGCTCTCGCCGCCGACCGCGCACGGCGCACGCTCGCGCCCACCTTCGACGGGGTGCGGGGCGGAGCTGTGCCCGTTCACAGCGACCCCGCACGTGACTCCGCTCGAGCCAGGATCCCGATGGTCTGACACGACCAGATCCCAGGCCGCGGAGTCCGTCACGGACCGCGGCCTCTCTCTTTGTCCGGATGTCTCCGGGGAGGAGGAGCCACGGCTACCGCGTCGGGCTCCCACCATCGCCCCGCTCATCGCCAGGACATCAGGAGGACATCGTGCGGCAGACCATGCTGCTCGACGCAGTGAACCAGGGCGGATCCGGACCCTGGCCGACCACACCGGTGGCGGATCCCACCGACGATCGTCGCAGCTTCGACGAGATGGTCGCGGGACTCATCCCGTGCCGGAACAACGACCCCGAGCTGTGGTTCGCCGAGCAGACCGCCCGGGTGGAGCAGGCCAAGGCCCTGTGCCGGGAGTGCCCGCTCGTCCAGGGCTGCCTCGCGGGGGCTCTGGAGCGCGCCGAGCCGTGGGGCGTGTGGGGTGGTGAGGTCTTCGTGGCCGGAGTCGTCGTCGCCACCAAGCGCGGGCGTGGCCGGCCGCGCAAGGACGCCTCACCGGCGGCGTGAGCCGGTGTGCCGGTCTGCCGGGTCGCGCGCGAGCGGACCCGGCAGACCGGCGCACCCGCACTCGGGGTGCGTCGCCCACCGGCGCACCCGCGGGACGACGTCGGGCAACGTCAGCTCCAGGCTCGCCCCGACGGTCGACGGCGTCCGGCCGTCCAGCTGCGCCAGGACCTGGCCGGCGGCGAGGGCACCGGCGACGGCGGCCACGGTCGACTCCTCCGGCGCGCTCCGGCGCCGGGGGTCGGCCGCCAGTTGGGCTGCCAGCACCGGCCACGCCGGGTCGGCCGCGGTCCGGTGCAGGTCCAGGCAGCGCAGACACGGTGACGCGCCGGGCCGCACCAGCGGCCCCACCAACGCGTCCGCCTCACGCACCACCACCGACAGGTGCACCAGCTCCGCCGACATCATCGTCCGCGCACGCGCCGCGTCGGCGACCGCGTGCTCCACGCTGACGACGACGTCGGGCCGGACCGACGTCGGGCCGGACGTGCGCACCTGCGGGGCGAGGTCCCGCAGGACCCGCGCCGCGGCCGCCGCGCGCGAGGAGCCGACGTCGCGGGCGGTGAACCCGCCGACCCCCAGGTCGGCGGTGGTCACCGGGGCGTCGTCGTCCAGCAGGACGGTGCCCACCCCGGCGCAGGCCAGCACGCACGCCGCCGTGAGGGCGAGGCGTCCGGCGCCGAGGAAGCCCACCACGCGGTCGGCGCGGGAGCGGACGAGCGAGTCACCGTCGCCGTCGTCCAGCACGAGCGACCAGGCGGCGGCGTCGGCGGCGGTTCCCGAGGGCAGGGGTGCGGTGGCCGGTGCGGCGCGCCGCACGGGCGCGGGCACGAGCAGTCGCGCGTCGGTGAGGGCCGCCCGCACCGGGCCGACGTGCCCGCGGGGCAGCCCGTCGACCGGCACCGCGGTGCCGGCCGCCGTGCCGGCCGCCGTGCCGGCCGCCGTGCCGGCCGCCGTGCCGTCCGCCGCTGCGTCGGCGTCGCCCGGGACGAGCGCATCCAGGTCCGGCAGCGGCGCGCCGTCAGGCAGGGACGTGAGGGCGTGGACCTGCGCCGCGTGCAGGCCGGTCAGCCGGACGGCCCAGCGCGGGTCGGTGCCGACCTGCACCTCGTCGGGACCGCGCCACAGGACGGCGAGGCCGGGTCGCAGCCGCACGCGTCACCTCCGGGGACCGGGACCCGGGCACGCTGCGCCGGGCCTGTGCCGTCAGCGTGCCAGCGGCGCCGGCGCTCCCCGGCCGCCCGTCCACAGGCCCGCGCGGCGGCCCGCGCCCACGGCGGACAGCGAAGGGGCGGCCCAGCGCGTCGTGGTCGACGCGCGGGCCGCCCCTTCGGCGGTGCGGAGGTCGATCAGGCCTTGCCGAGGATCCGGTTCAGCTTGGTGCCGCACACCGGGCAGATGCCCTTGGCCATCTTGCGGCCGGACTCGGAGACGACGACGTCCCCCTCCGTCTCGCGCTTCTCCTTGCACTTCACGCAGTAGAACTCGCCCTTGTACGTCTCAGCCATGAGTTGTCTCCGTTCGGATGTCTGTGCGCCGTCGCGGGGTCCGGCGGTCGGCGGCAAGGTCGTGCAGCCGGGCGGCCACAGGTCCCCCTGCACCGCCACAGTAGTGGCCGATGCGGCGCGCCACGCGCGCTCGCCGCCCGCGAGCCGCCGATCCGCACGCCCCGTCCGGGCGACATGGTGCCGATCAGGGCGTCGAGGTCGGGGCCCGCCCGCTAGCGTCAGCGCGTGCAGTCGTCCACGCCGTCCGGCCCCGTCGAGGTGCGCCGGAGCCGCAAGCGCGTGCGGACGGTGACCGCCTTCCGTGAGGGTGACACGACGGTGATCTCCATCCCGGCGCGGTTCACGCGGGCGCAGGAGCGCGAGTGGGTGCAGCGCATGGTGGCCCGGCTGGCCGCCCAGGAGCGCCGGCGTCGGCCGTCCGACGAGGGGCTGGCCGCCCGGGCGGCGGAGCTGTCCGACCGATACCTCGGGGGACGGGCGCGCCCGTCCAGCGTCGCCTGGTCGACCCGGCAGGGACGCCGCTGGGGGTCGTGCACCCCGGTCGACGGCACGATCCGGATCTCGACGCGGGTGCAGGGGATGCCCCGGTGGGTCATCGACTACGTCCTGCTGCACGAGCTCGTGCATCTGCTGCACGCCGGGCACGGACCGGACTTCTGGGCGGAGCTGGAGGCCTACCCGCGCACGGAGCGCGCCCGCGGGTTCCTCGAGGGCTACTCCTACCGGGACGACCGCGGGCCCGGCGACGACCGTCCCGGCGACGACGGGCCGGACGAGGACGGGTCACTCGGCCCCGTGACCGACGACGACGCGGACGACGTCGGCCCGGACGGCGACGACGCCGACGCGCCCCCCGGCCGCGCGGGCTGACCCGCCGGCCCGGTCACGCGCCCGGGTGCGTCCCCCGCCCGTCCTCGGCGGTCCCGCCGTCCGCACCGCCGTCGGCGGTGCCGTCGCCCGAGCCGCCGGTCGCGCCACCGAAGATCTCCTCCAGCGCGCGGTCGACGTCGGCGTGCGCGTCCTCGGTCTCCGCCCGGCGGGCGGCGTAGCCCGCGGGGTCGTCGAGGTCCTCGGCCGTGGGCAGCAGGTCCGGGTGGTCCCACACGGCGTCGCGGGCGCCCGTGCCGCCGGCCCGGGTGATGTGCGCCCACAGCGCGGCGGCGTCCCGGGACCGCCGCGGCCGCAGCTCGAGCCCGACCAGGGACGCGAAGGTCTGCTCGGCCGGGCCGCCGGCCGCGCGCCGGCGGCGGATCATCTCCCGCAGCGCGACGGCGTGCGGCAGGTGCGGCAGGGCCGCAGCGGCCACGACCTCGTCGACCCATCCCTCCACCAGGGCGAGCGCGGTCTCCAGCCGGCCCAGCGCGGCGAGCTGCTCGGGGGTGGTGTGCGGGGCGAACACGCCCCCGGATAGCGCCGCCTGCAGGGCCTCGGGGTCCGTCGGGTCGATGGACCTGACCGCCTCCTCCAGGCTCTCCACGTCGATGGTGATGCCGCGGGCGTACGCCTCGACGGTGCCGAGCAGGTGCCCGCGCAGCCACGTGACGTGCGTGAACAGCCGCGCGTGCGCCGCCTCCCGCAGGGCGAGGAACAGCCGGACCTCCTCCAGCGGCGCGTCCAGGCCGTCGGCGAACGCGGCGACGTTGGCGGGCAGCAGCACGGTCGCGGGCTCACGCAGCAGCGGCAGACCGATGTCGGTGGCGCCGAACGCCTCCCGGGACAGCGTCCCCGCGGCCTGGCCGACCTGCATGCCGAACACCGCCGAGCCGAGCTGACGCAGCATCTGGCCCGGGTCGAAGCCGCCCGCGCCGCCGACCGCGCCCCCCATCCCCGGCAGCCCCAGCCCCCCGGGGAGCCCGACACCGGGCGGCAGACCGAGACCGCCGCCGTCGGGGCCGAACGCGTCCCCGAGCTGACCACGCAGCGCGCCGGCCAAGGCCTCCGAGAGCGAGCCGGCGACCGGCTCGGCCAGGGTGCGCCACGTGGGCAACGTGTGCTCGACCCACTCCGAGCGGCTCCACGCCCGCGAGCCACCGCCGGACGGCGGCAGGTCCGTGGCGGCGTCGAGCCACAGCTCGGCGACCGACAGCGCCTCGGTGGCCGCGCGCACCTGCGCCCGGGTCAGCGACGGGTCGCCCTCGGCGACCGCGGCCTGCCGGGCGACGTCGTGGGCGACGTCCCAGTTGACGGGGCCGTCACCGGAGGCCGCGAGCATCCGCTGGACCTGGGCCAGCACGTGGCCGAGCGACCGGGCGTCGTCGGGCAGCCCGGCCGCGGCCGCCATCGCCGCGGGGTCCATGCCGCGGGCCCGCAGCTCGCGCAGCGCCTCGTCGGCGTCCGCGCCGAACATCGACCGCAGCAGCTCCTCCCAGGCGGGGGGCTCGCCCGCTGCGCCGGCCGGGTTCTCGCTGGTCATGGGTGCCTCCTGGTCAGATGGCGGCGGGTCGCTCCACGGTAACCACAACCGGCCGGGCCCCGCGGGCGCCCGTGTCGGTGCGGGCACGCGGTTCGCTGACGGCGCACCACCGACGCCCGGCGGGCGTCCGGCCCGTGCCGCCGAAGTGCCGCCGCGTGCCGACGCGCGCCGTGGGGGATGATCGTGCGGTGCCCGAGCAGTTGCCCACGCCGCAGACCGCCGCCCGCCCCGACGCCGGTGCGCACGCCGAGCCGCTCCCCGGTCCCGCCGACGCCGCCGCGCCGTCGCCCCGGTCGGTCACGATGAGCGTCGCGGTGCTGGTGACCCTGCTGCTGCTCACGGTCATGGTGTTCCTGCGGGTCCCGTACGCCGTCAGCTCGCCGGGTCCGACGCGCGACACGCTCGGCGAGGTCGACGGGGCGCCGCTGATCGAGGTGGAGGACGGGACGCCGACGTACCCGTCGACCGGTGAGCTGCGGCTGACCACCGTCTCGGTCGTCGGTGGACCGGGCTACCCGGCGACGCTGCCGCAGGTGGTGTCCGGCTGGCTGTCCGGGTCCCGCACGGTGCGGCCGGTCGAGGCGGTGTTCGCCCCGGACATCACCCAGGACCAGCTCGACGAGCAGAACCAGGCGGCCATGACGTCGTCGCAGGAGAGCGCGACCGTCGCCGCGCTCGAGGAGCTCGACTTCGACGTCCCCGCCGAGCTGGTCGTGGCAGGCGCGGTCGAGGGCACCGGAGCGATGGGTGTCGTCGAGGAGGACGACGTCGTCGTGTCGTTCCAGGGGGAGCCCGTCGACTCCTACACCGCCCTCATCGACGCGCTCGCCCAGACACCGCCCGGGACCGACGTCGCGCTGGGCGTGCTGCGAGACGGCGAGCGGCTGGACCTCGACGTCGTCACCGGGGAGCGGCCCGACGGCGGCAGCCAGCTGGGGGTGTTCATCGACCCGCAGTTCACGCTGCCGGTCGACGTGACCATCCGCATCGAGGACATCGGCGGCCCGAGCGCGGGCCTCATGTTCGCGCTCGGGATCGTGGACCTGCTCACCCCCGAGGACGAGGTCGCTGGCGAGGTGGTCGCCGGGACCGGGACCATGGACGTCGACGGGACGGTCGGGCCGATCGGTGGCATCGCGCAGAAGCTCGCGGGCGCCGAGCGGGACGGCGCGGACTGGTTCCTCGCCCCCGCGGCCAACTGCCCGGACGTCGTCGGGCACGTGCCCGACGGGCTGCGGGTGGTCCGGGTCGCGACCCTGGCCGAGGGGCGCGACGCGATCGAGGCGATCGGCGCCGGCCAGGCCGACACGCTGCCCACCTGTACGGCCGCGTCCTGAGCGGTCCGGGCGTCGCCGGCGTCCCGGCGGGTCCACCGCGACGGCGACCGCCTAGCTGAAGGTCGCGCGCAGCGCCTCGAGCAGCCCGGGCACCAGGTCGGGCCCGACGGCGACGTCGTCGTCGGAGTCGTTCGCGCGGGTGCGCAGCGCCGTCCACGACTCGCCGCTGCGCAGCGCGCCGACGGCGATCCGGACGTCCTGCCGGTCGGGGTGCGCCATCAGGTAGGCCAGCGCCGCGTCGTCGTCGGCGGGCATGCCCTCCTCGGCAGCGGGCGGCAGCACGACACGCTCGACGACGACGGCCGCGCCGTCCACGGTGTCGGGCCACTGCAGGCCGCCGAGCAGCTCCTCCAGGTCGGTGGCGCCCGGCAGGCCCTCCTGCTCGACCGAGGTCAGGTGGCTCGCGTCCGCCCGGGCCGCCGTGACCACGTCGGGCGGCAGCTGGTCGGCGAGCTCGGGGGAGGCGTCGAGGGCGGCGGCGGTGCGGACGAGCGCGAACACGCGGACCGGGCCGTCCCAGCCGGCCGTCGCCACGTGCCGTTCGATCTCGTGGACCGCGCCGGCGAGGGCCACCTGCGCCGGGGTGGGCAGGGGCGGCGGGACGGGCGCGGCGGGGTCGTGCGTGGGCGGGTCGGTCTGGTCGGTCATGTGCTTCATCGTCCCACCCGTGTGGGAACCTGGGCGCTGCCCCAGGCGTTCACCGGAAGTCCGGGTGAGCACCCGGCTCTCCCCTGTTCGTCGACGACGAGGACCTCCACGCCGTGAGCTTCACCGCACCTCCCCGCCGGCCCGCCGGCCCACCGAGCGCCCGCCGCCGTCGCGGCCCGCTGGTCCCCACGCTGCTGGTCCTGGCCGGCCTGGCCGTGCTGCTGATGTTCCTGGCGCAGATCTGGACCGAGGTCCTCTGGTACGACGTGCTGGGCTACGTGCAGGTGCTGCGCATCGAGTGGCTCACCCGCGCGCTGCTGTTCGTGGCCGGCTTCGTGCTGATGGCCGCGGCCGTCGCCACGTCGCTGAACGTGGCGTACCGGTCGCGCCCGGTGTACGCCCCCACGACGCCCGAGCAGGCCAACCTCGACCAGTACCGCGAGGCCGTCGAGCCGCTGCGCAAGCTGGTCATGGTGGCCGGTCCGGCGCTGCTCGGGTTCTTCGCGGGCGCCGCCGCCTCCCAGCAGTGGGAGACCGTCCAGCTGTGGATGAACGGCGTCCCGTTCGGCCGCCAGGACCCCCAGTACGGCCTGGACCTGTCCTTCTTCGTGTTCACGCTGCCCGGCCTGCGGTTCGTGGTGTCGTTCCTCATGGCGGTCGTCGTCATCAGCACCATCGGCGCGATCGCGACGCACTACCTGTACGGCGGGCTGCGCATCGGTGGCCCGGGCCCGCACACCACGCGCGCCGCGCGCGTCCAGCTCTCGGTGCTCGCCGCGCTGCTCCTGCTGCTGATCGCCGCCAACTACTGGCTGGACCGGTACTCGCTGCTGATGCAGCCCGGCTCCAACCAGCGGTTCCAGGGCGCGTCGTACGCCGACGTCAACGCCGTCATCCCGTCCAAGGCCATCCTCGCCGCGATCGCGGTGTTCGTGGCGCTGCTGTTCGTGCTGTACGCGGTGCGCGGCAACTGGCGCTGGCCGGCGATCGGCGTCGGCCTCATGGTGGTGTCGGCGGTGGCGATCGGCGGCATCTACCCCGCGGTCGTCCAGCAGTTCCGGGTGACGCCGAACGCGCAGGAGCTCGAGGAGGAGTTCATCCAGCGCAACATCGACGCGACCCGGACGGCGTTCGGGCTGGACGACGTCGAGGTCACCCCGTACTCCGCGACGACCGACGCCGAGCCGGGTGCGCTGCGCCAGGACGCCGAGACCGCGGCCAGCATCCGGCTGCTCGACCCGACGATCGTCAGCCCCTCCTTCCGTCAGCTGCAGCAGAACAAGCAGTACTACGGGTTCCCGGACACGCTCTCGGTGGACCGGTACGACATCGACGGCGAGAGCCGCGACACCGTGATCGCCGTCCGCGAGCTGAACCTCGGCGGGCTCGGGGACGCGCAGCGCACCTGGGTCAACGACCACACCGTCTACACCCACGGCTTCGGCGTGGTCGCGGCCTACGGCAACACCACCAGCGACGAGGGGCAGCCCGCGTTCTACGAGGGCGGCATCCCGCCGGTCGGCGAGCTCAGCGGGTACGAGCCCCGGATCTACTTCGGCCAGAACTCCCCGACGTACTCCATCGTGGGCGCGCCGGGGGAGACCAACCCCTGGGAGCTGGACTACCCCGACGACGAGGCCGGCGGGCAGGTCAACAACTCCTTCCCGACGCAGGAGATCGACGCCGGGCCGAGCGTGGGGAACGTGTTCAACAAGCTGCTCTACGCGCTGAAGTTCGGCGACCAGGAGCTGCTGTTCTCCGAGCGCGTCACCGAGCAGTCCGAGATCCTCTACGACCGCGACCCGCGCCAGCGCGTGGAGAAGGTCGCGCCGTACCTCACGCTCGACGGGCGCGTGTACCCCGCCGTCGTCGACGACCGCGTGGTGTGGATGGTGGACGGCTACACGACCACCGACTCCTACCCGTACTCGACCCTCGCCCAGCTCGAGGACGTCACCATCGACTCGCTCACCGCGCGCGGTGCGGTCGCCGAGCTGCTCCCGCAGCAGGCGAACTACATCCGCAACTCGGTCAAGGCGACGGTCGACGCGTACACCGGCGAGGTGACCCTGTACGCGTGGGACGCCGAGGACCCGCTGCTGCAGGCGTGGCAGCAGATCTTCCCGAACACCATCCGCCCGGTGGCGGACATCAGCGGCGACCTGATGAGCCACATCCGGTACCCGGAGGACCTGTTCAAGGTGCAGCGCACCCTGCTGGCCCGGTACCACGTCGAGGACGCCCTGGACTTCTACACCGGGCAGGACTTCTGGACCTCGCCCAACGACCCGACGCAGGAGGCCGCCGTCGCGCAGCCGCCGTACTACCTCACTCTGCAGATGCCGGGGCAGGAGGAGCCGGCGTTCTCGCTCACGTCGACCTTCATCCCGGCCGGTGGGGAGCGCGAGGTGCTCACCGGGTTCCTGGCCGCCAACGCCGAGGCAGGCGATCAGGAGGGGCAGCCGGCCGAGTCCTACGGGCAGCTGCGGCTGCTCGAGCTGCCGCGCAACACGACGGTCTCCGGGCCCGGCCAGGTTCAGAACCAGTTCAACTCCGACCCCACGGTGTCCCGCGAGCTGAACCTGCTGCGGCAGGGCGACTCGACGGTCCGCAACGGGAACCTGCTGACCCTCCCGGTCGGCGGCGGGCTGCTGTACGTGCAGCCGGTCTACGTCCAGTCGTCCACCGGCACGCAGTACCCGCTGCTGCGCAAGGTGCTGGTCGCCTTCGGTGACACGGTCGGTTTCGCCGACACGCTCGGGGAGGCCCTGGACCAGGTGTTCGGCGGCGACTCGGGTGCGGACGTCGACGTCGACCCGGTGGACGTCGGCCCCACGGCGCCGGACCCCGAGGAGCCCGAGGGCGCGCCGGCGGCCGACCCGGGCGGCAGCCCGGAGCCCGAGCCGAACGTCCCGCCGGCGCTCGACCCCGGCGACAGCGGTGGTGACGAGGAGCCCGTCGAGCCGGTGCAGCCGCCGGCCGGTGACGCCCGTGCCCAGCTCGACCAGGCGCTCGCCGACGCGAACGCGGCGTACGCCGAGGGTCAGGCGGCGCTCGCTGCCGGGGACTTCACCGCGTACGGCGAGGCGCAGCAGCGGCTCCAGCAGGCCATCGAGGCCGCGATCGCGGCCGAGGCGGCGCTGGGCGGGTGACCGGCTCGGCCGGCTCGCCCGGTCGGGCCGGAGCCGGAAGACCGGCGCCGACGTGAGCGGGCTCACGTCCTCGGGCCGGGCCCTGGATTTCCCAGGGCCCGGCCCGGTGACGTAGAGTGGTGATCACCGACGCGGGGTGGAGCAGCTCGGTAGCTCGCTGGGCTCATAACCCAGAGGTCGCAGGTTCAAATCCTGCCCCCGCTACACAGTAAGTGCAGGTCAGAGGCCCTTTCGCTCAGCAGAGCGAGAGGGCCTCTGTCGTGCGGTCGACGGAGCGCGAGAAGGCCGACGCCTCGGCCACCGCCGCCTGGTGCGTCGCGTGCGCCTGCGCCCTGGTGCGGTCATCTGTGGGCTCATCGCACCGGGACGGACTTCGGCGCCGTGGAGGTCAGGTCGTAGCGGACCACCAGCTGGCGACCGGGCGTTCGGGCGTGGCCGGCCGCGGCCCGGTGGGCGTACGACCGTCCCTGTGCCGCGCCGGTGGGCGGGTCGACGCCGTCGCGGAGCCGTGCCGACGGGGCTACCGAGGGCGGGGTCCCGGCGAAGCATCGTCGACGTCCACGCCGCCGACGATGCTTCGTTCATGGCCGACGCCGCTCGTCACCGAAGTCGTTGTGCCGGGCTGTCGATCTGCGCCATCCTCGACCGACGTCCAGGTGACGGCGCTCGACAGAGGACGCCCCAGCCGGAAGGAACGACCATGGCGAAGTACCTGATCCTCATCTACGGCGACGAGCAGGCCTACGCGGCCGGGGGAGCGGCGGCGGTCGACGAGTCGATGCGCGCCCACACCGCCTTCAGCGAGAAGCACGGCGCCGCCCTCCGCGGCGGCGAGGCGCTGCGCGAGACGTCGACCGCGACAGCGATCCGGACTCGGCCCGGTGACGAGCCGCTGGTCACCGACGGCCCGTTCGTCGAGACGAAGGAGACGCTCGGCGGCTTCTACGTCGTCGAGGCCGCAGACCTCGACGCCGCCATCGCGATCGCGAAGGACGTCCCGGCGCCCGACGGCGGCGTGGAGGTCCGCCCCATCATGGAGTTCGAGTGAGCCCGACGGTCCGTCGTCCGGCCGCACGTCCCCGGTCCGCCTGACCGTGGACGTGCGGGCGGCCCAGGTGGCCGCTGCCGTGGCCGACGCGCACCGTCGCGAGTGGGCCCTGGTGCTCGCCGCGACGGTGCGCGTGGTGCGCGACCTCGACATGGCCGAGGAGTGCGCGCAGGACGCCTTCACCCAGGCCCCCACGGCCTGGCCCGGGACCGGGATCCCGCGCAACCCCGGGGCGTGGCTGACCACGGTCGCTCGACGGCGTGCCGTGGACGCGGTCCGGCGTGAGCAGCTCTGGCGGCGGGCCGTCCCGCTCCTCGTGGAGGCCGAGCACGCCCCCGGGCTGGACGACGTGGTCGCCGCACGGGAGGAGCTGCCGGACGACCGACTGCGGCTGGTGTTCACCTGCTGCCATCCCGGCCTGAACCGGGACGCGCAGGTGGCGCTCACCCTCAGGCTCGTCTGCGGCCTGACCACGGGCGAGGTGGCCCGGGCCTTCCTCGTCAGCGAGCCGACGATGGCGGCCCGGCTGACGCGGGCGAAGAAGAAGATCGCCGCCGCACGCATCCCGTACCGGGTGCCGCCACCGGAGGAGCGACCCGAACGAGTCGCCGCCGTCCTCGACGTCGTCCACCTCGTCCTCACCACCGGGCACACCGCGCCCGCCGGAGCCGACCTGGTCCGCGCCGACCTCGTGGAGCGGGCACTGGATCTCGCACGGATGCTCCGAGTCCTGCTGCCGGGCGACCCCGACGTCGCGGGCCTCCTCGCGCTCGTCCTGCTCACGGACTCGCGCCGCGCCACCCGCACTGGCGACGGCCGGCTCCTGCTCCTCGAGGAGCAGGACCGCAGCCGGTGGGACACGACGGCGATCGGGGAAGGCATCGCCCTCGTCCGTGAGGCCCTCGCCCACCGTCCGCCCGGCCGGTACGCGCTGCAGGCCGCGATCGCGGCCGTGCACGCCGAGTCGCCCACCTGGGAGGACACCGACTGGCAGGAGATCGTCGGTCTGTACGACGCCCTCGTCCAGGTATGGCCGTCGCCCGTGGTCGCCCTGAATCGCGCGGTGGCCGTCGGGCTGGCCCGGGGCCCACGCGCGGGACTGGCCGAGCTCGACGCGCTGCGGGACGAGCCGACACTCGCCACCTACCCGTACGCGGCCGCCGCCCGCGCAGACTTCCTACGCCGCCTCGGTCGGGTCGCCGACGCCCGCCTCGCTTATGAGGAGGCGCTGCTGCTCACGACGAACGCGGTGGAGCGGGCGTTCCTCGAGCGCCGGCTCCAGGGGCTCTAGAGGCACGAGGCCGGGCACGAGCGACATGTCGACCCCACCTCGACGCAGGCGACGGCGCTGATCGCTGCTCGTCCACCTCGGCAGGACGCCTGCGGCGCTGCGGCGTTCACCGTCACAGCGGCTACGCGCGCCGCTCCCGCGCAGGCCATCATCCGGTGAGGAGGCGCTTCTTCGGCGCGCTATCGCTGACGAGTCGGCTCGCTAGGAGCGCCGAGCCAGGTCCGGGTAGTCGACCACCAGGCCGTCCTCGTCGACGGAGAGGACTGCGCTGAAGTCGCCGCTGTAGCTGGCGTACCGCACCCTCCGCCCGTCGTCGTCGCTGGGGGCCGAGGCGTAGACCTGGTCACTTCGGAGCACCCGGAGCGAGGGCACCTCGACCCAGGCCATGACCAGGTGCTTGTCATCGACGTCGTGATCCAGCACGCCGAGTCGCCGAATCGGCATGGTGTTGGTGACTGGGCAGAGACCCAGGTCGCAATCGGTCGCACCGTCGAGACTGTCGGGCTCGCCGAGCCCGGGCTCGGGCAGGTCGATGCTGCCGTGGTGGTCGGCGACGGCGGACCACCGGCCACGTGCAGATCTGCTCAGCTCCAGCGTGCGCGACCAGCCGAAGCCGCGCGCCGTGACCTTCAGGGCCCGGGTCTGCCAGCCCTCCGCGACGTCGAGTTCCCAACTGGTAGTGAACCGCTTCGAGCGTGAGCTGCCGATCGCGCGCATCCAGTCGTCGCCCAGCTGGACGCTGGCGTGGTCGACCCGCGCGGGGTCATCGACTCCGGTCCAGGAGAGGAGGCGATCGGTCACCCGACCAAGTATGCCGAGCCTCTCGATCGCGCCGGTCCGCGCAGCGACGACGTGGCGCACATCTGCTTCTCGGCGCGCGACCGGCACCCGCAGGGGTCTGGCCGGGGTACTGCGTGGCGGCTGACCGTTGCTTCGGATAGCCGTGGGTGGCGTGCACGGGCGACGACGACGCTCGCGCCTCGATAGGTTGCGACGATGCGGAACGCGCGGCGGAGGCAAGGCCAGCTCCTCGGATGACACCCGAGGGGCGCCCCCTTGGCGCCGCCCCGTCCGGCGGCGGCGCAGCACGCCGTTGAGGAGAACCGCATGACCTTCATCGACCACAACCTGCGCGTGGAGTACGCCACCCACTACGCCGAGAACTTCGTCGATCAGCTGCTCGACAACCTGAGCGGACATCACCCCGCCGCCAGCGTCACGGCGCATCGGCACTGGGTGCAGGTTCACATCACCATCCCCGCGCGCGACCTGACCGACGCGTTCAGCCGCGGACTGGCACTGGCCCAGTCCGCTGGAGCCCCGGTTCCCGTACTCGCCGTGGAAGTCCTTTCCACCGAAGAGTTCGACGCACGGATCGACGCCTGACCCTCAGAGCGCCCCCGCGGGCGTTTCGGCGGGGGCGCTCTGAAGCGTGGCCAGGATGTCGCACAACGCGCACGGCAATATCAGCAACGCCCGGGCGAGTTGCAGCGGACAAGCGTCTCAACCGTGGTGAACGCGACCATGCCGGCGGCCCCATACGTAAGGATCACCGCATGACGAGCGCCGCCACGCCATGGTTCCAGGTTCCGGACGGCGGGGACACGCCCAGTCAGGTGCTCCTGGAGCACGCCCACCGTCGCGCCTTGACCGCATTGGCGCTCGACGGGCCTGAACCGCCCCGCGCACCATCGGCTGCGAGCCTTCTACGACGTAGACGGGGACTACGCCGGCTCCACCTTCGCGCAACTGGAACCCGTCTACTGCGATGACATCGCCGCAACGGACCTGCATGCCACAAGCCTGCTCAGCGTCCGCATCCGACCACACGCCACCAGGCGCCTGCTGCACGACGGCCCCACCCGCACCGAGATCCTCAACAAGCTGCGGGCCATCCCCGACACTCAACTCCAGGTCGCCGACGCCCACACACTCTCGGCGATGCAGGACCTCTACCTCAGCATCAAAACAGCAATGTTGCGTGCCACCACCCGCGACCCGGACGCGTGGGTCACTGCTAGGTAGGCGACGCGGGCCTTGGGTCCGGCATCTGGCGACGGCCTGGTAGTCCTGCGCGGCCCCGGGCGTCGTCGTGCCACCACCTCGGCCTGCAATGTCTCCGGACACCGAAGACTCCATCGACGCTCTCACCGCGCGTATCGCGTACTTCTCGCCGCCTGGCGGACCGGCCGTCGGTCAGGCGGGGCCAGTGCTCTCGCGGTCGATGAAGACAGGGACGCTGTGCAGCTGCACGGACGTCGCCGCTCCCTGGACGGCGCCGAGTAGGGCGCGTGCGGCCTGAGCCCCGTAGCCCAGAACGTCGCGCCGCATCGCGGAGAGGGTCGGGGTCATCCGCTGGCAGAGCAACGAGTCGTCCCACACCATCAGCGAGATGTCCTGCGGCACCTCCAGTCCTCGGTCGCGCAGTGCTGTCAGGGCGGAGATCCCGACGAGGTCGTTGTCGCAGATGAGGATGCTCGGCCGCACGTCCTGATCGAGCAGACGGTGCGTGAGTGTCGACGCGGAGTCCGGCGTGTCGTCGAGTTCGAGGACTGTCGGCTCCGGAAGTCCGGCGTCCCGAAGGGCCGTGACCATCGCCTCGGTCCGGATGCGACTGTGGAGCAGCGCGGGCGACTCACTGATTCGCGCGAAGTGCCGGTGGCCCAGGGCGACCAGGTGCCCGACGGCCTCACGCATCCCCATCTCGTCGTCCGTCCAGACCGACGTGACCGATGCGCTCTCCACCGGACCTCCCGCCACCACTGCCGGCACTCCTAGCTCCTCGACGAGGCGGACCCGCTGGTCGCCCACACGGGGGTCCAGCAGAAGGACGCCATCCACAGTCCTTCGTGCCCACCACTTCTCGAGGGTCGACATCTCCGCGTCGACATCGGGAACCACCTGGAGGATCAGGGAATGGCCCTCCCCTGAGAGCACCTCGCTCACCCCTGCCGTGAAGGAGCTGAAGAACGGCTCCGTCGCCACCACTTCGGCCGAACGCCCGATCACCATGCCGATCGTCTCGGAGCGCGCCGACGACAGACGCCGGGCTGCGTCGTGCGGCGACCAGCCGAGGCGGGCGGCCGCCTCGAGGATGCGATCCCGGGTCTGGGCGGAGACTCCAGGCCGGTTGTTCAGGGCATACGACACGGCGGCCGTCGACACTCCCGCTTCACGCGCGATGTCGCTGATGCGAGGGCGCCTGACGATCGGCTGCTGCGTCTTCGGTCGGATCACGGTTGCACCTTAACCGGTTAAGTGATTCTCTGCGCGAGGCCGCTGGTCACGTCGACGGCGGCCGGCCGATCCGCATGTCGACGTCTCGCCGCGGTGCACGGTGACGTGCCCGCCCGAGCGGAAGGCAACGGCTCCAGAGAAGTCCCCGTGCGGCACCTCGCCGGGTGGCCGCTGGGAGCGTCCGGCGGGCTCGGTGCCGTTCTGTCCGCGTGCCACCCCTCCTAGGAAGACAGAGAGAATGACCGACCTCACGACCGGATCCCGACTGGCACTGACGCCCCTCGACGTGGGAGGAGGCCTGGGGCTGATCCTCAGCTCCGGAGGCGACCCGGTTCTCGCAGCCGCGTCCCCCGTGCGCCTCATCACCGCTGACGGTGTCGTGACCGCCTGCCCCTACGACTCGCTCGACCAGGACGAGGAGGCGACCCTCGGTCGGCTGGACACCGTCCTCCCCGACGGCACGCGAGTCATCGTCCAGGATCGCTGGTCGCCCTCGCCCGAAGGGGACGGCGTCCTGGTGAACCGGACGCTGTCCATCCCTCAGGCAGGTTCCGCGGCCGGTGTCCGCGCCGAGCTCGTCGTCGAGAGCACGGTGGCCGCACAGCAGACCGACTGGCAGTTCTACGTGACCGGTGCCCTGTACAACCGCAACGACACCGACCTCGACGGCAAGGAGGACTACCTCGGCGGCTACGTCCAGGAGTACCGGGACGACCGCAACGGGCATCTGGCGGTCCTCGCCTACCTCCCGCACGAGCGTCAGGCCTTCTCGCTCGCCCGCACCAGTGCTCCGACTTTCGACGCCGCCATCTCCGAGGCCGAGCTCGTCAGCGGAGTGGTCATCACCGAGTCGGACATCGGCTCCCTCGGCATCGTCTCCCGCGAGGGCGAGGCCCTCGCGCTCCGGGCGGGATATCCCTTCGGTGAGGAGGTCACCTTCAGCCTGGAGACCAGCGGACGCGGGTGGGCCGGATTCCTGCCGGTCCGAGAAGGCCGCAGCGCCGCCGTCGACTACGAGCTCCGGGTGTTCTCCGCCGACGACCTGACCGAGGCCATCTGGGGCGTCACGCAGCGGCAGATCCAGCGTCTCGGCACGCGCCCCGCCGAGCTGCCCCTGCCCATGGAGGAGCTGGAGCGCCACCGCTTCCTCCTCACCCAGCTGTACTACCGGGAGTGGGACGCCGAAGAGGACCCGAGGCAGCCGGCCGGCTACATGACCCACTTCTCGCCACGGACGGGCGAGACCCTGGGCTCGCTGATCGAGTTCGGCTTCACCGGCGCCCAGGCCCTCCACGCCCTCAACGCGATCCGGCGCGGCTACCGCGAGGACGCCCCGCTGTGGACCGATCGGGCGCGGAAGGTCCTCGACTTCTTCGTGCGGGAGATGCAGGCCGAGAACGGGTTCTCCGAAGGCATCTACGACGTGCACAGCAAGAGCTTCGTCCGGTGGTTCACGGGCATCCTGCTGCCGTTCCAGTACTCGGACGACGACGCGGAGGCCCGCGCGTACCTGGGCAGCCAGATGACCGGGGCCCTCGGCCCCATCGCCCGGGCCCTGCGCTCGGTGCCGGGCAACTACACGCGCACCATGTGCGAATCGATCTATCCCCTTCTGCTCGCGTACGAGGAGGAACGCCGCCACGGGGTCGAGCAGAGCGCGTGGCTGGCGGCGGGGGACCGGTTCGGGGCCTTCCTCCTGGAGGTCCAGGGAGACGACGGCGCGTGGTTCCGCGGGTACTCGCCGGAGGGCGAGGGGCTCACCCACCCGGTCGAGTGGTTCGGGAGGTCCGCCGTCGAGCAGCGATCCGGCACGATCTTCCCGATCGAGGTGCTCGCGACGCTGCACCGGATCACCGGCAGGGAGGACTACAAGGAAGCAGCCCTCCGCGCGGCCGACTACATCACCGACACGTTCGTGCCGGAGATCCTCTACTGCGGGGGTCTCAACGACACCTCGCACATCAAGTCGGTGAAGATCGACTCGGTCGGTGTCATGTTCGCCATGCGGTCGCTCATCATGGCCCACAGGCTCGGCGGCGACCAGCGTCACCTCGACGCGGCGCTCAAGGCGGCCAAGGTCCTGAGCTCGTGGCTCTTCCTCTGGGACGTCCCGTTCCCCGAGGGGTCCCTCCTCGACGTCGGTGGCTTCCGGAGCACCGGATGGGCGGTCTGCGACGCCATCCCCGGCGGCGGATACGTCGACGACGAGTTCCTCGAGTTCGTCGGCGACATGCTCCACGTCGCGAAGGCTGCCGGAGAGTCGAGGCTCGTGGACATCGTCGAGATCGTGCTGGCCGGCATGCAGCACGGGCTGTCGATCCCGGGCAACATGCTGGGCTACGCGGCCCCGGGCATCCAGTGCGAGGGCTACATGACCGCGTACTGGCTGAGCGCTCCGGAGGAGACCGCGTTCTCCGGAGCGGTGAACAAGAAGAAGGGTGACGACAACGACACCTGCAACGGGCTCGTCAACGCGCAGGCGCTCTACGGCTTGGACGTCCTCCGCGACACGTTCGGCACCATCGAGTTCTCAGAGATCCGCCGACTCATGGGGGTGACGAGCGCAGGCGCCTGAACCACGGCGCGTCTCCACGCGCGACGGGGGAAGGCGGAGTCCGGCGATCTGCTGGGCTCCGCCCTCCCTGGGCGCTCGGGGTCCGACGACACGGCGCGCCTGTCCCTGCACCCCTGTTCGCGGGGCGCTCACGGGATCTCACGCGCCGGCGGTGACCCTCGGCGCCGAGGTGGACTCCTGCTGCAGGAGCCGGGTGACGAGCTGGATGTTGCGAGATTCCGGGGGGACTCCGCGCGCGCTGTCCACGATCATCCGGACAGCCATGCGTCCCATGTCGGTCAGTGGTTGCTGGACCGTCGTGAGGCGGGGCGTGCTCCACGACGCCTGCGGGATGCCGTCGTAGCCGACGACCGAGACGTCGTCGGGGATCCCCAGGCCCATGGACCGGGCCGCCTCGATGGCACCGATGGCGATCTCGTCGTTGGCCGCCACGAGCGCCGAGGGGCGCGGCTCCCGCGAGAGCAGCGACCTGGCGGCCGTCCGGCCGAAGTCGACGCTGAAGTCCCCGTTGACCTCGATCTCCTCGTCCAGCGGGAGACCGGCGGACTGCAGCGCGGCCCGGTAGCCGTGCAGCCGGTCCGACGACGCCACGGACTCGGTCGGCCCTCCGAGCCAGCCGATGCGGCGGTGCCCGAGATCGATCAGGTGCTCGGTGGCGGCCTTGGCGCCGGCCCAGTTCGTGCTGGCGATGGTCATCCAGTGCTCCGGCTGCGTCGTCGACGGGTCGATGACCACGACGGGGAGGTTCGCCGGGGCCTCCAGGCCGTCCACACTGCGCATCCCGTAGGTGATCGCGACGATCCCGATGCATCCGAGGGGCAGGGTGCGACTCGTCGCCGGGTCGCCTGCCGCAGGTCGGGCACCGAAACGCACGACGATGTCGACGCCCAGCGACTGCCCGGCAGAGATCACGCCGTCGAGCAGCGTGGCGGTGTATGCGGTCGCGATCCCATCGGCGAACGCCAGCACCTGAGGGAGCTGCGCCGCATGGGCACGCGCCGACGGGCTGCGGTAGCCCATCGACTCGATCGCCTGGTAGACGCGCGCCCGGGTCGCGGCGGCCACGTCCTTGTGGCCGTTGAGCACCTTGGACACCGTCGCGGCGGAGACCCCGGCGCGGGCCGCGACCTCCGTCTGAGTCGGAAGGGTTCTCCCCATGGTGGCTCCTCCGCGTGATCTGCCGTCCGAATAGTTTTCGAAGCGTAGTCGGACGGGGGCGCGTGCGGCAAGCGATGTGAACGTGCGCCCGATGGTTGCCAGGCCAAGTTGCGGCGGTGTAGCGTCCGTGACGGCCGAAAGAAAGGCCGAAGGTTTTTCGACTCGATGCGAGCAGAGCAGCTCGCGCGGAAGGGTGACCACCATGTCGCGCAACGTCAGGAAGTACCTCGTCTCCTCGATGGCCCTGTCGATGGCCCTCGGGCTCACGGCGTGCGGTGGCTCGGACGCCGCCGAGGGCGGGTCCGTCGAGCTCGAGTTCTGGAACCCGGAGACGGACCCGGCCGTCGTCTCGGTGCTCGAGGACACCATCGCCGACTACGAGGCCGAGAACCCTGGCGTCACGGTCAACCTCGTGAACGTCCCGTGGGCCGACATCTACACCAAGTGGCAGACCGCCCTGTCCGCAGGCAACGCCCCGGACGTCACCATCGGGTCCGCGGGGTTCGCCACGTCGTTCCAGGCCCAGGGCGTCCTCGAGCCGCTCGACGACGTCGTAGCCGACATCGGCGGCGAGTCGGCGTGGGCGGACACGGCCTCGACGTTGGTGGAGATGAGCAAGACCTCCGACGGCGACTACTTCACGTTGCCGTTCGTCAACAACTCCGTCGTCCTCTGGTACAGCAAGGAGATGCTCGCCGACGCCGGCCTGCAGCCGCCGACGACGTGGGACGAGCTCGAGGCCGCCGCGGCGGCGATGACCCACGGCGACCAGTACGGCATCCTCGTCCCCTCGTCGACGAGCATGGTCACCACCCAGAGCCTGTACAGCATGATCCTGTCCGCCGGCGGTGACCTCGTGGACCGGGATGACCCGACCACCGTCACGTTCGACAGCCCGGAGGCCGTGGAGGCCCTCGACTTCTACTCGTCGCTCGCCCGGTACTCGCCGCCCGGGTCCGGCGGCTACGACCGTCCCGAAGCCCAGGCCGCGATGACCACCGGGAAGCTCGGCATGTTCGTCTACGGCAGCTGGATGCAGGGCGCCCTGGAGGCGGCCGGCCCCGACGTGGCCGCCCAGTTCGGGGCGGTGCCGGTCCCCACCAACGGCGGCGCCGGGGCGTTCATGGGGAACTCGACGCTCATGGCGTTCAACCAGAGCGAGCACCCGGACGAGGCGAAGGACTTCCTCGCCTACCTGCTGGACCCGGCTCACTACGAGGAGCTCGTGCTCGCCAACCCGTCGTCCTACCTCCCGGTGCTGGCCGAGGTTAAGACCAGCGAGACGTACCTGAACGACGAGCACGTGGCCGGCATGGAAGAGCTCCTGGACGCCGTGCGTCAGACCCTGCCCAACGCCTGGGTCTTCGGCCTCCCCAACCCGCACGCCGGTGAGTGGGAGGGACTGAACCTCGTCGCCCAGGCGGCCACGGCGGTCATCGAGGGTGGCGAGGACCCGCAGGCCGCGGCGACGAAGGTCGCCGACCAGATGCGCGACTCGATCGACGAGTGACGCACCCCGTCCACCGACGGAAGCGCGCAGAGCGCTTCCGGTCGCCCCCAGTCCTGCTCGTGGAGGCAGCCATGTCCGGCAGTTCGATCGTCCAGTCGAGTCCGCCGACCCGCGGACTGACCCCCTCGCGTCCCTCCAGCCCCGCGCCACGTCGGTCGCGTCAGCGCCGCGAGCTGCTCGTCAGCCTCGCCCTCCTGGCACCTGCGGCGGCGGTCATCGTGCTGCTCATGGCCGTCCCGCTGGTGACGGTCGTGGCCGACAGCTTCACCGACCGCAGCTTCATCAGCCCCACCAGCTCCTTCGTCGGCTTCGAGAACTACAGCGATGTGCTGACCGGCGACGCCTTCTGGCCGACCTGGAGCCGCACGCTGCTGTGGACGGGCGTCTCGGTGTTCTTCCAGATCGCCATCGGGCTCGCCTTCGCGATGCTGCTCAACCAACGCTTCCGGGGACGGGGCGGGCTGCGGGCGATCTTCCTGCTCCCGTGGATCACCCCGGTGGTCGTGGTGGCGCTCATCTGGAAGTGGATGCTCAACGACCTCTACGGGATCATCAACAACCTTCTGGGTGCCGTGCGCCCGGAGTGGGGCGACCTCGCGTGGTTCTCCGACCAGTCCCTGGCGCTGGCCACCGTCATCGGGGTCAACGTCTGGCGCGGGGTGCCGTTCACGATGATCATCCTCCTGGCCGGGCTGCAGAGCGTCCCGGGGGAGCTCGTCGAGGCCGCGTCGGTGGACGGGGCCGGTCGCCTCCGCACCTTCGCCACCGTCACCCTGCCGCACCTGCGCGGGATCCTCCTGACGGTCGCGCTCATCTTCACGATGTTCAACTTCAACAACTTCGACCTGATCTACCTCGGCACCCGCGGTGGACCCGGAGACCAGACCATGATCCTTCCCGTCAAGACCTACGACGTCGCCTTCAACGGTCTGCAGGTGGGTGAGTCGGGCGCCTGGGCGACCCTCACCCTCATCACCATCGCGGTCATCGCCGGCATCTACTTCGCCTACATGCGGCGCAGGGAGGCGAAGCACTGATGGTGTCCCAGCGCAAGACGCGAACCGGTGCGCGAGCGGCCCTGTGGGTCGCCATCCTCGCAGCGACGATCTACTCGGCCTTCCCGTTCTACTGGCTGTTCATCTCCTCGATCACCGACCCCAGCCAGCTCTTCGGCGGCGCGCTCGTGCCGTCGGACTACACCCTCGACAACTACGCCGAGCTCTTCGCGCAGACCGCCGTGCTGACGTGGATGCGCAACAGCGTGGTGGTGGCCGTGGTGGTCACGGTGGCCACGGTCGTCGTGGCCGTCATGGGCGCCTACAGCCTCGCCTTCTTCGGGACCCGGCTGGGACAGGCCGCCGGTCAGCTCATCCTGTTCACGTACATGTTCCCGGGCGTCGTGATCGTCGTCCCTGCCTACCGGATCCTGAGCCAGCTCGGGCTGGTGGACAGCATCGTCGGGATCGTGCTGGTCGAGCTGGTGCTGACCGTTCCCTTCTGCGTCTGGATGCTGCGCAGCTTCTTCAAGGAGATCCCCAAGGAGCTGTTCGAGGCGGGGCGCATGGACGGGGCGTCCCACCTCCGGGTGCTGTGGAGCATCATGGTTCCCGTCGCCCGGCCGGGCATTATCGCGATCGCCGTGTTCGCCTTCATCTTCTCCTGGAACGAGTACCTGTTCCCGCTGGTGCTCGTGAACTCCGAGGACGGCAAGACGCTGCCGATCGGCGTGGCCGGATTCATGGGGAACCTCACCGTCCAGTGGGGGCCCCTGCTGGCTTCGGGCGTCGTCACGGTGCTGCCCGTGCTGGTGCTCTTCGTCTTCCTCCAGCGCTACCTGGTGCAGGGCCTGATGGCAGGGGCGGTCAAGGGATGACTTCCGCGGACACCTTCGCGAACCCGGTGATCCCGGGCTTCCACCCGGACCCCAGCATCTGTCGCGTGGGAGACACCTTCTACCTGGTGACCAGCTCGTTCGAGTACTTCCCCGGGATCCCGATCTTCACCAGCACCGACCTGGTGTCGTGGACGCAGATCGGGCACGTGCTCACGCGAGTCAGCCAGGTCGACCTGAGCGGCGCCCCGGACTCGGGTGGCATCTTCGCCCCCACGATCCGTCACCACGACGGGACGTTCTACGTCACCTCGACCAACGTCTCGGGCCGCGGGCACTTCATCGTCCAGGCGACGGACCCCGCTGGTCCGTGGTCGGACCCCGTATGGGTGGACCAGAACGGCATCGACCCCTCCCTCTACTTCGCCGACGACGAGGTCTACTTCACCTCGAACGTGGAACCGGACCCCAGCGGTCCGCACCTGGCGGAGCCGGACTTCGAGCGCGGGATCCAGCAGTCGGTCGTCGACCCGGCCACGGGAGAGGTCCTCGTGGCACCGCGCTTCATCTGGGGCGGGACCGGTGCGCGCTATCCCGAGGGTCCCCACCTGTTCCGACGCGGCGGCTACTACTACCTGCTGACCGCCGAGGGCGGCACGGAGTACGGGCACCGGGTGGGAGTGGGTCGGTCCACCTCGCCCTGGGGACCGTTCTCGGCGTCGCCTTACGGTCCCGTCGTGAGCCATGCCGGGATGACCAGCGCGTTCCAGGCGATGGGCCACGCCGACTTCGTCGAGCTGGCGGATGACGAGTGGTGGATGGTCTGCCTAGGAGTCCGGCCGGTCGGCCAGTGGCCGCGTCACCTGCTGGGACGAGAGACGTTCCTGGCCCGCGTGCGCTGGACCGACGACGGATGGCCCCGGGTGGGGGAGCGCGGCGAGGTGGCCGCGGTGCAGCAGCGCCCCGGGTTGCCGGCGACGGGCGCCGAGCCGCCGCCCGTGCGCGACGACTTCGGCGCGGACCGGCTCGCACCGTGCTGGCAGTTCGTCCGGCGCCCGCTCGAGCCGGCCGTCCTGCACGCGCGGCGCGGTCTGCTCGCCCTGCCGACGGAGTCCCGACTGGACGGCCCGTCGCCCACCTTCGTCGGACGTCGTCAGCAGCACCACGCGTTCACCGCCGGTGCCCGGCTCCGTCTCGAGGCGGCTGCCGAGGGAGACGAGGCGGGGATCGCCGTGCGCATGAACGGAGACCACCACTACGCCCTCGGGCTGCGCCGCGCTGGTGCGGTCAACGAGATCGTCCTGCGGATCCGCCTGGGTCGCCTCGACCTGGTCCGGACGCTCGGGACCACGCACGGCCTCGCCGAGGTCGACGTGACCGTGCGCGGCAGTGTGGACTCGTACGTCTTCAGCATGGTCGACGACGCCGGCCATGAGGTCGCGGCCCCGCCCGTGGACGCCAAGTTCCTCAGCGCCGAGGTCGCCGGTGGCTTCACCGGCGTGATGGTCGGCATGTATGCGGCGGGAGCCGGTGGCGGCCGGGGATGGTTCGACTGGTTCGACTACACGCCGCTGTCGTCCGGCGGGAGCGTCCCCAGGGACGACGACGAGCGCGTGATCGAACCGGACCGGGCGGTCCTGACGTCCCCCTAACGCGAGCAGCGCGAGGCGCGTGCACCGTGCGACAGCCCTGCGGGAAACGGTGCCGCACCGCGCAGGCGGTCCGGCGTCCGGCTGTCGCCGCGAGGTCGCTCGCCGGTCGACCCCAAATTTCGAGAAGGAGAAGATGGTGCACGTAGAGGTCTCCGTCGCAGACGGCGGGAATGTCGTGGTTGTGCGTGCCGGCGAGCAGACGCTGGTTCGGGCGGTTGCACCGGTGCAGGTGGAGACGACGGACGGCGCCGGTGTGGCCAGCGCCTACCAGACGCTGAGCCACGACGGTGACGCGCTGGTCGCGGGAGCGACCGTCGTCACCGACGACGGCAGCGAGATCGAGATCAGCGACCGCTGGCACGCCGTCGGCGACGAGGGCCGCGTCGTCGTCCGCAGGGATGTCGTCGTCCGCCGGGCTGCGACAGCCGCGGGAGTGCGCTGGGACTTCGCGGTGGAGGGCCCGGCAGTCGGTCCGAGCGAGCAGTGGCAGCTGTTCATCTCCGGCAACCTGTACAACCTCAACGACACCGATCTCGACGGCCGCGAGGACTACCTGGGGACCGACGTCCACGAGTTCCGCGACGACCGCAACGGGCACCTCGCGGCACTCGCCTTCCTGCCCAGCGCCCAGTACGGCCTGTGCCTGGCGCGCGTCGAGGCGCCCCGGCACGACTCCGCGGTGACCCCCGAGCAGCTGGTCACCGGGGCCGTGATCGCTGACACCGACATCGGCTCGCTCGGTGTCGTCGCGGCGCAGGACGGCCCGCTGGTGCTGCGAGCCGGCTATCCGTTCCGGGAAGAGCGCTCCTACTGCCTGGACACCTCGGGGCGGGGTTGGGCGGGGTACCTGCCGAACGAGACGGGGCTCAGGAGCTCGGTCACGTACGAGCTCAGCGTGGTGGACGCGCCCGACCTGACCGAAGCCATCTGGTCCGTGTCGCGGCGCCAGTGGGTCCGGCTCGGCACGGCTCCGAGCCCCCTGCCCCTGCCGCTCGAGGAGATCGAGGCACATCGCTTCTCGCTGACCCAGCAGTACTACCGGGAATGGTCCGCGGCGGACGACCCCCGCGAGCCGGCCGGATACCTGACGCACTTCTCGCCACGGGACGGGCGGACGCTCGGTTCCCTTCTCGAGTTCGGCTTCACGGGCGCGCAGTCGCTCCTCGCGCTCGCCGGTCTGCGGCGGGGGCACCGCGACGGCGTGCGCCTGTGGACGGACCGCGCGCGGCGGGTCAACGACTTCTTCGTGCGGTCGTGCCAGCACGACAACGGGTTCTGCGACGGCCTGTACGACACCCAGCGAGGCCAGTTCGTGGACTGGTTCACCGGCATCCTCATGCCGTTCCAGTACGCGCAGGACGAGGAGACCCTGCGGGACTACCTCGGATCCCAGATCACGGACGCCCTCGCTCCCGTCGCGGCGCGCCTGCGCGGCGTGCCGGGGAACTACACGCGCACCATGTGCGAGGCGGTGCACGCCGTGCTGCTCGGCTACGAGGAGGAGAAGCGCCACGGTGTCGACCAGCCCGAGTGGTTGCGGGCGGGAGAGCGCTTCGGAAGCTTCCTGCTGGCGACCCAGCGGGACGACGGATCCTGGTACCGGGCGTACTCGCCGGACGGCAGCCCGCTCACCGAGCCGACGGAGTGGTTCGGCAAGAGCGACCTCGAGCAGGGCTCCGGTGCGATCTTCCCCGTCCCGGTGCTGGCAGACCTGCACCGGCTGACGGGTCGGGCCGAGTACGCCTCGGCTGCCCTGCGCGCCGCCGACCACATCCTGCGGACGTTCGTCCAGGGCGTGCGCTACTGCGGCGGGCTGAACGACACCGCTCAGATCAAGTCGGTCAAGGTCGACTCGACGGGCGTGCTGTTCGCGATGCGCTCGTTGATCACCGCGTACCGGCTGGGCGGGGACCCTCGCCATCTCGACGGCGCTGTGCGCGCCGCCAAGGTCGCCAGCTCCTGGCTGTTCTGCTGGGACGTGCCGTTCCCGGAGGGGACGCTGCTGGCAGACGCGGACTTCCGGACGACGGGGTGGGCGGTGTGCGACGCGATCCCCGGCGGCTCCTATGTCGAGGACGTGTTCCTGGAGTTCGTGGGTGACCTGCTCGAGGTCGCACGTGCGGCCCGTGTCCCGGAATTCGTCGATGTGGCCGAAGTGGTGCTCCACGGCATGCAGCAAGGCGTCTCGCTCCCCGGCCGCATGTTCGGCTACGCAGCACCGGGTATCCAGTGCGAGGGCTTCATGACGTCCTACTGGCTCAGCGCCCCGGAGGCGACGAAGTTCTCCGGTGCCGTCGGCAAGGTCAAGGGCGACGACAACGACACGTGCAACGGCTTCGTCGCCGCAGCCGCCTGCTACGGCCTGGACTCGATCCGCGACATGTTCGCCACCGTGGACTTCTCGCAGATCCGGCTGCTGGCCACGCCGGCACTCTCGAGCGCCGAAGCACAATGACACGTCGCCCTTCGCCCGCCGGTCCCAGCGAGCGAGGATGGCCGTGGGCCCGTCGTCGGACGAGCCCTGCCGCACGCCGATGAGGTGCCGCTCATGACCGCGGGGTTCACAAATGGGGGCCTGCCCCGACGACGACGACGTAGCAGGCAGAGGCCCTGTCGCTCACGAGAGCGGCAGGGCCTTTGGTCGTGTGGTCGACGGGTGGGCACGGCGCCGGCCGCGGTGTCGGTGCCGCTCCCGTCGGCCCGACGCGTGCCGGGCCCAGGCGCTGCCGTGGTGCGGCGACACGGTGGATCCGGCTGGGCCCACGGCGGCTCGCTCGGCACCTCGGGTCGACACCTCTCGACCGACCTCTACGCTACGGATGGAACCGCCGGCCCGATCCCCGTGGCGCGTGTCGGCGCTGCGCTGGGGGACCGGGCCACGAGCGCCTCCACGGCCGCACGCGAACCGAACCTCGGAGGAGCATGGTGATGTCCAGGGCCAGGCCGCCCTCGTTGAAGGACGTCGCCCGGGAGGCAGGGGTCTCCTACCAGACGGTCTCGCGCGTCATCAACGACGGGCCGCGGGTCTCGATCGCGACCCGGGATCGCGTGCTCGCCGCGATCGCGGAGCTGGGCTACCGGCGCAACGAGGCCGCCCGTGCGCTCGTGACGAAGCGGTCGCGGACCATCGGGGTCATCGCCGACGCCTCACCCCGCTTCGGCCCGGTGAGCACGCTGGCCGCGGTCGAGTCCGCGGCCCGGAACGCGGGGTACACCGCGCTGGTCGCGACGATGAGCAACCCGAGCGGGGAGCTGCTCGCGGACACCTTCCGCGACTTCAACGAGCGGGACGTGGAAGGCATCGTCGTCATCGCACCTCGCGTGTCGATGGCCCACGTCGCTGAGAGGACCTCCGCCGGGATCCCGGTGGTGATGCTGGCGCCCGGGGAAGCGAGTCAGCCGGGGATCACGGTGTTCTACGAGGACCAGGAGCTCGGCGCGCGGCTGGCGGTCCGTCACCTCGTGCACCTCGGGCACCGCGACATCGCCCACCTGGCCGGCAGCCAGGAGTGGCTCGACGGCCAGGTGCGGCTTCGCGGCTGGCAGGCGGAGCTGGGCGCCCACGGCCTGCCGGCCGCGACGGTGCAGTTCGGGGACTGGACGGGGGAGAGCGCGTACCGGATCGGGCAGCGGATGTCCGCGGAGGGACTGCCGAGGTCGATCTTCATCGCCTCGGATCTCATGGCGCTCGGCTTCATGCGTGCCCTGTACGAAGCCGGCGCATCCGTCCCGCGGGACATCTCCGTCGTGGGGTTCGACGACAACGAGTTCGCGTCCGAGGTGCACCCGCCGCTGACCACGGTCCGGCAGTCGTTCGCCACCGTCGGTGCACGATGCATGGAGATCCTCCTCGGCCTGATCGAGGGCCGGGAGCCGGACACGACGCCCGCCACCCCGCAGCTGATCGTCCGTCGGTCGACCGCTCGTCCCTGACCGCCGGGACGCCCCGGTGGGCGACGCAGTGGGCGACGCAGTCTCGGAGGCAGGACGAGAACGGCTCCTGGACGCGCTGCGATCGCCCATCGGTTGGGCGAACGTTCGCCATCGGGCTTGACTGGACCGAGGGCGAACGTTCACACTCGTGACGTCGGCGTTGCCCGGGATCGAGGCAGAGCGGCGCGGACGTGCCGACGGGCGACGTCCCAGGCAGTTGCACCACCACCACCGCACCGATCGAGGGAGATCGTCGATGTCGTCCAGGACGAGCCCCTGGGTACCTCGTGAGTCGGTCGACGCGGGGGAGCGAGCCCACGCGACGTCGAGCCGTCTCGGACGACGAGGCCGCGGGGGACGTGCTCGACCCTGACGCGGTCCGTCACCCCCGGCTGAGACACCGGAGCGGCGCGCAGCACCGGAGCACCGATCCGGCGGCGCCGCCTTCACGCGGTGCGGTCTCGCGGTGCGGGCTGCAGCCGCACCGCCCCATCGAGGAACGCCGTCCTGCGGGCGCAGCGGCACCGACAGCTGTCCAGACCACGGCCGGGCCGTGGTGCACCACACCAGTCAGAAGGGCGCGACGATGCGCATCGCTCACCACACCATCACCTGGGGCGGAGTCGTGGGCCATCCCGCCGGGGTGACCAGCGTCAAGGACCTCTACTACCTCTCGAACGGCTCGATCGTCGACGCCGTCCGGGAGATCGGCGCCGCCGGGTACGAGGGGACCGAGGTGTTCGACGGCAACCTCGCCGCGATCGCCGACGACCCGCAGCCGTTCCTCGACGCGCTCGCCTCGGCGGGCGTCGAGCTGGTCAGCGTCTACTCGGGTGCCAACTTCGTGTACGCCGACGCCCTGCCCGACGAGATGGCTCGTCTCCGCCGCGCCTGCGAGCTGGCACGTCAGTTCGGCGCCTCACGCCTGGTGGTCGGCGGGGGAGCCCGCCGGGCCGAGGGAACTCCCGACGAGGACTACGACCGGCTGGGCGCAGCGCTCGACCGGGTGTGCGACCTCGCCGCGGAGCACGGGCTGGAGGCGAGCTACCACCCGCACCTGTCCACGATCGTGGAGTCACCGGCGGAGCTCGAGCGGCTGATGGCTGTCACCCGGATCGGCTTCTGCCCCGACACGGCGCATCTCGCAGCCGGTGGCGGGGACCCGGCGACGCTCATCCGCCGCTACCCCGAGCGGCTCGCGCACGTGCACCTCAAGGACATCGACCTGGCCACGGGGACGTTCCTGCCGCTCGGCCAGGGCGACCTCGACCTCGACGACGTCGTGCGCGCCGTCGTGGAGACCGGGTACGACAGCTGGCTCGTCGTCGAGCTCGACTCCACCGACGGTGCCCCCCGGGACGCCGCGGCCGTCAGCCACGCCCATCTCACGGAGCTGCTGAGCCGCCTGCCGGCCTGACGGTCCTCCACCGCCGCACTCCCTGCCTTCTCCCCGCCCCACCCTCAGCCACACCCATCGAAAGGCACAGCCATGCCCGGAATCACCCGGTCCGGACGCCGCGACCTCGCCGTCCGTTACCTCGCCCTCCCCGCCGCGCTCTGCTTCGTCCTCACCGCCTGCACCCCCGCCGACGGCGGCGCGTCGCAGCCCGCGGGTGAGGTGGACGAAGGCTTCCTCGAGCAGGTCGACGCCGCTCTCGCCGAGGTCGAGGCGCAGGTGCTCAGCACCGGCCCGAACGGGGAGGAGCCCGAGTCGGCCGAGGCGGCCGAGCTGACCGACGAGCAGGTCGAGCAGGTCAAGGCGCTCGGCGCGAGCGCCGCGATCGTCATGCACTACGCCGGCGACGACTGGTCGACGTCGCAGATCAAGGGTCTGCGGGACGAGTTCGGCCGCCTCGGCATCGAGGTCACCTCCGTCACCGACGCCGACTTCGACCCGGCTCAGCAGGTGTCGGACATCGAGAACGCGCTGACGCAGCAGCCCGACGTCATCGTCTCGCTGCCCACCGACCCGGTGGCGACCGCCGGCGCGTACCGCGCGGCCGCCGAGGCGGGCGTGAAGCTCGTCTTCATGGACAACGTCCCCGACGGCTTCGTGGCCGGCGAGGACTACGTGTCGGCGGTATCGGCGGACAACTTCGGCAACGGCGTCATCTCCGCGCACCTGCTGGCCCGTGCGCTCGGGGGCGAGGGGACCATCGGCGCGATCTACCACGAGGCCGACTTCTTCGTGACTCAGCAGCGCTTCGACGGCTTCACGCAGACGATCGAGGAGGACTACCCCGACATCGAGATCGTCGCGGAGCAGGGCATCGCCGGCCCCGACTTCGCCGGCGACGCGCAGACCGCGGCCAACGCCATGCTGAGCCAGAACCCCGACCTCGACGGCCTCTGGGCGGTCTGGGACGTGCCCGCCGAAGGTGTGCTGGCCGCCGCCCGCTCCGCCGGGCGCACCGACCTCAAGGTCGCGACCCAGGACCTCGGGCTCAACGTGGCGATCGGCCTCGCCCGGGACCAGACCGTCGTCGGGCTCGGCGCGCAGCGGCCCTACCAGCAGGGGGTCACCGAGGCCCGGCTGGCTGCCCTCTCGCTCCTCGGCGAGCCCACCCCCGCCTACGTGGCGCTGCCCTCTCTCGGGGTGACGCACGAGAACGTCCTCGACGCGTGGCAGACGGTGTACGGCGAGGAGCCGCCCGCGGACCTCACCGACTCCTACGTCGACTGACGCCCGGACGACACGGTCCAGAGCGCAGAGGGAGCGACATGAGTCACGTCAACGAGAGCCACAGCGACGTCGGCCACGCGACGGTCGACGTGCCCGCTGTGCGGATGCGTGCCATCCACAAGAGCTTCGACGGGGTCCCGGTGCTCAAGGACGTCGACTTCGAGGTGCGGCCCGGAGAGGTCCACGCGCTCGCCGGGGGCAACGGCGCCGGGAAGTCCACGTTGATGAAGATCCTGCAGGGGGTCTACAGCAAGGACTCCGGTGCGATCGAGGTCGACGGACGCGCGGTGGCTCTCAGCAGCACGCACGACGCCCGCGCGGTCGGCATCGGGATGGTGTTCCAGGAGTTCAGCCTGGTGCCGACCCTCACGGTGGCGCAGAACATCTTCCTCGGCGTCGAGCCGCTGGCGTCCGGGCTCATCCGGGACAGGGAGGCGGTGGCCCGGTCCCGGGAGGTCTTCGCCCGGATGGAGGTCGACGTCGACCCGGAGGCCACCCTCGGACAGCTCGGCACGGCGTACTGGCAGCTCACCGAGATCGCCAAGGCGCTCGCCCAGGATGCCCGGATCCTCATCATGGACGAGCCGACCGCCAGCCTCGCCAAGCACGAGGCGGACACCCTGTTCGACCTGGTGGGCCGGCTGAAGGCCCGGGGCATCTCGGTCATCTACATCTCGCACCGGATGGACGAGGTGTTCCGGATCGCCGACCGCATCACCATCCTGCGCGACGGCCGCTGCCTGCTCACCGAGGCGCTGAGCGACCTCACCCCGGCACAGGTGGTGGAGGGCATCGTCGGGCAGCAGATGGACGGCGAGCTGGAGTACCGGCTCCGCGCGGCCCACTCCGGGTCCGCCGACTCCACCGGCGCCGCCGCTGTCCCGGTCATCGAGCTGCGCGGCGTGACCGCCGGCCCGCGGGTCCAGGACATCTCCTTCTCCATCGGGCGCGGCGAGATCGTCGGTGTGGCCGGGCTGATGGGAAGCGGACGCACCGAGCTCGCCCGGGCGCTGTTCGGGATCGACCCGATCACGTCCGGCGAGGTGCTCATCCGTGGCCGCGCGGTGAAGCTCGCCAACCCGCGCACGTCCATCGCCGCCGGGATCGCGATGATCCCCGAGGACCGGCGCGCCCAGGGCCTCGTCCTGGACCACTCGGTCCGGGACAACCTCCTGCTGCCACTGCTGGGCCGGTTCCGCAGGGGGCCGCTCGTCGACGACCGAGCCGCCCGGACGGCGGCCCGCGAGCTGATCCAGCGCTTCCGGATCAAGGTGGCGGACGACTCCCGGGCCGTGCGCCGCCTGTCCGGCGGCAATCAGCAGAAGGTGGTCATCGCCAAGTGGTTGGGCACCGACCCGGCCGTCCTGCTCATGGACGAGCCGACGGCAGGGGTGGACATCGGCACCAAGACCGAAATCCTCGAGACCATCCGCGCCCTCGCCGACGAGGGCATGGCGGTCCTCGTCATCTCCTCCGAGTACTCCGAGCTGCTCGCTGTCAGCGACCGCGTCGTGGTGCTGCGCGACGGCAAAGTCCACCGCGTCCTGGCGCGGGCCGACATCCCCGACGAGCAGTCCCTCCAACTCTCCGTCCAAGGAGCCTGACCATGCCCACCACCACGTCCACGCCCGCCACCGGCCGCGGCACCGTCGCGGCGAGCCCCGGCTCGTTCCTCCAGGGGTTCGACTGGCGCCGCTACATCATCTACATCGGCTTCGCCCTCGTCTTCGTCGCCTTCGCGGTGACTCTCGGCGACGACGGCTTCCTGACCGCCAACAACCTGCTCAACATCGTGCGGCAGTCGGCGATCATCGCGATCATCGCCGTGGGCGTGACCTACGTGATCGCGTGCGCGGAGATCGACCTGTCCGTCGGGTCCACCGCAGGGTTGGCCAGCGTGGTCACCGCGATGGCGATCTCCGACTACGGCCTCGTGGCCGGCATCGTCGCCGGGCTGCTGGTGGGCGTCGTCGTGGGGTCGATCAACGGCGCACTGGTCAGCCTGCTCAACATCCCGTCCTTCCTGGTCACCCTCGGCATGCTGGGCATCGCCGTCGGGATCGCCCAGTGGATCACCCAGTCCGCCCCGCAGCCGATCCTCGACCCCACCTACAACCTCGTCTTCGGCGGTGGCAACTTCGGGCCTGTGCCCGGGTTGCTGGGGTGGATGGCGATCGTCGTGGTCATCGGCGCCGTCGGCCTGGCCAAGACGCGCTTCGGACGGAAGGTCCTGGCGACCGGCGGCAACCGGATGGCCGCCGAGTTCACCGGGATCAACACCCGGCGGATCAAGTTCCAGGTCCTGGTGATCTCCTCCGTGCTGGCCGCCCTGGCCGGCATGCTCTACGCCGGCCGGCTCGAGTCCGGACGCTTCCAGTGGGGCAGCGGCGACGAGCTGTCCGCCATCGCGGCGGTCATCCTCGGCGGCACCAGCCTCTTCGGCGGCGCCGGCTCCGTCGTGGGGACCCTCGTGGGCGCCCTGCTGATCGGCCTGATCAACAACGGGCTCGTGCTCGCCGGGCTGGACACCAGCCAGCAGCAGGTCGTCCGGGGCGTCATCATCATCCTCGCGGTGGCCCTGGCGAGGCGGAAGTGAACGGCAAGCCGCTGCGCCACGGCATCGTCGGCACGGGGTTCATGGCCGACGTCCATGCCCGCGCGGTCCGCCGGGGCGCAGGAGTGGTCACCCTCGTGGCCGGCAGCACCCCGGAGCGGGGGCAGTCCGCCGCGGCACGGCTCGGCGCCGAGGCCGCGTCCGCCGACGCGGCCGAGCTCGTGGCCTCGGACGACGTCGACGTCGTCCACGTCTGCACACCGAACGACACGCACGCGTCGCTGGTGCGCCTGGCGCTGGCGGCCGGCAAGCACGTCGTGTGCGAGAAGCCGCTCGCGACCGACCCCGCCGACGCGGCCGAGCTCGAACGGCTCGCCGCCGAGGCGGACGTCGTCGCCGCCGTCCCGTTCGTCTACCGCTTCTACGCCACCGTCCGGCACGCCCGGGCCATGGTGGCCCGCGGCGACGTGGGGACACTGTGGCTGCTGCACGGCTCGTATCTGCAGGACTGGCTGGCCGCAGCCTCGGGCACGAACTGGCGGGTGGACGCGGCGCGCGGCGGGGCGTCGCGGGCGTTCGGTGACGTGGGCATCCACTGGTGCGACCTCATGGAGTTCGTCACCGGGCACCGCATCACGGCTCTGACCGCACGGACCGCCGTGGTGCACCCGGAGCGCGCCGGTCGTGCGGTGACGACCGAGGACGGCGCCTCGGTGCTCTTCGAGACGGACCGCGGAGCGACCGGCTCGCTCGTCGTCTCCCAGGCCTCGCCGGGACGCAAGAACCGCCTCGCGTTCTCCTTCGACGGGACGCTCGCCTCCCTGGCCTTCGACCAGGAGCGCCCCGAGGAGCTGTGGGTGGGCGGCACGGACGTGAACCGCACCGTCCTGCGGGACCCCGCCGCACTGGAACCGGCCGCCGCCCCCTACGCCGTCCTTCCGGCGGGGCACCCGCAGGGCTACCAGGACAGCTTCGACGCCTTCGTGGCCGACGTCTCGCGCCGGGTCCGCGGCGAGGACGTGCCCGGCCTGCCGACCTTCGCCGACGGCGCCCGCGCCGCTCGGATCACTGACGCGGTGGTGCGCTCGTCGCGCACCCGGACCTGGGTGGAGGTACCCGTATGACCGACACGTTCTTCGATCCGCACCAGCGGGCGACCGTCGCCGCGGCGATGGCCCGGATGATCCCCACCGACGACACGCCCGGCGCGGCGGAGGCCGGGACGATCGACTTCCTCGACCGCTACCTGTCCGGTCCCCGGTACGTCTACGCGACCCCGGACGGCAGCGGCTTCGAGACCCTCTCCGGGCGCCGGCGCGACGCCTGGACGCGCCGCATCGAGCTCGTCCGGGAGCGGTACGTCGCCGGCATCCAGGCACTGGACGCCGCGGCCCGCAAGCGCGGGGCCGACTTCGTCGACCTCGACCCCGACGCGCAGGACGACGTCCTGCGCGAGGTCGAGCGCCCCGAGGGGCGTGAGCAGGAGGCCGACCTGGCCCGCAGCCAGGTCACCCTGTACGGCGCCCCGGTCGAGACGGCTCTGCAGCAGACGAGCGCAGAGGTCGACCTCGGCTTCATCCCGCTGCTCGCCCTGCACACCCGCCAGGGCTTCTACTCCGACCCGGTATACGGCGGCAACCGGGACCACGTCGGCTGGCAGGTGATCGGGTTCCCCGGTCCCGCCAACCTCGCGGAGGTCCATCAGGGCCGCTACACGACCATCGACTACTTCGCCGAGAACCGGGTGCACCCCGGCACGGAGGACTGACCGACATGAGCCGCACGACCAACCACGACCGCACCGACGTCCTGATCATCGGGGCCGGCGCCTCCGGCGCCACCGCCGCCAAGGTCCTCACCGAGCGTGGGTTGCGCGTGGTCGCCCTCGAGAAGGGCCCCTGGCGCACCAAGGAGAGCTTCAGCGGCGACGAGCTCGCCAGCATCAACAGGTACGACCTATGGCCGGACCCGCTGCTCAACCCGCGGACCGTGCGCGACGGCGTCGACGAGGAGACCAGGACCGAGCTGTTCTGCCCCGTGCCGCAGATGGTCGGTGGTGGGACGGTGCACTGGCAGGGCTGGTTGCCGCGTTTCACCGAGGACGACTTCCGCTTCCACAGCATCGTCGGGGACGTGGCCGGCGCCTCGCTCGCGGACTGGCCCATCACCTACGCCGAGCTCGAGCCCTACTATACCGCTGTCGAGTGGGCGTTCGGGGTCTCCGGCAAGGCCGGGGCCAACCGGTACGAGTCGTTCCGGTCCAAGGGCTACCCGTGCCCGCCGATGCCGATGTCGCGGTACGCCGAGAAGTACCACGCGGGCGCCGCGAAGCTCGGCTGGAACACCTTCCCGACCCCGCAGGCCGCCCTGTCCCAGCCGTTCGACGGTCGCCCCGCGACGGTCCTCAGTGCGTTCGCGCAGCAGCACGGCGACCCGTCCGGAACCCGCTCGAGCGCCCTCAACGTCTTCGTCCCCCACGCGGTGGCCACCGGCCGGTACGACCTGCGCCCGGAGAGCTACGTCCGGGAGATCACCGTCGACGCGCGCGGACGCGCCAAGGGCGCCGTCTACGAGGACGCCCAGGGCCGCCTGCACGAGCAGGAGGCCGACGTCGTCGTCCTGGCCTGCGGGGCGGTGGAGACGGCCCGCCTCATGCTGCTGTCCACCTCGGCGCAGCACCCGCACGGTCTGGGGAACGAGAACGACCTCGTGGGTCGCAACGTCACGTTCCACGAGTTCAGCTCGGCGGTCGGCACATTCGACGACCCGATCTACGCGTGGGCCGGTGGCGGCTACGTCAGCGCGAGCTCGTTCGAGTTCTACGGGCACGACGACAGCCGAGGCTTCGCCGGCGGCGGGCACCTGGCGACGTCGGGCGTCGGGATCCCGCTGCCCATCAACTGGTCCCTCCCGGACCGTCCGGCATGGGGAGCGGAAGCCAAGCGGGTCGACCGGGAGTTGTTCAACCACTCCATGGCCGCGTCCATGGTCGTCCACGACCTGCCGCAGCACGACAACCGGGTCGACCTGGACGACACGGTCGTCGACGACTGGGGCCTCCCGGTCGCGCGCATCACCCTCACCCCGCACGAGAACGACCTCGCGATGGGCCGGTTCCTCATCGACCGCAGCGCGGAGATCCTCGAGGCCGCCGGCGCGACGAGCGTGCAGAAGGTCTACCCCGAGCGCATCACCGGGAACTGCTCGCACCAGCACGGGACCACCCGCATGGGCGACGACCCGGGCACGTCGGTCCTCGACCGGGACTGCCGGGCGCACACCGTGGAGAACCTCTTCGTCGTCGACGGCGGCCCGTTCCCGACCGGCACCGGGGCCAACCCCACGCTCACGATCATGGCCAACGCCTGGCGGGTGGCCGAGCGCATCGCGGACGGCCGCGACGCGGGCAGCCGGAGCTGACGGCCGACGCCGAGGCGTGCCCGGGCGAGGCGGTGAGGACCGCGACGCCCGGGCACGCGCGCAGCTCGATGACTCCCGGGTGCGGGTCCCGTACGGCGAGCACCGGCGGCTCAGGGGACGTGGCCTGCATGACCCGCCCCGGCAGCCGCGGGCACGTACAGGCCCTCCCGGTAGGCATGCACGGCCGCGAGCGTCCGCGTGGAGACCGCCAGCTTGGCCAGCAGGTGCTCGATGTGCGCCGCGACCGTGCGTGGGGCCACCACCAGTGCACGGGCGATCTCCTGGTTCGAGGACCCGTCGACCAGGAGCCCGAGCACCTCCAGCTCCCGGGGCGTCAGACCGTGCAGGTCAGGCCCGGACGACAGCACCACCGCACCCACCACGAGCGCCGGCACGTCGTCGGGTGCGGCGAGCACCGTGACGCGCGTGTGCCCGTCGGGGGCATGCCGGCCACCCAACGGCCACACGAAGGCCAGGTAGACCTGCCCGTCCGCGATCCGCTCGCGAGCCACGGCCAGAACTGGAGAGCCGACCCCGAGCAGCGGGTCGTCGGCCAGGCCCGGCAGTCGTCGGGTGAGGCCGTCCAGGAGGAGCACTGTCCCGGCAGTCGCCCCGTGGACCAGGCGTGCGGTGATGAGCAGGGAGTGCATCGGGCGAACCGGTTCTGGAGCCACGGCGCCGGCGTGGGGGGACGTCTTCGCCCGCGGAGCGACGAGCGGCGCTGCAGCCGGCCGAGGGACGGGGGCCTCATCGCGCCGCCTGGGGCATCCCCGGGCGCGGCTATCGGGGCCCGGAGAAACCCTCGGTACGTGTTCCCGCACGGTCGCCCCGCTGCGGCGGACGCCTGGCGCGGGCGTCCGTCGGCCGCCTCGGTCATCGAGTGATCGCGCGGCGGCGAGGGGGAGAGGTTCCCGGCCACGGGGCGCCTCGTGAGCCTCCCGTCACGGAGGCAGATGCTCAGCGCGGACGAAGACCGCTGCAGGTCCCGCGGACCACCGTGCGGTCCGTTCGTGGCCGCCCGGTGGGCGCCATGTCGTCGACGACCGAGCCTACCCGCGTCGTGACGGGGGCGCGCGGCGGCGATGTCGCGCCGGCAGGACTGCGCGCCGCACTCGGCCGACGGCGATCCGACATGCCTCCGGCCCGGCAACACGTGTCGCCGAGCCGGAGGCAGGCGAGGCCGTGGCGAGCGGGCCGGCCGTCTTCGGGCTCAGCTGTCCCGCGTGGCCGCGGTCACGGCTTCAGGATGATCTTCTCGCAGTCGTCCTCCTTGTTCTTGAAGATGTCGTAGCCGTGCGGGGCCTCGGCCAGGGGCAGCCGATGGGTGATCACCCGCGTGGGGTCGATCTCGCCTCGCTCGATCCGGTCCAGCAGCGGGCGCATGTACCGCTGGACGTGGCACTGCCCGGTCCGGAGGGTCAGCGACCGGTTCATCCAGGCCCCGGCCGGGAACTTGTCGACCAGACCGCCGTAGACGCCGATGACCGAGACGACGCCGCCGCTGCGGCAGGCCATGATCGCCTGACGCAGGGCGTGCGGCCGGTCGCTCTCGGAGCGCGTCGCCTGCTTGAGCCGGTCGTACAGGTGGATGTGGGCGGCGCCGTGCGTCGCCTCCATGCCGACGGCGTCGATGCATTTGTCCGGTCCCCGGCCGCCGGTCAGCTCGAGCAGCGCGGACCGGACGTCGACCTGGTCGAAGTCGATGGTGGCATACCCCTGGTCGGCGGCCATCGACAAGCGGTAGGGCTCCTTGTCGATAGCCACGACCTGGGCCGCGCCGAGCACCCGGGCGCTGTCCATCGCGAACTGTCCCACGGGCCCCGCCCCCCAGACGGCGACGACGTCCCCGGGCTGGATGTCGCACATCTCGGCGCCCATGTAGCCGGTCGGGAGGATGTCTGACAGGAAGAGGACCTGCTCGTCGCTGAGGTCGGACTCGATCCGCAGCGGGTTGACGTCCGCGAAGGGGACGCGGGCGTACTGCGCCTGCCCACCGGCGAACCCGCCGGTGAGGTGGGAGTACCCGAAGATGCCCGCGGTCGGGTGCCCGAACATCTTCTCCGCGATGCCCGCGTTGGGGTTGGTGTTCTCGCAGCACGAGTACAGCTCGGCTCGGCAGGCGGCGCACGCCCCGCAGGCGATGGGGAAGGGGACGACGACGCGGTCCCCGACCCGTAGCCGCGAGGCGTCCACCCCGGGCCCGACCTCGACGACCTCGCCCATGAACTCGTGCCCCATGACGTCGCCCTCCTGCATGGTCGGCACGTAGCCGTCCAGGAGGTGCAGGTCCGACCCGCAGATCGCCGTCGAGGTGATCCGCACGATCGCGTCCCTGCTGTTCAAGATGCGCGGGTCCGGGACGTCCCGGACCTCGACCTTGTTCGGCTTCACCCAGCAGTTCGCCTTCACGCCTGGATCTCCCTCCACTCGTCCTCGGTCAGCGGCTGTGCCGGACGCTGCGGGAACTCCTTGCGTGCCCGCTTGCCCCACGGGGCGCCGTCGGAGCGGACCACCTCGCCCGTCTCCATCACCTGCTTGAACCGGCGCAGGTCGTCGTCGAGCTGCTGGGACGGCTCCTCGCCGAAGTACTTCGCCACCGCCTTGCCCAGCGGCCCGGCAGGCGCGTCGTAGCGCAGCGTCACGCGCACCTCGGTGCCGCGGCCGCCGGGCGCCGGCGCGAAGATCACCTCCCCGGCGTTGTCGATGTCGGCACCCTCGACGGATCGCCACGCGATCCGTTCCGCGGTGACCTCGTCCACGATCTCGGCGTCCCACTCGACTGTCGTGTCGAAGGGCGCGCTCGCCTTCCAGTGGCTGGTCCGCGGCCCGGTGGTGCGGACGTCGTCGAGGTGGGCCATGAAGGTGGCCAACCGTTCCAGGTCGCGCCAGAAGGCGTACACGTCCTCGACCGGCCGCGTCACGGTGGTCGTGGCGGTCAGTTCCATGGGCTGCTCCTGTGTGGGGGAGTCGGGTCAGACCAAGACAAGGCCCACCGGCATGTCGACTGCCATGGGTCGTTCGACCGATATCGCGGGAACGCGATGGGCAGCGGGGCCCGACACGACGGGGCACCCAGCCGCCGCAGACATCGGAGACGGAATGGGCATGTCTGCCGATACCGGACCGGACCCGCACGGGAGTCCAATGGCTGCCCCAACCCGTGCCCCGACCGGTGGGGTCGCCACGACGAGGAGGCATCATGAAGGCAGTCGTCTACGAGGGACCGCGGCAGGTCAGCGTCAAGGACGTCCCGGACGCCCGGATCGAGCGGCCGACCGACGTCCTGGTGCGGATCACCTCCGCGAACATCTGCGGCTCGGACCTGCACATGTACGAGGGGCGGACCGACTTCGAGACGGGCCGCTCGTTCGGGCACGAGAACCTCGGGCAGGTGATCGAGGTCGGCGACGGCGTCGACAAGGTCCAGGTGGGCGACTGGGTCGTCCTGCCGTTCAACATCGCCTGCGGCCACTGCAAGAACTGCGAGCGTCAGCTGACGAACTACTGCCTGACCGCACAGCCCGAGCCCAGCATGGCCGGCGCCGCGTACGGGTTCGCCGACATGGGTCCGTACGCGGGTGGACAGGCGGAGCTGCTGCGCGTGCCGTGGGGTGACTTCAACTGCCTGCGGCTCGGGGAGGACGCCGAGCAGCGCCAGACCGACTACGTGATGCTCTCCGACATCTTCCCCACCGGGTACCACGCCACCGAGATGGCGGGCGTGAAGCCCGGCGACCAGACGGTCATCTTCGGTGCGGGACCGGTGGGTCTGATGGCCGCGCTCTCGGCGACGATCCGCGGCGCCGGCAAGGTGATGGTCGTCGACCGGCAGCCCGACCGGCTCCGGCTGGCCGAGTCGATCGGGGCGATCGCGATCGACGACTCCACGGTCGACCCGGTGCAAGCGGTTCTCGACCAGACGATGGGGCTGGGCGCCGACAACGGCTGCGAGTGCGTCGGCTACCAGGCGCACGAGCCCGACGGCCAGGAGCAGGCGAACCTGACGATGAACCGCCTCGTCGCCTCGGTGCGCTTCACCGGGAAGATCGGCACGGTCGGCGTCTTCGTGCCGCAGGACCCCGGGGCGAACGACGAGCTCGCCAAGCAGGGAAAGCTCGCCTTCGACTTCGGCATGTTCTGGTTCAAGGGCCAGCACATCGGTAGCGGCCAGGCGCCGGTCAAGAAGTACAACCGGCAGCTGCGCGACCTCATCGCGGGAGGCAAGGCGGAGCCGTCGTTCATCGTCAGCCACGAGCTGCCGCTCGACCGGGCACCGGAGGCCTACGAGCACTTCGACAAGCGGGACGACGGCTGGACCAAGGTCGTCCTGCACCCCGGGCAGGGGGCCTGACATGGCCGGGACGCTGGAGGGACGCAGGGTCGCCATCCTGGCGGCCGACGGGGTGGAGCGGGTCGAGCTGGAAGAGCCGCGCAAGGCGCTGGACGACGCCGGTGCGCGCACGGTCGTCCTCTCCATCAGCCCCGGGGAGATCCAGGCCCGCAACAACGACCTGGAGGACGCGGGCGTGTTCGGCGTGGACGAGCTGGTCAGCGGCGCGTCACTCGACGACTACGACGCGCTCCTCCTGCCGGGCGGGACGGTGAACCCGGACAAGCTGCGGATGGAGCCCGCCGCGGTGCAGTTCGTCCGGGACTTCGTCCGGTCGGGCAAGCCGGTCGCCTCGATCTGCCACGGCCCGTGGAACTTCGTCGAGGCCGACGTCGCACGCGGACGGCGCCTGACCTCCTGGCCGAGCGTGCGCACCGACCTGCGCAACGCCGGCGCCGAGGTGGTGGACGAGGAGGTCGTCACCGACGGCAACATCACCACGAGCCGGTCACCGGACGACCTCCCCGCCTTCTGCGAGCGCATCGTGCAGGAGTTCGCCCGGGCGCCGCAGTCCCCTGGCACGGGAGGCACGGCATGAGCGCCGCGGCCGGGAAGGTCGCCGTCGGGGCCGTCGTCGCCATCGGAGCCGTGGGAGCCGTCCGCCTGGCGCGGTCGGCCGTCGATCCGTCCGGTGGCGGGCCGGCAGGCACGGGCACGTCGGCGTCCGGGTGGCTCGCGGTGACCCTGTTCGTCGAGCCGTCCGAGGTCGACAGCGCCCGGCTCCCCGAGCCCCTGGCGGCGTTCGGCGACCGGATCGAGACCCGGGTCCGCCCGGCCCCCGGTGGCAAGGGCACCGAGCTGGCCGCCCGGCTGCGCGACCAGCCGTCGACGGGCACCGTCGTCGGTCGCCTCAGCGGCCAGGATCCGCAGGCCGACCTGCGGTCCGCGCTGCGCCGGGCCAAGCAGCTGATCGAGGTCGGGGAGGTGCTGGCGGTGGACCCGGTGCCGCACGGCAGGCGGACGGCGACGCCCGGCGGTGCGCTGCTGGAAGCCTGGACCAAGGTGGCACCCAAGGCAGGTGTGCGATGAAGGCGGTGACCTGGCGGGGCGTCAACGAGATCGGCGTCGAGGACGTCCCGGAGCCCACGATCCACAACGAGCACGACATCATCCTCGAGGTCACCCTCACGGCGACGTGCGGCTCGGACCTGCACCTCATGGGCGGCTACATCCCGGCCATGCGCGCGGGCGACGTGCTCGGGCACGAGTTCATGGGAACGGTCGCCGAGGTCGGCCGTGGCGTCACCAAGCACCGCGTGGGTGACCGGGTGGTCGTGGTGTCCTTCACCAGCTGCGGGCAGTGCTGGTACTGCCGGCAGGGGCTGTGGTCGCTGTGCGACAACGGCAACCCCAACCCGGGGATCACCGAGGCGCTGTGGGGACAGGCCATCGGCGGCTGCTACGGGTACTCCCACGCACTCGGCGGGTGGGCGGGCAGCCACGCCCCGTACATCCGGGTGCCCTATGCCGACCAGGGGGCGTTCGCGATCCCCGACGGCGTCTCCGACGAGCGGGCCCTGTTCGCCTCCGACGCGGCACCCACCGGCTGGACCGGCGCGCACGGGGCGGAGGTGCGGCCCGGTGACGTCGTCGCGGTGTGGGGTGCCGGGGGAGTGGGACAGATGGCGGCCCGCGCCGCGATGCTCATGGGGGCCGAGCGGGTCGTCGTGATCGACCGGTTCGACAACCGGCTCGAGCAGGTCCGCACGCACATCGGCGCCGACACGCTCGACTACGAGCAGGTCGACGTCCCGGCGGAGCTGCGGGAGATGACCGGTGGCCGCGGACCGGACGTCTGCATCGAGGCCGTGGGCATGGAGGCGCACAGCCCGGGTCCGCAGTACCTGTACGACCAGGTCAAGCAGCAGATGCGGCTGCAGACCGACCGGACCCCGGCGGTGCGCGAGGCGATCTACGCGTGCCGCAAGGGCGGGACCGTGTTCACCCTGGGGGTGTTCGCCGGCCTGGTGGACAAGTTCCCGCTCGGCGCCGTGATGAACAAGGCGCTGACCCTGCGCGGCGCCCAGCAGCACGGGCACCGCTTCATCCCGGAGATCCTCGAGCGCATGAGCCGGGACGAGGTGCGGACCGAGCACCTCGCCACCCACGTCATGCCGCTGGACGACGGGCCGACGGGCTACCGGATGTTCAAGGAGAAGGAGGACGGGTGCGTCCGGGCGGTGTTCCGGCCGGGCGCGTGAGGGGCCGCAGGGCGGAGGGCCTGGGGCCCGGCGCGGAGCCGGTCGGCCGGCCCGCGCCGGGCCCGCGCCGGCCCCGTGCCGGGCGCGACGTCCGAGGCGGGCCGGACGCCCGTCGGCCTGGCGGGAGCCACCACGGTGAGTGACGCACGGGGGAGCTCGGGGGCCGATCCGGACCCGCGGCCGACGATCCTGTCGTGGCGCCGCCTGCTGATCTGTCTCGGTGGCGGCCTGGTCGCCGGAGCCCTGGCCGCGGTCCTCGGCGTCCCGGGGACCGCCGTGCTCCTCGGGTGGGTCGTCGCCGCCGGCGCCCTGCTGGTCTGGGTCTGGCAGATCAGCTGGCCGCGCGACCCGGGAGGGACCAAGCATCTCGCCGAGGAGGAGGGGCGGACCCGAGTCACGGACACGGTCGTGCTGGGCGCGGCGGTGGCGAGCCTGGCCGCCGTCGTGGAGGGGCTTGTCCGCTCCGGGACGAGGGACGCCGTCGGGGTGCTCACCGTGCTGCTCGCCGTCCTTGTGGTCATCCTGTCGTGGGCGCTGGTCAACACGGTCTTCGCCCTCAAGTACGCGCGTCTGTACTACTCGGGCGGGGACGGTGGCATCGACTTCCACCAGGAGCAGCCTCCCGCCTACAGCGACTTCGCGTACGTCGCCTTCACCGTCGGCATGTCCTTCGCCGTGCCGGAGACGCCGCTCGTGGACACGCGGATCCGCAAGGTCGGGCTGGGGCACGCCCTCATGTCCTACCTCTTCGGCACCGTGGTGATCGCCGTGGCCGTGAACCTCGTGACCGACCTGGGGCAGTCGTCGTGAGCCGCGGCTGCCGAGACCTGCCCGTCGCGGACGCCCGGAGGTAGTCGTGCTCGCCGTGGTGGTCGGTCTGCTGCTGGTGGGGCTCGTGACTGGGGACGCCGTGCTCACCGTGCTGCACCCCACGCGTCGTGGCCCGCTGACGCTCGTGACCGGTGCGGCCGTCTGGACGACGGCGCGGGCCCTTGCCCGGGCCGTCGGACGTCCCGGCCTGCTGGCTGGGGCCGGGATGCTGGCCGTCGTCGCGGTCTTCGCCGTCTGGACGGCGCTGATGTGGCTCGGCTGGGCCCTGGTCTACCTGCCCAACCTCGGTGACTTCTCGTTCGACAGCGCGGTTCCCTACGGCGACCGGGGGCTGGCCGAGGCGCTGTACCTGAGCGGGATGTCGCTGACGACGGTGGGGTACGGCGACGTCGTCGGGGCCACCGACCCGATGCGGTTGGCCACCGTCGCCGAGGCCGCCGCCGGATTCGGTCTCATGACCGCAGCGATCACCTACGTCCTGTCGATCTACCCGCTGACGACCGACGTCCGCAGCGCCGCACGGATGGTCTCGACGCAAGCGGGCGACACCGCTCGGGCCACGCGGCTGGTCGTCCTGGGCGGGGCCTCGTACCTCCAGGACCTCCAGCACGACCTGCTGACCATCGACGAGAACTTCGAGCGCTTCCCCTTCCTGTACTACTTCCGGGCCAAGGACCCCGACGCATCACTCCACACGTTGATGCACGGAGCCACGGTGGTCTGCCTGGCGGCGCGCTGGGGCGTCAGCGCGGAGTCGACCCCTCACGCACGGCTCCTCGGGGACGAGCTGCAGCTGCGGCTGGAGCGGGTCATGGCTCACTACGCGACCCGCTTCCTCATGCGCGCCCGGGAGCCGCTTGGCGAGTCTCTCGACCCGGACGACGCGCGGAGGCGACTGGAGCGACTGCGCCGCGCAGCCGGCGCCGACGGCGCGGAGCCCGTCGTGGACGAGACCGACCTTCGCCGTTTCGCGCTCTTCCTCGGGCGGTCCCAGGCGTTCCTCGACGACCTCGCCGAGCACCACCTCCTGCCTCCTGCACAGGTGCTCGGCGACGGCTGAGGAGCGGCGCCGCCGGTCAGGTCGTCGGGGTACGGCTCGACCACGGCGCGATCCGCTCGTCTCGCGAGGACGTGACGTGCGGAGGTCCGTGGTCGGCGTGCGTCGCTCAGGGTGGCTTCGTGGCCGGCGGCCGAGCGGCCCCGTGCCGCACGGCCGCGGGATCGGGGGCGGCGTGATGCGCCCGCGGGCAGGGCGGCGCGGGGACGTAGAGGCCGTCCCGCTCGGCGCGGACCGCGGCGAGTGTCCGGGTCGGTGTGCCCAGCTTCACCAGCACGTGCTCGACATGGGCGGCCACAGTTCGCGGGGCGACGACCAGCCGGTGGGCGATCTGCTGGTTCGAGCACCCCTCGGTCAGGAGGCCCAGCACCTCCAGCTCTCGTGGGGTGAGCCCGCGCAGGTCGGCCGCCGGTGAGAGCAGGGCCACGGCTGTCAGGTCGGGCGGCGCGTCCTCGGGCGCGGCCAGGACGGTCACGCGCACGTGCCCGTCGGGGGCGTGGGCGCCGCCCAGCGGCCAGACGAAGGTGCAGTAGACCTGCCCGCCGCCGATCCGGTCCCGTGCGGCGGCCAGGACGGGCGAGCCCGGGGCCAGCAGCCCATCCGTCCGCAGGCCGGGCAGTGCCTCGCAGCCGCCGCCCGCGCGAAGAACTGCGCCGGCTGTGGCGCCACGGACGAGGCGTGCGCCGGCGAGCAGGGAACGCATGGGATCGATCCCGTGCGCGAACACCGGAGCGAGCCGCGCGAGTCGGCGCCGGGTCTCCGGCGACGGCGGCCGGCGACTGCCGGACAGCACGGCCAGGTGGCCCACGTGCCGCCCGCCGGGGGCGAACAGGGCGAGGCCGAGACCTTCGTGGATGCCGGACGGGATCAGGCACTCGGCCCAGGTCGGGAGCTCCTCGGCGGGGTATGGAAGGTCCGACGGGCCCAACGGCGGACGCTTGCGGTCGGTGCCGGTCACCTCGATGTCATGGGCGATCTGCGGGCCGGACAGGAACTCCACCGCCGGGGCGTCCAGGTCGACGGTGACCAGCGAGCGGTACCCCTCGGCCAGGGGGTCGGCGATGGCCAGGAAGGCTGCGTCGAACGGGACCGTCCGGCGCAGCACCTCGAGCAGCGCCTGCGCGCGGTCGGAGGTCGTCGTGGCGGCCGCGGTCTCGGCCAGCAGGAGCTCGTCGGCTCCGTACGAGCGCATGGTGCCCCCCGGCAGTCAGCGGCAGCGGGACGACTGTGCCGTGACCGAGCCGCTGCTCGACCGACCGGAGGTCACGGCGATGCAGTCATACCGCACCATCGGGCCGTCCACCGCTCGAACGAGTGAGGTGGCTCACAGGCGGCTGCCGCGTGCCCGTGGGCCTGTGTGGACGTGCGCACGGGTTCGAGGTGGGCGCCCGCATCCGGGCGCGCGACGGTGGGACGGGGGTTGAGCGGGAACCGGGCTGGCCTCATGCTGTCGCCACCGTCGAGGGCGAGCGTTCACATTCGCGGGCTCCGTGCCGATGGTGAGCGACGAGGCCGACCGGGCCTCGCGATGAGATCGTCCGGAGGGCTCGAATGGCCAGGCATGTCCCCGACCACCGTGCATTCGCTGCCCGCGCCGCTCCGGTGACGGCGGTGATGCAGGGCCTGGCGGCGGTCGTGGATCGGCGGTCCCACGCTGCAGCCCGGCTCTCGCCCGCCGCGGCGGTCGTCGTCCTGGCCACGATGCTGGCCATCGTCTGGGCGGTGGTCTCGGTCGCGGGCACCAGGACCGCTCTGCCCCATCTGTTCTATCTGCCGATCATGCTGAGCGCGATGATGCTCGGTGCCCGCGGTGCTGTGCCGACCGCCGTCGCCGCGGCGATCCTGTGCGGACCCCTCATGCCGATCGACTCGGCCACCGGCGCTGCCCAGAGTGTCGCGGGGTGGAGCCTGCGCGGTGCCATGTTCCTGTGCGTGGGCCTCGTCGTCAGCGCGGCGCTGGCCTCGCGCGAGCGGCGCATCGGCCAGGAGGTCACCGGGGCGATGAGCAGCGTGCTCTTCCCGACCGGGTCACGTGCGGCCGAGATCGCCCTGGTGCCCCTGGTCGCGGGCGTGCTCGAGCGGCGGGAGTTCCACCCCGTGTTCCAGCCGATCTACTCGTTCAACGACGGCCGCCTGGTGGCGGTGGAAGCCCTGACGCGCTTCGACACGGTGCCCCGACGCCCACCCGACGCCTGGTTCGCCGCCGCCCGGTGCGCCGGCTTGCGGGTCGAGCTGGAGGTCGCGGCCATCGAGTCCGCCCTGGAGGCGAGCGGAAGCCTCGAGGGTGTCCCGCTGTCGGTCAACGCGTCACCGACCACGCTGATCCACCCGGCGCTGCGTGACCTGGTCCAGAAGCACACGGACCGGCCGCTGACGATCGAGCTCACCGAGCACGACGCGGTGGACGACTACGCGGCGCTCCTGGAGAGCATCGGCGACCTGCGCCGCCTCGGCGTCCTGCTGGCAGTGGACGACGCCGGTGCCGGTGTGTCCAGCGTGCGTCACATCGTCCAGCTGTGCCCGGACGTCATCAAGCTGGACGCAAGCCTGGCCCAGGGTGTCGCGACGAACCGCACGCTGATGGCGATGGGGCAGTCGATCCTCGACTTCGCCCGCCGGTCCGGGGCCAGGCTCGTGGTCGAGGGCATCGAGGAGATGGCGGATCTGCAGGCCTGGGCCGCCATGGGTGCCGACGCCGTCCAGGGGTACGTCGTCGGACGACCCGGTCCGCTGCCCGCCGCGATTCCTCACCCGACGCTGGTCCGACTCGCGAACCAGCGGTCACGCGCCGGGGCCCCGCTGCCGACCGTGGCCATGCCCAGGCCGGCGCGAGCCCACACCGAGGCGACCCGCTGAGCAGCCGCGCCGGTGCCCGCCCAGGCGACGGTGTGTCCGCAGCTCGGTGCCCTCGCAGGATCGGACACGGTGTGCGACGGCACCCCTGTCCCTGGCGGCGACCGCGAACCGACGGCATGGGAACGAGCCTCCGGCCGAAGCCCGCCGCCGGCCCCTGCCATCGGGACAGCGGGCGCTCGCCCGCTACGTCGGCGGCGGCACGACCATCCGTCGGTCGTCCGGCAGCCGCCGGGTGAGCCGGGCGCGGTCCAGGTGCTCCAGCAGGGGCAGCACGACGCGGCGGCTGGTCGCCAGGCGCGACCGCGCCTCGCTGGCGGTGAACGGCTGCGGGAGCTGCGCGAGCTCGTCCACCGCACGCCGGTCGGCGTCGGGCATCAGCACGATGCCCGGCGCCAGCCGGAGCAGCCGTCCGGCCCTCGCCGCCGCGGCGACCCCCGCCGCGTCGAGCCCCAGGTCACCGAGCCGGTCGGCGGTGGGTGCCTGGAACGGGTGCTCGGCGAGGTCGCCGGCCAGCGTCGCCAGCGCGCGCTCGAGCCCCGCCGGGAGTCCGTCGACGGCCGTCACCCGGCCGCCCTCGACCCGCAGCGGCGCGCGGACCACGGCGGCGACGAGGTCGGGCGACGGCAGGCCGACCCGGTCGGCGAGCACCGTGAGCGGCAGACCGCGGTCCAGCGGGTGCGCGCGGTCGTGCTCGGTGAGGGCCTCGCGCACCTGGTGGGCGGCCTGCTCCGCCCGGTCCGCGCTCATCACCCAGCGTCCGGCCCGGACGAGGGACGCCGGCGCCGGGAGGTCGGGGACCCCGATCTGGCGCAGGGTGTCCAGGTCCACCACCGCGCGCCGCCGCACCTCCGAGAGGACGTCGGGGCCGGTCACGGTCTCGAGCACGCGGGCCCGCTCGAGGGCCGCCCCGCGCCGGCGCAGCGGCGGCGGCAGCGGGTCCAGGACCTGCACGCCCCACACCTGCCGGCTGCCGGGGTCGCGCAGCAGCGCCCGGTCACCCACGTGCAGGGGCAGCGGACGCTGCAGGGTCAGGCGCACCAGGTCCCGGGCCAGGGGCCGGCACCGCGTCGGGAGCGACATGGCGCCGACGTGCAGCATCGGCCGCAGCGGCACCCCGTCCGACCCGCCGGTGAGCCGGACGTCCACGACCTGGGTCCAGCGGTGCGCACCGGGCGTGGTCAGGTTGCTGGTGCGGTCGAGATCGGTGACGTCGCCGGAGACGTTGAGCGCCACCCGGGCGACCCCGGACACCGACTCGACCGTCCGGCCCAGCGTCTGGACGCCCCGGACCCGGACCGTCCCCGTCCCGGTGCTGAGCCGGTCACCCACGGCGACGGTCCCGGCCGGCAGCGTCCCGGTGACGACCGTGCCCGCGCCGCTGACCGTGAAGCGGCGGTCGACCCACAGCCGCACGCCGGCGTGCGGATCGGCCGCCGGGACCGCGGTGACCAGCTCGACCAGCCGGCTGCGCAGTGCGGGCAGCCCGTCGCCGGTGCGGCTGCTCACCGGCACGACGGGGGCGCCCCGCAGCGACGTGCCGGCCAGCTCGGCCGCCGCCCGGGCGGCGGCCGGGCCGGGGTCGGTGAGGTCGCTGCGCGTGACCGCCACGACGGCGTGCTCGACCCGCAGGGCGTCGAGGGCGGCCAGGTGCTCGGCGGCCTGCGGCATCCACGGGTCGTCGGCCGCGACCACGAACAGCACAGCCGGCACCGGTCCGACGCCGGCCAGCATGGTGGTGATGAACCGCTCGTGACCGGGCACGTCGACGAAGGCGAGATCACCGGCACCGGGCAGGGACGTCCAGGCGTAGCCGAGCTGGATCGACAGGCCGCGCCGCCGCTCCTCCTCCAGGCGGTCCGGATCGGTCCCGGTCAGGGCGCGCACCAGGGACGACTTGCCGTGGTCGACGTGCCCCGCGGTCGCGACGACGTGCACGACGCCTACGCCTCGCCGTCCGGGCGGACCGGCTGCACCACCACACGCCGGACGGCGTCGACCAGCAGCCCGTCGTCCTCGGCGGGCACGGCGATCAGGTCCAGCAGCAGGCGGCCGCGCTCGACCCGGCCCATCACCGGCTGAACGGCGTCCCGCCGCAGGGGCTCGGCCAGGTGGGCGGGCACCGACACGGCGGCGCTCGGCAGGGGCACCTGCGGCGCGCCCCCGCCGCCGACCGCCGCGACGGACGTCACCGCGCGGGCGTCGACGACGTCCGCGAGCTGCGCCGCGATGCTCCCGGCCCGGGCGAGCAGCGCGTCGGGGCTCGCGGCGAGCGCGGTGACGACCGGCGGCGGCGGCCCGGTGAGGGTGGCCTCGAGCGCGGCCAGCGTCAGCTTGTCCACCCGCAGCGCCCGGGCGAACGGGTGCCGGCGCAGGGCCTCGACCAGGTCGGCGCGACCGAGCATGAGCCCGCACTGCGGGCCGCCGAGCAGCTTGTCCCCGGACGCCGTGACCAGGTCGGCGCCGGCGCGCAGGGCGGACGCAGCGCTCGGCTCGTCGGGGAGCCGGGGGTGGGGGGCGAGCAGGCCGGAGCCGATGTCCGCGACCACGGGCACCGGCAGCGAGGCGAGCTCGGCGATCCCGACGGAGGAGGTGAACCCGGACACGACGAAGTTGGACGGGTGCACCTTCAGGACGAACGCCGTCCGCTCGCCCACCGCGGCGGCGTAGTCGGCCAGGCGGACCCGGTTCGTCGTCCCCACCTCGCGCAGTCGGGCGCCCAGCGACTCCAGCAGCTCCGGGATCCGGAACCCGTCGCCGATCTCCACCAGCTCACCGCGCGCGATGACGATCTCGCGGCCGGACGCGAGCGCGCACGTGACCAGGGCGAGGGCCGCGGCGCCGTTGTTGACGACGTGGACCCCGCCGGCGTCGGGCACGGCGGCGGCCAGCGCCGCCAGCGCCGAGCGTCCGCGCCGGCCGCGCCGCCCGGTCGCCAGGTCGAGCTCGACGTCGGTCGTGCCGGCGGCCACGCCCAGCGCCTCGGCGGCCGACGCGGACAGCGGCGCCCGCCCGAGGTTCGTGTGGATGACGATCCCGGTGGCGTTGACGACCCGGCGCAGGGCGGTGGCGTGCGCCGGCAGACCGGCCACGACCTGCGCGACGACGTCGTCGGGCGCGACCTCGCCGGCGCGGCACCGCTCGAGCGTCGCTGCCACGACCCGCTTGACGAGGTCGGTGCCCAGACGTCGGGCCGCGTCCTGCAGCCTCGGGTCGCGCAGCACGGTGTCTGTCCGGGGCGTCGCACTGCGCGGGTCCGTCACGTTCACCTCTCCGCGCCGACTCGGGCCGGAGCGGGCCCAGGGACACCCCGTCATGTGGCGGAGGCGGACGGGAATCGAACCCGCCTGACCGAGATGCTCGGTCACTACGGTGTTGAAGACCGCGCCCGTCACCAGACGAGGAACGCCTCCGCGGGTCATCCTAGGCAGATGCACCCTGACGCACCGACCGGCCCGACGCGATGACCACCGGGCTCACCGACGTCCGTCTCACCCAGTACGCCGCCGGTGGGGGGTGCGCCTGCAAGGTGCCGCCCGGTGAGCTCGAGCGGGTGCTGGCCGGCCTGCCCGGGGGGCGCGCCGCCGGGACCGGGGTCGGCGACCTGCTGGTGGGTCTGGAGCACGGCGACGACGGCGCCGCGGTGCGGATCGACGACGGTCCGGGCGGGCGTGCGGTGATCGCCACCGCTGACTTCTTCACCCCGGTGGTCGACGACGCGTACGACTGGGGGCGGATCGCCGCCGCCAACGCTCTCTCCGACGTGTACGCGATGGGCGGCGAGCCGCTGCTCGCGATCAACCTGCTGGGGTGGCCGCGCAGCAGGATCCCGTTCGAGCTCGCCGCCGAGGTCCTGCGGGGCGGCGCCGACATCTGCCGGGAGGCCGGCACGCACCTGGCCGGCGGGCACAGCATCGACGACCCGGAGCCGAAGTACGGCCTGGCCGTCACCGGGCTCGCCGCAGCCGATTCGCTGCTGCGCAACGACGGCGCGACCCCCGGTGCCGCGCTGACCCTGACCAAGCCCCTCGGCCTGGGCATCCTCAACAACCGGCACAAGGCGACCGGGCAGCGCTTCGAGCAGGCGATTGCGACCATGGTCGCCCTCAACCGCGACGCCTCCCGGGCCGCCGTGGCCGCGGGGATCCGGGCGGCCACGGACGTCACCGGCTTCGGCCTGCTCGGTCACCTGTACAAGATGGCGCGCGCCAGCGGGGTCACCGCGGTCGTCGACGCCGCGGCGGTGCCCTACCTGCCCGAGGCGCGCGAGTCCCTCACGCAGGGCTTCGTGCCCGGCGGGAGCAGGCGGAACCTCGACTGGGTGCGCCCGCACCTGGATGCCCGGGTGGACGACGACGAGCTGCTGATGCTCGCCGACGCCCAGACCTCCGGCGGGCTGCTGGTCGCCGGGGAGCTGCCCGGGCATCCCGTCATCGGCGAGCTGGTGCCCGCCGGCGAGTTCCCGCTCGTGATCAGGTGACAGGTCTGCGAGGATCCGGGGATCCACCCGTCGGGTACGGGTGGGCGACGCGCGAGGAGGCGTGGCATGGGCATCGGTGACGGGCTGAGCAGGACGTTCCTGTCGTGGCCCGTGGTGCGCCAGGTCACCGGTGCCGACCCGCTCGGCCGGGGTCCCGCGGCCCGGTCCGCGCACACCGACGGCCTGACCGCCCGCACCGAGACCGCCGACCGCGTCGCCCGCAGCGTCTGCCCCTACTGCGCCGTGGGCTGCGGCCAGCTCGTGTACGTCAAGGACGAGCAGGTCGTCCAGATCGAGGGTGACCCCGACAGCCCGGTCTCGCGCGGGCGGCTGTGCCCCAAGGGGTCCGCGAGCAAGAACCTCGTCACCAGCCCGCTGCGGCAGACCACGGTGCGCTACCGCGCGCCCTTCGGCACCGAGTGGGAGGACCTCGAGCTCGACGTCGCGATGGAGATGATCGCCGACCGGGTGGTCAAGGCGCGCGACGACACCTGGCAGGAGCTCGACGACGACAAGACGGTCCGGCGGACGCTGGGCATCGCGAGCCTCGGTGGGGCGACCCTCGACAACGAGGAGAACTACCTCATCAAGAAGCTGTTCACCGCGATGGGCGCCATCCAGATCGAGAACCAGGCGCGTATTTGACACTCCGCCACGGTCCCCGGTCTGGGGGCCTCGTTCGGGCGCGGCGGCGCCACCGGGTTCCTCCAGGACCTGGCCAACGCGGACTGCATCGTCATCCAGGGCTCCAACATGGCCGAGGCCCACCCGGTGGGGTTCCAGTGGGTGATGGAGGCCAAGGCGCGGGGTGCGACGGTGATCCACGTCGACCCCCGGTTCACCCGCACCAGCGCGCTGGCCGACACGTTCGTGCCGCTGCGCGTCGGCACGGACATCGCGTTCCTCGGTGGCGTCATCAACTACGTGCTGCAGAACGGGTTGGACTTCCGCGAGTACGTCGTGGCCTACACCAACGCCGCGGTGATCGTCAGCGACGACTACCAGGACACCGAGGACCTCGACGGGCTGTTCTCGGGGTTCGACCCGGCGACGCGCACCTACGACCCCGCCAGCTGGCAGTACGCCGGCCGGGACTCGGCGCAGGACGGCGACGACCAGGACCACGTCGTCCAGCGCGAGACGGCCAGCGCCCTGCAGCACGAGACGCACGGCATCGGCGTGGAGAGCGACCCGCCGCGCGACGAGACCCTGCAGCACCCGCGGTGCGTCTACCAGATCCTCAAGCGGCACTTCGCGCGGTACACCCCCGAGCTGGTGTCGCAGACCTGCGGCGTGTCGACCGAGGCCTTCCTCGAGGTGGCGCGCGCCTTCACGGAGAACTCCGGTCGCGACCGGACGACGGCGCTCGTCTACAGCGTGGGCTGGACCCAGCACAGCGTCGGGGTGCAGTACATCCGCACCGGCGCGATCCTCCAGCTGCTGCTGGGCAACATGGGCCGTCCCGGCGGCGGGATCATGGCGCTGCGCGGGCACGCCAGCATCCAGGGCTCCACGGACATCCCGACCCTGTTCAACCTGCTCCCGGGCTACCTGCCGATGCCGACCGCCGGTGTGGACGACAGCCTCGACGACTGGCTCGACGGGATCAGCCACCCCGGGTCCAAGGGGTACTGGGCGAATGCGCGCGCCTACGGCGTGAACCTGCTCAAGGCCTACTGGGGCGACGCCGCCACCGCCGAGAACGACTTCTGCTTCGACTACCTGCCGAGGATCACCGGCGACCACGGCACCTACCGCACCGTCCTCGACATGATCGACGGCAAGGTCAAGGGCTACTTCCTGCTCGGGCAGAACCCGGCCGTCGGCTCCGCGCACGGCAAGGCGCAGCGGCTGGGGATGGCCAACCTGGACTTCCTGGTGGTGCGGGACCTGTTCGAGATCGAGAGCGCGACGTTCTGGAAGAACTCGCCCGAGGTCGAGACCGGCGAGATCGTGCCCCAGGAGTGCCGCACCGAGGTGTTCCTCATGCCCGCGGCGTCGCACGTGGAGAAGGAGGGCACCTTCACCCAGACCCAGCGCATGCTGCAGTGGCGGGAGAAGGCCGTCGAGCCCCCGGGCGACTGCCGCTCGGAGCTGTGGTTCTTCTACCACCTGGGCCGGCTGATCCGGGAGCGCCTGGCGGGCTCCACCGCCGAGCGTGACCGGCCGCTTCTCGACCTCGCCTGGGACTACCCGATGCTCGGCGACACGGACGACCCCGACGCCGAGGCCGTGCTGATGGAGATCAACGGGTACGACGTCGCGACCCGCCGGCCGCTGTCCTCGTTCACGGAGATGAAGGCGGACGGCTCCACGCTCGGCGGGTGCTGGATCTACACCGGCGTCTTCGCGGACGGGGTGAACCAGGCGGCGCGGCGCACGCCCGGCTCCGAGCAGAGCTACGTGGCGCCCGAGTGGGGATGGGCCTGGCCGGCGAACCGGCGGACCCTGTACAACCGCGCCTCCGCGGACCCGCAGGGGCGGCCCTGGAGCGAGCGCAAGGCCTACGTCTGGTGGGACGCCTCGCGCGGCGCGGCGGGGGAGTGGACCGGGCACGACGTCCCCGACTTCGAGGTCACCAAGCCGCCGTCGTACCGGGCGCCGGCGGGCAGCGACGGCGTCGAGGCCATCGAGGGGGTGGACCCGTTCATCATGCAGGGCGACGGGAAGGGCTCCCTGTTCGTCCCGAAGGGCCTCATCGACGGTCCGCTGCCGACCCACTACGAGCCGGTGGAGTCGCCGTTCCGCAACCCGATCCACGGTCAGCAGGCCAACCCCACGCGCAAGGAGTACTCGCGGCCGGCGAACCGCCTGAACCCGAGCCCGCCGGAGCCGCACGCCGAGGTCTTCCCGTACGTCTTCACCACCAGCCGGCTGACCGAGCACCACACCGCCGGCGGGATGAGCCGCTACGTCGGGCGACTGGCCGAGCTGCAGCCGGAGATGTTCGTCGAGGTCTCCCCGGAGCTCGCCGCCGAGCGCGGGCTGCAGAACGGTGGCTGGTGCCACGTGGTCACGGCCCGCGCAGCGGTCGAGGGCCGGGTGCTGGTGACCGACCGCCTCTCCCCGCTGCGCGTCGAGGGCCGGGTCATCCACCAGGTGTGGCTGCCGTACCACTGGGGGACGGGCGGCATGGTCACCGGCGACTCCGCCAACGACCTGTTCGGGATCTCGCTGGACCCGAACGTCCTGATCCAGGAGAGCAAGGCCGGCACCTGCGACGTGCTGCCCGGGCGTCGCCCGACGGGCCGTGACCTCCTCGCCTTCGTCGAGGGCTACCAGCGCCGCTCCGGCGTGCACGACGACCATGCCCGGCCCATCGTGACCGTCGGTCCCGGGGCCCAGGCACCCGACGACGGCGACGAGACGCCCGACCCCGCAGGAGGCACCTGATGGCAGGCAAGCACAGCCTTTTCGGCCCGGTGGACCCGGCGGCCGATGCCGGCTACGGCGAGGACCACCCCCCGCGGATGGGGTTCTTCACCGACACCAGCATCTGCATCGGCTGCAAGGCGTGCGAGGTGGCGTGCAAGGAGTGGAACGACGTGCCGGCCACGCACTTCGACATGCTCGGCTCGTCCTACGACAACAGCCTCTCGCTGAACGCGAACCAGTGGCGCCACGTCGCGTTCATCGAGCAGGCCAAGCCCCTGGGCGAGCAGGAGTCCGGGCTGAGGCGACAGGCCGTGGACCTGGGGATGCCCGGGATGGCGCCGCCCGACGGGGCGTCGGCCGCGCACGCGGGGCAGGACGACGACGCCGGTCGGCCCGACTTCCGCTGGCTGATGTCCTCCGACGTGTGCAAGCACTGCACGCACGCCGCCTGCCTGGACGTGTGCCCGACCGGCTCGCTGTTCCGCACCGAGTTCGGCACCGTCGTCGTGCAGGACGACATCTGCAACGGCTGCGGCTACTGCGTGCCTGCCTGCCCCTACGGCGTGATCGAGCGCCGCAAGGGGCCCGAGGGCGCCAAGAACGTCGGCATCGCCCAGAAGTGCACGCTGTGCTACGACCGCCTCGGCGCCGGCAGCACCCCGGCGTGCGCGCAGGCGTGCCCGACGCAGTCCATCCAGTTCGGCGACGTCGACGAGCTGCGCGAGCGGGCCGACGCCCGGCTCGCGCAGCTGCACGAGGCGGGGACCACCGACGCCCGGCTCTACGGCCACGACCCCGAGGACGGCGTCGGCGGGGCCGGGGCGTTCTTCCTCCTGCTGGACGAGCCGGAGGTCTACGGCCTTCCGCCGGACCCGGTCGTGACGACCAAGGACCTGCCGCACATGTTCAACCGGGCCGGGGTCGCGGCCCTGACGCTGCTGGCCGGTGCCGCCCTGTCCTTCCTGGGCCGGCGCCGGTGAGCGCCGCGACCGACGACGGCGCGACCGACGACGCCGCGACCCACGACGGCGGATCGGTGGGCCGCGACGGCGTCCAGGACGCGCGGCCGGACCGGGCCGCCACGCCGGGCTCGGCGGGCGGCCGATCGAGGCGGCGTCGTGGCGGCCGCGGCGGGGGCGGGGATCGACCGATGGTCCCCGAGGCGACGTTCACCTCCTACTACGGGCGGCCGATCGTCAAGCCGTCGCCGTGGGAGGCCGACATCCCGACGTACCTGTTCGCCGGCGGCGTCGCGGCGGGGTCCTCGCTGATCGCCGCCGGTGCCGACCTGACCGGTCGCCCGACGCTGCGCCGGTCCGGACGGCTGGGGGCCGTCGCCGCGCTGTCAGTGTCCATGGTCGCCCTGGTGCACGACCTCGGGAAGCCCAGCCGGTTCCTGAACATGCTGCGGGTGGCGAAGGTGACGTCGCCGATGTCGGTCGGCACCTGGATCCTGACGCTGTACGGACCGTTCGCCGGGGCGGTCGCCGCCACCGAGGTCGTCGCCATGCTGCCGGCGCGCTGGCGCGTCGGGCCGCTGCGGCTGGCCGCCGTCGTGGACCGCCCGGCAGGCCTGCTCGCGGCCCTGTTCGCCCCGCCCGTGGCGGCGTACACCGCCGTGCTGCTCGCCGACACGGCGACCCCGTCGTGGCACGCCGCCTACCGGGAGCTGCCCTTCGTGTTCGTCGGCTCCGCAGCGGCGGCCTCGGCGGGGCTGGGCCTGGTCACCTCGCCGGTCGGCGAGACCGGCCCGGCCCGCCGGTTCGCGGTGGGCGGGGCGGCCCTCGAGCTCGTCATGGAGCACCGGATGGAGCGCTCGATGGGGATCACCGCCGAGCCGCTGCACCGGGGCACGGCAGGTCGGTGGATGCGGGCGGCCAAGGCGCTGACCGTCGCCGGAGCAGCGGGCTCCCTGCTCGCGGGGCGCAGCCGCGCGGTCGCCGTCGTGTCGGGGACGGCCCTGCTCGCCGGGTCGGTGTGCACCCGCTTCGGCATCTTCGAGGCCGGGCAGGAGTCCGCCAAGGATCCGCGGTACACCGTCGTCCCGCAGCGGGAGCGGCTGGCGGCCGGGATGCCCGTCCGGTCCGGGCCGGCCGCGCCACGCACGTCGCACCCGGCGACCTGACCGGTGACCGGATGACCAGCCGATGAGCAGCCGATGAGCAGCCGATGAGCAGCCGATGAGCAGCCGATGAGCACCGTCGCCGTCGTCGCGGCCGGCGCCGGCGGGGTGCAGTCCGTGCGCACCGGCCTGGTCGAGCCGCTGCTGCGGGACGGGCACACCGTCGCCGTCACCCTGACGCCGACGGCGGGCGCGTGGCTGACCGACGTCGGCGAGCGCCGGCTGCTGCAGGAGGCGACCGGTCTGCCGGTGCGCGACCGGCCGCGGCTGCCGAGCGCACCGAGCCCGCACCCGCCGATCGACGTCTACGTCGCCGCACCGATGACCGCCGGCTCGACCGCGAAGCTGGCCCTGGGCCTCGGGGACAACCAGGCCCTCACCGTGCTGACCGAGGCGATCGGCACGGCCGCCCCCCTGGTCCTGTTCCCGTGCATCAACGCCGCGCACGCCCGCCACCCGGCCTGGCCCGGGCACCTGGCGACCCTGGCGTCGGCGGGCGTGGAGCTCCTGGTCGGTGACGACGTCTGGCCGCTGGCCGAGCCGCGCGCGCCCGGCACCCGTGAGCTGCCGTGGGCGGCGATCCTCCGCGCGGTCGGACGGCACCTGACCTGAACGGCCGGGTCCTCGCGCCGCACCCAGGGGCCCGCCCCTCTTGCGGTGGGCACGTGTGAGCGTTAACAATAAGTTTAACGTCACACTCAGCGGTGTCGTCGTCGGGCGCTCGAGGATGCGCGCCCCGGTCCGTGCGGACCGCGAGGGGGCGATCGACGTCCGTGCCAGGGGAGCGGACGAGGTGTGTCGCCGGCGTCGGTGCCGGCGGTGACCCGGGACCGGCTGGTGTGGCCACGGGGGCGACCGCTCGAGGAGCGGGACGTCCGTCCTGCCGGTGCACGGCCGGCGGGGCGAGCAGAGGATCGAGGAGGATCTGGTGCGACTACTGCACATGCATCGAGCGGGTGTCCGAGGGGCCACGCTGGCGACGGTCGGCGCGCTGGTCTCGGCCTGCCTGGTCGGGTCGACGTTGCCCGCGTCCGCCGCGGACGACGTCCAGCTGATCGTCAACGGTGGCTTCGAGGCCGGACTGACCGACTGGTTCCCCAACAACGGCAACGCCGACGACGGCGGCACGCTGTCCGTGGTGGGCGAGGCCTTCGCCGGGACGGGCGCGATCGCCATCACCGGCCGGACGACCACCGGGTCGGGTCCGATGCAGGACCTGTCCGGCGAGCTGCAGGCCGGCGGCACCTACACGGTCACCGCCAGGATCCGGTACGACGACGCCGCCAGCCCCGAGACGAAGCAGTTCTTCGCCACGATGCACTACGGCGGCGGGACGTACACCAACGTCGGGACGGTCGAGGCGACGCGCGGTGAGTGGGCGCTGCTCGAGAGCACCTTCACGATCCCCGCCGGCCAGGACGTGGCCACCGCGCGGCTGTTCTTCGAGACGCCGTGGGTCCCGCCGGCCGACGCGCAGGCGGCGCCCGACCTGCACCTGATGGACTTCATGGTCGACGAGGTGTCCCTGATCGGGGCGGCCGCGCCCGAGCCCCCGGCTGCGCCGTCGAAGACGATCGAGGTCGTGGGCAAGCTGCCGGGCGAGCACAACCCGCTCATCTCGCACAAGTTCGGCGCGGACGGCTTCGGCTTCGTCGACGACGGTCGCGTGTACATGTACATGACCAACGACACGCAGGGGTACGCGCCGGACCCGCAGACCGGGATCTCGCCGCAGATCAACTACGGCCAGATCAACCAGATCACGGTCATCTCCTCCGAGGACCTGGTCAACTGGACCGACCACGGGGAGATCCAGGTCGCGGGGCCTGACGGTGTCGCCCCCTTCACCAACAACTCGTGGGCCCCCGGCATGGCCACGAAGATGGTCGACGGCGAGCAGAAGTACTTCCTCTACTACGCGAACGGCGGCGGGTCGAGCAACGTCATCACCGGTGAGTCCCCGCTCGGCCCGTGGAGCAGCGAGCGGTCCAGCACCCTGATCAACAGCAGCACCCCCGGTGCCGAGGGGGTCAACTGGCTGTTCGACCCGGCCCCGTTCGTGGACGACGACGGTCAGCCCTACCTGTACTTCGGCGGTGGCCCGGCCGCGGCGGACCTGCCGCCCGAGGAGCGGTTCAACAACCCGAAGAACCTGCGGGCGATCGAGCTCGGGGACGACATGGTCTCGACCGAGGGGTCGGCGGTCGTGGTCGACGCCCCGGTCGCGTTCGAGGCGGGGCACGTGTTCGAGCGTGACGGCCGGTACTACTTCTCCTACTCCTCGCACTTCGGTGGTCCGGACTTCGGCGGCAACCAGCCGCGCGTGCCGGGCTACCCCGGGGGTGGCCAGATCGGCTACATGATCTCCGACGACCCCATGACCTGGCCCAAGGAGACCTACGCCGGCGTGCTCTTCCCGAACCAGGCGCAGTTCTTCGGTCCAGGGACCGGCGGGAACAACCACCAGTCCGTGTTCGAGCTCGACGGCGAGTACTACTTCACGTACCACGCGCCGACGCTCAACAAGCGGATCAACGGGGACACCACGCAGGGGTACCGCAGCCCGCACATCCAGAAGCTGGAGTTCAACGACGACGGGACCATCGAGCCCGTGGTGGGCACCTACGCGGGGCCCGAGCAGGTGCGCGACTTCGACCCCTACCGCGTCATCGAGGCCGAGACCATCGCCTGGCAGCAGGGTCTGGCCACGACCGTGATCGACGCCCCGTCGACGCAGTTCGGTGCCGGTGCCCCCAACCTCGCCCTGCACGACGTCGACGACGGCGACTGGACGTCCCTGTCCGCGGTCGACTTCGGTGCGGGTGCGGCGCGGGTGACGGCGACGGTGCGCCCCCTCGTCGACGGCGGCCGCATCCGGGTGCGGCTCGACGACCGGGAGTCCGCGCCCGTGGCGACCGTCGACGTGAGCGGCGAGCCCGGGCAGTGGACCGAGGTCAGCGCCGCGCTGGCCGGAGTCAGCGGGGTGCACGACGTGTACTTCACCGTCGAGGGCCCGACCGGCGAGGACCTGTTCGAGGTCGACACCTGGTCGTTCGAGGCGGCCGAGGACGCCGGGCCGACGTCCCCGGTGTTCGTCGACGTGCAGCCGGGGGCCGCCTTCTACTCCGACATCCGGTGGCTGGCCGACAACGGGCTGTCCCTGGGCACCCAGGTGGGTGAGGACACCTGGTTCTACCCGGCATCGGCGATGAGCCGGCAGGCGATGGCGGCCTTCCTGTACCGCTACGCCGGGGCGGGCTGGACCCCGGCGCCCGGGACGCAGACGTTCTCCGACGTCCCGGTCGACCACCAGTTCTACGACGCGGTCGAGTGGATGAAGGCCGAGGGGCTCGCCGACGGGTACGCCGACGGCACGTTCGGCGCCACCCGGCCGGTCTCGCGCCAGGCGATGGCCGCGTTCCTCCACCGTCTGGCGGGGGAGCCCGACGCGGCTGCGCCGGTGACGTTCAGCGACGTGACCGACGCCGCCCCGTTCGCCGAGGCGATCGCGTGGCTCGAGTCCGCCGACATCGCCGAGGGGTACCCGGACGGGACCTTCGGCACCACGCGTCCGGTGACCCGCCAGGCCATGGCGGCCTTCCTGCACCGGTACGACGCGTTCCTGTCCGACGCCAGGAACGCCCTGGGGTAGCCGGCCGGCGGCAAGGGACCGGCCTGGGTGGCCGGTGAGTCGCACCTCGTCGGCCACCCACCCCGCGGCAGCCGCGGGCTGCTGCACCGCGCAGCAGCCCGCGGTCACCGCACGAGCCGTCGGCGCCGACGGCCACCCCACAGCGACCCGGTGACCACACCGTCACTGACGACCACCCAGGAGCACCGATGAGATCCACCCTGCCCGCCGCCCGTCGAGCCGCCCGGACGGGCGTGGCCGCCGCCTTCGCGCTGGCCGCCGCCGCGTCCGTGCTCGCCGTCCCGGCCGCTGCGGCCACCGACTCCCCCGACACGTTCGAGTGGAGCTCGACCGGCCCCCTGATCACCCCGCAGCCCGACGCGACCCACGGGTCGGTCGCCGTCAAGGACCCGACGATCGTGTTCCACGACGGCGAGTACCACGTCTTCATGACGACGACCCCCGGCGAGGGCGAGGGGTGGGCGCTGGCGTACACGCACTTCGCCGACTGGGCCGACGCGGACGACGCCCCGATCACCTACCTCGACCAGTCCGGCATCGGGGAGGGGTACCGGGCCGCACCCCAGATCTTCTTCCACGAGCCCGACGGCCTGTGGTACCTCGTCTACCAGACGGGCAACGCCAGCTACTCCACGACCGACGACATCAGCGACCCGCTGTCGTGGAGCGAGCCGACCAACTTCTTCGCCGACATGCCCCAGATCATCCGGGACAACATCGGTAACGGGTTCTGGCTGGACTTCTGGAACATCTGCGACGAGGAGATGTGCTACCTCTACTCCTCCGACGACAACGGCCACCTGTACCGGGCCGAGACCACGCTCGAGGACTTCCCGAACGGCTACACCAAGACGGTCATCGCCAAGGAGGAGGCCGAGCGCTTCGACCTCTTCGAGGGCGGTGCCGTCTACCGGATCGGCGACACGGGTCGGTACCTGCTGAGCGTCGAGGCGATCGACGACGAGGGCGTGCGCTGGTTCCGGTCCTGGGTGGCGGACTCGCTCGATGCCGTGGGGGACGAGTGGGTCCCGCTGGCAGCCACGCTGGAGAACCCCTTCCTCGCCTGGCCCAACGTGACGTTCGAGTCCGACGCGTGGACGCGCGACGTGTCGCACGGGGAGCTGCTGCGCAGCAACGTCGACCAGACCCCGACGATCGACCCCTGCACCCCCTTGCAGTTCCTCTACCAGGGCCGCGACCCCGAGATCGAGGCCGCGTACGGCGACCTGCCCTACCGGCTGGCGCTGCTGACCGCCCAGGGTGACAACCCGATCAGCGCGATGTGCAGCGCCGAGGTGCCGGCCTTCGCCGACGTGCCGGCGGACTCCCCGTTCGCGGTCGACATCGCCTGGCTCGCCGAGCGCGGGCTGTCCACCGGCTACCAGGTGGACGGGCAGACCGTGTTCCAGCCGGCCGCGCCGATGAGCCGGCAGGCGATGGCGGCCTTCCTGTACCGGTATGCCGGTGACGACTGGCAGCCGGCCGCGGGGACGCAGACCTTCACCGACGTGGGCCCGGACCACCGGTTCTACCCGCAGATCGAGTGGCTGGCGGCCATGGACTACGCCGACGGCTACTCCGACGGCACGTTCCGTGGAGCGGCCCCGGTCTCGCGTCAGGCGACCGCCGCCTTCCTGCACCGTCTGGCCGGGTCGCCCGCGGTCGCGACCGGCCCAGGTTTCACCGACGTGCACGCCGACGACCCCTTCGCCGAGGCGATCGCCTGGGCGCGGGCCAGCGGCATCGCCGACGGGTACGACGACGGCTCCTTCGGCGTGACGCGTCCGGTGACGCGGCAGGCGATGGCGGCCTTCCTGCACCGCTTCGACACCTTCCTCACCGCGGCGGTCGTCGTGCAGTAGCCGCAAGGTCCCCGCAGCCCACGCGGGGACATCCGCACGACGGGAGCCGGTGACCCTCTCGGGTCACCGGCTCCGGTCGTGCGCCGCCGGTCGCGGTCGACCTTGACCGCGCCCGGGTAGCACGCCACGATGTCCGGACCGCTGACTTACGACGTCGTAAACTTCGGGCCACCGGACCCCGCCCACCGGCCCGACCCAGGTGACGGGAGATCATGGGCTCACAGGTCGGCACCACCGCCGGCAGCGATGCAGCCGGCGCGCCGTGGACCATGGCCGACATCGCCGCGGAGCTGGGCCTGTCCGTCGCCACCGTGTCCAAGGTCCTCAACGGTCGGCGTGACGTCGCCCCCGGCACCCGGGCGCGGGTCGAGGCCGCGATCGAGCAGCACCGGTACCGGCGCCCGCCCGGCCGGGCGGCCGCGCGCCCCGCGCTCCTCGAGCTGGTCCTGGACGCGTCCCACCTCGCCTGGTCCGTGCAGGTCCTCCAGGGCGTCCACGAGGTCGCGGCCCGAGCGCGGGTCGGCGTCGTGCTCTCCGACCTCGGCGGCGAGCACCGCCACGCCGAGGACTGGGTCGACGACGTGCTGGCTCGGCGTCCCCTCGGGGTGGTCCTCGTGCGGTCCGGGCTCGACGCGACGCAGCGCGGCCGGATCGAGTCGCGGGGCATCCCGGTGGTCCTGGTCGACATCGACGGCGAGGTCGCGACCGGTGTCCCGACCGTCGGGTCGGGGCACTGGGGCGGAGGACTGGCAGCGACGCGGCACCTGCTGGCCCTCGGGCACCGTCGCGTCGCGGCGGTCGCCGGACCGTCGGACGTGCTCGCGAGCCGGGCCCGGGTCGACGGCTACCGCACCGCGCTGGAGGGGGCGGGCCTGCCGGTCGTCCCGGCGCTGGTGCGGCACGGCGCCTTCTCGATCGACGCCGGCCACGCCCAGGCCCGGGACCTGCTGTCCCGGGCCGAGCCGCCCACCGCGATCGTCGCCGGCAGCGACCTGCAGGCCGTCGGCGTGCTGCGCGCCGCATCGGAGCGGGGCGTGCGGGTGCCGCAGGACCTGTCCCTGGTCGGCTACGACGACGTGCCGCTCGCGGCGTGGACGGACCCACCGCTCACGACCGTGCGGCAGCCGCTGCGGGCGATGGCGAGCACGGCGGCGCGCATGGTGCTGGACCTGGCGCAGGGCCGCACGCCCGAGCACCGTCGTGTCGACCTCGCCACCGAGCTCGTCGTGCGGGGCACCACCGCGCCGCCGTCCCCGGTGGGCCCTCGTGCTTCCGTGCCGCCGGAGCGGGCTGCGCCGGCCGGTCGGTCGCCCCGGGGGAGCGGACCACGGTCGCCCGGCGCGATCGGGTGCCGACGGGTCTGACGTCGTCGATGTCGATCGACCAGCGCGGTCGGGCCACCCGGCGGCGCGCCGCCAGGCCCGCCGGGGACGGGGTCAGCGGGTGCTCTCGCGCAGGACGAGGTGCGAGTTGACCGTCGTCGTCGCCTGCGAGCGCAGGTCCCCGGCGCCCGCGGTCCGGATGCGCCGCTCGAGCAGGTCCAGGACGAGCTCGGCGATGGCGTCGTTGCCCGGTTCCACCGACGACAGGCGGGGGATGAGGAAGTCCGCCTCCTCGCCGTTGTCGAACCCGATCACCTGGACCTCGCCGGGCACCTGCAGGCCGAGGTCGGCCAGGGCGCGCAGGGCGCCCATCGCGAGCGCGTCGGTGACGCAGAAGACGGCGTCGAACGCCACGCGCGCCTCGTGCAAGGCCGTCACGGCGCGGTAGCCCTCGTCCCACGAGTACGTCCGGACCTCAACCACGAGGCCCTCGTCGACCTGCAGGCCGCGGTCGCCGTGGGCCTGACGGAAGCCGCGGGTGCGCAGGGACGCCATGTCCTCGGTGTCCTCGTGCCGGCCGCCGACGATGACGACGTGCCGCGCGCCGGTGCCGAGCAGGTGGTTGGTCGCGTCCCGGCTGCCCCCGACGTTGTCCATCATCACGTGGTCGAACCTGCGCGGGACCGGGCTCTCCCCGAGGAAGACGACCGGCGTCTCGAAGCGCAGGGAGTCGAGATCCGTCGCGTCGAGCCGGACCAGGTTCACGATCGCCCCGTCGTACCGGCGCAGGTGGCCGAAGGAGATGGCCTCGAGCTCGCGTTCCCGGGTGCCGCCCGTCCGCTCCACCAGCAGGTGCCGGCCGCGGTCCTGCGCGGCGGCGGAGAGCCGGTTCGACAGGTGGGCGTAGTACGGGCTGTCCAGCTCGGGCAGGACGACGCCGATCGCGCCGGTCCGCCCCGTGCGCAGGCTGCGGGCGGTCGCGTTGACCTGGTAGCCCAGCTCGTCGATGGCGTGCAGGACGCGCATCCGGGTGTCGGCGCCGACGCCGGGCCGTCCGTTGATGACGTTGGACACCGTCATGGTCGACACCCCGGCGGCCCGTGCCACGTCGACCATCCTCACCATGGCGCGATCCTCCCATCCCGGCACGCCGCCGGACGACGCCGCCCTCGCCGGACCCCGCCGAGGACGCCGCCGCGACACCGCCCGCGTCCGGGTCAGAACCCGGACGCCGCCAGCCAGCCCAGGAAGGCGTCGAACCAGCGGTCCGAGCGGGTGCCGCGGGACTGCATCCCGAAGCCGTGGCCTCCGGTCGCGTAGGCGTGCGCCTCGACCGAGGCGCCGGCGCGCGACCACGCGCCCAGGATGCGGGTGCACGCGTCGACGACCGTCTCACCGAACTCGTCGTCGGTCGCCCAGGCCAGGAACATCGGCGGCGCCGGCTGCGGCACCGGGACGTCGCCCCACCACGCGGGGTAGACCGGCGCCAGGAAGGACGGCCGGTCGACGGCCGTCCCGTCGACCGTCGCGGCCAACGACACGAACGCCCCGGCGGAGAACCCGAGCATGCCCAGTCGCTGGGGATCGACCGCCCACTCGGCGGCGCGGTCGCGCACCAGCCGCAGGGCGGCCGTGGCGTCCGCCACGACGGTGGCCCGGTGCGCCCGCGAGACGGCGGCGAGGAAGTCACGGTCGGTGGCGATCCGGTGCGCCACCGCCGCGAACGCGTCCTCGGCGACCGGCGTCGGTGCGACCCGGTACCGCAGGACGAAGGCGGCGACGCCCTCGGCGGCGAGGCGCTCGGCGACCGTCGTGCCCTCGTTCTCGATCGCCAGGAAGTGCAGGGCGCCGCCCGGGGCGACGACGACGCCCGTGCCGGTGGCCCGACCGGCCGCGGGCAGGTACGGCGTGAGCGTCGGGACGGTGACGTTGCGCAGCAGGGGCTGGTCGTCGCCGGGGTCCCACGAGGCCGGCCCGACGATGGACCGGTCGTCCGCCGTGACGCCGCCGAGCGTGATCGGGTCGAGGTGCCGCACCCTCATGCGCGTCGCCCGGAGCCGCCGGTGGACTCGCGAGCCACGATGTGGAACGCGGCCTTGTGCAGCCGCGGGGTCTGCGGCGTGCGGGTGCCGGACTCGATGCGCTCGACGAGCATCGCGACCGCCGTCTCGGCGATCTCCTCCCGACCGGGGTCCACGCTGGACAGCGACGGGAGCGTGAACTGACCGTTGGCGATGTTGTCGAACCCGATGACCGCCACGTCGTCCGGCACCCGGCAGCCCGCCTCGCCGAGCGCGCGCAGGATCCCGATGCCGAGGGTGTCGTTGAGCGCGAAGATGCCGTCGAACTCCACGCCCGAGGCGAGCAGCTCCCGCGTGGCGTCGGCTCCGTTCTCCGGGTGCCACGGTGCGACGGCGCGCTCCAGTCCGGCGTCCAGGGGCAGGCCGGCCGCGACGAGGGCCTCACGGTAGCCCTGCACCCGCAGGTCGGACGGTCGCAGCTGGCCGGTGCGGTGGTCGGGGTGGGCGCCGACCACGGCGATCCGGCGACGTCCCAGGCCGAGCAGGTGCTCGACGGCGGCGCGGGCGCCTGCCACGTTGTGCATGGTGACGTGGTCGGTCGGGCCGCCGAAGATGCGCTCGCCCAGCATGACCAGCGGGTACTCCACGTCGTGGAGCAGGTCCCGGTCCTCGGTGCCCAGGCGCTCGGGGCTGAACAGCAGCCCGTCGGTCTGCCGGAGCCCGTGGGCGAGCACGTTCATCTCGTGCGCGCGGTCCGCGCCGGCCTGTCCCAGGATCACGCTGAGGTTGCGGGCCTCGGCGGCCGCGATCACCGCGTCCGCGAGCTCGGCGAAGTACGGCTGGCGCAGCTCCGGCACGGCGAGGCCGATGACGCCGGTCCGCCCCGAGCGCAGGCCCCGCGCCGACAGGTTGGGGCGGTACCCGAGCTCGTCGATGGCCTGCTGCACGCGCGCCCGCGTGGCCGGGTGGACGTGCGGGTGCGCGTTGACCACGTTCGACACCGTCTTGTTCGACACGCGGGCGAGGAGCGCCACATCGCGCATGGTCACACTCACGACGGCTGCTCCGCGCTCTTCGTCGCGCCGTCGACGCCCCGCGGGGCGCCCCGGCGCATGCTTGTCCCGGCGTCGCACCGGCGGCCCCCGCGGCTCCACGAGCCGGAGGATGCGCCCCGATCTGGCGAGGCCGGCGCAGGGCGCACTCTACAACGATGACCGGCGGCGGCGGAGGGCCCTCGCCGGGTTCGCGCGGGGTCCGCGCGGGGTCCGCGCAGGGGTCCCGCAGGGTTCCGCGCGGGGTCCGCGCAGGGTCTGCGCGGAGCCCGGGCAGGACCTGAGCCGGGCCGGCTCGGTGCACGCCGTGCGGTTCTTGACAGCCCGCACCGCGGAAGCAACACTGGCGGCCTTACAACGTCGTAATGAGCCAGGTCACAGATTTGTAACGTCACAGTCGACGTGCCACGTGACCGCGCCGGCACGGCGACGCCGCGGCGGGCGAGATCGGCCCACCGCACCGCAGGACACGGCCGTCGAGCGAGGGTGCACGACGGCCGACACGCCGAGGGAGCAGGAGAACCGAAGTGGCAGTGTCGCAACGGCTCGAGTCGCCGCCGAGCAGCAGGACCGGCAGGCGCCCGGTCAAGAACGTGCTGTACTCCCAGCGCCTGGCTCCGTACTTCTTCATCGCTCCGTTCGTCATCACGCTGCTCGCGTTCTGGGCCGTCCCGCTCGGCCGCACCTTCGTCATGAGCACGCAGGAGGTGCTGTTCGGCGAGTCCGCCTTCGTCGGGATGGAGAACTACGAGCGGCTCTGGCGCGACCGGATCTTCTGGCAGGCGCTCTTCAACAGCGCGCGGTACATGGTGCTCACCCTGCTGCTGCTGATCCCGGTGCCGCTGGTGCTGGCGGCCATCATCAACTCCAAGCTCGGCAGCGAGCGCGTGAAGAACGTGTTCAAGTCCTCGATGTTCGTGCCGGCGCTGACGTCCATCGTGGTCGCCGGCATCATCTTCCGGCTCATGTTCGCCGAGACCGGCACCGGACTGATCAACCAGACCATCGGGCTGTTCGGCGTGGACCCGGTCCGCTGGCTGCGCAACGACATCGGTGGCCTGACCGCGCTGCTCACCCTGGCGATGTGGCGCTACACCGGGGTCAACATCCTCTATTTCCTCGCGGGGATGCAGTCCATCCCGAAGGACTACTACGAGGCTGCGTCGATCGACGGCGCCGGTCGGGTGCAGCAGTTCTTCAAGATCACGCTGCCCAACCTCGGGCCGACGCTCGTCTACGTCACGACGATCAGCATCTACGGCGGCCTGGCGATGTTCCTCGAGAGCTTCATGCTCTACGCCGGCAACAACTCGCCGAACAACCAGGGGCTGACCGTGGTGGGCTACCTCTACCGCCAGGGGATCGAGGAGAACGACCTCGGGTTCGCCTCCGCCGTCGGCGTCGTCCTGCTGGTGGTGATCATGGCGATCAACCTCACCTACCTCGCTTTCACCGGCACCTTCAAGAAGGAGGACTCCCGATGAGCGCGCCGATGCGCACGACCACCGCCGTCACGGCGACGCAGGCCTCGACGCAGCCCCGGCGGCCCCGCCCCGAGGTGCGCTCCAAGCACGAGCTCCCGCGCGGGCTGTTCGCCGCCGTGCAGACCGGCTTCCTGGTGCTCATCACCCTCATCGTCCTGGCGCCGCTGGTGGCGATCTTCATCGCCACGTTCCAGGACGGCAACCAGATCATCCGCAACGGGCTCTCGCTCGACATCGAGCTGGGCGAGCTGTCGCTGGACAACTACGTGATGCTGTTCACCGACTCGGGCCTGTACTTCCGGTGGTTCCTGAACTCGGTCGTGCTGACCGCGGTGCAGGTGGCCGGCACGCTGCTGGTCAGCTCGTTCGTGGCCTACGGGTTCGCGATGTACGACTTCAAGGGCAAGAACTTCTGGTTCATCACGGTGCTGCTGCTCATGACCGTGCCCTTCGAGATCATGATGCTCCCGCTCTTCGTGATGGTGAACGACTTCGGGCTGGCGGACTCCTACTCCGTCGTCGTCTTCCCGTTCCTCGCGGCGTCGGTGACCATCTTCTTCTTCCGGCAGTACTTCCTGGGGATCCCGAAGGAGCTGCTGGAGGCCGGGCGGGTGGACGGTGTCACCGAGTTCGGGATCTTCTTCAAGATCGTGCTGCCCATCGCGCGTCCGGCGATAGCCGCGATGGCCATCCTCAACGGGATGATCATCTGGAACAACTTCCTGTGGCCGCTTCTGGTCCTGCGGTCCGCGGAGAAGTTCACCCTGCCGATCGGACTGAACACGCTGCTCACCCCGCACGCGAACAACTACGAGCTGCTCATCATCGGATCGCTGTTCTCCCTGCTGCCCGTCCTGGTCCTGTTCATCCTCTTCCAGCGATTCTTCGTCGCCGGGATGACGGCCGGGGCGCTCAAGGGCTGACCGACACCGCAACGCACAACGAAAGGCACATCATGGCTGGAACTCGAAAGCTCACCTCACTGGCCGCGGCAGGCGTCGCGAGTCTGCTCCTGCTCTCCGCGTGCGGCAGCGACGGCGACGGCGACGAGGGGGCGGCGCCCGCGGAGGAGGGCGGCACCACTCCCCTGGACATGTGGGTGTTCGCCGAGCTGCACGCCGACTACTACGAGCAGATGGCGGAGTCCTGGAACGAGGAGAACCCTGACCGCCCCGTCGACCTCAACGTGACGGTGTACCCGTACGACGACATGCACAACAAGCTGCAGCTCGCCGCCAACGCCGGCGAGGGGCTGCCCTGCGTGGTGGACATCGAGGTCAGCAAGTTCGGCAACTTCGTCACGGAGGACGGCCGGACGCCGCTGATGGACCTGGCGGACGCGGCCGAGCCGTACCAGGACGACATCGTCCAGGCGCGGATGGACCTGTACAACCGGGCGGGTGGCCAGTACGGCCTGCCGACGCACGTCGGCGCGTTCGTCGCCTTCTACAACACCGAGGCGCTCGACGCGGCCGGGGTCGACTACACGACCATCGAGACGTGGGACGACTTCCAGGCCGCCGGCACGGCGTACAACCAGGCGACCGGCAAGGCGTTCGGCGTGGCGAGCACGGGCGTCGACATGGTCGAGCCGCTCATCACGGCCCAGCTCGGCGGCAACTTCTTCGACGAGGACGGCAACGTCGCCGTGAACAGCCCCGAGGTCGTCCAGGCCCTCGAGATCGAGCAGGACATGCTCGACGCCGGCGCGATCTCCACCATCCCCGGTGGGAGCCCCGACTCCGAGGAGGCGTTCGGTGCCATCAACCGCGGTGACTACGCCGCGATCGTCTACCCCGCCTGGTACACGTCGCGGTTCGTCGACTACATGCCCGACCTCGCCGGCAAGGTCGCGATCGCCCCGGCCCCGGTGGTCGAGGGTGGCGAGGTCGCGACGATCGGCGGCGGTGGTACCGGCACCGCGGTGACCGAGGCCTGCGAGAGCAAGGAGCTGGCCGCGGAGTGGCTCGCCTACGCGAAGCTGTCGCCGGCGGCGAACGTCGCGGTCTGGGAGGTGCTCGGCTTCGACCCCGTCAACATGGCGGTGTGGGAGGACGAGGAGGTCACCAAGAACCCGGACAACAAGTTCAACCAGTACTTCGAGACGAACCTGTTCGACACGCTCAACACGGTGAAGGACGACATCGGCAACTTCGAGTCGTTCAGCAACCCGAACCTGCCGGCGGTCGACAACATCTTCACCACCGTCACGTGGACCGAGATCTTCGAGAACGGTGTGGAGCCGCAGGAGGCTCTCGACCAGGCACAGGCCGACCTGGAGAACCAGATCGGCGAGTAGTCCCACGGCTCCCGGGCGCCGGCCAGCGCCGGCGCCCGGGAGCCATGTCCGTCCCGCCCCACCTCCGTCATCCGGTCGCGATCCCCGCCGACCGAGCAGTCCCACCACATCTCCAGGAGCAGTCAATGCAGAGGGCCAAGCTGTCGATCGACCCGGCGTTCGTCGTGGCACCCGTGAACCGCCGAGTGTTCGGGTCGTTCGTCGAGCACATGGGCCGGTGCGTGTACGGCGGCATCTTCGAGCCGGGCCACCCGACCGCCGACGACGCGGGCCTGCGGGGTGACGTGCTGGCGCTGGTGCGCGAGCTGGGGGTGACGGCGGTGCGGTACCCCGGCGGCAACTTCGTCTCGGGGTACAAGTGGGAGGACGGCGTCGGGCCGGTCGAGGACCGCCCGACCCGGCTGGACCCGGCGTGGCGCACGATCGAGACCAACGCGTTCGGGCTCAACGAGTTCATGGAGTGGGCCACGAAGGCCGACATCGAGCCCATCATGGCGATGAACCTCGGGACGCGCGGGCTGCAGGAGGCGATCGACCTGCTGGAGTACGCCAACCACCCGCAGGGCACCGCGCTGTCGGACGCCCGGATCGAGCACGGGGCGAAGGAGCCGCACGACATCCGGATGTGGTGCCTGGGCAACGAGATGGACGGCCCGTGGCAGCTGGGTCACAAGACGGCCGAGGAGTACGGCCGGCTGGCGGCCGAGACCGCGCGGGCGATGCGCCAGTTCGACAAGGACCTCGAGCTCGTCGCGTGCGGCTCGTCGGGGCGCGCCATGCCGACGTTCGGGGCGTGGGAGGCGACCGTCCTGGAGCACACCTACGACGTCGTCGACCTCATCTCGGCGCACGCCTACTACGAGCTCGAGGGCGACGACGTCGCCAGCTTCCTGGCGTCGTCGGTCAACATGGACCTGTTCATCCGCGAGGTCGTCGCCACGGCCGACCACGTGGGCGCGAAGCTGTCCTCGGCGAAGAAGATCAACATCGCCTTCGACGAGTGGAACGTGTGGTACCTGCGCGAGCTGCAGCGCAGCGGGATGCCCGAGGACTGGACGGTGGCCCCGCGACTGAGCGAGGACGCCTACACCGTGCTGGACGCCGTCGTCGTCGGGTCGCTGCTCATCACCCTGCTCCGGCACAGCGACCGGGTCACGGCCGCCTGCCAGGCGCAGCTGGTCAACACGATCAGCTCCATCCGGGCCGAGCCGAACGGGCCGGCGTGGCGCCAGTCGATCTTCCACCCGTTCGCCCTGACCGCCCGGCACGCCCAGGGCCAGGTGCTGGACCTGCGGGTGGACGCGCCCACGCTGGACACCACCAAGCACGGCGCGGTGTCCCTGCTGGACTCCGTCGCGACCTACGACGCCGACGAGGGCACGCTGGCGGTGTTCGTGGTGAACCGCGACCCGGCCCAGCCGGTCGCCTTCTCGACCGACCTGCGTGCGTTCGGTGAGGTGACGCTCGGTGACGCGGTGATGGTCTGGGACGAGGACCTGTTCGCGGTCAACACCATGGACGACCCCGACCGCGTCGTCCCGCAGCCGCACCGCTCCGCCGAGGTCGTCGGGACGAGCCTGCAGGCCGAGCTGCCGCCGGCGTCGTGGAGCATGTTCGTCGTGCAGGTGTCCCGCTGAGGCCGGCCGGGGGGAGCGTCCCGGAGCCCACGGGTGACGGGTTCGGCTACCTCCTCGTGCACTTCGTCGAGGACCCGGACGGGTACGGGGAGCAGGTCTACTTCTCGCTCAGCGACGGGGACGACCCGTGCACGTGGGTCCGCCTCAACGCGGGCGAGCCGCTCCTGCGGTCCGCCCTCGGCACCACCGGGATCCGTGACCCGTACGTGGTGCGCGGCCCGGACGCCTGCTACATCGTGGCCACCGACCTGCGCATCTACGGCGGGGACGGTGCCGGGTGGGACGCCTGGACGCGCCACGGCAGCCGCAGCGTCGTGGTGTGGCGGTCGACCGACCTGGTCACCTGGTCCGACCCGTGGCAGCTCGAGGTCGCGCCGCCGGAGGCGGGCATGGCGTGGGCGCCCGAGGCCGTGTACGACCCCGACCGCGGCGAGTTCCTGCTGTTCTGGTCCTCGGCGCTGTACGGGCCGGACGACACCGAGCACCGGGGCGAGGCCTACAGCCGGGTGCTGGCGGCCTGGACCCCGGACTTCCGCCGGATCGGTCCGCCGCAGGTCCTCATCGACCGCGGCACGGACGTCATCGACACGACGGTCCTCGTCCAGGACGGGACCGTGCACCGCGTCTCCAAGCAGGAGTCCCACGGGCCCGACTCGGACCGGGTGTACCACGAGGTGGGGCCGGCGCTGCTGTCCGGCGGGTACCGCGCCGTGGCGAGGCGGATCGGTGCCGACGCGTACGGCAAGCTCGAGGGCCCTGTGCTCTTCAAGGCCCACCACGAGGACGTGTGGTACCTGTTCCTGGACCAGTACGAGCGGCGCCCGCAGGGCTACGTCGGCTTCCGGACGACCGACCTGGCCGGCGGCCGCTGGGAGCCGATCCCCGCGGACCGGTTCCTCATGCCGACCGACACCAAGCACGGTGGGGTGCTCCCGCTGCAAGGCGACGAGTGGTCGCGCCTGCACGCCGCCCTGTCCCGGTAGATCCCGCGGCGCGGTCGCCCGGACCTCCATCCGCTCCTCACGAAAGGCCTGCCCGCCATGACGGACCTCCACGTCGCGACCACCGGATCCGACGAGGCCGACGGCTCGGCGACGTCGCCGCTGCGCACCATCAACCGGGCGGCCGCGCTGGCGCGGCCCGGCGACACCGTGCACGTCCACGAGGGCGAGTACCGCGAGTGGGTCAGGCCGGCCCGGGGCGGCCTCAGCGACCACCGCCGCATCACCTACGCGGCGGTCCCGGGCGACCGGGTCGTGATCAAGGGGTCCGAGCGCATCACGGGCTGGACCCGGGAGTCCGGCACCGTGTGGGTCGCCGTCGTCCCCAACGCCATGTTCGGCGAGGTCAACCCGTTCGCCGAGGAGGTGCAGGGCGACTGGCTCATCGATCCCGTGGCCGCCGGCGCCCGCAGGCACCTCGGGGACGTCTACCTCGACGGCCGCAGCTTCTTCGAGGTCGACGACCGCCGGGCGGTGGACGACCCGCCGCGGCGCGCGGACGCCGTCGACGGCTGGACCGGCACGGTCGAGCCGTTCGCCGACGCGGACCAGACCCGCTACGTCTGGTACGCCGAGGTCGGCGGGTCCACGACGTCGATCTGGGCCAACTTCCACGACGCGGACCCGAACGCGGCGCTGGTCGAGATCAACGTGCGCCGGTCCGTCTTCATGCCGACCGAGCACCACGTCGACTACATCACCGTGCGCGGGTTCGAGATGGCGCACGCCGCCACCCCGTGGGCGCCGCCGACCGCGGACCAGCCCGGTCTGGTCGGGCCCAACTGGGCCAAGGGCTGGATCATCGAGGACAACGTCATCCACGACGCCAGGTGCTCGGCGATCTCGCTCGGCAAGGAGGCCTCCACCGGCCACAACCTGTCCACCGAGCGCGGGGACAAGCCCGGCTACCAGTACCAGCTGGAGTCCGTGTTCGCAGCCCGGCAGATCGGCTGGGACCGCGAGCACATCGGCTCGCACGTCGTGCGCCGCAACACGATCTACGACTGCGGTCAGAACGCCGTCGTCGGGCACCTCGGGGCCGTGTTCTCCACGATCGAGGACAACCACATCCACCACATCGCGACCAAGCGGGAGTTCTACGGGCACGAGATCGGCGGCATCAAGCTGCACGCGGCCATCGACGTGCAGATCGTGCACAACCGCATCCACGACTGCACGCTCGGGATCTGGCTCGACTGGCAGACCCAGGGCACGCGGGTGACCCGCAACCTGCTCTACGCCAACACCCGTGACCTGTTCGTCGAGGTCAGCCACGGCCCGTACGTGGTGGACCACAACGTCCTGGCCTCACCGGTCGCGCTGGAGGTCTTCAGCCAGGGTGGCGCCTTCGTGGACAACCTCGTCGCCGGGGCGGTGCGGCTGGAGCCGGTCGTCGACCGTGCCACCCCGTACCACCGCCCGCACAGCACGCAGATCAGCGGGTACGCCGTCGTCTACGGCGGCGACGACCGCTACATCGGCAACCTCTTCCTCGGGGGGGACGCCGACCTCGCGTTCGAGCCGGGCAGCACCGCGCACGGGCAGGCGACGTACGGCACCCACGGCTACGACGGTCACCCCGCCACCTTCGCCGACTACCTGGGCACGCTCGGGGAGAGCGAGGGGGACCACCGCCGCTTCCACACCCGCCGGCAGCCCGCGTACATCCACCACAACGCCTACGCCAACGGCGCCGCCCCGTACGAGCACGAGCAGCACGCGGTCGTCGTGGCCGGGCCGGTCCGGTTCGGGGTGACCGAGGACGGCGACGCGGTGCATGTGGAGACCGACCTGCCCGAGGAGGCCCTCGCCGCGCTCCGTGAGCCGGTGACGAGCGCCGACCTGCCGCCGGTGCGGTTCGTGGGTGCCGACTTCGAGGACCCGGACGGTCACCCGCTGCTGCTGGACACCGACCTGGTCGGCGAGCGCAAGGAGCCGGGCCGGGCGTACCCGCCGGGCCCCCTGGCGACGCTGCCGCGCGGAGCGGGGCGCATCCGGGTCTGGTGACGCCGCCGCGCCCGGGCGCACGCCCGGGCGCCGCTCGATGAGCCGCCCGTCGGCGCAGCGGGAGGAGGGGGCGGGCGTCGGCGACGGGTCAGCCGACGGCACCCGGCCGGAACGCCCGCCCGCCCCACAGCGCCAGGGCGAGGACGACGGCGCCCGCGGACGCCGCGACGAGCGGCACGACCTCGAGGGCCCCGGTCGCGTGCAGCGCCGAGCCGAGCGCGGACCCGGACACGATGCCGAGCTGGAAGACGATGCCGTGCAGCGCGAAGGCGGTCTCGGCCCGCGGCCCGCGCGCCCGCCGCAGCACCGCGAGCGCCGTGGAGACGACGAGCAGCGAGAACGTGCCGCCCCAGACGACCAGCGCGAGGACGCCGGACCAGCGCCCGCCGAGCTGACCGGCCAGCCACAGGCAGGCGAGCGCCGTGGTGAACACGGCGGCCCCCGCGCGCAGCCCGGACACGGGGTGCCGATCGGCGAGCCGTCCCGCCAGGGTGCTGCCCAGCACCGCGGCCGTCCCGTAGACGAGCAGCAGCACCGAGAACGCCCGGCCGGCCACGCCCAGCCGCTCGTCGGCGAACGGGGCGACGTAGGTGAACAGGCAGAAGTGCCCCGCGACCAGCACGGCGGTCAGCGCCATGACGACGGCCAGCGGGCGGGACCGCAGGGTCGCCACCAGCCCCGCATCGGCGCGCGACGACGACCCCGGCGGCGGCGGCAGCGGTGGCACCAGACGCGCGACGACGAGACTCAGCCCGAGGGCGACGACCGCGACCGCGGCCATCGCGACACGCCAGCCCGCGGCCTGCCCGAGCAGCGTGCCCAGCGGCGTGCCCAGCACGAGGGCGAGCGCGCCGCCGACCGCGACCCTGCTGCCCACCCGGCCCTGGATCTCCGGTCGCGCCAGACGCACCACGGCCGGCGTCGCCACCGCGAAGTACACCCCGTGGGTCAGGGCCGCGACGCCCCGGGCCGCCCCGAACACCCACAGGTTCGGGGCGGCCGCGGCGACGAGCTGGGTGACGCCGAACACCACGGCGCACACCACGAGCACCCACCGCCGGTCGAAGCGCGCCGCGAGCCGGGCCAGCGGCACCCCGGACGCGGCCGCGACGAGCGCGTACCAGCTCACCGTCAGACCGATCTGGCTGACCGTCGCGTCCAGACCCTGGGCGACGGCGCCGATCAGTCCCACCGGGAGCGTCTCGCCGGTCACCACGAGCAACGCGATCGCGGACACGCCGAGGGACGCCGCGGTCTCCTGCGCCCGGGTCAGGGGCGCGCGCGGGGGTGCCCCGACGGCCGTCGCCGTCCCCACCGGCGCACGGCCGGGACGGTGCGGCCCGCGGGCGAGGACGCCGGGGCGTCGGGCAGCCGACAACATCGGCCGCGGCCCCCGGCAACGATCCGGGCCGCGCCGGCGTTGTCATCGGCGAAGGGCGCGCGCTCTCGGCCTCGCCGAGCGGTCACCGCCGCGGCGCGCCCCTCCCTCGTCCTGACGTCGGCACGGAAGGTGGGCATGGACCGGCATCAACCGGTGGAGCTGGTGCGCGCGACGGCACCGGCCACCTCACCGACCGCGACGACCGGGTCCACCGCCCACGACGGCGGAGTCCGCGCGCCCGCGGCGCCGTCCGCACGCGCCCGGGTGCGGGCATCGCGACGGGGGCACCCGCCTCGCCCCTGGACGCTGGGGCTGGCGGTGGCCGGGGGCCTGCTGACCGACACGGCCTTCCCGGGCCGGTCGTGGTGGCCGATGGCCTACGTCGGCATCGCGATGCTCGTGGTGGCGCTGCGCCGCGACTCCGCCCGGTGGGGGTTCCTCGTGGGGCTGGCCTGGGGGCTCGGGTTCTTCCTGCCGCATCTGTGGTGGGCCGACGGCGCGGTCGGCCAGCCGATCGGGTGGGTCGCCCTGTCCGTGGCGCAGGCCGCGGCCGTCGGCCTGCTCGGTGCCGCGTGGGTGTGGGGCCGTCGCGTGCCGCCCGTGCGCCGCAGCCCGTGGCTGGGGGCGCTGGCGTTCGCGGTGCTGTGGGTCGCGGTCGAGCAGCTGCGCGCACGTGTGCCGTTCGGCGGGTTCCCGTGGGGGCGGCTGGCGTTCTCCCAGACCGACGCGCCGCTGCTCGCGCTCGCCCCGTTCGGCGGGACCACGCTGGTCAGCGGCGCCGTCGCGGTGGTGGGCGCGCTGCTGGCGACGGCGCTGGGCGACGTCGGGCGTCGCCGGGCCGCGGGTGCGGTCGCCGTCGCGGCCGTCGTGGCCCTCGGTCCGGCGCTCGTGCCGCTGCCGACCCGGGCCGAGGCGGGCACGCTGCGGGTCGGCGCCGTGCAGGGCAACGTCCCGGCGCGGGGCGCCGAGGCGATGTCGCAGGCCCGCGCGGTGGCGCAGAACCACGCCGACGGCACCGCCGCGCTGCTGGACCGGGTCGACCCCGGCGACCTGGACCTGGTGCTGTGGCCGGAGAGCGCGTCGGACGTCGACCCCCGCACCGACGACGACGTGCGGGCGGTGGTGGACGGCGCCGCGGAAGCGATCGGCGCGCCCGTCCTGCTGGGCACGCAGCGCTTCTTCCCCGAGGTGCGGTTCAACGACTACATCCTGTGGCAGGCGGGGGAGGGCAGCGCGGCGGCGTACACCAAGCAGCACCCGGTCCCGTTCGGCGAGTACGTCCCCTACCGCGACGTGTTCCGGGCCATCACCCCGCTCGTGGACCTCATCGGCCGGGACATGGCCGCGGGGACCGAGGTCGCGCTGCTGCCCGTCCCGGTCGAGCGGCTGGGTCGTCCGGTGCCGCTGACGACGGCGATCTGCTTCGAGGTGGTCTACGACGACCTGATCCGCGAGTCCGTCGTCGCCGGTGGCGAGCTCGTGGTGATCCCCACGAACAACGCGTCGTTCGGGCTCACCCAGGAGTCCACCCAACAGCTCGCGATGTCCCGGTTCCGCGCCGCCGAGCACGGTCGGGCGGTCGTGCAGATCTCCACGGTCGGGGTCAGCGGCATGGTCGCGCCGGACGGCGAGGTGCTGGACCGCACCGGCCTGTTCACCGCGGAGCAGATGGTCCAGGAGCTCCCGCTGCGCACGTCGCTCACCGTCGCGGACCGGCTGGGCGGCTGGCCCGCGACCGTGGTCGACGCCGCCGCGCTCGCCCTGCTGGCCGCGGGGCTGTGGGCCGGTCGCCGGCGCGGACGCGGGCTCACCCGATGACGCGGGCTCACCCGCTGACGCCGGCCGGCGGGTCGGCGTCAGCGGCCGGTCCGCTGCCGGTCAGCCGAAGTTGACGATCAGCCACTCTCCGTCGATCTTCTCCAGCGCGACGGCGACCGGGGTGGAGTCCTCCAGGGCGATGCGGACCTGAGCGGCCGTGCCGTCGTCGTCGACGACCGACTCCTCGACCTCCCAGGTCGACTCGTCCTCCTGCGTCCACAGGCCGGTGACCACCTCGAGGCTCTCGGTGCAGTCGGCGGCGTTGCCGGCGAACTGACCCTCGACGTCGACCAGCTCGCACGCGTCCTCGACGTCGCCCTCGTTGAACTCCTCGAGGAACTCCACCGCGACGTCCTCCGGCGCGTCACCGCCGACCGAGACGCCACCGGGGATGAGGCTGGTCGGCGAGCACGCCGTCAGGGCGGCCACGGCCGAGAGTGCGAGGGCAGCGGCGCCGGTGCGGCGGGTCAGGGTGCGGGACATCGGGTCGTCCTCCGAGGTGTGCGTGCGAGCGAGCGGGTGGGACGTGGTGCCGGCGCCTACGCGAGCCGGCCCTGGACGTCGGGGGCGGGGAACAGCGCCCACACGTGCTTGGTCGTCCGGGACGTGTACCAGCCGACGTCCAGTGCGATGCGCCGGGCGATCTGCAGGCCGAAGCCGCCCAGGCCCGGCGCGCGGGTGCCCGCGATCCGCGGCGCCGTGCGCAGGTCGTGGTCGGCGACGTCGAGCAGGAAGGTCTCCTGGTTGCGGGACAGCTGCACGATGGTGGGCGGGATGCCGTGCCGCAGCGCGTTCGTGGCGAGCTCGGAGGCGACCAGCACCATCTGGTCCGCGACCGTGCCGAGCTCGGGCTCGGGGTCGGCGCCGGCGGCGAGCTCGCGCCGCAGCGCCGATCGCAGCGCCGCCAGCTCCTGCACGGTGTTCAGCGCCCAGGTGCGCACGGCCGCGAAGTTGGCGGGCGGGCGGCTGCTGGCCAGGCCCTCGTCCGTGTCCGCGGGGCTGTCCGGGTCGTTCGGCGAGCCGTCGTCCGCGCCGCGGTCGTCGACCTGTCCGGGGCCGTGCACGTGCAAGGACGCCTCCGAGTCTCGCTGGGGTGCCCGCGGGCGATGGCCCCTGCACGCTAGCCGGGGATCGGTGGCGCGGCGACCGGGCGACCGTCGCCGGCGCTGCGCGCCACGGGTGCGACGCGACCGCCGTCAGGGCCGTCAGAACAGCGGCCAGGGGACGGCCGGCATGTCACCCTCGGGGGCCGGGAAGCGGCCCTCGCCGACCAGCCGGTCGCAGCGGGCCGCCAGCGCCGCGAGCTCCTCGTCGCTGACCAGCTCCGCCAGGCGGCGGCCGAGGTCCCGGGCCAGCCCCTCGCGCACCCGGTGCACGCCCGCGAGCTCGTCGGGGTCCAGGTCCTCCCCGAGCCAGCCCCACAGCACGGTGCGCAGCTTGGGCTCGACGTGGAAGGTGACCCCGTGGTCCACCCCGAGCCGGCGGCCGTCCGGCATGGCCAGCACGTGGCCGCCCTTGCGGTCGGCGTTGTTCACGACGGCGTCGAGCACGGCCATCCGCCGCAGCGCGGCGGAGTCCTCGTGCACGAGCGTCACGGGCCGCCCCCGCTCGTCGCTGCCCTCGACGACCGTGCGCCACCCGGGCCTGGGCAGCGCCCGGCTCGGGACGACGTCGACCGGGTCGCTCGCGGGGTCCGGCTCCTGCCACAGCTGGACCATGCCGGGACCGAGCGGGCCCTCGCGCAGCCACGTGCGCGGCACGACACCCCAGCCGGTGGCCTCGGACACGAGGTAGGTCGCGACCTCGCGCTGCGCCAGGGTGCCGTCCGGGAAGTCCCACAGCGGCCGCTCGCCGGCCACCGGCTTGTAGACGACCGCGACCTCGTCGATCGTGCCGACGAAGGTCGCGTTGGAGGCGACCGTGACCCGGCCGACCAGGGTCAGCTCGCCGCCGTCGAGGTCGACCTGCGGGACGTCCGGGTCGGTCACCGGTCGCCGGTGGTCGTCACAGCTCGTCGGGCGGCGCGCACACGTGGCCGTCCTCGTCGACCGGGCGGCCGCACATCGGGCAGGCCGGCCGGCCGGCGCCGACCACGCGTCGGGTGCGCTCGATGAACGCCCGTGCGGTGCCGACCGGCATCCGGACCAGCAGCATCTCGCTGGGCTCGGCCGACTCCGGGTCGGCCAGCACGTCGTCCGGGTCGGGGTCGTCCTGGTCGTCGGGCGCGTACGGGTACGCCTCGATGATGACCTGCGAGGTGGTGGGGTCCCAGCCCAGCCGGATCAGCCCGGTGCGGAACTGCTCCTCGACGGGCTGGTCCAGCGGGTCGTCGTCGACCAGCTCGGCCGGGGTCTCGGTGGGCACGCTGATGCCCGCCCCCGCGGAGACCAGCTCGCCCAGGAGCGCGTCGACCTTCTCGGCCAGCAGCGCCGACTGCTCCTTCTCCAGTGCGACGCTCGCCGTCCGGTTGCCGGTGCGCGCCTGCAGGTAGAAGGTCCGGGACCCGGGGCGGCCGACGGTGCCGACGACGACGCGGTCCGGCCAGTCGAACTCGTGGACGAGAGTGGGCATGCCGCCCACTCTAGGAGCGTGCGGCGTCGTCGTCGTGGGCGACGGGCCGCGGCCCCGCGCCGCCCCCGACGGCGGCGTCCCCCACGGGGCCGGCGGAGCGCAGCCAGGTGAGGTCGCCGGGGTCCAGGTTCGTCGCGACCACGTCCGGTCGGCTGGACCCGTACCGGACGATCGAGATGGAGGCGGGGCCCACGGTGATGCGCTGGAACAGGTCCAGGTGCATGCCCAGCGCGTCGGCCAGGACCGACTTGATGACGTCGCCGTGGCTCACCGCCGCCCACACCGCACCGGCCCCGTGGGCCGCCTCGAACGCCGCGTCGTGCCGACGGACCGCGGCGGCCGCCCGGGCCTGCATGGCCGCCAGCGACTCCCCGCCGGGGAACGTGGCCGCGGACGGCTGGTTCTGGACCACCGACCACAGCGGCTCCCCGGCGAGCTCGCCCAGCGCGCGTCCCTGCCACTGCCCGTAGTCGCACTCCGTCAGCGCGCGGTCGACCTGCATCGGCGGAGCGGTGGCCTGGCGGTCCAGGACGACGCGGGACGTCTGCCGGCACCGCTCGAGCGGGCTGGACACCAGCCCGACCAGCGGCACGACGGCGAGCCGCTCGGCCGTGCGGGTCGCCTGCTCACGGCCCACGCCGTCGAGCCGGACCCCGGGGGAGCGGCCGGCGAGGATGCCGCCGGCGTTGGCGGTCGTGCGACCGTGCCGGACGAGGATGACGGTGGCCATGCCCCGAGCCTAGGCATGCCGCCGCACCGGCCGGCCGCCGGGACGACGACCCGGGCTCGGGGCGGGCCACACCGACCGGCTGCCGCCGCGGGCGGGGCGCGTCGGCGTCCACGTCCCTAGGCTCGTCGTCATGGTCGCCCAGGACGAGGAAGCCCGTGCGTTCGCCCGCTCGTTCCGGCAGTTCCTGGAGTGGGTGCACACGGACGCGGCGGGGTCACCGCGTCAGCACCCGGTGGTCGCCCGGATCGGGGCGCACCTGGGCGCGGGCGGGCTCGAGCGATCCATCGTCACGCGTGAGCTGCCGCTGTTCGAGCACGTCAACGTCCAGGTGGCGCTGGACCGGTGGATGGCCGCACCGGGGCGCACCGTGGACGTCGAGGGGGTGGCGCTGCCGGCGAACTTCGGGCCGGTGGAGCTGAACCAGCTGCTGCACGGCGAGCACCTGCCCCCGGTGCGGCTCTCGGCCCCCGACCTCATCGACCTGCCGTCCGGGCCGGGGCAGACCACCGCGTGCCTGCGCAGCGCGCTGCTGCTCGTGACCGACGACCGCGGGCGCTACGTGCTGTTCGTCCGTGGTCCCCAGCGGCACCACGAGCCGCTGGTGACGCTCGAGGTGGCCGGCCTCGTGACGGCCGACGCCCAGGCCCTGATGGCCGAGCTCGACGAGCTGCGCCACCGCCACAACGTCTACCGCGGCAAGCTCCTGGAGCTGGCCGGTGCGGAGCTGGGTGGTGGGGCGGTCGGGTTCCCGGTCCTGCCGAGCACGGCCCGCGAGGACGTCGTGCTCCCCGAGGCCGTGCTGCACCGGGTGGAGCGCCACACCCTGCACGTGGCCGCCCAGCGCGAGGCGCTGCTCGCGGCGGGGCAGCACCTCAAGCGCGGGCTGCTGCTGTACGGCCCGCCCGGGACCGGCAAGACGCACACCACCCGGTACGTCGTCCAGCACGTCCCCGGCTCCACCGTGCTGATGCTGTCCGGACGGTCCCTGCACCTGATCGGCCTGGTCACGCAGATGGCACGCGAGCTCGCCCCCTCGGTCGTGGTGCTCGAGGACGTCGACCTGGTGGCCGAGGACCGCGGGCACGGGCCCGGCGCGAACCCCGTCCTGTTCGAGCTGCTGGACGCCATGGACGGCGCCGCCGCCGACGCCGACCTGCTGTTCCTGCTCACCACCAACCGGGCGGACCTGCTCGAGCCCGCACTGGCCGCTCGTCCCGGGCGGGTGGACGTGGCCATCGAGATCGGTCTGCCCGACGCCGACGCGCGCGAGCGCCTGCTCGAGGTCTACACCCGCGGCGTGCCGCTGGAGCTGGGGGCGTCCGACGTGGCGGAGGTGGTGCGCCGCACCGAGGGGGTGACGGCGTCGTTCATCAAGGAGCTCGTCCGTCGCGCCGTGCTGGAGGCGCTCGGCGACCACGGGGGCGTGCTCGGTCGCGTGACGCCCGCTCACGTGGGGGTGGCCCTGGACGACCTGCTCGACAGCGCCCAGGGGGTGACGCGGGCGCTGCTCGGCGTGCCGGCCGACCCGGCGGGCGCGCCGGCCGGAGCCGCGGACCAGTCCGTCCAGCGCGGCGGGCACGGCGGTGCGGGGTGGCTGGCCGCTCCCGACGAGGATGCGTCCGGCTCGCCCGTCGGCGCGACGGGCTAGCCCGCGACCGGGGGTGTGCCGGTCACCCGATCCTGTGCCACCGCCCTTCGGAGACCACCTCGGCGTGGCCGTCGACGACGGTGATCGCCGTCTGCTCGTCGATGGCGTAGGCCGGGGCGCCGAGGTCGGCGGCCCACCCGTCGGACCGCGTCGGAACTCATCGCGGCCCGGCACGCAGCCGGTGCGACGTGCCCGCGTCGGCGCTGCGCCGACGCGGGCGCTGTGGCAGCGTCGGAGCATGACGGCGGACGGACGACCCACCGGACGGCGATGATGGCCGGCTCCCGCGTCCTGTGGGTCACCGGCGCCGGCAGCGGCATGGGTCGCTCGGCCGCGGTCGCCGCGGCGGCCGACCGTCGGGTCGCGCTCAGCGGACGGCGTGTGGACGCGTTGCAGGAGACCGCAGCGCTGGTCGAGAGCGCCGGTGGCCAGGCCCTGGTCCTGCCGCTCGACGCTCGCGACGGTGACGCCCTCGCGCACGCGCACGACGCGATCTCGTCCGCCTGGGGACGCGTGGACGACCTCGTGCTGTCGGCCGGCCTCAACACCCCGCGACGGACCTGGGCGGACCAGTCGATGACCGAGGTCGAGGCCGTCGTCGCCACCAACCTCACGGCGGTCGTGCGAGCGGTGGACACGGTGCTGGCCGACCTGAGGGCCTCGGGCGGACAGGTCGTCGTGATCTCGTCCCTGTCCGCATGGCGCTTCACGCCGTACGCGGGCGTCGCCTACAGCGCGAGCAAGAGCGCCCTGCGCGCGGTGTGCCAGACGCTGAACGCACAGGAGGCCCGGCACGGCGTGCGGGCATGCCATCTGTGCCCCGGCGACGTGGACACCGAGTTCCTGGACCTGCGCCCGACCGTCCCGGACGACACTGCACGCTCGACGATGCTGCGTCCCGACGACGTCGGTCGAGCTGTGCGGTTCGTCCTGGAGTCCCCGCCCTGGGTCCGCGTCGACGAGCTCGTGATCAGTCCCGTGTCCCCGGCCTGACGGCTGATGGCGGACCGGACCCCGGCGGCCACGCCCCCCGGAGGGACGGTCGTGCTCAGCCCTCCGCCGGCGGCGGTCCCGACGACTCCCGCACGCGCAGCGACGGACTGATCACCACCCGGTGCGCGGGCCGCTCGGGGTCGGCCAGCCGCGCCGCCAGCAGGGAGACTGCGGCCCGTCCGATGGACAGCCGGGGCGGGCGCACCGCGGTGAGCTGGGGACTGAACAGGCCCGCGACCTCGTCGTCGTAGGCCACCACGGACAGGTCGGCCGGCACGGACAGCCCGCGCTGCTCGCAGCGCTGCACGAACGCCATCGCCTCGGTGTCCGCGTGGACGAGGAGCCCGGTGGTGCCCGTGCTCAGGCACCGGTCGAGCGCCGCGTCCAGCGCCGCGTCGAAGTCCGCCGACCTCAGGTTCGGCACCACGACGTCGACCGTGGTGGCGGCGTCGGCCCCCGACTCGCCGATCGCCTCCAGCCACCCGCGCCGCACGTGCGGACCGGTCGGGCTGTGCTCGCTCAGGACGAGGCCGACCTTGCGGTGCCCCAGCGAGGCCAGGTGGCGTACCGCCATGGCGGCCCCCAGCGCGTGGTCGGACACGACCGACTCCACGGCGGCGTGGTGCAGGCCCACCGTGGCGGACCGCTCGACCAGGACGACGGGCACCCCGGTGGACACCAGCCACGCCATCGTCTCGGGTGCGTTGGGCACGTCCATCCGCGGGGCGATGACCAGGCCGTCGACCGCGGCCTGCTCGACCAGCCGCGCCAGCTGGGGACGGTCGTCGTGCGTCTCGTACGACGACCCGCGCAGGACCAGCCGCATCCCGTGGGCGGTCGCCTCCTCCTGCGCGCCGCGCACCACGCCGGGCCAGTAGTAGTCCAGCGAGGGGACCAGCATCCCGACCGGGCGCAGCGCGACCTCGCCGCCGGGGGCCGCCCTCGGGACCCCGGCCGGCGGGGCGGCGTCCGGCGCGGCCCCGTCCTGCGGGCGGTCGTCCGCCGTCACGAGGGTGGCGCCGCCGTGGACCCGGCGGACCAGGCCCTCGTTGGCCAGCTGGGCGATGTCGCGCCGCACCGTCACGGGCGTGACCCCGAGCACGTCCGTCAGCTCGGAGACCCGCACCGTGCCCTGCCGCTGGAGCTCCTCGAGCAGCTGGGCGCGGCGGGTCACCGGCAGCGGGCCGCGCGCGTCGATCGTGCTCATCGGATCTCCCCCACGGTCATGGTCAGGCTGCCCGTCGGTGCGTCGCCGACGTCGATCACGAGGCGGGTGAGGCGCTCGCCCCAGACCTCGCCGAGCATAGGGTCGTCCAGCCGCCGGATCTCCAGGTGCGCGCCGCGGGCGGTGCCCGCCCACGTCAGCGCGACGGTCCCGGCCCCCGCGAGCGCGGTCACCACGGCACGCCGGCCGTCCAGCACGACGTCCCCCGCGAGCAGCACGTGCACGCAGGACGACGGCGCCGGGGTCGGGTCGGGGGCGAGGTCCCAGCGGTCCTCGATGGTCACGGCGCCCGACGTGCGGTCCAGCCCCGCGGTCCGCCACCAGTGCCGCACGTCCGGCCGGTCGTAGGCGCCCGCGAGGTCCAGGTGGAGCGCCGCCCGGGCGCCGGTGACCTCGGCGACGGTGTGCCGGGCACCGAACCGGCGGCCCGGCGACTGGCCCGTGCCGCGCACGGTCGGCACGGTGTGCCACTGGCTCTGCATGGTCCACAGCTCGTACCGGTCGGGCCCGAAGGTCTGCGCGGTGTAGGTGGGCCGGCCGGCGTCGACGACGACCGGGACGCCGCCGAGCGCCACCACGACGCTGCCCACGTCGTTGTGGTTGTGGTGCTCGCCGTTGTGGCCGCCCTTGACGGCCAGCGTCAGGCCGTGGGTGCTGCCCTCGGTGGCGCGTGCCACGAGCACCTCGGTCGACGGCAGCCACGTGTCACGGGGGAGCGGGGAGCCGGCCGCGGGGTCCGCCGCCGACCACGCCCGGTCGGTCAGGGAGCGCAATAGCCGGCCCAGGCCCTCCCGCTCGGTCGCGACCGGCCCGCCGGGCACGCGGTGCGCCGCGGCGTGCCGGCGCGCGTCCTGGTCGCCCGCCTCCTGGGCGGCGCGGTGCAGCGCGTGCCAGGGCTGGTCCGACGGCGGCCGGGCCTGCCCGTCGGCCAGGTTGAGGTACCAGTCCGCGCCCAGGTGCATCCGGTGCGGGAACGCGACGGTCGCGCGCAGGGCCGGGACACGGGACGCGATCCGGTGCCCGCTCGCGTGGCCCAGCACGTCGAGCGCCTCCAGTGCGCGGCACGCACCGTTCCACCAGTACGCGTACCCCTCGTCGACCGCGCCGTCGTCGGGCAGCACCGCGACGTAGCGGTCGAGGCCCTCGACCACGAGTCGGACGACGTCCGCACGCTCGGAGTCGTCCGCCAGCAGCCCGAGGGCGGCGACCAGGACGTTGCCGTGGATCCACGGGTTCCAGTTGTGGACGTCGCCGTCGAGCCCGAGCCAGTGCCAGTCGCGACGGCGGACGAACGGCTCGAGCACCCGGACCCTGGCCTCGTGGCGCACGCGCCGGCGCAGGCCGGGGTAGCGGTCGTCGAGCCGGGCCCCGAGCAGGTGGTCCACCCACGCGAGCTGGGCGACGACCTCCCCGGCGCCGAGGTCGACGAACGGGTCGGTCACGGTCGGCACCACGGACCCGTGCCGGCGGCGGGTGTCGTCGTGGGCGGCCCAGCACCAGGTGCTCTGCTCGCACAGGAGCGTCACGCCGTCGGCGACGTCGTCGAGCCACGCCGGGTCGAGGGTGGAGGCCGCCGCCACCGCGGCCCGGGTGAGCCGCTGCTGCCGCGCGGCGACCGTGCCCTCGTACTCGAGGCGGTCGCCGTCACGGAAGAACCGCGCGAAGGCGTGGGCGGTGGGCTGCGGCCACGGCGTCCCGCGCTCGGCCCCGGCCCGCGCCAGCAGCTCGTGCCGGGTGGGGATGTCAGCGGTCCCGGCTGCGAGGTCCCAGACCGAGCGGTCCTCGGCGGTCGGCACGGGCAGCCCACCCGTGAGCGGCGCCGACGCCGGGTCGTGCCCGGCCGCCGTCACGGCCGCGTGCCAGGCGCGGGTGAGCGGACCGTCGAACGCAGGGGAAGTCGTCATGTCTCCTCGTCGAGCCGGATCCGCCTGTCGTGATCGATATTGATCGTAACAGTTCGGTTAGCCTCTTGACATCGGTCGGTGGCGCGAGTTGACTCCACGACAGCCACGAACGATCACGGCAATCGCAATGCTGCGGACGGATTCGATCACTGTCGCTCAGTCCGCGAGTGGGTCGTTCGGCACGACGTCGACGGGGAAGGCAGGAGCGGCCCCCGACGGGCTCACCGAGGTGCCCGCGACGGACACAGCACAGCTCAGACACCGATCCGGTCCGCCGGACCGACCCGGGCCCGACGGCGGGCCCCAGTCCTACAAGGAGCAGAACATGAAGCGCTCGATCGTCGGTGGCCTGAGCGTCGCCGCACTCGTCTCGCTGACCCTGACGGCCTGCGGCGGCGACGACACCGGGACGGACCCGGCCGCCGGTGGCGGCGGGGGCTCGGACGAGCCGGTCACGATCTCGTTGGCGGGGTGGAGCCTGTCCACGACGCCGGAGTTCCAGGTGCTCGCCGACGCGTTCCACGAGCAGAACCCGGACGTCACGGTGGAGGTCAACGAGTACGACGCCACCAACTACGACACGCAGATGATCGCGGACCTCGCCGCGGGGTCGGCGCCGGACATGTACGTGCTCAAGAACCTGCTGAACTTCTTCACCTACCAGGACGGCGGCCAGCTCATGGACGTCTCCGACGTCGCCGGCTCGCTGGACGAGAACACCAACGGCCTGGACGCCTACGAGGTGGACGGCACGACCTACGCCGTCCCGTACCGGCAGGACTCCTGGTACGTCTACTACAACAAGGACCTGTTCACGGCGGCCGGCGTCGAGGAGCCCGGCGAGTGCTGGACCTGGGACGAGTACGCGCAGAAGGCCAAGGACCTGACGACAGCGCTCGCGGCCACGGGGTCGGACGCCAAGGGCACCTACCAGCACACCTGGCAGTCGACCGTGCAGGGCTTCGCCAACGCCCAGAGCCCGGACGCCGACATCCTGGGCGGCGAGTACGACTACCTCGCGCCGTACTACGAGCGCTCGCTGGACCTGCAGGACAGCGGCGCCCAGATCGACTACGGCACCGTGAGCACGAACAGCCTCACCTACCAGTCGCAGTTCGGGACCCAGAAGGCCGCCATGATGCCGATGGGCAGCTGGTACGTGGCCACCCTGCTCGCCCAGCAGGAGAGCGGCGACGCGGACACCTTCGCCTGGGGGATCGCCCCGGCGCCGCAGCTCGAGTGCACCGGGGACGACCCGGTCACCTTCGGCGACCCGACCGGCATCGGCATCAACCCGGCGATCGACGAGGACGAGCAGGCCGCGGCCAAGGAGTTCCTGTCGTTCATCGGCAGCGAGGAGGCGGCGCAGGCGCTGGCCTCGATCGGCATCACCCCGGCCTACTCCAGCGACGCCGTCACCGAGGCGTACTTCGGCATCGAGGGCGTGCCCACCGACGAGCTGTCGAAGTACGCGTTCGGGACGCACGACACCCGTCCGGAGAACCCGGTCTCGGAGCACACCGCCGCCGTCCAGGGAGCCCTGGGCGATGCGCACTCGGCGATCATGTCCGGCAGCTCGAGCGTCGAGGACGGGCTGGCCGCCGCGGAGTCCGAGGCGACGAGCGAGCTCGGCTGACCATCCACGGTCACCGACCGGCGCGGGGTCCGGCGTGCGACGCATCGCCCGCCGGACCCCACCCACGACTGGAGACACGCATGGCCACCACGCTCGAGGCCAGACGCCCGGGTAGCCGCCTCAAGCGGCGCAACACCCTCCTGGGGCTGTCCTTCATCCTGCCCAACTTCCTGGGGTTCGCGACGCTGACGCTGGTCCCGGTGATCGTGCTGTTCTACCTGTCGTTCACCGACTGGAACGCGTTCGGGTCGGCGGGCTGGGTCGGCGTCGAGAACTTCCGCGAGATGCTCGGCGACGCCCGGTTCTGGACGTCGCTGCGCAACACGCTGTACTACTCGGCGCTGCACATCCCGCTGACGTTCGCGGTGTCGCTCGGCCTCGCGCTGCTGCTCAACCGCAAGCTGCGCGGCGTCGCGTTCTTCCGGACGGCGGCGTTCTTCCCCTACGTGACGTCGATCGTCGCGATCGCGTTCGTGTGGAACGCGCTCTACAGCCCCGACGTCGGCCCGATCAACCACCTGCTGAGGACCATCGGGATCGACGACCCGCCCGGCTGGACGACGTCGGCGGACTGGTCGATGCCGGCCGTCGTCCTGGTCAGCGTGTGGCGCGACATGGGCTACTACATGCTGCTGTTCCTGGCCGGTCTGCAGACCATCCCGACGGAGCTGTACGAGGCCGCCCGGATGGACGCCGCCAACGCCTGGCAGCGGTTCTGGAACGTCACCCTGCCGTGCCTGCGTCCCACGACGTTCTTCGTCACCGTGATGCTCACGATCGGCAGCTTCAAGGTCTTCGACATCATCCTCGTGATGACCAACGGTGGCCCGGGGACCTCGACGCTCGTGCTGTCCCAGTACATCTACGACCAGGGCTTCGTCGAGAACGACTTCGGGTACGCCTCGAGCGTGTCCGTGGTGCTGTTCCTGATCTGCATCTCGGTCACCGTCGTGCAGTTCGTCGTGAACAAGAGAAGGGCTCTGTAGTGACCACCACGTCCGCCAACGCCCAGGCCGTCACGCGGGGCAAGGCGCTGGGCGGTGCGAGCGGCGGGCCGGTGCGCGAGCGACGCGCACCCCGGCGGCCGGTGAGCACCGTCGGGCGGGTCCTCGGGTACCTCGTGCTCGTGGTCGCCGCCGCCGCCGTGCTGCTGCCCTTCTTCTGGATGGTGACGTCGTCGCTGAAGACGAACAACGCCGTCTTCACGATCCCGATCCAGTGGCTGCCCGAGGACGCCCGGTGGCAGAACTACCTCGAGATCTGGCGCAAGTCCGACATGGGCACGTGGATCAAGAACACGATGCTGCTGTCCGCGGTGATCACCGCGCTGCAGCTGTTCACCGGGAGCTTCGCGGCGTACGGATTCTCCAAGGTGCGCTTCCCGGGCCGCGACGTGCTGTTCCTGGTCTACGTCGGGACCATCGCCGTGCCGTGGCAGGCGTACATGATCCCGCAGTTCATCCTCATGTCGAAGCTGGGGCTGTCCAACACGCTGTGGGCGATCGTCGCCCTGCAGGCGTTCAGCGCGTTCGGCGTGTTCCTCATGAAGCAGTTCTACGAGACCATCCCCGGCGAGCTCAGCGAGGCCGCCCGGGTCGACGGGCTCACCGAGTACGGCATCTACCGGCGGATCATGCTGCCGCTGTCGGTCCCGGCGCTCGCCAGCCTGGCCCTGCTCACCTTCGTGTTCGTCTGGAACGACTACCTCGGCCCGCTCATCTACCTGCGCAGCCCCGAGCTGTGGACGATCCAGATCGGCCTGAAGAGCTTCATCGGCCAGTACAACGCCGAGTACGCGCTGATCATGACGGGGTCGGTGCTGTCCGTGCTGCCGATCGCGATCATCTTCCTGCTCGGGCAGCGGTACTTCATCCAGGGCATCGCCACGAGCGGGATGAAGGGGTGAGCGTTGTGCGCGTCAGCCACGAGACGTACGACGGGGTGTTCGGCACCGCCTACGTGATCCTCATGACGAACCTGCTGCTCGCCGTCGCGTGCCTGCCGGTCGTGGTCCTGGTGGTCACGACGGACCCGGCGACCACCTGGCCGCTGCTCGCGCTGCTGGCTCCGGGGTGCGCGCCGGCGCTCGTCGGTGCCTTCACGGTGTTCGCGGCCTTCTCCTCGGACGGCACGACGAGCGTCGTGCGCACCTTCGCCCGGGCGTGGCGCGGCCGGTTGCGGGCGTCCCTGGCGGTCGGGGCACTGGCGACGGCTGCCGTCGTCGTCCTCGGGGTGGACGTGCGCGCGGTGTGGGGCAGCCGCCTCGGGGCCGTGGCCATCCCCGTCTTCGTCGTGCTCGCGGCGCTCGCCGCGGCCACCGCCACGCTCGCCCTGGTCGGCCTGGTCGAGCGCACCGACCTGCGGCTGCGCGACCTGCTGCGGGCGGCGCTGTACCTGGCCGTGCGCCGGTGGTACCTGTCCGGGGCGTCGCTGGTCGTGCTCGGGCTGCTGGTCACGATGGTCGGCAGCCGTCCGGCGCTCGGTCTCGGGCTCGCCGCGGCACCGCTGCTCTACGTGGTCTGGGCCAACAGCCGGTTCGCCCTGCGGCCGGTGCTGGCCGTCGGGACCGGCGAGCCCGTCGCCGCCTGACCCCGCGACCTCTGTCTCCGCCCGTCCGACACCGACCCACGCCCGGCGGCCCGACCGCCGGCCGCCCGGCGCGTGCCCACCCGACCCGGTGTGCACACGCTCCCACCCTGAGAGGAACGGCTGCCGTGACCCACGACGTCGTCGCGCCCGCGGGCGACGGGATCGCCCTGCGCGAGGACTTCGCGCCGTGGTCCTTCGCCCAGCTCGCCACACCGGCGGCCCGCCAGGACATGGCCGCGCACCTCGACGAGCTGCGCGCCCGCGGCCACGCCGTCGGGGACGGGTGCGTCGTCTCCCGGCTGGCCGCCGTCCACCCCGACACGCTGACGCTCGGCGACCGGAGCACCGTCGCGGCCCACGCGCACCTGACCGGGGACCTGCGGATCGGTGCCGACTGCTCGGTCAACGTCGGGACGGCGGTGCGGGGGCGCGTCACGATCGGCGATGGCGTCCGCATCGGCAGCCACAGCAGCCTGCTGGGCTTCGACCACGGGTTCGCCGACACCGCGACGCCCATCCGTGAGCAGCCGCTCACCTCCGTCGGGGTCACCGTGGGCGACGACGTCTGGATCGGCAGCCACGTCGTCGTGCTCGACGGCGTCCACGTGGGGGACCACGCCGTCGTCGGTGCGGGCGCGGTCGTGACCCGCGACGTGCCCGCGTGGGCGGTCGCGGTCGGCAACCCGGCCCGGGTCATGCGGGACCGGCGCAGGACCGCTGCCGCGCCCAGCGAGGACCAGGCGATCGCCGGCCGGCTGCGCGACCTCGGCGCCCGGGCCCGCGCCGACGTCGTCGGGCTGCTCGCCCGCGGCCTGGACGAGCGCACCGGACGGTGGGTCGACCGGCCCGGGGAGCCGGCGACCGTCCGGGCGCACTGCGACGCCGTCGAGATCGCCGACCTGCTCACCGGGCAGCCGCCCGCCCCGTGGTCACGGGCGGAGCATGTCGCCGCACTCGGTGCGCTGCAGTCCCGCACCGACGGGATGGTCCCCGAGCTGGCGGGCCGCACCGAGGCAGCTCCCACGGTCGAGCCCACGGTCGAGCCCGGCCCGTTCGCGGACGACGCGTCGTCGTACCACGTGCTCGCGGTCGGCTACGCCCTGGACCTGCTCGGCGCGCCGTGGCCGGTCCCGTTGGCCCCGGTCGCCGACCTCACCCCCGACGCCGTCGTGCGGACCCTGGCGTCGCTCGACCTGGACCGCGACGCGTGGGGTGCCGGGCACCGGGTCGACGCGATCGGCACCGCGCTGACCTGGGAGCTGCGGGCCGGCCGCCCCGTGCCGCGCGGCGCCGTCGAGGCCCTGCTCGGCTGGCTGCTCGTGCACCGCGACCCGGCCACCGGGCTGTGGGGCCGGCCCGGCGCGGACGGCCTGCGGCTGCCGGTGAACGGGTTCTACCGGACGGTCCGCGGCACGTTCGCGCAGTGGGGAGTGGCGCTGCCCGACCACCGGGTCGTGGTGGACGCGCTGCTGCGGCACTCAGCCGACCCGCGCGTCTACGGACCGGGCCGGGCGTCGGCGTGCGACGTGCTGGACCTGGTGCACCCCCTGTGGTGGCTCACGCAGCACGACCGCGGGTACCGGTGGCCCGAGATCCAGGCGGTCGCCCGCGACCACGCCGTCCGCATCGTCGACCGCTGGGCGGACGGCGGCGGCTTCGCCTTCACGACGTCCGCGCTGCCCGGCCCCGACCACCCGGACGGCGTCGGCCTGCAGGGCACCGAGATGTGGCTCGCGACCCTCTGGTACGCGGCCGACCTGCTCGACCTGTCCGGCGAGCTCGGCTTCCGGCCACGCGGGGTGCACCGTCCCGGGCCGGCGATCGACCCCGTCGCCGCAGCAGCGACCGACCCGACCCTGGGAGGCGCTCGTGGACGCCGCTGACCCGCACGGTGCGACCCGCACCGCCGACCGCACCACCGACCGCACCGCCGACCGCACCACCGACCGCACTACCGACCGCGCTGCCCCCCGCGCCGAGGCGCTGCTGGTGATGGACGCCGCCACCTACGCGCTGCAGTTCGGCGCCGAGCAGCTGCAGCGGCTCGGCGGCCTGGTCCGGCTCGGCGACCCGGTGTGGGTCGACGAGCTCGACTCACCGGCCGCCCGCGACCGCCTCGCCCGCACGGACGTGCTGATCACCTCCTGGGGGGCGCCCGGGCTCACGGTGGAGCGGCTGGACGCGGCTCCGCGCCTGCGGGCCGTGCTGCACTGCGCCGGCAGCGTGCGTGGCCTGGTGGGGGACGAGGTGTGGCGGCGCGGGATCGCCGTCAGCAGCGCCGCCGAGGAGAACGCGGTGCCGGTCGCCGAGTACACGCTGGCCGCGATCATCATGGCCGGCAAGAAGGCGCCGTTCCTGGCCGCCCGAGCCCGCCACGAGCGGGACGGGTGGGCGGCCGGCCTCGTCCGCCGCGACCTGTCGAACCGCGGCCGCACGATCGGCGTCGTCGGGTTCAGCCGGATCGGACGACGCGTGGTGGAGCTGCTGCGGATCCTGGACACCGCCGCGGTGCTGGTCAGCGACCCGTACGCCGACCCGGCCGAGGTCGCGGCGGCCGGTGGGGTGCTGGTGCCGCTGGACGACGTCCTGCGCCGCAGCGACATCCTGTCCCTGCACGCGCCGGCGCTCGCCGAGACCCGGCACATGATCGGCGGCCGCGAGCTCGCGCTGCTGCCGGACGGCGCGACCGTCGTCAACACCGCGCGAGGGTCCCTGGTCGACCACGACGCGCTGCTGCGCGAGTGCGGGTCGGGACGGCTGCACGCGATCCTCGACGTCACCGAGCCCGAGCCGCTGCCGGCCACCTCGCCCCTGCTGGACCTGCCCAACGTCATGATCACCCCCCACATCGCCGGCTCGCTCGGCGCGGAGACCCGGCGCATGAGCGACCACGCGATCGACGAGCTCGAGAACGTCCTGCAGGGGCGGGCGCTGTCCACCCCGGTCACCCCCGACGCGTTCACGGTCAGCGCATGAGCCGGCCCCTGACCGGCGCGCGCACCGGCACCCGCCTGTCCCCGCTGACCGGCTGGGAGCGGGGCGACTGGGCGGCGCTCGCCGACCGGATGCTGGCCGCCGTGCGCCCGTTCGCCTCGCCGGGGCACGCGCTGCTCACGCTGCCCGGGCCGACCGGCGGCTACGGGGCCGCGGTCGACGGCCTGGAGGGCTTCGCCCGGACGTTCCTGCTGGCCGGCTTCCGGCTGGCGGGCGAGGGCGGCGCCGACCCCGGCCACCTCGCGGAGTGGTACGCCGCCGGGCTGAGCGCCGGGACCGACCCCGCGGCGCCGGACCGGTGGGTGCGGCTCGAGGAGCACGCGCAGGCCAAGGTGGAGGCGGCGTCGATCGCGCTGATCCTCGACCTGACCCGGCCGTGGCTGTGGGACGGGCTGGACCCGGTGGTGCAGGAGCGGGTGGTGGACTACCTCGCGGCCGCGGTCGGCGACGACACCTACCCGCGCATCAACTGGGTGTGGTTCCGGCTGGTCGTGCAGACGTTCCTGCGCTCGGTGGGCGGCCCGCACCAGCTCGACGAGATGCGGGCGGACCTGACCACGCACGACTCCTTCGTCCGCGCGGACGGCTGGCTGGCCGACGGCGACGAGCGCTCCTACGACCACTACGCCGGCTGGGCCCTGCACCTGTACCCGGTGCTGTGGTCCCGGATGGCGGGCGCCGCCGACCTCGCCCCCGAGCGTCGCGACGTCGACGTCGCGCGGCTGGACCGGTACCTGCAGGACGCCGTCGAGCTGGTCGGCGCCGACGGGTCGCCGCTGCTGCAGGGGCGCAGCCTCGTCTACCGGTTCGCCGCCGCGGCGCCGTTCTGGGCCGGGGCCATGGCCGGCGTGCCGTCGGTACCGCCCGGCCAGCTGCGCCGCGCGGCGTCCGGCGTCGTGCGGCACTTCGCCGACCGCGGCGCGCCCGACGAGCGCGGGCTGCTCACCCTCGGCTGGCACCACGAGTGGCCCCGGCTGGCGCAGTCCTACTCGGGGACGGGGTCCCCGTACTGGGCGAGCAAGGGGATGCTCGGCCTCGCGCTGCCCGCCGACCACCCGGTGTGGACGGCCGTCGAGGAGCCGCTGCCGCTGGAGACCGGTGACCGGCTCCGGGTGGTCCGGGCCGCCGGTTGGGTCGTCGCCGGGACGCGGGACGACGGCGTCGTGCGCGTCGTCAACCACGGCACCGACCACGCCGTCCCGGGGGCGGCGGGCGGCGACTCGCCGCTGTACGCCCGGCTCGGCTACTCCACCGCGACCTCGCCCCTGCTCGACGACGCCGCCTGGACCGACCCGCTGGACCAGTCGGTGGTCCTCCTGGACGACGCCGGCCGCGCGAGCCACCGCACCGGCATGCAGGTGCTCGACGTCGCCCCGGTCGGCGACCGTACGGACGGCGTCGGTCCCCGCGCCGTCGGCGTCGCCGCGTCGCGGGCGCGCGCGCACTGGCTGGCCGCGGACGAGTCCGGGCGTCGTCACGGCTCCGGTCTGCCCGGGGTGCCCACCGACGCCGGCGTCCTCACCACGGTGTCGGTGGTCCGCGGGGCATGGGAGGTCCGCCTCGTCCACGCCGGGACGGCGGCCGCCGCCGCGCGGTCGCTGCGGATCGGCGGCTGGCCGCTGGCCGGCACCACCGCGCCCGACGAGGACGTGGCCGGGTCCACCGCCGTGGTCCGCACGCCCGACCTGATCTCGGTCGTGACCGGCCGGGCCGGGCTCGACCGCGCGGGCGTCACCCGGTCGACCGACGCCTCACCGCTGGGCGCGGTCGCGGGCACCCCGTGGGTGGCCGGACCGGTGCCGACCGACGCCTGGGCGGTCGCCGTGGTCGGCCTGTCCGGACCGGGCGCCGAGCGGCCGGTGGGGGACCGCGGCGCCGAGCCGCGGGTCGACGTCGCGACGGCCGGCGCGCCCCGGGCGACGGTCGTGTGGGCCGACGGCGCCCACACCGAGGTGCTGCTCCCGGTCGGCGGTGACCGTGCCTGACGCCGCCCTGGTGCTGGTCGGCCGCGGCCGGTACCAGGACCCGTGGCACGACGACGCCGCGACCGCGCACGCGGTGATCGGCGCGCTGGCGGGCACGCTGGACCAGCGCGGCGTGCCGGTGCGGGTGCGGGGCACGTCCCGCGACGCGCTCGGGGGCGCCGGACCGACCGACCTCGCCCTCGTCGTGGTCTGCGCCGGGCGCGGTCGCGCGGACCCGGACTGGGACGGCGACGACACCTCGTGGCGGCCGTTCCACGACACCCTGGCCGGGCTCGTCGCCGCCGGCGTGCCGCTGCTGGCGCTGCACCAGGCGGCCAACACGTTCGCCGACTCCCCGCACTGGGCGCAGCTGCTCGGGGGACGCTGGGTGGTCGGGACGTCGAGGCACCCGCCGATCGGACCGGCGACGTTCCGGGTCGTCGACTCCGGACACCCGGCGACGTCGGGGCTGACCGACGTCGAGGCGTACGACGAGCGCTACTGCGACCTGGAGGTGGCGCCGAGCAGTCGGGTCCTGGCCGCGACCGAGCACGAGGGTCGGCAGCACCCGGTCGCCTGGGTCTCGGCCGGCGGACCGCGGGTCGTCTACGACGGACTGGGGCACGACGTCCGCTCCTACGCGAGCCCGTCGCGGCGAGAGCTGCTGCGCCGCGAGGTGGACTGGCTGCTGGGCGGGTCGGCGGCGTCGTCGACCGTGGGCTGACCCGCGCCGCAGCGTCGGTGCGTCGGCGTCACTGCATCGCGGCGTCACCGGCCCGCCGGAGCAGCCCGTGCGGGTCGTGCAGCACGCGGTGCCCGTCGCGCAGCACCCGACGCGTCCCGGCGTCGAGCGGCACGTCGGCCCACGTCGAGGGTGCCAGCCCCAGCTCGACCACCAGGCCCGACGGCAGCCGGAACCTCCGCTCGAGGAGCGGGCCCCAGGCCTGCGCGCGGACGAGCTCGCTGCCGGGGCGCAGCAGGCCGAACCACGTGAGGTCGTCCGCGAGCCCGGCCGTGCCCGGACCGAGCACCACGACGTCCACGTCGCTGGTGGTCCGCGCGGCGTCGCGGGCGTACGAGCCCACCAGCGCGACGGCGTCCACGTCGGGGCGCGACCGTGCCCACCCGGTCACGTCGGTCAGCAGCCGGTGCACCTCGGCGTGGCGGTCAGCAGAAGGCTCCGGCACGCCCACCATCGTCGCAGTGCGGCCGCGCCCACCGCGCCCCACGGCGACGTGGACCGTGCGGTCAGATCCGGCCACGCACCGGGGTTCGGTCGGCCGGGTCGGCGTCGTCGGGCATGGCCATCTCCACGCGCACGCCCAGCAGGCGGACCTCGCGGTCCTCGAGCCGCTCCGCGAGCGCCGCCGCGGCGGACACGACGTCGCCGCCGTCGCTGCTCGGTGCCGGCAGCGTGCGGCTGCTCACCTTGGTGACGAAGGGCGCGTACCTGACCTTGACGGCGACCCGGACCACCGGACGACCGTCCGCCGCGGCGTCCGCGGCCACCTCACGGGCGAGCTCGGCGACGGCCGCCCGTACCTGCTCGGGCGTCGTGAGGTTCTGCTGGTAGGTCGTCTCCCGGCTGTGGCCGCGGGGGACCCACGGCGTGTCGTCGACCGTGGTCGGCCCCAGGCCGTGGCCGAGGTCGCGGTACCAGACGCCCATCCGCGGGCCGAACTCCGCGACCAGCGCCTCGAGGGACGCGGCGGCCAGCTCGTCGACCGTCCGGATCCCCAGCGCGGCCAGCCGGCGCGAGACCTTCGTGCCCACGCCCCACAGCTCGATGGTCGGACGGTCACCCATCACCTCGAACCACGTCTGCGCGGTGAGCCGGAAGACGCCGGCCGGCTTGCCGAAGCCGGTCGCGATCTTCGCGCGGACCTTGTTGTCGCCGATGCCGACCGAGCAGTGCAGCGCGGTGGCGTCCAGCACCGCGCGCTGCGCGCGGCGCGCCAGCGACTCCGGGTCGGGGGTGCGGGCACCGAGGAAGGCCTCGTCCCACCCGAGCACCTCCACCACGGCCCCCAGGGTCCGCAGCGTGGCCATCACCTCGGCCGACGCGGCCTCGTACGCCGGCGCGTCCACGGGCAGGAACACCGCGTCGGGCGCCTTGCGGGCGGCGATCCGCAGCGGCATGCCGGACCCCACGCCGAGGGCGCGCGCCTCGTACGACGCGGTGGACACCACCCCGCGTTCGGTCGGGTCCCCGCGGCCGCCCACGACGACCGGCCGACCGGCCAGCTCCGGCCGTCGCAGCAGCTCCACCGCGGCGACGAACTGGTCGAGGTCGACGTGGAGCACCCAGTCCGTGCGCGTGCCGTCCATCCGGTGAGTGTGGCCCGGGCGCGCCGGTGGACCAAGGGCTCCGGGTGGTCGCCACCTCGCGTCCGCACGCCGCCATCGGACCCAGCGGCCGGACGACGTCGTGCCGGCAAGCCGTCGTGGCCGGTCGGTGGCAGAGTGGCGGCCGGTCGGTCATGACCCGACGCCCACATCGCAGCACCTCGCATGGAACGGGACCACAGATGGCAGCCGGACTGGCGGCACTCCTGGACGACATCGCGGCGCTGGCCAAGCTCGCCGCCGCCTCGGTCGACGACGTCAGCGCGGCGGCGGGCCGGGCCAGCGCCAAGGCGGCCGGCGTCGTCATCGACGACACGGCCGTGACACCGCGCTACGTCTCGGGCTTCACCGCCGACCGCGAGCTGCCGATCATCCGGCGGATCGCCGTCGGGTCCCTGCGCAACAAGCTGCTGTTCATCCTCCCGGCGCTGCTGCTGCTGAGCCAGCTCCTGCCGTGGCTGCTGACGCCGATCCTCATGGTCGGCGGCACCTACCTCGCGTTCGAGGGCGCCGAGAAGCTGTACGAGGCCGTCACCGGGCACGGCACGCACGGGGCCGAGGACCAGCGGACGGCCGCCCCGGTCGCCGCGCAGGGCGAGGACGTCGAGAAGACGATGGTCAGCGGCGCGATCCGCACCGACTTCATCCTCTCCGCCGAGATCATGGTGATCGCGCTCAACGAGGTCGCGGGCGAGGGGCTGGTGTCGCGCGCGATCATCCTCGCCGTGGTCGCGGTGGGCATCACGGTGCTGGTGTACGGGATCGTCGCGCTGATCGTGAAGATGGACGACATCGGGCTGGGCCTGGCCCGCACGCGCAACGGTGCGGTCGCGTCCACCGGTCGGTTCCTCGTGCAGGCGATGCCCAAGGTGCTCGCCGTGCTGTCGACCGTGGGGATCGTCGCGATGCTCTGGGTGGGCGGCCACATCCTGCTGGTCGGCGCCGACGAGCTCGGCTGGCACGCCCCCTACGAGCTCGTGCACCACGCCGAGGAGGCCGTCCACGACGTGGCCGGGATCGGCGGGTTCCTCGGGTGGCTGGCCAACACGCTGGCCTCCGCGCTCGTCGGCGTCGTGGTGGGCGCCGTCGTCGTCCTGGTCATGCACCTGGTGCCGCGGCGCGCGGGCGCCGGGGCCGGGCACTGATGTCAGACCTCGTCACGGTCGAAGGAGAAGCACGCATGAGTGGTCAGCGGGTCCTGTTCATCGGCGGCAGCGGCATCATCAGCTCCGCGTGCACGCGGCTGGCCGTGGAGCGGGGGCTCGACGTCACGCTGCTGAACCGCGGCACCGGCCGCCGCCCGGTGCCCGAGGGTGCCCGGCAGGTGGTCGCCGACGTCCGGGACCCCGCCTCGGTGCGCGACGCGCTCGGGGACCGCGAGTGGGACGCTGTCGTGGACTGGGTGGCGTTCACCCCCGACCACGTCCGTACCGACCTCGAGCTGTTCGAGGGACGCACCGGGCAGTACGTGTTCATCAGCTCCGCGTCCGCCTACCAGACGCCGGCGGCGCGGCTGCCCATGGTGGAGTCGACACCGCTGCGCAACCCGTACTGGCAGTACAGCCGGGACAAGATCGCCTGCGAGGACGTGCTGGTCGCGGCCTACCGGGACCGCGGCACGCCGGTGACGATCGTGCGTCCCTCGCACACCTACGACCGCACGGTGGTGCCGTTCGACGGCGGCTGGACGGTCGTGGAGCGGATGCGTCGGGGTCAGGAGATCGTCGTGCACGGCGACGGGTCGTCGCTGTGGACGCTGACCCACCACGCCGACTTCGCCCGCGGGTTCGTGCCGCTGCTGGGCAACCCGCTCACGTTCGGCGAGGCGTTCCACATCACCTCGCACGAGGCGCCCACCTGGGACGCCATCGCGCACTCGCTGGCCCGTGCGGCCGGGACCGAGGCGCGCATCGTGCACGTGCCCTCGGACGTCATCGCCGACCTCGACCCGCAGTGGGGCGCCGGCCTGCTCGGCGACAAGGCGAACTCCTCGACGTTCGACACCTCGAAGCTGCGCAGCGTCGTGCCGGACTTCGTCGCGACCATCCCGTTCGAGCAGGGGGCCCGGGAGATCGTCGCCTGGCACGACGAGGACCCCGCGCGCCGCACGGTCGACGCCGGGATCGACCGGCTCATGGACGACCTGGTCGAGCGGTTCCGGGTGGCCGGGCGCTGAGCCGACCGGCCGGCCCCGACCACCGGTCACCGGCCCCTGCCGGGGGCCGGCTGGGCGCTCAGCGCTCGGCGTCCACCACGACGGGGCGTCGCTGCGCCGCGCCGGCGCGACGGCGGGCGTAGACCAGGGTGCCGAGCAGCGCCACCCCGCTGACGACGAGCAACGACGCGGTGAACACGTTGACGAACGGCAGGTCCACGCCGGCCATCCCCAGGATGCCGACCGCCAGCAGGGCCATCGCGGCCAGGATGGCGACCGCGGCCCGGGGCCAGCTGTGCGCCACCTCGTCCATCCCGGTCGACGCCTTGCCCTTGGCGTAGGCGAGCGGGCGCGCGGCCCAGGCGAACTGGGTGGCCAGGATCGCCAGCCCCGCGGCGACGAGCACGAAGCCCGGGCCGGGCAGGACGAGCAGCGCGATGCCCGCCAGAGCGAGGGCGCCGCCCACGATCGCCACCATCACGCGCTTCACGACACAGGCCTCCGGGCTCGGGTAGGGGTCGGCACCGCGGTGCCGACCCCGCCGAGGATACGTCGGGTCCCCGCGCGAGGTCAGTCGGCGGTGGGGAGGGCCAGTGCGCGCACGGTCTCGAGGGTGTCCGCCTCGGCCGCGGTCTTGTCGTCCCGGTAGCGCAGGACCCGGGCGAACCGCAGCGCCAGGCCGCCCGGGTACCGGGTGGACCGCTGCAGCCCGTCGAACGCGATCTCGACCACCTGCTCGGGTCGCAGCCGGACGGTCCAGCCGTCGTCGTCGACCGCGAGCTCGCTGAACCGTTGCGTCTGCCATGCCAGCATCTCGTCGGTCATGCCCTTGAACGTTTTGCCCAGCATCACGAACCCGCCGGCCGGGTCACGGGCGCCGAGGTGGATGTTCGACAGCAGCCCGGTGCGCCGCCCGGAACCGCGCTCCACCGCGAGGACCACGAGGTCCAGCGTGTGCCGCGGCTTGACCTTGACCCAGGCGCCGCCGCGCCGGCCCGCCTCGTACGGGGCGGCGGCGTCCTTGACGATCACGCCCTCCTGGCCGGCGGCGACCCACCCGGCGAACGCGGCCTGCGCCGCGGCGACGTCGTCGGTCACCACGCGCTCCACGGTGTGCCCGGCCGCGACCCGGTCGAGCACCGCGAGCCGCTCGGTCAGCGGCTCGCCCATGAGGTCCCGGCCGTCCACGTGCAGCACGTCGAAGAAGAACGGGCTGAGCTCGGTCGCCTCGGCGAGCTCGGCGTCCCGGGTGGCGCTGCGCGAGGCCGTCTCCTGGAACGGTCGCGGCCGCCCGGCCGGGTCCAGGGCCAGCGCCTCGCCGTCCAGCACGACGCTGCGCACGGGCAGGGAGCGGACGACGGCGACCAGCTCGGGGACCCGTGCGGTGATGTCGTCCAGGCTGCGGGTGAACACCCGCACCCCGTCGCCGTCGCGGTGCACCTGCACCCGGATGCCGTCGAGCTTGGCGTCGACGACGACGGCGCGGCCGGTGAACCCGTCCAGCGCGGCCGGCACGTCCGGCGCCGAGGCCGCGAGCATCGGCCGCACGGGGCGGCCGACGGTCAGCGTGAACGCCGCGAGCGCGGCCAGCGCGTCCTCGGGGTCGGCGGCGGCGAGCGCGGCCGCCGCGACCGGCTCCGAGGCGCCGGCGAGCATCGCGGCCCGGCGGACCGCGTCCGGGGGCACGCCGGCCGCCTCGGCGACGGCGTCGAGCAGCAGCGCGTCCAGGGCGCCCTGGCGCAGCTCGCCGGTGACCAGCCCCCGCAGCAGGTGCTGCTCGGGTGCGGTCGCCGCGGCGAACAGCCGGCCGGCCAGCCCCGACCGTGCGGTGGCCGACCCCGGGCCGGCGAGCGACGCCATCTGCTCGAACAGGGCGTCGACCTCCAGCACGTCGAGCGACGGCTCGGTGGCCGGCTGCGGCAGCGAGCCGAGCGACCGCCAGCCCAGGCCGGTGCGGCGCTGACGCAGCTCGCCGGCGAGGTACCGGGCGACGACGGGGACCTCGTCGGGTCCGGTGCGGCGGAGCAGGTCGACCAGCAGCGCACGCTTGGCCAGCCGTGACCGGGTGGCGGCGAGGGCCGTGGAGGTGGCGGCGACGTCGGCGAGCAGCACGCCGCCATCCTCCCGGGCCGGGGCGGGCGCCGCCCGCCGATGCCTACCAGCGGTAGTCGAGGAACTTGCCGTCCAGCGTGATGACGACGCGGTCGCCGTCCGGGTGCGGGCGGCGGGCGATGTCGACGCGGAAGTTGATGGCGCTCATGATCCCGTCGCCGAACTCCTCGTGGATGAGCTCCTTGAGGGCCGGTCCGTAGACGTGCACCGCCTCGACCAGCCGGTAGACGGTCGGGTCGGCCAGCCGGGCCGGGTCGCTGCCGCGGGAGGGCTGCAGCCGCAGGCTCTCCGCGACGGCGTCGTCCAGGCCGAGCAGGTCGCACACGGCCTGCGCCTGCTCGGCGGTCATCGGGTGCTGGCCGAGCAGGGCCGCGGTCGTCCACACGACCGGCGCCCCGATCGCCTCGGCGATCGCGGCCCAGGTCAGGCCGCGCCGGATCCGGGCCGCGACGACGAGGTCCGCGGCGTCGCCCTTGGCGAGGACGGGGGTGGTGCTGGCGACCCGAGGCGCGACGGCGGTCACCGGGTCACCGCCGCGACCTTGTCGGTGGCCGACGACGGCGCAGCGGCCGACGGCGCGGCGGGCGACGACGCGGCGGCCGGCTCGAGGGCGGCGGCGGGCCCGACGACGTCCGCCGGGGCGGGCGGCAGGCGGCGTCCACGCGTGGGGCCGGTGCGGGCGTGGGTGGCGTACAGGGTCAGGCCCACGAAGGTCAGGCCGCCCACGAGGTTGCCGATCACCGTCGGGATCTCGTTCCAGACCAGGTAGTCGCCGAGCGAGAAGTCGCCGCCGAGCAGCAGCCCGGACGGGAACAGGAACATGTTGACGACCGAGTGCTCGAAGCCCATGTAGAAGAACACGAGGATCGGCATCCACATCCCGATGACCTTGCCCGAGACGGACGTCGACATCATCGCGGCGACCACGCCGGTCGAGACCATCCAGTTGCAGAGCACGCCGCGCAGGAAGAGCGTCAGCATCCCCGCCGCGCCGTGCTCGGCGTAGCCCAGGGTGCGGGCCTCACCGATCGCGCCCAGCCGCTGGCCGATCTCGTCCGGGGGCAGGGAGAAGGCGAACGTGACGATCACCGCCATGAACAGCGCGACCGTGACCGCGCCGGCCAGGTTGCCCAGGAACACCAGGCCCCAGTTGCGCAGCACGCCGCGGACCGTGACCCCCGGGCGCCGGTCGATCAGCGCGAGCGGCACGAGGGTGAACACCCCGGTCAGCAGGTCGAACCCCATGAGGTAGAGCAGGCAGAACCCCACCGGGAACAGCAGCGCACCGATCAGCGGCTGGCCGGTCTGCACGGTCACCGTGACGGCGAACGCGGCGGCCAGCGCGAGGATCGCGCCGGCCATGTAGGCACGGATGACCGTGTCGCGGGTGGCCATGAAGACCTTCGCCTCGCCGGCGTCGATCATCTTGGTCACGAAGTCCGCGGGACTCACATAGGACATGGCGTCACTCCGTCGCTGTCGCGGGTGGACGGGCGGCGGTCCTGCCGGCCCGCCATCAGGCTGGCGCCGGGGTGTTTCGTCGGTGATAACGCGTCGTCTCGCTCGGGGAAAGTCGCCCTCACAGCAGCGGCCGGGCGGCTGTGAGCGGCCGGCTACGCCAGCGCGCGGGCGAGGTCGCGCAGCCAGGCGAGGACCTCGGCCGGACCGTCGAACGACGTGCCCGCGACCGCGGCGACCTCGGGGGCCATGTCCGGCCCGTGCACGACCAGCGCGTGCCCGCCCAGCTCGCCGACGGCGGCGAACGCCGGCAGGTCCCCGCGGTCGTCCCCGGCGTAGGCGACGACCTCCAGGCGCGCGTCGGCCACGATCCGGCGCAGCGCCGTGCCCTTGTCCTGCTGCACCGGGGGGCGCAGCTCGGCGACCATCTTGCCGGGCTCGTGGTGCAGCCCGGTGTCGGCGCAGATCGCGGCGACGGCGGCCGTCACCCGCCCCTCGGCCGCGGCGGGGTCCGTCGCCCGCCGCCAGTGCACCGCCACCGCGAGGCCCTTGTCCTCCAGGTGCAGGCCGGCGACGTCGTCCAAGTCGTTCGCGAGGCGGTCCCGCGCGTCGTGCACCACCGGGCGCCACCGGTCCACCTCGGGCAGGACCTGCGCCGCGCCGTCGACCCAGTGCTCGACGCCGTAGGAGCCGTACAGGTCCACGCCCGGCACCGGCGCCCGGTCGGCGAGGAAGGCCGCGGGGCGGCCGGAGACCAGCGCCACGACGTCGAGCCGCCGCGCGACCTCCTCGAGCACCTCGAGCGTGCCGTCCAGGGGCCGGCTCGCGGCGGGGTCCTCCACGATCGGTGCGAGGACCCCGTCGAAGTCCATGACGAGCCCTGCCCGTCGGCCGGGCTCGGACAGGGAACGGATGACGTCGGCTGCGGCTGTCATGGTCCTGAGTCTGTCAGGGGCGCGGGTCGGGGGCTCGGGTCAGCGGCGCTCGCGGCGGTACAGGGACCGCGACCAGGCCAGGCCGAGGACGGCGACCAGCACGGTCCAGCCGAGGGTGAGCAGGGTCGTCGAGGCGGCCGGCGGCGTGCCCGCGAGCAGGGACCGCGTCGTCTCGATGATCGGGGTCAGCGGCTGGTACTCGGCGAACCACCGCACGCCCGCCGGCATGGTCTCCACCGGCACGAACCCGCTGCCGAGGAAGGGCAGGGCGGTCAGCAGCATCGGCGTGTTCGACGCCGTCTCCACCGACCTCGCGGCCAGCCCCATCGCCACGCAGAGCCAGCTGAACGCGAAGGTGACCAGCGCGAACAGCCCCGCCAGCGCCAGCCAGCCGAGCCCCCCGGCGGACGGCCGGTAGCCGAGTGCGACGGCCAGGCCGAGCACCACCGTCACGGCGATCAGTCCCTGGACCACCGTGCCCAGCACCGGCCCGCCCAGCACGGACGCGGACGAGATCGCCATCGTCCTGAACCGCGCCATGATGCCGCTGGTCGCGTCCATCGCCGCGGTGATCGCGACGCTCTGCGCCGCGCCGATCACGCCGAACAGCAGGATCGCGGGGGTGATGTAGTCCAGGTACGCCGCGCGGCCCGCCGCACCGGGGTCCACACCGGGGGCCACCCCCGCGCCGACCGCCCCGCCGAAGACGAAGACGAAGAGCAGCAGCAGGACGATCGGGATGGCGATCGTGAAGCTGGTCAGCCCGGGGTAGCGCATCGCCCGCAGCAGGTTGCGGCGCAGCATGGTGAGCATGTCGGCCAGCGGCCGGGCGCCGGTGCCGGGCGTGAGCGTGACGCTGGTCATCGGGCCACCTCCGTCGTGTCGGTCGTGTCGGTCGTGGGGCTGGGTGTGGCCGTGGCCGTGGCCCGGCCGTCGGCGGCGGGCTCGGTCAGGCGCAGGAAGACGTCGTCGAGCGAGCCGGTGTCGTGCGCGGCCTTGAGCTCGGCCGGCGTGCCCTCGGCGACGATGCGGCCGCCGTCGAGCACCGCGACGCGGTCGGCGAGCCGGTCGGCCTCGTCCAGGTACTGCGTGGTCAGCACGATGGTGGTGCCGGCCGTCACCAGGGCTCGGACCTCGTCCCACAGCGTTCGCCGACTGCGCGGGTCCAGGCCCGTGGTGGGCTCGTCGAGGAAGACGACGCCGGGGGAGCCGACCAGCGTCATCGCCAGGTCGAGCTTGCGGCGCATCCCGCCGGACCACGTGGACACGGGCTTGCGCGCCGCGTCGGTGAGCGCGAACTGCTCGAGCAGCGCCCGGGTGCGCTCGCGTCCGGCGCGGCGGCCCAGGTGGTGCAGCGACGCCATCAGGCCGAGGTTCTCGGCCCCGGTGAGCAGGTCGTCGACGGCGGACACCTGGCCGGTGACGCCGATGGCGGCGCGCACCGCGTCGGGCCGCGCGACGACGTCGTACCCGGCCACGCGGGCGGTGCCGGCGTCCGGCCGCAGCAGCGTGGACAGGATCCCGATGGTGGTGGTCTTGCCGGCGCCGTTGGCGCCGAGCAGTGCGGTGACCGTGCCGGTGCGGACGGCGAGGTCGACGCCGTCGAGCACGGTCTGGTCGCCGTAGGACTTGCGCAGACCGCGCACGTCGACGGCGAGGTCGGTGGTCATGGCGGTGCTCCTCCTGGGTCTCGGGTGGTGGGGTGCGGGAGGTCAGGGACGGCGGACGATGACGTCGCCGTAGGCGGTGCTCGCGTGGATCTCGGCGGTGCGCTCGTCCGCGACCGGTCCCTCGCTGGGCATCAGCGCGTTGCGGACGGCCCCGTGCTGCGACGCGACGTCGAGCCAGGCGGCGGTGCCCTCGGGCACGCCGACCTCGATGGAGCCGTAGGAGGTGGTGAGGGTCACGGAGCCGAGCTCGACGTTGTTGACGCGGATGCCTGCGTGCGCGGACCTGACCGTGAGGGTTCCCCGCACCTGCTCCACGGCGATCTCGGCGTGCGCGCCGACGATCTCCAGGGTGCCGGTGACGGACCCGACGGTGGTGGTCCCGTTGCTCGCCTTGATCCGGCCGTCACCCGCGACCTCGCTGACGCGCACCGAGCCCGCGCTCGCCCGCACCCCGATCGGACCGGCCACCCGGCCGACCACGACGGAACCGGCCGAGACCCGCAGGTCGACGCGGTCGGCCTCGTGGACGCGGGCGTCCCCGCCGTTCAGCGTGAGGTCGACCGTGCCGAGCCTGCCCTCGGCGTACAGGGACCCCGCCTTGCCGCTGAGGTCCGACCCGGAGGGCACCTCGATGGTGACGATCGCACCACCGGACGCGAAGGGCAGGACGTACTGCTTCCAGGCGGCGGGGTAGATCACCGTGACCGCGTCACCGTCGCGGGCGACGCGCGTCTCCTCCGCGGCGCGCACGGACCCGGACTTCGCCGGGTCGGCCGGCAGCACGGTGACGACGACGTCGTCGCGATCCCCGGCGACGACGTGCAGGTTGCCGAACGGGACGTCCACGACGACGGGGACGGGGGACGGGGCGGGGAACGTGGGCATGAGGTCTCCAGGCGAGGGCGAGGCGCACGACGTCGCGTCGTGCGGTGTGGTCCGGGGGAGCCGGGTGTGCGTGGTGCGTGGGCGAGGCGGGCGTCGGTGCCGGTCAGCGCACCCAGCCGGTGTGACGCCTGGTCGTCCCGGGCTGCTCGCTGCGCGACTGCGGCGCCGGCCCGCACGTCGGGTCGACGGCGGCGGCGACCGCCCGGACGAGCCAGGTGTTGACCGAGACCCCTGAGCGGGCGGCGGCGGTCTCCACCTGGGCCTTGAGGTGGTCGGGCAGCCGGAGCGTCGTGCGTGTGGTGGACCCCTCGGAGTCCACGGACGACCCCGGCATGTCAGCCGGGGACAGGGCAGGCGACAGCGCCGGCGACGGCGCCGGTGCGGCCGGCTCGGCGCCGCCGGCGGGTGCGGCGACGACGAACTCCGGCTCGCCGCCACGCAGCCGGACGTCGACCGAACCGGGGGCGAGCTCCGCCGAGATCTCACCGGCGGCCGCCGAGAGGGCCTCGAGCAGCACGAGCCGCACGGCGGCGTCCAGCGGTGCGGTGAGCCGCCGAGCGAGCTCACGTGCGTCGTCGCCGCCCGCGTCGGCCGCGGTGGCCAGGCGCTGCTGGAGGTCGGTGACGTACGGCTCGAGATCCATGACGCCATAGTGGCACCACCATGGTGTCAATACAAGGCATCAAGTGACGCCATGTGGTGTCGGTCAGACATGGCTGGCCGACATGCCGGTCACAGGTCGTCCTCAGGCTCGGTGGTCACGCTCGTCCCGGCCCTGGGATCGGCTCGGGGCGCACAGGGAGGCGGACATGACCATGAGGAAGAAGATCGCGGCTGCCGGGATCGCCGGGCTGCTCGGCGTCACCGGGGTGGCCGTCGTGGCGCCGACGGCCCTCGCGACGACGACGTCGGAGGACGGTGCCGGCTCCACCGGTGTGGCCGGTCGCCTGGCGCGGATCGCCGAGGCCCTGGCCGGGCTCGTCACCGACGGCACGCTGACCCAGGAGCAGGCCGACGCGGTCGCCACGACGCTGGACGAGTCGGACGCGCTGCGCGGCGGGCACGGGGGGCCGGGCCGGTTCGGCGGTCGCGGGGGCGTCGACCTCTCCGCTGCGGCCCAGTCGCTCGGCATGACCGTCGACGAGCTGCGGGCAGCGCTCGGGGTGTCCGGGACGACGCTCGCCGACGTGGCCCGTCAGCAGGGCGTGGACACGTCCGTGGTGGTCGACGCGCTCGTGGCGGCCGCCACCGAGCGGATCTCCGCGGCGGTCGAGGACGACCGGCTCACGCAGGAGGAGGCCGACGACAAGGTCGCCGCACTGCCCGAGCGGATGGCCGCCCTGGTCGAGGAGGAGCTGCGGGGCGGCGGTGGCCGTGGGCACGGTGGTCGGCCGGAGGGGCTCACCGACGACGGCGCCGTGCCGGACGGCGGCGCCGCATCGGACGACGGTGCCGTGCCGGACGACGGCGCCGCGTCGGACGGTGGTGCCGTGCCGGACGGCGCGGCGGCCTGAGGCCTGGGCCGGGTCGGCCGCGTCCCGGCGGCCGACCCGGCGGGGTCACGCGGCGATCAGGTCGTCCATCTGCCCGACCGCGGCGGTCATGCCCTCGACCATGCCCATGGACGCCAGCTGCGCCATCTGCTCCGCTGTCGCGAACGTCGACCGGATCGTCATCCGCGTGCCGCCGTCGGACTCCTCGAGCAGGACGAGGGCGCGGGTCGTGGGCAGCTCGGGGTCCGGCGTGCCGCTCGCGTCGGCGAAGCCGTCCTCGAACTCCAGCGAGCGGGGCTCGTCGACGGCGAGCACACGCCACCACCCGTGGGCCTCGGTGCCGTCCGGGCCGGTCATGTGGTACCTGGACCCGCCGTCCACGACGAGGTCGTGCGCGGTGAACGTGGCCGGCCAGGTCGGCGGTCCCCACCAGCGCTCGAGCTGGCGCGCGTCGGCCCACAGCTGCCAGGCGCGAGCCGGCGAGGCGGCCAGGTCGGCGACGATGGTGAAGGTCAGGGCATCGGTGTCCTGGTGGGTGCTGACGACCGTCATGGTGCGTCCTGTTCTGTGTCGAGGTGCGGCGGTGTGTCGGGGTGGTGCGGTGCGTCGGGGTGGCGCGGTGGGGCCGGGCGGGCCGGTTCGGCGAGCACGTCCTCGAGACGGGCGATCCGCCCCCTCCAGAGCTGCTCGTAGCGGTCGAGCAGGCGGGTCGCCGCCCGCAGCGTGTCGATGCGGCCACGCACGACCTGCTCGCGGCCGCGGCGCTCCTTGCTGACGAGGCCGGCCCGCTCCAGCGTCGCGACGTGCTTCTGGACCGCCGCGAAGGTCATGTCGTAGTGGGACGCGAGCACGGACACGGAGGCCTCCTCGCGCAGGACCCGGGCGACGATGTCTCGCCGTGTGGGGTCCGAGAGGGCGGCGAAGACCCGGTCAGCGTCGTCGCCGTCCTGACGTACAACCATGTGGTTGTACGTTACGCAGCGATGCCGCGGGTGGCAAGGCCCTGGTCGCGCGCTGGCGGTGGCTACTGGGTCTCGTCGAGCGCCGAGCCGTCGCCGAGCTGGGAGGAGGTGATGACGCTCAGCGTGCCGTCGCTCTCGAGCACGACGGCGGCGACCAGGTCCAGCCCGCCGACCCCCGAGCTGCGGACCGCCTGCCGGATCTCGGAGTGGCTGATGCGCTGGTCGCGCATGACGTCCTCCAGCGGGACGCCGTCGCGCAGGAGGACCGTCGGCTTCGCGGTGATCACCGTGCGCGCGCCCGGCATCCGCGCCGAGACCGACGACACGACGAACTGCAGCACCGCGAGCAGCGCCAGCGCGATGACGCCCTCCGACCACGAGACGTCGGAGCTGAGCAGGATCGTGGCCAGGGTCGAGCCCAGGGCCACGGTGACGACCAGGTCGAAGGCGTTGAGCTTGGCCAGCGTGCGCTTGCCGGACAGTCGCAGCAGCACCACGAGCGAGACGTAGGCCGCCGCGCCGACGGCCACGATCCGGCCGATGTCACCCCAGGAGTCGAACCACATCCCTCCTGCCTATCAGCCGCGGGCGCGACCCGCCGGTCGAACGTGCCGTCCGGCAACGCTCGCAGGCGCTCGCGCCGGTCGCGGCTCGTCGCCGGTGGCCGCAGCGGTTCAGCCGGCGTTCAGCGGCCGGATCGCGGTGCCGGTGCGGCCCGGCCGGGCAGCGGGCGCTCGAGGAAGTAGGCGCCGAGCGCTCCGGCGAGCGTGGCGAAGACCGCGACCGAGTAGGTGGCCAGCAGGACGTCGAGCAGCCGCGCGACGGCGTCGGGCGACCCGAACGGCTCACCGGTGACCGTGGCGAGCGCGGCGGCGTGCAGGGCGTCGCCGTACGACTCGTAGACACCGGTGAGGTACAGCAGCTGGCTCGCGGCGAGGACCACCACGCCGGTCACCATCGCGAGCCAGCCGATGCGCCCGCTGAGCAGGCGGCCGGCCGACCGGGACCCGCGCACCGCGCTGGAGAGGACCCCGCCGAGGCGCGCGACCCGGGTCAGTCGCAGCACGCCGGCCGCGCGCACCACCCGCAGGAACGGCACGGCGAGGAACACGACCTGCCACCAGTTGCGCCGCCAGAACCTCTTCTGGTCCTGAGCGATGTAGGCCCGCAGTGCCAGCTCGGCGACGAACACCGCCCACAGCACCCAGCCGACGACCGAGAGCACACCGGCCAGGCCGGGGCCGGCCAGGTTCTGGCCGAGCACCACGAACAGGAACACCAGTCCCAGCACGCCCATCGGGCGGTCCAGACGTCTCGCGACCTCCTGGGCCTGCTCGAGACCCCGCCGGCGGTCGTCGTCGTCGGGTGTCTCCGGGGCCATGCGTCCTCCAGATCGGGTCGGCCGGACGTCGGCAGGCCGGGCGGGCCGGGCCCACGCTAGGTCGTCACGACACGCCCGGCGACCGCGCCCACCACCCCGCCGGCCCCTGGTGGCGCGTCCGCCGCCTCTCGTACGATGGCAACGAAGCGATAACAGACGACGCGGGTCTTTGCACTGCAGGTGCGCCCTGTGCTGGTCTGGGCCTCGGCCCGGGCGCCGCGGCAGCACCGTGGGTGGCCTCGCACGACCGATCTGGGAGCAACCCATGAGCAGCACCTTCAACGCCCTCGTCCGGTTCGACATCCAGGCGCGTGACGTTGCTGTGAGCGTCGGTGGACGCGTGGACGTCGAGGCCGTGGACGAGCTGTGCGAGGTCATCGAGCGGTCGGTCGACATCACCGGCCGGCACGCGTGCGTCGACCTCAGCGGCGCCGAGGTCGAGGACGGCACCCTGCTGCTGATCAGCGACCGGTGCCGGGGGATCGCCGACATCACCGCATCGGTGGCCTGATCCGGCGCGCTGCGGACGTCGCGCGCTGCGGCACGAACGCGTACTATCGACGTGCATCGATAAGGTGCGCCGTCGGTGGAGAGGGTGGAGATGACGTCGGTCCGTGAGCTGCCCGTGCTGGCCCAGCCCGAGGTGGAGGCCTGCTGCTCACCGCTTCGCGCCCTGCCGCTGCCGGAGACGGACGCGGCCGAGCTCGCACGGCGGTTCGCCGCGCTCGCCGACCCGGTCCGGCTGCGCCTGCTCAGTCTGCTCGCGACCAGTGCCGACGGCGCCGTGTGCGCCTGCGACCTGGTCGAGCCGGTCGGCAAGAGCCAGCCCACCGTCAGTCACCACCTGCGGATCCTGCGCGAGGCCGGGCTGGTGACCAGCGAGAAGCGCGGGACCAACGTCTGGTACGCGGCCGTGCCGGCCGCCCTGGAGGATCTGCGCGTCGCGCTCGGCACCGGCGGCTGAGCGCCCCCGACGCCCGTCGGGTCGCCGCCCCGCCCGCGTCGTCGCCCTGCTCCGTCGATCTGCGCGTCGTCACCCAGTCCCGTCGTCACCCAGTCCCGTCGTCAGCCCGTCCCGTCGTCGACCCCTCCTCGAGGAGTGCCATGAGCGGCAAGCCCAGCGTCCTGTTCGTCTGCGTCAAGAACGGCGGCAAGTCCGCGATGGCCGGGGGTCTGATGACCCGGCGCGTCGGCGACGCCGTCGACGTGCGCTCCGCGGGAACCCGGCCGGGGTCGGTGGTCAACGAGCTGTCGGCCCAGAGCCTGCTCGAGGTCGGCGTGGACATCCGTGACCACCGCCCCCGCGCGCTCACCCCCGAGATGGTCGCCGCGGCCGACGTCGTCGTCGTGCTCGGCCGGGAGGCGACGGTGGACCCCGTGCCGGGGACGCGGATCGAGGTCTGGGACACCGACGAGCCGTCCGAGCGCGGGATCGACGGGATCGAGCGGATGCGACTCGTCCGTGACGACATCGACGCGCGGGTCGACCGGCTCGCCACGGAGCTCACCCGGTCGTAGGCCCCGGGGACTTCGGTCCTACGCAGCCCGCCGCGGCGTGCCGGACGCTGGTCCGGTCGGCTGGTCGCCGGGACCGGGCGGCAGGAGGGTGGCGACGATGCGCGTGCTGCTGGCAGTGGCGTCGCGGCACGGGGCGACGCGGGAGATCGCCGACCGGATCGCCACGGAGCTCGCCGGTGAGGGACACGTCGTGGACGTCGTCGACCCGGTGGACGTCGACGACCTCGGCCCCTATGACGCGGTGGTGCTCGGGTCCGCCGTCTACACCGGGCACTGGCTCCCCGAGGCGCGCGTCTTCGCGCGCCGGTTCGGGTCCGAGCTGGCCGGGCGACCGCTGTGGTTGTTCTCGTCGGGGCTCGCCACCGCGCCGTCGGCCGCGACGAGCGCACCGGCGCAGCTGCGTGAGCTGCTCGCGCGAAGCGGCGCACGCGGACACGAGTCGTTCGCGGGCCGGCTGGACCTCGCGGCGCTGAGCCGTGCCGAGCGCGCGATCATCGCCGCCGCACGCGCCCCCGAGGGCGACCAGCGCGACATGGGTGCTGTCGCGTCGTGGGCCCGCCGGGTGGGCGCGGAGCTGGCCGCCGACGACGCCGACGTCGCCGACGACGCCGACGCTGCCGACCTCGCCGCGCCGCGTCCGGGGCTCGGGTCGTCCCCGGTCACCCCGCTCGCGCGACCTGCGCCGCTGCCCACCGGGTGACCCGGTCGAGCACCCGTGGGTCCACCGGGCGCCGCACGTCGGTGCGGTAGCGGCTCAGCGAGGCGGGGCCGTCCTGCGTGCGCAGGATGTGGCTGACGTCCGGCACGACCTCGGTCTCGACCGGCCCCTGCACGGTCGCCCGGATGGTCCGCAGGTCGGCCGGGTCGACCTGCAGGTCCTTGCTCCCGGTCACGGCGAGGACCGGCACGGTGATCCGGGCCAGGTCGGCGCGCGGGTCGTAGGCGAGGAACTCCCGTGACCACCGCGCGTTGATGCGGGCTCCGTCGATCCGCGCGATGTCGGTCGTGGTGGCCTTGATCTTCGCGTGGTTCCGCGCGACCTTGGCCACCAGGTCGGTCCGGAGCAGCCTCAGCACGGCCCGGACCGGCGCGGGCAGCGTCGGGGCGATCTGCGCCGCCTGCCACAGCAGCAGCTCCTCGCCCGGGGTCGCGGACGCGCTCAGCAGCACGATCCCGGTGGGCGGGGTGCCGCGGGCGGCCAGGGCACCGGCGATCAGCGCGCCCTCGCTGTGCCCGACGACGAGGGCCGTGGACGGGTCGACGCCCGGCGCCGCGGTCAGGGTCGCCAGTGCCTGGGCGGCGTCGGCGATGTTGTCCTCGAGCCCCGCGGCGCGCCACTCCCCGCTGCTCGCGCCGACGCCGCGCTTGTCGTAGCGGAAGGTGGCGAACCCCCGGGCGTCCAGCGCGTGCGCGAGCTGGCGACCGATGTCCAGCGGCATCCGCTTGTGGTTGGAGTCCCGGTCGACCGGGCCGGACCCCGGCACGAGCAGGGCGGCCGGGGCGGGACGGCCGCCCGACGGCAGCGTGAGCGTGCCGACCAGCGTGTGGTCGCCGGAGCGGAAGGTGAGCGTGGTCTCGTGCATGCTGGTAGCGTTCTCAGGATTGAGACTGATGTCAAGAGTGATAACGGTCGTGGGTCCCCCGGCCGACCGGAGAGGTGGACGTGCCGATGAGAGCGACCGATGTGCTGCTGCACCCGGTCAGGCTGCGGATCGCGCAGGCGTTCCTCGGCGGGCGCACGCTCACGACCGGGGACCTGCGCGTGGAGCTGCCGGACGTCGCGGCGGCCACCCTCTACCGCCAGGTCACCGCGCTCGTGGACGGCGGCGTCCTGGAGGTGGCCGAGGAGAGGCGGGTGCGCGGCGCGGTCGAGCGCACGTACCGGCTGCGGGCCGGCGCGGCCTCCGTCGATGCGGACGAGGCCGCGACCATGACGGTCGAGGAGCACCGGCGGGCGTTCCTCACGTTCGTCGCCGGGCTGCTCGGTGGCTTCGACCGGTACCTCGACGGCGAGGGCGAGGAGCCGCCCGACCTCGGCCGGGACGGCGTCGGGTACCGGCAGCGCGCCCTGTACCTGACCGACGACGAGCTGCGCGAGCTGCTCGCGGACCTGACGGCCGTCCTCGCGCCGAGGATCGCGCACGCGCCCGGCGAGGGCCGCACCCGGCGGCTCTTCAGCACGGTGCTCGTACCCGCCGAGCCGCGCGGGGCCGGTCGCGCCGGGGTCGACGGGCGAGCGACCGACGGCCCGGCGACCGACGGCCCGGCGACCGACCGGCCTCGTTAGTCCGGGTGGACGGTCCGGATCCGGCCGTCGGCGTCGTGCTCGAGCTCGACCACCTTGACGGTGCGCAGGTGGGTGCGACCCCCGGACCGCGACGAGTCGTGGAAGAACAGGTACCAGCGGCCCTCGTGCTCGACGATCGAGTGCTGCGTGGTCCACCCGCTGACGGGCGTGAGCACCTGGCCGACGTAGGTGAACGGCCCGTACGGGCTGTCGCTCGTGCCGTAGCAGATGAGGTGGGTGTCACCGGTCGACCAGGACAGGTGGTACCGCCCGCCGTGCCGGTGCACCCACGGTCCCTCGAAGAAGCGGCGGTCGTGGTCGCCGGCCCGCAACGGGATGCCGTCCTCGTCGACGATGAGCACCTCGCGGCTGCTCTCGGCGAGGTGGCGCATGTCCGGGTCCAGCCGGGCGACCCGGGGACCGAGCGCGGGCTCGTCGTCGGCCGGCTCGCGGTGCGCCGGGTCGGGGACGTTGTCGCGGTAGGTCTGCAGCTGCCCACCCCAGATGCCGCCGAAGTACAGGTAGTGCGCGCCGTCGTCGTCGGCCAGGACGGCCGGGTCGATGGAGTAGGCGCCGGGGATGGGCTCGGGCTCCGGGATGAACGGGCCCTCGGGACGGTCGCCGACCGCGACGCCGATCCGGAACACGCCGTCGGCCGTCTTGGCCGGGAAGTACAGGTAGTACCGGCCGCCGGACCGCGCCGCGTCCGGCGCCCACATCTGACGCTCGGCCCACGGCACGTCCGCCACGTGCAGCGCCACCCCGTGGTCGGTCACGGCCGAGCCCGGCCGGTCCATCGACAGGACGTGGTAGTCCTCCATGGCGAAGTGCTCGCCGTCGTCGCCCTCGGGGACGTCGGCGTCGACGTCGTGCGACGGGTACACGTAGAGCCGGCCCTCGAACACGTGCGCCGAGGGGTCCGCGACGTAGATCTGTGTCACCAGTGGCAGCGGCACCGCCATGGTCCCGGATGTGTCGCTGACGTCTGCTGTCATGGTGCTGCACCTCTGCTCGCGGGATGAGCCTCCACGGTACCGAGCGGTGCTGACACGGCCGGACGGGTGACGACGCGCGCCCCCGCGTCCGGTTTCTCCGCACCCGTCCACCCACCGTTCGTGTGAGTCCGCGACCGGGCGGCCTCGCGGGCTCACGCGGCGTCGTCGTGGCGCCGATACCGGGGGGAGGAACAGCCACGGAGGGCGGCACGTCATGGATCGACGTCGATGGGTCGGGATGAGCTCGGTGACCGCGCTCGCGGTCGGCCTCGGGGTGGGCGCGGTGGGCGGCGGCGCGGACGCCGTGGCGGTCGCGGACTCGTTCAGCGAGGGGGACGGGCTCCACCGGTACGTCGTCACGCTCGGGGTGGACGACGCCGGCGGCACGGAGGTCACTCCGGGCGCCGTCCCGGGGGCGTCCCCGAAGGCGTCCCCGGGTGCGTCCGCCGGGGGAGCGGTGGGCGCCGGCCCGGTGCGGATCGACCTCGAGCTGTTGCGCCGGGCGCAGGCGGATCTCGGTCCGGGCGGCACCACGACCCAGGACGGCTCGACGGCGCGCTACGTGACCGCCGCCGGCTCGCGCGTGATCAGCGCGGCGACCGCCGACGTCGTCGTGCCCACCGAGGTGCCGGCGGACCCGGCGTCCGAGCGGGACGACGCCGCGCTCGCTGCCCTGGACGCGCTGCCCGAGGTCGTCACCGCGCAGTACGTCAGCGACGGCACCGTCGTGGTCTCGACCGAGCTCGACGCACGAGCCGTGGCCGCGTTGCCGGGCGTCGCGACGGTCGCTCCGTCACCCACGGGCACGGTCCTCGCGGCCCCGCCGTCGGACCCGTTCTGGTCCCGCTACGGCTGGAACCTGGACAACACAGGGACGAACTCCCTCAGCGCAGGCGTGACCGGCGCGGACGTCGACGCCCCGGAGGGCTGGCGGTCGACCCAGGGGCAGGGCGCGATCGTCGCCATCGTCGACACCGGGTTCGACTCCGACCACCCCGACCTGGCCGGGTCGCTGTGGAACAACCCGGCCGAGACGTGCGGCGGCGCCGACACAGACAGCAACGGCAAGGCCGGTGACTGCCACGGCTGGAACTTCGTGACCGACAGCGCCGACATCGACAACGGCGCCGGAGGCACCCATGGCACGTCGGTCGCCGGGGTGGCCGGTGCGCGCGCGGGCAACGGGCAGGGCAGCGCCGGCGTCGCCCCCCAGGTGCGGCTCATGCCGCTGGTCGTGGGCACCGGCAGCTCGATCGACATGACGCTCGCCGCCGAGGCCATCCGCTACGCCGCCGACCACGGCGCGGACGTGGTCAACGCGTCGTTCGGGGGACCGGGGGTCGCCGCGTCGTTCGGCGCGGCCGTCGACTACGCGACCTCGAAGGGCACGCTCGTCGTCGCCGCCGCCGGGAACGACAGCAGCGACCGCGACGTGACGCCGACCTACCCCGCCAGCCTGCCGAACGACGGCATCCTCACGGTCGGGTCCACCACCGCGACCGACGCCGTCGCCGCGCACAGCGCGTACGGCAGGCTCACGGTCGACCTCTTCGCGCCCGGCGAGCAGGTCTTCACGACCTGGAACGACGGCGGCTACCGCCTGGTCAGCGGCACCTCCGTCGCCGCCCCGCACGTGGCAGCCGCCGCGGCGCTCTACCGCAGCGTGCACCCCGAGCTGAGCGTCGCCGACCTGAAGGCGCGCATCCTGGCCGACTCGGTCAAGAAGACCCAACTCGCCGCGCGGTCCGTCTCGGGCGGCCGGCTCAGCGTGGGCCGGGTGACCGGGACGTTCGCCGGTGAGGGCACCGCGTACTCCTTCGCCGGCATGGTCGCGCCACCCGGCGCGCAGTCGCCGCAGGTGACGATCACGTCGGCCGCCGGAGCCGGCTCGTACCAGGCGGTGCTCGGCCTGGCCATGCGCGTCGACGGTGAGATCTGGGCCGTCGCCGACGAGGACGTCACCCTGGACGGTCGCACCTACACGACCGACGACGCCGGTCAGGTCGTCGTCGACCTCGGGGAGCGGCCCTACGCCGGGACGCTCACGCTCGCGCCGCAGCTCACCCTCGGCGCGGGCGACTTCGGCCTGACCGTGCAGCTGCGCCACGACGGCCGCGCGCTGACGCGTCCCTTCGCGGCGCCGCTGCGGGTCACGGCGACCCCGGAGGCTGACGGGCCCGGCACCGGGCCCGCCCCGGAGCCGACGCCGTCACCCACGCCCGCTCCCGGTGGCATCCCCGGGCCCGGTGGTGCTGCTCCGACACCCGGTGGCGCTGCTCCGACACCCGGTGGCGCTGCACCGGCACCCGGTGGCGGTACCCCGGCGCCCGGTGGGGGTACGCCCGCGCCGGACGCAGGCGCCCCGGTCCCGGGTACGCCGCCCGTCCCGGTCCCCGGCGCCACTCCGGCGCCCGGCGCGTCGCCCGCTCCGGCTCCGGGTCCGGGCCGTGCGCCTGCGCCGGTGCCTGCACCGGCACCCGTGCCTGCGCCGGGTGAGGGGTCGCCGGCCCCCGGTACCGCGCCGACTCCGAGCCGTCCGGCTCCGGCGCCGGGCACGTCACCCCGACCGGTCCCCGGGACCGGCGGTCCCGGCGGGTCCGACACGCCGGGTGGCACGCCGACGCCGGCGGAGCCGGACGTCAGGACCTACCCCGAGGTGGGCGCGTTCGGGGTGACCCGGATCAGCCCGGTCCACGTCAGCACCGCCGGCGGCGCGCTGGTGACCGTCCGCGGCACCGCACTGACGGCGGGTCTCAGCGTCCGGATCGGCGCCAGCCTCACGGCCGACGTCGTCTCGTCGGGACCGGGCGGTGTCGTGTTCGTGGCACCGGTCGCCGTCGCGGGCACCCATGACGTGACCCTGTACCGCAACGGCGCGACGAGCGTGCTCGCCGACGCGCTGGTCTACTCGGCCGACCCCGAGGCCGGCCCCGACCGCGGAACCGACCCGGACCCCGGCGCCGGTGCGACGCCGTCGCCCGCGCCGGAGGATCCGGCGCCCAGCCCGGGGGTGCCCACCCCCGGGTCGCCGGGACCCACGCCCGGATCGCCGGCGCCGACCGTCCCGGCCCCGACGCCCGGTCGCACGCCTGCACCCGGACCCGGGACGACGCCCACCGCACCGGGCGCCACCCGGGAGGGGCCCAACGGTGAGCGGCTCGTCCGCAACGACGCGCTCGCCTCCCTCGCGGGGCTGTGGTCGCTGAGCTGCTCCGGCACCTGCGACGGCATGCAGGTCTGAGGCGCCGTCCGGGACGGTGCCGGGCCCCACGCTGCCGCCCGCGGCGGTGCCGCACGTGGCGGTGCTGCATGCGGCGGTGCCGCGCGTGGCGGTGCCGCGCGTGGCGGTGCCGCGCGTGACGCCGCCCCGGGTCCAGGTCCTCGGGGGCAGGGGCGTCGGGTCCCGGCGCCTATGCCCCCAGGATCGGCCCCGCGGCCCCGGTGACCCGCACCGTCGTCGAGCCGGCGTCGAGGTCGACGAGCAGACGGCTCGGTCGCCCCATGTCGGCGCCCTGCAGGACCGTCACCCGGCCCGGGACGTCGACCAGCGACAGGTCCCTCAGGTAGCCACCGAACGCGGCGGCGGCCGCCCCGGTCGCCGGGTCCTCGACCACGCCGCCCGGTGGGAACGGGTCCCGGGCGTGGAAGGTGGTCGGCGTCTGCGCCCAGAACGCGTGGACGGTGGTCCAGCCGGCGTCGGCCATCACGGCACCGAGCGCTGCCAGGTCGTAGTCGAGGGCGGCCAGGGTGGCGCGGGACCGGATCGGCACCAGCAGGTGGTCGTTGCCGGCGTACGCCACGTGGGGCGGGTACTGCGGGTCGAGGTCGCCGCGGTCCCACCACAGGGCGTGCAGCGCGGCGTCGAGGACGTCGTCGGGGGCGGGACGGGTCCGGGTGGGGACGGAGGTCAACGTCGCGACCATCCCGCCGGCCTCGTTCGCGGTCCGCACCGCGACGAGGCCCGCGCGGGTGTCGAGCACGACGTCGCCCGGGGCCGACCGTTCGGCGAGCGCCACCGCCGCCGCGATCGTCGCGTGGCCGCAGAAGGCGACCTCGGCGCGCGGGCTGAAGTAGCGGACGGTCAGGTGATCCGGGCCGGTGGCGCCGATGACGAAGGCGGTCTCGGAGTAGCCGACCTCGGCCGCGATGGCCAGCATGCCGGCGTCGTCCAGATGACCGGCGTCGAGCACGACGCCGGCGGGGTTGCCACCGCGCCCGGCGTCGGTGAACGCCGCGTACCTCAGCACCTCGGTCACGGCAGTGCCGCCGCGGTGGTGGGCGCGGACCGGGGCGGCAGCATGGACGCGCCCATGACCGCCCCCGGGTCCAGACGGGTCAGGACCGCGGCGGTGATGTCCGCGAGCTGCTCGACCTGCTCACGGGTGAGTGCGTCCAGGACGTGGTGCCGGACCGTCTCGACATGGCCGGGGGCGGCCGCGACGAGCGTCTCCCAACCCGTGGCGGTCAGGACGATGTTCGAGACCCGGCGGTCGCCCGGGGCTGCGGTCCGCTCCACGAGCGCCCGACCCTCCATCCGGCTGACCACGTGGGACAGGCGGGGCAGCGTCGCGTGCGTCCGTCCGGCCAGGTCGGTCATCCGCAGCGTGCGGCTGGGGGCGGACGAGAGCGTCGCGAGGACGAAGTACTCGTAGTGGGTCAGGCCCGAGTCGCGCCGAAGCTGCGAGTCCAGCACGCCGGGCAGCAGCTCCACCACGGCGACCAGGCGGATCCAGGCCGCGAGCTCGTCGTCGTCCAGCCAGCGCGTCACCATCGCCTCAGGCTATCGCTCTGTTGCCGGTGCAACCTTCATCCGGTCGGGTGGGTGCGGGTGCGGCCCCGCTGACGCGCAGGGCGCCGGCGCGTTCGCCGCAGTGGTGGCATGTCGTCCTCCTCGCTGCCCCCGCAGGGTCCGCCGGGTCCCCGTGGCGTGACGCCCGCGCTCGCGGACGTCTGGCCACGCTCGACGACCAGGCGCGTGGCGGGCTGCACGCGCTGCTCGCCCCATCGGCGGAGCGTCGAGCATAGGCCCGGATCGTGGGCAAGCCGCTCATCTGTGGGCGTTGTCGCGGCGCGTCAGGAGTGCCGGCCGGTCGCGTTCTGGGTCGATCTGGGTGCCGTGGGTGTCGTGGAATGTCCAGTGCTTCCCGTGGCGGTGGATCTGTATTGCGCGGCGGTGGATGAGGCTGTGGTGGTAGGTGCACAGGAGTATTCCGTTGTCGACCTTGGTGGCGCCGTGGTCGCGGGCCCAGTGCTGGACGTGGTGGGCTTCGCACACCGGTGGTGGTGCGGTGCAGGTGGGGTATTGGCAGTGCTTGTCGCGGGCGGTGATCGCGGCGCGTAGGTGTCGGGTGAAGGTGCGTTCGGCGCGTCCGACGTCCAGGACCTCGGCGTGGGGTCCGAAGATGATGCGGTTGATCTGGCTGTCGCACGCGATCCGGTCCAGCAGCGCGCGGGGGACGGGGGTGCGGTCCTCGTACTGCGGCCCACCGGCCACGGCGTGACCGGTCAGCATCGTCGCGGTCACCGCCGGCGGGGTGCTGCCGATTGAAACAGGACCGCCCGTGCGGTTCGCCGTCTCCTCGAGCCGCGTGCCCTGCCCGGGGCAGGCGGAGGCGAGTCGTGCCAGCGCGGCCTCGGCGCGGGCGCGGAAGGTCGGCTCGTCGACCAGGACCGTGACCCGGGGCCGTACCGCCCGTCCGGTCCCGACCAGGCCGTGGTCGAGGGTGATCGTGGCCAGGTCCGCCAGGGCGTGGGCGCGGCGTTGGGTCGGGGTGCGGTCGTCGTCGACCGCCGGCACCGGCGTGACCGCCGCGAGGGCGGCCTTCAACGTCTGGCCGTGCTCGATCGTCAGCTGCCCCTCCAGGTGGTACCCGTCGCCCATGCGTGAGAGCTCGAGGTGTTCGCGGTCGCCGGACTCGACGTAGCCGCGGTCGTCGGCGTCGGGGTCGGCGTAGGCGGCCCACTGCCGGGCCAGCACCCGCGTCTCATCCACCGACAACCGCTGGGCCTGGTCGACCAGGAACGCCTCGTTGCACTCGTGCGCCGGGTCCGCCAGCACCTGGCGGCGCTGCGCCGTGGTGGGCGTCAACGTGGCCAGCAGCTGCGCATGCTCGACCGTGATCGCCCCGGTCGCGGCGGCGTCGGCGGTGGCGGGCAGGTGGTCGCGCAGGGTGCGGCCCAGGCGGACCTGCGCCCGGGCGGTCTGCACCGACACCTGGTGCTCGTGGGACACCCACACCGGGAACGACCGGGCACCACTGAGCGCCCACAGCCCGTCGGTGTCGATCACCGGCAGCAGCCGCACCCGGGCCACCACCGCCCGGCTGGCCACCACCGCGAGGCGGCGCGCGACCACCGCCGCCACCCGCCCGTCGACCACCGCCACGTCCAGACCGGCCAGCACGTCGACCGCGGCCTCCATCGCCGACAACGCCGCAGCCACCTGGGGAGAAAGGCACGAAAGGTCGCCCGACGCGGCGTCCCCGGACGGCGCCGGAACAGGATTGTCGACACTCATCGCCCGCCCCTTTCCGCCCGGTCCGGCCATGCCTCGCTGAATGCGCTACGGAAAGTCTACGAGGAGCCACTGACACTCCGGGTGCGCGCCAAGAATGCCGTGGACGGGCGTGCGAAACAGCGACCTGTGGGCAGGTTCGGCGCGATGATCGCGCGCCGAAGTGGGCTGTGGGCGACGGTTCGCGTGGGCAGTGCAAACCTATCGACCGCTGCGGCGAGACATCCGCATCGCTCGCTCTGGTCGATTCTGAAGAGGAGTTCGCGCCAGGCTGCCGAACGAGGACCGGGGTCGACGCATCATTGCTGGTCGGGCGTGGTGGTCCTCCTCCCGCCCGGGGCCACGGCGCCACACGGCATCGAGGCGGGTGTGGTCGCCGACGGGTGCCGTCGGAGCTCAGTGCAGTCACGCCGGGGGCGGCTCGGGGTGCGACGGCAGCCCGTCCCGTCGTCCGCCCCGGCGGGGCCACCGCGACCACGCCGCCGAGCGTGCGGTCGCCGCTTGCGGGGCCGCGAGCGGCTCCCGACGCCCGCACTCCCGACCGGCCCGCGCTCCGCGGACGGCTCCGCACCGCCCCGCCGGAACCCCGGCGGCCCGGACCGCCCTCCTCCGTCGCGGGGCGAGGTCGGCCCGGACCCCTCTCGGCCGTCGCCAGGAGAGGTCGGCCCCGACCCGACCTCGCCTCACCGGGCGGAGCCCCGACCCGCCTACCCCGCCCGCTGCGGCGTCAGGTCCCGCGCCTCGTTCTGCGCCGTGACCGCGATCTCGATCGCCTTGAACGCATGGGCCTGCGTCATCGCGTTCTCGGTGCGCTCGAGGCAGTCCAGGACCAGCTGGCCGAAGTATGGGTACCCGACCTTGCCCGCCACCTGGAAGTGGGTCTCCTGCTCGCCGTTGGCCAGGAACAGGTGTGCCGGACCGTCCTGGGTGCCGAGGTTCATGTACTTGCGCTGCTCGATGAATCCCTCGGTCCCGAGGATGAACGTCCGACCGTCGCCCCAGCTCTGCAGGCCGTCAGGGGTGAACCAGTCGCAGCGGAAGTACCCCGTCGCGCCCGTGTCGGTCACCAGGTTCGCGTCGCCGAAGTCGTCCAGGCCGGGGTGGTCGGGATGGGCGTAGTTGGCGACCTGGCTGTTGACGACCTCGGCGTCGGTCGCACCCGCGTAGTGCAGGATCTGGTCGACGTTGTGGCTGCCGATGTCGCACAGGATGCCGCCGTACTTGTCCTTCTCCCAGAACCACGCCGGGCGGGTGGACGGCCGCAGGCGGTGCGGCCCGAAGCCGACCACCTGCAGCACCCGGCCGATCGCCCCCTGCTGGATGAGCTGGTCGGCGAACACGGCGGTCTCGACGTGGATCCGCTCGGAGTAGTAGACGGCGTACTTCTTGCCGGTGCGCTCGACGGCGTCCCGGGCGGTGGCGAGCTGGCCGAGCGTCGTGAGCGGGGCCTTGTCGGTGAAGTAGTCCTTGCCGGCCTCCATGACCCGCACACCCAGGTCGCACCGCTCGCTGGTGACGGCCGCGCCGGCGACGAGCCGCACCTCGTCGTCGTCCAGGACCTCGGACTCGGCCCGGGCCACCCGCACGTCCGGGAAGCGCTCGCGGAACTGCTCGACCTTCTCCGGGTCCGGGTCGTACACCCACCGCAGCGTGGCGCCGGCACCGATGAGTCCCTCGCACATGCCGAAGATGTGGCCGTGGTCCAGGCCGATCGCCGCGAACACGAAGTCGCCGTCGCCGACGACGGGGTCGGGCATGGGGGCGGGGGCGTAGGTGCCGCCGTCGGACGCGGTCATCGGGTCTCCTCCTGCTGATCGGTCGTGGTGCCGGACACGCTGATGAATCCGCCGAGGTCGTCCACGGACGCCGTCTTGGCGAAGAAGCGAGGTGCGCGCTCGACGAGGGTGCCGGGCAGCGAGTACGGGTCGTCGGCGGCCAGCGGCAGGTCGACGGTGCGGCGCTCGATCCCGGCCTGGTAGATCGCCGTGATGAGCTCGATGGTGCGCCGCCCGTCGTGACCGTCGATGGCCGGACGACGCCCGGACTCCAGCGCCGTCAGGACGTCGTCGACCTGGCCCTGGTGCCCCAGGTGGGCCAGCGGCTCGCCGGAGTCGAGCACGTCCCGCAGCCGTCGGGCCAGGTCGGCGTCACCTCCCGGCGTGGGGAAGCCATTGGGCTGCGAGACCTCGGCGACGACGTCGCCCGTCAGGCTCACGCTCGCGTCGCGTCCCTGCACGACCATCCGCTGCGGCTCGCCGTGGTGCACCACCGAGCTGGTCAGCGTGGCGAGTGCGCGCTGATAGGCGAGGACCGCGACGGACAGGTCCTCGACCTCGGCGTTCTCGTGCGCCGCGTTCGTCAGGACCGCCGTCACCGACTCCGGCGCGCCCAGCAGCCAGAGCAGCAGGTCGACGTGGTGCACCGCGTGGTTGAGGGTCGGGCCGCCGCCCTCCTGGTCCCACGTCCCGCGCCACGACAGGTCGTAGTAGCTCAGGCCCCGCCACCACGCGGAGTCCACCGCCACGTGCGTGACCGGCCCGGCCAGGCCCGAGTCGACGGCCGCCTTGAGCCGCACGACGTCGTCGCGGAACCGGTTCTGCGCCACGGAGGAGAAGATCGCCCCGCTGCGGGCCTCCGCCGCGAGGATGGCGTCGCACGCCGCGAGCGACGGCGCCATGGGCTTCTCGCACAGCACGTTCACCCCGGCGTCCAGGAAGTCGATGCTGAGCGCCTCGTGCGTGGACGGCGGCGTGCAGATGCTCACCAGGTCGACGTCGCCGCGCGCCATCACCTCCGCGTGCGAGGCGTACACCGTCGCGTCGTCCACGCCCAGCTCGCGCTTGCGCGCGTCGGCTCGTTCGGGGACGACGTCGCAGAGCGCGACGATGCTGCAGCGTTCACCGAACGCTCCGTAGGCGCGGATGTGGGACGGGGAGATGTTTCCCGTCCCGACGACGGCGACCTTGATCATGATCCTCCTGGCGTGTGCGGCGTTGCAGACGTGCGGGCGTCGAACAAGACGTGCGGGACGTGCGGGATGTACAGGACGGTGGACGGACCTGCGTCGGCCGCGCCGGCGTCGAGCGCGTCGACGGCGACCGGCCGACCTCGCCCGCCCGCCGCGGGGGTGGCCCCGGTCGTCACGGGACCAGTCTCCCCCGGTCACGGACATGCTGCCCGCTCCGCGGGCGTAGCGGGGTGTCGGCGTCAGACGTCGGCCGGCCCAGCCTCGGCCGGGCGCGGCCTGTTCTCGGGATGGAAGCGCACCCCGAGGACCGCGACGTCGTCGCGCCGCAGGGGACCGGCGAGGTCCGTCACCAGCAGGTCGATCAGCCGGCTCAGCGGGTGCCCGCCGTGGCGGCTCAGGTTCGCCAGCAGCGAGTCCAGCCCGATCGTGAGGTCCCGATCGCGGCGCTCGACGAGCCCGTCGGTGTAGAGCAGCAGGGTCGCGCCGGGGCCCACGACGTGCTCGTGGTCGTCGCGGGCGACGTCCGGCTGCACTCCCAGCAGCGGGCCGTTGTCGCCGCCGAGCAGCTCGGCGCCGCCGTCCGCCCCGAGCACCACCGGGGGCAGGTGGCCGGCGCTGGACCAGCGCACGCGCCGCAGACCTGCGGCCGCCTCCGCCGGGGTCTGCTCCACCGTCATCAGCAGGCAGCTGGCGATCACGTCGACCCGCAGGCCAGCCATCGCGCGGTCCAGGCGGGACAGGATCGCGGCCGGCGATCCGCTGTGCTCCCACGCCAGGGTGCGCAGGATGGTCCGGATCTGGCCCATGGCCGCGGCGGCGTCGATGTCGTGCCCGGTCACGTCCCCGATGACCAGCGCGGTCGTCCCGGTCGGCAGCAGCAGGGCGTCGTACCAGTCGCCGCCCACCTTCTCGTCGCGCGCCGCGGGCACGTACCGGGCGCGCAGCTCCAGGTGGTCGGGCTCGGGCAGGGGGGTGAGCAGCGCCTCCTGCAGCACCAGGGCCGCGTGCCGGCGCTCGGCGTACAGCCGCGCGTTGTCCAGCGCCATGCCGGCGCGGGCCGCGACCTCCCGGGCGAGGTCGAGCTCGTCGTCCGTCCAGGGCGCGGTGCCGACGTCGCGGTACAGGCTGAGCAGACCGGCGACCCGTCCGCGCGCGGTCAGCGGGATGGTCACCATGGACGCCGACTGCAGCCGGCGCAGCAGGTCGGCGACGTCCGGGTCGTCGACGATGGTTCCCGCGATGAGCTCGACCGACGCCGGGTCGCCCGAGCCCATCGTGACCATCTCGCCCGTGCCGATCGACTGCCGTGCCGGCGCCTGCGGGGTCAGGGCGGGGATGCGGGCGTCCGCGTAGGCCTCGGCGAGGGGCTGCCGCCCGGGGTCGTGGTGCGCGACGGCCATGTCGTGCAGCCCGTGCTCGTCGACGAGGCTGACGATGCTCCAGTGCCCGAGCCGGGGGACGACGAGGCGAGCGAGCCGGCGCACCCCCTCGTCGGCGTCCAGGGTCGCCGTCAGCGCCTCGGTGACCTCGGTGAGCAGGCCGACGTCGGTGCGGTGTCCGGACCCGATCGCCGCGGGCGACGGCGGCCGCTTGAGCGCCGTGACGTCGTGGAAGACGACGTCCAGCCCGCTCGCGACCGCGCGGACGTCGAGCTCGTACCACCGGTCGTGCGGCGGGTAGTACTGGACGAACGTGGCCGGCTCCCCGGTGGCCAGGGACCGGCGGTAGACCTGCTCGAGCTCGGTGCCGCGGGTCGCCGGGAACAGCTCCCACTGGGTGCGGCCCAGCATCTGGCCACGCGCCAGGCCGAGCATGCGCTCCGCCTGGTGATTGGCGTGCAGCATCCGCAGCTCGGCGTCGAAGCTGACGGCGGCCACCGGGACACGGTCGAGCAGACGGTCCGCGTGGTCCTCACCCGCCGGCTCGCCGGTCCCGTCGCCGGTCCCGTCCCCGACGGGTGCGGCCGGGCCGATGCTCGACACGGGACCCCCCTCTGCGACGACACGGGCTACGACGGCACGGGGCGGTCGTCCCCGACTCGGGGAGCATAGGGCGCGAGGCCCCCGGCCGCGGTCCGCGCACACGACCCCGCCGGGGTCCTACGGTGGGGTCGACCGACGGGCACGGTCACCGTCGCGTGTGCCGCCCGCCCGTCCCCGACCGCCTCCGGAGGCCCCGCGATGACGCCCGGTGACCCGCCGTACCTGGCCGCGCAGCGCGCGGACCTGCTCCGCTTCGCCCAGGCAGCGCGCACCCCGCAGGGGTTCGGCCGACTCGACGAGCTCGGGGTCGTCGACCCCGCCCACCCCGTCGAGCTGTGGGTCACCTGCCGCATGACCCACGTGTTCGCGCTCGGCCTGCTCGCCGGCGAGCCGCCCGCGCCCGGGGGGCCGGACGCGGCGGCGCTGCGGGACCTCGCCGAGCACGGCGTCGCCTCGTTGCTCGGCCCGATGCGGGACGCCCGGCACGGCGGCTGGTTCGCCGCCGTCGGACCGCAGGGACCGGTGGACGACACCAAGCAGGCGTACGGCCACGCCTTCGTCGTGCTGGCCGCGGCCTCGGCGGTCGTCGCCGGCATCCCGCGGGCCGAGGAGCTGCTCGCCGAGGCGCTCGCGGTCCAGGGCGCGCGGTTCTGGGACGACGGCGCGGGGCTCGTCGTCGAGGAGTGGGACCGCGCGTGGACCCGGCTCGACGGCTACCGGGGTGTCAACGCGAACATGCACACCGTCGAGGCGTACCTCGCCGCCGGGGACGTCACCGGCGAGTCGACGTGGCACCGGCGCGCCGGCCGGATCGCGGGGACGGTCGCCGGCTGGGCCCGCGGCAACCACTGGCGCATCCCGGAGCACTTCGACGCCGACTGGACGCCGATGCTCGAGCACCACCGCGACCGCCCCGCCGACCCCTTCCGGCCGTACGGCGCGACCGTCGGTCACGGCCTGGAGTGGGCGCGGCTGCTCGTCGCGGTCGACGCCACCCTCCCGGAGCCGCCGCCGGACCTGGTCGACGCCGCCGTCCACCTGGCCGATCGCGCGGTCGCCGACGGGTGGGCGGCCGACGGGGCCGACGGGTTCGTCTACACCACCGACTGGTCGGGCCGACCGGTGGTCCGGGCGCGGATGCACTGGGTGCTCGCGGAGGCGGTGAGCACCGCCGACGTGCTGCACCGGGCGACCGGCGAGCGCCGCTGGGCCGACGCCGCCGCGCGGTGGTGGGCGTACGCGGACCGGTACCTGGTGGACCACGAGCACGGGTCGTGGCACCACGAGCTCGACGCGTCCAACGAGCCGTCGGACGGGACCTGGTCCGGCAAGCCGGACGTCTACCACGCCTACCAGGCGGCGCTGCTGCCCGAGCTCCCCGTCACGCCGTCGTTCGCCACCGCGCTGGCCCGACGCTGATCCACGCTGCCGGCCCGCGCGGACCGAGCGCCTCGTCGCCGTCCCGGTCGCGACGGGTCGCACCGGGCGGGGCGGGGCGGGTCACGCGGAGATGGCGAAGTCCTCCCGGGTGGAGCCGGCGATCGGCGCGTCGTCGAGCAGAGCGACGAGCAGGGCGTCGGTGTCACCGTCCTCGACCAGGTACAGGCCGCGGGCGCCGCAGCAGCACAGCAGCTCCGGGCCGCCGTCGTCGAAGTAGGTGCAGGTGTGGATGCGTGTGGTGGCCATGGACCCGACGGTAATCGCGGCCACCGACACGCCCCGGCAGAGCGGCCCGGCGTGTCCCGCACCGGTGCGCCGGGGGCGGCGCGGGCCGGTGCCGCCGGGTGGCCGGGTGGCCGGCGGAATATTCGTGGGACCGGTGGGCTTGAACCCCTCAGACTGCTGGTGTGCCCGTCGATGGGCAGGGTGTCGCGGTGAGAGCCGCGGCGCACAGCAGTTCCCCGGTCTGCGTGGTGGTGCCAGCATCCCGCCGCGAATGGATCGGCTCGGTCGGGTCACGCACCTCTGGTGAGGGGTGGACGGGCACGGACCGGGTGGCACGTCACCGACAGTCCCCAAGCAGGCCGGGGGCGGTTCAAGCCGCGCGAGACAAGGACAAGCGGGCGCGGTGGGTGGTGGCGCAGACGATGCTGGAGACGTGGCGACGGCCCGGTGACCTCATGGCGAGGTCACCGGGCCGTCGCGCATCACGCGGGAATGCCCGAGCCGCACCGCCGTGTTGGCCGTCGTCGTGACCTCTCGACTCTTCAGCCCCCTCACCCTGCGCGGCACGACCTTCGCCAACCGTGTGTGGCTCGCGCCGATGTGCCAGTACTCCGCCGCGGACGGCGTCCCGGACGACTGGCACCTGGTCCACCTGGCCTCGCGGGCCGCCGGCGGGTTCGGGCTGGTGATCGCGGAGGCCACCGCCGTCGTGCCCGAGGGCCGGATCACCCCGCAGGACACCGGGCTGTGGAACGACACCCAGGTCGTTGCCTGGCGACGCGTCACCGACTCCGTCCACGCCAATGGCTCGTCGGCCGGGATCCAGCTCGCGCACGCGGGTCGCAAGGCGTCGACCTTCCGCCCGTGGTCGCCGATCCAGGGCTCGGTCCCGACGGCCGACGGCGGCTGGCCCACCGTCGCGCCGTCGGCCACCGCGTTCCCGGGGTACGACGCCCCCGTCGCGATGACCGCCGAGCAGGTCCGCCAGGTGCCGCGCGACTTCGCCGCGGCAGCCCGGCGTGCCCGGGAGGCCGGCTTCGACGTGGTGGAGGTGCATGCCGCGCACGGGTACCTGCTGCACCAGTTCCTGTCCCCGCTGTCCAACGAGCGCACCGACGAGTACGGCGGGTCGCTGGAGAACCGCGCGCGCCTGCTGGTGGAGACCGTGGACGCGGTCCGCGGCACCTGGCCCGAGGACCGGCCGCTGCTGGTCCGGGTCTCCGCCACCGACTGGGTCGAGGGCGGCCTCACGGTCGAGGAGGTCACGCAGGTCGCCAAGGACCTCGCCGGGCACGGGGTCGACCTGGTCGACGTGTCCACCGGCGGCAACGCGCACGCGAGCATCCCGGTCGGCCCCGGGTACCAGGTGCCCGCCGCCCGGGCCGTCCGCGAGGGCTCGGGGCTGCCCGTCGCCGCCGTCGGGCTGATCGAGTCGCCCCAGCAGGCCGAGAGCATCCTCGTGGACGGCGCCGCCGACGTCGTCCTGCTCGGGCGGGCGGCGCTGCGCGAGCCGTACTGGCCGCTGCGGGCGGCGCACGAGCTCCGCGTCCCGGCAGCCGACGCGGGCTGGCCCGTCCAGTACGAGCGCGGCTCCTGGGGGTGAGGCGCTCGCGGTGAGGCGGCCGGCGGTGGACCATCGGCGTCGACGGCCGGTGCGGCGGTGGGGGACCACCCGCCGGGCGGTCTACTCGGTGCTGCCCGTCGGGTAGTCCCCGTAGGAGAACTCGTTGATCGCGTCGCCGGGGACGGCCGCGGCCGGGCGGACCGTGACGGCGCGGATCTGCTCGACGGGCGCCTTGGCCCGGCGGTCGGCGGTGAGCAGGCCGTTGCGCTCCTGCTGGGTGTCGGTGAGCTGCGTCCAGCAGAAGCCGACCACCGCGGGGCTGTCCAGCAGTGCGGTGACCAGGTCGGTGTAGCCGCGCACGAGCGCCTCGGGGTCGGACACGCCGCCGTAGCCGCGCCACCCCGTGGTTTCGCCGACATCGAGCGAGATGCCGCCGAACTCGCTGATCAGGACGGGGCGGTCCTCGCGGGCGGCGCCGGGCAGCAGGACCACCCGGTACCCCGGCTGAGTGCGCGCCAGGGTGTGCTCGAGCGCCTCCCAGGAGCCGTACCGCTGGCGCAGGACGGCGCCGCGGGAGGTGTAGTCGTGCACGGTGACGATGTCGGTGACCGGATGCTCCCAGCCGTCGTTGCCGATGACCAGCCGGTCCGGGTCGTAGGCCTTGGTGAGGTGGTACAGCGAACGGACCAGGTCCTGCTGCGCGGGTGACCGCTCGAGCGCCGGCACGCCCCAGCTCTCGTTGACCGGCACCCAGGCGATGACGCACGGGTGGGAGGCGTCGCGCTCGAGGATCTCGAGCCACTCGCGCGACAGCCGGCTGATCGTCATGGGCGAGAACTCGTACGCGGCCGGCATCTCCGCCCACACCAGGACACCGAGCCGGTCGCACCACGCCAGGAACCGCGGGTCCTCGACCTTCTGGTGCAGCCGGACGCCGTTGAAGCCGAGGTCCTTGACCAGCTGCACCTCGCGGCGCAGCGCGTCGGCGTCGGGCGCGGCCAGGTGCGACTCGGGCCAGAAGCCCTGCGCGAGCACCAGCCGCAGGAAGTAGGGCCGGCCGTTGAGCAGCAGCCGGTCACGCGACGCGGAGATGCTGCGCACCGCGGTGTAGCTTCCCACCCGGTCGACCACCTCGTCGCCGTCCACCAGGGTCAGCTCGGCGTCGATGAGGTTCGGGCTCTCGGGGGACCACAGCAGGTCCGAGTGGCCCAGGCTCATGTCGTTCTCGGCCAGGACGATGCGGCGCTGGATCTCGCTGTGGTCGACGGCGTAGAGGTCGTCGGCCAGGACCCGGTCGTGCTGGCGCAGCACCACGCGCAGGCGCAGGTCGGGACGGCCGTCGTCGTGCACCCGGACGGTGAGGTCGATGCTTCGTCGGTCGGCGTCGGACCTCCAGCGCAGGGACCGGATCCGGGTCTCCGGGACGTGCTCGAGCCAGACCGGCTGCCAGATCCCGGACGTGCGGTCGTACCAGATGGCGTGCGCCTGCGGCTGCCAGTCCTGCTTGCCGCGCGGCTGACGCAGGTCGGTGGGGCTGTCCTCGGAGCGCACGACGACCGTCTGGCTCCCCGACGGGTCCAGGGCCGCGGTGATGTCGGCGGTGAAGGGCGTGTGGCCGCCCTCGTGGAAGGCCACGGCCTGGCCGTTGACCCACACGTGCGCCCGGTAGTCGACCGCCCCGAAGTTCAGCAGCACCCGGTACCCCGGGCGGGCGGACACCGTGAAGGGCCGCCGGTACCAGACGACGGGGTGGAAGCCGGTGTCACCGACGCCGCTCGCGGGGGACTCGAACGGGAACGGCACCTGGATCACGCGGTCGAACACCGCGGACCCATCCCGGTGCCACTGCTCACGGGTGCCCACCGACCGGTCGTCGAAGGCGAACTCCCACGGCCCGCTGAGGTCCTCCCAGCCTGGACGGGTCAGCTGGGGCCGGGGGTGGTTCGGGTCCATCCCCGAGCCCGGCCGGTCCGCCCCGGCGCCGGGCACGGCCGGGTCGTCCGGGTGGGCCTCGCTCCGCGCAGGTGCCATGACGCCAGCATGGGGCAGGGGTCGGGTGGGCGGCACGTGGGACCGCGTTGCTATGGTCCGCCGGGTCGGCTGCGCACCGCCGCCAGCCGCGCCCGGAAGGGGAGCGCCGATGTCGGCCGTCGACCGCGAGCACGTGCCCGTCCATCCCGGCTACCTCGCCGACCCGTTCGTGCTGCGCACGGGCGACGGGTACGCGGCGTACGGGACCTTCCCACCGGACGCTCCGGACCGTAGCCCGGACGACGTCCGGGAGCTGCGGGTGCTGACGTCGCCGGACCTCGAGCACTGGACCGACCACGGCGGCGCGCTCGAGCCGCTGCCGGTCGAGTCGGGGACGGACTACTGGGCGCCCGAGGTGGCCGAGGTGGACGGCCGGTTCTGGATGTACTACTCGGTCGGGCACGGCGTCCACGACCACCACCTGCGCGTCGCGGCGGCGGACGTCGCCACCGGTCCGTTCGTCGACTGCGGGGTGGACCTCACGCCCGACGCGCGGTTCGCGATCGACCCGCATCCCTTCCGCGACGACGACGGCAGCTGGTACCTGTACCACGCCCATGACGTCCTGGAGGGGGACCGGGTGGGCACGATGCTCGCCGTCGACCGGCTGGTGTCGCCGACGCAGGTGGCGGGCGAGGCCAGGACGATCCTGCGGCCCGACGACGACTGGCAGATCTTCCTGCGGCAGCGCGAGATGTACGGACAGGTGTACGACTGGCACACCCTGGAGGGCCCGTTCGTCCGGCGGCGCGGGGACCGCCTCTACTGCTTCTTCTCCGGCGGCAACTGGCAGAACGAGACCTACGGGGTGTCCTGGGCCGAGGCGGACCACCCGCTGGGTCCGTGGCGGTTGCCGGCCGTCCCACGCCGGGTGCTGCACACCGTCGAGGGGTGGGCGCTGGGCCCCGGCCACAACAGCGTGGTCACCGACCCGAGCGGTGCGGACGTGATCGTCTACCACGCCTGGGACCACGAGCGGTTGCGCCGTCGCATGTACGTCTCGCCGCTGCTGTGGGACGACGACGGACCGCACGTGCCCGGGTTCTGAGCCGCCGTCGGCCACCCGGTCGCCGACGGAACCAGTCACGCTCGCTTGGTAGACAGACTGTCTAGTCAGCCGTACTGTCTACTGCGTGAGCGAGACGTCCCCCTGGCCCGGCGACTGGCTCCGCGGCGTGCTCGAGGTGTGCGTCCTGCGGGTGCTCGCGGACGGCCCCACCTACGGCTATGCGATCGCGACCCGGCTCGGCGAGGCCGGGCTCGGCGCGCTCAAGGGCGGCACCCTCTACCCCCTGCTGACCCGCTTCGAGACCGCGGGCCTGGTCGCGGTCGAGTGGCGTGCCGGGGAGGGCGGTCCCGGCCGCAAGTACTACGCGCTGACCGACGACGGCCGGCGCGCCTGGCAGCAGGGGGCCGCCCGGTGGGTCGCCTTCGCCCGTCTGACGTCCGACCTGGTCACGTCCGCGCCGGCGCCCGCACCGGCGCGGAAGCACGACGGCGAGGACGGCCCGTCCTCGTCCGAGCCGCACGACGCCACGGGACCGCAGCCGGTCCGGGACGGAGCACGACGATGACGCACCACGCTCCCGCGCGCACGAGCCGCTCGGCGCGCCGCCGGCCCGGCTCGATGGCGCCCGTGACCGCCGCGCTCGCCCCCGGGGTCGACCCCGGCTGGGCGGACGACTTCATCCTCGAGCTGCGCATGCTCGACGTTCCCGGTCGGGCGATCGGGGACGCGCTGGTGGAGGTCGGCTCGCACTGCGCGGACAGCGGCGAGGGCGTGCGGGAGGCGTTCGGGGACCCTGTCGCCTACGCCCGCACCCTGGCTCTGCCCCCCGTCCCGGTCACCCGCGAGGACCTCGGACCCGTCCTGCCGTGGGTGCTGCCGGGGACCGGACTGCTCCTGGTGTCGGGCTCGGCATCCACGGTGCGGACGGGGGAGCCGCTGGAGCTCACCTCCGGCCTGGTGGCCGCCGCCGTCCTGCTGCTCGTGGGCGTCGCGGCCGCCCTGCGGTGGTTCACCCCGGTCGTGCGGTTCGTCGTGCAACGGCCGGTGCTCGCCTGGGCAGCCGCCATGGCCCACCTGGGGGTGCTCGTGGTGCTGTTCCTGGTCCTCCGCGACGTCCTGGTGACCGTGCCGGGCGCGCTCGCCCTGACCGCCGGCGGCGTCCTGGTGGTGGCCGGCACGGTGTGGCAGCTGGTGCTGCTGCACGGCGACGTCGGCGCCGACGACCCGGTGTCGGCCACGGTCCACCGCACGGCCGCAGCCACGGCGACGGGCACCGACGGGCGCGGTGCGCCGGGTCCTCACGCGGGCGGTGCGCGGTGGGGGCTCACGGCGTTGCGGTACGGCGGTGCGCTGCTGGTGCCGGCCGCCGCACTGGTCCTCGTCGCGATCGAGCTGCTGCTCCGCTGAGTCGCACGCCGCCCGGCCGGGCAGCATGGGGTTATGACCACCACCACCGTGCCCGCCACCCCGCCCGTCGAGCCCCGCATCGCCCTGGTCACCGGGGCGGGGCGCGGCATCGGCCGTGACCTCGCGCTCGGCCTCGCCGCCGCCGGCTACGCCGTCGGGCTGGTCGCCCGCAGCCGGGGTCCGCTGGACGAGGTGGCGGGGCGCTGCGCGGACGCCGGCGTGCGCACCGCCGTCGTGACCGGCGACCTCGCCGTGCCCGACGACGCCCGCCGCGCCGTCGACCAGGTCGAGGACGCGCTCGGAGCCCCGAGCCTGCTCGTCAACAACGCCGGGGTGATCGAGCAGCGCGAGGTGCCCTTCGGTGAGGACGACCCCGAGGACGTCTGGCGCGTGATCGAGACCAACGTCCGCAACCCGCTGCTGGTCACCCACGCGGCCCTGCCGGGCATGCTCGCGCGCGGCGGGGGGCGGGTCGTCAACGTCAACAGCGGCTCGGCCCACCGGCTGGCGCCCGCCTACACCGGCTACGGCATCAGCAAGGGCGCACTGGCCCGGTTCACCGCGCTGCTGGACCACCAGTACCGGGCTGCAGGGCTGCGGGTGCTGGACCTCGCGCCGGGCACCGTCGCGACCGACATGACGGCGTCGATGCCCGTGCACGACGACCGCACCGACTGGACGGCACCGGCCGACGTCGTGGCCCTGCTGCTGGCCTTCGCCGAGGGTCGGCTGGACGAGCTGTCCGGGCGGTTCGTGCGGGCCGGGACGGACACGGTCGAGTCGCTGCTGGCCGCCGCCGACGACGTCGTCGCGTCGGACGGGCGAGTGCTGCGGCTCGCGCCCTACGGACCGGGTGACCCGGTCGCCTGAGCCGTGCCGCGCGGCCGTGCACCGGCGTAGCGTCGGTGCATGGCCGGCAGCACGGGCGCGATCGTCGAGGTCCGTGGGCTGCGGGTGGTCCGCGGTGGCGCCGAGGTGCTGCCCGGCATGGACCTGTCGGTGCCCGCCGGCGCGGTGGTGGGCCTGCTCGGGCCCAGCGGGAGCGGCAAGACGACGCTGCTCCGCGCCGTCGTCGGGCTCCAGGTGGTGACGGCCGGGACCGTGCGCGTCCTCGGTCGCCCGGCCGGGGACGCGGAGCTGCGCCGCCGGATCGGGTACATGGCGCAGAGCCCGAGCGTCTACCCCGACCTGACCGTCCGGGAGAACCTGGGGTACTTCGCGGCCCTGCTCGGGGTGGGTGCCGAGGAGGTCGAGCGGGTCCTCGCCGCCGTCGACCTCACCCGGCTGGGCGGCCGCCGGGTCGGCGTCCTGTCCGGAGGGGAGCGGTCCCGGGTGTCGCTCGCGGTGGCGTTGCTGGGAAGCCCGGACCTGCTCGTCCTGGACGAGCCGACCGTGGGCCTGGACCCCGTGCTCCGGCGCGACCTCTGGGGGTTGTTCGCCAGGCTCGCCGGTGCCGGGTCGACCCTGCTCGTGTCCAGCCACGTGATGGAGGAGGCCGAGCGCTGCGACCGGCTGCTGCTGCTGCGCGAGGGCCGGCTGCTCGCGGACGCCACGCTGCCCGACCTGCTCGCCCGGACCGGTGCGCCCGACGCGGAACGCGCCTTCCTGACGCTGGTGGAGGGTGGTGCACGATGAGCCCGCGTCTGACCCTCGTGACGGCCGGGCGGGTCCTGCGCCAGGTGCGTCACGACCGGCGCACGATCGCGCTGCTCGTGCTGCTGCCGTGCCTGCTGCTGGGCCTGATCGCCTGGATGTTCGACGGCACGGGGGTGCTGGACTCCTTCGGGCCCGTGCTGCTGGGCCTGTTCCCCATGCTGGTGATGTTCCTGATCACCAGCGTGACGATGCTGCGCGAGCGGCAGAGCGGCACGCTCGAGCGGCTCATGACGACCCCGGTCGGCCGCGGCGACCTCGTCGGGGGCTACGCGCTCGCCTTCGGGGTGCTCGCCGCGCTCCAGGCGGTCGTCCTCGTCGCGTTCGCGGTCGGGGTGTGCGGGATGGACGTCACCGGCCCGCTCGCCGCCGTCCTGCTCGTCGCCGTGCTCGACGCCGTCCTGGGCACCGCCCTGGGCCTGGCCGCGTCCGCGCTCGCGCACACCGAGTTCCAGGCGGTGCAGCTCATGCCGGCGGTGCTGCTGCCGCAGATCATCGTGTGCGGGGCGGTCATGCCGCGCGACCAGCTGCCCGGCGTGCTCGAGGCGCTCTCGGTCGTGCTGCCGCTGACCTACGCGGTCGAGGCGATGCAGAGCCTCGCACGGGAGAGCGCGCTGGGGACCGTCTGGCGCGACGTGGCGGTCATCGCCGGGTTCATCGCGGCGGCCGTGGTGGTGGGCGCGACGACGCTGCGGCGCCGGACGGCCTGACGGGCCCGGGTGACCGGACGCCCGCCGCTCGGGCGCCGCGGCCGCCTACGCTGTCGAGGTGCCCCTCGTCGCCCTGTCCTCCCTGAGGTCCTCGTCCCGCCGGTCCTCGTCCCGCTCCGTCCTCGTGCTCCTCGCGGCGCTGCTCACCCTCGCGGGTCTGGCCGGACCCGCCGCGGCGCACGACGCGCTGACCGGCTCGACACCCGCCGATGGTGAGTCGGTGGCGACGCCGCCGGCCAGCGTGGACCTCGTCTTCACCGACGTGCCGCTCGCGATCGGCACCCAGATCGAGGTCACCGGCCCCGACGGCCAGGTCGTCAGCGAGGGCGACCCGCAGGTCGTCGACACCACGGTGAGCCAGCCGCTGGCCGCGGACCTGCCCGCCGGGGAGTACAGCGTCGCGTGGCGGGTCACCTCGGGCGACGGGCACCCGATCTCCGGCGCGCTGACGTTCACGGCCGCCGGCGGTACGGCCCCGGCCGAGCCGGCTCCGACGGTGACGACCACGCCGGCGCCCGCTGCGAGCCCCGAGCCCGGGCCGTCGCCGTCCGAGGCGGTCGCCGAGGACGCGCCGGCCGACGTCCTGCCGGACGCGGACGCCGACGCGGGGCCCGAGGCGTCGTCGGGCGGTGTCGCGCCCTGGGTCATCGGCGTCGCGATCGCCCTGGTGATCGGGGCGGTCGCTGCCTGGGCGGTGCGTCGCCGCCCGGACGCTGCCGACCGGCGCTGACCGGCACGCCGGTGCGCCGACGGCGGCGTCGTCAGAGGTAGCGCAGCGGGTCGAACTCGGCGAGCGGGATGATCCGCAGGCGAGGCAGCTGCACGTTGAACGCCTTGACGTCGCCCTCGAGGTCGAAGAGCGTCAGGCCCCGGTCCGTGAGCTGGGTCAGCCCGCTGCTGGTGAACTCGCGGAACGCCAGCAGCCCGACGCGGCGGTCGGCGTCGTCGAGCAGCCGGGCGACGTCGGCCGCGAAGTCGCCGTCGTGGCTCGCGAGCAGCACGTCGCCGGTCCGGTCGGCGAGCGCCGCGAGCGTGCGCTGGATGCCGATGTCGACGACCTTCTCGTACGACTCGCCGGACAGCGGGATGGGCTGGAAGCCGATCGCGGTGAGGGCCTGGACGAAGGACATCGGCATGGTGCCCGACGACGCGTTGAGGAAGAACAGGCCCTTGACCGGCTGGCTCCACGTCCGCTGGGCGAAGTCGAGGATGCGCTCCCAGCGCGGGCGCTGCTCCGGCGTCGGGCGCCCCTGGAGGATCGCCGACCCCAGCGTCGCGTCGATGTTCTCGCCGTCGACCAGGACGTACGTGGTGCGCGGGCTCACGGCTTCGGCGGTCACGCCCGCCAGCCTAGGGCCCCGGTCGCCGGGAGGTCCCCGGTGGCGGTCCCGACCCGGGTCGGGACGGGGACGCCGTCAGTCCAGGCAGAACTCGTTGCCCTCGGGGTCGGCCATCACGATGTGGCCGGCGCCGAGCGGCAGGTCGGGCTCGTGCCGCTGCAAGCGGGTCGCGCCCAGGGCGACCAGGCGCGCCGCCTCCTCCTCCAGCCTCGCCATCCGCTCCTCGCCCTCCAGGCCGGGGGCTGCCCGCAGGTCCAGGTGCAGACGGTTCTTGGTCTGCTTGCCCTCCGGCACCCGCTGGAAGTACACGCGCGGTCCGGCGCCGTCGGGATCGACGACGGCGGACGCGTCGTTGCGCCGCTCGGCCGGCACGCCGAACGCCTCCAGGGCCTGCTCCCAGGACGCGAACCCCGGGGGAGGGGGCTGCACCACGTAGCCCAGGGTCTGCGCCCAGAAGGGCGCGAGGGCTCCGGGGTCGGCGCAGTCGACGGTGATCTGGACGGTCCGGGCCATGTCAGCTGTCCTCCGGGAGAGCGGGGCGGTGGGTGTGCAGGAAGAGGTCCCGCAGCAGGCAGAGCTCGGCGAGGTGGTGGATGAGCTCGCGGTGGATGTGCAGCACGAGCGCGGCCAGCGGAGCGTCGGCCCACGGGCCCTCGCTCGGCCCGCACGGGCGCGCCAGGCCGGCGTCGCCGAGGGACTCCACCCCCGCCAGCCAGGTCGCGTACTCGGCGTCGAGCTGGGCCAACGCGGCGGTCGCGGTGGCCGCGTACGTGAAGGACTCGTACTCGACCGGCGCACGACCGAAGTGCGCGGCGTTGCGCGTGCCCAGCACGCCGACGATCACGTGCCCCAGTCGCCAGGCGATCGTCGTGAACGGTGCCGGGTCCGGCTCGGGCACCGCGAAGTCGATCGTCATCGCACCCGCGCCGGCCGCGACCGGTGCGCTCCCGGTGCCGCGTGGCCGCACGTTCCAGGCGCCCGGCGCCGGCTCCCAGAAGTACTCCTCGTCGGTGAGGCCGTCGAGGCGCGGACGGACCGCGTGGGTCCAGTGCCAGTCGATCTGGTCCCGCAGCAGGGGACCGAGGGCGAGGTCGGTGATCGGGGTCATGGTGCCAGCGTGCTGCCGATACCGGACAGCTGTGTTCCGGCATGCGCGGTTCCGCCGGATCGGTGCTCACACTGGGCGCATGGACGTGGTCGGGTGGGTCGCCGCCGGTGTCCTGGCGGTGGTCGCGATCGATCGGCTCGTGGCTCGGGGGGTGCTCGACCGGCGCGGGCGGCGACCGCGCGGTGGTCGCCGCGCTCGGGGCGCCGGCGGCGCTGCTGCCGCCGGTGCGTTGGCAGACCTCATCGAGGTGTTCCAGCCCAGCAGGGCACACGTCGTGGAGGAGCGCGAGCGTCGGCGCGACGAGCGCAGGCACCCGGGCGACGGCGCACCGCCGGTCGACCTGGACGCGGGCGTCGCCGACCTGCGCCCGCCCGGCTGACCGGTGCCCCCCCGGGCGTGGCGAGCGGCGGCGCTAGCCTGCAGTGGTGCAGCGCGCGGCGGACCGGTACGTCGAGGTGGAGCTGGTCGAGGGTGACCTCGACGACGCCACCGGGTCCGGCGGCGCCGCCCCGCCACCGCCACCGCTGCGGTCGGCGCTCGGCCGGGTCCCGCGCGAGGTCGCGATCACCGCGGTCGCCGCGATCCTGCTCGGCGGCAGCGGGGTCGCGGTCGCCCGGGTCGGTGCCGAGCGTGCGCTCGACGCCCGGCTGGCGGACGTCCCGGGGCTGACCTCGTCCCTGGCGGACCCGCTCCGCGAGGACTGGCGCGCGGCGGGCGGCGGCCTGGTCGCGACGACGGACGACCTCGTCGTGAACTGGGACGCCGATGCGCTGGCCGTGGTCGGGACCGAGCTGGACGACGGCTCCACGCGGTACTCGACACCGGGGGCGTGCCAGGTCGCCACCACCGACGGCGCGCTCGCGGACCGGTACGCCGCGGCCGGCTCGACCCTGCGGGTCCGACCGGGCGACGTCCTGGTGTGCGTCGAGGGCGGCGGCATGCGACCGCCCGGCGCGACCGGTGCGCAGCCGGCGTCCGCGCACGTCGTCGACCCCGCGACCGGCCGCACCCGGCACACGATCGCGATGCCCGCGGGCGACATGTGGCAGGTGGTCGACGGCGACCTGGTGAGCATCGGGCTCGATGCGGAGCGGCGCGTGGTGGCCGGCCGCTGGTCGCTGCGCACGGGAGAGCAGCGGTGGGCCCACCACGGTGCCGAGCCCGCCCCCGAGGTCCCGGCCGCCGCCGGGTGGGGATGGAGCTCGACCGGGGCGACGATCGGCCTGGACCTCGGCACCTGGTCGGTGGCCCTGGACCTGGCGACCGGCGCCGCGACCGAGGCCCCGGCGGGCGGCCCGGCGTCCGTGCCCCCCGAGCGGGTCGGCCTGCCCGACGGCCGCTGGCTGGAGTACCGGCCGTCGGGCTCCGGCGCGTACCGGACCACGGTGCACCCCGCCGACGGCGGGCGGCCCGTGACCGTGCCCGGCATCGTGCCCCCGCTCGCCGTCGACGACGGCTCCGTGCCGGGCGCCGTCCCGGCTCTGGACGTCGACGGCGCGAGTGCCGACTGGCGGCTCGGGCTGGTGGACCTGGCCACCGGCCAGCAGCGCTGGACCTCCGAGGTGCAGGGCGGGGAGATCGGGGTGCTCGGCGGGGTGGTGCTGCTCGCGGACGGCTCGCGCACGGTCGCGCTGGACGCCCGCACGGGGGACGTGCGGTGGGAGTCGGCGCCAGGCTCGACGCCGTACTTCGCCGGCTGGGAGATCGTCACGGACGGCCGCCGCATCCTGGTCGCGGAGGGCGCCGGTGCCGACCGGGAGATCGCCGCCCGGGACGTGCGGACCGGTGAGCGGCTGTGGAGCATGGCGCCTCCTGTCGCGGAGGGCGCCCTGGTGCCGCTGCCCGACGGCACGGTGCTCGTGGTGGGTCCGGGGGAGATGGTGGCGATGCGTCCCTGACGGGTCGGCGGCAGGCACGAGCAGCCGTGGACCCGGACGAGACGGTGATCGAGGGGAGCGCCCGGATGTCTCCAGGCGACCGAGCGGTGCGGCGGCCGGCCGCACCCGCCGTCGTGCTCGTCGCATCCACCACCATCGGCCCGCGCCGGGCGGGTGACGAGGTGACGAGGTGACGGCGTGAGCGTCGAGGCGACCACCGAGCGGGTGCTGCGGCTGCTCGCGCTGCTGCAGCGCCGGCCGACCTGGACGGCGGCCGATCTCGCCGCCGAGCTCGGTGTCACCGACCGCTCGGTGCGCCGGGACGTGCAGCGGCTCCGTGCGGTGGGCTACCCGGTGCACGCCACGGCCGGCGTCGGCGGCGGCTACCGCCTGGGGGCCGGGACCCGGCTGCCGCCGCTGCTGCTGGACGACGAGGAGGCGATCGCGACCGCGGTGTCGCTGCGGCTGGCGTCCGGGGGGACGGTCGCGGGCGCCGCCGAGGCCGCGCTGCGTGCCCTGACCAAGCTCGACCAGGTGATGCCGCCGCGCCTGCGCGCCGAGGTCCGCGCCGTGCACGGCGCCACCGACACGCTCGTGGGTCCCGGCCCGCAGGTGGACGCCGAGGTGCTGGTGACGATCGCACGGGCGTGCCGGGACGCCGTCCGGGTCCGGTTCGGCTACTCCGGCCGCGACGGCGCCGCGCAGGACCGCACGGCCGAACCGGTCCGGATGGTCACCACCGGGCGCCGGTGGTACCTGATGGCCTGGGACGTCGACCGGGCGGACTGGCGCACCTTCCGCCTGGACCGGATGCGCGCCGTCACCGCGACGACCTGGCGGTTCGCGCGCCGCGAGCACCCGGACCCGGTCGAGCACGTGCAGCGGTCGGTGACCGGGTCGCCCTACCGGCACCTCGCGCGGGTGCGGGTGCACGCGCCGCCGGACCTGGTCCGGGCGCTCGTGCCGCCGCAGGTCGGCCGCGTCGAGGACGACCGCGACGGGTGGTGCGTGCTCGTCGTCGGCGGGGACGACCTCGGGTGGCTCGCGGCGCACGTGGCCCAGCTGGGCTTCCCGGCGCAGGTGCTCGAGCCGGCTGAGCTCCGCGCGGCCGCGGCCGAGCTCGCCCGGCGCGCGGCTGCGCTCGCCGAGCCGCCGGACCGCCCGGCGTGACGCCGGCGCGCGCGGGGCTCGCCGGTGGCCTCACCCGAACGCGTCGCGCACCAGGCGCAGCGCGCCGTCCACGTCGAAGCCGAGCTCGCGCAGGCGCCGCGCGTACTGCTGGGCTGCCAGCGCCCCCTCGCGGTCGCGATCGCGGCCCCGGGTGGCCACGAACGTCCCGTGCCGCCCGCGGGTCTCCACGACGCCGGACTGCTCGAGCTCGCGGTACGCGCGGGCGACCGTGTTCACGGCGAGCCCGAGGTCCCCGGCCAGGCGGCGGACCGTCGGCAGCCGGTGCTCGGGCGGCAGCGTGCCGTCCGCCACGAGCTGCTCGATCTGCCGCTGCACCTGCTCGTAGGGCGGGACGTGCGAGGCGGGGTCGACGACGAGCATCATGCGTGCGTCCGCTCCGTGGGCTGCGGCCACAGCCGGGTGCGGAAGTGCCGCTGCGGTTCGAGCGCGAGGCTGACCAGGGTGGTCAGGAGGCCGCCGCAGACCAGGACGAGGACGGCGCCGGCGACCAGGCCCACCGCGGGGTTGGCCGGCCAGCCGCCCTCGAGGCCGTCGCCGACCACGGCCAGCAGTGCGAGTGGCAGCCCGATCCCGAGGGCGAGCACGGCCCCGAGCATGTCCCGCAGGGTGTTCGAGCGCAGGGCGTCGTCCCAGGCGAGCTCGAGGGGCGTCATGGCGACCTGGGGGCGGTCCAGCAGTCGCGCGGCGGCCAGCTCGTAGGCCGCCATGACGGCCGCGGGCACGACGGCGGCCGCGACGACCAGCACCCACGGCAGGGGGCCCACGTCCAGACCGGCGCGGGGCGCCGCGCCGATCGCCACGGCGACCGCGAGCGACACGCCGGCGAGCACCCAGCCGCCCCACCGCTCGTGGCGGGCGACGTAGTCGCTGTGGGCGGGGGTCGACGCGCGCGCGATCCGGGCGCCGTCGCCGGGCACCCGGGTGGTCTCGCGCCAGGCCGCGGCCCCCTGCCCGAGGGCATGACCGCCGGCCGCCACGCACAGCGCGACGAGCCCACCGATCGCCAGGCGGTCCGGCCGGGCCGCGGCGAGACCGACCGTCAGGAGGGCGAGTCCGGCGAGCGCACCCCGGGCACCGGCCCGCTGGCGGCCGGCGAGCCGGCGGGCGACCACGGGCTCGAGGTCCGGCGGGAGCCCGAGGTCGACCCGGCGGGCGAACGCGTGCGCCGTCCGGGTCCGGCGAGGGCCCGTACGGTACAGAGCGCCGGCGGCGACCGCGGCGAAGAAGGCGATGAAGAAGGCGGTGTCGAGCACGTCGTCCTCCGTACTTGTCGCAGGTTTGTCGCAACCGTAGCACGACAAACCTGCGACAAACGAGCACGGCGACGGGCGCCGCTCCGGGCTAGCTCGTCGAGCCGTCGCGGACCAGGGGCGCGACCTCGGTGCCGAGCAGCCGGATGGCCTCGAGCACCCGCTCGTGGGGCAGCGTCCCGACGCTGAGGTGCAGCATGAACCGCTCGATCCCGAGCCACTCGCGCAGCTGCAGGATCTTGGCCGCGACGGCGGCCGGGTCGCCCAGCACGAGCGACCCCGTCCGCGAGCGCATGGCGTCGAACGCGGGCCGGGTCATCGCGCCCCAGCCGCGCTCGCGGCCGATCACGGACATCGCGTGGGCGTAGGACGGGAAGTACTCCTCGCCGGCCCGGTCCGTGGTGGCTGCCACGTAGCCGTGCGCGTGCACGGCGATCGGCACGGGGCTGTGCCCCGCCTGGGCGACGGCGCGCCGGTGCAGCTCGGCCAGCGGCGCGAACTGCTCCGGGCGCCCGCCGATGATGGCCAGCGCCATGGGCAGCCCGAGCGTCCCGGCCCGGACGACCGACTCCGGGTTGCCGCCGACGCCGACCCATACCGGCAGCGGCTCGCGCTCCGGGCGCGGGTACACGCCCTGGTCGTGCAGGGCGGCACGGTGCCGCCCGCTCCAGGTCACCCGCTCGGAGTCGCGGATCGCGAGCAGCAGCTCGAGCTTCTCGGTGAACAGCTCGTCGTAGTCGTCGAGGGAGTACCCGAAGAGCGGGAACGACTCGACGAACGAGCCGCGGCCCGCCATCACCTCGGCGCGGCCGCCGGACAGCCCGTCGAGCGTCGCGAAGTCCTGGAACACGCGTACCGGGTCGTCCGAGCTCAGCACGGTGACGGCGCTGGTGAGCCGGATGCGGCTGGTTCGGGCGGCCCCTGCGGCCAGCACGACCGCCGGGGCCGACGCCGCGAAGTCGGCCCGGTGGTGCTCGCCGACGCCGTACACGTCGAGCCCGACGCTCTCCGCGCACTCGATCTCCTCGACCACCTGCCGCAGCCGCTCGCCGTGCGCCGTCGGGGCGCCGGTCACCGGGTCCGGGTAGGTCTCGGCGAAGGTCGTGATCCCCAGCTCCACGTTCCGGCTCCCGGTGTGCTCGTCGGTGGTCAGGTGGTCAGGTGGTCGGTGTCGCATCGGTGCCGGCGGCCGCCTCGGCCTCGTCGAGCGCCGGGCGGCGCAGGGTCCGCAGCCGCTCGGCCACGGCCGACGGCGTCGGGCGGTCGTCCGGGTGGGGTGCGAGCATCGCCGTCAGCAGCGCCCACCAGCCGCGGCCGAGGCTGCGCGGCACCTCCACCGGCTCGATCAGGCGCGCGAGGGAGCTGGTCAGCGGCGCTCCGGAGTAGGCGCGCTCGCCGGTGATCGCCTCCAGCAGCACCAGGCCGAGGGAGTACACGTCCGACGCCGGCCCGAGCGGCTTGCCGAGCGCCTGCTCCGGGCTGAGGTAGCTCGCGGTGCCCAGGGTCGCCTCGGTCGGGCGGGCATCGGGGTGGGCCGAGCCCCGCTCGGACTGGGCGATGCCGAAGTCGGCGAGCTTGACGGTGAGCACCGGGGCATCGGGGTCGCCGCTGAGCGTGGCCTCGTCGGTGATGAGCACGTTCGCCGGCTTGATGTCGCGGTGCACCACCCCCGCCGCGTGGGCATGCCCCAGGGCGTCGGCGAGCTGCCGGCCGACGTCAGCCACCTCCAGGGGGGTCAGCGGCTCGTCCTCGATGCGCTGCTGGAGCGTGGGGCCGTCGACGAGCTCCATGACGAGGAAGGCCAGCGGCTCCGAGCTGGGGCCGGTGTCCGCCCCGACGTCGTACAGGGCGACCAGGCTGGGGTGAGACAGCCCGGCCAGCACGCGCGCCTCGTCGGCGTAGCGGCGAATGTCCTGGGCTCCCGCGCCGGCCAGCGAGAAGATCTTCAGCGCCACCGGGCGTCGCAGGCGGTCGTCCGTGCCGCGGAAGACGTCGCCCATGCCGCCGCTGCCGAGGTGGCTCTCGAGCCGGAACCGGTGGCCGAGGGTGGCACCGACCAGCACGGCGTCGTGCACCATGGCCGCTCCTCCCCGCCCTGCGCCGGCCGTGGGCCGCCGCGCTCGGTCGATCCGGCCGCCGGCGAGCGGCCGCGTGTGCCCCTGCCCGACGCTAGGAGGAGCAGACGCCGGATGCACCCCGGCTCGCCGAGGACCACCCGTCCGGCTGCGGCCGTCACCGGTCCGTGATCTGCCCCGCGCGGCACGTCGCGACCCGACGTGTCGACAAGATCACGGGCGGCGGACGCCTCCCAGCGCGGGCGACGTCGGCGGGCGGTGCGAGAATCGTGGCGTGTCCTCACCGACTGCGCCGCGCACGCCCAGCCCCTACGACGCCCTGCTGCTGTTCTCGTTCGGCGGGCCGAACGAGCCCGACGACGTGCTGCCCTTCCTGCGGAACGTGACCCGGGGCAAGAACATCCCCGAGGAGCGCCTGGTCGCCGTCGGGGAGCACTACTACCACTTCGGCGGTCGCAGCCCGATCAACGAGCAGAACCTCGCGCTGATGGCCGCGCTGCGCGCCGAGCTCGAGCGGCGCGGTGTCGACCTGCCGGTCGCGTGGGGCAACCGCAACTGGGAGCCGTACACCACCCAGGCGCTCGCCGAGCTGCGGGACGCCGGCGCGACGCGGGTGCTGGCCGTCGTGACGAGCGCGTACGGGTCGTACTCCGGCTGCCGCCAGTACCGCGAGAACCTCGCCGCGGCGCTGGTCGAGCTCGGGGCGACCACGCCCACCGGCGACGACGGCAGCGCGGGCCTCGTGGTGGACAAGCTGCGCCACTACTTCAACCACCCGGGCTTCGTGCGGGCCAACGCCGACGCCGTCGTCGAGGCCTACACCCAGCTCGCCGAGAAGACGGGCCAGGACCTCCCGGGGGTGGCGGGGTCGGCCCCGCTGGTGTTCGTGACCCACTCCATCCCGGACACCATGGAGGAGGCCTCGGGCGCGCAGCGGCCGAGCTACCGCACCCAGCACCTGGACGTGGGCGGACTGATCGCCGCCGAGGTCGGCGAGCGGCTGGGCGCTCCGGTCCGGTGGTCGCTCGCGTTCTGCTCGCGGTCCGGCCCGCCGAGCCAGCCGTGGCTCGAGCCGGACGTCAACGACGTCCTGACGGAGCTGTCCGAGGCCGGTACCCGCAGTGCGGTGATGTCGCCGATCGGGTTCATCTCCGACCACATGGAGGTCGCCTACGACCTCGACACCGAGGCCATGGAGACCGCCGGCGAGCTCGGCATGACCGCCGTCCGCGCGGGCACCGTCTCGACCCGGGCGCCGTTCGTCGAGGCGCTGGTGGACATGGTCCTCGAGCGTGCCGCCGCCGAGCGCGGTGAGGAGGTCGAGGCCGTCACCGTGGGCTCGCTCGGGGCCTGGCCCAGCCCGTGCCGGCCCGGCTGCTGCCGGCTGCGCGCCGGTGAGGACTCCGGCGTGCCCGCCGCGTGCGGCTCCGACCCGGTCACGGCGGTGACCCGATGAGCGCCCGCGACGAGCGTCCCGGCGCCGGCGACCCGTCCGGGGCCGCCTCGTCCGCCGCGCCCGTGGGCGGCCACGCCCCCGATGTCGCCGACGACGTGAACAGCCGGATCCGCTACGCGATGTGGTCGGTCTTCTCCCTCGAGGTCCCGCTGCCCGCCGACGACGCCGAGCGGCTCGCCGTCGTCGTGCAGGCGGAGACGGCGATCGCCGAGGCCGGCGGTGACCTCGTGGTGCGTGGCTGGTACGACGTCGCGGGGCTGCGGGCGGACGCCGACCTCATGGTGTGGTGGCACGGCGAGACGGTCGAGGCCGTGCAGGGCGCCTACCAGCGACTGCGCCGCAGCCCGATGGGTCGCTACCTCATGCCGGTGTGGTCGGTCGTCGCCCTGCACCGCCCGGCGGAGTTCAACCGGGGTCACGTCCCGGCGTTCCTGGCCGGTGAGCCGCCGCGCGAGTACCTGTCGGTGTACCCGTTCGTGCGGTCCTACGACTGGTACGTGCTGCCCGAGGACGAGCGCCGGACCATGCTGATCGAGCACGGTCAGGCGGCCCGGGACTACCCCGACGTCCGCGCCAACACGCTGTCCGCGTTCGCCCTGGGTGACTACGAGTGGATCCTGGCGTTCGAGGCCGACGAGCTGCACCGCATCGTCGACCTCATGCGCGAGCTGCGTGCCACCGAGGCCCGCCGGCACGTGCGTGAGGAGATCCCCTTCTACACCGGTCCGCGGGTCACCCTGCGGGCGTGGGCGGACAAGCAGCCGGTCGAGGACTGAGCGCGGCGCTCCCCGGGGCAGCCGGAGGACGTGCCCGGCTGCCCGCCGGGCGCTGAGACCTCACCGTCCCGCCGGGGCCCGGCACGGCGACGGGCGGGCGGCACCGAGCTGGTCTCGGTGCGGCCCGCCCGCAGGTGCTCCTCGGCGGTGCGATCAGCTCCAGGCCGAGCCCGACCAGCGCGCCCGCTCCCACGAGGCGTCGCTCCACCGGGCACGCGACCACCGCGCGCGCTCCCACGAGACGTCGGACCAGCGGGCGCGGGACCAGGTCTCGCCGGACCACCGGGCACGCGACCAGCCCTGCGAGGTCCAGCCGTCACCGCTCCAGCGCGCGCGGTTCCACGTGCCGCCGGACCAGGTGGTCCCGGCGGCGGACTCCCGAGCCCAGGTGGTGGCGTCCCACGGCTGACCCTGCACGTCGACCTCGCCGACCAGCAGCGCGCCGGTGGTCGGGTCGACCAGGTTCGCGCCGCCGCGGGCCAGCTCGAGCGAGCCGGTGCCGGTGGCGACGGGGAAGGACTGCCGGGCAGCCAGCGGGGTGGCTGCCGGCGTCTTGGAGCCCGCGGCCTTCTTGACGACCTCCACGGCGTCGTCGACGTCGATCTGGCCCGCGCCGGCGTCGATCGGGTCGGCGTTGCCCTTGAGCTCGGTCGCGCTCTGCATGAGAGCGGCCTTGACCTGGTCCGGTGTGAGCTCGGGGTACGCCTGCACCATGAGGGCGACCGCACCGCTGACCACGGCCGCCGCCTGCGAGGTCCCTGAGCCGCGGAAGAGCCGACCGGACTGGTCACCGGCGACGCGGCCCTCGGGGTGGTTGAGGTCGACCCACGAGCCGGGGCCGCGCAGACCGACCACGGAAGCGCCGGGTGCCAGGAGGTCGACGTGTCGCTCCTGCGTGCCACGTGAGGAGAAGTCGGCGACCCGCGGGTGCTTCGTCCACCCGTCCACCTTGAGGTTGGCGTCGCTCGCGCCGACGGCGAGCACGTACGGGTCGATGGCGGGGTTGGTCAGGCCGTTCGCGTCCCGACCGCCGTTGCCGCCGGACACGACGACGATCAGACCCTTGCGCCAGGCGTTCTCGGCGGCGGCGGCCAGCGGGTCGGCCTCGTAGGGCTGCAGCGCCTCGGTGCCGAACGACAGGTTGACGACGCGGACGTTCATCCCGTCGTCGTCCTTGTGCTCGGTGACCCAGTCGAGCGCGGCGATGACCTGGCTGACGTCGGTGCTGCCGTCCGTGCTGGCGAGCTTGAGCGCCAGGACCTGTGCGTCCGGAGCGACACCGAGCTGGACGGAGGCGTCCCCCGCCTTGAGCGCGCCCGACCTGGGGTCGACGGCGGCAGCGTCCTTGGCCGCGATGATGCTGGCCATGTGGGTGCCGTGCCCGAAGGTGTCGTACCCCAGCTCGGTCTGGCTGTTGTTCTCCAGCGACAGGTCCGGCCCGCGCACGATCTTCCCCGGTGCGTCCAGTCCGGCGACTCCGGCCACACCGGAGTCGATGACGGCGACGGTCACGCCCTGACCCGTGACGGGTCGCCCCTGGGCGTCCTTGGACTTCCACACGTCACGGGCGCCGATGGCGTCCGTGATGGTGTACAGGGAACCCGGGTCCTTCTTGGCATCATTCTTGTCGTACCAGTCGAGCGACTTCTTGTCGGCCTTCTCGTCGCCCCACGTCGTACCGACGACATCCGTGTCCGTCGGCGGCTTCGGTGCTCCCGCGTACGCGGGACCGGCCACCAGGGTGCTGGCGCACACGGCCCCGGAGACCGACACGAGCAGCCAGCGCCGCGGGCTTCTGCCCAGTTTCATCATCCGATTCCCTTCGGAAAGCGCGGCGGGTCCGCCGCGCGGAATCAGTATGGACGCGGGATTCAGAAAGCCCTCGGGAGCCGGCGTCGACACCACTCCGTCGGCTCAGCGGCGGCGTCGGACCGACCGATTTGGGATACCCGTACGGCGCACAGCACGTCCACGTGCCGCACCGGTCGGTGCCGTCGCAGGCGCGGCCGCGGACGACCCTCGGACCCGTGCTGGCCGGACCCCCCGTGGGGGCACCGGAGGGGAGCAGCCACGCGAGTGCGGCGCGCTCGGGAGCGATCGACGTCCCGGGACTCCTGGCCGGGGACCCGGGGCTGCCGATAGGGCGGCCACAGAGACGGACGGGGCGGGGGAGCTGACGTGGAACACCGAGGGACGACGGACCATCCGGCGGCTGACGCGCTCGGCCGCCGGGTGGTCCGGTGGTTCGCGGGTCCGATGGCGCTCACCGGCGCACTGACCGTCGCGCTCCTGGTGACGGGGACGCTGCTCGCTGTGCGCCTGCCGTCGGCGCCGCTGCTGCCCGTGCCGGCCGGCCCCTCCACGATGCTCGCAGCGGTCGCGGGGCTGACCGTCATGTTCTTCCTCACCGAGCTCGGCCAGGCGCGCATCGAGGTGCGCAGTCAGGCGTACTCGTTCTCGCTCTCCGGCGTGCCGTTGCTGCTGGGGCTCCTGTACTGCCCGCCGCACCTGCTGCTGGCGGCACGGCTGGGCGCGGCGGTCGTCGCGTTCGTCGTCCAGCGCGTGCCCCCGGTGAAGTTCGCCTTCAACACGGCGAGCTACCTGGTGGATGTGGGCGCCGTCATCACGTTGACCCACCTGCTGGTGGGCGAGCGGTCGCAGCTGTCGTTGGCCGCCGCAGGCCTGTGCTTCGTCGTGCTCGCCATGGTGGACCTGCTCATGAGCGGTCTGGTGCTGGTCGTCATCCGCGTCAACGGCGGCCCGGTGGGACGCGACGACGTCGTCGAGGTGCTCGTGTCCGCCGGCGCCTTCGTGGGGCTCAACACAGCGATCGGGCTCATCAGCGCGGAGCTGCTCGTCTCCGGGTCGCTCGGCATGGTGCTGCTCGTCGGCGTCGCCGTCGTGGCCGCGCTGTCGTACCGCGCCTACCTCGTGCTGCGCCGCCGACACCGGTCCCTGCAGGACCTGCAGGACTTCATCCGCCTGGGCGAGGGCGCGGGCGACGTCACCGAGCTCGCCCGGCGCCTGCTGCCCAAGGTCCGGGACCTGCTGCACGCCGAGCGGGCCGAGCTGACCGTCCCCGGTGGCGACGACGGCCCCGACACGGTCCTGTGCGTTGCCGAGGACGGGGTCCTGGTCGTCGCCGAGGCCGCCACAGCCGCGGGTACCGAGACGCTGGCTGTCCCGGTCGAGGCGGCGGCCACGCGGGGGACGCTCGCCGTCCTCGACCGACTCGGGGACCGCACCCGGTTCACCGACGACGACCTCGCGCTGCTGCGGACGCTCGGCGGCCATCTCGCGGTCGCCCTCCACAGCGTCCGGCTGCTCGAGCAGCTGCGCTACGAGGCCACGCACGACGTCTTGACCGGCCTGGCCAACCGCGCACTGCTCGCCGACCGCCTGGCCGACCTGATGGGCGGCCTCCCGGAGGCCGGCCGGGTCAGCGTGCTGCTGCTCGACCTGGACCGGTTCAAGGAGGTCAACGACGCCTTCGGGCACCACGTGGGGGACCGTCTGCTGCAGGTGGTCGCGCACCGGCTGGTGGAGGCCGTCCCGCCCGGCTGCACCGTCGGGCGGCTCGGGGGCGACGAGTTCGTCGTCGTCATCCCGCCGTCCCTGCACCCGGAGAACGAGGCGCTCGCACTGGCGCAGCGCATCACCCGCTCGCTCGGGCAGCCCGTCGAGCTGTCCGACGCCGCAGTCACCACCGGTGCGTGCGTCGGGGCCGCCGTCGCGGCCGACGGCCAGGACGGCGCGGACCTGCTTCGCCACGCCGACACCGCGATGTACGCAGCCAAGGACGCCCGCCTGCCGGCGGTGGTCTACACCGACCGCCTGGACGAGGGCCGTCGTGAGCGGCTCGCGCTGCTGGTGGACATGCGTGCCGCCCTGGACGACGACCGGTTCGACCTGCACTTCCAGCCCAAGCTCGACATCCGGTCCGGCGTGGTGACCAGCGTGGAGGCGCTCGTCCGCTGGCAGCACCCGACCCTGGGCCCGGTGTCGCCGGCCGTGTTCATCCCGGTCGCGGAGTCGACCGGCCTCATCGAGGAGCTGACGCAGACGGTGCTGCTCAAGGCGCTGCGGCAGTGCCGCCGGTGGCGCGACGCGGGTCACGACATCGCGGTCGCCGTGAACCTGTCGGCCCGGAACGTCAACGACCCCCAGCTTCCCGAGCGGGTCGCCGCGGCGCTCGCCCTCGCCGGCGTCCCGGCGCACCGGCTGATCCTCGAGATCACCGAGAGCAGCGTCATGGGCGACCCCGAGCGCACCGTGCCGACGCTCGAGCGGCTCGAGGCGATCGGCATCACCCTGTCCCTCGACGACTTCGGCACCGGGTACTCGAGCCTGGCGTACCTCCAGCAGCTGCCGGTGGCCGAGCTGAAGATCGACCGGTCGTTCCTGCTGGGGCTCGCCCGCCAGGACGACGCGAAGGCCAGCCGTGTGCTGGTGCGCAGCATCATCGGCCTCGGGCAGAGCCTCGGGCTGAGGGTGGTGGCCGAGGGGGTCGAGACCGTCGAGATCCTCGACGAGCTGCACGGACTCGGCTGCGACCTCGCCCAGGGCTACCTCGTCTCGCGTCCGGTGCCACCCGCGGAGCTCGTGCCGGCGGTTGAGCGTGCCGGGTACCGCACGGCGCGCATCGCGCCGGTCACGCTCCCGACGCAGTCGGCGCGTGCCGTGCTGCCGCGGTCGTCGGCGCGCCAGGTGGTTCCCTGAGGCACCCGCGACAGCGCCGACGGCGCCTGGGACCGACACCTGCTCGGTGGCGGACGGACGGCCCCGGGGCGCTGAGCGCCGCGCTCGCCGGAACCGTCCGGGAGGCATGGTTGATCGCCTGGGGCGACGTCTAGAGGCATGACCCGGAGACCACGTACCCGTCAGGCCCTCGTCGCCCTCGTGCTCGCCGGGGCCGTCTCGACGGTGCCGGCCTGCACCGGGGACGGGGGCTCGCCGGGCACCGGCGCGCTCCGTGCACGCTGCAGGGCTGGCCCGGGGTGTCATTCGTCGCTGAGGGCGACGGCACACAGCTCGGCGCCGGCACGGCCGACCCCGACCGTGCCGGCGAGCGACCCACGATCACCCCGGACCCCGGTGCATCGGCGCGGGCGCCGCTCAGCATCGCCCGCGCCGCGAGCCTCCCGGGGACGAGTGCGACCCGCAGACGCCGGACGGCATCCGGGTCTACCCGCCGGGCGAGACCGATCCCTTGGACCTCGCGCAGTCGCGGCACACGGCGGGCGCGGACGACGACGTGACTCTCCGGGCGTGCGCGCCTTCCTCCCCGTCACCGGCTGAGCCGCCCCGTCGATGACTTCGCCGGCACCGGCCGGTCTGCACCGTGTCGCCTCGACCGGCCACTCCCGCGCGGCGTCGGCGACCGACAGAATCGACGCGTGCGACGTCGTCGTGCGCCCGCGACCCGATCGGAGACCCCATGACCACGGCCACGAGGACGTCGTCGAGCACGTCGTCGAGCACGGACCCGCACGCGTCCTCCCACGCCGCCGACAGCCACGACGTGATCCGGGTGCACGGGGCGCGGGAGAACAACCTGCGGGACGTCCGCATCGAGATCCCCAAGCGCCGGCTCACGGTGTTCACGGGTGTGTCCGGGTCGGGCAAGAGCTCGCTGGTCTTCGGGACCATCGCCGCGGAGTCGCAGCGGCTGATCAACGAGACCTACAGCGCGTTCGTGCAGGGCTTCATGCCCACGCTGTCCCGGCCGGAGGTGGACCTCCTGGACGGACTGACCACGGCGATCATCGTCGACCAGGAGCGCATGGGTGCCAACCCGCGGTCCACCGTCGGCACCGCCACCGACGCCAACGCCATGCTCCGCATCCTGTTCAGCCGGCTCGGCCGGCCGCACATCGGCGGCCCCGGCGCGTACTCGTTCAACGTGCCATCCGTGCGGGCCAGCGGTGCGATCACGGTCGAGCGGGGACCGGGCAGGACCAAGGCCGAGAAGGCGGAGTTCAACCGGCTCGGCGGCATGTGCCCGCGCTGCGAGGGCATGGGGTCGGTCACCGACATCGACGTGTCCGCGCTGTACGACGACACGAAGTCGCTCAACGAGGGCGCGCTGACGATCCCGGGCTACAGCATGGAGGGCTGGTACGGCCGCATCTTCCGCGGCTGCGGGTACTTCGATCCCGACAAGCCGATCGCGCGGTACACGACGAAGGAGCTGCACGACCTGCTGCACCGGGAGCCCACCAAGGTCAAGGTCGACGGGATCAACGTCACCTACAGCGGGCTGATCCCGGCCATCCAGAAGTCGTACCTGTCCAAGGACGTCGACGGCCTGCAGCCGCACATCCGCGCCTTCGTGGAGCGGGCGGTCACCTTCACGACCTGCCCCGAGTGCGACGGCACCCGCTTGGGCCCCGAGGCGCGGTCGTCGCTGATCGACGGGCGGAGCATCGCCGACGTGTGCACGTGGCAGATCAGCGACCTGGCGCAGTGGGTGCGCGGCCTCGACGAGCCGTCGGTGGCCCCCCTGCTGACCGGTCTGCGCCACCTGCTGGACTCGTTCGTCGAGATCGGCCTCGGCTACCTCTCGCTCGACCGGCCGGCCGGCACCCTGTCCGGCGGCGAGGCGCAGCGCACCAAGATGATCCGGCACCTCGGCTCCTCGCTCACCGACGTCACGTACGTCTTCGACGAGCCGACGGTGGGGCTGCACCCGCACGACATCCAGCGCATGAACGACCTGCTGCGCCAGCTGCGCGACAAGGGCAACAGCGTGCTCGTCGTCGAGCACAAGCCCGAGGTCATCGAGATCGCCGACCACGTCGTCGACCTGGGGCCGGGTGCCGGCGCCGCGGGCGGTGAGGTGGTGTACGAGGGCACGGTGGACGGGCTGCGCACCAGCGGCACACTGACCGGCCGGCACCTCGGCGACCGCGCCTCGCTCAAGGCCCAGGTGCGGACGCCGACGGGCGCCCTGGAGGTGCGCGGGGCGACGTCGCACAACCTGCAGGACGTCGACGTCGACATCCCGCTCGGCGTCCTCGTGGTCGTGACCGGCGTCGCCGGGTCGGGCAAGAGCTCCCTGGTGCACGGGTCGGTGTCCGGCCGGGACGGCGTGGTGTCCGTCGGCCAGGAGGCGATCCGGGGCTCACGCCGGAGCAACCCGGCCACGTACACCGGGCTGCTCGAGCCGATCCGCAAGTCGTTCGCCAAGGCGAACGGGGTCAAGCCCGCCCTGTTCAGCGCGAACTCCGCCGGCGCCTGCCCCGCCTGCAACGGCGCCGGCGTCATCTTCACCGACCTCGGGATGATGGCCGGGGTCGCCAGCACGTGCGAGGAGTGCGAGGGCAGGCGGTTCGGCGCCGAGGTGCTCGAGTACCACCTCGGTGGCCGCGACATCAGCGAGGTGCTCGCGATGCCGGTCACCGAGGCGCAGTCGTTCTTCGCCGAGGGCGACGCGCGCACGCCCGCCGCCCTGGCGGTGCTGGACCGGCTCGCCGACGTCGGCCTCGGCTACCTGACGCTCGGCCAGCCGCTCACCACGCTGTCCGGCGGCGAGCGGCAGCGGCTGAAGCTGGCGACCCACATGGGGGACAAGGGCGGGGTCTACGTGCTCGACGAGCCCACCGCGGGCCTGCACCTGGCCGACGTCGAGCAGCTGCTGGGGCTGCTCGACCGGCTCGTGGACTCCGGCAAGTCGGTCGTCGTCGTCGAGCACCACCAGGCCGTGATGGCGCACGCCGACTGGATCATCGACCTCGGCCCGGGCGCCGGGCGGGACGGCGGCCGGGTGGTGTACGAGGGTGCGCCGGCCGACCTGGTGGCGACCCGCTCGACCCTCACGGGGGAGCACCTGGCGGCGTACGTGGGGGCGTGACGGGCTCAGTCCAGCAGCGCGTCGGCCGCGGCCCTGAAGCTGTAGCGCGCCGCACGCCAGCGGCTGAGCAGCGCCCGGTCGGTGCTCGGCCGGGCCAGCAAGTAGCCCTGCACGTGGTCGACGCCGAGCGCCTCGGCCGCGGTGAGGTCGGCCAGCTCCTCGACGCCCTCGGCGACCACGTCGGCACCGGTCTCGTGGGCCAGGGCGACCAGGGCGCCCACGACGCTGCGGCGCACGGGATCCTTCCAGACGCCGTCGATCAGCGACCGGTCGATCTTGATGATGTCCGGGCCGAGCTCGACGATGTGCTGCAGCGAGGAGTACCCGGCGCCGGCGTCGTCGATGGACAGGCGGACCCCTCGGCGCCGTGCCGGGGCCAGGCGCCGCCGGAGCTCGGAGTAGTCCTCGACGGCGACGTGCTCGGTCATCTCCAGCACCAGCCGGTCCATCGGCAGGTCGTCGCGACCGACCATGTCGGTCAGCTCCAGCGCGGTGGCAGGGCTGAGGTTCACCGCCAGGAACAGGTCGTCGGTCAGGAGGGGCAGCAGGGCCAGGGCTCGCCGGACCGCGTGCCGTTCGAGCTGCGGACCCAGCCCGAGCCGGTGCGCCTCGGCGAAGACGGCATCGGGCGCGCCGAGGCACGGGTCGAACCGCGACAGCGCCTCGACGCCGATGACCGTGCCGCCGGCCAGGTCGACGACCGGCTGCAGGGCGATGTCCAGGCGGTCGTCGTCGATCACGGCGCTGACCCGGGCCCGGGCGCGCCGGTCCTCCACCTCGCGGTCGAGGTCGGCCGCGAGGAGGTCGGCGAGCAGGCTGAGCAGGCGTGCGTCCTTGGCGTCGACGGGGCGGGCGTCGTGGCTGATCCCGCACAGGCTCCCGTACAGCGACCCGTCCGACAGCCGGACCGGGGCCCCGACGTAGGAGCCGATGCCGGCGCCCGCGGTGCCCGGCAGGTCACGGACAGCCGGCTCGACCGCGGCGTCCGGGATCGCGCCGTCGATGACCCCGGCGGCCATCAGCGCGCAGTACGAGTCCTCCAGCGCAGGTCCGGCGCCGAGCCCCAGGCCGAACGAGACGGCGTCCCCGTCGAGCCAGCGGTAGACCTGGCGACCGTCGGTGAACTCGGACAGCACCGCGAGGTCCATGTCGAGATGTCGTCGGGCGAGCTCGACGACACGCGCGACAGCGCCGACCGATGAGGGGGTCAGTGCCGGGCTCATACCATCCAGAGCGTGCGCTGGGAGCTGCCATTCATGTGTCACAGCATGCCTTGACTTCCCCGGGCCGGGCGAATGCACGGCGTGGCGTCGGCGGCCGGGCGGACGCGGCCCCGGCAGTCAGGCCGCGGGCGTCCCGGCGCCGGCGTCGGCGGTCCGCTCGGAGGCGTACATCGCCCGGTCGGCTGCGGTGAGCGAGTCGGGGGGTGTCGCCGTCGACGCCGGCCACGGCCGACCCCACCGCGCTGCCAGACTGGGCCGACGCGCGCCGACCGGGCCCGACGGCGGTCCCGGCGCCACCCGCGCGGCGGAGGAGTCACGGTGCACTACGACGGCGGGACGGCGGCGCAGGCGGCGGTCGACATCCACCTCTCCGGTCCGGCCGGGGCCTGCTCGCGGAACCTGTTCGGCCACTTCATCGAGCACTTCCACCGGCAGGTGTACGGCGGCCTGTTCCAGCCCGGCTCACCGCTCAGCGACGCGCGAGGCTTCCGACTCGACGTGATCGAGGCCATGCGCGAGCTGCGCCCCTCGGTCGTGCGGTGGCCCGGGGGATGCTTCGTGTCGAGCTACCACTGGGTGGACGGCGTGGGCCCGCGTCGTCGCCCGCACTACGACAAGGCCTGGCGCGTGACCGACCCGAACACGTTCGGCACGCGGGAGTTCGTCGAGTGGTGCGCCGCGATCGGCGCCGAGCCGTACATCTGCACCAACGCGGGCACCGGGACGGCGGAGGAGATGAGCGACTGGGTCGAGTACTGCAACCTCCCGGCCGGCTCGGGACGCTGGTCGGACCTGCGCGTGGAGCACGGCAGCCCGGAGCCCTTCGACGTCCGGTACTGGAGCATCGGCAACGAGAACTACGGCGACTGGGAGATGGGCGCCAAGGACCCGCACGAGTGGGCGCGCCTGGTCACCGAGTCGGCCAAGATGATCCGCCGCGTCGACGAGCACGCCACCCTGCTCACCGCCGCGCGGGCTGACCTCGACTGGATGCTGCCGCTGCTGGCGGGCGCCGGGCAGCACCTGGACGCCCTGTCCATCCACGGCTACTGGGACGTGCTGAACGAGGTCAACCGGCCGGCCGACTACCTCACGGCGCTGTCGCGGTCGCTCGGCCCGCAGCACGACATCGAGCGGACCCGCCACATCATCGGGGCCACCGGGCTGACCGGCCGCGTCACGATCGCGTTCGACGAGTGGAACCTTCGCGGGTGGCACCACCCGTCCGGCACGGGCGCCGACGCCCTCGCGGCGCGCGACCAGAACGACGACAACAGCACCTACACGATGGCCGACGCGCTGTTCACGGCCGGCTTCCTGAACACCTGCCTGCGCAACGCCGACGTCGTCACCATGGCGAACATCGCACCGAGCATCAACGCCCGCGGACCGCTCTTCGTGCACGACGCCGGCGTCGTGCGGCGGACCACGTTCCACGTCCTGGCGATGTACGCGACGCTGCTCGGCGAGAGCGCGCTGACCAGCACCGCGCACTCGCCGTCGCTGGCCGGGGCGGACGTGCCGGTGCTCGACCACCTGCCGACGCTGCACGCGGACACCGGCACGCTGACGGTCGCGCTGGTGAACCGGCACCCGTCCGCGGAGCTGTCCTGCGACCTGTCGGTGGGCGGCCAGCCGGTGACCGGCGAGCTCGACGCCACCGTCCTGGCGGGTCCGGGCGTGGACGCGTACAACGACGTCGGCACGCCGTCGAGGGTGGTCCCCGAGCGCACCCGGATCCGCGTCGACGAGGGCCGGGTGGTGCTGCCGCCGCACTCGGTGTCGGTCGTGGACGTCCCGCTGCCGGTGACGCGGACACCGGGCACCGTCGGGGCGCGGCAGCGGCGCAGCGACTGGTACCTCGACCACCGCGTCTGGCGTCCGGGTGCGTGAGGTGCCGGCGCCGGGCGGACGGCCACCGCGGGTCCTGATCTGCGGTGCGGGGATCGCCGGGTCCGCGCTGGCCTGCCTGCTGACCCGCGGCGGCCACGAGGTGACCGTGGTGGAGCGGCACGGGTCGGCGCGCTCGAGCGGGAACCCGGTCGACGTGCGCGGAGCCGCCTATGACGTCGTGCAGCGGCTGGGGCTGCTGGCGCCGCTGGAGGACGTGGCCACCCGGGTCCGCGAGGTGGTGTTCGTGGACACGGTCGGGCGCCCGGTGGCCCGGATGCCGACCCGCCGCGGCGACCGCGAGCTGGAGGTGTCGCGCGCCGACCTGTGCGGGCTGCTGCTCGAGCGCGCCCGCGGCGACGCCGACGTCCGGTTCGACGAGACCGTGACCGGCCTGCACGCCGACGACGACGGCGTCGACGTGTCGTTCGCACGTGGCCGCCCCGAGCGGTTCGACGTCGTGGTCGCCGCGGACGGGCTGCACTCGACCGTCCGTCGGCTGGCGTTCGGCCCCGAGGACGCGTTCGTCACCTCGCTCGGCCTCGTGGTCGCCACGGTCCGGCTGCCGGGGGTGCTCGACGGGGACGAGGACGTGGTGGTCATGCACAACCGGCCCGGCGCCGCGGTGGCCCTGCACCCCGGCGCGGGCACGCCCGGTGCGGCGTTCATGTTCCGCACCCCGGCCCGGGTCGACCCCAGGGACGCGGACGCCGCGGACCGGCTGCTCACCGAGGTGTACGCGCCGATGGGCTGGCGGGTTCCGGAGCTGCTCGCCGGGTTCCTGGCCGCCGACGACCGCTACCTCGACACCGTCAGCCGGGTCCGGGTGCCGCGGTGGTCGCGTGGGCGCGTGGTGCTGCTCGGCGACGCGGCCTCGTGCGTGTCGCTGTTCGGCGACGGGTCCAGCGCGGCCATCGCCGGTGCCGCCGCCCTGGCCCGGTCGCTGGTCCAGGCGCCCGACGACACCGCGGGCGCCCTGCGCCGGTACCAGTCGCTGCAGGAGCCGCTCACCCGGCGGGGGCAGCGGGGCGCCGCCGTCGTCGCCCACCTGCTCGTCCCGGCGACCGGCACCGGCATCGCGCTGCGCGACCGCGCGCTGCGCCTGGCCGGCCGGCGGCCGGCCGCCACCGGGCCGGGGTGACGCCGCGGCCTCAGACCCAGGCGCCGCGGAGCCGCTCGAGGGTGTCGATGCGGGTGGAGACGTCCCAGGTGGTCGCGGTGACCAGCAGCTCATCGGCGCGGGTGCGGTCCACCAGGTCCTGCAGCTCGGCGACCGCCCGGTCCGTCGTGGTGGCGACCTGCGTGCCGGGCAGCTGGGCCAGGACGGCCGCCAGCGGGCCGTCGTCGACCCCGGCGAGCACCTCGGCGGCGGTCCGCGGGTCGGTGATCGGTGCCAGCCGACCGGTCCGCAGGCTCAGTGACATGACGCGGCTCGGGCCGGCGAGGTAGCGGGCCTCGTCCTCGGTGTCGGCGATGATGACCGACGCGCTGATCATCGCGTGCGGCCGAGGCAGGTCCGCGGACGGACGGAACTCGGCGCGGTAGGCGGCCATGGCCTCCATGGTCTGCGTCGCCCCGAAGTGGTGGGCGTAGGCGAACCGGATGCCCAGCGCCGCGGCGAGCCGCGCGCTGAACGTGCTCGACCCCAGCAGCCACACCTCGGGCGTCGAGCCCTGCACGGGCGTGGCGGAGAACCGCCGCACGAACGGCGACGGCGGCCGTCCGGTGCTCGCCTCGTCCGCCTGGCCCAGCAGGCCCAGGACGTCGAGCAGCTCCGAGGGGAACTCCTCCGCGCCGAGCCCGTCGGTGGTGCGGCGCAGCGCCGCCGCCGTCGCCGGGTCCGTGCCCGGCGCCCGGCCGATCCCCAGGTCGATCCGCCCCGGATGGAGGGCCTCGAGCATCGCGAACTGCTCCCCGACGACGAGCGGCGGGTGGTTGGGCAGCATGACCCCGCCCGACCCGACCCGGATCCGCTCGGTCGACGCGGCCAGGTGCGCGATCAGCACCGCCGGGGACGTCGAGGCGACGGCCGGCATGTTGTGGTGCTCGGCCACCCAGAAGCGGTGCAGGCCCAGGCGGTCGGCGGCGCGGGCGAGCTCGGTCGTGGCGAGCAGCGCGTCGCGGCTGGTGCCCTCGTCCGCGACGGTCGACAGGTCGAGCACGGACAGCGGCACGCGCGTCCGTCCGGCCGGCTCGGTGGGCTGGGCTGCGGGTGCGCTCGTGGTCGCGAGATGGGTGGTCACACCGGGCGCAACGCGTCCGTCCCGTCGCCGCTTCCCGTGGCGGTGGTGGCGACCCTCACCTCACGGGTACAGCCCCCGGATCTGGTGCGCCTCGGCCACGCGGCGCACGCCGATGACCAGCGCGGCCTCGCGCAGGCTGAGCCCGTCGGCGCGCGCGGCCTGCGACACCGCGGCGTAGGCGCTGAGCATCCGCTGCTCGAGCCGTTCCTCGATCTCGTGCTCGGTCCACCAGTACGCCTGGTTGGCCTGCACCCACTCGAAGTAGGAGACGACCACGCCGCCCGCGTTGGCCAGGATGTCCGGGACCACGACGACGCCCCGCTCGGCCAGCACCCGGTCGCCGTCGGCGGTGGTGGGGCCGTTGGCGCCCTCGATGACCCAGCGCGCCTTGACGCCCAGCGCGGTGCGCTCGTCGAGCACGCCCTCGACCGCGGCCGGGACCAGGACGTCGACGTCCAGGCCGAGCAGCGACCGGTTGTCGATTGGGTCGGCGTCGGGGAACCCCACGACGCTGCCGGTCTCGGCGACGTGCGCCATCAGCGCCGGCACGTTCAGGCCGCCGGGGTCGTGCACGCCGCCGTCCTGGTCGCTGACGGCGACGACCTTGGCGCCGCCCTCGGCGTAGAAGCGCGCCGCGTGGGAGCCGACCTTGCCGAAGCCCTGCACCGCGACGCTGACCTCTCCCAGCCCGAGACCGGCGTCGGCGAGCGCGGCGCGGGTCGAGTGCACCACCCCGCGGGAGGTCGCCGTCGCGCGCCCGAGCGAGCCGCCCATCTCCAGCGGCTTGCCGGTCGTCACGGCGGGGATGGTGTAGCCGCGGTTCACCGAGTAGGTGTCCATGACCCAGGCCATGGTCTGCTGGTCGGTGCCGATGTCCGGCGCCATGATGTCCCGCTCCGGCCCGATCATCGGCATGATCTCGCTGGTGTAGCGGCGGGTGACCCGCTCGAGCTCGGTCCGGGAGTAGCGCCGGGGATCGATCGTCACCCCGCCCTTCGCCCCGCCGTACGGCAGCTCGACGACGGCGCACTTCCACGTCATCCACATCGCGAGGGCGCGCACCTCGTCCGGGTCGACGCTCGGGGCGTACCGCAGGCCGCCCTTGCCCGGTCCGCGGGAGATGTTGTGCTGCACGCGGTAGCCGGTGAACAGCTCCGTGCTGCCGTCGTCGCGCCGCAGCGGGACGGCGACCGTGATCTCGCGCCGGGGGGTGGCGAGCATCGCGTGCAGGCCGTCGTCGTAGCCGAGCAGGCCCACGGCGGTCGCCAGCTGCGCGCGCGCGGTGCCGAGGGGCGTGCGGTCCGGTGAGGCCGCGGTGGCGGACCCGGCGTCGGCCGCGGGCGGCGGGGAGGTGGGGGAACTCTCGGTCGCCGTCATGCTGCGCTGGCCTCCTGCTCGGCGGGCCCGGCACGCACCGGCCTCGTCGCCGGCGGACCCGGGGTGTCCGCCGACCACCTTGCCACGCTGCTCCGACACCGGCAGGTCGCCCCGGGCCGCGAATCCGCCGGGTGACCCGCGCGACCCGCCCGCAGACCGCCGACGCCGGCACCCCGCGCGCGGTGGCGCGGGGTGCCGGCGTCGGGCCGGGCGGTGCGGAGGCGGGTCAGCCGGCGGTGCTCAGCCCGTCGATCCGGGCGACCTCGTCCTCGGTGAGCGTGAAGTCCGCCGCCTGCAGGTTGGCGTCGATGCGCTCGGGGGTCGTCGACTTCGGGATCACCACGACGCCGTGCTCGATGTGCCAGCGCAGCACGACCTGCGAGGTCGACACGTCGTGCGCGCGGGCGATCTCCACCAGCGTCGGGTCGTCGAGGTTCGTCCGCTTGAACGGGCTGTACCCCTCGAGCACCACGCCACGCTCGGCGTGCGCCGCCACCAGGTCGGCGTCGTGGTCGCTCGGGCTCCACGGGATCTGGTTGATCGCGGGCGCCTCGCCGGTCGCCTCGATCAGCTCGTCGATCTGGGCCACGGAGTAGTTCGAGACGCCGACGGCGCGCACCAGGCCCTCGTCGCGCAGCGCGAGGAACTGCTTCCAGGTCTCGGGCGTGGCCTGCTTGTTCGGCGGCCAGTGCACGAGCCACAGGTCCACCTGGTCGACGGCGAGGTCCCGCAGCGACGCCTCGAGCGTCTCGCGCTCGCGGCCCGCGCGGTCCGGCGGGAGCTTCGTGGTGAGGAACACCTCGGCGCGGTCGACGCCCGAGGCCGCCAGGCCGCGGCCGACCTGCGCCTCGTTGCCGTACGCCGTCGCGGTGTCGATGTGGCGGTAGCCGGCGCGCAGGGCGTGCTCGACGGCGCGCTCGGCGTCGTCGCCCTCGGACTGCCAGGTGCCCAGGCCCAGGACGGGGATGTCCGCACCGCGCAGCGGGATGGTCAGGATCGTGGGGGGAGTCATCTGTCCATCCTCACCCGGTGCGGCGGTCCGGTCGAGTCGAGTCGAATCGAATCGACCCGCCGTGTGCGAGGGCGGTCCGGGTGACGTGCGGGCGATGCGCGGCCGATGTCCGAGACGCGGGACGGGTCACGGCGTGACCATGGGGGGATGACGACGACCGCCGTCCCCGTCACCGACGCGGACCTGACCGATGCCGCGCTGCGCCTCGCCGACCGGTGGGTGGCCGCGACCGCGGCCGGGCAGACCCGGGCCGAGCGCCGCACGACGGGCCGGCTCGCCGCGCTGGTCGCCGACCCGGCGGGCCTGGAGCTCGCGGTCCGCTTCGTCGACCGGGTCGCCCGTCCCGACGACCTGGGCGTCGCGGCGCGCGAGCTGGGTCACCTCGCGCGGTCGGCGTCGGCCGCGCGCGGCTTCCTGGGGCCGGCGGACCGCGCGCTGCTGCGGGTCGGCGCCGCGGTCGCGTCCGTGCTGCCCGGCGTGGTGGTGCCCGCGGCGCGGCTGCGGCTGCGCCAGCTCGTCGGGCATCTCGTGGCCGACGCCGGTCCGGGGCTGGGCCGGCACCTCGCGGCGGCGCGTGCCGAGGGGTTCCGGCTCAACCTCAACCTGCTGGGAGAGGCCGTGCTCGGGGAGGCGGAGGCCACCGCGCGCCTGGACCGGGTCGCCGCCCTCGTGCGCCGGCCCGACGTCGACTACGTGTCGGTCAAGGTGTCGGCGGTGGCCAGCCAGCTGTCCACGTGGGACACCGCGGGCAGCCGCGACCGGGTGGTCGAGCGGCTGCGGCCGCTGTACCGGACCGCGGCCGCGCACGGCACGTTCCTCAACCTGGACATGGAGGAGTACCGGGACCTGGAGCTGACGCTGGAGGTGTTCGAGCGGCTCGTCCTGGATCCCGAGCTGCTGGGCGCCGAGGCGGGCATCGTGCTGCAGGCGTACCTGCCCGACTCACTGCCCGCCCTGGACCGGGTGACCGACCTGGCCGCACGGCGCCGGGTCGCCGGGGGAGCGCGGATCAAGGTGCGGCTGGTCAAGGGCGCCAACCTCGCGATGGAGCGGGTGGAGGCCGAGCTGCACGGCTGGCCGCAGGCGCCGCTGCCGACCAAGGCGGACGTCGACGCGCACTACGTCCGGCTGCTCGACCGGGCGCTGCACCCCGACCGCACCCGCGACGTGCGGATCGGGGTCGCCAGCCACAACCTGTTCCACGTCGCCCTCGCGCACGGGCTCGCCGAGCGGCGGGGCGTCACCGAGGCGGTCGACGTCGAGATGCTCCAGGGCATGGCGCCCGCCCAGGCGCGCGCCGTGCGGGACACGGTCGGAGCGGTGCTGCTGTACACGCCGGTGGTCGCCCGGTCGGACTTCGACGTCGCGATCTCCTACCTCGTGCGGCGGCTGGAGGAGAACGCGGCGCCGCAGAACTACCTGCACGCGCTGTTCGCCCCCCAGCCCGCTGCGGGGCACGCCGCGGGCCTCGCCGGCCAGCGGCACGCGTTCCTGGCCTCGGTCCGTGACAGCGCGCTGCCCGCCCCGGCGCCCCGACGCACCGGTCGGCCGGCGCCCGCCGAGCCCGCGGCCGGGGCGCCGTTCGCCAACACCCCCGACACCGACCCGGCCGTGGCCGCCGCCCGGGCCTGGGCCGCCGACGTCGTCCGCCGGACCGTCGACGTCCCGGCCGCCGTGACCGTCCGGACCGCGGCCGACGTCGACGCCGCCGTCGACCGCGCCCTGGTGGTTGCCGACAGCTGGGCGCGCACCGACCCCGCGGACCGTGCGGCCCTGCTGCGGCGTGCCGCGCTGCGCCTGGAGGAGGCGCGCGGCGACCTCGTCGCGACGATGGTGCAGGAGGCCGGCAAGACGGTCGCCGAGGCCGACCCGGAGGTGAGCGAGGCGGTCGACTTCGCCCGCTACTACGCCGACCGCGCGGCCGAGCTCGCCGACGGCCGGGTGCCCGGCGCGCGCTTCCGGCCCGAGGGCCTGACCGTCGTCACGCCGCCGTGGAACTTCCCGGTCGCCATCCCGGTCGGGTCGGTGCTGTCCGCGGTCGCGGCGGGCTCACCGGTGCTGGCCAAGCCCGCGCCGCCGACGCCGCGCTGCCTGGCGGTCGCCGCAGGCGCGGTGCACCGCGCGATGGACGACCTCGGCGTGCCGCGCGACGTCCTGCAGGTGCTGCTCGCCCCCGAGGGCGACGTCGGGCGCCGCCTGGTCACCCACCCCGCGGTGACCCGGGTGCTGCTCACGGGGTCGATCGAGACCGCGCAGCTGTTCAGCAGCTGGCGGCGCGACCTGGACGTGCTCGCCGAGACCTCCGGCAAGAACGCCCTGGTCGTGACGCCGTCGGCGGACCTCGACCTCGCGGTGGGCGACGTGGTGCGCAGCGCCTTCGGGCACGCCGGCCAGAAGTGCTCGGCGGCGTCGCTGCTGATCCTGGTCGGCTCGACCGGGGCGTCGCGGCGGCTGGCGCACCAGCTGGTCGACGCCGTCCGCTCGCTGCGGACCGGGTGGCCGACCGACCTCGCGACGACCGTCGGTCCGCTCACCGAGCCGGCCGACGGCAAGCTGCTGCGCGCGCTGACCACGCTCGAGCCGGGGGAGCGGTGGGTGGTCCGGCCGCGCCGGCTCGACGACGACGGCCGGCTGTGGACGCCCGGGGTCAAGGACGGCGTCGCCCCCGGCTCGTGGTTCCACACCACCGAGGTGTTCGGCCCGGTCCTGGGGATCATGCGGGCCCGCACGCTGGACGAGGCGATCGACCTGCAGAACGCGGTCCCGTTCGGGCTGACCGGCGGTCTGCACTCGCTCGACGAGGACGAGATCGCGCACTGGCTGGACCGGGTCGAGGTCGGCAACGCCTACGTGAACCGCCACATCACCGGCGCCGTCGTGCAGCGTCAGCCGTTCGGCGGGTGGAAGGCGTCGGTCGTCGGTCCCGGCGCCAAGGCGGGCGGTCCGCACTACGTCGCGGGCCTGGGGCGGTGGTCCGACTCGCCCGACCTGCCCGCCGACGACGACGCCTGGCTCGCCTGGGCGGCGGCGGACGACGCGCGGTGGTGGGCCGGGCGGGCCGGGGTCGAGCACGACCCGAGCGGGCTCGCCGTGGAGTCCGACGTGCTGCGCTACCGGCCGGTGCCGCACCTGACGGTCCGGGTCGGCGCCGACGCGCGGGACCGGGACGTGGTCCGGGTGCTGTCCCTGGCGCGACGGGCCGGGGTCCCGGTCACGGTCAGCCGGCACGGCGAGGAGGACGACGACGCCTTCGCCGACCGGGTCCGGGCCGGGTCGGTGACGGGTCGGGTGCGGGTGGTGGGGACCGCCCCCGGGCTGCGCGCCGCGGCCCGCACCCGGGTGGGTGACGTCACCGTGCTCGACGGGCCGGTGCTCGCCGGCGCCGAGCGCGAGGGCCTGACGGTGGTCCGGGAGCAGGCTGTCAGCCGGACGCGGCACCGGTTCGGGCACCTGCCGCCGGGGGACGCGGGCGCACGGCGCTGATCCGGCCCGAGCCGCGTCCTACGGGGTGTTGCGGTACCAGATGCTCTCGGTGAGCGCCGTGGCGAAGAGGTTCCACGCGAGGTAGGGCAGCAGCACGACGCCGGCGGCGCGGTCGTGGCGGCCGACCGTCCTGATCAGCGACACCGTCGACGCGTCGAGGGCGACCGCCTCGGCGACGGCGAGCCCGGGACGCTGCGCCCGGAAGAACGCCCAGGTCCAGCCGGCGTTCAGCGCCAGGTTGGTGCCCAGCGTCGTCGTCACCTCTCGGCGCCGGCCGCGCGGTGCGCGGTTGAGGGCGCGGGTCGACGACCACGCGATGGCTCCGTACAGCGTCGTCCACACCACCGGGAACGCGGCCTGCGGCGGGTACCACGACGGCTTGGCCAGCGAGCGGAACCATCGGCTGTCGGCACGGACACCGGCCGAGCCCGCCACGGCGGCGGCGGTCACCGCGGCCCCCACGAGCACGGCGTTGCGGCGCCGGCGTCGACGCTCACGCGCGGTCCGGCGGGTACCGTCCGAGGTCGGTCGGACATCGAGTGCGAGATCCATGCGAGCACACGCTACGCCGCGACCGGGAGGTCGCCACCGGGTGCGCCGGGCCGGTGGGACACCCTCGCCGGGGGTCAGGCGGACTGCCGCACCACGAGCTCGGGGGCGAAGATGACCGGCTCGGTCGGGACCGTGGCGCCGGCGAGCTGGTCGACGAGCATCTCCCCGGCGCGGCGGGCCATCGCCACGACCGGGTTCGTCACCGTGGTCAGCGGCGGCTTGGTGGACTCGGCCACCCCCAGGTCGTCGTACCCGACGACGGCGACGTCGTCGGGCACGGCCAGGCCGCGCTCGGCGAGCACGCCCAGGGCACCCACCGCCATGAGGTCGGAGGCGGCGAACAGCGCGTCGATGTCGGGGTGGCGGTCCAGCAGCTCCGCGGCCGCCGCGGCGCCACCGGCGACCGTGAAGTCGCCGGTGACGACCGCGTCGTCGGGCAGGCCGACCTCGCGCAGCGCCTCGCGCCACCCGGCCAGCCGGTCCAGGCCGGCCGCCATGTCCTGCGGTCCGGCGAGGGTCGCGATCCGGCGGCGACCGAGCCGCACGAGGTGGTCGGTGGCGATCCGACCACCGAGCCGGTTGTCGAGGTCCACGTGGCGCACGTCCCGGTCACCCTCGAGCGGGCGGCCGACGAAGACGTGCGGCAGGCGGGAGTCGGCCAGGGCGCGGTCGAGGGAGTCGTCCTGGTGGTGGGAGACGACGATGGCGCCGTCCACGTGGCCGTTGCGCAGGTACCGGGTGGCGCGGGCGTTGTCACCGGGACGGACGATGAGCAGCACGAGCTGCAGCTCCGTGGCGGACAGCGCCGCGGACAGGCCGTTGAGGGTGCCGGCGAAGAACGGGTCCGTCAGGACCCGCTCGTCGGGCTCGGGCACCACGAGCGCCACCGAGTCGCTGCGGCGGGTCACCAGGGACCGGGCGGCACGGTTCGGGGTGAAGCCGAGCTGGGCGATCGCCGCCTCGACGGACGCCTGCGCCTCGGGGGAGACCCGCAGGCCCCCGTTGATGGCGCGCGACGCCGTGGACCGGGACACGCCCGCGAGCTCGGCGACCTCCTCCAGGGTCGGTGCGCCGGGGCGGCGGCGGGGCGGGGTGGTGACCGTGCTGTCGGCCATGGCCGCCACCTCCGGGTCGGGCGCCGGACCGGGTGTCCGCCGCTGCGTCGCGAGGATACCCAAGCGCCCCGGCCGGCTGGTGCGCCGGTCGCGTCCCGGACGGCGCCGGGCTCACGCCGACGCCCGCACCACCAGGTCGGGGCTGAGGATCACCGGGGAGACGCAGGGAGCGGACCCGGTGAGGCGGCTGACCAGCAGCTCGCCCGCGGCGCGCGCCATCGAGGCGACCGGGCTCGCCACGGTCGTCAGCGGGGGGGACGCCGAGGCGGCCAGGGCCGCGTTGTCGTACCCGACGACGGCCACGTCACCGGGCACGTCCAGGCCGGCGTCGGCCAGCACGCCCAGGGCGCCGACCGCCATCAGGTCGGACGCGACGAACACGGCGTCGAGGTCGCGGTGCCGGTCGAGCAGCTCGCGGGCGGCGCGGGCGCCGCCCCGGGTCGTGAAGTCCCCCGACGCGACCGCGTCGCGGGGCAGCCCCGCGTCGGCCAGCGCGTCGTGCCAGCCCCGCAGCCGGTCCACGCCGGCGGACATGTCCAACGGCCCGGTGACCGTCGCGATGCGTCGCCGCCCCGAGCGGATGAGGTGGTCGGTCGCGAGCCGGCCGCCCGCGACGTTGTCCACGTCGACGTACTCGGCCCGGGGACCGGACAGCGGGCGTCCGATGAAGACGCTCGGCAGACCGGACCGCTCCAGCTCGACCGCGAGCGCGTCGCCCCGGTGGTGGGAGACGACGACGGCGCCGTCGACGTGCCCGTTGCGCAGGTAGCGCAGCGTGCGGGTCGCGACCTCGGTCGGCCGGGCCAGCACGAGCACGAGCTGCAGGTCCGACGCGCTGAGCGCGGCGGTCAGCCCGCTGATGGTGCCGGCGAAGAACGGGTCGGACAGCACGCGCTCGTCCGGCTCCGGCACGACGAGCGCGATGGAGTCGGTGCGGCGGGTGACCAGCGAGCGTGCGGCCCGGTTGGGGGTGAACCCGAGCTCGGTGACCGCCGCGTCCACGGCCGCCCGGGTCGCGGCCGAGACCCGCGGCCCGCGGTTGATGGCGCGCGACGCGGTCGACCGGGACACGCCCGCGAGCCGCGCGACCTCGTCCAGGGTCGGGACCACGTGCTCGCGCCCGGCCGTCAGCGGGCGCGGGGCGGCACGGCGCCCGTCGTCGATCACCGTGCCGCCTCTCCAGGGTGCGCCGTCAGCCCAGCGCGGGCAGGGCGTTGGCGCCGGCGACGCCGGCGTACCAGCGCGCGCTGGCCTTCGGGGTGCGCTCGAGCGTGTCGTAGTCGACCCGGACGATGCCGAAGCGCTTGTGGTACCCCCAGGCCCACTCGTAGTTGTCCATGAGCGACCACGCGAAGTACCCACGCACGTCGACGCCCTGCTCGATCGCGGCGTGCACGGCCCGCAGGTGCAGGTCGAAGAACTCGCGGCGGTCGTCGTCCTGGACGAAGCCGGTCGCGTCCGGGACGTCGTCGTAGGCGGCGCCGTTCTCGGTGACGTACAGCGCGATCCCGGCGGGCCCGGTGTAGTCGCGCTGCAGGCGCAGCAGCAGCCGGGTCAGGCCCTCGGGCTGGACCTCCCAGTCCATCGACGTCACCGGCAGCCCGCGCGGGTGGTTGTGCACCCCGTCGGCCGCCGGGTACGGGCTCGACGTCGGTCGCTCGACGGGCGCGGCGCCGTCCCGGGCCCCCGGCGCGGGCCGGGCGCCGACGAGCTCGCCGTGGTAGTAGTTCACGCCGAGCGCGTCGATCGGGGTGGAGATGATCGCCAGGTCGCCGTCGCGCACGTGCTCGAGCAGGCCGTACTGGGCGACGTCCTCGAGCAGGTCCTCGGGGTAGGCGCCGCGGACGATCGGGTCGAGGAAGACGCGGTTGAACTGCGCGTCGATGCGCCGTGCGGCATCCACGTCGGCCGGGTCCTGCGGGTCGGCCGGGTCCGGGACGGTGAGGTTGAGCGTGATGCCCAGGTCCAGCCCGGCGTCGCGCGACCGCAGCTCGCGCACCGCGAGACCGTGCCCGAGCAGCAGGTGGTGCGCCGCGGCGAGCCCGTCCGGGCGGCTCTGCCGGCCCGGCGCGTGCACGCCCCCGGTGTAGCCCAGGAACGCCGAGCACCACGGCTCGTTCAGCGTCGTCCACACCCCGACCCGGTCGCCGAGCGCGTCGTGCACCGTGGCGGCGTACTCCGCGAACAGGTAGGCCGTGTCGCGGTTCGCCCACCCGCCGCGCTCCTCGAGCGCCTGCGGCAGGTCCCAGTGGTAGAGCGTCAGCCACGGCTTGATGCCGGCGCCGAGGAGCTCGTCGACCAGGCGCGAGTAGAAGTCGAGCCCCTGCGGGTTCACCGCACCGCCGTCGGGCCGGATCCGCGCCCACGAGGTGGAGAACCGGTACGAGCCGAGGTTCAGGCTCGTCATGAGCGCGACGTCGTCGCGGTAGCGGTCGTAGTGACCGCACGCGACCTCGCCGTCGTGGGCGTCCAGGACGGCGCCCGGCACCCGGGCGAACGTGTCCCAGATCGAGTCCGTGCGACCGTCGCGGTGCGCCGCGCCCTCGACCTGGTAGGCCGCGGTGGCCGCCCCCCACAGGAAGCCCTGCGGGAAGGTGAGCGCGCCGCCGTCGAGCCGGACGCCCGGGCCGGTGAGGAGGTCGCTGGTGGCTACGGTGCTGTTCATCCCTTGACTGCCCCTTGCATGATGCCGGTCACGAGCTGCCTGCCCGCGACGATGAACACCAGGACCAGCGGGATCGTCGAGGCGACGACGCCGGCCATGATGAGTGAGTAGTCCTTGAAGTACGACGCCTGCAGCAGCTGCAGCGCCACCGGCAGGGTCGGGTTCCCGGCGCCCAGGACGATGAACGGCCAGAAGAAGTTGGTCCAGGACCCGACGAACGTGAACAGCGCGAGCATCGCGGCTGCGGGCCGGGCGGCCGGCATCGCGACGTGCCAGAACGTGCGGATCATCGAGCACCCGTCCACGCGGGCCGCCTCGATCAGCTCGTACGGCAGCGCCTCCTCCAGGTACTGGGTCATCCAGAACACCCCGAAGGCGGTGACCATGCCGGGGATGATCACGGCGGCGAGCTTGCCGGTGAGGTCCAGCTCCGCCATCACGATGAACAGCGGCACGATGCCGAGCTGGGTCGGCACGGCCATCGTCGCGATCACGAACACCAGCAGCGGCCCGCGACCGCGGAAGCGCAGCTTGGAGAACGAGAACCCGGCGAGCGTGGAGAACACCACGACCGAGAACGCCGTCACGGTGGCGACCACGATGCTGTTCCACATGGCCGGCCAGAACTGGATGTCCGAGGCGATGACCCGGCCGATGTTGGTGAAGAGGTTGCCCTCCGGCAGCAGCGACGGGATCGGGTTCTGCGCGATCGTGATGGCGTCGGACGACGCGAGCAGGACGGCGTAGTACAGCGGGTAGGCCGAGATCAGCAGCACCGCGCCGAGCACGGCGTAGGTCACCCACCCGGGACGGCGGTTGGCGCCCCGGGCCAGGCCGCGGCGTCGGGCCGCGCTGCGCGCGGCGCCGGCCCCGGCGGTCTGCTGGATCATGGGGATCGAGGTCATCGCTTGCCTCCGCGAGTCGATCCGGACGACGAGATCCGGCGGGTGATGGCGAAGTTGATCAGCCCGATCACCACGATGATGAGGAAGAGGATCCAGGCGACGGCGGCGGCCCGGCCGAAGCTCTTCTGGGCGCCCCAGCCGAGCTCGTACAGGTACATCGTCACGGTCATCCACTGACGGTCGGAGCCGCCCTGGCCGAGCTGGTCGAACATGCGCGGCTCGTCGAAGATCTGCAGGCCGCCGATGGTCGCGGTGATGACGATGAAGATGATCGTCGGGCGCAGCATCGGGACGGTGATGGAGAAGAACTGCCGCAGCCTCGAGGCGCCGTCGATGACGGCGGCCTCGTACAGGTCGCGTGGCACCGCCTGCATCGCCGCGAGGAAGATCAGGGTGTTGTAGCCGGTCCAGCGGAAGTTGACCATCGAGGCGATCGCGACATGGCTGGACAGCGGGTCCGCGTGCCAGCGGATCGGGCCGAGGTCCACCGTCGCCAGGACCGCGTTGATCAGACCGGACTGGTCGGCGAAGAGCTTGGAGAAGATCAGCGAGACGGCCACGGGCGCGACCACGTAGGGCAGCAGCACGCCCATCCGCCAGAAGGTCCTCGCCCGCAGGTTGGCGTCCAGCACCGCGGCGATGCCGATCGCGGCCAGCACCTGGGGCACCGACGACAGCAGGAAGATGCTGAACGTGTTGCGCAGCGCGGTGAGGAACCGCGGCTGCTGCACGACGTCGACGAAGTTCTGCATCCCCACGAACGCGCCCTGGCCGCCGATCAGGTGCCAGTCGTGCACCGACACGTACGCGGTGTAGGCGAGCGGGAAGAGCCCGGTGACGGCGAATAGCAGGAAGAACGGGGAGATGTACAGGTAGGGGGAGAGCTTGACGTCCCAACGGCCCGCCCGCTGGCGGAACGCGATGCGGCGTGGCTCGCGGGGGACCTCCGGCGCCCGGCGGGGCTTCGGGGGGCTGATGACGGACATGCGACTCCCTGAGGGGGCGGACGAGCGACGGTGGTCGACCGGCGTGGCGCAGCGCAGGGCTGCGCCGGTGGAGCGGCCCGGCCGGTGAGGTCGTCCGGTGGGCGTACGGGGCGGCCGCGACCACCGGTGCCGGTTCCGGTGGGGTGCGGCCTGGTCCGCCGGCAGCAGGCGGCGGACGGGCGACCGGGTGGGCGCGTGCCCGCGCCCACCCGGTCTCACGCGTCGGCTCAGCTCAGGCCGAGGGACTCGTACGCGTCCAGCGCCTTCTCCCAGGACGACGCGGCGTCGTCGGTCTGGTCGACGTCCACGCGGGTCAGCGCGTCGGACACCGTGGTGTGGATCGGGAAGTAGTTCGGGCCCTTGAACGGCGTGGCGGTGATCGCCTCGGCGCGCTTGGCGAGGATCTCACCGGTCGGGGCGTTGTTGAAGAACTCCTCGGTGGTGCCGAGCAGCTCGGGGCTGTCCAGCGCCTCGACCTGGCTCGGGAAGGTGCCCTTGGACTGGAAGGCCTTGACCTGCTGCTCCGGCGCGGTCAGCCAGGCGGCGAGGGCCTTGGCCTCCTCGGGGTGCTCGGACTGGGCGGGGACGGTCAGGTACGACCCGCCCCAGTTGCCCCCGCCACCGGGGAACACGTCGGCGACGTCCCAGCCGGTCACGCCGGCCGCGTTGCCCTCGATGACACCGAGCATCCAGCCCGGGCACAGCTGCGTGGCGAAGGCGCCGCTCTGGAAGCCGGCGGCCCAGTCGTCGCTCCACTGCAGCAGGTGCGCGGACAGCTCGTCGTCGACCGAGGCGGTCAGGACGTCGCCGTAGATGTCCTTGACGGTGTCGTGGTCGATGCCGATGACGGTGCCGTCGTCCTCCTCGTAGGCGTTCTCGACCTGGTTGATCATGCCCTGGTAGGTCGCGCCGGCCGAGTCGAACCAGGCGGCGTCGGAGTTCGCCACGAACTGCTTGCCGACCTCGAAGTAGTGGTCCCAGTCCCCCTCGAGCAGCGCGGCGACCTCCTCGCGGTCGGTGGGCAGCCCGGCCGCCGCGAACAGGTCGGAGCGGTAGCAGACCGCCTCGGGGCCGATGTCGGTGCCGTAGCCGATCAGCGTGCCGTCCTCGGTCGTCGCGGCCGCGGTCTTCCACTCCAGCCAGCGGTCCTCGACCTCGGGGTCGGACAGGTCGACGAACATGTCGGAGTACTGCATGAGCTCGGAGAGCCAGTCCACCTCGACGGCCTCGATGTCGGAGAGCCCGGAGCCGGCCGCGAGGCGGGTGTTGAGGTTGTCGCGCGCCTCGTCGGAGGTCGCGGCCTTCTTGTGCTCCACGGTGATGTTCGGGTTGAGCTCCTCGTACTCGTCGAGCAGCTCCTCGTATCCGAACTCGTTGAACGTGGCGACGGTCAGGGTGATCTGCTCGTCCCCGCTGCCGCCGGTCGAGGAGCCCTCACCCGCGTCGGCCTCGGTGTCACCCCCGCCGCAGGCGGTGGCGAGGAGGGCGATGCCGGTGGCCCCGGCCATGAGCGCCCACGTCTTGCTCGTGGTCTTGCGCACTGTGACTCCCTTGTCAGTCGGACGGCGTCCTCGCCGTTACCCGGTGGTGTGTCGAGACCTGAGCAGGCACCCGACCGGGCCGCGAGGGCCCAGCAGGGAAGCGCTCCCACCCACAGGTGCGGGAGCGGTTCCACTGCGATGAGGAGATCGTGAGGGGTGGGCGACGAGGGTGTCAACCACCGGACCGGGTGGTAGCGCTACCACAGCGCGTCCGTGCAGGTCAGGGCCCTGCCGTGGCCAGAGTTGTTACGCGATCGTTACCGCTGGTGGTCCCGGGGAGGCCCGGACGCTGGCGCGCGTGGGGGCCGTTGCGCAGGCGGTCACGCCGGTCGGGTCAGTGCCCGGCGAGCCACCGCGCGCCGGCGTCCTGCTCGGCCTCCAGCGCCGACCGGACGGCGCCGGCGGCGGCGTTCTCGACGGCCGACGCGAACAGCGGGATCGACGCCTTCAGGTCGCCGTCGTAGGTCAGCGTCGCGGCCCCCGGGCCGTCGGCGGCCAGAGTCGCGGTGCCGGTCAGCCGCACCGGTACGCCGCTGATCTCCACGACCACGGTGCCGGCGCGCGGGGCGTCGCCCTCCGGGGCCTCCCAGGCCTCGACCTGCCGGACCTCGAGCGTCGAGCCGACGAAGGAGCGGGCCTGGGCCGGGATCTGGTCGGTCGGCAGCGACCGGCGGGTGGTGACGGTGAACGCACCGGCCGCGTCGCCGGTGACGTCCGCCTGCTCCACGGCCGCGCCGCTGGCCTCGACGCGCGCGCGGGCGTAGCCGGCGTCGGCCAGCATCGCGGCGACGGCGGACGGCTCGGCTGCGTAGCGCAGCTGCACCTGGACGTGCACGGTGGACCTCCTCCTCGGGCGGGGCCCGGTGGCCCGCGCCGGCGTTCTGCCGATCCGGGCGAGGCTATCGCCCGGCGCCCGTAGGCGCCCCCGGTCGGTATGGTCGCGCCGCGGCCGTCCCGCTCGGCCGTCCCGCTCGGCCGTCCCGCTCGGCCGTCCCGCTCGGCCGTCCCGCTCGGCCGTCCCGCTCGGCCGGGCGGGCTCGCGGCGGTGCGCTGTCTAGGCTGGCGGGCGTGTCCACGCTCAGCGACCTCGTCCACCGCCACGCCGATCTCGAGGCGGGCGACGTCGAGTGGCTGCACCTGCTGGTCGGCGACTGGCAGGTCGTGTCCGACCTCGCCTTCGCCGACCTCGTGCTGTGGCTGCCCACCCGTGCGGGCGACTTCGTGGCGATCGCGCAGTGCCGGCCCAGCACCGGGGCGACCGTCCACTACGACGACATCGTGGGCGCGAGCGCGCCCGAGGGGCAGCGGCCCCAGCTGGAGCGCGCGCTGACCGAGCTGCGGCCGCAGCGCTCGCGCGAGCCGCGCTGGTTCGGGTCCTACGCCGTGCGCGAGGAGGCCATGCCGGTGGTCCGCGACGGACGTGCCGTGGCCGTCGTCGCGCGTCAGACCAACCTCGGTGGGGCGCGCACGCCCAGCCGGCTGGAGCTGAACTACATCGAGGCCGCCGACGACCTCATGGGCATGGTCGGGCGCGGGGAGTTCCCGGTCGCGAACTCCGCGACCGGGTCACGCCGCGGTGCCCCGCGGGTCGGCGACGGGCTGATCCGGCTCAACTCCGAGGGCGAGGTGCTGTACGCGAGCCCGAACGCGTTGAGCTGCTTCCACCGGTTCGGGGTGATGGGCAGCCTGGTGGGCCGCTCGCTCATCGAGGTCACCACGGACTTCGTCGAGCACCAGTCCCCGGTCGACGAGTCGATGCCGCTGGTCATCATGGGCCGCGCGCCGTGGCGCACCGACCTCGAGGCGCACGGCGTGTGCCTGTCGCTGCGGGCGGTCCCGCTGACCGAGGACGGCCAGCGGCTGGGTGCCGTGCTGCTGTGCCGCGACGTGTCCGAGCTGCGCCGGCGCGAGCGCGAGCTCATCACCAAGGACGCGACGATCCGCGAGATCCACCACCGGGTCAAGAACAACCTGCAGACGGTCGCCGCGCTGCTGCGCCTGCAGGCGCGGCGCATGACGACGCCCGAGGCCAAGGACGCCCTCGAGGAGGCGATGCGGCGGGTCGCCACCATCGCGCTGGTGCACGAGACCCTCTCCCAGACCCTGGACGAGGCGGTGCCGTTCGACGACCTGATGGGCCGCAGCCTGCGGCTGACCGCCGACGTCGCCTCGGCCGGCGGCCAGGTGCGCACCCGCAGCACGGGTACGTTCGGGCTGGTGCCGGCGGAGGACGCCACCGCCCTGGCGCTCGTGCTGACCGAGCTCGTCACCAACGCCGTCGAGCACGGACTGGCGAGCACGGACGGCGGCACGGTGGAGATCATCGCCAGCCGGGACGGTCAGAGCCTGCGCGTCGTGGTCGCCGACGACGGCGTCGGGCTCACGCCGGGCAAGGGCGCGGGCAGCGGGCTCGGGACGCAGATCGTCTCCACCCTGGTGGCCAACGAGCTCGGCGGCTCCATCGAGTGGCTGCCGCGCGAGGGCGGTGGGACGCAGGTCGTGGTCGACGTCCGCCTGCGCACGCCGTGACGCGGGCGGCTCAGGTCCGCGGAGCAGCACGGAGCCCGGGCGACGTGGTCGCCCGGGCTCCGGTGCGTGGTGCCGGTGTGGTGGCCGGCGGGTCCGGTCGGACCGAGGTCAGCTCGCGCGGCGCTGACGGGCCGTGCGGCGCTTGAGCGCACGGCGCTCGTCCTCGGACAGACCGCCCCAGACGCCGGCGTCCTGACCGGACTCGAGCGCCCACTTCAGGCAGGTGTCGACGACGGGGCACCGGCGGCAGACCGCCTTCGCGTCGTCGATCTGCAGCAGCGCGGGACCCGTGTTGCCGATCGGGAAGAACAGCTCCGGGTCTTCGTCCAGGCACGCAGCGCGGTGGCGCCAATCCATGAGGGCTCCTAGGCACAGGTCGAGCCCGTCCCTCCCGGCGGGGGAGGGACAAGCGGCTCGGTTTGAGGGTTCGAACAAACTCCGAATAGGTTCACACCTGCCCGGCAGGCGCACAAGGGGTGACGGGCAGGTTTCGGGGTGGTGACGCCTGAGGTGTTCATCACACCTGTGACCTGTGGTTCTGCCCGATGACGCCGCTCGCTCACCGCGCGTACCGTCGGCTCGTGACTCCATCCGGCCGGTCCCGGCCTCGCGGCCCCGCTGCGCGCGGTCCTGTCCAGCCCGGCAACGCGGGGCCGGCACCCGCGGCTCCTCCCGCCTCGCCAGGGTCGACCGCCCCGGGCGGCGCGCGCCGGCGGCGCGGGCGCGCGGACGCACCGTCCGGCGACGCGCCCGCGGCCGCGCCCTCGTCCGGGCGCTCGCCCTCGTCCGCGCCGCCGTCCGCGCCGCGCCGGCGGCCGGCCGCCCTGGTCGCGGTCTGCGCGCTCGTCCTGGTCGAGGCGGGCGTCCTGGTCGGGCTGGCCGGTGCGTGGGTGCTCGAGCTCGTCCGGGGCACCGTCCAGCTGCCGGGCGCGACCGTCTTCCTCGCCCTGTTCGCGCTCGGGGTGGCCGGCGTGCTGGTGCTCGCCGTGCGCGGGCTGTGGCAGGGCCGCCGCTGGGCGCGGTCGCCGGTGATGACGTGGCAGGTGCTGCTCGTCGTCCTGGCGGTGAGCGGGTTCGGCGACGACCCGTCGCCGTGGGTCCTGGCCATGCTCGCGCTCGGTCTGCTGGTCGGGATCGGCCTCGTCCTGCCGCCGGTGGTGGCCGTGACCCTGGGGCGTCCCGACCGACGCTGAGCCGGCGAGGGCGCACGTCAGGGTCCGTCGGCGAGCTGGACGGGGACGACGTCGCGGCCGTGCACCACGGCGCCCGCCCCGGGGGCGTGCCGGCGCGCCGGGTCCGTGGCCCACGCCAGGTCCACCCCGAACACCTCGGCGCTGCCCGGCTCGCCGGGATCGAGCACCACACCGCACCGACGTGCGCGCAGGCCGCCGAGCAGGCCGCGGAACGCCATCGATGCCGGGCCGGTCTGGGCGGAGGCGACCACGAGGACGGGGTACGCGCCGTCCGGCGGCCGCGCGCTGGGGGCGTCGTCGCCGTCGGGGTCGGTCGTGAGGGCGGCCAGCCGTGCCGCGGCGCCCGGTGCCACCCCGTCGAGGCGGTCGAGGTCGTCGACCACCACCACGAGCGGCCCGGCGGGCGGCAGGGCGAGCGGCGCCTCGAGCAGCGCCTCCAGCGCGCGGGCCAGCCCGGTGAGGGAATGACCGCAGGTGCGGTCGGCGGCGCGGGCCTCGCCGAGGGCGCGCAGCGGTCCGTCGTGCGCCACGAGGACGACCGGTCGGTGCTGCTCGAGCAGCCCGGCAGCGATCACGGCCAGCGCGGTGGACCGGCCCGATCCCGGCGGACCGGCGACCAGGGCGCCCTGGCCGACCGCGAGCCGGACGGGGCGGCCGTCGTCGCCGCCGATCCCGAGCGGCACCCCGACGAGGGGCGGGCCGCCCCCGGTCCGGGTCGTGCCGACGCGACCGGTCCCGCGCGGCTCCCGGCGCACGGCTCGCCGCAGCGCGTCCGCCGTGACCGCGGCCGGGACGCGCACCAGCCGCGGCGCGGTGGGCGCCGGGCCGCGGGCAGGAGCGGGCGGCGCCGCCGCCGGGACGGCCACCTGGCACAGCGCCGGCTCCCACCACCGCGGTGCACCCGCGCCCGCCGGCTCGGGCGCGTCCGTCACGGTGGTGCTGCCGGGCAACCAGATCGCCCGGCCCGGGCCGCGCCGGCCGCCGCACAGTGCGGGCGGCACGCCGGCCATCGACTCCGCGACCGCGTCGCCCACCGGCAGCACCAGCCGGTCGGTGAAGAGTGCGGCCAGGGTGTGCGACCCCCCGGGGGGCGCGGTGGCGGCGACCGCGAGCCCGTGCCGCCGGCCGTCGCGCACGAGCTCGAGCAGCAGGTCCGCGGCCCGGCCCCGGGCGACCTCGCCCAGTGCCGACAGGACGGCGTCCACCCGGTCGACCAGGAGCAGCCGGGGCGGGGGCGGTGGCCCGGTCACCCGGGCGCCGGACGTCACCGGCGACGCGGCCGCGGCCGACCGCAGCTGCTGCAGCAGCCGCGCGGCCCCGAGCGGGTCGTCGACGGTCAGCTCCGTCCCGGCGCCCGGGTGACCGGGCCGCACGTCGAGCACCGGGCCGCCGGTCGTCAGCGCGTGCACGTGCCAGCCACGGTCGAGCGCCGCCGAGGCGAGCGTGCGCAGCAGCGCCGTGCGCCCCGAGCCGGACGCCCCGACCGCGAGCAGCGGTCCGTCGCCGGGCCGCCACACCACGACGGCCCGGCGCTGCTGCGCGGGCAGGTCGGCCAGGGCGAACGGCAGCCCACCGTCGCCCGGTGCCGGCGGCAGCGGGGTGCTGCCTGCGGTGCCGGGTGCGGTGACGTCCGCCCGGCCGTGCGCCGTGGTGGCGGCGGTGACGGGCTCCGTGGTGGGGCCGGTGCCGTGGATCGAGGACCCGTGCAGCGCGTCGGCGGGGACCCGGTCCGGCAGCGCGGGCAGCCACGGTGGCGCCGGTCGGGTCAGACCCGCCCGGTGTGCCGCGGTGCGTGCGGCGGCCACCCAGGCCGCCGTCGGGTCCCTGGTCGGGTCCCTGGTCGGGTCCCGGGTCGGGTCTCTGGTCGGGTCCCGGGTCGTGGCTGTCGCGGGCGCGGCTGCGGCCGCCGGGTCCGCGCCCGCGGCGTGGCCCGGACCCAGGGGCCACGGTGCCGAGGGCGCCCCCGGGGGGCGTGGCGGTGAGCCGGCGTGCGACCACGACCGGGGCGCCACGGGCCGCACGAGCACCGCGCGGGACCGGGGTGGGGCCGCGATGTGCGCGACCTGGAGCAGCTCAGGGGGCGCGGGACCGCGCCGGAGCAGGGCCCGGCCGACCTGCCGCTGGCCGATGCGCGCGGCGTCGGGGACGTCCAGCACGTCGAGCGACTCCCCGACGTCGGTGACCCGCAGCGCGATCCGCACGCCGAGGTTGGCCCGCAGGTCGGCACCGACCGCACCGCCGGGTCGCTGGGTCGCCAGCACCAGGTGCACGCCCAGGGACCGGCCCTGCGCCGCGACGCGCAGCAGCCCCGGGACGAAGTCCGGCAGGTCGTCGACGAGCGCGCGGAACTCGTCCACGACGACCAGCAGCCGCGGTGGCGCGGCCCCCGGCTGCCGGTCGCGCAGCGTCACGAGGTCCGGCGCGCCGTGCTCGGCCAGCAGCCGCTCGCGGCGGCGCAGCTCGGCACGCAGACCGGTCAGCGCACGGGCGGCCGCGGCCGGGTCCAGGTCGGTCACCTGCCCGACGACGTGCGGCAGCCCCGTGCACGCCCCGAGCCCGGCGCCCCCCTTGTAGTCGACGAGCAGCACGGCGAGGTCGGCGGGGGAGTGGGTCAGCGCCAGCGCCAGCACCCACGTCTGCAGCAGCTCGCTCTTGCCCGCGCCGGTCGTCCCCGCGACCAGCGCGTGCGGCCCGTCGCGCACGAGGTCGAGCTCGACCGGGACGTCACCCGGCCCCGCGCCGAGCGGTGCCCGCAGCCCGCGGTCGCCGGCGCCGACCCCTGCCCCCGGTGCGCGCCCCCAGCGGCGCAGCACCGCGTCGGCGTCCGGCGGCGGGATCCCGGGCAGGTCGGCGACGGCGACGACGTCGGGCGGCATGGGCGTCGGCCCCGTGCCCGGCCCGGCGGGCCGGCGAGCCCTGCGGTACGCGATCGCGCACAGCAGCCTGGCCTGGCGCTCGGCCCAGCTCGCCGACACCCCGCACAGCACGGCCGACGCCGGGGGACGCGCGGGCCGGGTGACGCCCACCGTGGGGCCGCCGTCCGTCACGTGCAGGACGGTGGTGCACCAGGGCGGCACCCGTGCCGCCTCCGACTCCACGACCAGCACGGTCGCTCCGGCCGCCGCGCGCCGGGCGAGCCAGGTCGCCCGGCTGATCGGCGCCGGGTCGGGGACTCCGGCGTCGTCCCGGTCGCGGGCGTCCCCGCGCCCGCGTCGTGCGGGCGTGCTCGCCGACGCGTGCCGGTGCGCCGCGTCGCGCGCGCCCTCGCCGCAGGACGGCGCCGCCCTCGCCGTGCCCGCAGGTGCGGTCGGGTCGGCGGTCCCGTCGACCACCAGCAGCGCCGTACCCGGGTGCCCGTCCCCGGGCTCGATCCCGTCGGGCAGCAGCCACCGGCACCACGCCCACTCGTCCGGGGCACGGGCGTCGCCCAGCACCCGGATGCCGAGGAACGGATGGTGCGGGTCGTGCGACCCGGCGCCGGGCGGACCGGTGCCCTGGCCGAGGCGGACCGCGGCCTCGTCGCAGACCAGCAGGCGCGCCACCGCGAGTGCGGTGTGGCGCGACCCCACCACGGCGAGGCAGCGGTCCGGGGCGAGCGCACGCAGCGCGCCCGTCCCGAGCCTGCGACCGGACCAGCCCGGCGCGGGGCCGGGGGTGCGTCCGTGCGGCTCGCCCCAGTGGAGTCCCGGTGCGCCGCCGATGCCGCCGCCGCCGACGCCGATGCCGCCGACCCCCACACCGGCGTCCGGCCCGCCCGGCGCCCGCAGCGCCTCACCCGCCGCCGCGCCGAGGTCCTGCAGCGCCCGGGTCCGCAGGTCCGCCGGGGACGGGAGAGCGATGTCGTCGCCGAGCCCGGCCAGCTCCCACCCCGCCGCCCCGCCGGCCGCCCCGTCGGCCGCCCCGACCGGCGCGCCCCGGGCATCCGCTACCGCACCGGTCGCCCCACCCGGCGTGGCCCTCGATGCGGCCGGGTGCCGCCGCGCCCGCCACCGGGCGACCGGGCGACCGGTCCGGCCGGCCGCCGCCCCGACCAGCGCGGTCACCGGGCCGACCGCCGCCAGGCCGAGCAGCATCCGGTTGCCCGTCGCTGCCGCCAGCACCAGGGCACCGGCGGTGGGTGCGACCAGGGTCGGCAGGGCGCCCGCGCCGCGCGCCGGCGTCCGGGCTGGCCGCGGGGCGGTGCCCGGCCGGAGCTGCCGGTCGACGGCGGCGCCCGCGCGGACCTCGAGCGTGCTGACACCCACCAGCAGCCGGTCACCGTCCCGCAGCCGCCGCGCACGTGCGGTGCGACGCCCCACCGCGACCGGCCGTCCCCGGCGTACCAGGACGGTCCCGTTGCGCGACCCGTCCTCCCGGACGACCGGCGACCGGCGGCCCGGTGCCACGACCAGCTGGCGGCCGGAGACGGCCGGGTCGGCCAGAGCGAGTTGCGGCTGCCGCCCGCTCGCGCGCCCCGTGCGGCCGACCGTGACCGCCCCGTCCAGGGCGACCAGGGCGCCGGCGTCGGGACCGGCGACCACCGCCAGGTGCCACCGGCTGTGCAGGGCGAGCCGGTCCGCGGCCGGTGCCCGGGCACCCACGTGGACGATCGCGCCGGGCAGCAGCGGCACGTGCCCGGTGACCTGGTCGTCGTCGAGGACGACGTCGTCCACCGCGAGCCGCACGCCGGGGCGACCGGCCGTGCCGGTGAGCTCGGGCCGGCCGGTCGCCCGGGCCAGGTGCGGGCGGAGGTCGCCCAGCCGGATGTCGTCGGGCACGTCGAGATCGACGTCGGGGGAGCCGGGGTGCCCGGCGACGGTCAGGCGCACGCGTCCACCGTGCCGACCGCCCCGGACGCGGCGACGCCGCGGGCCCGTGGAGCCGGGGACGTGCCCCCGCTCCACAGGCCCGCGGGTCGGTCAGTCGACCGCCAGCGCCGCGACCGGGGACGTCCGCGCCGCCGACCGCGCCGGCAGCACGCTGGCGAGCAGACCCGCGGCGAGCGCGACGGCGAGCACGAGGGCCAGGTCGCCCCACGGCATCTCGAGGCTCACGTCCCCGACCACGCCCAGCACGGTCACGGCACCGGCCCAGCCGTACACCACGCCGAGCCCGATGCCCAGCACCGCGCCGACGCCGGCGATCAGCACCCCCTCGATCGCGAGCGTGCCGCGCAGCTGGGAGCGGGACAGGCCGATCACCCGCAGGGTCGCCGACTCCCGGCGCCGCTCGAGCACCGACAGCGACAGGGTGTTCGCGACCCCGATGAGCGCGATCACCACGGCCACCGCGAGCAGCCCGACGACGACCGCGAGCAGCGTGTCGATGATCCCCTCGAACAGCGCCCGCTCGACGGCAGCGCCGGTCACCATGACCGCGGTGTCCGACACCGCGTCCTGGATCGCGGGCACCACCCGGGACGGGTCCGCCCCGTCGGCCAGGCGCGCCCACGCCACGTCCTGGGCGTCCGGGACCGTCAGGGCGCTGAACGTCGTCGGCGTCAGCGCGACGCCGCCGGGCAGCTCGGTGACCACGACGGTGCGCTGCACCGCGTCGCCGGCCGCCGTCTCGGCGCCCGTCGACGGGTCCGTCTCGGTCCCGCTGACCGACACCGTGTCACCGTCGGACAGCCCGAGGTCCTGCGCCAGGCTCTGCGCCACCACGACGGTGTCCGGCGACAGGCCGGTCACCATCGACGGGGTGCGCAGCAGTGCGGTCGCGTCGGCGGGCTCGATCGCGGACGCGGTGACCGAGCCGGTCGCCCCGTCCGTGGCGGTCACCAGCACCGGGCCCTGGGCCACCGTGGTGACCAGCTCGACGCCGTCGACCGCCCGGACCGTGCTCAGCAGCGCCGGGCCGACCAGGGGCGCGGCGCCGTCCTGCTCGGCGCCGCCGTCGGCCAGCTCGACATCGACCGGGAACTGCCGGTCGAGCTCGTCGGACAGGGTCACCCGGGCGCTCGCGGCGCCCGTGCTCATCATGGTCACCAGCGTGACGCCGATCAGCAGCGCGGTGCTCGTGGCGGCGGTCCGGCGCGGGTTGCGCACGGTGTTCGCGGCCGCGAGCCGGGCGCTGGCCCCGCCGCGGCCCACGAGCCGCCCGCAGGCCCCCACCACGCGCGGCAGCCAGAACACCGACCCCACCACCACGCCGACGAAGGACAGGGCACCACCGAGCACGCCCACGAGCGGGCCGAGCAGGTCCCCGAGGCTGCGACCGAACACGGCGGCGATCGCGAGCAGCGCGAAGCCGCCGACCGTGAGCAGCACCGACAGGACGAGCCGGGGCCGGTTGCGGCGCTGGGTGACGGCCGGTGCGTCGGCCGGCCGCAGGGCCGCGAGCGGGGCGACGCGGGTCGCCGCGCGCGCCGGGGCGAACGAGGCCAGCACGGTCACCAGCGTGCCCACCAGCAGTGGCACCAGCACGACGGCGGGCGTGATGCTCACCGTGGCCGGCAGCGGCACCTCGAGGCTCATCCGGCCCAGCGCCCACAGCGCCGCCTGCGCCGCGCCCGTGCCGAGCAGCAGCCCGGCCAGCGACGCGGCGAGGCCGAGCAGGGTGGCCTCGAGCAGGACCGACCCGCGCAGCTGGCGGCGGTCGGCGCCCACGCACCGCAGCAGCGCCAGGGTGCGGGTCCGCTGCGCGATCAGCACCTGGAAGGTGTTGGAGATGACCAGCGCCGCGACCAGCAGCGCGACTGCGGCGAAGCACAGCACGATCACCGTGAACACGTCCGCGCCGTCGGTCAGCTCGGCGGTCATCACCTGGGCCTGCTCGTCCTTGGTCCGCACCGTGGCGTCCGCGGGGACCGCCTCGCCGAGGGCGGCGCGGGCGGCCTCGACGTCGGCGCCGTCCGCGAGGGCGACGACGGCGCTGTCGTAGGTGAGGTCCCCGCCGTCGACGGCCTGGTCGCCGGCCCACTGCTCGAGCTCGGCCCGCGTGAGCACGCCGGCGCCGCCGGACTGGGCGTAGGCGCCGTACGGGTCCTGCACGACGCCGACGACGGTCAGCTCCTCGGTCCGCTCGACCCACCGGGGTCCGGCCTCCGGGTCGACGCCCGGGTCGACGCCCGGGTCGCTCGCCGCGCCGTCCGCCGCCGCGCCGTCCGCCGGCGCGCCAGGGGCGTCGTCGGCCCACTGCCCGACGTGCGCGGTCAGGGTGTCACCGATCCCGACACCGAGCCGCTCCGCGACCGCGGGCGGCAGAGCGATTTCGCCGGCCTCGTCCGGTGAGCGGCCGTCGACGACGCGCTGGGCGTCCAGTCGGGGGTCGGACGCGACCGGGACGAGCTGCTGGACGGTGCGGCGCGAGCCGTTGCTCAGCTCGACCCACGTGGACAGCCGTCCGTCGACCGCGGCGACCGCGTCCCCCTGCGCGAGCGCCTCCACGGTCGCGGCCGACACGCTGTCGTCGCTGGTCACGACGAGGTCGGCGTCGGCGTAGGACGCGGCGACGGCGTCGTAGCTGGTGCGGGTGATCACGGCACCGGCGATGAGCGTCGCGGCCACGAACGCGGTGCCGATCGCGATGGCGACACCCGCGGCCGTGAGCCGGCCGAGGCTGCGCCGCATCTGGGCGAGGGTGAGGCGCAGCATCAGCGGGTCACCCCGTCCCGCTGCGGCGTGCCCTGGACGGGGGCCTCGAGGGACCGCAGGGCGTCCAGCCCGGCGAGCACCGACTCGGGCGTGGGGTCGACGATGTCCCCGGCGATCCGGCCGTCGGCGAGCAGGACGACGCGGTCGGCGTACGCGGCGGCCGTGGGGTCGTGGGTCACCATGATGACCGTCCGGCCGAGCTCGCGGACCGAGCGCCGCAGGAAGCTGAGCACCTCGGCCCCGGCCCGGGAGTCCAGGTTGCCGGTCGGCTCGTCGGCGAAGACCACCTCGGGCCGGGCGATGAGGGCGCGCGCGATCGCGACCCGCTGCTGCTGGCCGCCGGACAGCTCGGCCGGGCGGTGCGTCAGGCGCCCGCCGAGCCCCAGCGTGGTGACCAGCGTGTCGAACCACTCCCGCACCTCGGCGTCGACGCGCGACCCGGCCAGCTCCAGCGGCAGCAGGATGTTCTGCTCGGCGGTGAACATGGGCAGCAGGTTGAAGGACTGGAAGACGAAGCCGATGCGGTCCCGGCGCAGGCGGGTGAGCTCGGCGTCACCCAGCCGGGTCGTCTCGGTGGTGCCCAGGTAGGCGCTGCCCGACGTCGCGGTGTCCAGCCCCGCCAGCAGGTGCATGAGGGTCGACTTGCCGGACCCCGACGGACCCATGATCGCGGTGAAGGCACCGGCGGCGAAGTCGACGTCGACGGCGTCCAGCGCGCGCACGGCCGAGCCGCCGGCTCCGTAGACCTTGCTCAGGGTGCGGGCGCGGGCCGCGGGGACGTCGGGGGTGGTGCGGTCGCGGTCCGGCTGCGCGCCGGTCCGGTCGGTGGGGACGTACACGGTGGTGTCCACTTCGGTGCTCCTGCGATGGGTGTCGGGGTACGTCACCGACGCTACGATCCGGGGCACCGCGCCGGCATCGGGCCCGGGACGGGTCCGGCCGTCATCCCGGGGGTGGAGGCCCGGTGGCGACGTCCACCGGCGGGCGGGTCACCGGCGGGTGCGGCGACCGGCGGGCTACAGCCCGGGCTGGACCAGGCCGGTCTCGTACGCGACGACCACGGCCTGCACCCGGTCCCGGGCGCCGAGCTTGGCCAGGATGCGCCCGACGTGCGTCTTGACGGTCGCCTCCGCGACGAACAGGTCCTGGCCGATCTCGGTGTTGGACCGGCCGCGCGCCATGAGCACGAGCACCTCCCGCTCGCGGTCGGTCAGGCCGGCCAGCGCGTCCCGGGAGGCCGCGGCGGAGGCGTCGTCGGGCGAATCCGGGGGCAGTGCGGTCACCAGGTGCTCGAGCAGGCGGCGTGTGCTCGACGGCGCGATCACCGCGTCACCGGCGTGCACGGTGCGGATCGCGGCGAGCATCTCCTCGGGCTGGGCGTCCTTGAGCAGGAAGCCGCTCGCGCCGGCGCGGATGGCGGCGAGCACGTACTCGTCCAGGTCGAACGTGGTCAGCACGATGACCCGCGTGCCGCCCCCGCCGGCAGGTGACCCCTGGGTGAGCCGGGCGGTGGCGGCCAGGCCGTCCATCCGCGGCATGCGCACGTCCATGAGGACCACGTCGACGTCGGCCCCGGCCAGCACGCGCAGCGCCTCCTCGCCGTCGCCGGCCTCCGCGACGACCTGCAGGTCGGGCTGGGAGTCGATCACCATCCGGAACCCGGCCCGCACGAGCTGCTGGTCGTCGACCAGGGCGATCCGGACGGGGCCGGCTGCCCGGGCGGGGTGCGGCTCGGTCGTCTGCGGCGTGGTCACTGCGGCTCCAGGGAGAGGGGGCGGGTCGAGCGCGGCCATGGTGGCAGACGCCGTCGGGACGGTCCGGCGTCACGCCGACGAGGGCAGCGGCAGGCGCGCCCGCACCCGGAACCCGCCCCCCGCGCGCGGCCCGGCGGTGACCGTCCCGCCGAACATGGCCGCCCGCTCGCGCATCCCGGTCAGCCCCTGCCCGGCGCCGTCGCCGGTCGCGGCGGCGCCCCGGCCGTCGTCGGTCACCTCGACGGTCAGGGCGGTGGGGGACCACTGGACGAGCACGGTGACCGACGGGTCCGGCCCCGCGTGCTTGAGCACGTTCGTCAGCGACTCCTGGCAGATGCGGTACGCGGTCAGCCCGGCGCCCGGCGGCAGCGGGCGCGGGGTTCCCATCCGCACCAGGGACACGGTCATGCCGCTGGCGCGCATGCTGTCGACGAGGCGCTCGATGTCCTGCGCCGCGGGCTGCGGGACGAGCTCGGCCGTGCCGCCGTCGCCGTCCGCGCCGGTCTCGTCCGCGGTCCGCAGCACCCCGAGCAGCCGCCGCATGTCGGCCAGCGCGGCGCGGCCGGTCTCCGCGATCGTGCCGAGCGCACGGCCCGCCGCGTCGGGGTCCGCCTGGGCGGCGTACCGACCGCCGTCGGCCTGGGCGACGACGACCGACAGCGAGTGCGCGACGATGTCGTGCATCTCCCGGGCGATCCGCGCCCGCTCGGCGGACGTGGCGATCCTCGCCTGCTGGTCGCGCTCGACCTCGAGCCGTTCGGCGCGGTCCCGCAGCGCCAGCAGCGTCTCCCGGCGCGCACGCTTGGCCAACCCCGACGCCCAGACCGCGACGCACGCGGTCGAGGCGAAGACGCCCACGATGATCATGGCGCCGAGGTCGGCGGCCCCGGTCGTGAGGTACAGCGCCACGCCGAGCAGGAACGAACCCACGATCCCGCCGGCCACCGCCGTGCGGTGCGCCCAGCGCGGCCCGTAGACCGTGACCGAGTACAGCGCCACCAGCACCGCCATGTCGGCGGGCCACAGCAGCGGGCTGCCCAGGACCGTGTGCAGCAGGCCGACCGTGTAGACGCCCACCACGGACGCGACCGGGCGGGTGCGCCGCCAGGCGAGCGGCACGACGACGGCGACCGCCCACAGCGGGCCGTCGACGCTGGCCGCCACGGACAGTACCAGCGTGCCCGCCAGGCCGACGAGGGCGAACACGGCGGTCCCGGCGGCGTCCAGGTGCCAGACGTGCCGCTCACGCCACCGGTCGGACCGCTCCCACCACCCCATCGCGCCAGCGTAGGCACCGGCGGGGCGCATCTCGTCGGACCGGGGACGGACCCGCCGGGCGGCCGTCCACCCCCGGGAGGACCGGCGACACCGGGCGCACAATCCCCCCACGGGTCGACCCATCGGGGGCGGCTCGTGACCTAGCATGGCGGAATGACGCAGGTACTGCTGGCTGAGGACGACCCTGCCATTGCCGAGCCTTTGGCTCGCGCGCTGTCCCGCGAGGGCTACGACGTCGTCGTGCAAGGAACCGGTCAAGGGGCTGTGGACCACGCGGCGGCCGCCGACCTCGTGGTCCTCGACCTGGGTCTGCCGGACATGGACGGGCTCGACGTGGCGCGGGCGATCCGCAACCAGGGGCTGACCACCCCGGTGCTGGTCCTGACCGCGCGCGCGGACGAGGTCGACCTCGTCGTCGGGCTGGACGCCGGCGCCGACGACTACGTGACCAAGCCGTTCCGGCTCGCCGAGCTGCTGGCCCGGGTGCGCGCGCTGCTGCGCCGCACCCACGGCGAGCCGGTCGACGAGGACGAGCTGCACGCGCAGGACGTCCGGGTGGACGTCGCGGCGCACCGGGCGTTCCAGAACGACCGCGAGCTGCACCTGACCGCCAAGGAGTTCGAGCTGCTGCGGGTGCTGGTCGCCGCCTCGGGCACGGTGGTGGCCCGCGAGACGCTCATGCGCGAGGTGTGGGGCACCGACCCGTCCGGCTCCACCAAGACCCTGGACATGCACGTGTCCTGGCTGCGCCGCAAGCTCGGTGACGACGCCAACGCGCCGCGCTACGTGACCACCGTGCGCGGGATGGGCTTCCGGTTCGAGACCGGCGCGCACGCGGCGGCGTAGGACGTGCGCCGCCGCGTCCTGCAGGCGACGATCGCGGCGGTCACCGTCGCCGTCGTCCTGCTCGGGATCCCGCTGGCCTTCTACGGGGCGCAGTACGCGCGGGACAACGAGCTGCGCGACCTGCAGACCCGCGCCGACCAGCTGGCCGCCGCCATCGACTTCCGCGCGTCGCGCGAGCCACCCATCGAGGTGACGACGACGACGCTCGAGGGGTACACCGGGGAGCGCAACGGGCTGCCCGCCGCGGTCACCGTGCTGCTGCCGGACGGCACCCAGCTGCGGGCGGGCGAGCCCATCGAGGGCCGGACGCTGTCCGCGGTCGCGACCGCGGAGTCCGGCGCGACGGTCCTGGTCGTCATCTCCTGGTGGGACGTCTTCTTCCTCAGCGCGCGGATCGTCGCGGCCGTCGTCGTGGTGGCGGTGGTGGCCTTCGGCGCCGGCATCGTGATGGCGATGTGGCAGGCCAACCGGCTGGCGGCACCCCTGGTGTACCTGGCCGCGTCCGCCGAGCAGCTCGGCTCGGGCCAGGTGCGGCCGCAGGTCGAGCCGTCCGGCGTCGAGGAGATCGACCTCGTGGCGGCCGAGCTGGCCCGCAGCGCCGACCGGATGGCGGGGCGCCTCGCCGCGGAGCGGCAGTTCGCCGCGGACGCGTCCCACCAGCTGCGCACGCCGCTGACCGCGCTGTCGATGCGGCTCGAGGAGATCATGCTCGCCACCGACAAGTCCGAGGTCCGCGAGGAGGCCCGCATCTCGCTGGAGCAGGTGGAGCGGCTGGTGACGGTGGTCGACGACCTGCTGCAGCGGTCGCGGCGCGCGCAGGGCGGCACCACCGAGGCGCTGCGCCTGCTCGACGTCGTCCGCCAGCAGGAGGAGGAGTGGGCCCCCACCTTCGCCCAGGCCGGCCGGGAGCTGACCATCGAGGTGTCGGCGACCGCGCAGGTGCTCGCCACGCCGGGCGCGCTGGCCCAGGTGCTGGCGACCCTGCTGGAGAACTCGCTGCGGCACGGCGGCGGCCGCACCACGGTGCGGTCGCGCACCAGCGGTCCGAGCGGCGCCGTCGTCGTCGAGGTCGCCGACGAGGGCGCGGGTGTCCCGGACGAGCTCGCGCCGCGGATCTTCGAGCGCGGGGCGACCTCGGGTGCGGGGACCGGCCTGGGGCTGGCGCTGGCCCGCGACCTCGTCGCCGCCGACGGCGGGCGGCTGGAGCTCGCGCAGCGCCGACCCGCCGTGTTCGCGGTCTTCCTCGCCGGCGTGCCGCGGTCGCTGGACCCCGACCTCGTGCTGCCGAAGGGATCCCTGATCTCCCCGCGCCGGGTGCGGCGCGGCCGCTAGCCGTCCTGCCCCGCGTGCACCGGCGGACGCCGACCGCCCCCGGGGCACGGCTCCACTACGCTCACCCTCCGTGGCAGCACCCGTGGTGGCAGTGGTCGGTGGTGGGCAGCTCGCCCGCATGATGGTGCCCGCGGCCACCGCGCTCGGGGTGCACCTGCGGGTCCTGGTGGAGGCACCGACGACGTCGGCGGCGCAGGTCGTCCGGGACGCCCCCGTCGGCGCCGCGGCCGACGACGACGCCGTCCGCGGGCTCGTCACCGCCGCCCCCGCGGCCGACGTGCTGACCTTCGAGCACGAGCACGTGCCGAACGCGCTGCTCGAGGCGCTCGTGGCCGAGGGGCATCCCGTGCACCCCGGGGCGCACGCCCTGGTGCACGCCCAGGACAAGATCGTGATGCGCCGCCGCCTGACCGCGCTGGGGGTGCCGTGCCCGCGCTGGACCGAGCTGCCCGACGCCGCGGCGCTCGACGCGTTCCTCGCCGAGGTCGGGCCGGCCGCCGTCGTCAAGACCGCCCGCGGCGGCTACGACGGCAAGGGCGTGCGCGTGGTCCGGTCCTCCGGGGACGTCGCCGACTGGTTCGCCGCGCTCGCCGACGGCGGCGTCCCGCTGCTCGCCGAGGAGCGGGTGCCGTTCACCCGCGAGCTCGCGGTGCTCGTCGCCCGCCGTCCGTCCGGAGAGGTCCGGGCCTGGCCCGTGGTGGAGTCGGTGCAGCGGCACGGGGTCTGCAGCGAGGTGGTCGCCCCCGCCCCCGACCTGGACCCCGGGCTCGCCCGTGAGGCGACCGCGCTCGCGGTGTCCGTCGCCGAGGGGCTCGACGTCACCGGGGTGCTGGCGGTCGAGCTGTTCGAGGTCCCGGGGGCCGACGGCGCCCCGACCGTGCTGGTCAACGAGCTCGCGATGCGCCCGCACAACTCCGGGCACTGGACCATCGACGGCTCGGTGACCAGCCAGTTCGAGCAGCATCTGCGGGCCGTCCTCGACCTGCCCCTGGGTGAGACCCGGGCCCGCGAGCGGTGGTCGGTGATGGCCAACGTGCTGGGCAGCTCGCACGCCGACCTGGCCGACGCGCTCGGTGCGGTGACCGCGCACGACGCCGGCGCCAAGGTCCACCTGTACGGCAAGGACGTCCGGCCCGGACGCAAGCTCGGCCACGTGACCGTGACCGGGGACGACCTGGACGACGTCCGGGCGAGGGCCCGCACCGCCGCGGCGGTGCTGCGCGGCGACAGCACCGAGGAGGACGCATGAGCGGCGGGCCGCAGGTCGGGATCGTCATGGGGTCGGACTCGGACTGGCCGGTGATGCAGGCCGCGGCCGACGTCCTGGGCGAGTTCGGCGTCCCGGTCGAGGTCGACGTCGTCTCGGCGCACCGGATGCCCGAGGCGATGATCGCCTACGGGCGCGAGGCCGCGGGTCGGGGGCTGCGGGTGGTCGTGGCGGGCGCCGGGGGAGCGGCGCACCTGCCGGGGATGCTCGCGGCGGTGACGCCGCTACCGGTGATCGGGGTCCCGGTGCCGCTCACGCACCTGGACGGGATGGACTCGCTGCTGTCGATCGTGCAGATGCCGGCCGGTGTCCCGGTCGCGACGGTGTCGATCGGCGGGGCGCGCAACGCCGGGCTGCTCGCGGTGCGGATCCTGGCCGCCGGCGGCGACGAGGGGGCGCTGCGGCTGCGCGCCGCCATGGTGGACTTCCAGGACGACCTGCGCGCCCAGGCGACGGCCAAGGGCGAGCGGCTGCGCGCGCGGTCCGGGGGCGACGCCGCCGGCTGACGGCGCCGAGGGGTGCTCAGCGCTCCCCGCGACGCCGTTCGCCCAGCCGGCGCCGGACGAACACGGCCAGACCCACCGCGAACGCGGCGTAGATCGCCCAGTTGATGACGTCGCTGTACCGGCCGATCTCCGTCCACCGACTGCCCAGGAGGTAGCCCGCCGCCACCAGCGCCGCGTTGTAGACGGCGCTGCCCAGGGTCGTCCAGGCCACGAACCGCACGAGCGGCATCCGCTCCACACCGGCCGGGATCGACACCAGGCTGCGCACCACGGGCACGCACCGGCCGATGAGGACCGCGGTGCCGCCGTGCCGGTCGAACCAGGCCTCGGCGCGCTCGACGTCGCCCCGGTCCACCAGCGGCAGCCGGTCGGCGATCCGCCGCAGCCGCTGCGCACCGAGCACCGCGCCGGCCCAGTAGAGCACCAGGGCTCCGACCACGGACCCGATCGTGGCGCCGACCACCGCCAGGACCAGGGACATCCGGCCCTGGCCGGCCAGCAGCCCCGCCACCGGCAGCACGACCTCGCTGGGGATGGGCGGGAAGACCGTCTCCAGCGCGACCAGCGCCGCGACCCCGGCGGGCCCGAGCGCGTCGATGGTGTCGACCACCCAGCCGGCGAGCCCGGTCAGCTCGGCGGGGTCACCTCCGGCGGCCGCGCCGATCATCGGGCGGGGTCGGGCGCGGGGGACGGGGCGGGGGCGGGGGCGGGGGACGGGGCGAGGAGCTGCGCAGGCACCGGCGGCTGACTGCCCAGGGGGCCGCGAGGGGTCATGGCCTCCACCCTACGAACGACGCGGCCGGGCGGCCCGAGGAGCCGGGCGGCCCGGGGAGCCGGGCGGCCACGGGCGCGTCGCCCTGCGACGGCGCACACCGGGTCAGCGGCGCGGCGGTGCCACGCTGAACAGGTCGCCCGGCTGGCATCCCAGCGCGTCGCAGACGGCCGTCAGGGTGGAGAACCGCACGGCCCGGGCGCGGTCGTTCTTCATCACCGAGAGGTTGACCACCGTCACGCCGGCGCGGGCGGCGAGCTCGGTGAGGGTCATGTCGCGGTCGGCGAGCAGGGCGTCGAGGTGGCACACCACCCGGTGCCCCGCGGCGTCGTCGTCGGGCGCGGCCGTGCGTGGGCTCACACGAGTCCCGCGGTGTCGTCGGCGATCTGGGTGCCGCGGCGGAAGGCCTCGGCGACCACGAAGAGCAGGGCGGCGACGCCGACCGGCGCCAGCTCGAATCCCATGCCGACCACGAAGGGACTCCCGGGCCCGACCAGCCCGAGCCCGTCGAGCACGATCACCGCGGCGAGCTGCGGCAGCAGCGGTGCGACGATCCCGGCGAGCAGCACGATGGTCGCGGTCCAGCCGATGCGGGCCGAGTTCCCCCGGCGGAACGGCTCCCCACCGGCGACCGCCCGCAGCACGGGCGCGAGCAGCACCGCGCACAGCCCCACGGCGAGCCCGCCGAGGGCGGCGTCGCCGCGGGCCAGGAACCCGGTCCACCGGCCCGTGCCGGTGGAGTCGACGAGCACCAGGCCGTCGTCGGAGGCACGCAGCCACGTCCCGGACGGCAGGTCGACGCCGTCCACGTCGACGGGGACGGGTGCGCCGACCCCCACGCCGTCGGGCTGCTCCGAGGGCTGCACGGCCACCGGGACCAGGACGTTGCCGGGGGCCTGCGTCGCGCCGTTGACCGCGTAGCCCACGCCGCCGACGGCGGCCACCGCGCCGACCACGAGCAGCAGCACGGCGATGAGCTCGGTGGTGCGCGGGCCGACGTAGACGGGGTCCGACGTCATGTCGCGCCACCGCTGCCTGAGGTCCATCGCCGCTCCCGTCGCCGCCACCATATCGACGGTCGATATGGCCCGGGCAGCACGCTAGATATCGAGTGTCGATATGTCAACGGCTCCTCGACGGGCGGGCGGCCCGGAGCCGACCTAGCGTGCAGGGGTGGCAGCCACGACCGTGACGTCCCCGGCCACGCAGGCGCCGCTCCCCGACGGCGACCGCGTGCCCGCGGTGGCCCGACCCCGGCTGGTGGCGCTGGACGGGCTGCGGTTCGGCGCCGCGGTCGGCGTGCTGCTCTTCCACTACCTCGTGCGTGACTCCCAGGCGTGGGGCCGGCCGCCGTCGGAGGTGTTCCCCGGGCTGGGGCCGTGGCTCGTCTACGCCGCGCTGGGGCCCGAGCTGTTCTTCGTCATCAGCGGGTTCGTCATCCTCATGACCGCGTGGGGACGCAGCGTGCCCGACGTCGCCGCCTCGCGGGTCGCGCGGCTGTACCCGGCGTACTGGGTCTCGGTGCTGCTCACCGGGGCCCTGCTGCTGTGGCTGTGGCCCGGCGGCAAGGACGTCACGCCGGGTCAGGTCGCGGTCAACCTCACGATGCTGCAGAGCCTGGTCGACGTGGGCAACGTCGACGGCGTCTACTGGACGCTGTGGACCGAGCTGCGGTTCTACGCCATCGTGCTCGTCCTGGTGGCGGTCGGCCTCACGCGCCGCCGCCTGCTGGTGTTCGCCGCCGGGTGGCCCGCCGCCGCGCTCGTCGCCGACGCCGTCGGGCCGCACTGGCTCCGCGAGCTGCTCGTCTCGGGGTACGCGCCGCTGTTCGCGGCCGGGATGATGCTGTACGTCGTGTTCCGCGAGGGGCACTCGCGGGTGCCCTGGGCGCTCGTGCTCGCCAACGTGGCCGCCTCGGTCTGGGTGGTCGTCCCGCACCAGCTCGCCCAGCAGGCTCGCAACACCCACGAGGCGCCGTCGGCGGTCGTGCTCGGGGTGCTCGTGGTCGCCTGCGTCGGGCTCGTCGCGGCGGTGACCCTCACCCCGCTCGCGCGGCTGCGCTGGCGCTGGCTCACCGTGGCCGGGTCGCTGACCTACCCGCTGTACCTGCTGCACGAGCACTGGGGCTGGTGGGTCATCGTGCACGTGCGCGACGTCGTGCCCACCTGGGCGGCGCTCGGGCTCGCCACCGGGTTCAGCCTCGCGCTGGCTGCGGCCGTGCACCACGGCGTGGAGCGCCGGATCGGGCCACCGCTGCGCAGGGCCGTGCGCAGCGGCCTCGAGCGCGCCGGGGGCACGGCCCGAGCCCGGGTCGCGCCGGCCCGGGACGGGCGGGCGCCGCGGCCCGGGCCGGTGCTGGACCGCCCCGTCCGCCGGGACGTCAGCCGGTCGGCAGTCCGCCGACCGGTCCCGCCGGCAGCGTCCCGTTCATGACGGCGGTGAAGAAGCCCGGGGCCGCGTCGGGGTCCAGCAGCACCGTGGACCCGAGGCCACCGGGGCGGTAGTCGGCGTCCGCGATCGGCGGGGTGCCGCGGATCCCGTCCGGGCCGGTCGCGCTGCGGAAGGCCAGCGCGAGCCGCGCGAGGTCGATGATGCCCGTGCGCTCGCTCACCTGCAGGGCGCCCAGGCCTGCATCCACGAGGGACACCTGACGCAGCGGGTTCACCACGAGCGACGGCCCGGCCGCGGTCGACGACAGCGCGGCGATGAGCTGCTGCTGGCGCTTGGCGCGGCCGATGTCGCCCTCGCGGTCGGCCTTGCGCATGCGCGCGAACGCCAGCGCCGTCCTGCCGTCGACCACCTGGCAGCCGGGCTCGGCCCACGTCAGGCCGGAGTCCGGGTCGTCCAGCGGGAACGACACCTGGTTCACGGCGGGGTCCAGGCACAGCTCGACGCCACCGACGGCGTCGACCACCTGCGACACCCCGCCGAGGCCGACCTCGACGTAGTGGTCGACGTGCAGGCCGGTCAGGCCCTCCACGGACTGCACGAGCAGCGGCGCGCCACCCCAGGAGTACGCCGCGTTGAGCTTGCCGGCGCCCTGGCCGGGGATCTGGGTGAGGGTGTCGCGGGGCAGGGAGATCAGGGCCGCGGGGCCGCTCGGGGGCACGTGCAGCACCATGATGGTGTCCGTGCGGGCGCCCTCGGTCCCGTCCTCGGCGATGCCGCCCTCACCGCCGCGCGAGTCCGACCCGGCGAGCAGGTACGTGGTGCCGGGGGTGTCCGGCGTCGCGGTGAGCGCGTCCACGTGCTGGATCTTGCCGTTCGCCCAGACCAGCAGGCCGATCGGCCACGCCAGCAGCGCGACCGCGACGACCGCGGCGACCAGGGCCAGGCGCCGCCGGTGCCCCCGGGCGTCACCGGCCGGCCGCGCGGTGGACGTGCCGGTCCGGGGCGGCGCACCACCGGCGGCGCCGCCGTCACCGGTCGCCGCGGCGCCCGGTCCGGACGGGGTGACCGGCTGCGGGGCGACCGGCTGCGGGGCGACCGAGCGCGGGGCCGCCGGTCGCACGGCCGCCGGACGGGCCGGCGCCGGGCGCGCCGCGGTGGTCGAGGACCGGACCGGTGCCGGGCGACCCGAGGAGACCCGGCCGACCGGCACGGCGTCGTCGGCCGACGGGCGGGCGCCGCCGGCCGGGGTGAAGCTCGGCGGGACGGCTCCGGGCTGGGCGCCGCCGGCCCC
>NZ_CANLTL010000001.1 GCF_947494015.1 uncultured Cellulomonas sp. | reverse complement strand
CTGGTCGGCTACGGCGTCAGCGGGCACGCCCCCGCGCGGCGGACCCGGCGCGTGCCCGCTGCCGCCGCCCCGGCTGCGCCCACCACCGCGCGCGCCACCGTGCCCGCCACCGTGCCCGCTGCCGTGCCCGCCGTCGCGGTCCCGGCGCCCGGCACCATCGAGGCGCCCGGTCTCGCAGCGACCGTCGGCGCCCCCAGCACCGGCTCCGTCACCGGGCCGGCGACGCCGTCCGCGACCCCGCCGTCGGGCACGCCGTCCGGCACGCCGTCGGGTGGCGACGGGTCCGCGCGCCCGGCCCGGCACGCCCTGGCCAAGCCGCCGGTCCGCAAGCTCGCGCGTGAGCTCGGCGTCGACCTGGACGGCGTCGCCGGCACCGGCCCCGGCGGGATCGTCACGCGCGAGGACGTGCTCGCGCACGGCGCCGAGACCGAGCCCAAGACGCTCGCGACCTATCCCGGCGACGACCGGCCGTGGCTGGCGTCGGGCTCGGTGTCCGAGGACGGGCGCGAGACCCGCGTGCCGGTGAAGTCGGTGCGCCGCCGCACGGCCGAGGCGATGGTCGCCAGCGCCTTCACCGCGCCGCACGTGACCGTCTTCCACACGGTCGACGTCACCCGGACGATGAACCTGGTCGCGCGGCTGCGCGAGGACCGGGAGTTCGCCGACGTGCGGGTCACCCCGCTGCTGGTCACGGCCAAGGCGCTTATGCTCGCGGTGCGCCGGCACCCCGAGATCAACGCGTCCTGGGACGACGACGCACAGGAGATCGTCTACAAGCACTACGTGAACCTGGGCATCGCCGCGGCCACCCCGCGCGGCCTGGTGGTGCCGAACATCAAGGACGCGCACCGGCTCGGCCTGCACGACCTCGCCGAGGCCATCGCGGATCTGACGTCGACCGCCCGCGCCGGACGCACCACCCCCGCGGACATGTCGGGCGGCACGATCACGATCACCAACGTCGGCGTGTTCGGCATCGACACCGGCACCCCGATCCTCAACCCCGGCGAGGCGGCGATCCTCGCCTTCGGCGCGATCCGTGAGCAGCCGTGGGTGCACAAGGGCAAGATCAAGAAGCGCTGGGTCACCCAGCTCGCGCTGTCCTTCGACCACCGCCTGGTCGACGGCGGTCTGGGGTCGCGGGTGCTGGCCGACGTCGCCGCGGTCCTCGGCGACCCGGCGCAGGGACTGGTCTGGGGCTGACGGGGACGAGGACCCGGCCAGCGGCCTGCGCGGTACCGGGCACCGGTGTCGCTGCCGACGACCGTCGGTGCGGCCGACGGGCGCCCGTGCCAGGCTGCGTGGATGCGAAGCGGGATCGCGATGCTCACGGCCGGAGTCGTCGTCCTGGTGGCGACGGGGTGTTCCGGCGACGAGCGCGGTGCACCGCAGCCACCGTCGACGACCCCGCTGACGGCCGCGGCGACGCCACCGGGCCCCGGCGCGGCGTCGCCCTCGACGTCGCCGCCCGCCGCACCTCCGTCCGCCGCAGCTCCCCCCGCAGCGTCACCCCCGACCGCATCGCCCGAGGCGGTCCCCGTCCCCCTCGACGTGTCGCCGGACGTCCTCCTCGACGCCGAGACGCTCGGATCGGCGCAGCAGCCTCGCGAGGAGGACCCCGCGCTGCGTGCGTGGGTGCTGCCCGACGGGTGCGACGCCGTCGTGCCGGACGCCGCCTCGATGCTCACGGTCACCCAGGGCACCGGCGAGATGGAGCAGGGCGTCAGCCTCCACCAGGTCGCCGTCTTCGCCGATGCCGACGCGGCCGTGGCAGCCGCCGACGCCCTCACCGCGACCCTCACCGCGTGCGCCGAGCGCGGCCCGGGCGAGGGCAGGGACACGAGGTACGCGCTCGAGAGCATCCCCGTGGGCGCGCAAGGGAGCGGCTTCGCGGTCGACTACTACGGGGCGTCGGGGGCGCACCCGCTGGACGGTGCGATCGGGAGGTACCTGGCGACGACGCGGCGGGGCAACGCGGTCACCGTGGTCGGGACGCTCAGCGGCGAGGCCACCGTGGGAGCCGCGCGTGACCAGGTCGTGGGGTGGGCGCAGTCCGCGTGGGAGCTGCTCTGCGGCTACGACTCCAGGGGGTGCTGAGCCGGTCCGGACGGTGCTCCGGACGGCGGCGCGACGCCCACCGCCCGAGATGGAGCGGGACGGCAGGGGCGGCCGGGCGGCCGCCCGGCACCCGGTGTGACGGAGCAGCCGCCGCCCCCGGCCGTCCGCCCGCCGCAGCGCGCCTACGCTGGACGGCGTGGTGACCCGGTGGAACGTGGGACGGCTCGCGGTGCTCGGCTCGGCCGGGGTGATCGCGGTGGTCGTCGGCCTCGTGGTGTCCGGGTCCGCCGCCCCGAGCGTCCTGGGTGATCCCGGCGGGCTCGTGCGCTGGGGCCTGCCGGTGGTCGAGACCCTCTCCCAGCTGGCGGCGTCGCTCACCCTCGGGGCGCTCGTGCTGGCGGTCTGCGTGCTGCCACGCGCCGGCGCGGCGGATGGGTCCGGTCGGGCCGGGGCGGCCGTCGACGGGCGCGCCTATCCGGCGACCCTGACCCTGGCCGGTGCGGCCGCCTCGGCGTGGACGGCGCTGAGCGTCGTCGGGCTCGTGCTGACCTACGCGAGCGTCGCCGGGCGCCCGGTGGGCGGGCCGACCTTCGGCTCCGAGCTGGGGCTGTTCGTCGGCCAGGTCTCCCTCGGCCGGACCCTGCTCGGGGTCGTCATCGTCGCCGCGCTGACCAGTGCCGTGGCGCTCGCGGTCGCGACGCCGACCGGAGCCGCCTGGGCCGCCGCGCTCGCCGTCGTCGCCCTGGTCCTGCAGGCCCAGACCGGCCACTCCTCCGGGGCCACGAACCACGAGCTCGCGATCACCTCGTTCTTCCTGCACCTGCTCGGGGCGGCCGTGTGGATCGGCGCCCTCGGGGCGCTCGCCGCGCTCGACCGCCGGCTGGGCGCCGACGTCGGCCCGGCCGTCGCGCGCTACTCGCCGGTCGCCGCCTGGTGCTTCGTGGCCGTGGGTGTCTCGGGCACGGTCAACGCCGCCCTGCGGCTCGGCGGGCTCGACGGGCTGCTCACCACCTACGGCGCCCTGCTCGTCACCAAGGTGGTCCTGTTCGGGGTGATCGGCGCGCTCGGGTGGACCTACCGGCGATCGGTGATCGGGCGCCTGACCACGCCCGACGGCGACCGTGCGCCCCGCGCCACGTCCCTGCTGTGGCGGCTCGTCGCCGTCGAGCTGCTCGTCATGGGTGCCGTCTCGGGGGTCGCGGTCGCGCTGTCGGTGACGCCGCCGCCCGTCCCGGACGTGCCGGTGGCCGAGCCGACGCCGGCCGAGCTCGTCACCGGCCACCCGCTGCCGCCCGAGCCCGTCGGGGCCGCCTGGTTCACCGAGTGGCGCTGGGACCTCCTGGTCGCCGCCGGGTGCGCCGCCGGGATCGTGGTCTACCTGCGCTGGGTGCACCGGCTGCGCCGGCGCGGCGACACCTGGCCGTGGTACCGCCCGGTGCTGTGGGTGGCCGGGATGCTCCTGGTCCTCTGGGCGACGTCGGGCGGGCTGGCGACCTACGGGCACGTGCTGTTCAGCGCCCACATGGTCCAGCACATGGTGCTGGTCATGGTCGCGCCGATCCCGCTCGCGCTCGCGGCCCCGGTCACGCTCGCGCTGCGTGCGCTGCCCGGCCGGCGGGACGCCTCCCGCGGGCCGCGCGAGTGGATCCTCACCCTGGTCAACAGCCGGGTCGGCCAGTTCCTGTCGCTGCCGCTGGTGGCCGCGGCCAACTTCGCCGGCTCGATGATCGTCTTCTACTACACCGACCTGTTCCGGCTGGCCCTGACCACCTACCTCGGGCACCTGGGGATGGTCGTCCACTTCACGCTGGCCGGGTACCTGTTCGTCAACGCGCTGGTCGGCGTGGACCCCGGCCCGCACCGGCCGGCCTACCCCCAGCGGCTGCTGCTGCTGCTGGGCACGATGGCGTTCCACGCGTTCTTCGGCGTCACGCTGATGGGCGGCCAGGTGCTGCTGGTCCCGGAGTGGTTCGGCGTGCTCGGCCGGGACTGGGGGCCGTCGGCCCTGGTGGACCAGCAGCGCGGCGGCGCGATCGCCTGGGGCATCGGCGAGGCGCCGACCATCGCGCTGGCGATCGTCGTGGCCTTCTCCTGGGCGCGCGACGACGAGCGCACCGCGCGGCGCCGCGACCGCAAGGTCGAGCGGGACGGCGACGTCGAGATGGACGAGTACAACGCGATGCTGTCCCGCCTGTCGCAGGGGTCGGCCACGCCGCGAGACTGATCCACCCGCGTGGTAGGACGGTGCGGTGACCTCCCAGACCACACCCGCCGAGCCACCCACCCCCTTCCACGACCTCGAGCGCTACATCGCCCTGCCCCGCGTGGGCGGGCTCGCGCTGTCCCCCGACGGCACCCGACTGGTCACGTCGGTGGCCACCCTGGACGACAAGCGCACCAAGTACGCCACCGCGCTGTGGGAGGTCGACCCGGCCGGCGAGCGTCCGGCCCGCCGGCTGACCCGGTCCCGGCACGGGGAGTCCGGCGCCGCCTTCACGTCCGACGGCGACCTGCTCTTCACCTCCGCGCGGCCCGACCCCGACGGCACCGAGGCCGACGACGCGCCGTCGGCCCTGTGGCTGCTGCCCGCGGACGGCGCCGAGGCCCGCGTCGTGGCCGGCCGCCCTGGTGGTGTGAGCGCGCCCGTGACCGCTCGCCGTGCGCCCGTCGTCGTCGTGACCTCCGACGTGCTGCCCCGCGCGCGCGACGCCGCCCACGACGACGAGCTGCGCACCGCGCGCAAGGACAAGAAGGTCAGCGCGATCCTGCACAGCGGGTACCCGGTCCGGTACTGGGACCACGACCTGGGGCCCGCGGCCCCGCACCTGTTCACCGCCCGGGTCACCGGGGACCTCGTGGCCCCGGCGGCCGGTGAGCCCGAGCCGCGGCTGGACCTGCGCGACCTCACCCCGGACGCCGGGCCCGCCCTGCGCGAGGGCTCCGCGTCGCTGAGCCCCGACGGCGCGACCCTGGTCGCGACGTGGTCGCGGACGGTCGGGACGGCCGTGCGGACGGTCCTGGTCGCCGTGGACGTCGCGACCGGGGACCGCCGCGTCCTGGTGCAGGACGACGACGCGGACGTGTCCGCCCCGGTCGTCTCGCCCGACGGTGCCTGGGTCGCCTTCGAGCGGGAGACGATCAGCACCCCCGAGCACGCGCCGCGCCGCCGGCTCGGCGTGGTCCGGCTCGACGGCGGTGAGGCACGGGTCCTCGCGCACGACTGGGACCGCTGGCCGCACGGCGCCCGGTGGCTGTCGGACTCCTCCGCGCTGCTCGTCGTCGCCGACGACGACGGCCGGGCACCGGTGTTCCGCGTCGACGTCGCCACCGGCGAGGTGGTCCGCGTCACCGCCGACGACGCCGCGTTCAGCGACCTGCAGGTCGCCCCGGACGGCTCGGCCGCCTACGCGCTGCGCTCGTCCTACCTCGAGCCGGCGCACCCGGTCCGGATCGACCTGACCGCCGCGACCGGCGGCCCGGTGGAGGCGGTCGCCCTGCCCGGGCCCGCGCCGCTGCCCGAGCTGCCCGGCCTGCTCACCGAGATCGAGACGACCACCGACGACGGCACCCGGGTCCGGGGCTGGCTCGCGGTGCCCGAGGGCTCGGACGGCTCCGCCCCGGCGCCGCTGCTGCTCTGGATCCACGGCGGCCCGCTCGGGTCCTGGAACGCGTGGTCGTGGCGGTGGAACCCGTGGCTGCTGGTCGCCGAGGGGTACGCCGTCCTGCTGCCGGACCCGGCGCTGTCCACCGGGTACGGGCAGGGCTTCGTCCAGCGCGGGTGGGGCGCCTGGGGTGCGGCGCCGTACACCGACCTGCTGGCGATCACCGACGCCGCGTGCGCGCGGCCGGACGTCGACGAGACCCGCACGGCGGCGATGGGCGGGTCGTTCGGCGGCTACATGGCCAACTGGGTGGCCGGCCACACCGACCGGTTCCGGGCGATCGTCACCCACGCCAGCCTGTGGGCGCTGGACCAGTTCGGGCCGACCACCGACGCCGCGTACTTCTGGGCGCGCGAGATGACCGAGTCGATGGCGCTGGCGAACTCCCCGCACCGGTTCGTGGAGAGCATCCGGACCCCCGTGCTCGTGATCCACGGCGACAAGGACTACCGGGTCCCGATCGGCGAGGGCCTGCGGCTCTGGTACGAGCTGCTCGAGCGGTCGGGCCTGCCGGCCGACGCCGAGGGCCGCAGCCCGCACCGGTTCCTGTACTTCCCGGACGAGAACCACTGGGTGCTCGCGCCCCAGCACGCGGTGGTCTGGTACGGGGTGGTCTCGGCGTATCTGGCCGAGCACGTGCTGGACGAGCAGCGCGAGCTTCCCGAGGTGCTCGGCTGAGCCGACGGCTCACCCGTCCGTGGCGGGTTCCACCGGTCGACGCGCGCGACCGGTGGGGCCCCGCCAGACTGCTGGGCAGGCCCGGCGGATGCCGGGCCCTGACGAAGGGACTCGGGCGATGGGTATCGGCGGCGGGATCTTCCTCATCGTGGTGGGCGCGATCCTCGCGTTCGCCGTCGACGACGCCGTCGAGGGCGTCGACCTGGCGATGATCGGGTACATCTGCATGGGCGCCGGGGTGCTGACCCTGATCATCGCCCTGGTGGTGAACACGCAGCGGAGCAACACCTCCCACCGCGAGGTGATCGAGCGGCACGACGACCGCCGTCCCCCGGCGCCGCCCACGTACTGACCCGGCCGTCCGGTGGTCGCGCGGCGGCCTCCGCATCCGGCGCCGGGTCCGTGTGGGTGGCGTCCGGCACACTCGGCCGCAGCGGGTCGAACGCCGGCCCGCGTCGTGGGGAGCAGGGGGACGCATGGACAGGGACGAGGCACGCACGGTCAAGCGCCAGCTGGCCGGCTACATCGGCGAGCTGCTCGCCGACCGGGTGCAGGCCAGCGGCGTCCAGCCTGAGGCCTCGGGCCCCGGCCTGGGCGTTGGTCTCGGCCTGGCGCCGCTGCCCGACGGCGGCTACGGCGTCGCGGTGCGCTACCGCCTCGGTGTGCCCACCGCGCGCATGGTGGCGCGCAAGGTCGTCGAGCAGGTGGGCCCGACGGCCGACGTACGCCGCACGGGCCGGATCCGCGCGGTGCCCGGGCGGACCGCGCCGGCACCGCGGCCGCCGGTCGTCACCGCGCTCGCGGTGGGTGAGACCGGCCGGGTCCGGCCGCTGCGGCCCGGGGTGTCCATCGCCCACGTCGACGTGAGCGCCGGCACGCTCGGCGCGTTCGTCGAGGTCGACGGCGCGCTGCACGCGCTGTCCAACTACCACGTGCTGGTCGGGTCGCCCTCGGCTCGCCTCGGTGACCCGATCGTGCAGCCGGGTCCTGCGGACCGCGGCCGCGACCCGGAGGACCGCGTCGGGGTGCTCGCCGGCTTCCAGCAGCTCGCCCCGGGGCGCACCGCCGTGGTGGACGCCGCGGTGGCCCGCCTCGACGAGCCGCGGGTCGACCTCGCCTACCCGGTCGGTCCCATCACCACGACCACCGAGGCGCTCGGAGGGGAGGAGGTCGCCAAGATCGGGCGCACGACGGGCGTCACCCGGGGGCGGGTGACCGCGATCGAGCTCGACGACGTCGTGGTCGGCTACGGCGAGGAGCTGGGCGAGCTGAGCTTCGACAACCAGATCGAGGTGGAGAGCACGAGCGCGTCCCCGTTCTCCCGCGGCGGGGACAGCGGGTCGCTCGTGTACCGCACCGACGGGGTCGGGTTGGGGCTGCTCTTTGCCGGGAGCGAGACGGGGGGCGACAATGGCAACGGGCTGACCTACCTCAACCCGATCGGCGTCGCGCTCGAGGCACTGGGGGCGCGCCTGGCCGGCTGAGGCGAGGTCACCGGACGCGACCCTCGCGCCGGACGACCCGCGTGAGGTGTGCGATGGCTGACCTGGAGAAGGCGCGAGCCGCGAAGGCGCGGCTGCGCACGGACCTGGCCGGGCGCGCCGGCGTCTGCGGGGTCGGCCTCTCCCACGGCGAGGACGGCTACCAGGTCCGGGTGAACCTGCAGCGCGAGACCGACCGCGCCGGCGTGCCCGGCCAGGTCGACGGCGTCCCGGTGGACGTCCGCGTCAGCGGGAGCATCCAGGCCGGCGGCTGACCCCCGACCCGTGGCAGATCCCGTCGTCCTCGCGTTCGTCCTCGGCGCTGCCGCCGCGGCCGCGCTGGTGGCCCGGCTGGCGTTCGGCATCGGCGGGCGGCGCGGCCTGGCCCTGCTCGTCGGGGGGTTCGTCGTCCTCGCCGTGGCCAACCTCCTCGCGATGCCGTTCACCGACCCCGGCCGCATCGCGTCCGGCGCGGTGATCGGGTTCCTGGTCGGCGCGCTGGTCGGGCTGGTGCGGTTCGGCGCCCCCACCGGGCGGCGCGACCAGGGCAGGGACCGTGGCACCGACCCGGACGTGAACCGGAACCCCGACCGGTACCGGCCGTAGCGGGCCCACGACCGAGGACCGGACGTGTGGGCATATCCGCGACCGCGATCGGGTTCACTACCGCTGTGACCTCGACCGCCGCCACCTCCCTGCCCCGTGTCCGCGCGTCCGAGCTGGTCGGCCGCGGCTGGCTCAACACCGGGGGCCGCACCGTGACCCTCGCGGACCTGCGCGGCAAGGTCGTCGTCCTGGACTTCTGGACGTTCTGCTGCATCAACTGCCTGCACGTCCTGGACGAGCTGCGCGAGCTCGAGGAGCGCCACCGCGACGAGCTCGTCATCGTCGGAGTGCACTCGCCGAAGTTCGTCCACGAGGCCGATCCGGTCGCGCTCGCCGCCGCCGTCGAGCGCTACGAGGTGCACCACCCGGTGCTCGACGACCCCGACCTGGTCACCTGGTCCGCGTACACCGCGCGCGCCTGGCCCACGCTCGTCGTGGTCGACCCGGAGGGCTACATCGTCGCCCAGATGGCCGGCGAGGGGCACGCCCGCAACCTGGAGATCCTGGTCGAGCAGCTCGTCGCCGAGCACGACGCCAAGGGCACCCTGCACCGGGGGGACGGCCCGTACGTGCCGCCCGAGCCGACGTCGGGCACGCTGCGCTTCCCGGCGAAGGCGATCGCGCTGCCCGGCGGCACGTTCCTCGTCGCCGACGCCGGCCACCACTCCCTCGCCGAGGTCGAGGCCGACGGCGAGACGCTCGTGCGGCGGATCGGCTCCGGTGAGCGCGGCCTGGTCGACGGCGGGGCCGCGGACGCCCGCTTCAGCGAGCCCAACGGCCTGGCCCTGCTGCCCGACGACGTCGCGGCGGAGGTCGGCTACGACGTGGTCGTCGCGGACACCGTGAACCACGCGCTGCGTGGGGTCCGGCTCTCGGACGGTGCGGTGACCACGGTCGCCGGCACCGGTGAGCAGTACATGGTCGGGGCCGCGGACAACGGCCGCGTCGACTGGCAGGGTCCCGCCGCGCTCGGCATCAAGCTGTCCTCGCCGTGGGACGTCGTGTGGTGGCCGGCCGCCGGCGCGGTCGCGGTCGCGATGGCCGGCAACCACACCCTGTGGGCGTTCGACCCCGGCGCGGGCCGGATCGAGCCGTTCGCCGGCACGATGAACGAGGGCCTGCAGGACGGCGCCCCGGCGCAGGCCTGGTTCGCGCAGACCTCGGGCCTGGCCACCGGCCCGGACGGCGGCCGGCTCTGGCTCGCCGACTCCGAGGTGTCCGCGCTGCGGTACGTCGACCTCGCGCCGGCCGACGACGCCGTCGGGGACGACACCCTCGAGGTCGTGCTCTCGCGGGCCGCCGACGAGCGCAGCTCCGTCGGCACCGCGGTCGGTGCGGGCCTGTTCGACTTCGGACTGCGGGACGGCGCGGCGGACACCGCGCTGCTCCAGCACCCGCTCGGCGTGGCGGTGCTGCCCGACGGGTCGATCGCCGTCGCGGACACCTACAACGGCGCGATCCGGCGGTACGCGCCGGGCGCCGACGGTGACCCGGCCGCCGGCCAGGTCACCACGCTCGCCCGCGACCTCGCCGAGCCCAGCGGGATCGTCGTGCTGCCGTCCCCGGACGGGATCGAGCTGCTCGTGGTCGAGTCGGCCGCGCACCGGCTGACCCGCCTGCGCCTGCCCCGGGACGTCGCGGGGGAGATCCTCGACGCGGGCGCGCACCGCACCCAGCGCCCGGTGACGGACGTCGCGCCCGGCGCGTTCCGCCTCGACGTCGTGTTCACCCCCGCGCAGGGGCAGAAGTACGACGACCGGTACGGCCCGTCCACCCGGCTGCAGGTGTCCTCGACCCCGCCCGAGCTGCTGCTCGACGGCGCGGGCGACGGCGTGGACCTGGTCCGCGAGCTGCGGATCAACCCGGAGGTCGGCGAGGGCGTGCTGCACGTGACCGCGCACGCGGCCAGCTGCGACGCCGACCCGGCGATCGAGTACCCGGCCTGCCACCTGAACGCCCAGGACTGGGGTGTGCCGGTCCGCGTGGTCGACGGCGCCGCACCCGCGCTGACGCTGCCGCTGCACGGCTGAGGCCGGCCTGCGCGGGTGCTGCGGGCGGGTGCCTGTCGGGTCAGGCGGTGGCGCCGGCGTCCTGCGTCGGGCTCGCCAGCGCCTGCGGACCCGACTGCGCTGCCGCCGGGTCCATCCACATCACCTGCCACCCGTGGCCGTCGAGGTCGACGAAGCTCCGCGAGCACATGAAGCCGTAGTCCTCCAGGCTGTCCGCCTCGACGGCGCCCGCGGCCAGCGCCGCTGCCGAGACCGCGTCGACCTCCTCGCGCGAGGACACGCTGAAGCAGTACAGCGCCAACGCCTGCGTGGTCGGATCGGCCATCGGCAGCGGCGAGAGCTCGGCGAACTTCTCCCGGCTGAGCAGCATGATGCTGGCCTGCTCACCGACCAGCATGCAGGCGGCGGCGTCGTCGGTGAACCGCGGGTCGACGGCGAACCCGAGCCGGGTGAAGAACCTCGTGCTGCGCTCGAGGTCGGCGACCGGCAGGTTGACGAACAGCATGCGACCGGGGTGTGCGGGGATGCTCACGGCGGGCCTCCACGGCGGGAAGGGACTGGTACGGCCCGATAGACCCGACCGGCCTGCGGAAGTGAGCGGTCAACCGGCCGACCTGGGGCGCCGGCCGCGCTGGCTCAGACCAGCGCGGGCAGCTGCGCCCCGACCGCCCGCAGCACGAACGTCTCGGTGGCGTGCAGGGCGGCCTCCCGACCGGGACCGTCGTCGGGCACGCCGCGGCCGGACAGGCACGCGTGCACGAGCGGGACCGTGGTGTCGATGTCCTGCTCGGGCAGCACGCCGGCGTCGATGCCGGCCACCAGGATGCGGCGCAGGATGCCCTCGACACCCACCACGTGCTCGCGCAGCCGGTGCTGGATCCCACGGGAGAGCACCGTGCGCAGCTCCGGCCCGGGCGCCAGGTGGAACACCCGGGACAGCTGCGCCTGCTGGCGCACGTAGGTGCGCAGCTGCGCCACGGGATCCGTCACCCCGGCCAGCGCCTCCTCGAGCGTCGCGACGTACCGGGCGGTCTCGTGCGCGATGAAGCCCAGGAGCAGCGACTCCTTGTCGGCGAAGTGGTTGTACACGGCCGTGCGGCCGATCCCCGCCGCGGCGGCGATGTCCGCGAGGCTGATCGCGTCGAAGCCCCGCTCGGCCATGAGGTCCGACAGGGCGGCGAACAGTCGCTGGCGCGTCTGCTCGCGGTGCTCGAGCAGCGACCCGCCGATGATCTTGGGCATGGTGACATCCTCGCACGATGTGTCAGGTCCCACCGGCTCGCGGCTGGCTAGCCTGCCGCCATGACCGACGACGCCCGCCCCGCCGCCGCCCGACCCGACGTCGAGCCCGACACCAAGGACTGGACCTGGGTGCTCGAGCGCGCGTGCCCCGAGTGCGGGTTCGTCGCCGCTGACGTCGCCCCGGCCGACGTGCCCGCCCGCGTGCGCGAGCTCACCCCGCGGTGGCGCGCCGCGCTCGCCCGTCCGGACGCCCGGACCCGGCCGGCCCCCGGCGTGTGGTCGGCCCTGGAGTACGCCGCGCACGTGCGTGACGTGCACCGGCTGTTCGCCGACCGTCTGCGCCTGGTGCTCGAGCACGACGACCCGGTGTTCGCCAACTGGGACCAGGACGCGACCGCGGTGCAGGACCGCTACGCCGAGCAGCACCCGGCGGTGGTCGCCGACGAGCTGGCCACGGCGGCCGCCGCGTTCGCCGACCAGGTCGAGGCCGTGCCGGACGACGCGCTCGACCGGCCGGCGCGCCGCTCCAACGGCTCCAGGTTCACGGTGCGGACGCTCGTGCAGTACTACCTGCACGACGTCGTCCACCACACCCACGACGTGGGGGCGTGAGGTCCCGGACCCGTGCCGGCCGGCCCGGGGTCGAGGTGCGAGACAACGGCCGCCGCACCGTGCACACATTCCGTCCACAGCGCTGTGCACCGGGTGGGGAAAGGTGTGCACAGCATGTGGACAGACCTGTGCACGGTGTGGGCGGCGCAGTTCGGTCGCCGCGAACCTTGTGCCTGGCCACCCGGACGGCTACACGCAGGGTGCCCCACCGGCGCGCGCACCGACGCCGACGAGCTGCACCGAGCGCCCGAGGGCACCCGTGGGGCGCGGGCGCAGCCGGTGCTGGCCGACGACGGCTGCCCCGCGCGACGGCCGGCCCGCGTGCCCCGACCGCCGGCCGCCGGCCGGTCGCTCAGGCGGGGACGCCCGCCCTGCGGCGTGCGAGCTTGCCCCGGTACATGTGGTGGTCGGCGGCACGCACGAGCGCGTCCGGGTCGGACCGCGCCGCGCCCCGGGCGATCCCGACGCTGACGCCGATCGCGACCGGCCCGCACGAGGTCTCCACCGGGATCGCCAGCTCGAGCCGCACGAGCTCGGCGAGCCGCTCGAGCCCCACGCCACCGGGACGCAGCACGACGAACTCGTCACCACCCAGGCGCGCGACGACGTCGTCGGCGCCGGTGGTCCGGCGCAACCGGGCGGCGACCTCCACCAGCACCTGGTCGCCCACGTGGTGGCCGTGCCGGTCGTTGGCCGCCTTGAATCCGTCGAGATCGGCGAACAGCACACCGGACCCGCCGGCCACCGGGTCGGCCAGCACCGACCCGAGGCGCTCGAAGAACGCGCCGCGGTTGCCCAGACCGGTCAGCGGGTCGGTGTCCGCACGCCGGCGCAGGTCCGCCTCGGAGCGGCGCTGGTCGGTGACGTCGACCCCGACGGTCACCACCGCCCACGGCGCGCCGTCGGCGTCGCGCACGACGCTGTTGTGCGACCAGACGCGGCGCCGGCGCCCGTCCCGTCCGAGCCAGTCGCCCTCCTGCGGGTGCACCTCCCCGAGGGTGATCGCCCGGTGCACGTGGTCCTGGGCGCCGGCGACGTCCTCGGGTGCGACCAGCGTCTCCCAGAACGGCCGCGCGGTGAGCTCGTCCACCGTCCAGCCGGTCGCACCGATCAGCGCGGGGTTGGCCAGCACCGGGATGCCGGCGGCGTCGACCACGAGCACGTACGCCGTCGTCGCGTCGAACGACGCCCGCACGAGGTCCAGGTGTGCACGATCGCCGCGGAGCCGTGCTCCGCGCGCTCCCTGCTCGTCCATGGTCGTCCCGCCTCACGCGTGTGGTCCTCGACCTGATCGGCCGCGTGCGGCCGTCGCTGAACCACCGGGACACGGTTCCCCCGGGTGCCAGGGCGCGGGCCGGTCGAGCCCGGGTTGCCGCCGGTCCCCGGTCGGGTGAGGCTGCTGGGGACCGACCTCACGATCGTCAGGAGGCACCGATGGCTGCGACACCGATCGACGACGCGCTGTGGGACGGGTTCCACACCGCGGTGAACATGACCTCGCGCGAGCTGCGCGAGTGGCTCGCGACCGCCGACTCGGGCGAGCGCACCGACGCCCTGCCCGACCAGGCCGGCAGCGAGCGGTCTCGCGCCGTGCTGGACGTGCTGGGCAAGCGGCGCACCGACCTCACCGACGACGACGTCGCCGTCATGCAGTCCGTGGTGGACGAGGTCGACGCCGCCCGGGGCGAGGACCGCGAGCCCGTCGCCGGCGACACGCAGTGGCGTCACCGGCTGATGTCCATCGGGCACGACCCGCTCAAGCCGGCTCGGTAGTCCCCTCGCGGGACGGATCGACGGGCGCGCTGACCTGGGCTGCGAGGTGGCCGGCCCCGTACCCGTTGTCGATGTTCACGACCGCGACGCCGGGTGCGCACGCGTTGAGCATGGTGAGCAGCGCGGCGATGCCGCCGAAGGAGGCGCCGTAGCCGACGGAGGTCGGCACGGCGATGACCGGAGCGCTGACCAGTCCGGCCACGACACCGGGCAGCGCACCGTCCATGCCGGCGACCACGACGACCGCGCGCGCCGAACGCAGCAGGTCGAGGTGCGCGAGCACCCGGTGCAGGCCGGCCACGCCGACGTCGACCACGGTGCGGCAGCGGCGACCCAGGTGCTCGGCGGTCACCGCCACCTCGTGGGCCACCGGCAGGTCCGAGGTCCCGGCCGCCACCACGACGACGAGCCCGCCGGCGCCGGCCGGTGGCTGCCCGGGCCAGGCCACGATCCGGGCGGCGGTGTGGTGCGCGGCACCGGGCAGCTCGGTGAGCAGCGCCTCGGCCTGCTCCGGCCGGACCCGGGTGAACAGGGTCCGTGCCTGGCGCCGGCGGATCTCGCGGGCGATGCCGGTGAGCTGGTCGACCGTCTTGCTCTCGCACAGGACGGCCTCGGGGTAGCCACGGCGGCCCGCCCGGTCGTGGTCGAGCGTGGCGTAGCGGGCCAGCGGCTCGGCGGGTGTCCAGCGATCAGCCACGGGTCACCAGCGGCAGGGTGAAGGCACCGGACTGGATGCCGGCCAGGTCGAGCGCCACGAACTGGAACCCCGCCGAACGGACCGATCGCAGCACCTCGCCTCGCAGTGGCTCGGCGACGATGGCGGTGATCTGCTCCAGGGGCAGCTCCAGTCGGGCGACGTCGCCGTGGTGGCGCACCCGCAGGTCGCCCAGGCCCAGTCGGCGCAGCTCGGCCTCGGCGGCCTCCACCTGCGCGAGCTTCTGCGGGGTCACCTCCTGCTGGTGCGGGATGCGGGAGGCGAGGCAGGGTGCGGCGGGCTTGTCGGCCGACGGCAGCCCGAGCCGTCGGGCGACGCGGCGCACGGCCGCCTTGTCCATCCCGGCGTCGGCGAGCGGTCGCAGGACCGCGTGCTCGGTCGCGGCGCGCGCGCCGGGCCGGTCCGGACGCCGGGTGTCGTCGGCGTTCTCCCCGTACGCGACGACCGACAGGCCGTGCGCGGTCGCCAGCTCGCGGTCGATCGTCGCGAAGAGCTCGTCCTTGCAGAAGTAGCAGCGGTCGGGCCCGTTGCGGCGGTAGTCCGGGTTGTCGCCCTCGGCCGTTCGCACCTCCACCACCGGCGCACCGACGGCGCGCGCCACCTCGTGGGCGGCGACCCGCTCCTCCTGCGCGAGGCTCGGGGACACCCCGAGGACGGCGACCACCCCCGTGGGTCCCAGCGCGCGCACCGCGAGGGCGAGCAGCACCGAGGAGTCCACCCCACCGGAGAACGCCACCCCGAGCCGACCGGGACCGACCGCGGCGCGAAGCGCCACCAGGACGGCGTCGACCGCGGCGACGTCCTGCGGGTCCACGGGCACGGCCTGGCCCAGCTCCATGCTCACCGCTCCGACGTCTCGGTGCGGTCGAGCGTCCACTCGGTGTGGAAGGTGCCGGGGCGGTCGGTGCGGGCGTAGGTGTGGGCGCCGAAGAAGTCGCGCTGGGCCTGGATGAGGTTGGCGGGCAGCCGCTCGGCGCGGACCCCGTCGTAGTAGGCCAGCGAGGAGGAGAACGCCGGCACCGGCACCCCGTTCTGCGCGGCGGAGGCCACGATGCGCCGCCAGGCCGCGACGCCGTTGCCGACCGCGCCGGTGAAGTACTCGTCGGCCAGCAGCAGCGGCAGGTCGGGGGTGCGCTCGTAGGCCTCGGTGATCCGGTTGAGGAACCGGGCCCGGATGATGCAGCCCCCGCGCCAGATCCGCGCCATCGCCCCGCGGTCGATGTCCCACCCGAACTCCGCCGACGCGGCCGCGATCTGGTCGAACCCCTGGGAGTACGCCACGACCTTCGAGGCGTACAGCGCCAGGCGCACGTCCTCGATGAACGCGTCCCGGTCGGTGACGTCCCAGGTCGAGGTGTGCGCCGGCAGCACCCCCACCGCGGCGGACCGCTGCGGGGTCGACCCGGACAGGGCCCGGGCGAACGTGGCCTCGGCGATGCCGGTGATCGGCACCCCCAGGTCCAGGGCGTTCTGCACCGTCCACCGCCCGGTGCCCTTCTGCTCGGCGCGGTCGGCGACGACGTCGACGAACGCCCGCCCGGTGTCGGCGTCCACGTGCGCCAGCACCTCGGCGGTGATCTCGATCAGGAACGACTCCAGGTCCCCGGTGTTCCAGTCCGCGAAGATCTGCCCGATCTCGGCAGCCGACGCCCCCAGCCCCTGCTTGAGCAGGTCGTACGCCTCGGCGATCAGCTGCATGTCGGCGTACTCGATGCCGTTGTGCACCATCTTCACGAAGTGCCCGGCACCGTCCGGACCGATGTACGTGCAGCACGGGGTCCCGTCGACCTTCGCCGAGATGTCCTCCAGGATCGGCCCGAGCACCGTGTAGGACTCCCGCGACCCGCCGGGCATGATCGACGGCCCGTTCAGCGCCCCCTCCTCACCGCCCGACACCCCGGACCCCACGAAGTGCAGGCCGTGAGCCGCCAGCTCCCGCTCACGGCGGATCGTGTCCGGGAAGTGGGCGTTGCCGGCATCGATGACGATGTCGCCCTCCTCCAGCAGCGGCACCAGCTCGGCGATCACCGCGTCCGTGGGCCCACCGGCCTTGACCATGATCACGACCTTGCGCGGCCGCTCCAACGACGCCACGAAGTCCGCCATCGACTCCGACGCCACGAACGTGCCCTCATCCCCGTGATCGGCCACCAGCGACCGCGTCTTGGCGTACGACCGGTTGTGCACCGCCACCGTGTACCCGTGCCGGGCGAAGTTGCGAGCCAGGTTCCGGCCCATCACGGCCAGGCCGGTCACACCGATCTGCGCAGCTGCGCGGTCACCGGTGACCGCGGAGGGGGCAGCGGTCCGGGAGTGGGCACTGGTCATCGTGTCGTCCTTCGGGCAGGCGGTGCGGAGCAGGTGGCGGTCGGGCCGGCGGTGCGGGCGGGTCCGGGGCGTACGGGCCTGGGCGCGACGGCGGGCCGGTGCCAGTGCAGCGCGCGCCCCCGCCGTCCGGCAAACGGTTGCCACGAGTTGCCGCCCAACCGAGCGCGGCGCGGGCAGCAACCGATTGCCGCCCGAGCGCGGGGGCGCCTACCGTGCCGGGGATGGAGGAGAAGCCGGCCAGGCAGGCACGGACGCAGCCGACCATCTACGACGTCGCACTCGCGTGCGGGGTGGCGCCGTCGACCGTCTCGAGGGCGTTCTCCCGTCCGGGCCGGGTCAATGCCGAGACGGCCGAGCGGATCCGCACGGTCGCCGCGGAGCTCGGCTACCGCACCAACCCGCTGGCGCGGGCGCTGCCGACCGGCAAGACGGACCTGCTCGCGCTGGTCATCGCCGACGCCACCAACCCGTTCTTCTTCGAGATCATCCGCGGTGCGGAGGAGGCGGCGAGCGAGGGCGGCTACACCATGCTCGTGGTGGACGCCCAGGAGTCGGTGGAGGCCGAGCGGCAGGCGCTGAACCGCACGCTCCCGCTCGTCGAGGGTCTGGTGCTCGCGACGTCGCGCATGTCGGACTCCGCCATCCGGGTCGCGGCGAAGCAACGACCGACCGTGGTCCTGAACCGGGTCGTGACGGACCTGCCCAGCGTGGTCACCGACAACCCGCGCGGGATGCGCCGCGCCGTGGAGCACCTGGCCGAGCTGGGGCACACCACGCTGACCTATGTCGCCGGACCGGAGGCGTCCTGGGTCGACGGCATGCGGTGGCGCTCCATGCGCGAGGCGGCGTTCGAGCTCGACATCAAGGTGCGGCGGCTGGGCCCGTTCGCACCGACGCTGGCCGGCGGGCTGGCGGCGGCCGAGAAGCTGCGCCAGCAGCCGAGCAGCGCGGCGATCGCCTACAACGACCTGGTGGCGATCGGCATGATGCGCGGCCTGGCCCGCATGGGTGCCCGGCTGCCGGAGGACGTCAGCGTGGTCGGCTTCGACAACATCTTCGGGTCCGACTTCTGCACGCCCCCGTTGACGACGGTCGCCGCCCCGCTGCGGCGGCTGGGCTCCTTCGCGGTGCGCGCGCTGCTCGACCAGATGGCCACGCGGGCTCCCGTCCTGGTCCGCCCGGCGCTGCTGCCGGCGCAGCTCGTCGTGCGCGGGTCCACCACCCGCAAGGTGCGCCGGAGCAGCGCCTGGGTGTCGGCCTCGCGCGCCACCGCGGGTCGGACCGACCCGTCCGGCACGGCGTAACCCGGGTCGGGCCGGTCCTCGGGCGCCTGGCCGCCTGAGGTCACGGCAACCGATGGCAACTGGTTGCCATCGCCGCGCGCCGACTGCCTGAATGAGCCCGCCGGTCCACGGAGCCGCTCGACGGCGAGCGACGGGGACCGCGACCGCCGGCGTCACGCCGGGTGGCACCGGTGCCCTCGAGCAACCCCGGGCTCACGACGACGACGTCCTGCGGCGTCGCCCGCCGCGGCCTGCCCAGGCAGACACCAGCACGCCAACACGCCCGTCCGGGCGGGAAGAGAGATCACGATGAAGACCACTCGACGACTCGCCGCGACCGCTCTGGTCGGCGTCACCGCTCTCACGCTCTCCGCGTGCGGCGGCGGCGACGCGGACACCGACGCGGGCGGGACGACCACCTCCGGCGAGGGCGCCACCCTGCGGCTCGCGCTGAACCAGACCGAGGAGCACCCGTCGTTCATCGCGCTGGACAACTTCGGTGAGCGGCTCGAGGAGGCCACCGACGGCCGCTACTCGATCGACGTCTACCCGAACGAGACCCTGGGAGCCCAGCAGGAGGCCCTGCAGCTCGTCAGCGACGGCACGGTGGACATGGCCATCGTCTCGGGGACGCAGCTGGAGAACCTCAACGAGGACTTCCTGGTGTTCAACCTGCCGCAGGTGTTCGACTCCGTCGAGCACCAGATGCGCGTCATCCACGACGAGGAGATCGTCGGCGACCTGTACTCCTCGCTCGAGGAGAGCAACAACGTCACCGTCCTGGGCGGCTTCACGCAGGGCACGCGCAGCGTCTACACCACGGACGCGCCGGTCGAGACGCCGGAGGACCTCGCCGGCAAGAAGCTGCGGGTCCAGGAGAGCGACCTGCACATCGCGATGGCCGAGGCCATGGGCGCGTCGGCCACCCCGATGGCCTTCGGCGAGCTCTACACGGGTCTGCAGTCCGGCGTGGTGGACGCCGCGGAGAACAACGAGGTCTCGTACTTCACGCAGAAGCACTACGAGGTCGCGCCGTACTTCTCCAACACCAACCACCTGGTGGGCCTGGACTACCTCGTCATCAACACCGACGTCCTCGAGGGCATGTCGCCGGAGGACCGCGAGGCGTTCGACGCCGAGTGGACCGCGGCGCACGAGGAGCACACCGACCTCTGGCAGACCGCCACCGAGGACGCCATCGCCCAGGCCGAGGCCGGCGGCGCGACCTTCACCGACGTCGACACCGAGGCGTTCCGCTCCGTGCTGGAGCCGCTGGCGGAGGAGTTCATCACGAACGAGACGCAGCAGGCCCTGTACGACGCCGCGCGCGCCGCGGCCGAGTGACCCGCGGCTGTCCGGACGAGTGAAGGAAGGGAGGTGACCGGTGTGCGCACGCTGAAGAACGTCCTCGACAAGGTCCTCGCTGCGGCCTGCGTCGTGCTCTTCGCGGTCCTGGTGCTGGACGTCGTGTGGCAGGTGTTCAGCCGGCAGGTGATCGGCGACCCGAGCACCTGGTCGGAGGAGGCGGCCCGCTACATCTTCGTGTGGCTCGGCTTCTTCGCCGCCGCGCTGGTGTTCTCCGAGCGCGGGCACATCGCCGTGGACTTCCTCGTCCGGAAGCTGCCGCGCGGGATCGAGCGCGCCGTGGCCGTCCTGGTCCAGGTCGCGATCATCGCGTTCGCGGGGATCGGCCTGGTCTGGGGCGGCTGGCGCGCCGCCCAGGGGACGTGGGCGACCAACCTCACCGCGCTGCCCACCCAGATCGGGAAGATGTACCTCGTCATGCCGGTCACCGGCACCCTGATCGTCATCTACGCGCTCTACCACGTCACCGCGGTCCTTCGCGGTGACGAGGTGGCCACCGACGCGTCCGACGTCGACGACGCGATCTAGGAGACACCGTGGAACCCGCATCGCTCGCAGGGCTCATCCTGCTCGTCGGCATCGTCGCGATGATCGCGCTCAGCGTGCCGATCGCCGTCGCCATCGGCCTGTCCGCAATCTTCGCCGCCATCGCGCTGCTCGGGGTCGAGGGTGCCGTGCTGGCCAGCTCCCAGCGGATGTTCACCGGCATCAACTCCTTCCCGCTGCTCGCGATCCCCTTCTTCGTGCTCGCCGGCGTCCTGATGAACAACGGCGGGATCGCCGGGCGGCTGATCGACGCCGCCAAGGTCCTCGTCGGCAAGGCGCCGGGCTCGCTGGCGCAGACCAACGTCGTGGCCAACGCCATGTTCGGCGCGGTCAGCGGCGCCGCGGTCGCCGCGGCGGCTGCTGTGGGCACGGTCATGGGTCCCCGGCAGCGCGAGGAGGGCTACGACCGCAGCTTCTCGGCGGCGGTCAACGCGGCGTCGGCGCCCGCCGGGATGCTGATCCCGCCGAGCAACACGTTCATCGTGTACTCACTGGTCAGCAGCACCTCGATCGCCGCCCTCTTCATGGCCGGCATCGGGCCCGGCCTGGTCTGGACCGGCGCGTGCATGGTCGTCGTCTGGCTGTACGTCCGCAAGCGTCCGGAGCTCAAGAGCACCGGGCGGGTCTCGTTCCGGCAGGCCCTGGTGGTGCTGTGGAAGGCCGTCCCGTCGCTGCTCATGATCATCATCGTGATCGGCGGCATCCTGACCGGGCTCTTCACGGCCACCGAGTCCGCGGCGATCGCCGTCGTCTACTGCCTCGTCCTCGGGTTCGCGTACCGCATGCTCAAGGTCAAGGCCCTGCCCGGGATCCTGCTGGAGTCGGCACGGACCACGGCGATCGTCATGCTGCTCGTCGGGGTGTCCTCCGCGCTGTCGTTCATCATGTCGTTCGCCCGGATCCCGGAGATCATCTCGGACGGGATGCTGGCCCTGACGAGCAACCCGACGGCCATCCTCCTCATCATGATGGTGATCCTGCTGGTCGTCGGGACGTTCATGGACCCCACGCCGGCGATCCTCATCTTCACGCCGATCTTCCTGCCCATCGCGCTGGAGTTCGGCATCGACCCGGTGCACTTCGGGACGATGCTCGTCTACAACCTGTGCGTCGGCGTCATCACACCCCCGGTCGGCAACGTCCTGTTCGTCGCGGCACGCGTCGGCGGGCTACGGATCGAGCCGGTGATCTCCAAGCTGCTGCCGTTCCTCCTCGCGCTCGTCGTGGGGCTGTTCCTGGTGGTGTTCGTGCCGCAGCTGTCCACCTGGCTGCCGACGCAGCTGGGCCTGCTGGGAACCTGATCGCCGTCCTCCGGCACCGCACGGGCGGGGCGGGGATCCGCCACCGCGGGTCCGTGCCCCGCCCGGCGCCGTCCGTGCGTCCACGACCCACCCCTGAACCCGGCGGTCCCGCCGCGCCGGCCGCCCCTGGAGCCCGCCATGCCGTCCCAGCCACGCTCGCTCTTCTCCCCGCTCAGCCCCGGCGGTGCGGCCAACCTCTCCGACACGCTCCGCACGGAGTCCGCGGCGGTCAGGCTGCTGCTGCTGGCCACGGTCGCGGCGCTGGTCTGGGCGAACTCGCCGTGGCGTGAGACGTACCAGGCGTTGGCCGGGACCGTCGTCGGGCCGGCTGCGATCGGTCTGGACCTGACCGTCGCGCACTGGGCCACCGACGGGTTGCTGGCCATCTTCTTCTTCGTCGTCGGCCTCGAGCTCAAGCGGGAGGTCGTCACCGGCGAGCTGCGCCGACCGTCGTCGGCGATCGTCCCCATCGTCGCCGCGGTCGGCGGCATGGTCGTCCCCGCGCTGGTCTACTCCGCGGTGAACGCGCTCGCCGCCGACGGTGCGCCACAGGGCTGGGCCGTGCCGGTGGCCACCGACATCGCCTTCGCGGTGGCGGTGCTCGCCGCCGCAGGCAGCCGGCTGCCGTTGGCGCTACGCGCCTTCCTGCTGACCCTGGCGGTGGTCGACGACCTCCTCGGGATCGTCGTCATCGCGATCTTCTACAGCCACGGGCTGCAGCTCGGCTGGCTGGTCGCCAGCGCGGCGGTCATCGCCCTGTTCGGCGCCGCTGTCCGCAGCGGGAAGGTCCCCGGCGTCGTCCTGGTCGCCCTGGCGGTCCTCGCGTGGGCGGCCATGCACGCGTCCGGGGTCCACTCCACCATCGCCGGCGTCCTGCTCGGGTTCACCGTCCCGGCGCTGGCTCAGCACGGACGCGGGATGAGCGCCGCGGAGCGGCTGGAGCACCGCTGGCGTCCGGTGTCGGCCGGGCTCGCCGTGCCGGTGTTCGCGTTCTTCGCCGCCGGGGTCAGCCTCGACCCGGCAGCGCTCGGCCGTGCCGTCACGGACCCCGCGGCGCAGGGGGTCGTCCTGGGCCTCGTCGTGGGCAAGCCGCTCGGGATCCTGCTGGCGACCGCGCTGCTCGTGCGGTTCACGCACGCCACGCTCGGGCGCGGGCTGTCCTGGTGGGACGTGGGCGCGGTCTCCGTCGTCGCCGGCATGGGCTTCACGGTGTCCCTGCTCATCGCCGAGCTCTCGTTCGGCGGGGACGAGCGCCACGAGGCGGTCAAGGCCGCCGTGCTGGCGGGGTCGCTGCTGGCAGCGGTGCTCGGCGGTGGGCTGCTCGCGCTGCGCAGCCGGGTGCACGCCCGACGCGGGGACTGGGGTGAGGACGCCGCCGACGGGCAGCCCGAGCCCGTCGCGGACGGGTCCGGTGCGCGTCCGTCCCGGGCCGGCGGGCTGTCGGCCTGAGACCGGGACGACAGGCCCGTCGCGGCCTCGGCCGGCCGGCAGGGACGTGGGCTCAGCGGCCGGCCAGGATGGCGTCGGTCGTGGCCATCGCCCGGAGCAGCTCGGGCAGCACCGCCCGGGTGCGGGTGTAGACGGCCGCGGCGTCCCGGTCGGTCGGGACGGAGTCGGTCGCGTGCGCTGCCGGCCCGCAGAGCATGGCGGTCGCCTCGGCGAGCACGGGGGCGTGGCCCAGGGCGTGCAGCCCGAGCGCCGCGGCGCCCAGTGCCGACCCTTCGGCGGCGCCGGCCACCACGAGCGGACGTCCGAGCACCGCCGCCAGCACGTGGCGCCACACGGGCGACCGCAGAGCCCCACCGGTGGCCCGGACCGAGGTCACGGGGACCACCGCGTCGATGGTGTCCACGATGCTCGCCAGCTGCAGGGCGACCCCCTCGACGGCCGCCCGGACCACGTGGGCACGGGTGTGGCGACGGCGCAGCCCCCACAGCGCCCCGCTCAGGTCCGGGTCCCAGAGCGGGGCGCGTTCGGGCAGCAGGTACGGGAGCATGAGCAGCCCGTCGCTACCCGGGGGGACCGACGCGGCGAGGTCGAGCAGGCGCTCGTCGGCGGTGGCTCCACCCGGGACGCCGTCGAGGTCGGGGGCGAGGCTCTCCCCGGCCCAGCGCACGACGATGCCGCCGTTGCTCACCGCGCCGCCGACGGCCCACGCCGACTCCGTCAGGGCGTAGCAGAACAGCGCCGGGTGCAGTGCCGCCGGCGGCGCCTCGACGATCGTGCGGACCGCCCCGGAGGTGCCGAGCGACATGCCCACCACCCCGGGGCTCATGGCGCCCGTCCCCAGGTTGCCCAGTGGCCCGTCGGCCGCCCCGAGGACCACCGGGGTCCCCGCGGGCAGGCCGACCCGCGACGCGACGTCGGGTGCCAGGCCGCGCACCGCGGTGGTCGGCAGGATCGGTGGCAGCTGGTCCGGGCGGGCGCCCGACAGGTCGACGGCGGCAGGGCTCCACCCACGGCTGCGCAGGTCCATCAGCCCGGTCGCCGACGCCGACGACAGCTCGGTGACGAGCTCGCCGGTGAGGCGGTGCAGGACCAGGTCCTTCAGGCCGACCCACCACCGGGTGGCGGTCCACACGGCGGGCTCGTGACGGGCGAACCACACGAGCTTGGTGAGCGGCGACATCGGGTGCACCGGCGTGCCGGTCGCGGCGTGGAGCTCGGCGGCCAGACCGGCGGCCCGCAGCCCCCGGGAGACGTCGATCGCGCGACCGTCCGCCCAGGTGACCAGGGGCGTCAGGGGCCGCAGGGCGGCGTCGAGCCCGACGAGCCCGTGCATCGCCGCGCTCACCGACACACCGATCACCTCGGTCCCGGCCGACGCGGCCACGCAGTCCGACAGGGCAGCGAGCATCGCCTCGACCACCACGTCGGGATCCTGCACCGCCTGGCCCGCCACCGGCTCGAGCAGCGGGTACTCGCGCACCGCGACGTGCCGCCAGAGGGTGTCCACACCGAAGGCGACGACCTTCGCGGCGGTCGTGCCGACGTCCACGCCGATGATGACGCGGTGCGGGCGCCGGGCGGGCTCGGCGGGCCGGGCGTGCGGTGGGCGGACCGCGGTCATCGTGGCGCCAGGTCGCGCGCGTGCGCGACGACGGCAGCGAGCACCGCGTCGTCGTCGGCCAGCGCGACGTCCAGTGCCCGGACGACCCGTGGCACCGCCTGCTCGAGCGTCCCGGAGGCCAGCCGCACCACGTCGCCGCCGGCCGCGTCGGTGACCGGGACGCCGTCCCCGCGCAGGTGCAGCACCCACGCCGCGACGGCACGCAGGCCGCCGTCGGGCAGCCGGCCGGCGGCGCGCTCGAGGCGCACGGTGGGCAGGAACCGCACGGGCACCTTCTGGGAGCCGTCGGCCGCGATCTGGTCGAGCCGGTGACGGATGGCGGGGTTCTCGAACCGCGCGGTCAGTGCCGCCCGGTACGCGGCGACGTCGTCGGCGGGCAGGCTCAGGTGCCGGGAGACCTCGTCCCACCACTGCTCGACCCAGTCCCGGCACACGTCGTCGGCGATCGCCTCGCCGACCGTGACGTGACCGCGCAGCGGCGCGGCGTAGGCGAGCAGCGAGTGCGCGCCGTTCAGCAGGCCGAGCTTGCGTGCCTCGAACGGCGTGACGTCGTCGGTGAGGACGACGCCGGCCGCACCCCAGTCGGGGGCTCCGGCGCGGAGGTCGCCGCTGAGCACCCACTCGCTGAAGGGCTCGGTCACCACCGGTGCGCGGTCGTCGGTGCCCGTCGCGGTGCGGACCAGGGCGACGTCGTCCACCGTCGGCTCGGGGGTGATGCGGTCCACCATGGTGGTCACCCAGCTCACCTCGTCCTCGATCCAGCCCACCAGGGAGGGGTCGACGAGCGCGGCCAGACCCTGGACCGCCTGGCGGACCGCGGCGCCGTTGTCGGGCAGGTTGTCGCACGGCACGATCGACAGCGGTCCGGCGTCGGCGGCCCGCCGGGCGAGCAGACCCGCGACCAGCCGGGCGGGGACGGTGCGGACGGAGGCCGAGGCGTCGTCTCGGAGGGCCTGGACGTCGGCGCGGACGTCGGCGCGGTACGTGTCGACACCGCCACCCGCGCGCAGGTACCCCGCCTCGGTGACGGTCGAGGTGACGACCCGGACGTCCGGGTCGGCGAGGTAGCGCAGCCACGCGACGTGGTCCGTGGCCGCGTGGGCGGCGACGACCGACTCGACGAGCTCGAACCGGTCCCCGTCCGGGCCCCGGACGTCGAGGGTGTACAGGCCGTCCTGCGCGGACAGGGCGTCGGCCAGGTCGGGACTGCGGCCGGTGAACGCGGCGATCCCCCAGTCACCGGCGTCGGGCGCGCGGTGGCTGTACCAGGCCTGGTGCGCGCGGAAGAAGTTGCCGAGCCCCAGGTGGACGTGCCGGACGGGCGGTGCCGGACGCGCGCGATGAAGCCCGCTCACAGGCCGAACACCTCGCGGGGGCGGCCGCTGACCAGGTCGACCGCGGCGGCGAGCGCCTCGTCCTCGTCGAGCCGGTGCTCGGTGACGAGCTGGGCGAGGAAGCCGCTGTCGAGCCGGCGGGCCATGTCGTGCCGGGCCGGGATGGAGCAGAACGCCCGGGTGTCGTCGATGAACCCCGACGTCTTGGACAGGCCGGCGGACTCGGTGACGGCGGACCGCCACCGGCGCACCGCCTCGGGGGCGTCCAGGAACCACCACGGGGCGCCGACGTACACCGAGGGGTAGAAGCCGGCGAGCGGCGCGAGCTCGCGGGAGAACACCGTCTCGTCGAGCGTGAACAGCACCAGACGCAGGTTCGGGTGCGTGCCGAACCGCTCGAGCAGGGGGCGCAGCGGGTCGGTGAAGTCCCCCCGCAGCGGGATGTCGTGGCCCGTGTCCGGACCGAAGCTGCGCAGCGTCGGGCCGTGGTGGCCGCGGCGCACGCCCGGGTGGAGCGTCATGGTCAGGCCGTCCTCGGTGGCCATCCGGGCCATCTCCAGCAGCAGGTGACGCCGCAGCGCGACCGCCTCGTCGACGCGGGCCGTCCCCGCGACACCGGCCCGGTAGATCCGCTCCGCCTCGGCGGCGTCCAGCGGCTGGGTCCCGACGTCCTCGTGGCTGTGGTCGCTGGACCGCGCCCCGTGCTCGGCGAAGTGGGTCCGGCGGGCCTCCATCGCCGCGATCCACCCGGCAAGGGTCCCGGTGTCGACGCCGGCGGACTCCCCGAGCCGGGTGACGTGGCCGGCCCATCCCGGTGTCCCCACCTCGAGGTACCGGTCGGGGCGGAAGGTGGGGATGACCCGGCCGTGCCACGTCGGGTCCGCCGCGAGGGCGGCGTGCGCGGCGAGGTCGTCGACGGGGTCGTCGGTGGTCGCCAGCAGGGAGATGCCGAACCGCTCGTACAGCGCACGCGGGCGGTACTCGGGGCGTGCCAGCCGGTCGGCGATGGTGTCGTAGATGTCGTCGGCGGTGTCCGCGGACGGCCGGACGGTCACCTCGAAGATGTCCGCCAGCTCGCTCTCCAGCCAGTAGCGCACGGGGGTCCCGCGGAACGCGTCCCAGTGCGAGCACAACCGGCGCCACACCGCCCGGGCCTCGTCCTCGGCCAGCGGGCCCCGGCCCACGCCGAGGTCGTCCAGCCGGACACCGGACGCGTGCAGCAGGCGGGTCACGTAGTGGTCGGGGGTGACGAACAGCGCGGCCGGATCGGCGAACGGGGTGTCGTGCAGCAGGGTGCCGGGGTCGACGTGGCCGTGCGGGGAGATGATCGGCAGGTCCCGGACCGCCCCGTACAGCCGTCGCGCCACCTCGCGGGTGCTGGGCTCGGTGGGCAGCAGGCGGTCAGGGTGCAGCGCGAGGCGCGGCGTCGGGCTCGTCATGGCGGTGAGTGTCGGCGGCGGCCTCTGCGAGCGACAACCGATTGCCGCCAGTTGTCGCCGCGCCCGTCGTGCCGCTCCGCCCGGCGTTGCCCCGGACGTCACGGCGGCGCACGCTGAGGCCATGAGCGTCATCGGGGTCTCGCCGTCCACGTCCGCCGCCGCCCGGATCGGGGGACCGGACCAGGTCCTCGACCCCGCGAGCGTGCGGACGTTCGTGGCCGAGCAGCTGGCGGGGGTCGAGCTGGACGGTCGCAGCCTGTGCGTGCTGGTGCCGGACGCCACCCGCAGCTGCCCGCTGCCGCTGCTGCTGTCCGCGGTGCATGCCGCGGCGCACGGACGGGTCAGCCGGCTGACCGTCCTCGTCGCGCTCGGCACGCACGCGGCGATGTCCGAGCCGGACCTGGCGCGGCACCTGGGGTACGCCCCCGGTGAGCTGGAGGCCACCTATCCGGGCATGACGGTGCTCAACCACGAGTGGTGGGACGAGGGGACGTTCACCTCGGTGGGCACCATCAGCGCCGAGCGGCTCGCGGAGCTGTCCGAGGGGCGGCTGGTGCGGCCGGTCGACGTCCGGCTGAACCGGGCGGTGGTCGAGCACGACGTGACCGTGATCGTCGGTCCGGTGTTCCCGCACGAGGTGGTGGGCTTCTCCGGCGGGAACAAGTACCTGTTCCCCGGGGTGGCGGTCAAGGACGTCATCAACGTCTCGCACTGGCTCGGCGCCCTGATCTCGAGCGTGGAGATCATCGGCACCCGCGGGATCACCCCGGTGCGGGCGCTGATCGACGAGGCGGCGTCCCTGGTCCCTGGCGAACGGTACGCGCTGTGCGTGGTGGCCCAGTCGGGGACCGGTGAGCTGCACGCGGCGGCGTGGGGGACGCCCGAGGAGTCGTGGGCGGCGGCCGCGGACGTCTCGGCACAGACCCACGTGACCTACCTGGACGCCCCGGTGGAGCGCGTGCTGTCGATCATCCCGACCAAGTACGAGGACATGTGGACCGGGGCCAAGGGGTTCTACAAGGTCGAGCCGGTGGTGGCCGACGGCGGTCAGGTGGTGCTGTACGCCCCGCACATCACCGAGATCTCGGTGATGCACCCGCAGATCCTGGAGATCGGGTACCACTGCCGCGACTACTTCGTGAAGCAGTGGGACCGGTTCTCCGGCACCCCGTGGGGCGACCTCGCTCATTCCACGCACCTGCGCGGTGCGGGCACCTACGACGACGAGCACGGCGAGCGGTGCCGGGTCACCGTGACCCTCGCGACCGGCATCCCCGAGGCCGTGGTGCGTGCCGCCAACCTCGACTACCTCGACCCGGCCGAGGTGGACGTCGACGCCTGGGCCACCGACCCCGGCGCCCTCGTCGTCCCGCAGGCGGGCGAGGTCCTGTACCGCCTGCGCTGAGCGCGGGCACCCTGGCCAGTTCCCGTCGCTCATCGGAGACCGCCCGTGCACCTGCCCGACCACTTCCTCGATCCTCAGACGACCGTCGCCATCACGGCAGCGGCCGGCGTCGTCGTCGCCCTAGCTGTGCGGCGCAGTCGCGACGAGCTGGCAGCGCTGACCGCCTGTGCACCTGACGAGGTGGCCGGACGCGCCGTCGTGCGAGCCAGGGTGCGCCTCGCCGCGGCCACCACCGCGTTGGTGTTCGGACTGCAGATGCTCAACTTCCCGGTCGCGAGCGGGACCAGCGGCCATCTCCTCGGCGGTGCCCTGGCCGCCTCCCTGCTCGGACCGGCTCTCGGGCTGCTCAGCGTCACGGCCGTCGTGCTCGTCCAGGCGCTGGTGTTCGCGGACGGTGGGCTCACCGCGATCGGGCCGAACGTCCTGCTCATCGCGGTCGTCGGCACGCTGGTCGGATGGGCGACGGCGCGGCTCGTGCACCATGGCGTGCGAGGCCGGAGGGCCGTCCACGCGCTCGCGTGCTCAGCTGCCGCGGGCGGTCTGGTCAGCGTCGTCTCCGCAGCAGCCCTGTTCGCCCTGCTCTTCGCGGCCGGCGGCACGGTGCCGGTCCCGGCCGGTCGGCTCGTGTCCCAGATGGTCGGTGTGCACCTGCTGATCGGGGTCGGCGAGGCGGCCATCACCGCCGGGGTGGTGTCGCTGGCCCACGCGGTCGCACCGGGGATCGCGGCGCCGGGCGCGGCGCCCGGTCCGGTCGTCGGCGCCGCGCCGTCCGCCGTCGCTCGTCGCGGCGCCCTCACGATCGCGATGATCGCGGCTGTCGCGCTCTCACCCTTCGCGGCCTCGACGCCGGACGGGCTCGAAGCCACCGCCCGGACGGTGGGCTTCGCCGACGCAGCACGCGACCACGCGTGGTCGGGCGCGCCGCTGGCGGACTACGGCGCCGGCAGCGACCTGTTCATCGGCATCACCGGAGCGCTCGGTGTCGCACTGTGCGCAGCGCTCACCACCGCGGTCCTGCGCGGGATCCGGGCAGGAGTGTCGCCGGCTTGACCGGCTGCCGCTGCTCGACACCCGTCACTGCGCCCGGAGGTACTCGCCGCTGCGGCAACCTCCGTGGGCACGACACCTGGTCGGCGAACAGCACCGTGGCGGACGCCCGCACTCGAGACCGGTGACCGCCAGGACAACGGCTGCTCAGGCGGCATCCCCGAGGGGATCGTCGCGGATCGAGCACCCGACTTCGGGCAGCAGGTCGATGTCGAGAGACGTCAGCGAAATCTCCACTGCAGGGAGACCGAGGTGGAGGAGGCGCAGACTCGTGACCTCTGACGTCGAGTGCGGTCCGCGCCCTTGGCGTGAAGACGTGGACGGGTGCCATCAGGTGGACGATCGACGGCAAGCACGGGCCGGCTCGTGATCTGCAGCCGAGCCGGCCGCGCTTGACACATCCGCCGGGCTGCCCGGCGCCCGCGCGGACGGCTACACCCCGTCGGCCGTCACGAGCTCGAGCTTGACGACCATGGGCTTGTCGTAGCCGGGCACGATGCCGAAGTGGTTGAACTCCGTCACCGGGATGACGATGGTCTGGTCCTCGCCCTGCCCCTTCGGGGTCATGGACATCTTGTAGGTGTGGGCGGTCACGCCGTCGGCAGCGACACACCGGTCGATGACGCCCATCTTCATGTCGAACTGGTCGCGGAAGTGCTTCATCTTCGCCTGGTAGTCGCGGAACAGCTCCGGGGTGTCGCCGTCCATCGCGATCATGAGGGCATCAGGTGCGTAGAGCTCGTTCGACCAGGCGATCCAGTCCTCGTACCCGGGCTTCCAGGCGTCCCACGCCTCGTAGAGCCGCTCCTTGGCGCGCTCGGTGAAGGTCGGGACCGGGATGCTCTTCTCCATGGGATTCTTCCTCTCGGTGTCTGGCTTTCCAACTCCTCAATCGTGGCTCCAGGCGCCGTCTTCGACGTCGTCCGCCTGGACCGCCTTCCGTCATCCATCCGCAGTACGTACCGCCCTCGAGTCCGCCGAGCGGGCGTACTCGGATCACCGCCCTCCCGAGGTGTCGAGCCGGCTCGGTCACCCTGCGGCTGCGCGGCGGCCGCAGGGCATCGTGGTCGTGTCGTCCGGCGGGCGACGGGGAGACCTGCTCGGTCGCCCAGATGGATCGAGGGCTCGACCGCATGGCATCGACGCGGCTCAGCCTGCGCCCGGTGACACCAGTCCGGTCTCGTAGGCGTACACGACCAGCTGGGCTCGATCACGGGATCCGGTCTTCATCATCGCGCGGTTGATGTGCGTCTTGGCTGTCGTCGGGCTGATCACGAGGTGTCTGCCGATCTGCTCGTTCGACATCCCGCGCGCCGCAAGGGCCGTGATCTCTCTCTCCCGCGTGGTCAGCGGGTCCAGTGTCACGTCCGGCCGCTGTACGGCGGGGACGTGTGCGAGGAAGCGAGCGACGAGCGCGGTGGTCGCCGCCGGGGAGAGCAGCTGTTCGCCTGCCGCCACGGTGCGGATCGCCGAGATGAGAACGGCCGGCTCCACCCCTTTGCCGAGAAACCCCGACGCACCGGCGCGAAGTGCCTCGATGACGACGTCGTCCGTCTCGAACGTCGTGAGGACGAGGACCCGGACCCCCGCCAGCGCGTCGTCGGCGGTGATGCGGCGCGTCGCCTCGATCCCGTCCATCTCAGGCATGCGGATGTCCATGACCACCACGTCCGCGCGGTCGCTGCGTGCTCGACCGACGGCTTCCAGTCCCGTGGACGCCTCTCCCACCACCTCCAGATCGTCCGTCGAGTCCAGGAGCAGGCGGAATGTGGCGCGCAGCAGCGCCTGGTCGTCGGCAAGCAGGACACGAGTGGTCATGGCAGCTCCTGGATCGGTGAGGGGTCGGCTGGGAGGGTCACCGTGACGCGGAAGCCCCCGTCATGGGTGGGCTCGTGCGCGGCCGCGCCACCCGCTGCGGCGGCGCGCTCGCGCATCCCCAGCAGTCCGCTGCCGGTCCCTGCGGCGCGTGGGTGGGGCGGCGCCGCTCGCGGAGGAGCGTTCGTCACGCTGAGCAGGAGCTGCGCATCCGTCCACGTCATCTCGATCGTCACGGGCGAGCCCGGGGCGTGCTTGGCCGCATTGGTCAGAGCCTCCTGGACGATGCGGTACCCCGCGACGTCAGCTCGGGCGGTGAGACCATGGGGGCGGCCTCTGACGACCAGCTCGGCGTCGGTGCCGGCTGCGCGAGTGTCCGCCACCAGCCGGGGTAGGTCGTGGACGCCGGGGTCGGGGGGCGAGTCGCGGGTTCTTCCTCCGTGCGACCACGAAGCAGCCCGACCGTCGCTCGCAGCTCGTCCAGTGCCAGGCGCGTGTGCCGTGTCAGATTGTCCAGGGCGGTCGCGGCCAGAGCCGGGTCCTGCCGGACGAGATAGCCGGCCACCGAGACCTGCGCGTCCACCAGCGTCAGGTGGTGTGCGACGACGTCGTGCAGGTCGCGCGCGATCCGCAGGCGTTCCTCCTCGACCGCGCGGCGTGTGCGCTCCAGCCGGTCCGCGGCTTCCCGACCGGCCCGCTTCCGACGGGCCGCGATGGCCGCTCCCGTCCCTGTCCCGGTGACCACGAGGTTCGCCATCACCAGGATCGGGAAGGCGTAGGTCTTCAGCTCCGACCCCACGGTCAGCATCGCTGCGGCCGGGATCGCCGCCGCCGCGCCACCTCCGACGATCCATGCCTGACGTCGGGAGCAGCGGACCGCTGCGGTGAACGCAGCAGTCACCGTTGCCACCGGCACCGGCTGAAACGCCGCAAACGGGTCGACGCCCTGCCAGTCCGGGCTGACCACGGGCAGGAGCACGAGCTGCGCGATCTCGGCAAGCGCAGTGACCACGAGCACCGGTAGGGGGTAGGCGGTTCGGGCGAGCAGGGGGAGCCACGCGAGGACCGTGAACAGCACGATTCCTGGTTCCGGGGCGGTGAGGGTGTCATCCCGGAAGGCCACCCCGGCCGACATCACCGCAAGCGTGACGAACGTGAGAGGCAGCCCCGCCGCGGACGGACGGCTGGCTGCGGGGTCCCCGGCGGAACCGGTCGGACGCACGGGGTCACCTCACGGGGATCGGGGATCGGGGATCGGCCACCTAGCCGGCTCACGTGCGCCTGTCGCCTTGCCCGGATGGAGGCACACGGTCGCGGCGGCGGTCGTGGCGAGCACCGCGTGGCGCCTTCCGGCGCTGGGCACGACGCCGCACCTCATCGTGGTGTCCGCTCGTACCGGCGGCGTCACCCGCATGCGGTGACAGGGATACCGCGTCGGCGGTACGGCAGGGGAGCGGGGCCGGCAGCGCCGTCATCGGCCGCCCTGTCGAACAGCGGCGACGACGACGTGCGGCTCGGTCGTACGGTCGACGAGAGGACCCCCCCGGTGGTGCCCGTGGGCACCGCCGGAGGGGTCCGTCCGTCCACGCGTGCGGCCCGGCCGTCAATCCCTGGCCAGGCTGTCGTGCTCGTCAGCCGAGCGGCAGCTCCTCGGTCACGACGGCGCGGTACAACATGGCGGCCATGGCCTGGCGGGACATCGGCGCAGCCTTGCCGAACGTGCCGTCGTCGTAGCCGGTGGCCAGGTCGTGCTCCTTGAGCCAGGCGATCTCACCGCAGAACGGGTCGCCGACGCTGACATCCGGGAACGGCGCCGCCGCGCACGCCGCGGCGTGGTCCTCGTCGGTGAACAGACGGTGCAGGAACGCCGCCATCGCCTGGCGGGAGTTCGCCACCTCGGGCCGGTACGTGCCGTCGGCGTACCCCGTCGTCAGGCTCGCACTCTTCATCCACTCGATCTCTCCGCAGAACTGGTTCGCCACGTCGACGTCGACGAACGGCTTGGTGGTGCACTCGGGAGCGTCGGCCCCGTCGTGGACCAGCCGGTACACGAACGCCGCCATCGCCTGACGCGAGATCGGCGTCGTCGGGCGGAACGTGCCGTCCTCGTAGCCGGTGGTGATACCGCGCTCCACCAGCCACGCGATCTGCTCGGCGAAGTGGTGCGTCGCCGGGACGTCCGGGAAGGTCGCCGGTGCGGTCGGGTCGACCGTCACCACGCTCGTCAGCCCCAGGTCACCCGACGAGGTGCCGACGTGGACCGCGAACTCACCCGACGGCGTCGTCCACCCGTCGGTCTCCTCGTCCCACACGGACAGCGGGTGGTTGGCCGCTGCCGGGTCGATCGTGATCATGACCTGCTTCTTCTGCCCCGGCGCGAGCTCGACCTTGTCGAAGCCCACCAGACGCCGCGGCGCAGAGCTCACCGACTCCGGCAGCTCGAGGTAGACCTGCGCCACCTCGGCACCCGCCACGTCACCGGTGTTCTCCACCGTGACCTGGACGGTCATGGGGTCCACCCCGTTCGAGGTGGGCCCGACCACCAGGTCCGAGATCTCGAAGTCGCTGTACGACAGCCCATGACCGAACGGGAACGCCACGCACGGGTTCGAGCCATCAGCAGCCTCAGCGCACTCGCCGCTGACGTTCGCGTCGTACCAGCGGTAGCCGATGTTCACCCCCTCCGTGTACTCCACCGTCTGCAGGCCGTCGACGATCTGCCCGGGGTACTGGAGCGGCGTCGCGTGGTCCAGGAAGCCCTTCCCGACGTAGGGGTAGGTCACCGGCGACTTGCCGGAGGGGTTGACGACACCGAACAGCAGGTCGGCGACGATGTTGCCGTCCTCCTGACCAGGGAGCCACGCCTCGAGGATGGACGGGCCGTCGTGACCGACGAACGACGGGTCCATCTCGACCCCGGCGTTGTCCTTGAGCACCAGCGTGGTCTTCTCGCTCATCGTGGGGCCCGCGCCCATGACGGCCTTGATCATGGCGACCGTGTTGCTGTTCTTCGCGGGGTTCGCACCCTCGGTGGCGGTCGTCACAGCCGCCATGTTGTCCGTGTACCAGTCCAGGTCGTTACCGGACTCGACCAGTGCGTTCCCCGAGGCGTCGGTGAACGTCGCACGGTCCGCTCCCTCCGTGGTGACCGTGCCGGCCATCACCACGACGGCGTCGGCAGCGGCGGCCTCGGCCAGCGCGGCCTCGAACGACACCGCAGCGCCGTCGATGGTCGCGGTCTGGTTGGCGTCGTCGACCAGGACGAGGCGGACAGCGGCGCTCGTGTTACCCAGCTCGGTCAGCGCGTTGCGCAGGCCTTCGACCGGCGCCACCTCGTACATCGGGACGACGATGGAGCTGCCGCGGCCGTCGGACCCGGGCGCCTTGCCCACCTGGGCACCGCCCGAGACAGCCTGCTGGGCGTAGACCTGGGTCGCCTTGCCGATGACCACGACGTCCTGGACGTCGGACGCGATCGGGAGCGCGCCGTTGTTCTGCAGCAGGACGCCGCCGCGGGTTCCGATCTCCCGAGCGGTCTCGCCGCCGGCGTCGTAGTCGATCGGCGTCTGGACGAGCGGCCGGTCGAAGATCCCGTACGTGAACATCTGCACGTACCGGCGGTCCAGCGCCTGGTCGATGTCGCCCACCGTGATCTCGCCCGCGTCGAGTGCTGCCTGCAGGAGCTCAGGTGCCCACTGCTGGGCCACCGGCATCATGTGGTCCATGCCGTTCAGCAGGGTCGGGACGGTGCTCTTCGTGGCGAAGAAGTCCGACTGCACGTACCCCTCGAAGCCCCACTGGTCGCGCAGGACCGTGTTGAGCAGGTACTCGTTCTCGCACGACGCCGAGCCGTTGACGTAGTTGTACGCGCACATGAGAGACGCGACGTCGCCGTCCTTGACCGCCATCTCGAACGGCAGCAGGTACATCTCGTGCAGGGTGCGCTCGTCGACGGTGGTCTGGATCGTCCGCCGGTTCGTCTCCTGCTCGTTGGCGGCGTAGTGCTTGGCCATCGCGATGATGCCCTGGTCCTGGACCGCCTCGATCTCGGCCACACCCATCACCCCGGTCAGGTACGGGTCCTCACCGAAGTACTCGAAGTTGCGGCCCAGGACCGGCAACCGCGCCATGTTCACGCCCGGAGCCTCGAACACGTGCAGAGCCAGGCTGTTCATCTCGTCGGCGATCACGCCGCCGAAGTCGCCCGCGACGCCCCGGTCGAAGGAGGCAGCGACGGTCGTTCCGGACGGCAGCGCGGTCGCCTTCGCCGAGGAGCTGTGGACGTACGGGTTGCTGCCCGGCGGCGGCGGGTTCGGGCCACCGAAGACCGCAGGGTCGACGCAGTCGTTCTGCCCGACGCCCACCGGCCCGTTGGTGATGCGGAGCGTGGGGATGCTGAGCTCTTCGATGCCGGTGACGTGCCGAGCGCCGAAGCACTCGGGCAGGTCCGGCAGGACCTCCGGACTGGCGCCGCTGAGCTGCTGGAACTTCTGGTCCAGCGTCAGGGCCTCGAGCAGGAGACGCGAGCGCTCCTGAGGAGTCAGGGTGGTGTCCATCCAGGGATGGGTCGCGGCCGCCGCCCGCACGCCGCCGGGCGCGGTGGCGACGCCGGTGGCGACTCCGGCGACTGCGGCCCCCGTACCGGCGAGTGCCAGGGGCACGGCCGTGAGGAGGGCGAGCAGGCCGCGTCTGCGGCTACGGGACGGTGGTGTCATGTGAGTCTCCTTCGACTTCGGGTGACCGGCGCGATGCGCCGACGCGCGTCTTCACGCGCACGGAGGTGCTGTGGGCGGCCGGCAGCCGCGTCCAGTCCCGAGCGTCAAGGTGCCGTGCGCCGCCGCCAGATGGCCAGCGGTTGCCATGAGTTGCGCTCGGGCGGTGCGGCCGTGGCGCCGTGCTGCCATGAGGCTGTGGTGTCACCGGCTGCCTCGCGAGGCCGGCAGGCGAGGACCGCGCAGGGGAGCGACACGAGAAGGACCACCCCGGTGGAGCTGTCGCTCCACCGGGGTGGTCCGTGTCGTCGCCGGGGCTGCGCCGGCCGTGCCCCCGGGACCGGCCCTCAGGCGCGATCCGTTCGAACCATCAGCCGACCGTGAGCCCCTCAGTGACGACGGCGCGGTACAGCATGGCGGCCATCGCCTGCCGGGACATCGCCACGGTCGTGCCGAACGTGCCGTCCTCGTACCCCGTCGTCAGCCCCTGCTCCTTGAGCCAGGAGATCTCACCGCAGAACCGGTCCCCGACGCTGACGTCGGTGAAGGGCGCCGCCGTGCAGTCCGCGGCGGCGGCGTCGTCGGTGAGCAGGCGGTGCAGGAACGCCGCCATCGCCTGCCGGGAGATCGCCGCCGTCGGCCGGTACGTGCCGTCGGCGTAGCCGGTGGTCAGCCCGGCGTCCTGCATCCAGGCGATCTCGCCGCAGAACTGGTTGGCCACGTCGACGTCGGGGAACGGCCGGGTGGTGCACCCCGGGGCGTCGGCCCCGTCGTGGACCAGCCGGTACACGAACGCCGCCATCGCCTGGCGCGAGATCGGCGTGGTGGGCCGGAACGTGCCGTCCTCGTACCCGGTGGTGATGTTCGCCTGCACGAGCCAGGCGATGGCCTCGGCGAAGTCGTGCGTCGCCGGCACGTCCGGGAAGGTCACCGGCACGGACGTGTCGACCGTGACCGTGTCCGACAGCGTGACGTCGCCCGACGAGGTGCCCACCTGGACGACGACGTCGCCCTCGGGTGTCGTCCACTCGTCAGCCTCGCCGTCCCAGACGGACAGCGGGTGGCTCGACGCCGTCGGGTCGATGGTGATCTCGACCTGCTTCGCCTCGCCGGGCTCCAGCTGGACCTTCTGGAAGCCGACGAGGCGCCGCGGGGAGTCCGCGGCGGCGTCCGGCAGGCTGACGTACACCTGCGGGACCTCCGCACCGGCGACGTCACCGGTGTTCTCGACGGTGACCTCGACGGTGACCGGGCTCATGCCGTCCGACGTCGGCGTGACCACCAGGTCGGTCACCTCGAAGTCGGTGTACGAGAGCCCGTGGCCGAAGGGGAACGCGACGCACGGGTTCGCGCCGCTCTCCGCCGGGGCGCACTCACCACTGAGGTTCGCGTCGTACCAGCGGTACCCGATGTTGACACCCTCCGTGTACTGCACGGTGGGTCGTCCGATGATGGTGCCGCCCGAGCCCCCGAAGCCGATCCCGATCTCCTCGTCCCCGACCCGGACCCCGGGGAACTCCTCGGCGCCGATCTCGTCCAGGAAGCCCTTGCCCTCGTAGGGGTAGGTGACGGGGGACTTGCCCGACGGGTTGACGACACCGAACAGCAGGTCGGCGACGATGTTGCCGTCCTCCTGACCGGGGAACCACGCCTCGAGGATCGACGGACCGTCCTGCCCGACCAGTGCCGGGTCCATCGAGACCCCGGCGTTGTCCTTGAGCACCAGTGCGGTCTTCTCGACCATCGACGGTCCGGCGCCGAGGACGGCCTTGATCATCGCGACGGTGTTGCTGTTCTTCGCGGGGTTGGAGCCGGCGACGGTGGCGATCGCGCTGACGTTGTCGGCGTACCAGTCGAGACCGTCACCGATGTCGACCAGCTCGGTCCCGGTCGTGTCGCTGAAGGTGGCGCGGTCGGCGCCCTCCTCGGAGATCGTGCCGGCCATGACCACCACGGAGTCGGCGCCGGCCACCTCGGCGAGGGCAGCCTCGAAGCTGATCTCCTCGCCGTCGATGGTCGCCGTCTGGTTGGCGTCGTCGACCAGCACGAGGCGGACCTGGGCGTCGGTGTTGCCGAGGTCCTCGAGCGTGTTCAGCAGGCCCTCGACGGGGTCCACCGAGTAGGCGGGGACGACGTCGGAGCTGCCACCGCCGCTGCCGAAGGGGTGGCCCACGCGTGCGCCACCGGCGACGGCCTGCTGGGCGTACACCTGGGTCGCCTTGCCGACGACGACGACGTCCCGGACATCGCTCGGGATGGGCAGGGCGCCGTTGTTCTGCAGCAGGACCGCGCCGTGGGTGCCGATCTCGTACGCCGTGCGACCGCCCGCGTCGTAGTCGATCGGCGTCTGGACGATGGGGCGGTCGAAGATGCCGTAGGTGAACATCTGCACGTACCTGCGGTGGAGCGCCAGGTCGATGTCACCGACGCTGATCTCGCCGGCGTCCAGAGCCGCCTGCAGCAGCTCGGGGGCCCACTGCTGGGGCACCGGCATCATGTGGTCCATGCCGTTCAGCAGGGTCGGGACGGTGCTCTTCGTGGCGAAGAAGTCCGACTGCACGTACCCCTCGAAGCCCCACTGGTCCCGCAGCACGTCGCTGAGCAGGTACTCGTTCTGGCACGAGGGCACGCCGTTGAGGTAGTTGTACGCACACATGACGGAGGCCGCGTCGCCGTCCTTGACCGCCATCTCGAACGGCAGCAGGTAGGTCTCGTGCAGCGTGCGCTCGTCGACCACCGAGTTGGTGATCTGCCGGTTCGTCTCCTGCTCGTTGGCGGCGTAGTGCTTGGGCATGGCGATCAGACCCTGGTCCTGGACCGCCTTCGTCTCCGCGACCGCCATGACGCCGGCCAGGTACGGGTCCTCGCCGAAGTACTCGAAGTTGCGGCCCAGGATCGGCAGCCGTGCCATGTTCACGCCCGGGGCCTCGAACACGTGCAGGGCCAGGTTGTTCATCTCCGTGCCGATCACGTCGCCGTACGTGCCGGCGACCTCCGGATCGAACGACGCAGCAGCGGTCGTGGCCGACGGCAGCGCGGTCGCCTTCGCCGATGACTCGTGGACGTACGGGACCCCGCGCGGGCGCTCCGCCGGAGGCAGATCGAGGAGCGCGGCGTCGACGCAGTCGTTCTGGCCCACACCCACCGGCCCGTTCGTGATGCGCAGGGTGGGGATCTGGAGCTCAGGGATGCCGCGCACGTGCCGGCCGCCCCAGCACTCGGGCAGCTCCGGCACGATCTCCGGGGGAGTTCCGGAGAGCTGCTGGAGCTTCTGTGCCAGCGTCATGGCGTCGAGCAGGAGCTGCGAGCGCTCCTGAGGCGTCAGAGTCGTGTCCATCCAGGGGTGGGCGGCGGCCGCCGCCTGCACCCCGCCGGGAGCGGAGGCGACCCCGGCGGCGGCACCGGTCCCGGCGAGGGCCATCGGCACGGCCGTGAGCAGGGCGAGCAGTCCGCGTCCGCGGCTACGGGAACGGGAACGGGAAGTCATCTTCGAGTCTCCTTCGACTTCGGGTGACCGGCGCTGTTCCGCCCGCGCGCGTCATCACGCGTGGTGGGCGCTGGGGCGGCCGACGGCCGCGTTCATCCCGGCGTCACGGTGCCGCTCTCAGGGTCGGCATGGCCAGCGGTTGCCATCAGTTGCTCCAGCGGTGTGCGGCCCGACCGGCGTCCGCCTGCCCCGTCACGTGTGCCCGGCGGCGACCCCGACGGCAAGAGCCGGCACCAGGCCGCGGTGAGGCGACCGAGCGCACGGTGGCGCGTCCGTACGGCGAACGGTGCGCTCGGCGTCGGTCACCCCGGCCGCGACGGCCCGCTCCATGGACCGCGTGCAGGAGCTGTCCGAGGCCACCCGCCTCGGCATCCCGGTGCTCCACGAGTCCGACGCCCGCGACCACATCGACCCCACAGCCCGTGCCGGCATCAACGAGTCGGCCGGCGCCGTGACGGCGTTTCCCGAGGAGGCCGGGATCGCGGCCGCGGCGCTGGGTGCCGAGTCGGCCCGGACCGGGCAGGCGCCCACCGTCGGGGACATGTCCGTCGTCGAGGGCTTCGCCGAGGTCATGGGCGAGGAGTGGAGGTCCGTCGGCCTGACCCGAGCAAGGTCATCCTGCATGTGTACTTCCGGGAGCCCTTCGTCCTCGACGAGGCCAGCGGGCTGCGCGACGCCGGTGCGATCGTGGCCGGCTTCGGCACCAGCGACCGTGCCCTGCTCGACGCCCTGTCCGGCGACGACGCCCCGAGGGCCGGATGCGGTTCGCGCTCGCCGGGACCCGTGAGGCCGTCCTGGAGCAGCAGACGGACCTGCCCGGGTACGACGACACCGAGGACGGTGCCCTGTTCGACGTCGGGCACGGCCTGACCTACGAGTCCGCGGCGCCGCAGTTCGCCGACGTCGACCGGCCCCGCCGTCGGTGCGGTACCGCCGCTCACTCCGAGCCGGCGAGCAACGGCGTGAGGGTCAGCTCGGGGATGGCGCGCTGCAGCGAGCTGAGCCGCCACCGGTCGGTGAGCAGGGCCAGCAGCGTGCCGTCGGCCCGCCGGGCCAGCTCGACACCGGTGCGCCCCGCGAGCCGGGCGGCGTCGTCGGCCCCGGCGTTCATCGCCAGCGTGAGGGTGAGGTGGTCGGTGCGCATGGGCGCGTTGAACTCGTGCGCCATCCGGAACTCGGCGACCTCGAACTGCAGCGGCCCGACGGCGGCGAGGATCGGCGAGGCGTCGCCCCGTGCCTCGGAGACCAGGACCTGGACGACGCCCTCCTGCTCGAGCTGGGCGATGCCCTTGCGGAACTGCTTGGAGCGCGCCGGGTCCGCGACGTGGGCGGTGATGAAGTGCTCCGGCGCGAACGTCGGCATCGGCGGGTACCGGACCGTCGGGCCGTCGGCGGCGTGCAGCGTGTCGCCCACGGCCAGCGCGGTCGCGTTGACCAGGCCGACGATGTCGCCGGGGTAGGCGGTGTCGACGACGTCGCGCGAGCGGCCGAACACCGACAGCGCGTACTTCGTCGCGAACGGCCGGCCGGTGGTGGCGTGGGTGGCGACCATGCCGCGCTGGAACTCCCCCGAGCACACCCGCAGGAACGCGAGGTGGTCGCGGTGGTTCGGGTCCATGCCCGCCTGCATCTTGAACACGAAGCCGCTGAAGGGCGCGTCGACCGGGCGCGGCGCGCCGTCCACGCCGGGCCGGGCCGAGGGGGCCGGGGCGATCTCGGCGATCGCGTCGAGGAGCTGGCGCACGCCGATGTTGGTCAGCGCGGCCCCGAACAGCAGCGGCGAGGTGCGTCCCGCACGGAACGAGTCGGTGTCCAGGGCCCCGAGCAGGGACGACGCCTCGAGGGCGTCGTCGACGTCGGCCGGGAACCGGTCCCGGGCGGCGTCCAGGGACAGGTGCTCCTCCTCGGCGAGCGTGGCGCCGCCGGGGGAGCGTCCGTAGAGGGTCACGCCGTGCTGCCGGGTGTCGAGCAGGCCGTGGAAGGTGCCGGCCTCACCGACGGGCCAGGTGATCGGCGTGGGGTGCAGGTCGATGCGCTGCTCGAGCTCGTCGCACAGCTCGAGCGCCTCGCGCCCCGGGCGGTCCCACTTGTTGATGAAGGTGATGACCGGGACCCCGCGCCGGCGGCAGACCTCGAACAGCTTGAGCGTCTGCGGCTCCAGGCCGCGGGCGGCGTCGAGCAGCATGACGGCGCAGTCCACGGCCGTCAGCACGCGGTAGGTGTCCTCGGAGAAGTCCGCGTGCCCGGGGGTGTCGAGCAGGTTGATGACGACGTCCTCGAACTCGAACTGCAGCGCCGCGGACGTGATCGAGATGCCGCGCTTCTGCTCCATCTCGAGCCAGTCCGACACGACGCCGGACCGGCCCTGCTTGCCGTGCACGGCGCCCGCCTCCCCGATCGCCCGGGCGTGCAGCGCGAGCGCCTCGGTGAGGGTGGACTTGCCGGCGTCGGGGTGGGAGATGACCGCGATGCTGCGGCGCCGGGCGGCCTGCGCGCCGACGACGGCTGGGGGCGCGGCGAGGTCGGTCATCGCCGCGACCCCGGCGTGCGCTGGTCGCGGCTTCGTGCGCGTGGGCGCCGGCGCGCGGCGGTGGGCGCGGGGTCGCGCGATCGGTCGTGCATGGTCCGAACCTACCGTCCCGTCAGGCACGGACCCGTCCGGGCCGGCACCGTGCGGGCCGGCCGACGGGCGTGCCCGCACCGGACGGCCACGCCCCGGGGGGCTGCGGGGACGGCCGACGGTCAGGCGATCGAGGTCAGCAGCTCGCCGCAGGCCTCCTCGCACGAGCGGCACGCCTCGGCGCAGACCCGGCAGTGCTCGTGCATGCCGGCGTGCTGCTCGCACTGGTCCCCGCACGCCCGGCACGCCGCGATGCAGGCCTCCAGGTGGGCGCGGGTGAGGTCGGCGTCGTAGCCGGTGTGGCGCGACAGGATGCGCGCGGTGGCGCCGCAGCTGTCGGCGCAGTCCAGGTTCGTGCGGATGCACGTGCGCAGGTCGGCGACCATCTCCTCGCTCAGGCAGGCGTCGGCGCACGCCGTACAGGCCTGCGAGCACGTGATCAGCGCGTCGATCGCGCGGGCCAGCAGCTCGCGGTCGAGGGTGATGTCGGCGGGATACGTCTGGATCATCGCGGCGGTCTTCATCTCGGTCCTTCGGGTCTCGGGCGGGCGGCCGCCCGGCGATCGGGCCCGGGGCGCACCGCACTGACCATTCGACGGTAAAGACCCGGCCATGGGTGTGCATCCCGGGGCGCGGCCCAGGGCCCGATCGGGCGCCGAGGCGAGCCCGCCGTGCGGACCGCGAGCCCCGGGGCGACGATCGATGCATGAGCGACACGAACCCCGAGCAGACCGCCCCGGACCCCACGACCGCCTACCCGCAGCCGCCGCAGCCGGAGCAGGAGCAGCCCGCCCCCGGCCTCGAGCAGGAGATGACGCCCCGGCCCGACCACGGCGAGGGGAGCTACGTCGGCCACGGCCGGCTCGAGGGCAGGGTCGCCGTCGTCACGGGGGCCGACTCCGGCATCGGCCGCGCGGTCGCGATCGCCTTCGCCCGCGAGGGGGCCGACGTCGTCCTGTCCTACCTGCCGCAGGAGGAGCCCGACGCGCAGGAGGTCGTGCGCCTCGTGGAGGAGGCCGGCCGGCGGGCGATCGCGGTCCCGGACGACCTGTCCACCGAGGACGCCAACGTCCGCCTCGTCCGCAGCGCCGTCGAGCAGCTCGGCCGCATCGACGTCCTGGTCGCGGTCGCGGGCAAGCAGGTCGCCGTCGAGAGCATCGCCGACCTCACCTCGGAGCAGTTCGACCTGACGTTCCGCACCAACGTGCACGCGCTCTTCTGGCTCACCAAGGCCGCCCTGCCGCACATGCCCCCGGGCAGCGCGATCATCACCACGTCCTCGATCCAGGCGTACAACCCGTCGCCGACGCTGCTCGACTACGCCTCGACCAAGGCGGCGATCAACACCTTCAGCAAGGCGCTCGCCCAGCAGGTCGCGCCGCAGGGCGTGCGGGTCAACGTGGTCGCGCCCGGACCGTTCTGGACGCCGCTGCAGGTCAGCGGCGGGCAGCCGACCGAGGCCCTGCCCGAGTTCGGCGCCCAGACCCCGCTGGGTCGTGCGGGCCAGCCGGCCGAGCTGGCGAGCACGTACGTCTACCTCGCCTCGCCCGAGTCGAGCTACACCACCGGGGCGACGGTGTCGGTGACCGGCGGGTCGCCGACCCCCTGACGCGCGGCACCGTCGTCACGGGTCACGGGTCACGGGTCACGGGTCGTGGGTGACGGGTCGCGGGTGAATCCGCTGGCAGGCGGGTGAAGACCGTCGCGACGACGGGACGCGGGGCGGGCGCGCCGCACTAGCCTCGGCGCGCCCGCCCCAGCCGTGGCGGCTCCTGCCACGAGAGGTCCGCCCGTGTCCCGCTCCACCCGCCTCGCCGCCGTCGGCGTGCTCGCGTCCACCGCCCTGCTGGTCACCGGCTGCTCCCTGATGGGCGGCGTCGAGCCCGAGCGGGACGAGGAGACCGGCGAGATCACCGAGGCGGTCGAGGCGGACGCGTTCGCCATCCGCGTCGGCGACTGCCTGGACTACTCCGACGAGGCCCCCGCCGAGGAGGGCGCGGACGAGCTCGAGGAAGTCAGCTCGGTGCCGACCGTGCCGTGCGGCGAGGCGCACGACAGCGAGGTGTACGCCTCGCACCAGCTCGACGGCGACGAGTACCCCGGCGACGACGCCATCGTGGCCAGCGCCGACGACATGTGCTTCGCCGACTTCCAGCCGTTCGTCGGGACGGCGTACGAGGAGTCCACGCTGGACTTCACCTACCTGGCCCCGACGTCGCAGAGCTGGGAGCTCGGCGACGACCGCGAGGTGCTGTGCATCGTCACCGACCCGCAGGGCGGGGTCACCGGCACGCTGGAGGGTGTGCAGCACTGAGCCGGCCCGGCGGGCGACGCCGGATTGGGACCGGACCGGGGCGCCGTGATGCGATGGGTCCATGCAGACCCCCGAGGCCACCACGGTGCGGCGTGCGTTCGTGACGGTCGCCGTCGTGGAGGCGATCACCTGGGCCGGCCTGCTCGTCGGCATGTACCTCAAGCACGTGACCGGGACCACCGAGGCGGGCGTGTGGTTGTTCGGCCGCCTGCACGGTGCGGCGTTCGTGCTGTACGTGGTCACCACGGTGCTCGCGGCGCGGGTGCTGCGGTGGTCGCCCCTGGTGACCCTGGTCGCGCTGGCGGCCAGCGTCCCGCCGCTGGCCACCCTGCTGTTCGAGGTGGCGGCGCGCCGGCGTGGGCTGCTGCTCGGTCGACCGGCGCCCGCGCCGGCCGCCGTGGGGATCGGCTGACCGGTCGGCCGACGCGGTCCCCGACCGGGAGTCAGCCCGGGCGGCCCGCGGCCGTCAGCGGCCGGGGGTGCTCGGGCAGCTGTGCCGACACCTCGGAGCAGGGCGCCCGGAGCAGGGTGAGCGTGGCCCACCCGCCGGCCAGCAGCCCGGCGTCGGAGTCCGGGTCCCGGCCGCGGTCCGGCTCGACGAACCGGACGGTGTGCCGGCCCGCGTCGTCGGCGTCGACCGTCGTCTGGACGGCGCCGAACCTCGCGAGGGGTGCCGACCGCACCCCGCGGACACGGTCCACCGGCAGGTCGGGGACGTTCACGTTCAGCACGCCGTCCCCGGCCGGCCGGTCCAGCGCCCACGGCAGCGCATGGGCGGTGACCACGCCCGCGGTCGCCCAGTGCTGCGGGTCGGCGGAGTCGAGGGAGACCGCCAGGGCGCGCACGCCGAGCGACGCGGCGCACAGGGCCGCCCCCACGGTCCCGGAGTGCAGGACGGCGTTGCCGGTGTTCGCCCCGCGGTTGACCCCGGACAGCACCACGTCCGGGCGCGGCCCGAAGCCGCCGTCGGCCGCCAGGAGGGTCAGCAGCGCGGGGGTCGCGCCGACGGCCAGGGAGCGGACGCCGTCGGGGAGGCCGGGGCTCGGGAGCTCCTGCACGTCGAGCTGCCCGTCGCGCCCCACCCCGAACAGCGCCGCGCCCGCACCGGAGTGCTCCGTCGCCGGGGCCACGACGGTCACCTCCAGGCCGGCGTCCAGGGCCACCCGGGCGAGCACCGCCAGCCCCGGGGAGTCGATGCCGTCGTCGTTCGTGATCATGGCGCGCACGGTTCCTCCTGCGGACGTCGGTCGGTCGGCGTGCCGCCGCGGGCGGGGCCGACGCCCATCCTGTCCCGCTGCCCGGCCCGCGTGCCCGGCGAGCGCCGACGAGGACGACCGGCGGCGAGCACCGACGACGACCGGCGGCGAGCACCGACGACGACGACCGGCGACGATGACGACGGCGACGATGGCGCCCGGCGGTCCGCCGGGCCTACCGTCGCACTGACCCGTCGACCTGGAGGTTGTCATGCTCACTGCCGTGCTCAACGGAACCGTGCTGGCCGAGGCGTCGGAGGACGACGTCCTGCGCATCGAGGGCAACGTCTACTTCCCGCCCGCTGCCGTGCGCCGGGAGCTGCTCGAGGAGTCGCCCACCCCGTACACGTGCCCGTGGAAGGGCGAGTGCCAGTACTACTCCGTCCGAGAGGGCGACGCCGTCGTCCCCGATGCGGCGTGGGCGTATCCGCACCCGTACCCGTCGGCGTTCGACCGCGTCGGTGCGGACTTCAGCGGCTACGTCGCCTTCGACCGCGCGGTCCAGGTCGGCTGACGGCCGGCGCGCGGTGCTTCCGGGGCGCCCGGGGTCCGGACGGGCTTATTGATAATGAGTCGCAATCGCTGTTAGCGTCTCGTCGTCTGCTCGTCCCCCGCCCGGAAGGAGACGGCGCCGCCGTGCCCTCACGGGTCGAGGTGGCGCCCACACCGCCATGCCCACGCTCCTGCGTCGACCCCGCCCTCGAACCCACCCCCGACCCGTCCCGGCTCTCGGGCTCGCCGCCGCGCTGCTGGTCCTGACCGGGTGCGCCGGCGACCCCGCGACGACCTCGGCTGCGACGTCCAGCCCGGAGCCGTCCACCGACGCCACGCCCCGTCCGAGCGAGGCGGCCACCGTCAGCCCGCGGCTCGCGATCACCTACGACGGCGGGGTCCTCGTGCTGGACGCCACGACGCTGGAGACCGTCGGCGACCTCGAGCTCGACGGCTTCACCCGGCTCAACGGCGCGGGGGACGGTCGGCACCTGCTCATGTCCACGACCGGCGGGTTCAGGCTGCTGGACGCCGGCACCTGGGCCGAGACGCACGGGGACCACGCGCACTACTACACGCAGGCCCCGAGCCTGCCCGGCGTCGCGTTCGAGGCGCAGAAGCCCGGCCACGTCGTCGTCCACGACGGGCGCACCGTGCTCTTCGACGACGGCACCGGCGAGGTGCACGCGTTCGACTCGGCGGCCGTCGCGGAGGACGACCATCGCCAGTCGCGCGAGTACCGGACGCCGTCCGCGCACCACGGCGTGGCGATCGAGCTCGCCGACGGCACCCTCGTGGTCTCGCACGGCACCGAGGACGCGCGCACCGGCATCCGGGTGCTGGACTCCGGCGATGCCGAGATCGCCGCGTCGGACGAGTGCCCCGGCGTCCACGGCGAGGCGGTCGCCGCCGACGACGCCGTCGTCATCGGCTGCGAGGACGGTGCCCTGGTGTGGGCCGGTGGTGCGATCACGAAGGTCGCCAGCCCGGACGCGTACGGACGGATCGGCAACCAGGCCGGCTCCGACGTGTCCCCGGTCGTGCTGGGGGACTACAAGTCCGACCCCGACGTCGAGCTCGAGCGCCCCACCCGGGTGTCGCTCATCGACGCCCGCACCGGAGGGCTGACGCTCGTCGACCTGCCGGCCAGCTACAGCTTCCGCTCGCTCGGGCGCGGCGACGCCGGCGAGGCGCTGGTGCTGGGCACCGACGGCGCGCTGCACGTGGTCGACCCCGAGACGGCCGCGCTGGTCCGCTCCGTGCCGGTGATCGACGCGTGGGAGGAGCCGCTGCAGTGGCAGGCGCCGCGCCCCACGCTGTTCGTGCTGGACGGGACCGCCTACGTCACCGACCCGAGCACCGACACCCTGCACGCGGTCGACGTCGAGACCGGTGAGATCTGGAACAGCGTCCAGCTCCCCGTCACGCCGAACGAGCTCGACGGCGTCTCCGGGGAGGCGGCGGCCGAGCACGCCCACGCCCACGACGAGACCCACGACGACGAGACCCACGACGACGGGCAGGCCGGCTGACCGGACGTCCGTCGGCCCCGGCGGATCACCTCTCCGGCGAGGTCGCCGTGCCCGTGTCCGCACCGGCATCCGCCTGCGTCGCGCGCGCGGCGCAGGCGGAGCAGGTGCCGAACAGCTCGAGCGTGTGCTCGATGTCGGCGAACCCGTGCCGCGTCCCCACCGCCGTCGCCCACGCCTCGACGCTCGGGCCCTCGATCTCCACCGTGGCGCCGCACGACCGGCACACGAGGTGGTGGTGGTGGGTGCGCTGCTCGCACCGGCGGTAGATCGCCTCGCCGCCCGCGCCGCGCAGGACGTCGACCTCCCCGTCCTCGGCCAGGGACTGCAGCGTGCGGTACACCGTGGCCAGGCCCGTGCGGTCCCCGCGGGCGACCAGCAGCTCGTGCAGCTGCTGTGCGCTGCGGAAGTCGTCGACGTCGCCGAGCAGCGCGCTGATCGCCGTCCGCTGGCGGGTCACCCGCTGGACCGTCATCGCACCGGCGTCCCGCCCGCGCCCGCCGTCGCGTCGGTGGACCGGTCGCCGTCGCCGGCGTCGGTGAGCCCCAGGTCGTCCACGAGCACGGCCTGCCCGGTGGTCAGCGACCGGTTGGCGGCGATGCCGACGGACACGGCGCGGACGCCGTCGCGCAGACCGGCCGCCCGGCCCAGCGGGTCGTCGCCGAGGCGCAGGTCCCGGCGGAAGACGTCCTTGAGCAGGATGGCGTCGCCGCCGCCGTGCCCGCCGATGCCGTCCGGGATCGGCACCCGCTCCGCGCGGTGCCAGTGCCGCTGGACGACGAGCGTGTCGCCCTCGGGGCGCAGGTCGTCCACCGGCGAGCCGCCGGGCACCGCGGACGGGTCGAGCACCACCTTGCCGTCGGCGTCCACCTCGACGAACCCGCGCTCGACCACCTCGAGCTCGGCGCGCCCGTGGGTGCCGTTGACGGTGACCCGGTACCCCTCCCAGGGTGCGTGGGCGTTGAGGGAGTAGGTCAGCGTCGCGCCCCGCCGGTAGTCCACGAGCACCGACATGTTGTCCTCGATCGTGATGCCCGGGGTGAACACGTCGCGGTCGCGCAGGTAGCCGTCGTGCTGCTCGGAGGCCAGGTACAGCGCCTCCAGGCGCGGGTCGGACCGCAGGTCCAGCGCGAACGGGTCGCCCTCCACCCCGGTGCCGCGCTCGGGACGCGGCCCGAGGCCACGGTCGGCCGCGTTGGTGTCGCCGTAGAACCGCAGCGCGCCGGAGGCGTACACCCGGACCGGGTCGTCGCCCAGCCACCAGTTGACGAGGTCGAAGTGGTGGCTCGACTTGTGCACGAGCAGGCCGCCGGAGTTGGCCTTGTCCCGGTGCCAGCGGCGGAAGTAGTCCGCGCCGTGGACGGTGTCCAGGGCCCACTCGAAGTGGACGCTGGTGACCTCGCCGATCGCGCCGGACGCGATCACCTGGCGCAGGGTCGAGTTGCGGGGGGCGTAGCGGTAGTTGAACGTCATCACCAGGTCGCGACCGGTGTCGCCGACCGCCCGGGTGATCCGGCGGCACCCCTCGACGTCGGTCGTCAGCGGCTTCTCCACGACGACGTCCGCACCGGCGCGCATCGCCCGGTCGACGAGCTCGGCGTGGGTGCGGTCCAGGCTGGTGATGACGACGACGTCCACCGACTGCTCGGCGATCATCGCCTCGAGCCCGTCCGGGGTGTACCGGGGCAGCCCCGCCGGCCCGTCCAGGCCCAGCGCGCGCCCGACCTGCGCGTCGTAGAAGTCGATGCGGCCCGGGTTGGGGTCGAGCCACGCGACGAGCTCGCCGACGTCGGCGTGCTCGCCGGTCAGCGCGGCGACGTACATCCCGGCCCGGTGCCCGGTCCCGGCGACCGCGTACCGGCGCCGCGGGCGGTCCGTCGGCACGGGGGCGAAGTCCGGCACCACGCCGCTGCCCGCGTGCGCACTCGTGCTCGACGCCGGCTGGGGGGCGGTCGGGTTCTGGTCGACAGGGCTGTGCTGCGTCATGACACTTCCTCGTGCTCGCGCTGGGTCGTGGGCCGGCCTCGGGCACGGGCGTGCGCAGGCCGCGGGGTCCATTGTCAGGCCGCGGCCCGCGGCCCGCCGACCGGTCCACTGCGCCGGTCCTGCCCCGCGGTGAGCCGGCCCCGCGGTGAGCCGGCCCCGCGGCGGGCCGGTCATGGGGCCGGCCTCAGATCAGCGCGTCGAGGACGTCACCGTCGAGCACGTGCTCGATGGCCATCGTGCTGGCGCCGAGGATGCCGGCCCGGCTGCCGGTCCGGCTGGTGACGATGCGCAGGTGCTGGGTCGCCAGCGGCAGCGACCGGCGGTAGACGACCTCGCGGATCCCGGCCAGCAGGTGCTCGCCGGCCTCGGCGACGATGCCGCCGACCACGATCACCGACGGGTTGAGCATGCTCACGCAGGCCGCGAGCACCTCCCCGAGCGCCCGGCCGGCGTCGCGGACCGCGGCGGTGGCCGCCAGGTCCCCGGCCCGCACCAGTGCGACCACGTCCGCGCTCGACCCCGCCGGGACGCCCGCCGCGGTCAGCTGGGCCGCGATCGCGCGCCCGCTGGCCAGCGCCTCGAGGCACCCGGTGTTGCCGCAGCGGCACAGCACGTCGCCACCTCCGGTGACGGCGACGTGGCCCAGGTCGCCGGCCGCACCCTGCGCGCCCCGGCGGATGCTGCCGTCGCTGACGATGCCGGCGCCGATGCCGGTCGCCACCTTGACGAACAGCAGGTGGTCGACGTCGGGGAAGGACGCGGCGTGCTCGCCGAGGGCCATGATGTTGACGTCGTTGTCGACCAGCACCGGCACCGGGCCCAGGTGGGCCTGGAGCCGGCCGGCGACGTCGGCGTCGTCCCAGCCGGGCATGATCGGCGGGTTGGTGGGGCGGCCGGTCCCGTGGTCGACAGGCCCCGGCAGGCCCACGCCCGCACCGACGAGCTCGCGCCGCGAGCGCCCCGCCTCGACCAGGAGCCCCTCGGCCACGGTGGCGACGCGGGACAGCACCGCGGACGGCCCGTCGGCGATCGAGATGACCTCGAGGTGCTCGGCCAGGACGGTCGAGGCCAGGTCGGTGACGGCGACGTTCGCGTGCGTGGCGCCGAGGTCGACCGCCAGGACGACGCGGGCCGCGGGGTTGAAGGCGAACGTCGCCGGCGGGCGTCCGCCGGTGGAGACCGCCTCGCCCGTGGGGGCGACCAGCCCGGCGGAGAGCAGCTGGTCGACGCGCATCGCCACGGTGGAGCGCGCCTGGCCGGAGATGCTCGCCAGCTCGGCGCGTGTGCGGGGCCGCCCGTCGCGCAGCAGCTGCAGCGTGGCGCTGAGGTCCCCGAGCCGGGTCACGTTCGCGGGCATGGCCGGAGTCAACCACAAACGTCGGCCTCCACTCAGATGATGACAATGAATCATCGACTTTTGCTTGACTCTCGACAGAACCTCTGCCACGTTGCTCGGCATGGTCAATGACGACTCGGGGAGCGCGGTCCCCACCGGATCCGCCGCCCCCGCCGGCCCGTCCGGCGCGGCGGGCGACGAGGGCCCGCTGCTGCAGGTCCGCGGCATCGTGAAGCACTTCGGTGCGGTGCGGGCCTTGGACGGCGTCGACCTGGACGTGCGCCCGGGCGAGGTGCACTGCCTGCTGGGCCAGAACGGCGCAGGCAAGTCCACGCTGATCAAGGTGCTCGCCGGCGCGCACCGGCCGGACGCCGGCGCCGTCGAGTGGCAGGGCCGGCCGGTCAGCCTGACGTCCCCGGTCGCGGCGCTGCAGACCGGCATCGCGACGATGTACCAGGAGCTCGACGTCGTCGACGGCCTGACCGTCGCCGAGAACATCTACCTCGGCCACGAGCTGGCCAGTGGCGGCGTGACCCGGCGGCGGGAGGCGCACGCCCGGACCCGCGAGCTGCTGACCCGGCTGGGGCACGGGGACATCCCCCCGCAGCGCGAGGTCGGGCACCTGCCCGCGGCCGGCAAGCAGATCGTCAGCATGGCCCGCGCGCTGTCCCACGACGCCCGCCTGATCGTGATGGACGAGCCGTCGGCGGTGCTGGACTCCGAGGAGGTCGCCAACCTGTTCCGCGTCGTGCGGGACCTGACCGCGTCGGGCGTCGCGGTGCTGTACATCTCCCACCGGCTCGAGGAGATCCGCCAGATCGGCGACCGCATCACCGTCCTGAAGGACGGCACGACGGTCGCGACCGGCCTGCCCGCCGCCTCGACCCCGACCCCCGAGCTCATCCGCCTCATGACGGGTCGGTCCGTCGAGCAGGTGTTCCCCGCCCGCCGGGCGGTCGCCGCCGACGCCGCCCCGCTGCTGGAGGTCGAGGGCCTGACCCTGCGCGGCGTCTTCGAGGACGTGAGCTTCACGGTCCGGCCCGGTGAGGTCGTCGGTCTGGCCGGGCTGGTCGGGTCGGGGCGCTCGGAGATCCTGGAGACCGTCTACGGCGCGCGGCGGGCGACCGCGGGCACCGTGCGGGTCGCCGGCACCACGCTGCGTCCGGGCTCGGTCTCGGCAGCGGTCGCCGCGGGCATCGGGCTGGCGCCCGAGGAGCGCAAGAGCCAGGGCCTGCTGCTGGACGAGCCGGTGTACCGCAACGTCACCCTGTCGACCTTCGGCCGGTTCGCCCGCGGCCCGGTCCTGGACGAGAAGGCAGAGCGGGCGGTCGCGCACGACCAGATCGCCGCCCTCGAGCTGCGACCGGCCGACCCCGACCGGCACGCCCGCACGCTGTCCGGCGGCAACCAGCAGAAGGTCATGCTCGCCCGCTGGCTCGTGCACGGCTGCCGCGTCCTGCTGCTCGACGAGCCCACCCGGGGCGTCGACGTCGGCGCCCGCGCCGAGATCTACGGGCTGATCCACGACCTCGCCGAGGCCGGCAACGCCGTCGTCGTCGTCTCCAGCGAGATCGACGAGGTCCTCGGCCTGGCCGACCGCGTCCTCGTCATCGCCGACGGCCGCGTGCTGCACAGCGGCCCCGCAGACCAGATCGACGAGCACCGCGTGCTCGACCTCGTCATGGAAGGAAGTGCCGCATGAGCGAGCACCAGCCCCCCTCGCTGGCCACGGCCGGCAGCGTCCCGCCCGGCCCGGGGCCGGCGACGCCGCTCGAGCGGGGCGCCCCGGCCGGCACCGCGGGGGCCACGCCGGCCGGGCCGTCGGCGCCGTCGCGTCGGTGGGGTGGCGGCGGGGCGGGTCGCAACATCGGCCTGGTCGTCGCCCTCGCGGTGCTGTGCGTGGTCGGCTTCGCCACCGGCGGTGAGCGGTTCGCCAGCCTCGACAACGTCATGACGATCCTGCGGCTCGCCGCGGTCATCGGGGTGCTCAGCATCGGGATGACCTTCGTGATCACCGGCGGCGGCATCGACCTGTCGGTCGGCTCGCTGGTCGGTCTGACGTCGGTGTGGGCCAGCACGCTCGCCACGCAGACGATGGCGCAGGACACGCACTGGGCCGTGATGGTGTTCACCGCGCTCGCGGTCGGGACCGTGGCCGGCGTGGTCAACGGCGTCCTGGTCGCCTACGGCAAGGTCGTCGCCTTCATCGCGACCCTGGCGATGATGGTCGCGGCGCGCGGCCTCGCCGAGATCATCGCCAACCGCCAGACCCAGATCGTGGACGTCGACCCGTTCCTCGACGTCTTCCGGGCCGACATCCTGGGCGTCTCGGTGCTGGTGTGGATCTTCGCGCTGGTCGCCGTGGCCGGCTGGTTCCTGCTCAACCGGACCACCTTCGGCCGGCGCACGCTCGCCGTCGGCGGCAACCCCGAGGCAGCCCGGCTGGCCGGCATCAAGGTGCAGCGCCACACGGTCTCCCTGTACGCGCTCAGCGGCCTGACCGCCGGCATCGCCGGGGTCATGATGCTCGCGCGGACCACGTCCGGCTCGTCCACCCACGGCACGCTCATGGAGCTCGACGCCATCGCCGCCGTCGTCGTCGGGGGGACGCTGCTGGCCGGCGGCCGCGGCACCATCGTCGGCACCGTCTTCGGCGTGCTCATCTTCACCACCCTGACCAACGTCTTCGTCCAGAACAACCTGTCCACGTCGGCCCAGGGCGTCGCCAAGGGGCTGATCATCGTGGTCGCCGTCCTGCTCCAGCAGCAGCTCGCGGCCCGATCGCGACGCACCTGACGGGCCGGCGCCGCACCGACGCGGCGCCCTGGGGACCCCGTCCCCCGGGTGACGCCCGCACCCCCCGCCCCGCACCGCGCACCCCCGCACCCGCGCACACCCGCACCCGCGCACACCCGCACCCGCGTCCTGACACCCCCGAGCTCCGCTCGCGATCAAGGAGGATCACCATGTCCGCTCGTCCCACCCTGCGCCGCCGCTGGTGGACCACCGCCGGCGCCCTCGCCGCCGGCGCCGTCCTCGCCACGGGCTGCACGTCCAACACCCCGGCTCCCGAGGACGACGCGCCGGCCGCCGCGGCCGACACCGCGGTCGGTGGCGGGTCCAACGACGAGACCGGCGAGGACGTCGTCATCGGCTTCTCCGCCCCGGCCGCCGACCACGGCTGGATGGGGGCGATCACCTCGGCCGCGCGCGCCGAGGCGGAGAAGTACGACGACGTCGAGCTGCGCGTCGCCGAGGGCACCAACGACGTCAACCTGCAGATCTCGCAGGTCGAGCAGTTCATCAACGACGGCGTGGACGCGATCGTGCTGCTGCCGTTCGACGGTGCCGCGCTGACCGAGGTCGCGATCGAGGCCATGGAGGCGGGCATCACGGTCATCAACGTCGACCGCGAGTTCACCAGCCCGTTCGCGGCCCGCGCGACGGTGCTCGGCGACAACTACGGCATGGGCGTCTCGGCCGGCACCTACATCTGCGAGCAGGTCGGGGACAACCCGGACGCCGTCGTCGCCGAGATCGCCGGCATCGACTCGCTGCCGCTCACCCAGGACCGCAGCCAGGGCTTCGCCGACGCGCTCAGCGACTGCGGCCTGGACGTCGACAACCGCGTCGCGGCCGACTTCACGGTGCAGGGCGGTCAGCAGGCGGCGGCGAACCTGCTCCAGGCGGCCCCGCAGATCGACGCGCTGTGGAACCACGACGACGACCAGGGGGTCGGTGTGATGGCTGCGATCGACGAGGCCGGTCGCGACGAGTTCGTCATGGTTGGCGGCGCTGGCTCGAAGAACGTCATGGAGGCCATCCAGGCCGGTGACTCCGTGCTCCAGGCGACGGTCATCTACCCCTCCACGCAGGCCGCCGACGGGATCCGGCTGGCCCGCCTCGCGGTCCAGGACAAGGCGATGGACGATCTCGTCGAGGTCGAGATCCCGCGCACCATCCAGCTCTACGCACCCGTCGTCACCGCGGAGAACGTCGAGCAGTACCTGCCCACCGCGTTCGAGTCCTGACCGGCGGTGGGTCGGCCGACCCGCCCGGTCCACCCACCGGCGCACGCCCCCGGCCCATCCACCAGCCCCGACCCGACGACGTCGCGCGCACCACGAGAGAGAGACCGATGGCTGAGCAACAGGGCACCCGCCTGGGTGTCGGCATGGTGGGCTACGCCTTCATGGGGGCGGCCCACTCCCAGGCCTGGCGGGTGGCTCCCCACTTCTTCGACCTGCCGCTGGACCCGCAGATGGCCGTCGTCGCCGGCCGGAAGCCCGCCGGGGTCGAGGCCGCGGCCCGCAAGCTGGGCTGGGCGCAGACGGAGACGGACTGGCGCAAGCTCCTCGTCCGGGACGACGTCGACCTGATCGACATCTGCACGCCCGGTGACACGCACGCCGAGATCGCCGTCGCGGCGCTGGAGGCGGGCAAGCACGTGCTGTGCGAGAAGCCGCTGGCGAACACGGTGGCGGAGGCGGAGGCGATGACGGCGGCGGCGGAGCGCGCGGCGGCCTCCGGGGTCCGGGCGATGGTGGGGTTCACCTACCGGCGGGTGCCCGCGATCGCGCTCGCCCGCGAGCTGGTCGCGCAGGGACGGATCGGCACGGTGCGCCACGTGCGCGCCCAGTACCTGCAGGACTGGATCGCCGACGAGCAGGCGCCGCTGTCCTGGCGCCTGGACAAGCAGCGCGCCGGGTCCGGGGCGCTGGGGGACATCGGCGCGCACGTCGTCGACCTCGCCCAGCACATCACCGGCGAGCGCATCACCGGGGTGAGCGGCGTGCTGGAGACCTTCGTGCGCGAGCGTCCGGTCGCCGACGGCTTCTCCGGCCTGCACGGCACCGCGGGCAGCGCGCGGGGACCGGTCACGGTCGACGACGCCGCCCTGTTCACCGCACGCCTCGACGGCGGGGGACTGGCCACGTTCGAGGCCACCCGGTTCGCCTGGGGACGCAAGAACGCGATCCGGCTGGAGATCAACGGCTCGCGCGGCTCGCTCGCGTTCGACTTCGAGGACATGAACGTCCTGCACCTGTTCGACGCGGAGGAGGACCCGCAGACCGCCGGGTTCCGCCGGATCGTGGTCACCGAGCCCGGTCACCCGTACGTCGGGGCCTGGTGGCCGGCCGGCCACGGGCTCGGCTACGAGCACGCGTTCGTCCACCAGGTGGTGGACCTGGTCGGGGCGCTGGCGGCCGGACGGCAGCCCGAGCCCTCCTTCGCCGACGGCCTGCAGGTCCAGCGGGTGCTGGCCGCCGTCGAGCGCAGCGCCGCGCAGGCGAGCACCTGGACCCCTGTCGAGGACGTCCCCGAGAAGGCGTCCGAGAGCACCCCCGAGAGCACCCCCGAGAACGGAGCACGCTGAGATGGCCCGACCGATCACCCTGTTCACCGGCCAGTGGGCCGACCTGCCCTTCGAGGAGGTCGCGCGCCTCGCGTCCGAGTGGGGCTACGACGGCCTCGAGATCGCCTGCTGGGGCGATCACCTGGACCCGTGGCGTGGCGCGCAGGACGACGCGTACATCCGGGAGCGGCTCGACGTGCTCGAGCGGTACGGCCTGCAGGTGCACGCGATCTCCAACCACCTCAAGGGCCAGGCGGTCTGCGACGACCCCATCGACCAGCGGCACCGCGACATGCTGCCGGACCGCATCTGGGGCGACGGCGACGCCGAGGGCGTCCGGCAGCGGGCCGCCGAGGAGATGCAGATGACCGCGCGCACCGCGGCGCGCCTGGGGGTGAAGACCGTCGTGGGCTTCACCGGGTCGTCCATCTGGAAGTACGTCGCGATGTTCCCGCCGGTCTCCGCCGAGCTGGTCGACGCCGGCTACCGGGACTTCGCCGACCGGTGGAACCCGATCCTCGACGTGTTCGACGAGGTCGGGGTGCGGTTCGCGCACGAGGTGCACCCCAGCGAGATCGCCTACGACTACTGGACGACCGTGCGCACCCTCGAGGCGATCGGCCACCGCGAGGCGTTCGGCCTCAACTGGGACCCCAGCCACTTCATGTGGCAGGACCTGGACCCGGTGGGCTTCCTGCTGGACTTCTCGAAACGGATCTACCACGTGGACTGCAAGGACGTGAAGCGCCGGGTGGGCAACGGCCGCAACGGCCGGCTGGGCTCGCACCTGCCGTGGGCCGACCCCCGCCGCGGCTGGGACTTCGTCTCGACCGGGCACGGCGACGTCCCGTGGGAGGACAGCTTCCGGACGCTGAACGCGATCGGCTACGACGGACCGATCTCGGTGGAGTGGGAGGACGCCGGCATGGACCGCCTCGTGGGTGCGCCCGAGGCGCTCGCCTTCGTCCAGCGGCTCGCGTTCGACCCGCCGTCGGCCGCCTTCGACGCCGCCTTCAGCACCCGGTGAGCGCCGGCTGAGCGCCGCCTGAGCGGCGGCTGACCAGCCGTCGAGCGGCCGCTGAGCCAGTCGCCGAGCAGTCGGCGAGCGGGGCGTCGGGCGCCTGCCGGTGCCGCCCGCCGGGGGACGTGGTAGACCAGCGGCATCCGCCCGAGCCCGCCCGAGCCCAGGAGTTCCGATGGCTGCTGAGAGTCCGTCCACGGCTGAGCAGTTCCACACCGGCAGGGTGGTGATGCTGGCCGCGGTCGCGGCCCTCGGCGGATTCCTGTTCGGCTTCGACACCGCCGTCATCAACGGCGCGGTCGACGCCATCCGCGACGAGTTCGGGATGGGGCCCGGCCTGACCGGCTTCACCGTCTCCTCCGCGCTGCTCGGCTGCATCGTGGGTGCCTACATGGCCGGCCGGCTGGCCGACCGGATCGGGCGCATCCGGGTGATGGCGCTCGCGGCCCTGCTGTTCAGCGTCAGCGCGGTCGGCTCCGCCCTCGCGTTCGGTCCGGGCGACCTCATCCTCTGGCGGGTCGTCGGCGGCATCGGCGTCGGCGCGGCGTCCGTGATCGCGCCGGCGTACATCGCCGAGATCTCGCCGGCCGCGGTGCGCGGTCGGCTCGGGTCGCTCCAGCAGCTCGCGATCGTGACCGGCATCTTCGTCGCGCTGCTCTCCGACGCGCTGCTCGCCGGGATCGCCGGCGGGGCCGCCGAGGACCTGTGGCTGGGCCTGGAGGCCTGGCGGTGGATGTTCCTCGCCGAGCTCGTGCCCGCGATCGCGTACGGCGTGCTGTCGTTCCAGATCCCCGAGTCCCCCCGCTACCTGGTCGCCAAGGGCGAGCTCGAGCGCGCGCGCGACGTCCTCGGGCAGGTCCTCACGACGGGGGTGCGCGAGCGCATCGACGAGATCCGGCGGACCGTCCGGCAGGAGGCGCGCAGCTCGTTCGCGGACCTGCGCAAGCCCGGCGGTGGGCTGCTGCCGATCGTGTGGATCGGCATCGCGCTGTCGGTGTTCCAGCAGTTCGTGGGGATCAACGTCATCTTCTACTACTCCACGACGCTGTGGCGATCGGTCGGGTTCACCGAGGCGGACGCGCTCACCCAGACCGTCATCACGTCGGTCACCAACATCGTCGTGACGATCGTCGCGATCTCCCTCATCGACAGGATCGGCCGCCGCAAGCTGCTGCTGATCGGGTCGGCCGGCATGTTCGTCACCCTGGGGATCCTGGCCGTGGTGTTCGGCACCGCGGACCTGGTCGAGAACGCCGAGGGCGTCCTCGAGCCGACCCTGGGCGGCACCCAGGGCATCGTCGCGCTGCTCGCCGCCAACGGCTTCGTCGTGTTCTTCGGGATGTCCTGGGGGCCGGCGGTGTGGGTGCTCCTGGGGGAGATGTTCAACAACCGCATCCGCGGCACGGCGCTCGGGCTCGCGGCGGCCGCGCAGTGGCTGGCGAACTTCCTCATCTCCACCTCGTTCCCGGCCATGGCCGAGATCGGGCTGTCGTTCGCGTACGGCTTCTACACGACGTTCGCGCTGCTGTCCCTGCTCTTCGTCGCGAAGTTCGTGCCGGAGACCAAGGGACGACAGCTCGAGGACATGGAGTAGTCCGTGCCCGACCCGGCCGAGCAGGCAACCCCGGGGCCCGTCGCCGGCGCGGACGGTCCGCTGGTCTGCCTGACCTTCGACGACGGCCCGTCCGCGCACCGGCCCCGCACCCTGCAGATCCTGCGCGAGCTCGAGGTGCCGGCGGTGTTCTTCGACGTCGGGATGCGGGTGCGCGCCAACCCGGACCTGGTCCGGTTCGCGGCCGCGGAGGGCCACCAGGTCCTCAACCACACCGACACCCACCCCGCACTGACGTCGCTGACCCCGGTCGGGATGCGCGAGGAGATCCTCGGTGCGGGCCGCGCGCTGGAGGACGCCGGGGTCGAGGTCCCGTTCCGCGCCGTGCGGCCACCGATGACCGCCGTCGACGACGTGGTGCACGCGGTGATCCAGGTGCTCGACTACCTCGAGGTGGGCGGGACCATCAGCGCGCTGGACTGGCACCCCGGGACCACCGCCGAGGCCATCCGCGACAGCGTGCTGGCCCAGCTCGCGCCCGGCGGGGTGATCGTCCTGCACGACGGTCCGGCCGACACGGGCGCGGGGAGCGCGACCGTGGAGGCGCTGCCGGGCATCGTGGCCGGTGTCCGGGAGAGCGGGTACGGGTTCGGGCTGCTGGACGAGACCGGCGCGGTCGTCCCCGCGCGGTACGTCGCCAGCGGACAGCCCGTGCCCGAGCTGGCGGCGCCGGTCCCGTACCGGCCGCTGGTGGTGCCCGAGCCCGAACCGCCCGCGCCGTGGGTGCCGATGCCCTGAGCGACACCCGCCGACCTGCAGACCGGCCGACCCGCAGGTCCGCAGGTCCGGCGTGCGAGCAGACCGTTGCCCGCGCCAGGTTTAACGTTGCATACTGGCGCCGCCAGGGACGTCCCTCGCGGCCCGACGGTCCGCGTCCGCCGCGGTCACGCCCGGGTCCGCACCGAGGGTGGAAGGGGGCTGACACGGCGTGTCGCGTACGATGCTCAGCCGGCGGTGGTCGAGGGGCCCAGCCCGCGACGCCCGTGCCGGTGGGTGCGTGCCGCGGTGTCTGTCGAGCTGTCCCTCCGGTGACGAGGACGGACGATGACGGCGAGCGGTCTGAGCAGGTCGGGCAACGTGACGATGCACGACGTCGCCCGTGTCGCCGGGGTGTCGATCAAGACCGTCTCCAACGTCATCAACGGCTACCAGTACCTGCGCCCGGAGACCAAGGCCCGGGTGGAGGCGGCCATCGACGAGCTGGGCTACCAGGTCAACGTGGCCGCGCGGAACCTGCGGCAGGGCCGCACCGGCATGATCGCGCTCGCGGTGCCCGAGCTGCGGCTGCCGTACTTCGCCGAGCTGGCCGACTCGGTGATCCAGGCCGCGGAGCGCTCCGGCCTGCGGGTCCTCATCGAGCAGACGGGCGGGCGCCGCGACCGCGAGGTCGAGATCCTGTCCGGCTCGCTGCGCCACCTCGTGGACGGCGTCATCTTCTCCCCGCTGCGCCTGGGGGACGACGACCGTGAGCTGTTCGACGTCAGCTTCCCGCTGGTCCTGCTGGGCGAGTCGATCTTCGACACCGGGGTCGACCACGTCACGATGAGCAACGTCCAGGGCGCCGCCGCCGCCACGGCCCACCTGGTGGCCATCGGACGGACCCGGATCGCCGCGGTGGGCTCCCACCCGGGCGAGACCGTGGGGTCCGCGGCGCTGCGTCTGCAGGGGTACCGGCAGGCGCTCGAGGCGGCCGGCCTGCCCTACGACCCGGCACTGGTCGCCCCCGCCGACGCGTGGCACCGGTCCACCGGCGAGCAGGCGGTGCAGGGCCTGCTCGACGCCGGCGTCGCGTTCGACGCCGTGTTCGCCTTCAACGACGCGCTGGCGCACGGGACGCTGCACGCGCTGCACGCGTGGCAGCTCTCCGTCCCGGAGCAGGTCGCCGTGGTGGGGTTCGACGACATCGAGGAGTCGGCGTACTCGACGCCCACGCTCACCTCGATCGCGCCCGGACGCCAGGACATCGCCGACCGTGCCGTGCAGCTGCTGGTCGACCGTGCCGCCGGCGTGGCGCCGTCGGACGGTGCGCCCGCCCTGGTCGTGGCGCCGTACGAGCTGCACGTGCGGCAGTCCACCACGCCCATCGTGGCTTGAGGCGCGGCACCGCCGGGACGCCGTCCGGCGGTGCATTGACCGCCCGTGACGACGGGCTGTATCGTCCTACATCGTTGTCCTGCAACGATGTAGAGAACGACGTCCCCCGGGGGTGTGCCCGCCGATGCAGCCGTCGCGACCGCCCTCGTCCCACCGGTCGGTGCCCACCGTCCCGGCAGCCGTGGCCGTGCGTGGAGCGCCGTACCGGCACCGTGCCGCCGGGGTGGTCCCCGGACCACCCGAGCACCGCACCCCACCCTCCCCTCGTCCCCGCACCAGCTCCCTGGAGGCTTGAGCACATGCAGCAGGCAAGAGTGTCGATCGACCCGGCGTTCGTCGTCGCCCCCGTCAACCGCCGGCTCTTCGGGTCGTTCGTCGAGCACATGGGCCGGTGCGTGTACACGGGCATCTTCGAGCCGGGTCACCCGACCGCCGACGACAACGGCTTCCGCGGCGACGTCCTGGACCTCGTCCGCGAGCTCGGCGTGACCACGGTGCGGTACCCCGGCGGCAACTTCGTCTCGGGGTACAAGTGGGAGGACGGCGTCGGGCCGGTCGAGGACCGCCCGACCCGGCTGGACCCGGCGTGGCGCACGATCGAGACCAATGCGTTCGGGCTCAACGAGTTCATGGAGTGGGCCAAGAAGGCCGACATCGAGCCGATGATGGCGATGAACCTGGGCACCCGCGGGCTGCAGGAGGCCATCGACCTGCTCGAGTACGCCAACCACCCCCAGGGGACGCACCTGTCGGACCTGCGCATCGAGCACGGGGCGAAGGAGCCGCACGACATCCGGATGTGGTGCCTGGGCAACGAGATGGACGGCCCGTGGCAGCTGGGCCACAAGACGGCCGAGGAGTACGGCCGGCTGGCGGCCGAGACCGCGCGGGCGATGCGCCAGTTCGACAAGGACCTCGAGCTCGTCGCGTGCGGTTCCTCGAGCCGCGTGATGCCGACCTTCGGCGCCTGGGAGGCGACCGTCCTGGAGCACACCTACGACGTCGTCGACTACATCTCCGCGCACGCCTACTACCAGCTGCACGGCGACGACCACGCGAGCTTCCTGGCGTCCTCGGTCGACATGGACCGCTTCATCCACCAGGTCGTCGCGACCGCCGACCACGTCGGTGCCCGCCTGCAGTCGGACAAGAAGATCAACATCTCGTTCGACGAGTGGAACGTCTGGTACCTCGAGGAGCTGCAGGCCGGCAACGGCGGGCTGCCGGAGGACTGGGTCGAGGCGCCGCGCACCAGCGAGGAGGCGTACACGGTCGTCGACGCCGTCGTCGTCGGGTCGCTGCTGATCACCCTGCTGCGGCACGCGGACCGCGTCACGTCGGCCTCCCAGGCCCAGCTCGTGAACACGATCAGCTCGATCCGGACCGAGCCGAACGGGCCGGCGTGGCGGCAGTCGATCTTCCACCCCTTCGCCCAGATGGCCAAGCACGCCCGGGGCCAGGTCCTGGACCTCCGGCTGGACGCGCCGACCCTGTCCACCGAGCGGTACGGCGACGTCCCGCTGCTGGACTCCGTGGCCACGTACGACGCCGAGGAGGGCCAGGTCGCCGTCTTCGTCGTCAACCGCGACCCGTCCCAGCCGGTGCAGCTGTCCACCTCGCTGCGGTCCTTCGACGGTGCCGAGCTCGTCGACGCGCTGCAGATCGCCGACGAGGACTACACCGCGGCGAACACCCAGGACGCCCCCGACCGCGTCGTCCCGCGCGCCTTCGAGGCGGCCCAGGTGACCGACGGCGTGCTGACCGCGGAGCTCGCACCCGCCTCCTGGACGATGTTCCTCATCAAGGTCGGCTGACCCCGGCCCGCCGTCCGGTCACCGTCGGGTGGCCGGACGGCGGCGTCCGGCCACCTGTGCCGGCCCCGGCTGCCGGTGCCGGCTGCCGGTGCCGGCTGCCGGCGCGGCGCGGACGGGGCGCGGCGTGCTACGCGGGGACGCCGAGCCGCTCGACCGCGGTCATCGCGCCTGACACCTCGACGGTGATGCGGAGCTCGCGCGCGGCCTCGTCCAGCGGCACGAGCGACAGCTTCTCGACATAGATGGGCTGGACGAAGCCGAACGACCCGGCCGGTGCGGACACCGTGAACCGGTAGCTGCGGTCCGTGCCCGCCCGCCGGTCGCGCACCAGCCGGGCGTCGAGGATCACCGTCTCGCCGCGCTGGACGAGGACCTCGCGGCTGCGCCCCCACGTCCCGGGCCGGGCGATGCGCAGCCCCGTCGGCTCCACCGCGATGTCGAGGATGCCGTGGTGGGGGCCGGTCCGGCGCCAGTTGGCGTAGCTGTCCTGCGTGACGACGGCCGCGGCCACGGCCGAGCCGACCCACAGGACCCACAGGGGCAGCCGGCGGCCGCCCAGCTCGAAGGTGCCCGTCGCGCCGCCGGCGAGCTCCACGGCCACGGCCACGAGGCTCGCGACGCCCCACAGCACCGACAGCACGGTGAGACCGAGCATCACCCGGTGCGCTCGTCGCCCGCCGCCGCTCCGGAACAACCCCGCCTTCACCTCGTGCACCGCCCACGCCCCTCGGCTCGTCGATCGATCCCCGGCACGGACCCTAGTGACGCGCGGAGTCCCGCGGGACCGAACGCGTCGTCGGGAGCCTCAGCCGGTGGCGCCGCGCCTCAGCCAGGCCAGTGCTCCGTGCCCGGCGACCACCCCGCTGCTGAACGACGCCTGCAGCAGGTAGCCGCCCGTCGGCGCCTCCCAGTCGAGCATCTCGCCAGCCACGAACGTGCCCGGCAGCCGGCGCAGCATGAGCGCCCCGTCGACGTCCGACCATGTCACGCCGCCCGCCGACGAGATCGCCTCGGCGATCGGCATCGTCCCGGTCACCGTCACCGGAACCGCCGTGATCAGCGCGGCCGCGGCGGCGGCGTCGTCGGGCACCGCACCACCGCTCGCCTCGCGCAGGAGTCCGACGGCGACCGGATCCAGACCGGTCGAGCGGCGCAGCCACGTCGACACCGAGTCCTTCGCCCGCCGGCGTCCGAGCCGGTCGGTGAGCTGCCCGACGGTGAGGTCGGGACGCAGGTCGACGTCCAGCACGCACGTCCCCTCGCGGTCCAGGGCCTGGCGGATCGCGGCACCGAGCGCGTACACCGGACCGCCCTCCAGGCCGGTGCGGGTGACCATCGCGTCGCCGCGCACCGGATCCGTGTCGACCCCGCGGACCGTCAGCCGCAGGTGCTTGACCGGCGTCCCCTCGAACCGGTCCGCGAAGACGTCGCTCCACGCGACCCGGACGCCGACGTTCGCCGCGCGGAACGGGGCGATCGCGACGCCGCGCTCACGGAACGGCCCGACCCATCCGCCGTCGGACCCCAGCTGCGGCCACGACGCGCCGCCGAGGGCGAAGACGGTCGCGTCCGCGGCGGCGTCACTCGTCGCGCCGTCGCGGCCGGTGAACCGCAGACCGCCGTCGTCCGGGGCCCAGCCGGTCCAGCGCTGCCGGGTACGGACGGTGACCCCGAGGTCGGCGAGCCGTGCCAGCCACGCCCGGAGCAGGGGCGTCGCCCGGAACGCCTCGGGGAACACGCGCCCGCTCGACCCGACGAACGTGGGCTCGCCCAGGTCGGCGCACCAGTTGCGCAGGTCGTCCGGGCTGAAGGCGGCGAGCATCGGGGCGACCTGGTCGGCCGCGTCGCCGTACCGGGGCCCGAAGCGCGCGAGGTCCTCGGTGTGGGTGAGGTTCAGCCCGCCGTGGCCGGCCATGAGGAGCTTGCGCCCGACCGAGGGCATCCGCTCGTACACGGTCACGGCGACGCCGGCCCGGGCCAGCACCTCCGCCGCCATCAGTCCCGCCGGCCCGCCGCCGACGACGGTCGCGGTGCTCATGACCGGTCGCGCGCGACGTCGAGGGGGCCGATGGGCACCCGCCGAACGTAGCCCATGGCACCCGGGCCATCGCCGGCGCCCGCTGGCGGCGCTACGGCGTCAGGACGATCTTGAAGGCGTCGTCGGTCTTCTTCTGGAACGCCTCGTAGGCCCGCGGCGCCTCGCTGAGCGGCAGCCGGTGACTGGCGAAGGTGTCGACGCCGAGGGGATCGTCGTCACCCAGCAGCGGCATGATGTCGTCCACCCACCGCTTCACGTTGGCCTGCCCCATGCGCAGCTGGATCTGCTTGTCGAACATCGTCATCAGCGGCATCGGGTCGACCATGCCGCCGTACACGCCGATGATCGAGATGGTGCCGCCGCGCCGCACGATGTCGATCGCGGCGTACAGCGCGCCGAGCCGGTCCAGCCCCGCCTTCTCCGTGAGCGGTGCGGCGATGGCGTCCGGCAGGAGCCCCGTGATGGTCTGCACGACCTTGCCGCCCGGTGACCCGTGCGCCTCCATCCCGACGGCGTCGATGACGGCGTCCGGGCCCCTGCCGCCGGTGAGGTCGCGCAGCACGGCCGCGACGTCGTCGTGCTCGCGCAGGTCGACCGTCTCCATGCCGCGGGCACGTGCGCGCTCGAGGCGTTCCGGGACCAGGTCGACCCCGAACACCCGGCCGGCGCCCTGGTGCAGGGCGATCCGCCCGGCCATCGCGCCGATCGGGCCGAGACCCAGGACGGCGACGGTCCCGCCCCGCGGGATCGCGGCGTACTGCACCGCCTGCCACGCGGTCGGCAGCACGTCGGAGAGGTAGACGAAGCGGTCGTCCGCCGGCCCGTGCGGGACCTTGATGTGGGTCGACTGCGCCTGCGGCACGCGCAGGTACTCCGCCTGACCGCCCGGCACCTGCCCGTACAGCTTGGAGAAGCCGAACAGCGCCGCCCCGGTCCCCTGCTCGCGCACCTGGGTCGTCTCGCACTGGGTGTAGAGGCCGCCGTCGCACATGAAGCAGTGCCCGCAGGAGATCTGGAACGGGATGACGACCCGGTCGCCCGGCGCCAGACCGGTCACGCCGCTGCCGACCTCCTCCACGATGCCCATCGGCTCGTGGCCGAGGATGTCACCGGCGTCCATGAAGGCACCCAGGGTCTCGTACAGGTGCAGGTCCGAGCCGCAGATGTTCGTGCTGGTGATCCGCACGACCGCATCGGTGTCCTGCTCGATCCGCGGGTCGGGGACGTCCTCGACGCGCACGTCGCGCTTGCCCTGCCAGGTCACAGCCTTCATCGCGTGCGCCTCCACCTCGTGCTGGCCGGTCCGGTCCGGTCCAGATCCGATGCGACCCAATCAGAGGTCGGCGCGGGCTGCCCGTCGGGAGCGGCGGTGGGTGCAGGCCGGAGCCTCTCGGCGGCGGAACGTGCGGCCCCGCGCCCAGGGGTCAGGCGTCCTCGGTCAGGCGGATGGTCCGCAGCCGGCGGGACGCGTACCAGACGCTGCCCACGGTGACGAGCGTGAGCAGGACGACGGCGACCGGCAGGCCGACCGCGGAAGCGATGCCGAGGCGCTCGGCGTCCGCGCCCACCACGCTCTGCGTGACCGCCAGGGACCACTGCTGGATGCTCAGCGCCTGCGCGCCGGGGACGAACTGGCCGATGAGCGACTCCCACAGGAGCGCGTAGAGCAGCCCGAGGACGACGGCGTTGCGGCTGACCACCGCCAGCAGCAGGAACACGGCGCTGTAGGCGATCCCGGCGAGGAGGCTGCCGACCCCGTAGCCGACGGGCACGGCCCCCAGCCCACCGGTCATGATCACCCCGCCGATGAGCACGGGGAGCGCCCCGAAGAGCGTGACGATGCCGATGGCGACCAGCGCCTTGGTCACCACGATGACGGACCGACGCAGCGGCTTGGCCAGCAGGTACACGATGGAGCCGTCGTCGATCTCCGGGCCGATGGCGCCGGTGCCCGCGATGAGCGCGAGCAGGGGCAGCAGGACCGCGAGACCGAACCCGTTCAGCAGCTCGGCGGCGAGCCCGTCGGCGCCGTCCGGCCCCGCCCCGGCCAGGACCCGGGCGAGGACGCAGATGACGAGGAGGGCGGCGGGCAGCAGCAGGAGCAGCAGCGCGCGCCGTCGGCCGAGGATGGCGCGGGAGGTGAGCCGCGCGACGGTGGCGTTCATCGGGTCTCCAGGTTCATCGCGCCACCAGGTAGGAGAAGACGCTCTCGAGGGACTCGTCGGCCGGTCGCACCTCGTACAGCCGGATGCCGCCCCGGGCCGCGAGCTGCGGCAGCGCGTGGATGAAGGCGGCGAAGTCGGTCGCCTGCACGTGCACACCGCCCACCCGCTCCACCCCGACGGCGCTCACCCGCTCGCTGCCGGCCACGATCTCCACGCTGGACGTGCTCGGCTCGGCGATCACCGCGGCGGCCAGGGCCCGGTCGTCGCTGGAGCGGATCGTGTACTGGTGCGGGCGGCGGGTCATCAGCCGGCGGATCTCCCGGAAGTCACCGGAGGCGGCGTGACGCCCGGCCACCATGACCTCGATGCGGCCGGCGATCTGCTCGACCTCCTCGAGGATGTGCGAGCTGAACAGGATCGTCCGGCCCTCGCCACCCAGCCGGTCGAGCAGCTCCATGAGCTGCAGGCGCTGGCGGGGGTCCATGCCGTTGAACGGCTCGTCGAGCAGCAGCACCGCCGGGTCGTGCACCAGTGCCGTGGCCATCTTGATCCGCTGGCGCATGCCCTTGGAGTAGGTGCGGATGTCGCGGTCCTGGGCGTCCGCCATCTGCACCGTGTCGATCGCGCGCCGGGCCGCAGCCGCCGGGTCCGGGAGGCGGTGCAGCGTCGCGTTGGCGAGCACGAAGTCCCAGCCGGACAGGTTGTCGTACATGTCCTCACGCTCGGGCACCAGGCCGAGGTCGCGGTAGACGTCCTCGTTGCGCCACACGGGCCGGTCGTCCAGCGCGACGGTCCCCGCTGACGGCGCCAGGAAGCCCGCCATCATGTGGATGAGGGTCGACTTGCCGGCGCCGTTGGGGCCGAGCAGCCCGGTGACGCCGGGCCCGATGTGCATGGTGACGTCGTTGACCGCGACGACGTTGCCGAACCAGCGGGACACCGCCTCCAGGCTCAGCGTGCTCATGACGTCGGCACCCTCCGGTAGCGGGCGAGCAGGGCGAGGTAGCAGCCGACGACGAGCAGCACCGCCGCCGCGACGAAGACGACCGCGCCCAGGGTCCCCGGCGGCTCGACGACGGTGCTCGACGCCCCCAGCACGCTGCTGAGGACGCCGTCCACGAGGGTCGACGGGGAGATGAGGCCGGAGAGGCCGGCCAGGGTCGTGTTGCCGAGCTCGTCGGCGATCGCCCACACGGCGACCTGCGCCCCGGACAGCACGAGCAGGACGGCGATGACGGCCGCGACCCCCAGTCCTCGCCGGGGGGTGAACGCCGCGATGAGCAGGCCGACGCCGGCCAGGACGACGGCGTACAGCAGAGCCGCGAGCAGCCCCAGCGCGAGGTCGGGAGCCTGCTCGGAGAACGGGATCTTGGCCAGCAGCGCGCCGGCGAACATGATCACCAGCGGCAGCGCCATGAGCACGAACAGCGCCGTCGTCATCGCGGCCAGCTTCGCCTGCACGTACTGCGGGCGCTGCAACGGGCGGGCGAAGTACAGCGGGACGACGCGGTAGCGCAGGTCCCGCGAGACGAGCACCGGGGCCTGCGCGGCCAGGAAGATCGCCACCACGGTCTGCACGTTGAACAGGTACTCGGTGTAGCCGAGCGGGAGGTCGTCGCCGCCCACCACGGTGGTGACGACGACGAGGACGATCGCGGGCAGGCACATCGCCGCCAGCAGCAGCAGCGGCATGATCTTCGACCGCATCGACCGGCCCAGCCCGTAGGCGCCGCGCAGGCCGTCCACGAACAGCGAGCGCTGCACGTACCGGGTGCCCAGCCGGGGTCCGTCGTAGTGCCGGTAGCCGATGTCGTGGATGACACCGCCGCCGGCCGCCTGTGGTGGGAGCTGCGGCTGCTCAGGTGCCGACATGGCTGCCACCTCCGGTCGCGAAGAGCTCGGACATCCGGTGCCGCCGTCGCTCCATCCGGACCAGCCCGAGGTCGAGCCCGGCCACGGCATCACGGATGAGGTCGAGCAGGGCGTCGTCGTCGAGCTGCACCTCCAGCTGCCGCCCGTGCGACCGGCTGGGCACACCGCGCTGCTCCAGCAGCGCCGCGAGCGGCGTGACGTCGCCGTCCACCTCGACGAGGAGAGCAGTGGTCTCGGTGGTCATGGCGACGGTGCTGGAGTGGCGCAGCAGGCGGCCGCCGTCGACGACGACGACGCTGTCGCAGACCCGCTCCAGCTCGCCGAGCAGGTGCGACGTGACGAGCACCGAGATGCCGAACTCGGCGCCGATGCGGCGGATGAGTCCGAGCATGTCGTCGCGGCCGGCGGGATCCAGCCCGTTGGTCGGCTCGTCGAGCATCACGAGGTCGGGGTCGTGGACGAGGGCCTGCGCGAGCTTGACCCGTTGCCGCATGCCGGTGGAGTACCCGCCCATCGGCCGGTACCGCTCCTCGTAGAGCCCGACGTGGCGCAGGGTGTCGGCGCTGCGCTCGCGGGCGGCGGTGGTCGGCAGGCCGGACATGCGCGCCATGTGGACGATGAACTCGGTCGCGGTCACGTCCGGCGGCAGGCAGTCGTGCTCGGGCATGTACCCGACGCGCTCGCGGATGGCGGTGCCCTCGGTCGCGATGTCCAGGTCCAGCAACCGCGCGCTGCCGGACGTCGCGGGGACCAGGCCCAGCAGCATCTTCAGCAGGGTCGACTTGCCGGCGCCGTTCGCGCCCACCAGGCCGACGACGCCGGGAGCCACGTCCACCGTCAGGTCGTCGACCGCGGTGACGGCGCCGAACCGCTTGGTCAGGGCCCGCGTGCTGATGAGGGTCATCGGTGGGCCACGCCGGGGCGGGGTCGCTGCCGGGCGTGGGGCTGCCGGGCGTGGGGCTGCCGGGTGACGGGCTGCCGGGAGCGCGCTGCGGGCGTCATGGGACCCTCTCGTCGCCGAGGCTGGTGGCCGGTGCTGCGGCGAGAGTAGCGGGCCGGGTGCACCGTCCGGCGCAGGACTCGACCTCGCCGCGCTACGCGGCGCCGAACCGTCCGGCGATCCGGTCGAACGAGCTCACGAGCCAGGGGCTCACCGCCCAGGGCGCCGCCTCGACCGTGCGGCGCAGCTGGTCCGGTGCCACCCACACGAGGTCCATCACCTCGTCCGGGTTCGCGGCGGGCGCCTGCGTGGTCCGGGCGAAGTAGATCGGGCACATCTCGTTCTCGACGATGCCGGAGGCGTCCGTCGCGCGGTACCGGAAGTCGGCGTCGACCAGCTCGAGGTCGGTGACGGCGATCCCCAGCTCGTCCAGGCCGCGCCGGCGCACCGCGTCGGCCATCGGCTCACCCGGCGCGGGGTGGCCGCAGAAGCTGTTGGTCCAGACGCCGGGCCAGGTGCGCTTGCTCAGCGCGCGGCGGGTCACCAGCACGCGCCCCCGCTCGTCGAACACGTGGCAGGAGAACGCCAGGTGCAGCGAGGTGTCGGTCGTGTGCACCTCCGCCTTGTTCGCCACGCCGATGTGCTCGCCGGCCTCGTCGAGCAGGACGACCGTCTCTTCACGGGTCACGACGGGTCTCCTCGGTGGCGGTGGCCTGATGGTGACGACCAGTCAAACACGGCGCCGGGCCGCGACGGTCCACGCCCCGACGCGGCGGGACGGTCCCCGCCGGCACCCGAGGACGCCTCACGCCGGGGTCGCCCGGAGCAGTCGCGCCACCGCGAGCATCGCGCCGCCCAGCACCGCGGGGATGCCTCCGCCGGGGTGGACCGACGCCCCGACCCGCCACAGCCACGGTCGCCACGGGTCGCAGTACGACGGGCGGTGCAGCGGGCCGCTGAGCCACGGCGGTCGGGCGGCGCCGTAGAGCGCTCCGTGCGGCTCCCCGAAGGCGCCGTAGTGCTGCGGGTCGAGCACGACGTGCTCGTCGAGGTGGTCGGTGAGCGGGGCGTCGAGCCCCAGGGCGGCCGAGATCCGCTCGACCTCGCGGCGCACGAACGGGTGCTCGACGGTGTAGCGCCCGCCGTCCGCGGGAGCGGTGAGCAGGATGCCCACCGTGCTGCGGGTGTTGGGGTAGACCTCGCCCGGACGGTACTGGTTGACGAACGCCATGGTGTCCGCCGGCTCGTCGCCCGCCTCGAGGCTGCGGTACAGCGCGGCAGGCTTCGTCGGCAGCACGACGCTGTGCGTGGCGAGCGTGGCCGGCAGGTCCTCGCGCAGCACCCCGTACACCGCGATGCCGGAGCACGAGAGGGTGCGCGGGCGCACGCGCGGACGGGTGCGGGCCGGCGCCCGGCCGAGCCCGACGAGGGACGCGAGCCGGTCGGCGTCCAGCGCGCCCACGACGACGTCGGCCCGGTGCTCGGCGTGCACCGTGACGACCCGCCCGCGCTCGATGCGCACGACGGGCTCGTCCCGGCGGACCTCGACCCCGGCCGCCTCGGCGAGCCGGGCGAGCGCCAGCACGACCTCGTGCACCCCGCCGCGAGGCACCCAGACGCCGGTCTCGGCCATGATCGCCGGCATGCTCGCGTACAGGGCGGGGGTGCGCGACGGCGAGACACCGGCGTTGAGCGTGTGGATCGCGATGATCTCCCGCAGCCCGTCGGGCAGCCAGGGCAGGCCGTCGAGGTAGGCGCGGGTGGTCAGCCGCGACCCGTAGACGCCGAGCAGCCGCCGCAGCGCCGGCAGTGCCGCCCGGTCGAGGGGCTCGGTGTGCAGCAGCGTCGACACGTCGTCGGCGAGCGGGGCGTGCAGGTCGCAGAAGCGGCGCCAGGCGGGGTACCACGGGTGGTCCGGCGCGACCGGCAGGGACGTCTCCTCGCCCCGGAGGTAGTACCGGCCGACCTCGGGCATCCGCACGAGGTCGAGGCGGCCGACGTCGGACACCGGGCGCCGGCCGTCGTCGAGCCGGCGCAACAGCTCGTCCCACACCGCCGGGAACGTCACCAGGGACGGTCCGGTGTCGATCCGCTCGCCGCCGAGCAGCACGCGGCGGCTCTTGCCGCCCAGCTCGCCCGACGCCTCGAGGAGCACGACGCGGTGACCGGCCCGGGCCAGCAGCGCGGAGGCCGCCAGCCCGCCGAGCCCGCCGCCGACGACCACGATGCGGCTCACGACCGGCCCCCGTCGCACACGCGCACACAGGCCGTCACGGGTAGCGCCCGACGAAGATGGCGACGGTGAGCAGGACCCCGGCGACGGAACCCGCGAGGTAGGGGAACGCGACCGACAGGGGGTAGAGACGGTGCGCCGTGGCGGGCGTCGGGTCCCGCAGCAGGCGCCCCACGAGGACGCCGGCGATCGCCAGGTTCACCACCGCCACGGGCACGCTCACCAGGGCGAACAGCACCGACGACAGCACCCACCACGACCCGCTCCACACCGCGACCCCTCGGGGGCCCAGCAGCACCGCTGTCGTCGTGATGCCGGCCTCGCGGTCCTCGACGATGTCCTGCACCGCGTCGAACGGGTGCTTCGCGACGCTCCACGCCATCAGCCCGACGGCCGCCGGCCACACCGGTGCGACCCCCAGCGCCAGCGGCACGATGACCAGCGGCAGCGCGTAGGCGGCGTTGCTCAGCGAGTCCAGGACGGGTCGCGCCTTGAACCGCAGCGGCGGGGCGGAGTACCAGACGAACACGGCCGCGTAGAGCGCGATCACCGCGTTCGCCGCCGCCGGCAGCGCGAGCAGGAAGTACGCGAGGAAGGGCAGGTTGGTCGCGGCGACGGCCCAGGCGATCCCTCGGACCTCCGACGGCCGGATCCGCGCCCCCTCCATCGACCCCTTGCGGGGGTTGGCGGCGTCGGTCTCCTGGTCGTAGATGTCGTTGACGCCGTAGATGAGCAGGTTGAACGGCAGGGTCAGCCACAGGATGACCGGCAGGGCCCGCAGGTCCATGAGCGCCCCGGTGAGCCAGACCGCGACGACCCCCGAGCCGATGGTGTTGATCCACAGGACGGGCCGGGAGATGTGCACGAGCCGCCCGACGACCGTGCGGATCCCGCCCCGGGAGGTCTGCGGCGTCGTCTCGGCCGTGTCAGCGACGGGAGTACCCGCCGCACGACGAGCGTCCGGGCGTGCGGCTGTCGCGCATGCTGTCGCTCCTCGAGATCGTCGCCGTGCGGGTCGCCCACCCGGGGTGAAGGTAACCCGGGAGAGCCGGCCCCCGCCAACGGGCCGCCGGGACGGGCAGGCGGCCGGCCCGCCCCCGCGGGCGCCGGCCGGGGCGCGGACCGCAGCGCGACGCCGGGGCAGACTGGGCGGGTGCGGATGATGCTGCTGACGGCCGGGACCCGCGGCGACATCGAGCCGTTCGTGGCCCTCGCCCGGGCCGCCGCCGCCCGCGGTCACAGCGTCCGGTTGGGGGTGCCCGACGACGCCGACCGGCCGGCCGGGGTGGACGTCGTCGGCCTCGACCTCGACTTCCGGCGGGTGATGTCGCCCGGCGGCGGGGCCCCGTGGACGCTCGCCCGTCACCTCGGCCGGGAGGTGCGCCCCGCATTGCGGCGGATGTTCGCGGCCGCCGTCCGCCAGACCGTGGCGTTCGCGCCCGACGTCGTCGTGCACCACCCGCTGATCCTCAGCGCGCCGATGGCGGCCGACGCGCTCGGCGTGCCGCGCGTCCTCGTCGAGCTGTCACCCGTCGCGACGCCGTCGGGGGTGTTCCCGGCCGCGGGGGGCCCGACGGCCACCGTCGACCTCGGCCGCTGGAACCGGTCCACGTACGCCGTCCCGCGCGCCGCCGCCCGCCTGCTCGACGCCGACGTCGTCCGGGCCGCGGCCCAGCTGCCGGGCGGCCGCCGCTCCGCCTCCCGCACCGCGTCCCGGGCGACGCTCATGGCCGTCAGCCCCCAGCTGCTGCCGAGGCCGCACGACTGGCCGCCCCGGGTCCACCTCACCGGCTCCTGGCACGACGACGCGCTCGCGGCGCCGCTCGACGCGGAGGTCGCGGACTTCGTGCACGACGGCGGCCACCTCGTCGCGTCGTTCGGCTCGATGGCGGTGGGCGGCGCGCAGGCCCGCGCCCGGGCGGTGGTGGGCGCCGCCCGCGCCCACGGGTTGCGGGCGCTCCTGCTGACCGGGTGGGGCGGGCTGGAGCTGCCGGTCGCTCTGCGGGGCGCCGACGTCCTCGCGGTGCGGGCGGCGTCGTTCGGCGCGGTCATGCCGGGGGCGGCGCTGGCGGTCCACCACGGCGGCGCCGGCACCTCGCACGCGGTCGCCCGGGCGGGCGTCCCGGCCGTCGTCGTGCCGGTCACCGCGGACCAGCCGTTCTGGGGCGCCCAGCTGCACCGGCAGGGGATCGCCGCGCGACCGGTCCCGGTGCGCCGGCTGACGTCCGCAGCGCTCACCTCCGCGGTCGCCGACGCGCTGGCGTGCCGCGAGCGGGCCGCCGAGGTCGGCCGAGCCATGCGCGGCGAGGACGGGCTGGGGACGGCGCTCGACGTGCTGGGGTCGCTGTAGGAGCGCAGCACGCCGGCGCCCCGGGGCGCCGGGCGGGTGTGGGCCGCGCACCGACGGACGCCCTTGCCCCCTGTGCCCTTTATCGCTAACGTTCCGGTCACACCCGATGTAAAACGTTTTCTACCGCTGCGCGGAACGACGACATCGAGGCTGCAACGGCGCAGCGCACGGCCCCAGCGCTGCCGGCGACGACGCCGCGACGGACGAGAGGTATGGGGCGGTTCACGGACAGGACGTCGGCCCGGACGGGGCACACCCCCGCCACGCCGGCTCCCCAGCGCAAGCACGAGAGGATCGATGATGATTCGACGCACCACACGACGAGGTGGGGCGACCGCGGTGACGACGCCGCGGACCCACCGGCCCGGTGCCCCCCGGTGGGCGGGAGTGGGCCTCGCGGTCGCTCTCGCGACGGTCGGGCTGGCACCGACCGCCCAGGCCGCCCGTCACCACGACACCACGCCGCAGGCACCGATCGCCTCGCTGAAGGAGGTCTACAGCGACTACTTCGACGTCGGGAACATCTGGTCGGGCCCGGCGACGTACGCGGCGGGGTCGCCCAACTCGGCCGTGGTCGAGCGGCACTTCAGCATCATGACCGCCGAGAACGCCATGAAGCCCGACCAGCTGCTGCCGAACGCCAACATCAACCGGGCCACGGGCGAGTGGACCTTCAACTTCGGGCCCGCGGACGCCTTCGTCGACCAGACGCTCGCGCGCGGCATGAAGGTCCACGGGCACGTGCTGGTCTGGCACGGGCAGTCGCCGCCCAACCTCAACCGGGGCCTCACGCGCGACGAGGCCCGCGCCAACATGGAGCGCTACATCGAGGAGGTCCTGACGCACTACCGCGGGAAGGTCGTCTCCTGGGACGTCGTCAACGAGGCGTTCGTCGACGGGCTCGCGGAGTTCGACCCCGCGACCCAGGACTGGCGGGACTTCCTGCGCGGCGGCCCGAACGGCGGGTTCTCCGACTGGTACAACGCCTACGCCAACGGCGCCGACCTGGCAGCGGGCGAGTCGCCGGCGGACTTCCTCTACGACGCGTTCGTGTTCGCCCGGACGTACGGTCCCGAGACGCGGCTCGAGTACAACGACTTCAACGTCTTCCAGTCCGAGGGCAAGGGCCAGGCGATCATCGCGATGGCCACGGACCTCAACGAGCGGTACGCCGCCGAGCACCCCGAGGACCCGCGGCAGCTCGTGGAGGTCATCGGCCTGCAGTCGCACAACTACATCAACCAGACGCCGGCCTTCGCCTGCTCCGACCTCACGCGCCTGCCCGAGCTGGTGGACGACGACGCCGAGGAGTGGCGGCCGGGTGCCTGCTCGAACGAGGCGTCGGTGGAGCGGTCGCTCCAGCTCATCACCGAGGCGGGCTTCGAGGCCGACATCAGCGAGCTCGACCTGCAGGTGTGGGAGGCCTGGAACGGCCAGCCCGAGGGGGACGACCGGTCGCTCTACCGCGACCTGAACGACCCGTCGGTCGCCGACCGGATCTCGCGCGGCGAGTTCGACTACTGGGTCGGCAAGATCAGCAGCCGCACCGAGCTGGAGGCCATCCAGGCCCAGCGGTTCGCCGAGTACTTCGCGGTCTACAAGAAGTACTCCCAGGACATCCACCGGGTGACCTTCTGGGGCCTGAACGACCAGCTCAGCTGGCGATCGACGCACAACCCGCTGCTGTTCAACAGCGACTGGACCCCGAAGCTGGGCGCGGTGGCGGTCGCTGACCCCGAGGGCTGGCTGGGCCTGCGCAAGCCGGTCACCGACACGTCGCGACTCGAGGACGTCGTCGCCGAGGCCAAGGCGCTGAACCCGACCGGGCGGGACTACACCGGCAAGAGCGTCGCCGCGGTCCGTCTTGCCGCGGGCAAGGCACGGGTGGTCATGGCCACCCGGAGCACCCAGGCGGAGGTCGACGCCGCGACCGCTCGGGTCGTCGCCGCGATCGCCGCGCTCGAGCGGAGGTAGCCCGCACCGGATGACCGAGGCCCTCGACGGGCCGGGAGGCGCTCGCCGCTCCCGGCTCGCGAGGGCCTCGGCATGTCCGGCCGGTGCGGCACGGGGGTTGCAGGGACCGGAGACCGGTCGCGACCTGCGGTGATGCTGGGAGCGGGTGACGGGAATCGAACCCGCGCTATCAGCTTGGGAATTGGCGTCGAGCGCGACCGGACATCCGCTCGTGGTGGAACGGCGCCAGCTCAGGCGTGAAGGTCCATGGTGCTCGCCCGTCGGTGCCGCTGAGTGACTTTGGCCGGCTGCCGGATCGGGCACGCAACGGGCACGGGCTTGGCCAGGGAGAGCCGCCGACCCGATAGCGGAGCACAGAACCCGACGGAGGTCTGGGTCAGGGGGGAGCGCAGCTCATCACGTAGTGACGCCGCAGGCGCCCTTGATGCGGACCGAAGCCGGGCGGATGCTCAGCGGCCGGGTCGACGGCTCGGAGGTGCGACAAACGACTGACTTGGCAGCCATGGCTGTCGCGGGTAGGTGGGTCGCTGCGGTGGGCCCGGCGGACGTGTGAATCTCAACTCACTCGATTCGCAGTCGACCCGATCGTCTCCCCAGTCCCCGAGCAGTGCGTCGCGCACGTCGCCGAGCCTGCAGAGCATGCCGCTGGCGGGGACGCGCCCGCTCGCGTGCTTCCACCCGATTCTGATGAGCACGCGGGATGATGTTGGCCATGTCTTCGACCCCTCCGCCGATCTCGGAGCCTTCCCCTCCGGTGCGCATGCCCCTCCCGAACAACACATACACCATTGTCGAGGTTGTGAAGGCACTGGACGAACTTTGGGTGGGGACGAGTCGGCACGAGTCTCGCAGTGTCGTGGTCGCTTGGAAGAACGGCGCAACGAAGACGATCGACGTGCACGACCTAAATCGCATCATGGACGTAGACCGCGTCCTCCGCATTTATGTCAATTGGCGTTTCGACGACGGTTCTACAGTTGAGGGGTACTTGATACGGCCGGAGCACGTTTTTTTGAGCGTGCGAGGCGGCGGACTAGCCATGGCGGCTACGCATCGGTGCCGCGACGAGCTCGCGGGTGTTCGCCCCGGGCGCGCCCGGATCAGGGGAATCGTATCCGGACTCTGGATTCCCTCAATCTGGCTGGTGCTACTGCTGGCATATTCCGTCTGGGCCGAGTTGCGCGAGCCGGGATCCCTGCTGGCTGGGGTGTCGCAAACTTTGAGCACGCCTCTGGTACTCGTGCTTGTTATCTTGTGGAACTTCCTGGTCTACTTTGGTTTCCGTACGCTATCCCGTCGATTCGGGGGTGGCCACCTGGTTCGCAAGCCAGCCGCGCAGGGCTCATGGCTTACGGCGGAGGTGGGCGTAGCGGCCGGGGTTCTAGCTGCTTTACTAGCTCTCGGCAGCTTCGTCGTCGCGATGCTGGCCCTGAGGGGCGGTACCTGAGGCGTCACGACTTATAGAAGCCCTTTCGGTGTGCCGAGGACGGCGCGCCAGCGCCGCCCGCAGGCACGCGTCGGCGTAGCCGGCGCCTTGATTCATTAGAGCGGAGTTCGGCAGTGCGGGGCGGCGGGGAGGCGACGCCGGAGCGGCGGCTAGTCAGCGCAAGGTAACGCCCAAGTGACGACCTGCTTGACGCGGTCACGTCGAACGACTGCTTCATAGTCACTTGCCTGAACACAGGCCGCTGTGAATAGAGCAACCCCGTCGGGGCCCTTGGCGGTGGCCCGTTTAGCTGCCTCCTTGAATGTAGCATGGTCACTCGCGCGTTGGTCGACGAACCGAAGTTTCAGCCGCGCAGACGCATTCCATTTGCGCCCGGCGAGGAGAGTCGCGTCGGCATTATGTAAAGCGTGCGCTCCGCAAGACAGCAGTAGATCGATGGGCACCGCCAATCGCATGAGGCGCTCGGGCAGAGCTCTGAGCCAGAGCGACGTGATCGGATGGATCGATTGGTGTGCCGCGCTGTTGCGCTCGGCGGATATAGCGCGGAACTCTTCAGCGAGGTCGAGATTCTGGCCAGCAGGGTTCGTCGTGGTGAAGCCAATGCGGCCCGCTACCCCGCGGACGGTCTCCCAGGATCCGTCGATCCAGAAGTGACTCATGGCCCCAGCGATGTCGGCGGCGCCCAGATTACTTCCGGGCCACGCCCAGGTGAATGGCGATACCGATAGCGCGGCGCCCACTGCCGTCAGGTTTTGGCCTAGTCCGCTCGAGAACTGTCGCATCTCCGCCGTAGTAACGTTCTGTCGGCGCAGTCGCGCCGTCGCCACGTCGAGCGTGTGCTGTATCGCGCGTCGCTGGAGTTTGTCAGGCAAGTCAAGAAATTGCACCGGTCCCGCGTTAACGTGCGATGCGAGTTCGGTAAGCCGGTCGTCGACGAAGTTCTCAAGCAAGTTATAGGCCGCGACGGTTAGGCCGCGTCGCAAAAAGGCGCCAGCACCGTCTTGAGCCGTTACAGCGGGCTCGCTTAGCGCGGTAGTGAAGGCGGCCATACCATCGACAAAGGCCGCCCGGGCTGCGCTGCTCATTCAGCCCACGAAGGGTCGAAGGGTCTGGATGAGCGCTTCGGTCCTGAACCGTAAGCGCGACGGGGTGTTGGTCCCACGCCGCACGGCCTCGTCGAATTCGGCAGAGTCGAAGAGCTGGGCCGTCGCGGATCGAACCTCGGTTTGCTGCTTGACCAAGTTGGCACGATCCTCCTCATTAAGGCTTGCGACGGCGATCATCTGCGCGTCATACAGACCTGCGAGAGCCTGATCCCTACCAGGCCGCTTGAAAGCCTCCCCGTCCCAAACTGCCTCTGCGATATCGATGGCGTTGCGGAAAGTTTTTGCAAGGCGGTCAAGATGCCCGGGCTCGAGGAAGCGATTCACCATCATGAATTGGTCCATCGCCTCGCGGAGTCCTCCGCTGAAGGCACGCCAGTGGGCGTGCAGAGTAAAAAAGCGCAAGACGAATTCTGCGTCGGTCATCTGCCGATAAGCCGGCGACGACGGCGGTTGGACCTTGAACTGCTTGCGCAGGAAGTCGTTCTCGGCGAGGCCGTAGATTAGATCGTTGAGGGGACCGCGATATGCGACGTTCCGAATCTCTTGCGCGTTCAACACTTCACCACCAGTGTTGAGTCGCAGAAACACCTCGTGCTTGAGCTCCTCATTGCTCTGGCGAAGCAGCGTCGTGATGCGCAGATTCTTCATTCCGAGAGCGTTCTGAACCTGAGGAGGCAGCTGTGAATAGCGAAGCCCATTGAAATCTGTCAAGCGAGTCAGTCCGCGTAATGTGAGTCTGTCCGCGAAAAATACGCTGATGGCGGTCAGTCGCTGCTTTCCGTCGATGACGGCATAGCTCCCGATGCGCGCCAGGTCCTCCGCCAGATACACGGGCGGGACAGGAATATTGGTCATTAGTGATTCTATAAGGAGCGATTGCCGTTCGGAGTCCCAGCGATCCCGTCTCTGAAAGCTGGGTGCAACGTCGATGGCCTGTGTCTCGACCAGCCGAGCGAGAGAGACGAGTCCTTGGTCGGCAATCTCGAGCACTGCCGCCCGCTGCGCTTCAAGGAACGCCGCAACCAAGTCTGTTCGTTCGCCAGATTGATGTGACGGCGATCCGTGACGGTCTGCCATCGCTGCTCCTTCGTTTAGGCGAACAAGGTGTGGGCTACTCAAGCAACCCTAGCCACCCAGCGGGTGAACGGCTCGACCGAGCGGCGCGACCCGGCGCCCCGCGGGCCAAGCACACGACCTGGGCTCCTGACGCCTCGACCAAGAGTGAGGGTCGGTTCGGGCTGCTGCCGGGCGCCCCGTCAGAGAAGAAACTGATTGCCCGGCCGTAGCCTACCGCCGATTGTGCGCGTCCATACGTTGCCGTCTCCGTCAGCGAACATGACTCCAAAAGTGTTCTTACGTTCGCCCCATGGCGGCGCACAAGGCCCTAGGCGAATAGTCATGCTAGTCGAATCGCCGGGTGCCACAACCTCGGGCCCGCGTAGATGTGGGCGTGCTCGCCAGTCGTAGGAGGCATAGCCCCATAGGTCGAGAGGCAGAAGGCTAGAACGGTAGCCCTCATACTGAGGGTCGGGTGGCTCAGTGATGACATCGTGGCAGTTCCGAGGTCTCTTGCGATTCCAGAACGATCGGGCCCGATACCTGAGTGTAAAAGCCGAAACCATGACATCAGTCCCTCCCCTGTTGTGGACCACCACCTCGAGCGGATCGCCCCTGCGCCCGCTGCCGTGCTCGAAGACGAGAATCGGTTGGGCTTGGGCCTGTCGTGCGCGCCGTGCTTCGCTGCGACGATCGGCAACGGCGAGGAGTAGGGCGACAGCCGCAAGGGTAGCTGCGGCGACCGTGCCGATGGCCTCGAAGGTTGAGGGGTTCCACCCCCACTGGTCCTGCACTGCCTCAGCATGGCGTATAAGGCAACCATCAGTGCAGCCCGCTAGGGCGTGTCTTCTAGCGGTGTAGCCCGGTAAGCCTGTCAGAGCGGTGGCCCACGGCATCCGCGCCTGCGCCCACTACTGACTACGCATACTGCTGGCCGCCCCCGGCTCCCGCCCCTAGTGGAGGACCAGCCACGCACGCATGGCTCTGATAGAGCTCTCATAGACCGACGTAAACGGCCGTCTTGTCATCGTGTCGCTTGCCACGGGGCCAGTGTTGGCCGTTGGGGTCGAATGCTTCGTGCTGCTCAATCTCTAGCAGGAGCGGCGCCAGGTCTAGGGTCTTCAGGCGCTCGACGAACGCCTGCCAGTCGGGAAGCAACTGGTAGCGATCGACCGCGCTGGCCGCGCCATCGGTGGCTAGGACGATCGCCGCTGCTCCGTGCCGACTGAGCCTCGTGGTGATCGCCTGGTAAGCAGCGCCCGGCTCGGCGCCCGCAATCCAGTAGCCACCAGGCTGATTCCGCTCGGCGCGTTGGTGTGCCTGGAGTCGGCGCAATAGGTCGCGATGCCCTGGGTCGTAGCCGGCGCCCGACGCCAGCCGGCTGAGGTAGGCGTCGCGCTCTGCGCGCGCGACATTGGCTAAGCGGTCGTCGGTCTGGAGCAACTCGGTGCCGTCTGCGAGGAGCGCTACGGCGGTGCTGTCGCCCAAGACGAATAGGTCGATCGACGTGTCGGTCCACCTCGCGATGGCGACAGTGCTCGTCGGTGTGGACTCGGGATCGAGGCTGTAGGCGTCGCGCACGTCGGCAATCGCACGGGCGACCACGTCGGCGGTGGTGCCGCCAGCATCTTCGTCGAGAAATTTGACGAGCCGGTGTGAGAGGGCCTCCGCATACCAGCCGCCATCACGGCCCGGGATGGTGACGCTCTCCGAGGATGCCCCGTCAAGGACGGCCGCGTAGTGCTCCCCGACCACGTATCGATCCTGGTTCGTCGAGCCGCTTCCTTGCCGCGTGGCCGCAGCGATGCGTGCTACGGGTGCGCGCGTGGTCCCCATAGTGCCTCCGACTTGGTAACGGTATTGCCGTCAAACGTGCTACGGACGACGAGAGAAAACGGCGCCTGTCCAACCGTCGCGTATAGCGCCTTCAGATTCGCAGTCAAGTAATCTACCGCGCCGAGTGAGCCCAGTGCGTGGATGCCGGCAATGACGAACAGTAGATGGTCCCGATATGGCAGACGGCCGACATACGCGAAGTCCTCACTGTCGATGCCTTCGTCCATCGGGGACTTCACTTCTTCATTGGTCAATCTGTCGCGGATTGACCAGTGCCCTTGCGGGCCTTGATCGAAGGCCAGGTGTGGATCAGATGCGATCGCCTCCACCGTGACACGAGACGACTTCGGGCCACAGATGGCGATGGCCTCGGCCGGAGGGCGCCAGTCGCCGTCCGGCGGAATGTGCAGCGTCCGGACCTGGAACTGGAGGCCTGTGAGGAGGCCCGTCAGGCGCTCCGAAGCCAAGGCGTCCTCGTGCGCGATGACGCCGCTCGGCCGGGCGGGCATCGCGCGCAGCGGTACGGCCACGGTTAGTGGCCCAACACCGAAGAAGCCGCGCTCGGTGAGTGGGGCGGACTGTCGGATCTGTGTGATGCGCCCCTTGGAGAGTCCGATGCGGGCTGCCACGGCTGAGTAGGACAGGCCGAGTTCGTCGGCCGCACGCTCAACGGCGTCCCTACGAAGCCGCGCGAGCTCGACGCCCCGCTGCTGGTAGGTGGCGAGGAGATCGGTGGCGCGCTGGGCCTGGCGCAGCGGGTCGCGTTCCCGTCGCACCTGCTCGAACTCGTCAGCCGCCATGGCTGCGAGTTTAGAGGGGTTGACCGACGCTGCCCTAGCTGGCTACGGTGCCGTTTACCCCCCTAAACCGGCAGGTGCCGGCCCACGCCGGGGCGTATAGACCCCTACACAGGAGGAACGATGAGCGGGTACGCGGTGGACAGCAAGCGTCAGGTGATGCGGGCGACGGGCATCGTCGATGAGGTCAAGGAGTGGGTGGAGCTGGACGGGCGGCGGCGGCCGTCGGAGACCCAGGCGCGGGATGAGAACACCGGGATGCCGCTGTGGGCGGTGGAGGTGATCTACCGGCAATCGTCCTGGGGCCGGGTCTCGAACACGACGGCCACGGTGACGGTGGGGTCGTTGAACCGACCGGTGGTGGAGGAGTTCGGTCGGGTGGAGTTCACCGACCTGTGGGTCGAGACCCGGGTTAACAAGGCCGGCGGCCTGGTGGAGACCTGGACCGCTGACGGCGTGGTCGGCGGCAAGGCCCAAGGCCAGGGTCAGGGCGTGGCCGACGGCAAGGCGGCATGACCGTGAGCGTCGCAGCCGTCGCCCTGGTCCTGGCCGCTCTGGTGGTGCTTCTGCTGCGGACCGGTCAGCTGCGGATCGGGGCTTGCCTGGTGTGCGTCGTGCTGGGTCTGGTGCTGGGGGCGACCCCGGCCGGTCCGGCGGTAAACGAGGCCCTGACCGCAGCCGGGACGTGGCTGTGGGAAAAGGTGAGCACGCTGTGAACCGCCTGGGCGGCGACCGGCGCGAGCACGGTCCGATGCGGCTCAACGTCGCCAAGGTCCGCGTCCCCCTCACCGCAGTCCTCGCAGCGTGGGCCGGACGACAGTTGGCATCCGGTGTGTGGTGGCTGCTGCGACACCCGCTGGCCGTCGCCCTGGCCGTGGCGGCGCTGATGGCTGTGCGTGTGACCGCGACCCGGGGACCTGTGTTGGTGCTGTCGGTCGCCGCCGTGGCGGTCGCCGTGCTCGTGGCCTGGTGGCGCGTGTACCCGCGGTCGTTCGTCCGGCTCGTGGTCTGGCGGACGCGGGGGCTGTGGCGGGCGGCCACGGTGTACCGGTGGGTGTGGCAGCCGGCCATGGTCACCGCCGGGCTCGCGGTGCGGGTGGACGGCACCGGGTACCTGCCGCGCTTGGTGTCGGTGGCCTCGACCGGGGCGGTGGATGTGGTGCGGGTGCGGATGCTGCCCGGGCAAACTCTCACCGACTGGGCGAGCAACACCCAGCGCCTGGCGCAGACTTTCGGCGCAGTCGACTGCCGCGTCCGCACCGTCCCCGGGCGGGCGCACGACCTCGCGTTGTGGTTCCTCACCACCGACCCGCTCACGGCGCCGGTGGAGCCGTTCGAGCCGGCCGACCCTCCCCGCCTGGGCGCATTGCCGGTCGCGGTTGGTGAGGACGGGCTCGTGCACCACGTCCGGCTCCTCGGCGCTCACGTCCTGGTCATCGGGGCCACCGGGTCTGGGAAGGGCTCGGTCCTGTGGTCCCTGCTTGCCGCGGTTGCGCCCGGGATCCGCGACGGGCTGGTGCAGGTGTGGGCGATCGACCCCAAGGGCGGCATGGAGCTCGCACCGGGCCGGGCGCTGTTCGCTCGGTTCGTCTACGGCGACACCGCGGACGGCGCCGACACGACCGGGTACGAGCTGGAGTTCGCCCGGGGCTTCGAGGACGCCGTCACCGTGATGCGCCGCCGCCAATCGGCCCTGCGAGGTCGATCCCGCCTGCACACGCCCACCGCGGATGAGCCGCTGATCGTGGTCATCGTCGACGAGCTCGCGTCCCTGACCGCGTACGTCAACGACCGGGACGCCAAGCGCCGGATCATCGCCGCCCTGTCCCTGCTGCTGTCCCAAGGCCGCGCGGTCGGGGTGTCGGTCGTTGGGGCGGTGCAGGACCCCCGCAAGGACGTCATCTCGATGCGAGACCTCTTCCCGACCCGCATTCTGCTGCGGGTCACCGAGCCCGAACACGTCGCCCTCGCCCTCGGTCAAGGTGCACGCGACCGCGGCGCACGTGCCGACCTCATCGACGAGGCCACCCCCGGCGTCGCGTACGTCGGGCAGGACGGGGCACCGGAGGCCGCCCGGGTGCGATTCACGCACGTGACGGACGCGGACATCGCCGCCCTGGCGCAGGCGTACGCGCCCCGGTCCATGACGGCTCTGCCGGCCGTGGCGGAGGTGGCGTGATGCCCACACAGCAGCGGGTCGAGTCGGCGCCGGACCTGACCACCGATGTGGTGATCGACGCCGCCAAAGCCGCCGGTGTCTGCATCCGCCCGCTGCTACGCCGCGTGACCGACCGCGCCACCGGCCAGGTCACCACCGTGCCGATCCCGTGCGGATCCACCCGCGAGACGGTCTGCCCCTCGTGCGCCGACCGGGCGCGCCGGCTGCGGATGCACCAATGCCGCGAAGGCTGGCACCTAACCGACGACCCACCCAGCCCCACTACCGACGACCAGGCCGACGACGAGCTCCACCTGGGCCTGGACCTGGACGACGCCCACGCGAGCGACGATGACGAGGATGCCTCGCGGCGGGCGCGGTCGACTCGACGGCGGCAGGACGCTCCCGAGCTGCCCCGGGTCCCGATGGACTCGCGCACGACCGGGCGGGCCTTCACCGACGCCAAGACGGGCCGCACCTACCGGCCGAGCATGTTCCTCACCCTCACGCTCGGGTCGTACGGCAAGGTCATCCCCGGCACCGGCACACCGGTCGACCCGGCCCGGTACGACTACCGGCGCGCCGCCCTAGACGCCTTGCTGTTCCCGCGGCTGGTGGACCGGTTCTGGCAGAACCTCCGCAGGTGCGCCGGCTACCGGGTGCAGTACTTCGCCGCCGTCGAACCACAGAAGCGCCTCGCCCCGCACCTGCACGCCGCCATCCGCGGCACCATCCCGCGCTCGGTGGTGCGGCAGGTCGTCAAGGCGACCTACCACCAGGTGTGGTGGCCCCCCATCGACCGCGTCGTCTACGACGGTGACCGGCTGCCCGTGTGGGACGCGGACGCGAGCTGCTACCGCGACCCCCACACTGCCGCGCCGCTGACGAGCTGGGACCGGGCGCTCGACGACCTCGGGGCTGACCCCGACGCGAAGCCGCTGCACGTGCTGCGGTTCGGCGCCCAGGTCGACCTCAAGGGCTTGCTCGGTGGAACGGAGGACTCCGACCGGGCAGTGCGGTACCTGTGCAAGTACCTGACCAAGTCGGTCACCGAGACCTACGCCCGCGACCACGTGGACCCCGAGGATCGGGCGGTGCGGGCGTACGAGGCGCACATCGACCGGCTCCACATGGAGCTCCGGTGGTTGCCGTGTTCGCCGCGGTGCGCGAACTGGCTGCGCCATGGCGTCCAGCCGATGGAAGCCGGCCCCGGCCTGATCCCCGGGGCGTGCCCGTCCAAAGCCCACGACCGCGAACACCTGGGCCTCGGCGGCCGACGCGTTCTGGTCTCCCGGCAGTGGTCCGGCAAGACGTTGACCGAGCACCGCGCCGACCGCGCCACCGTCGTCCGCGAAGTCCTCCAGGCCGCCGGCATCGAACCACCCGACGCGCGACGCCTCGCCGCTGAGGTCCTCGCCAGCGACGGACGGCCCCGGTTCGAGTGGGCCGACGTGCCCGTGCTGGAGCGCGACTACACCGCGGCCATCAGCGCGTCGATGCGTCAACGCCGCGCCTGGCGCGAGCAGTACGAAGCCGCCAAGGCAGCCGGGCCACGTGCCGGCCCACCGACGGCACCTGTGGACAGGCATTCGGCAACGGAGTCGGCGGCGTGAGAGGGGTAGCGGTGGACAGGTTGTTGACGGTCGTGGAGGCCGGCGAGGTGCTGGGGACGGGGGAGCGGTTCGTGCGGCGGCTCATCACGGAGCGGCGCATCCGGTTCGTGCGGGTGGGACGGCACGTGCGCATCCCGGAGTCGGCGCTGCGGGAGTTCATCGACGCGGGAACCGTCGAGCCCGTGCGGCGTCGGCGCGGCACGTGGGTTCTGGCGTGACCGCGAAGCGCCGCTTCGGTCGGGTGCGGCGGCTTCCGTCGGGGCGCTACCAGGCTCGCTACCTCGGTCCCGACGGAGTGGACCGGCCGGCGCCCCACACCTTCGAGCGGAAGGCGGACGCCGACCGGTGGCTGGCTTCGGTCGAGCAGGACCTGATGCAGGGGGACTGGACCGATCCCGACGCCGGCCGTATCCCGGTCGGGGAGTACGCCTCTCGGTGGGTGCAGGAGCGGCCGGGACTGCGGCCCAAGACGCGCCAGCTCTACGAAGGCCTGGTGCGGCTGCACATCACGCCGGCCTTGGGCGGGTACGACCTGGTGAGCATCACGCCGGCTCGCGTCCGGACGTGGCGCGCGGGCTTGGTCGAGAGCGGGCTCGGCCAGTCGACGGTCGCCAAGGCGTACCGCCTGCTGCGCACGATCATGGGGACGGCGGTCGAGGACCGGCTGATCCGGGCGAACCCGTGCCAGCTGCGGGGCGCGTCCGTCGAGCGCACTCCTGAGCGGCCCACCCTGACGGGTAACCAGGTTTACACGGTGGCGGATGCGTTGCCCGACCACCTGCGGTGCCTCCCCCTGCTCGCGACCTTCTGCTCGTTGCGGTGGGGTGAGCTCGTCGCCCAGGCCCGTCAGGACATCGTGATCGAGACCGATCTCGCTGGAAGCGCGACCGGTGGGTGGGTCCATGTGCGCAACGCCGTCGTCGAGCTCGCGGACGGCTCGTTCGTCATGGGACCACCGAAGACGGCGGCCGGGCGGCGCGTAGTGGCCGTGCCCGCCGTGATCCTGCCCGACGTCGTAGACCACCTGCAGCGGTTCGCGGGAGAGGGAGCCGGCTCCTACGTGTTCGTCGGGAAGCGAGGCGGCCTGCTTCGGCGGAGCAACTTCCAGGCGATCTGGCGCGGTGCCCTGGCGACGGCCGGGGTGGAGGGCGTGCACTTCCACGACCTGCGGCACACGGGCAACACCCTCACCGCTCAGGCCGGCGCGACGTTGCCCGACCTCATGGCTCGGATGGGGCACGCCAGCGCCCGTGCGGCGCTCATCTACCTGCACACCAGCTCGACCCGGGACCGCGCGGTAGCGCAAGCGCTGGACGGCCTGGTGCAGCGGGAACGGGCACGCAGCGGGCACGACGCAGAGACTGCTGACGCTGAGGGGCTGTCGCAGGCTCCGGGCGCCGGCCCTGACCTGCGGTGATGCTGGGAGCGGGTGACGGGAATCGAACCCGCGCTATCAGCTTGGGAAGCTGAAGTTCTGCCACTGAACTACACCCGCGCGGCGCTCGGGGCGTGAGCGCGCGGCACCGAGCATACCCAACGCCGGCAGCGGCGGGGACACCGGCCGCGGACACACCACCGGAGCGCGCCCACCGCGGCTACCGTGGCCGCGTGCTGCTCTCCGACCGTGACATCCGCGCCGAGCTCGACTCCGGGCGGGTCGTGCTGGACCCGTACGAGCCGGCGATGATCCAGCCGTCGAGCATCGACGTGCGCCTGGACCGGTACTTCCGGCTGTTCGACAACCACAAGTACTCGGTCATCGACCCCGCGCAGGACCAGCCCGACCTCACGCGCCTCGTCGACGTCGACCCCACCGAGCCGTTCATCCTGCACCCCGGCGAGTTCGTGCTCGGCTCGACGTACGAGGCCGTCACCCTGCCCGACGACGTCGCGGCGCGCCTGGAGGGCAAGTCCTCGCTCGGCCGCCTCGGCCTGCTGACCCACTCCACCGCGGGCTTCATCGACCCGGGCTTCACCGGCCACGTGACCCTCGAGCTGTCCAACGTCGCGACGCTGCCGATCACGCTGTGGCCCGGGATGAAGATCGGCCAGCTGTGCTTCTTCCGGCTGTCCTCGCCGTCGGAGCACCCGTACGGGTCGGCGCAGTACGGCTCGCGCTACCAGGGCCAGCGCGGGCCGACGCCGTCGCGCTCCTGGCAGAGCTTCCACCGCACGGCCGTCTAGGCACGCGATGTTCCCTCCCCGCCTCGCCGCGGACGACCCGCGCCTCGCCGGGCGTCACCTGCTCGCGCTGCCCGACGACGTCGCGGCGGAGGAGGTCGAGGTCCTCGCGCTGAGCCGGTTCGTCGGGTCCCGCTGGGAGACGCCCGTCCCCGCCACGGCTCCCCGCGGCCGGGCGGCGCGCGACCCGATGGCGGGCGTCGGCGTGCTGCGGCTGTCCCGCCACTCCTCCGCCGTCGGGCCCTTCGCCCTCACCGCCGACGACGTCGCCCGTCTCGGCCTGCCCGACGGCACGGCGACGGCCTTCCTCGTCGCCACCCCGCGCGAGCGCGGCGAGCCGCCGTACCCCGGCGGGGACCGGGACGGGCTCAAGCGGGCCTTCCCCGACGCGGTGCCGGTCCGCGACGAGGAGCGGGTCCTGCGCTGGCTGGTCGACGCCGCCCGGCGGCTGGCCGGCGCGGTGCGCGTCGCCGACGGCGCCGCCGTCCTCGTGCCGGACGTCGGCGCCGGGATCGACCTGACCGTGTACTCCGACACCTGGCTCGACCCGGCGTCCGGCCTCGCCGTCGTGCAGCGCGCGGCGCCGTCCGCGCGGCTCGCGATGGACGGCGTCCCCTGGGCGGGGCCGGCCACCAGCCCCGCCACCGGGCCGAGCGCGGCGGGAGCGCCGGGAGTCGGCGCCGGTGCCGCGCTGACCGGGCTGGGGGAGCGGGTCCGGCGCCGGCTGCACGCCCGCGCGGACGAGTGGGACGCGACGGCGCTCACCGCACCCGACGAGCTGGACGGCTACGGGGTCGAGGTCGACCTGGGCGCGGACGGGCTCGTCGTGGTCGAGGCCGGCGGGGACGACGTCGTCCCGCTCGTGCTGCGCGGCCTGCCCTGGACCGCCGACGGCGTCGCCACCTACCGGGTCCGCTGGGAGCCCGCCGACGTCGAGGAGCTCGAGCGCGAGCACCCGTCCGCCGGGCACGCCGCGTCCCGCACGCGGGCCCAGGCCTTCGTCACGGCGTTTGCGCGCGAGCTCCAGGCCGTGGTGGGCGGGGAGATCGCGGACGCCGCGGAGTTCCTGGTCGACCCGGGCGACCTCTGACGCCGCCCGTCGCCGCCGCACCGCGGCACCTCGCACCGACCGAGGGGTGCCGCTGCGCTCACCCCGGCCACGGCGACGCCGCCAGGCCGACCCGTCGACGAGTGCTTGGTATTCTGTTGGAACACCTGTGACGCGCGGCCGAGGGGATCGTCGCCCTCGGAGCCTGCGCGTACCCGCTCGCTGACAACACCACACGGCCGTCCCATGCCGGACCGGCGCCCCTCGCGGCGGCGGCCCGGACAGCGGTCCCCCGACCCTCGCCCACCCGCCCCCGACCCGGACGGAGCGGACGTGCTGTACCTCCTCGCGACCCATCTGGTCATGGCGCTCGCCGCGCCTGTCCTCGTCGCGTGGTGGGGACGGCGGGCCTTCCTCGTCCTCGCGCTCGCGCCGGCGTCGGCCGCGGTGTGGGCGCTGGCCCACACCTCCGCGGTGCTGGACGGCCGCGGTCCGGTCGAGACGGTCTCGTGGGTGCCCGCCCTCGGGCTCGAGCTCGCGTTCCGGCTCGACACCCTGACCTGGCTCATGGTGCTGCTGGTCGGTGGCGTGGGCGCGCTCGTGCTCGTGTACTGCTCGGCATACTTCTCGGCCTCGGCCGGCGGGCTCGGCCGCTTCGGTGGCGTCCTGGTCGCCTTCGCCGGGGCGATGCTGGGCCTCGTCGCCAGCGACGACCTGCTCCTGCTGTACGTCTTCTGGGAGCTGACCACGGTCTTCTCCTACCTGCTGATCGGGCACTACGCCGACCGCAAGGCCAGCCGCCGCGCCGCGATGCAGGCCATCGTGATCACCACCGCCGGCGGGCTCGCGATGCTGGTCGGGTTCGTGCTGCTGGGCCACGCCGCGGGCACCTACCGGCTCTCCCTGGTGCTGGCCGACCCGCCCGGCGGCACGGTCGCCACCGTGGCGATCGCCTGCGTGCTGGCGGGCGCCGTCACCAAGTCGGCCCTCATCCCGTTCCACTTCTGGCTGCCGGCCGCGATGGCGGCACCGACGCCGGTCAGCGCCTACCTGCACGCCGCCGCGATGGTGAAGGCCGGCGTGTACCTGGTCGCCCGGTTCGCGCCCGGCTTCGCCGACCTCACCGTCTGGCGCGCCGTCGTCCTGACCCTCGGCTGCGGGACCCTGCTCGTCGGCGGCTACCGCGCCATCCGCCAGCACGACCTCAAGCTCGTGCTCGCCTTCGGCACCGTCAGCCAGCTCGGGCTGATCGTCCTGCTGGTCGGCTACGGGACGCAGGCGACCGCGCTCGCCGGCGTCGCCCTGGTGGGCGCGCACGCCATGTTCAAGGCGGCTCTGTTCCTGGTCGTCGGGGTGGTCGACGCCGCGACCGGCACCCGGGACCTGCGCCGCCTGTCCGGCGTCGGGCGCGCGCTGCCGATCACCGCGACGGCCGGCCTGCTCGCGACCGCGTCCATGATCGGCCTGCCGCCGTTCGCGGGGTACGTCGCGAAGGAGGCCGCGCTGGAGGCCCTCCTGCACGACGAGGACGGCGGCGCCGTCGCGGTCGTCGTCCTGGTCGCCGTCGCGGTCGGCTCGGCGCTCACGGTCGCCTACGGGCTGCGGTTCCTGTGGGGCGCCTTCGCGCGCAAGCCGCACCCGCCCGCCGCGCCCGGCGCCGGGCCCGACGCCGCCGACGGCCCCACGGACGAGCCGGCCGGCTTCGCGTCGGTGTCCCGGCCGTCGTTCGTCCTCGTCGCCCCGGCCGTCGTGCTCGCCGTCCTCGGGCTCGCGCTCGCGCTGGTCCCCGCGATCGGGGAGCGGGTGCTGTCGCCCTACGCCGGGACGCTGCCCCGCGGCGAGGCCGGCCACCTGGTCCTGTGGGCGGGCCTGACCCCCGCTCTCGGCATCACGGTCGCGGTCCTCGTCGCCGGGCTCGCGCTGTTCGTGGGCCGGTCGACGGTCGAGCGGGTGCAGGCGGCGCTGCACACCGGCCCGGACGCCGACCGCACGTACCGCCGCAGCATGCGCCGGCTGGACGACGTCGCCGCCGACGTCACCGCGCTGACGCAGCGCGGGTCGCTGCCGTTCTACCTCAGCGCGATCCTCGTCGTGCTGATCGCACTGGCCGGGACCGCCCTGGTCACCGGCACCCGGCTGCCCACCGAGGTCGTCTGGGGCGAGTCCGTGCTGCAGTGGGTGGCCGCCCTCCTCGTCGTCGTGGCCGCCGTGCTGGCCGCCAACGCCCGGCGCCGGCTGAAGTCCGTCGTGCTGCTCGGGGCCTGCGGGTACGGGATCGCGGTGCTGTTCGTGCTGCACGGCGCCCCCGACCTCGCGCTGACCCAGGTGCTCGTCGAGACGATCACCCTGGTCGTGTTCGTGCTGGTGCTGCGGCGCCTGCCCCCGTACTTCTCCGACCGGCCGCTGGCCCGCAGCCGCTGGCTGCGGCTGGGGCTCGCCGTCGGCGTCGGGCTGACCGTGGGCGCGCTCGCGCTGATCGCCCCGGGCGCCCGCCGCCACCTGCCGCAGTCGGTGCCGTTCCCCGAGGAGGCGTACGCCTTCGGCGGCGGCAAGAACATCGTCAACGTCGTCCTGGTCGACATCCGCGCCTGGGACACGATGGGCGAGATCGCGGTGCTGCTGGTCGCCGCCACCGGGGTGGCGTCCCTGCTGTTCCTGCGCCGCCGCAGCGGCGACCTGTACCGCGTCGGCGAGGTCGACGAAGGCTCCGAGGCCCGGGTGTGGGGCGGCGACGCCGACCCCGGCGCGTCCCTGCGACGACCGCCCGCGTCGGGGCCGGCGGGCGCCTCCCGAGCGGGGCTGCCCCCGTCGACAGGGGCCGCGTCGGTCGGCATGGCGAGCCGGCGCGCCCGGGCCTGGCTGCGCGCCGAGCAGACGCTCGCCCCGCAGCGCCGGTCGGTCATCCTGGAGGTGATCACCCGCCTGCTGTTCCACACCATGGTCGTCGTCGCGCTGTACCTGCTGTTCGCCGGCCACAACTCCCCGGGCGGCGGGTTCGCCGCGGGCCTCGTCGTCGGGGTCGCGCTGGTCGTGCGGTACCTGGCCGGTGGGCGCTACGAGTTGGGCGAGGCCGCCCCGGTCCACCCCGGCCTGCTGCTGGGGTCGGGTCTGTTCCTGTCGGCCGGGGTCGGCCTGGTCGCGCTGACCCTGGGCGGTGAGGTGCTGCAGAGCACCGCGATCGACCTCGAGGTGCCCGTGCTGGGGACCGTGCACCTGGTGACGTCGCTGTTCTTCGACATCGGCGTCTTCCTCGTGGTCATCGGCCTGGTGCTCGACGTGCTGCGCTCGCTGGGTGCCGAGATCGACCAGCACGGCGAGGAGGAGGGCGGCGACCCCGCCGGGTCCGAGCACGGCGTCCGGCGCGCGCTGCCGGCCCCGACCACCACCACGGCCCAGGCCACGACCCCGACCACGACCCCGACCCCGACCACGACCCCGGCGTCCGGGACCTCGGACGACGCGCGCGAACCCGAGGAGGTGAGCTGAGTGGACCCGGACATGACGCCGAACATCCTGCTGGCGGTGGTCGTGGCGGTGCTGGTGGCCGCCGGCGTCTACCTCATGCTCGAGCGCAGCCTGACCCGGATCATCATCGGCATCATCCTGGCCAGCAACGGCATCAACGTGCTGTTCCTCATCGCCGGGGGCGCCGCGGGCGGCCCGCCGATCGTCGGCCAGACGGACGCCGCCGAGATGAGCGACCCGCTGCCGCAGGCCCTGGTGCTCACCGCGATCGTCATCACCCTCGGGATCACCGCGTTCGTGCTGGCCATGGCGTACCGGTCCTGGCAGCTCAACCGTCACGACGAGGTGCAGGACGACCTGGAGGACCGCCGGATCGCGCGCATCGCCGCGGCGAACGGTGCGATCTTCGCCGACGACGACTCCGGCGACGTCGGCGGCGACCTCGACGAGGACGCGGCCGTCGCGCGGGACGAGACCGGGGGGGTGCGGCGCCGGTGAACGACCTGTCCTGGCTCGTGCCGCTCCCGGTCGTCCTGCCGCTCACCGGGGCGGGCCTCGCCCTGGCGCTCTGGCGTCACGCCCACGCCCAGCGCGTGATCAGCCTCGCCGCGCTCACGCTCACGCTGGCCGCCTCGCTGGCCCTGCTGTGGCACGTCGACACCGGTCCGCTGGTCGTGGACGCCGGCGGCTGGTCCGCGCCGGTCGGCATCAACCTCGTCGCCGACCGGCTCGCCTCGCTGATGCTGGCGATCTCCTCGGCGGTCACGCTCGCCGTCCTGGTCTACTCCCTGGCCCAGGGCGTGGCCGACGGCGACGAGGAGACGCCGGTCGCGATCTTCCACCCCACCTACCTCGTGCTGGCGGCCGGCGTCGCGATCGCGTTCCTGTCCGGCGACCTGTTCAACCTGTTCGTCGGGTTCGAGGTGCTGCTCGCGGCGAGCTACGTGCTCATCACGCTGAGCGGCTCCGCCGAGCGGGTCCGCGCGGGGACGATCTACGTCGTCGTCGCACTGCTGTCCTCCCTGATCTTCCTGCTCGCGATCGCGCTGACGTACGCGGCGACCGGCACGGTGAACATGGCCCAGCTCGCCCAGCGGCTGCCCGAGATCGACCCCGGGGTGGCCCTGGTGCTGCAGCTCATGCTGCTGCTCGCCTTCGGCATCAAGGCGGCCATCTTCCCGCTGTCCGCGTGGCTGCCCGACTCCTACCCGACCGCGCCCGCCCCGGTGACCGCGGTGTTCGCCGGGCTGCTGACCAAGGTCGGCGTCTACGCGATCCTGCGCACCCAGACCCTGCTCTTCCCCGGCGGCCGGGCCGACGACCTGCTGATGTGGGCCGCGCTGGCGACGATGGTCGTCGGCATCCTGGGCGCCGTCGCGCAGAACGACATCAAGCGGCTGCTGTCCTTCACCCTGGTCAGCCACATCGGGTTCATGATCTTCGGCATCGCGCTGTCGGACGAGGCGGGCGTGGCCGCGGCCGTGTTCTACGTCGTCCACCACATCACCGTGCAGACCACCCTGTTCCTCGTCGCGGGCCTGATCGAGCGTCGTGGCGGGTCGACGTCGCTGGACCAGCTCGGCGGGCTCGCCAAGATCGCCCCGCTGCTCGCGGTGCTGTTCTTCGTCCCCGCCATGAACCTCGCCGGGATCCCGCCGTTCTCCGGGTTCCTCGGCAAGGTCGGCCTCATCCAGGCCGGTGTCGCGGTGGGCACCCCGCTCGCGTACGCGCTGGTCGCGGGCAGCGTCGTGACCTCCCTGCTGACCCTGTACGCGCTGGTCAAGGCGTGGAACAAGGCGTTCTGGCAGACCGCGCCGGAGCAGGTGGCGCCGATGCACCTGCCGCGCGGGATGGTCGGCTCCGCGGCCTCGCTCGTGGTGCTCGGGGTCGGCCTGACCGTCGTCGCCGGTCCGCTGTACGGCTACACCGAGCGGGCCGCGGGCGACCTGCGGGCCCGCGCCCCCTACATCGAGTCGGTGCTGCCCGGCGGCGGCCGCGGGGACGGCGTGTCGGACGACGTCACCCGCGACGCCGACCTCGAGGAGCTCGAGGACCCGCTGGACGGAGGCGAGCCGTGAGCCTGCACACCCGCCGCCGACGGATGGCGGTGCAGTGGCCGACCCTGCTGTGGCTGACGATCGTCTGGGTGCTGCTGTGGGGCGGTCTGACCCCCGCCAACGTGCTCGCCGGCCTCGCCATCGGGCTGCTGGTCAGCATGGGCCTGCCGCTGCCGCCGGTGGCCACCGAGGGGAGGCTGCGCCCGCTGCGACTCGCGCACCTGCTCGCGGTGTTCGTCAAGGACGTCTGCGTCGCGAGCGTCGGGGTCGCCGTCCTGGCGTTCCGGCGGCGGGCGCCGCGCAGCGCGGTGATCCGGGTGCGGCTGCGCACGACGTCCGACCTGTACCTCACCCTCACGGCCGAGCTCTGCTCCCTCGTGCCCGGGTCGCTCGTGGTCGAGGCCCACCGGCTGACCAGCACGCTGTACCTGCACGAGCTGGACGTCGACGGCGAGCGGGGCATCGAGCACGCGCGTCGCCGGGTGCTCGACCAGGAGGAGCGCGTGCTGCGGGCCCTGGCGTCCGACGCCGAGCTGGCCGCCGCCGGGCTCGGCGGTCCCGGCCGCACGGCGTCGACCGCCACCTCGACCGGCACCTCGACCGCCACACCACCGTCGACCCCCTCCCAGGAGGTGACCTCGTGACCGTCGTCGGCCTGATCTGCGCCGCGCTGCTCGCGGCCGCCGGTGCGCTGGCGGTCGTCCGCATGGAGCGCGGCCCCAGCATGCTCGACCGCACCATCGCGCTGGACGTGCTCACCACCGTGCTGGTGGGGTTCGTCGCGGTCCAGACCGCGGTGTCGCGCCGGACGGACACCGTCCCGCTCCTCGTGGCGCTGGCGCTGGTGGGGTTCGTGGGATCGGTGACCATCGCCCGGTTCGCCTCGAAGGAGCCGCCCGGGCAGGGCCGGGTCCGGACCCGTGAGGAGATCGCCCGCGACGAGGCGCAGCGGCTGGGCCTCGACGAGTCCGACGCCGCCGCTCCCGTGCGCGAGCGCACCGAGGAGGACGTCTGATGGCCGGGGTCGACTGGACCGTGGTGGCCGACGTCGTCGCGGCGGCCTGCCTGATCGGCGGCGCCCTGCTGGCGTTCGCGGCCGGGGTCGGCGTGGTCCGGTTCCCGGACCTGCTGTCCCGCATGCACGCGGCGACCAAGCCGCAGGTGCTGGGCCTGGTGCTCGTGCTGATCGGCGTGGCGCTGCGGCTGCGGACCGGTCCGGTGACCTCGATCCTCGTGCTGGTCGCCGTCTTCGGGCTGCTCAGCTCACCGGTGGCGGCGCACATGGTCGGGCGCGCCGGCTACCGGACCGGCAAGGTCCGCCACGACCTCCTGCTGGTCGACGAGCTCACCGTCGACCAGGACGCCGCCGACGCGCGAGCCGCGCAGGACGAGGCCCGCGACCACCACCGGCCGACCCCGGCCGAGGTCGCGCGGGACACCGAGGGCCGCCCGCCGGCCCGGGGCGGCGGTCGACCGGTCGGGTGACTCCCGGACCCGGCCCCCAACGTTCCGGCCGCCCCGGCCGTTGGGGTGGCATGGGACGACGGGTGCAGGGGGGTGCTCGCGCATGACGCAGTGGCGCGAGGTGCTCGACGAGATGATCCGTGAGCGGCGGTCCGCGCTGGTGGGCTACGCCTGCCTGTTCGTCGTCGACCGCCGGGAGGCCGAGGACCTCGTGCACGAGGCCGTCGTGCGCACGCTCTCCCGGACCCGGTCGGTCACCGACGTGCACGCCGCCGAGGGATACGTGCGGGCGGCGATCCGCACCACCTTCCTGGACGGCGTGCGCCGGCAGCGCACCTGGCGTGAGCGCCTCCACCTGCTGGCCGACCCGACCAGCGCGCCCGCCGCCGAGCACGCGGCCACGGCCGCCGTCGACGTGCGGTCGGCGCTCGCGGCGCTGTCGCCGCGGGAACGAGCCTGCGTCGCGCTGAGGTACGTCGACGACCTCCCGGTGGCCGACGTCGCCGCCGAGCTCGGCATCGGCGCGGGAGCCGTGAAGCGGTACCTCAGCGACGGCACCCGCAAGCTGCGCGAGGCCCTGGGGATGCCCGACGACGCCCCCGGTGAGCCGGGCCACGAGCGATGGATCGTCACGACGGCACGGGAGACCGAGGCATGAACGAGAACCTGCGCGACGCCCTGCACGGGTTCGTCGCCACCGAGAGCCGCGCGGCGCACGCCACGCCGCCCGAGCTGGACCGCGAGATCGACCGGCTGACCCGCCGGGTGGCCCGTCGCCGCGCCGCGCGCGCCGGCGGGGCGGTCACGTCCGCCGCCGCCGTCACCGTGGTCGCGGTGTCGCTGGTGCTGGGCAGCGGCGCCGGCCGGGACCCAGCCCCGCCCGCCCCCGCCGAACCGGCGCCGTCGTCGACCTCACGGCCCACGCAGGCGCCGCCGGTCGCCCCGCTCCCCGAGCCGGTGGCCACCCCGGCCCCGCAGCCGACCGTGGCGGTGGTGCCGTCGCTCGCATCGGCGCAGCCGATGGCCCCCGGCCTGCTCGCGACCACCGACGGCGACTGGCGGCTCGTGCGGCACCAGGTCCCGGCCACGCCCGGGGGCGACATGTCACCGGCCGGGGTGTACCTGCTGGCTCCGGACGGCGCCGTGTACGAGGTCCCGGTCGTGGGCGACCCGGCGGCCTGGTACCTGCTGGACTGGCTGCCGGGCACGTCCCTGGCGCTCGTCCAGCAGGTCGCCGACCCCGTGATCGAGGTGATCGACCTGCTCACCGGCGCCACCGTGCACGAGGTGGGCGCCGGGTGGGCGCAGGCGCAGTTCGTGCGGGACGGCAGCCGCGACGTCCTCGTCGCCCAGCGGGACGGACCGTCGACGGTCGTCACCCGGCGGGTGGGCCTGGACGGGGCCCTGCGCGCGACCGGACCCGCGGTCGAGGTGCCCTACGGCACCACGGCGTGGGTCGCGAGCCCGTCCACGTCGGACGTCGTGGTCAACGCCGTCTCCGGGCCGCGGGTGGTCGCCGCGGGCGACCTCTCGGCCGTGGCGACGCTCGCGCCGTACCCCGACCGCCCCGCCGCGTGCCGGGCGTGGGGCTGGGTCTCGGACGCCGAGGTGCTGCTCGAGTGCGCGACCGGCGGCACCGCCGACTACGCCGTCGGGGACCCGAGCGAGTTCTGGGTGGCTCCCGTCTCCGGACCGGCCCGGCTGCTCGCGGGCATGCCGCCGGCGACCCGGGTCGGGGGCGTGTGGCGGGTCGGCGCCCGGCTGGTGGCGGGCCTGTCCGGCCCGACGGAGTCCGAGGCGTCGTGGTGGGAGGTCGGCCCGGACGGGGTCACGCCGCTCAGCAGCGGCGGCACCCCCGCCGTCACCGTCGTCGACGTGCGCGGGTCCGAGCTCGTCGCCGTGCAACGGTCCCCGTGGGGCAGCGACCCGTCGACGGCGACCCTGGTCGCGGTCGACCCGGCCACCGGCGCCACCCGGACGCTGCTCGCGACGCCCGACGGCGACGCGCCGAGCGTCGCCGTGGTCCCGGCGGCGTTCGGTGATCCGCCGCAGACCCACACGGGCGACTGACGCCCGACGCGGGGGCTCGGGTCAGCTGAGGAACTTCGCCGTCCCGCGGGTGGCGAGCACGCGCGCGAGCGAGGCGATGAGCGAGGTGAGCGCCGCGGCGACCGCGACCTCGAGGATCCGCGGGTCGTCGTCGTCCTCGGGCTTGGGGGGCGTGTGGCCCGTGACCCGACGCCAGACCAGGCCCACGACCTTCTGCGCTGCCCAGACGGCGCCTCCGGCGACCGCCAGACCGACGACCTTGGAGACGGTGGACTGGGTGGACTCGTCGACCACGGGGAACCTCCTGAGCAGGTGAGCGGACGCCCACACGCTAGTGCGGCACGGCGCTGTCCGCCGGGTGCGCGTCCGCCCGGATCAGCGGCCTGCCTGAGCGCGCACCCCCGTGCCGGTCGCGCCCGCACCCGCCGGCACGTCGCCGACCGCGGCCAGGACGGCGGCCCGGGCGGCGGCCCGCTCGGCGGCGCGGCGGGCGACCGGGTCGGCCAGGCGCGGCATCAGCGGACCGACCACCGCCATCGCCAGCACGTAGGCGGCGACGGTCGGGGCCAGCCGGGGGTCGACCGCGCTGCCTGCCAGCCCGGCGATGACGATGGAGAACTCACCGCGCGCGACCAGCGCCGCCCCGGCACGGATGCGGCCACCGGGACCGATGCCGGCGCGGCGTGCGGCGACGTACCCGGTGACCCCCTTGGTCGCGATCCCGATGACGACCAGCGCCGCGGCCGGCACCAGCACCGCGGGCAGCTGCTCCGGATCGGTGGAGAGGCCGAAGAAGACGAAGAACACCGCGGCGAACAGGTCGCGCAGCGGCTCGAGCAACGGCCGGGCCTTGGTGGCGACCTCGCCGGACAGCGCGATGCCGAGCAGGAAGGCGCCGACGGCCGCCGAGACGTGCACGGCCTCCGCGGCGCCGGCCACCAGCAGCGCCAGCCCGAAGACGCGCAGCAGCAGCACCTCGCTGCCGCTGTCCGCGGCGACGAGCCGGGAGACCTGGGTGCCGTACCGCAGCGCCACCACCAGCACGAGCGCGAGCACCACGAGGGCGATGGCGACCGACTGCAGCGCGGTGGCACCGCCCGACGCGGCGAGGACGGCCGTGAGCACCGGCAGGTAGACCGCCATCGCCAGGTCCTCGAGCACCAGGATGCCCAGGATGGTCGGCGTCTCCCGGTAGCCGAGGCGGCCGAGGTCGGTCAGCACCTTCGCGACGATCCCGGAGGAGCTCACCGCGGTGATGCCGAACATGGCCAGCGCGCTGACCGGCCCCCAGCCGAGGGCGAGCGCGAGCAGGGCGCCGGGCAGCCCGTTGAGCAGCAGGTCCAGCACGCCCACGGGGGCCTGCCGGCGCAGCTGCCCGACGAGCTCGGGGGCCGAGTACTCCAGGCCGAGCAGCAGCAGGAGCAGGACGACGCCGATCTCGGAGCCCGCCTCGAAGAACCCCTCCGGTGCGTCCAGCGGGACGATGCCGCCGGTGCCGAACGCCAGGCCGGCGAGCAGGTACAGCGGGATCGGGGACAGGCCGACCCGGGCCGCCAGACGCGCCAGCAGGCCGAGTCCGAACAGGACCGTCCCCAGCTGCAGGAGGAGGGAGGCGGTGTGCACCCGTCAGCCGTCGGCGAGCAGGCGGTGGACCGCGGCCACCCCGTCGTCGGTGCCCACGACGATGACCTTGTCGCCGGCGACGAAGCGGAACGTCGGGGCGGGCGACGGGGACACCTCCCCGTGCCGGACGACCGCGACGACGGACACCCCGGTCCGGGTCCGGATCTGGGCGTCGCCCAGGGTGCGGCCCACGTAGGGCGACTCGGGCGCCAGCACGAGGCCCTCGGTGGCGATGCCCTCGACCTGCTCGCGCAGCCGGGCGAGCCGTTCGGTGACCCGGGGGGCGCCGAGCAGCTCGGCGAGGGTGCTCGCCTCCTCCGGTGTCAGGTGCAGCACCGCCTGGCACGCGTCGGGGTCGTGCTGGTCGTAGAGCACCAGCTCGCGGTCCCCGTTCACCTGCGAGACCACGCCCACGCGCCGTCCACCGCGGATCGCGAGCTCGTGCCGGAGCCCGACCCCGGGCAGCCGCGTCTCCTCGATGTCCATGTCATGCCCCTCCGCCGACGACCGTCGCACCCTGCCACCACCGGGCGCGGGTGTACAACGCCGTGCGGGCGTCACCTCTTCCGGCCGGCTCGACGTGCGCCGCCGCCGCCCTTGGCCCCCTGACCGGCGCCGGGTCGGGACCTCGATCCGGCTCCGGACCGCGGCGGGACGGCCGGGTGTAGGGTCGCGTCGAACGACAGGGGAGCGTCGCCGGTCACGGACGACGCTGAGAGTGCGGTGAACCGCAGACCCTCGAACCTGATCCGGTTTGCACCGGCGTAGGGAGTCGGGCTTCTCATTCCCCGTGGTGCCGTGGTGTGCCCGCGTGCGGGCGCCGAGCGGCGGCGCGGGGAACCCCTCCTGCATCCATGAGGAGGACGAGTCACATGACCACCACCACCGGTGCCCCGGGCACCAGGGCGAGCGCCGCCGCCCGCACCGTCACTGCCCGCACCGCCGTCGCCCGCACCGCCGTCGCCGGGCTGGCCGGCCTCGTGCTGGCGGGGTGCTCGACCGTCGGCACCGGCAGCGCGGGCGAGCCCGACGGCGGGTCCGACGGCACCGCCGACGGCGGCACCGTCACCCTGGTCACCCACGACTCCTTCGGGCTCGGCGAGGAGTTCGTGACGGCCTTCGAGGAGCGGACCGGGCTCACCCTGGAGGTCGTGCAGCCGGGGGACGGGGGCGCGCTCGTCAACCAGCTGGTGCTCACCAAGGACTCGCCGATCGGCGACGCCGTCTACGGCATCGACAACTCCTTCGCGTCGCGCGCCATCACCGAGGGTGTGCTGGCGCCCTACACGTCCCCGGAGCTGCCGGCCGGCGCCGAGCAGTACGCGGCCGACGACGAGGGCCTGCTCACCCCGGTCGACCTGGGCGACGTGTGCGTGAACGTCGACCACGAGTGGTTCGCCGAGCAGGGCGTCGCCGAACCGACCACGCTCACCGACCTCACCGACCCCGCCTACCGCGACCTGCTCGTCGTGACGAACCCGGCGACGTCGTCCCCGGGCCTGTCCTTCCTGCTGGCGACCGTGGGCGCGTTCGGCGAGGACGGCTGGCAGCAGTACTGGGCCGACCTGCGCGACAACGGCGTCAAGGTCGTCGACGGCTGGTCGGACGCGTACAGCGTCGACTTCTCCGGCTCGGCCGGCGAGGGCGCGCGTCCGCTCGTCGTGTCCTACGCGTCGTCGCCGCCCGCGGAGGTCGCCGAGGGTGCCGACGAGTCGCCCACCGGGGCGCTGCTCGACACGTGCTTCCGGCAGGTGGAGTACGCCGGGGTGCTGGCCGGGGCGGACAACCCCGAAGGCGCGCAGCAGCTCGTCGACTACCTGCTCAGCCCCGAGGTCCAGGCGCAGGTCCCGGACGCGATGTACATGTACCCCGTCGACGGGTCGGTCGCGCTGCCGCAGTCGTGGGAGCAGTTCGCGCCGCTCGCGCCCGAGCCGTTCACCGTGGCCCCGGAGACGATCGACGCCCACCGTGACGAGTGGATCAGGACGTGGACCGACACGGTCATCGGCTGACCCTGGCACCGGACCCGGCCGTCCCGCCCGCCGCAGCCGCCCCGCGGTCGTCGGCGGGCCGGCCGGGTGCGCCCGCCGCCCCCGGCCGGCCCGTACCGCCCGTGCCGCCCGGCGCGCCCGGCGCGCCCGTCGCGCCCGGCGTGACCGGGCCGCCCGTGGCGACCCCGGCCGGCCGGGGCGGGCGACCCTCGCGTCGCATCGCCTGGGGGCCCGTGGTCGGGTGGGCGCTCGCGGCCGGGGTGCCGCTCGCGTTCCTGGGCTTCTTCTTCGGGTGGCCGGCGGCTGCGCTGGTGGCGCGCGGCTTCACCACCGACGGCGCACCGGACCTGTCGGGCTTCGCGGAGGTGTTCAGCCGCCCGCGCACCTGGCGGATCGTCGGGCAGACGCTGGCGCAGGCCACGCTCGGCACCGTGATCTCGCTCGCGCTGGGCATCCCCGGCGCGTACGTGCTCTACCGCCGCCGGTTCCGCGGCCGCGGGGCGGTCCGGGCGTTCGTGACCGTGCCGTTCGTGCTGCCCACCGTCGTCGTGGGCGTCGCGTTCCGATCGCTGCTCGTCGAGGGCGGGCCGCTGGCCGGGCTGCGGCTGGACGGCACCATGACCGCCGTCGTCGCGGCCCTGGTGTTCTTCAACTACGCGGTGGTGGTGCGGACCGTCGGGGGGCTGTGGGAGCGCCTGGACCCGCGGGCCGAGCAGGCCGCCCGGGCGCTGGGCGCGCCGCCGTGGCGGGCGTTCACCGGGGTCACGCTGCCCGCGCTGCTGCCCGCGATCGCGTCGGCCGGGTCCCTCGTCTTCCTGTTCTGCGCAACGGCGTTCGGCACCGTGCTCGTCCTGGGCGGGCCCCGGCTCGGCACCGTCGAGACCGAGATCTGGGTGCAGACGACGCAGTTCCTCGACCTGCGCACGGCGTCCGTGCTGTCCGTGGTGCAGCTCGTCATCGTCGCCGGTGCGCTCGCCGTCGCCGGTCGAGCCCGCGCGCGCGGCGAGCGTGCCCTGCACCTGGCCGGCGCGGACCGGTCGACCCCGCTGCGGTGGCGCACGGCGGGCCGGGGAGACCGCGGTGCCGCGGTGCTCACCGCCGGCGTGGTCGTGCTGCTCGCGCTGCCGCTGGCCACGCTGGTCGCCCGGTCGCTGCGCACACCGGACGGCTGGGGGCTGGCGAACTACGCGAACCTCGGCACGGTCGGCGACGGTCTCGCGGTCACGGTCTGGCAGGCCGCCGGCAACTCGCTGCGGGCCGCGGTGGACGCCACCGTGCTCGCGCTGGTCGTCGGCGGGCTGGTCGCGCTGGTGGTCTCGCGGCGCCCGCGGTCGCGGTCCGGCCGGCGCGCCGTCCGCGGCCTGGACGCGGTGTTCATGCTCCCGCTCGGGGTGTCCGCGGTGACCGTCGGCTTCGGCATCCTCATCACGCTGGACCGCCCGCTCGGCCTGCCGGTGGACCTGCGCACGAGCGGCCTGCTGGTGCCGGTCGCGCAGGCGGTCGTCGCGGTGCCGCTCGTCGTGCGCACGGTGCTGCCCGTGCTGCGCGCCGTCGACCCCCGGCTGCGGGAGGCGGCGTCGGCCCTCGGGGCGGCGCCCGGACGCGTCCTGGCCGCGGTCGACCTGCCCATCGCCGCCCGCGCGGTCGGCCTCGCGGTCGGGTTCGCGTTCGCGGTCGCGCTCGGCGAGTTCGGCGCCACGTCGTTCCTCGCGCGTCCCGACGCGCCCACGCTGCCGGTGGTGATCTTCCGGCTGATCGGACGGCCGGGTGCGGACAGCTCGGGGATGGCGCTCGCGGCGTCGGTCGTCCTGGCCACCATGACCGCCGGGGTGGTGGCGCTCGCCGAGCGGCTGCGCGGCCCCGGGACCGGAGGACTGCTGTGAGCCCGTGGAGGAGCTGCGAGCGCAGCGAGCAGGGCGCTGCGGGCGGGCGGGAGGCGCTGTGAGCGTCACCGACCGCACGACGACACCGGCCGCCACGACGTCGACGTCCGCCACACCGGCTGCCACGACGCCGGGTCCCGGGACGCCCGAGGTGGCGCCGCAGCCGCGCGGGCTCAGCGTCCGCGACGTCGTCGTGCGCTACGACGACGGCGACACGGGGCCGACGACGGCGGTCGACGGCGTCTGCCTGGACGTGGCGCCCGGCGAGGTGGTCGCGCTGCTGGGGCCGTCCGGCTGCGGCAAGTCCAGCCTGCTGCGCGCCGTCGCGGGGCTCGAGCCGCCGGTCGCCGGGTCGGTCCGCTGGGACGGCGCCGACCTCGCGGGTGTGCCGGTGCACCGACGCGGGTTCGGGCTGATGTTCCAGGAGGGGCAGCTGTTCCCGCACCGCGACGTCGCGCGGAACGTGGCGTTCGGGCTGGAGATGGCCGGCGTGGGGCGACGTGACCGGGCGGACCGGGTCGAGCGGCTGCTGCGCACGGTCGGCCTGGCGGGGTACGGCCGGCGCGCGGTCAGCACCCTGTCCGGTGGTGAGCAGCAGCGGGTCGCCCTGGCGCGAGCGCTCGCGCCGACGCCGCAGCTGCTGCTGCTCGACGAGCCGCTGTCCGCGCTGGACCGGTCGCTGCGTGAGCGCCTCGCCGCGGACGTGCGGCGGACGCTCGTCGAGACCGGCACGACGGCGCTGTTCGTCACGCACGACCACGACGAGGCGTTCACCGTCGCCGACCGGGTCGCGGTGATGAGCGCCGGGCGCCTGCTGCAGGTCGACACCCCGGCCCGCCTGTGGCGCCGGCCGCGGTCCCGCGCCGTGGCGGAGTTCCTCGGGTACGAGGCGTTCGTGGTGCTGGACGACGACGCCGGAGCGGACGGTGCGGGCGGCGCCGCCGAGCCCGCCCGGGCGATCCGTGCGGCGCTGGTGCGCGCGCTCGCGGTGCCGGACGGGGGCGTGGTGCCGGACGGGGGCGTGGTGCCGGACGGGGCTGCGGTGCCGGACAGCGGTGCGGTGCCGGACGGGGGCGCCGTGTCGGACGGCGGTGCAGCGGCCGCCCGCGCCGAGCCCTCCAGCGGCGCGGTGGCGGCGCTGGCCCGCGGTGCGCTCGTCGTCGACCTCGCAGGGGGGCGGTCGGCGGCGGGCGCGCACGTGGACGGGGTGGTGCAGGGGACGACCTTCCGCCACGGCCGGACCGAGGTCGCCGTCGACGTCGCCGGGGTGGGGTCGGTCACCGCGGTGGCCGCCGGCGTCCCGGTGCTGGCGCCGGGCCAGCGCGTCCCGCTGCGCGTCGACCCGGACCTCGTGGCCGTCGTCCCGGGCTGACCGGCGGGCGTTGACCGGTGGACTCCGGCCCGCCGGGCGGCCCGGGCGGTCAGCCCACCGGCTTCGTCCACAGCCCGCTCACGCCGGCCGGGCGGAACCCCAGCGCGACGTTGATGCGGAGCATGTAGCTGTTCTCCTCGGCGTTCCAGGTGTGCACCCGGCGCGCCGTCGGGCGCACCTCGGCCAGCCGCTGGAGGTTGGCGGCCTTGACCAGCTGGCCCAGGCGGTGGCCGCGGTGCTCGCGCAGGACGAGCGTGTCCTCCTGGAACACGACCGTGGGTGCGTGCAGCGGGTACTCCACCTCGGTGAAGCCGACCAGCGTCCCGGTGGGGACGTGCAGCGCGGCGGCACCCAGCCAGCCCCGCCCGCTCGCCCGGGTGTCGGCCGCCGCGTCGAGCAGCCGCCGGGCGTCCCACGGGTCCTCGGTCGCCTCGACCGCGCCCCGGGGCACGTCCGTGCTCATCCGGGTCACCAGCACGGCGATCTGGTCCACCCACTGCCCGGGGTAGCGGTCCTGCCAGGTGACCACCCGGTAGTCGGGACCGGCGGCGTCCTGCGCGTCGGCGCGCAGGCGGGCCAGGTGCCCGGGGTCGACCGGCAGGTCCAGCACGCTGTACCGCTCGGACTGCTGCAGCACGAGCCCGCCGCGGGCGGCCAGGCGCGCGAACGGGTCCGTGCGCCGGATCCGCCCGCTGCCGGTCGGCGGCGTCACGGCGTCCGGGTCGTCGGCGTCCGGCTCGGGGCCGTGGTCGCTCGCGACCAGCAGCAGCCGGCGTCCGAGGTCCCGGGTGTGGCGCTCCGCCGCCGCGAGCAGCAGGGTGCCGACGCCGCGGCGCCGGTGGTCGGGGTGCACCAGCAGGCCGCACTCGACGAGGTGGGTGTCCCCGAGCTGCGGGGCGCGCAGGTGCAGCGCCCCGACGACGTCACGCGGCCGGTCGGGGTGGGTCACCACGAGGTGGGTCCGGGCCACGTAGCGCTGGTCCCGGAGCGCCACGAGCGTCTCCTGGACCGAGTAGGCGAGGTCGTCGTGCCCGCGCAGGTCCCTCTCGACGAGGCGCTCCAGCTCGACCTCTCCTCGCAGCGCCCAGGCGTCGTCGTCGTCGAGCGAGGCGGGGACGGGGACCGTCCCGAGCGTCCACGGGGTCGCTGTGGTGGTCGTCATCGCCCGAGCGTCCGCCGCCGGGGCGCGGCGGTCCAGGGGTTTTCGCGAGCGCGGTTAGGCTCCGCCGCATGGTGTGGCTCGAGGTCGTCGGCTGGCTGGGATCGGCGCTCGTGGTGATCTCGTTGACGGTCGCCGGGGTGTGGCGGTTCCGCGTGCTCAACTTCGCCGGCGCGCTCATCGCGACGGGGTACAACACGTGGCTCGAGATCTGGCCGTTCGCGGCGATGAACGGCGCCATCACGATCATCGACCTGTACTGGCTGGTCCGGCTGCACCGCGAGCGGCACGACGAGGCGAGCTACGACGTCGTCGAGGTCGGGGCCGACGACGCCTACCTCCGGCACACGCTGCGCATGCACGCGTCCGACATCGCCCGGTTCTACCCCGGCTTCTCCGCCGACCGGTCGCCCGACGACGGCCCCGCCGGCCGCCGGGCGTTCCTGGTGCTCCGCGGGGACGAGACGGTGGGTGCCGTCGTCGTGCGCGACCGGGGCGCCGGGGTGGCGCAGATCGAGCTCGACTACGTGACCCCGCGCTTCCGTGACTTCACGCCCGGGGAGTTCGTCTACCGGCGCAGCGGCATCTTCGCCCGGCACGGCTTCCGCACCGTGGTCGCGCCCGACGACGTCGTCGGCTCGCGCGACTACTACGCGCGGGTGGGGTTCCACCGGTCCGACGACGGCTGGGTCCGCGACGTGCGGGACGCCGCGGTGGGGTGAGAGGGGGCGCTGGCTGGGCCTGCGCTGGCCGGGCTCGTGCTGGCTGGGCCCGTGCTCGCGGCGCCCGCCGGCAGGGCATCCGCTCGCTCGTCGCCGGCTCGCGCGTCCCGCGTGGAGGTCGTGTGAGGGCCGCCGAGGCGGTCGTCGGCGAGGGGACGTGTGCTCGGCACAGGCAGTCGTGTCGACCGCGCCCGGGTCGCGTGAAAGGGTCGCGTGAATAGCGGCCCGCATCGGTGTCGATGGCGGCCATGGGAATCCGAGGGGCCGGCCGTCGATCAATGCATTCCGGTGGTGTCGATGCGACCCCAGGGCGCGCACTTCGTATACCCGTCCACAGCCGTTTCTCCGGTTCTCGGGCATGTCAGTGGGTCGCCCTAGTGTGGGTGCAGAAGGGCGGGGTCAGATTCCCCGGAATCCTCGGCGACGCGGCGGGAGGGGGATCATGCCGGCCGACCGGTCGTTCTCCGGGCCGACGAGGGCGTCGTCGTTCGACCTGTCGATGCTGCCGCCGGATGTCGCCGCGGGTGTTGCGGACCTGCTGGCGGCGACGGAGGCGCTCGCGCAGATCAGCGTCGCCGACCTCGACGGGCCAGGAGCCGCCGTCGTGGCCGGCGCGGTGGCCTCGGTGACCAGCCGACTCGGCGTGGTGGGGGCGCGGATGCTCCCGGTGGTCGAGGCCGACGGCCGGTGGGCGCTGAGTGGCGCACGCTCCTTCCCGCGGTGGGTGTCCGCGCAGCACCGGATCAGCGCACGTGCCGCCCACGCGCAGGTCCGCCTGGGTCGTGCCCTGCGTGACCACCTGCCGACCACGGCGCAGGCGGCGGCCACCGGCGACATCACGCTCGAGCACACCCAGCTGATCGCGAGGTTCGGGCCAACGACGGAGCGACGCCGCGAGGCGCTCGCCGACCCCGAGGTCGAGTGCAACGAGGAGTTCCTCGTGGGGCAGGCGCGGGTGTGGCCGGTCGACTCGTTCGCGATCGTCGCGCGCCGCTGGGCCGCCGCGGCCGACCCGGACGCCGACGACCGGGGGTACCGCGAGGCGGCCGACCGGGAGCACTTCACCATGTCGCCGATGCCGGACGGCTACCACCTCGCGGGGCAGCTGACCCTCGAGCACGGGCAGTGGCTCAAGTCGGCGCTGGAGGCGGTCACGCGGGTGCCGTCTGCCGGCGACGAGCGGACGTCCGCGCAGCGGCGCGCGCAGGCCCTCGGCGACGTGGCCCGGGTCGTGCTCGAGAACGGCCTGGCACCCAAGCGGTGCGGCGTGCGGCCACGGATCACCGTGCTGGTGCCCTATGCCGCCGTCGCTTCCGGGTCCGCGCGCGGCCGCGAGGGTGTCGATCATTCAGCATGCCCCGACGGCGCATTCTCCGCGGCGGTCGGTGGCGACTCGCCCGTTTCTGGCCCGCGATTCGAGGACGGCGTTCCCGTTCCGAGAGCGCTGCTGGACCGGCTGATGTGCGACGGCGAGATGAACCGCGTGATCTTCGGCCCGGAATCGGAGATCATCGACGTGGGCCGCGCGGAGCGCACCTTCACCCGACATCTGCGGTCCGCGGTCATCGCGCGGGACAAGCACTGTCGATTCCCGGGCTGCACCGCTCCTCCCGTTCTCGGCGAGTGCCACCACGTCGAGCAGTGGGCCCGCGATCGCGGACCGACGTCGGTGGCCAACGGCATCCTGCTGTGCTGGCTCCATCACGACCTGGTGCATCGCCGCGACCTGCGCATCCGGCGCCGGGAAGGCCGGTGGGAGTTCGAGGACCGTGACGGACGGCCCGTCGTCGACGACCTCGAGGTGCCGTACCCGCGGAGGATGTGACGCGTGAGGCCGGCCGTCACCGCGCTCGGTGGAGGCCTTCCGCGAGGGCCGCAGACACGGGGTCGATGAACGCGACGTACACCGCCCGTCCGGTCGTGGGACGGCGCTGCTCGATGAGGAAGGTGCAGTCCACCTCGGTGCCGTCACGTCGCAGCACGGGCAGGACCAGCGGGACGCCGAGGACGTGCGCCTGACCGGTGGTCAGGTGACGCGTGAACCCCGAGACGTGGGCCTCGCGCAGGTGCGGCGGGATCAACGCCACGATGCGGCGGCCGACCAGATCGTCCACGTCCCACCCGAGGGCGCCGGCCAGCGGTGCGCTGACGGCGACGATGCGGTTGGCGTCGTCCGCGGCCACCACGCGGCGATCGGACGTGCGGACCTCGGTGGTGAACGTCCGCAGGGCGTGCGCGGCATCGACGTCGACGTCACCCATGAACCGGGCCGAGTCCGTCCCCGGCCACGGTGACGCGTCCACCCCGCCCAGCTGGGCCTGCACCTGTTCGCACGCCCAGTCGCGAACCGCGACGACCTCGGGCAGCCCCGGCCGGGCGAGGAGCTGGCCGGCGGCCGCGAGCTCCTCGGCGACGTCGAGCGCGTCCTGCATGGCCGCTGCGTCCGCCCCGGTGCCCTCCGTGACCTCGAGCTCGACGTCGAACGGAGGCGGGACGGCAGGCAGGGGGCTGGGGTGCCCGCTGGGCAGCGCGGGCTGCGCCTCACCGCGCCGCTGCGCCGCCTCGATCACCGCGACGACCGCGTCGGAGATCAGCGACCGGGCCCGGTCGGCCGCCGCCACGTCGACGTCCACCGGGTGGCTCGCGCGGTAGAACGCGAGCTCCCGCAGCAGGGCGTCGTCGTGCTGGCGGGCGGCCAACCACAGCGTCGGCGGGACTCCGACGAGACGGATCGTCCGCACCGGCGCGCTGGCCGTGGCCGCAGCCGACCACGCGTCGACGGTCCAGTCGGCGGTGTGCCAGGCGGCGACCATCTCGCCGTCGGACCGAGCCGGCTCCGGGGCGCCGACGGTGAACCACAGGGTCTTCCCCGCCGGGCCGAGATCCTCGACCCCGTGGCTGTCGCTGACCGCGGCGACCAGCGCGAGCCCGCGCCCCGTGGTCGCGTGCAGGTCGTAGTGCCGCTGGAGGGGGGGCATGGGGTTGAAGTCCCGCACCGCGACGCGGATCGACCGCGCCACGTCCACGGTGACCTCGACGTCGGTGTGGGCGTGCAGCACCGCGTTCGTGACCAGCTCGGTGCAGGCCAGCTCTGCTGCGTCCAGGCAGTCCAGCCGGTCGGCGTCGCTGAGGACCTCCCGGAGCAGCTGCCGGGCCCGGCGGGCGCTGCCGAGGTCCGGGGGGAGCCGGACGGATCTGGTCGCGGTCGCGAGGGGTCCGCCCGTCTCGTCGCCGGCACCGTCCGCTGGGGTCACGCGCACCATTAGACCGTGCGCGGTGCGACCGCCGCCCCGGTGACCGGCCCACCGCAGGTGACCGGCGCGCCGCGCGTGCACCAGGTCGCCGCACGTGACCAGCGCGCAGTACGTGGCCAGCCCGCAGTACGTGGCCAGCGCGCAGTACGTGACCAGCGCGCAGTACGTGACCAGCCCGCCTGGTGACCAGACCGCCCGGTGACCAGCCCGCCTGGTGACCAGACCGCCCGGTGGGGTCCGCCACCCGGACGGGCCTCACACCCGTCGCTCGAACCGATTCGGTTCGGAACATCCGGGCAACGGCGCCGAAACGTCCCGACCATAGGTTCCGTCTCGTCGTCCACGGACCAGAGACTGGAGACCCTGTCGTGAGCACCTTCTCCCAGCGGCGCAGCCGCGTGGCCGGAGTCGCCGTCGGCGCATTCCTCGCCACCGGCGGTCTGGCCGCGGTCAGCGCCCCGGCCGCCACCGCCGTCCCGGCCGCCACCACCGTCCCGGCCACCACCACCGCCTCGCCCACCACCACCGCGCCCACCACCGTCTTGCCCGGCTCTGCCCAGCGCCGGTCGCCCGTCACAGCCGTGGCAGACACCGAGCTGCCGGACCCCACCACCTTCACCATCACCGAGGCCCTGACCGCGCTGGACGCGGGCGAGTACACGTCCGTCGAGCTCGTCGAGGCGTTCCTCGCCCGCATCGAGACCTACGAGCCGTACTACAACGCCTTCACCCAGATGAACGTCGACGCGCTCGACGACGCCGCCGCCTCGGACGAGCGACGCACCGGCTCCGACGACGTCCGCCCGCTCGAGGGCGTCCCGATCGTCATCAAGGACTCCCTCGACGTCGCGGGGATCCCCACGACCTCGGGCTGGGCGCTCACCGCGCCGATCGCCGGGGGCCTCGCCCTCGTCCCGGAGACCGACGCGCCGGCGGTGCAGCGACTGCGCGACGCCGGCGCCATCATCCTCGGCAAGACGAACCTGCCGACCCTGGCCCGCAGCGGCAACAACGCCAACACCAGCGCCTACGGGCCCACGTACAACGCGCTCGACCAGGACTGGGCGCCCGGTGGGTCGTCGTCGGGATCCGCGACCTCCGTGGCCGGCGACTTCGCCGTCGCCGGCATGGCCGAGGAGACCGGGGGGTCGATCCAGAACCCCGCCTCCGCGCAGAGCCTGTACGGGGTCAAGCCGACGTTCGGCCTGGTGCCGAACACCGGCAACTTCCCGCTGAGCGGCTCCACCCGCGACGTCCTCGGACCGCTCACCAAGACCGTGGAGGACGCCGCCGTGATGCTCGACGTCCTGGCGGGGTACTCCCCGCAGGACCCGAAGACCGAGGGTGCGGTGGTCCCCGAGGGCGGCTTCACGTCGCAGCTGTCCACCACGGCGCTCGAGGGGAAGCGCATCGGCCTGTACGGACCGGGCTGGCGCGTGGGCAGCAACAGCGAGCTCTCACCGGAGACCGCCGAGCTCTACGCGCAGGCCGTCGCCAGGCTCGAGGAGCAGGGCGCGACCGTCGTCGAGGACCCGTTCGCGGGGTCCGGCTTCGCCGAGCTGCGTGCCGCCGGCGGCGAGACCGGCATCGGCCCGCTCAACAACTACGCCGTCGAGCAGTACCTGCAGCGGCTGGGCGCCAGCGCGGCGGTGAGCTCCATCGCCGAGCTCAACGCCTGGGCGGACGCCAACGGGTTCGAGGACGACACCCTCATCGACGCCATGCTCGGTGACGTCAGCCAGGAGCCGGACCTGTCCGGCTTCCTGGCCCGCCGCGACGCCTACCTGACCACGTTCGACCAGGTGATGGCCGACCACGACCTCGACGCCCTCGTGTTCCCGCAGCAGGTCCAGGAGGTCGGGCCGATCTTCGGCGGCACGGTGGCCGCCAGCACCGTCTCGGAGATCAACTTCGCCCAGGTGCCCGGCGTCGTCGTGCCGGACGGCGCCTACGCCAGCGGCAAGCCGTTCAACCTCCTGTTCCTCGACACCAAGTGGACCGAGGCGGAGCTGCTCGGCTACGCCTACGACTACGCCGAGGCCTACGGCGGTCGCGTCGTCAACCGTGACCTCGCGACCACCCGAGGCCCGTCGTTCGTCGACGTGCCGGCGGCCTACCCCTTCAACGACGAGATCAGCTGGCTCGTCGAGAACCGCATCACCACCGGCTACGAGGACGGCACCTTCCGGCCCACGGACGCCGTCTCGCGCCAGGCGATGGCGGCCTTCCTCCACCGGTTCTCGACGGGCGAGCGCAACGCCCCCGCGTGCACCACCGCGCCGTTCGTCGACGTCCCGGTCGACCACCCGTTCTGCGGGGAGATCGGCTGGCTGGTGGAGCAGGGGATCGCGAGCGGCTACCCCGACGGCACGTTCGGGGCCACCCTTCCCGTCTCGCGCCAGGCCATGGCGGCGTTCGTGCAGCGACTGGTCGACGGCGACGTCCCCGCCGCGTCGTGCACGGGTGAGCCGTTCGCCGACGTCCCGACGTCGCACCCGTTCTGCGCCGAGATCGCGTGGATGAAGGCGCAGTCGCTGTCCACCGGCTACGTCGGGGGCGTGTACGAGCCCGCCTCCGCCGTCTCCCGTCAGGCGATGGCGGCCTTCCTCCAGCGTCTGGACACCGTGCTGGCGACCTGACACCGCGGGGCCGAGGGCGGCCGCGTCCGGGTCCACCCGGGCGCGGCCGCCGTCTGCGCGGCGGGCGTCGGTGCGGCCCGCCCTGCATGCGCTGGTCTCACCGCGTCGACCGGCCAGCCGGCGCCGCCGCGAGCGAGGACGCCGTCGCGGGCGAGGACGTCGTCGTGGGCGAGGGCGTCGTGGGCGAGGACGCCGTCCCGGTCAGAGACGTCGTCCCGGCCGGCGGCGCCGTCCTGCCGGGCGCCGTCCCGCCCGCGGCGGCGCCGGGGCGTCCGGGGCACGCGTCCAGGCCGAGGCAGGGCAGCCGCTCACTGGCCGGGCATCCCGGGTACGGCCCGGGCGTCGGCGCGGCGCCGTTGATGCGTGCGAGCGCGCAGAGCGCGGCGCAGCTGGCAGCCACCACCTGGCGACCCGCCGGGGTGAGCTCCACGCCGGTGCGGCGACGGTCGAACAAGGTCACCCCCAACGTCCGGGACAACGAGGTGATCTGCGTGCTGACGGTGCTGACGCTGTAGTGCATCTCCTGCGCGGCTCGGGTCATCGAGCCGAGCTCGGCGACCCGCACGAAGGTCGTGAGCTCTGTGACGGTTGGCACGGACGTCCCCCTGGTGCTGCGCCCACCCCCCTGGTGGGTCGCTGTTGCGGTGACACCCTGTCACGCTCCATACGACTCCGGCGCGGTTTTCGCCACCGGAACGCAAGAGCCCAGGTGAGGACGCTGGACGCCGCTTGTCCATGGACTTCTGACTTCTGTGAAGTCACGTTGACACAGGCCCGTCGGGCACCACGATGAGCGCGTCGCGGACCACCGCGACGGTCGTCGGAGGCCCGGTGCGGGCCGACGCCGGCGTCGACCACGAGCGCCGCAGGGGGAGCAGTGCCGCAGCCGCTGGTGTCGATCCTGTGCCCGACCTACAACCGGGGCCCGGCGATCCGGTCGACGATCGCGTCGGTGCTGGCGCAGACCGAGCGCAGCTGGGAGCTCGTCGTGATGTCCGACGCCAGCAGCGACGGGACCGACGCGGTGGTCGCCGACATGGCGCGGTCCGACCAGCGGATCCGGCTGCACCGCACCCGCCGCTACGGGTTCCCGTCCGGCCCCTGCAACGAGGGCGCCGCCGTCGCCCGGGGGTCGGTGCACACCTACCTCGCCCACGACGACCACTGGGAGCCGGACCACCTGGCGGTGCTCCTCCGGGCGCTGGACTCCGGTGCGGCCCTGGCGTACACCCGGGCGCTGCGCGAGCGCCCTGACGGGACCGCGCTCGGGGTGACCGAGGAGCTCGGGCAGCTGTGGCACCCGCTGCTCCAGCTGCTCAACGTGGTGTTCGAGCCGGTCCGGGCGGCCTGGGACCCGGCCGCGGTGGCCGCCGTCGGCGGCTGGCGGGAGAGCCCGGACGGGCTGGAGGACTGGGACCTGTGGTTGCGCCTGGCCGACGCCGGCCACCGGTTCGCGCCGGTGTCCGCGGTCACCGCCCGGATCACCGAGGACGCGGCCACCCGCAAGCACTCCCTGCCGTGCCCGTACGACGTCCCGCTGGCCCGCTTCGGCGACGCCGGTGCGGCGCGGCGGGCGTGGCGCGCGCTGACCGACCGCCGGCGCACCGCGGGCTTCCTCGACGCCTACCGGCAGGACACCCGCGACCTGTACACCCGGCTGCTCGACGCCGGCGAGCTCGCGACCCCCTCGGACTGGGCGGTGGACGCGGCGCGCATCGGCCGGCTCATCGACGCCGTGGTGGCCGCGGAGGGACGCGTGTGGGAGTCGCTGCGGGTGGGCCAGACGCCCGACGGCTGGTCGCTCGGCAGCGTGGTGGCCACCCAGACGCAGCGGCACGCCGTCCGCATCGCCGTGGCGACCGGTGAGCACATGCCCCGCCTGACGGCGCTGATGGCCGACGCGGTGGGGCCGGACGCGCTCGACGGCGACTCGGTGCTCGGCGCCGCGGCACGGCACGGGGCGACGGCATGATCGCGGTCTCCTACGTGCTGCCCTTCGCCGGCATGCCCACCGCCGACGTGCTGGCCTTCGCCCGCGCGGTGCACGACCGTCCCGCCGCCCGCCTGTGGCAGGGGCAGGCGGCGTCGGCCGACCCGACCCACGCCTTCGTGGCGGCGGCCGGCGCCGGAATCGGCGTCCCCGCAGGCATCGGCGTCACGCTGACCCCGCTGCGGCACCCCTTCGACGCCGCGGTCCAGGCCCGGTCGCTGGCCGAGGTCACCGGGATGCCCGTGGTCGCCGGCTTCGGGCCCGGCTCCCGGGCGTTCCAGGCCGCGCTGCTCGGTGCGCCGTACCCCCGCCCGCTCGACGTCATGCGTGAGTACCTGGGCGTGGTCCGCGAGCTGGTCGCCGGCCGGGCGGTGTCCGTGCGCGGCGCCGAGCTGCACTGCGAGGGCGCGCTGACCGGGCCGCCGAGCCATCCGGTGGAGGTCGGTGCGGGCGTGCTGCGTCCGGGCATGGCCCGGGTGGCCGGGGAGTGCGCCGACGTCGCCATCACCTGGATGACACCGGCGGGCTACCTCGCCGGCCCGATCGCCCAGGCGCTCGCGGAGGGCGCCGCAGGCGCGGGGCGCGCCACACCACGGGTGGCCGCGATGATCGGCGTCGCCGTCGAGGGGCCGGACGCCGACCTGGCGCAGCTCGTGATGGCCGCCCACGGCCGGCACCTGCGCGGCCCGCACTACCGCTCGATGCTGGAGCAGGCCGGGGTCCGGCTGCCGCGCTCGGGCTTCCGGGACATGGCCGTCGCGCTCGCCGAGGGCGGTGGCTTCCTGCACGGTGACCCGGACACGGTCGCCGCCGGCCTGGCCGGGTTCGAGGCCGCCGGGGTGGACGAGGTCGTCCTGAACCTCGCGGCGAGCTGTGCCCTGCGCGGGGTGCCGGCCGCACTGGCCGAGGCGCAGGCGATCCACCACGCCTACCTGGCCCGGGAGCGGCGTCCTGCCGCGGTCCCGGCCGACAGCAGATCCACGACGGGAGTGCTCCATGCCGCAGCTCACTGACCTCTTCGACGCCCTGCTGGTGTGGGGCGAGGGCCGTGGTGGCGCCGCCACCGGGCCGGGGACCGGGGTGGCGGTGCTGGCCGACCGGTCCGCGTTGGCGCCTGCCGTGGCGTCCGGCCTGGTCACCGACCGGACCGTCGTGCTGGTGCCCGAGGGGGACGGTGCCGCCACGGACGGCGCCGTGACGTACACCGGCGAGCTGACCGAGTCGGGCAGCGAGGCGACGGTCTGCGACGAGTTCTACCTGTTCACCCAGGACTACAGCACCAGCGCGTACCTGTCGGTGATCGGACCGACCCTCGTGCGCGTCTTCGGCGAGGAGGACCTCGCGGCCTTCGTCGCGGATGCGGACCGGGCCCGGGCCGACGGCGTCTTCCCGGACTTCCTGCTGGCCCCCGCCGCCCGACTCGCCGACCTGCCGGGACTCGGTGGCGACGCGTCCGGGGACGGTCCGCGTCGGCGCGTGTTCGTCCGGCCCGACGGCACGGTGACGACGTCGCCGACCGGCTCGCCGCTCGGCACGGTCGGCGACGGGCTGGACGCGCTCGAGGGCCGGTGGCAGGCGCTGAACGACGCCGCCGCCGCGCCGTGCGCCGTCTGCCTCGGCGACGCCGTCCCGGCGACCGTGCGGGACCGCGCCCTGCTCGACCGGCCGTGGCTGCGCGGCTACCTCGATGCGGTCGACGCGCTGCGCGACCTCACGGTGCGTGGGGTCACCGGCGCCCGGGTCTCCGGATGGGGCCACACCCTCGTCCCCGGGCTGCACGCGGCGACGCCCGACACCGCCGGCCCGCCCCGGACGACCGGGACCGCCGGCGCGTCCGGTGCGCCCGGCGCGTCCGGGGTGGTCCTGGCCTGGACCGCGCAGGAGGCGTTCCTGCGCGACCCTGCGCGCCGCCGGACGTTCCGGTTCAACCGGGACGCGGCCGCGGCGGTGGAGGCGGTCCTGGTGACCGGGTCGGTCGCCGCGGCCGCGGAGTGGGTCCCGGCGACGTCGGCGGCCCAGGCCGCGGACCAGCTCGCCGCCGTCGGGATCGCCGCCGCCCCGCGCCCGCTGGCGGTGGGCGCGTGAGCATCGCCGGCGCGGCGGCCGCGGTGGCGGCGTCGGGGTCCGCGGCGATGAGCGCCGCGGTCGTCGCCGCCCGCCGCGACCGCGCCCAGCGGGTGCAGGGCCGTGCCGCGCAGCGGCTCGCGGAGCTGGGCGACCGGGCGGTGGTCCTGGACCTGTACGACGGCGGCGGCGCGCAGCGCTACCACGAGCTGGTCCGCGGGGACCATTCCGAGGTGCGGGAGGTCCTGGCGTCGGTCCGCAGCCGCCCGGGACCGGTGCTGGAGCTCGCCGCGGGGTCCGGCCGGCTCACGCTGCCCCTGGTCGCGGCCGGGTTCGACGTCACGGCGATCGACCTGTCGGACCCCATGCTGGCCATCCTGCGGGCCGAGCTGGCGGCCCTGCCGTCCGGCCGCGGCGCGCGATGCCGGGTCGTGCGCGCCGACATGACGCGGTTCCGGGTCCGCGGGCGCTTCACGACCGTGGTGGTCGGCGCGAGCTCGACGTCCCTGCTGGACGACGACGGCCGCGCCCGGATGCTCGACCGGGTGCGGCGGCACCTGGCGCCGGACGGCGTGCTGCTGCTGTCCACCGCCGTGCGCGGCGGCGCCGGTGGGGACGGGGCGCACGGCAGGTCTGGCACCGCCGCGGACGACGCCGCCGGGACCGCGGCCGACGACGCCGAGGAGGTCACGCCGCTGCCCGATGGTGGCGTCGTCCACGAGTACTGGCCGGTGGGCGCACCGGAGCGGACCGTGACGGTCTTCCCGGCCCCCGCCGACGGTGCCGATGGTGCCGATGGTGCCGACGGTGCCGATGGTGCCGGACCCCTCGAGGTGTTCACCTCCACGGTCCGGGTGCTGCCGGTCGAGCGCCTGCGGGCCGACCTGGAGCGGGCGGGCCTGCGGGTCGTCCGGGTGCAGCGGGTCCGCTCGGACGTCCGGACCCGGCACGCGCTCGAGCTGCTCGAGGCGGTGCCGTCATGACCGTCACCGCAGCCCGGCCAGGTGCGGCTCGATCGGCCCTGTGGCCGGCCCTGCTCCCGCCGTCCCAGCACGGGCAGGACGACCTGTGCGCGGTGTCGGCCCGCGGCACCCGGGTGGCACTCGCCGACGGGCGGACCGTGCTGTGCGGCACCAGCGGCCTGTGGAACGTCAACCTCGGGTACGGGGACCCCGCGGTGGAGTCCGCGGTCGTCGCCGCTCTGCGCGAGGCGTCCTACCTGTCCCTGTTCCGTCGCGAGCACCGCTACGCCCGCGCCGCGGCGGACGCCCTGGTCGAGCTGTGCGGGCCCCACTGGTACCGCCGGGTCATGTTCGCCACCTCCGGCGGGTCGGCGAACGACCTCGCGATGAAGGTCGCCCGCCAGTACCAGGCGGTGGCCGGGCGCAGCCGCCGGCGGGTGGTGGTGGGCCTGCAGGGCAGCTACCACGGCCTGACCTTCGGGGCGCATGCGCTGACCGGCGAGGCGCTGGGCCAGGGGCTCTACGGCGTCGACACCCGCCTGGTGCGACACCTGCCGGTCAACGACGTCACCGCGCTGCGCGGCTTCCTGGACCGGCACGCCGACACGGTCGCGGCCGTCGTCGTCGAGCCCGTGCTGGGCACGGGCGCGGTGGAGCTCTCCGCGGAGTACGTCGCCGAGCTCGTCCGCTTGCGCGACCAGCACGACGTGCTGCTGGTCGCCGACGAGGTGGCCACCGGGTTCGGCCGCACCGGGGAGGCGTTCGCGTCCGACCGGTGGCCGGCGCGCCCCGACCTGCTGCTGGTGTCCAAGGCGCTGACCAACGGCACCGCGGCCGCGTCCGCGGTCCTGATCGGCGACCGTGTCGCCGGGGCGCTGACCCGCGCCGACGCGACGGTCGTGCACGCCGAGACGCAGGCCGGTACACCGATGGCGTGCGCGGCGGCCCTGGCGGTGATCGACCGGATGGGCGACCTGGACCTGGTCGGCGCGGGCCGCGCCGTGGCGGCCGCGCTGGACGAGGGCCTGACCGAGCTGTCCGCGCAGCCGTGGCTGGCCGGCGTCACGGGGCGCGGCTGCTTCCGGGGGCTGACCCTGCGCGGGCCGGACGGCGACGTGCTCGCACCCGGCGACGTGCCCGCGGTGGTCCGGCACGTCCTGGCCGCCGGCGCCGTCGTCCAGCCGGGGCCGGCCGGCATCCAGCTGGTGCCGGCGCTGGTCTACACCGCGGACGAGGTCACGGAGCTGCTGTCGCGGGTCGCCGACGGGATGGCGTCCTTCCTGGGCGCGGCGGCGCGGGGTGACGCGGCGTGACGTGGCGGGTGGTGCGCGAGTCCGCGACCATGCTCGGCCTGGGTGGGCTGCCGGCGTGGCTGGCCGCCAAGGACGCGCGGACGGTCGTCCTCTGGACGGACCCCCGGGCGGCCGCGAGCCGGACCGTGGCCGACCTGCTGCGCCGGGACGGCGTCGCCGTGACGGAGCAGCCGTTCGTCCCAGCGACACCCGACCGGCCGCTGGACTGGCTGGACGCCGCCCTGGCCCGGCCGCTGCCGGACGCGGTCGTCGCGGTGGGCGGCGGCAGCGTCATCGACCGGGCGAAGCTCTACGCGGCCTGCGCCGGCGAGCCCGGGGTGCGGCAGCGCATCGAGCCCCGCGAGCGGTGCGGGTGGGTGCCGCTGCCGCCGTCGACGGCCGCGCGCCGTCCGCTGGTCGCGGTGCCCACCACGCTCGGGACCGGCAGCGAGGCCAGCCGGTTCGCCTGCTTCGGCGGCCCGCAGGGCACGCAGCTCGTGCAGGGCGACGCCCTGCAGCCCGACCTGGCGCTGCTGGACCCGGCGGCGACCCGTGGCCTGCCGCCGGGGCAGGTGACGGCTGCCGTCGTCGAGATCCTCGGCCGCGTGACCGCGCCCTACATCGGCACGTCACGCCCGGCCCCCGTGCAGGACGGCATCACCGAGGTGCTCGTGCGGCGGCTCGTCCAGCTCGGGGACGTCGCCGCGGCCGCCGACCGGCGGGGCGCGCCGGCCGATGACGACGTCCGGCTGGAGGTCGCCCGGATCAGCGGCCGCAGCCACGACCAGTGGCTCAACGAGGGACGCGATCCGTTCGCCAGCCGGACCTGGTTCCTCGCGACAGAGCTGGCCCGGTCGGCCGGCTGCGCGAAGCCCGAGGCGCTCGCGGTGCTGCTCCCGGTGCTGTGGGCGCAGTGCGCGGCGGTACCCGCGCTCGGGTCGGCGGACCGGGCGGCGGCCCTGTGGGCGGCCATGCGCACGGCAGCGGGCGACACCCCGGACCTGCCCGCCGACCCCGGCCCCGGGCTGGGCGCGCTGTTCGACCGCTGGGGGCTGCCGGCACGGCTTGCGGTCGCCGAGGACGCCGACCGGACCGCCCGCCGGGCCCGTCGGCGCTGGGGTGCCGGACTGCCCATGCTCGCCGGGGTGCGCCTGGACGAGCTGACCACGCTCTTCGAGCGGTGCGCGCCCGCGCCCCGCCCGGACCACGGATTCCCGGCCGTGACCACGGCCGGGACGACGCCTGTCCTCACCACCCGGTGAGAGCAGGTCTGAACGAGAGAGGAAGGAGGGACGACATGAGCATCGACGCGAGTGCAGCACCCCTGGAGCTCGGTCTCCAGGAGCTCGAGGAGCTCGAGGCCCCGGGCTGGATCGACGTGGTCGGGTTCTCGCTGGGCGCGGTCGCCAGCAGCGCCGTGACCTACATCGGCTCCGCCCTGGCGGTCAGCGCCATCACGTGAGCGCCTGACCGACCGACGACGGATCGCACCCGGAGGGGAGGGAAGACATGCCGAACACCGATCTGGCTCCGCTGGAGCTGGACCTGCAGGAGCTGGAGGACCTCGAGGCGCCCGGATTCTGGGACTCGTTCAGCGCCGGCGTCGCCGTCAGCTCGGCTGGCGGCGCGGCCTACCTGGCCAGCGCGATCGCGGTCAGCGCGATCACCTGATCGAGCCAGGAACGCCCAGGCACGGCCCGTCCGAGGGGTCCGTGCTCGTGTGACGGCCTGTGGGGCGGCCCTGCGCCGCCCCACAGGCCCCGACGGACCCGCATGGCGGAGGAGAACGGGATGAGTGGCAGGCAGAACGGGTCGAGCGTCGTGCTGGACCGCGTGACCAAGCAGTACAAGGACACCACGGCGCTGGACGACGTGAGCTTCGAGGCCCGCACGGGTCGCGTGCTGGGGTTGCTCGGCCGCAACGGCGCGGGCAAGACGACGGCCCTGCGCATCATGCTCGGGCTGACCAGCCCGACCTCCGGCACCGCGACCGTGCTGGGCCACCCGTACCCGCAGCTGCCGGACGGTCCGCGCCGGGTCGGCACGACGTTCGACGGCGACGGCCAGCCGCCGGGCGTCAGCGGCGCGAAGGCGCTGCGCGTCTGGGCGACCATGCTCGGGCTGCCCGGGTCCCGGGTCGGTGAGGTCATCGACCTGGTGGGGCTGTCCGGAGCCGAGCGCAAGGCGGTGTCCGCCTACTCCACCGGCATGCGGCAGCGGCTGGACCTCGCGGTCGCGCTGCTGGCCGACCCGGAGGTCGTCATCCTCGACGAGCCGGCCAACGGTCTGGACCCGGACGGCATCCGGTGGCTGCGGGACCTGCTGCAGCGGCTGGCCGCCGACGGCCGCACGGTCATCGTGTCCAGCCACCTGCTGGCCGAGGTCGAGCAGACGGTCCAGGACGTCGTCATCCTGCAGAGCACCGTGCGGTACTCCGGGTCCCTGGCCGACCTGACCGGCGGCGGCAGCCGCCGGCTGGAGGAGGCGTTCTTCGACCTCGTCGAGCCCCGGCCGAGCTCGTCCCCGAGCTCGCCCCCGCCCTCGTCCCTGACCTCGTCCCCGAGCCCGGTCGCAGGCCCGGTCGCAGGCCCGGTCGCGGGTTCGACCGCAGGCTCCGCGGCGACGGTGGGCGGGGTCCGATGACCGGCCGGGTGCTCCGGGCGGAGTGGCAGAAGGTGTGGACGGGCAGGACGTGGTGGGTGATGGGGGCGATCGCACTGCTGTGGTGCTCCTACATCGCGTACTCGTTCGGGGTGCTCGAGGTGTCGCCGCCGGAGGGTGTGCCCGCCGGCGCCGCCCCGGTGGAGCCCGCCGCGCTCACCGCGGTGGTCGCCCGGCAGTGGTTCCAGATGCATCTCGTCACGAGCCTGCTGGCGGCGATCGCGGTCACCCGCGAGTACTCCGCCCACACCGTGACCCGCAGCGTGCTGCTGGCCGGTGACCGGACCCGCCTGTTCGCCGCCAAGGTGCTCGTCGCCGCCGGGATCGGCGCCGCGTACGGCCTGGTCGCGGTGGTCGGCTCGGTGGTCAGCACCTGGGTGTCGCTGGGCGTCCTGGACGTGGCCCCGACCGTCAGCCGGGAGCTGTGGCTGACCCTGGTGGGCGTCTTCGCGGTCAGCGTGCTCGGCGCCCTGTGGGGGTCCCTGCTGGCCTGGGTCTTCCGCAACCAGGTGGTCACGATCGTGGTCCTGCTGGTGACGACGCTGATGATCGAGCCGCTGCTGCAGACCATCTCGCCGGACCGGTTCAGCTGGACGTTCTCGATCGTGCTGAGCGCCATCTACCTCGACGGCAAGGACGGGCTGCTGGGCCTTCCGCTGGCCTACACGGCCGCGGTGGCGTGGCTGGCCGCCGCGGCGGCGCTCGCTGCGGTGCTGCTGCGCAGGCGAGACGTCGTCGGGTGATGGCCGCCCGGGCCGGCTCCCCGCGAGCAGCCACCGACCCTGCCCTGCTGGACCGGCCGGCGCTGGCTGCCGGCGTCGAGGTGATCGCGCCCGGGGAGCCGGGCGCGCCCTGGGTCATCCGCCGGGGTGCGGGGTACCTGCGGGTGGGTGCGGACCTGGGCCGGCTCGCGGCCGGCCTGGACGGGCACGCAGACCGGGCCACGCTCGCCGACCGCCTCGGGCCGCCCTGGTCGCCCGAGGCGGTCGAGCTGGCGGTGGACCGGCTCGGCAGCGCGGGTCTGCTCGACGACGGGCGCACCCGACCGGCGGCCACGGCGCGGCGCGTGGTGTTCGTCCCGCCGCTGTCGGTGCAGCTCACCCTGGTCCGGCCCGGCCGGGGGATGCAGCGGCTGGCGCGGGTCGTCCCGTCGCTCGCGGACCACCGCACACGCAGCGTCGTCGTCGCGGTGGTCGCACTCGGGCTGCTGGCCCTGGTGATGCAGGGCGGTGCACTGGTCGAGGCGCTGAGCACACCGGTGCCCTGGCAGTCCGTCGTCCTGCTGGTGCTGGCCGCGGGCGCCGCGACGACCGTGCACGAGGTGTCCCACGGTGTCGCGCTGGTGCACGAGGGCGGCCGCCCGAGCCGGATGGGCTGGATGCTCTTCTACCTCATGCCGGCGATGTTCTGCGACGTGTCGGACGCCTGGCGCCTGCCGCGGCCGGCGCAGCGCGTGCGGGTGGCGCTGGCCGGGGTGCTGACCCAGGCGGTCATCGGCGCGGTCAGCGCGTTGGCGGCCGGTCTGCCCGTGCCCGGCCCGGTGCGGGACTGGTTGCTGGTGTTCGCCGCGGGCAGCTACGCCGTCGGGCTGCTCAACCTGGTCCCGCTGGTCAAGCTCGACGGGTACATCGCGCTCATGACCCACCTGGACCGGCCCAACCTGCGGGCGCTGTGCATCGACTGGGCCCGGGCGACGACCGCCTGGGCGCTGCTCGGCGGCGGCCGCCCGGTCCGCCCGGCGGGCGTGCCGCGCTGGGGTGCCGCGTTCGGGTGGGCCAGCGTCCTGTTCCCCTGGTACCTCGCCCTGACGGTCCTGGGCCTGTACGTCGGGCTGCTCAGCAGGACCGGGCCGCTCGGGGTGGCCGTCCTCGTGGTCGGCGCGGTGTACCTGGCCGCTCTCGTCGTGCAGGGCGCGGTCCGGCTGGTGGCCGCCGGTCGCCGCAACGGGGCCCGTCCCGGGCGGACCGCGGCGGCGCTCACCGCGGTCGCGGCGGTGGTCGCCGTGGGCCTGACCACCGTCCGGCTCCCGCTCGCGGTGCCCGGGGCGTACGTCGCCGTCGACGGCCGCCTCCTCTTCGCGGTCCCCGAGGGCGTCGGCGTGCCCCGGATCGACCCCGGAGCGCCGGTCGAGGTCGCGCAGGCAGGGCTGGTGCTGACCCGCACCCGGGCCACCGGGCAGGTCGTCGGCCCGGTCGACGGACTGGTGGACGCGCCCGCCGCGGCGTTCCTGCCGGTCACCGTGACCAGCGACGTCACCCTCCCGGCACAGGCCTGGGAGGTGCGCCTCGACGGCGGTCGCCGGCCGGACGACGGCGCCGCCGTGGTCGACGCCGGGCTGCGCCCGCTCGGGCAGTGGCTCTATCTCACCTACATCGCAGCGGGGTTCGAGTGAATCGTCAGTACCTGGCCTTCTGCCACGGCGGGACGCCCTTCTACGACCTGGGACCGGCACAGGTCCACCAGCCCACGTTCCCGGCGCTCGCCGGGCCGGTGCCGCCGGGCTGGGAGCGCCGGCGGGAGCCGGAGTGGACCCACCTGGTGCCGACCGGGGTCCCGCTCGTGCGGCAGGGCTGGAAGATCCACGTGTCGGCGTGCCCGGACAACGCCGAGCGCGTCCTCGACGTGGTGATCGAGTACTGCGTGGCCCACCAGCTCCAGCTGAAGGTGCTCAGCGGACCGGCGGTCCTGCGGCGGCGCAACGCGAAGGACGCCCACCGCGGCGGCAGCGGCAAGTTCATCACCATCTACCCGCCGGACGACGCCGTGCTGGAGAAGACCCTGCGCGAGCTCGGCACCCGGCTCGAGGGCGAGCGGGGCCCCTACATCCTCAGCGACCTGCGGTGGGGTGGCGGTCCGCTGTACGTGCGGTACGGGGCGTTCGTCAGCGAGGTCGTCGAGACCGACGGCGGCCGCGTGCTGCACTGCATCCGCGACCCCGAAGGCCGGCTCGTGGAGGACCGGCGCACACCGTCGTTCCGCCCGCCGGCGTGGGCGCCGGTCCCCGACTGCCTGCACGAGGCCCTGGCCGCCCGCCAGGCGGGGGTGCTCGCCGACTTCCCGTTCGCGGTGGAGCGGGCGCTGTACTTCTCCAACGGCGGCGGCGTCTACCGGGCGACGCACCGGCCCACCGGCCGGACCGTGCTGCTGAAGGAGGCACGCCCGTTCGCCGGGCTGGACGAGGGCGACCGGGACGCCGTCGCCCGCCAGCGCCGGGAGCTGTGGGCGCTCGAGCAGCTCGCCGACGTGTCGATCGTGCCGGGGCTGGTGGCGCACGTGCACGGGCACGAGCACGAGTTCCTGGCGCGCGAGTTCGTCGAGGGTTTGAACCTGCTCGACTTCGTCGGGCGGCACCACCCGATGCTGCACGGCTCCGCGGACCCCACCGAGCTGGAGCAGTACACCCGGCGTGTGCTGGCGATCGTCGCGCAGGTGGACCGGGGGATCGAGGAGATGCACGCCGCCGGGGTCGTGTTCGGCGACCTGCACCCGGGCAACATCCTCGTGCAGGACGACGACTCGGTCCGCCTGATCGACCTGGAGACGGCGACCCCCGTCGCCGAGAACGCGCAGCAGGTGTTCGCCGCCCCCGGGTTCCGCGCGCCGCCGGGGTCCCGGGGTCGCCGGCTCGACCGCTACGCGCTGGGCTGCCTGCGGCTGGCGGTCCTCCTGCCCGAGTCCACCGTTCCGCTCGCCTGGGATCCCGAGGCCCTGACGGCGGTGCTGAGCCTCGTGCACGCACGGTTCCCGGTACCGGCCGACTACGACGGCCTGGTCCGGCGCGACATGGGCGTCGATCGCTCCGCGACCGGCCTGGGCGGGGACGGCTCCGCGGCCGACGCGCCACCGGTGGCCCGGCCGTCGGTCCGCACCGCCGAGGAGGCGACGTGGCCGGCGGTCCGGGACGCGGTCGCGGGATGGATCTGCGCACAGGCCACGCCCGAGCGGTCCGACCGGCTGTTCCCCGGCGACGTCGCCCAGTTCGCCCACCCCGCCGGTGGGCTGGGACTGGCGTACGGCGCCGCCGGCGTGCTGCTGGCGCTGCGGGACGCCGGTGTCGAGGTCCCGGCGGGGCACGTCGACTGGCTGGTCGAGGCCTCCCGGCGCGCCGTCCTGCTGCCCGTCGGCCTGCACGACGGCGCCGCCGGCCTCGCCTACGCGCTGGAGTCGCTCGGTGCGCAGGACGCCGGGCGCTCGCTCGCCGCCGGCCTGCCCGCCGCCGTCGAGCGCACCGGGGACCGCAGCCTGTTCTCCGGGCTGGCCGGTCTGGGGGCGACCCTGGCCTGGTTCGCCGCCCGCACCGGGTCCGGTGAGCACCTGGACGCGGCGCGGGAGGTCGCGGACCGGCTGCTGGCCGCGGACCACCCGGGTGACCAGCGGGCGGACCAGCGGGCGGACCAGCCGACGGGCCGGCGGGCGGCCGAGCCGGCGCGCGGGCCGGCCGGGCGGCCCGCCCAGGGTCTGCTGCGGGGACCGTCCGGCGAGGCCGTCTTCCTGCTCGCCCTGCACGACCTCACCGCGGACCCGGTCCTGCTGACCGCCGCACGGACGGCGATCACCTCCGACCTGTCCGCGTTCGGGCTGCTGCCCGGCGGCGGGGGACCGGACGACGCCGCGGCACCGGACGGCCGACCGGTGCCCGGTGCGGCGGTGGCGGAGGCGGGCGGCGTCGCGCTCGCTCTGCGGATGCTGCTCGCCCGGCAGCCGGACCCGGCTCTCGCCCCCGTGCTGGACACGGTCGCCGACCGCGGCACCACCTCGGTCCGGCTCATCCCGGGGCTGCTGCGCGGACGGAGCGGCGAGCTCCTGGTCGGCACGACGCTACGACCGGGGCGGGCGGCGGTCGGTGCGACGCTGGCCGCCCACGCCCCGGCGCTGGCGATCGCGGAGGTGCGCGGTGAGCAGGGGCTGGGGTTCCTGGGGGACGTGCTGCTGCGCCAGTCCTGCGACCTGGCCACCGGGGCGGCCGGCGTGCTGGCCGTGCTCGACCGGGTCCTGACCGGCCGAGCCGGCCAGGACCTGCCCCTGCACCTGTTCGGACCTGCACCTGTTCGGCGCAGCTAGACCCGGTCCAGCACGTCGGTGAGCTCGTCGACGACCCGTCGCTGCCGGTCCACCGGCAGCGACGGGTACATCGGCAGGGAGAAGATCTCGTCGGCGAGCCGCTCGGTGACCGGGAGCGACCCGGCCGGCACCCCCAGGTGGGCGAAGCCGGACATCGTGTGCACCGGCCAGCGGTAGCTGACGTTGAGCTCGATGCCCCGCTCGGCGAGCCGGGCCAGGATCTCCTCGCGCGCCGGGTGCCGGACGACGTACAGGTAGTACACGTGCGTGTTGCCCGGCGCGGTGACCGGGAGGGTGAGCGCGGACCCGGCCAGGGCGCGGTCGTACCGGTCGGCGATCTCCCGCCGGCCGGCGATGTACTGGTCGATCCGGCCCAGCTTCCGGCGCAGGATCTCGGCCTGCACCTCGTCCAGCCGGGAGTTGCCGCCGGGCGTGCTGACCACGTAGTAGCGGTCCTCCATGCCGTAGTACCGCTGCCGGCGTACCGACGCGTCCACCGCGGCGTCGTCGGTCAGCACCGCGCCGCCGTCGCCATACGCGCCCAGCACCTTCGTGGGGTAGAACGAGAACGCCGCGGCATCTCCGAGGGAGCCGACGACCGACCCGTTCCGGGTCGCACCGTGCGCCTGTGCGCAGTCCTCGACGACCGACAGCCCGTGGTCGGCGGCGACGGCCATGACGGGCTCCATCGCGACCGCCTGGCCGTACAGGTGCACCGGCAGCACGCACCGCGTCTGCGGGGTCACGGCCCCGCTGAGCTGGGTGACGTCCATGAGGTAGGTGTCGGGGTCCACGTCGACGAACACGGCGCGGGCGCCGACCGCCTCGATCGCCACGACGGTCGGCGCGGCCGTGTTGGACACCGTGACGACCTCGTCACCGGGCCCGACGCCGACCGCCCGCAGTGCCAGCACCAGCGCGTTGGTGCCGTTGTCGACGCCGATCGCGTGCCGGCGGCCGTGGAACGCCGCGAACTCGCGCTCGAACGCCGCGACGCTCGGTCCCAGGACCAGCTGGCCGGAGGCGAACACGGTCTGGACCGCCTGGAGCAGGTCGGCGCGCTCGGCCTCGTACTCGGGCAGGTAGTCCCAGACCCGGACGGGATCGTGCTGGTTGACGTCGACGGACATGTCACATCCTCAAGGGGCCGGGGCCGGGGCCGGGGCCGGCGGTAGGGGTAGGGGTAGGGGGACGGGTACGGCGTCCGGCGCAGGCGCACCCGGGAGGGTCCGCGCGGCGAGGACGTCGACGAGCCGCCGGACGCCGTCGTGCCAGGTGGTGCGGGGGCGCCAGCCGGTGGCCCGGACGAAGTCGGCCGGGTCGGCGACGTGGCCGGTCAGGTCGTGCCCGGTCGCCCACGGGGGAGGGTCGGTGCGCCGCACGGGGACGGGTGTGCGGCCGGTGGCCGCCGCGACCTCCCGGGCGACGGTCGCGGCGATGTCCGCGACCGCATGCGCCCGGCCGTGGCCGACCGTCCAGGGCCGCCCGGCCAGCGCGCCCGCGTGGGCGGCGGCCGCGAGGAAGGCCTCGGCGGCGTCGTCGGCCCACAGCAGGTCACGGGTCATCGCGCCGTCGGCCCAGACGCTCAGCGGCTCCCCGCGCAGCGCGGTGCGGATCATCGTCGCCACCACACCGGTGTCGGGGGTGCCGGGACGCTGACCGTAGAGGGTGCTCAACCGCAGGCCGACCGCGTCCACGCCGCCGGACGACGCCCCCAGGACCAGGGCCTCACCGCGGCTCTTCAGGGCGTCGTAGGCCGTGGTCGGTGACCCGCCCGACTGGCTCGAGCTGCCGGCGTGCAGCAGGACGACCGGCCGGCGCTGCCGACCGGCCCAGTACGCCAGGTGCTCGCACACGTCGACGTAGACGCCGCGCTCGGGCCCCGTCCCGTCGACCCGCCAGCCCTGCGCACCGGCTGCGCGGTGCGAGACCGCGACCACCACGGTGTGCGCACCGATCAGGGCGGCCTCGAGCTCGGCGCGGCGGGTGACGTCCGCCCGCACGCCGTGCACGCCGCCCCCCGGAACCCCCCACCCGCTGCGGGACACCGCTCGGACGGGCCGGCCGGCGTCGGCGAACCGCCGGCAGACGGCGCTGCCCAGCAGGCCGCTGCCCCCGAGCACGGCGACCGGGTGCGCTCCGCTCACTCCGTGCGCCATGCGGGCGCACGCCCGATGGTGCCCACGGCCTGCAGGCAGCTGAGCAGGCTGCGCAGCTGGAGGTTGACGTAGTGGCTGTGGCGCAGCAGCTCCTCGAGCTGGTGCACCGTCACCCAGCGGAAGCCCGGGCCCTCCACGGCCGGGTCCGGGTCCACCTCGACGATCAGGTGCCGGTTGGCCGACCGGAAGAACCGACCGCCCTCGTCGGAGTGCACCCGGTCGTACAGCACCCGGTCCGCGGGGGCGCTGGTCAGCGGCTCCAGGTGGCGCTGCGTGCCGGGATTGGCGAGGTCCGCGGGCTCCATCGGGCGGTGCTGCACCGTCGGTGCGATCTCCACGGCGTCCACCAGGCCCGGCTCCGTGCGCAGGTGCACGAGCACGTGCAGCACGTCCCCGAAGCGGGCGACGAGCAGACCGAGCGTCCCGTCGGCGTGCGGCTCGATCATCGGCTGCGACCACCGGTCGATCTCGCGCCCGGCGGCCTCCACGCTGACCCCGATCACGTCGAACCAGGCGTCGTCCTCGTGGCTCAGCCCGGCGGCGGTCCGCGACCATCCCTCGAGGGTGTGCAGCGGGCGCACGTCGACCCGCACGTACGTGCTCGACCGGACCTCGGTGACCCAGTTGAGGATCGCCTGCAGGGTGTGGCGGCTCGGCGACCCGACCCGGCCGGAGCGGGCCAGCGCGGCGACCACCGGGTCGTGGTCGTGCGGGTCGACGGGGACCAGTCCCCACGGGAGGCAGGACAGCACGGTGCGGGTGTCCATGTTGACCCGGTCGTCGGCGAGGAACAGGTGGTGCAGCTCGGGGAGGCGGAGCCAGCGGAAGTGCTCGGGGGCCTGCGGCGGGCGCTCGGTGAGCACGACCATGTTGCGGTTGCGCTTGCGGAAGAACACGGTCCCGTGCTCGGACTGCCGGACGTCGACGAGGACGTCGCTCGGCCGCGCGGCCTGCAGGACGTCGAGCATCGGGACCGGGCGGCCGCCGTGCGCTCGCATGTAGTTGCTCCGCGTCGCCTGCACGGTCGGTGCCAGCTGGAGCCCGGTGGGGTTGCCCGGCTCGGGCTTGCCCTGGACGAGCAGCTCCAGCCCCGAGCGGCCCATCCGGCTGACCAGGGCCAGGACGCCCACGTCCGGCTGGTCGATGATCGGCTGGGTCCAGCTCCACCGCTCCTCGACCTCGACGTGGGCCTCGATGCCCATGATGCGGAAGAAGCGTCCGGTGCCGTGCCGGATGTCGTCGGCCTGCGGATCGGTGAGCCAGCCGACGACCTCGTCCAGCGGGACCCGGGTCGGGGTCGCGTGCAGCCGGGGCGGGACCGACCGCAGCCAGTCGCGGGTGGCGGCCACGACGTCCGCCCGGCCGGCCGGCCTCGGCCGGGGCATTCGCGGCCGGCTGACCGGCACCCCCGACGCGACCTGCGGCCCGACCGGCCGCTCGACCGGCCGCTCGACCTGCCCGGGGACCAGCACGGCGTCGACCACGTCAGACCTCTTCCACGTCCGGGACGTACCGGATCCACCGGCCGCCGTCGGCCCTGAAGGCCGACTCCTTGTCGAGCACCTCGGCGGTGTGGTTCCAGGCGAACAGCACGAACGTGTCCGGCAGGTCGTCAGGAGAGTCCGGGAACGGCAGCACCGGGATGTGGGTGCCCGGGGTCAGCCGGCCCTGCTTCTCCGGCGTGGTGTCGTAGACGCACGGGATGAGGTCCGGACCGATGCCGCAGTAGTTGAGCACCGTGGCGCTCTTGGCGGTCGCCGCGTAGCCGGCGACGCTGCGCCCCTGCGCCCGGGTCGACCGCAGCAGGTCCAGCAGCGCGGTCCGCTTGGCCGCCACTCGCTCGGCGAACCCGGCCAGGACGTCCGGGTCGGTCAGCCCGAGCGCCCGCTCGCGTGCGACCTGCGCCGCGGGCGCCGGCCCGGGCTCACGGGCTCCCGAGCGTGCCAGCGTGTAGCGCAGCTCCCCGCCGTGCACGTCCAGGTGCTCGACGTCGACCAGCCGGAACCCGTGCCGCAGGGCGAGCGCGCTCACCGACGTCGCGGAGAACAGGTAGAAGTGCTCGTCGTAGATCTGGTCGAACGACGCGAGCCGGAACACGTCCTCCCACGAGGGGTCCTCGAAGACCAGGACGCCGTCGTCGGTCAGCAGGGCGGCGGCGCCGGCGAGCACCGAGTCCAGGTACGGGATGTGGCACATCGTGTTGGCCGCGTAGACGACGTCGGCGCGGCCGTGCTCGGCGGCGATGCGGCGGGCGGTCTCCAGCTCGAAGAACGCGCACTGCGCCTGCACGCCGGCGGCGGTGGCGTCCCGCACGGCGTCCGCGGAGGCGTCCACGCCGAGGTGGCGGACGCCGGTCTCCGCGAGCCGGCGCAGCATGGTCCCGTCGTTGCAGCCGACCTCGACGACGAAGGGGTCCGCGGTGCTGCTGTGCGCGACCAGCCGGTCCGCCACGGCTCGGAAGTGCTGCGTCATCCGGTGCGAACTCGCCGTGCGGAACGGGTACTCGCTGTGGAACATCCGCTCGCGCGGCACCTCGCTGCCCAGCTGCACCATGCCGCACCCCTGGCAGCACGTCACCGTCAGGTCGTAGGTGAACTCGGTAGCGACCTCCTCGGGCCGCAGGAACGCGTCCGACAGGGGCTGGCGCCCGAGGTCCAGGAACTGCTCGGCCCGGTCCCCGCAGGCCCGACAGGTTGGCATGCGGTGACCGTAGGTCCGGCCCTTCGGCCGGACCTACGGACTTGCGGATTCTTGAACACACCGCCGTCGACGCGACGGGCGGTCGATCCCCGCCCACGACGCCGTCGGGCGTCGGTGGACGTGGTCGGACGTGGTCGGACGTGGTCGGACGTGGTCGGACGTCGGTCGGGCTCAGCCGGCCTGCAGGCCGAGCACGGCCTGCAGCGCCCGGCGGTGCCGCACCAGGGCCTTGCGCCCGCTCGCCGTCACCGCGTAGGTCGTGGTGGCCCCGGGTCCCCGCCCGGACTTGGTGACCCGCACGTAGCCGGCGTCGTCCAGGGACGCCATCTGCTTGGACAGGTCGGAGTCGTTCAGCCCCAGCCGGGTCCGCAGGTACGCGAAGTCCACGCTCTCGGTGGAGCTCACCATCGCCAGTGCGGCGAGCCGCTTCGGCGCGTTCAGGACCGGGTCGAGCTCGTCGAGGGGGGAGCTCACCGCAGACGCTCCCTGACCCGCTCGGCCGCTGCCGGGTAGGCGCGCAGGCGGTAGAAGGCGTGCAGGGCGGTCATCGCCACCGCGATCACCACGACGCCGACCACCCAGCCCAGCTGCCACCACGCGAGCGCGGCCACCAGGGCGACGAGCACGACGCCGACCACGAACCGGTGGTACGTGCTCTTGACCTCGGCCGGCGCCTGCGCCATCCGCGGCCACACGCCCCAACGGCGCCGGAGCCAGGCGATGACGGCCATCTCCGAGACCAGGAGGGCGGCCAGCAGGATCGACGCCGCCACGGTTCGGCCGTCGAGGTAGAGGTGGACCATCACCGCCAGGCCGGCCCACCAGAGGCCGACGGCGGGGCTGTACCACCCCGGGCTGCGCGGGTGGTCGATGAACGGCGAGGCCGCTGCACGATCGGACTGACGGAGGATCTCAGCGCTTTCCATGTGAGAAAGCATAGGGAGAGGTTTCCAGTCCGGCAAGTGCCGGATCCGCGAGTGGTGCTCCTCGTCGGTGACGTGGTCCAGCCAGGTCGCGGCCCGGGTCCCGGGCCGGGTCCCGGCCTGGGCGATCCGATGGCCCGTAGGGGGCGCCTGAGGCCGACGGACGCCGGGACGCGTCTGCGGCTTCCGGGCGGCCCCTGCAGCGGCAGACGCGCCAGGAGCGGCGCGCATCAGCCGGATGTGCGGGTAGCCTCCAGGTGTGACCGTCTTCCGCATCAAGGAGGCAGCCGACCTGTTCGGCGTGAGCGACGACACCGTGCGGCGCTGGGCGGACAGCGGCCGGATCACTACGACGACCGATGCGTCCGGGCGGGCGGTCGTCGACGGGGCGGAGCTGGCCAGGTTCGCCGCGCAGGCGGCCCGGGACGCGACGCAGCCGCACCTCGGCGAGGTCGCGGCGGCCTCGGCGCGCAACCGCTTCACCGGCCTGGTGACCCGCGTCGTCAAGGACACCGTCATGGCCCAGGTCGAGATCCAGTCCGGTCCGCACCGCGTCGTGTCGCTGATGAGCCGCGAAGCCGCCGACGAGCTCGGTCTGGAGCCGGGCGTGCTCGCGGTCGCGGCCGTCAAGGCGACGAACGTGTCCGTCGAGATCCCGCGGGCGCGCTGACCGCGGGTCGGCCTCAGACATGGAGCACACCATGCGTCGTCCCGCCCTCGCGCTGGTCACCGCGGTCGCCGGCCTGGCCCTCGCCGCGTGCGGTGGTGGCGCGCCGGGCCCCGGCGCCGGCGCCACGGGCGCCTCGGCGACGCGGGGCACGACCACGGCCGGCTCCCCGACGTCGGACCTGAGCGGCGACATCACCGTGCTGGCGGCGGCGTCCCTGACCGAGTCGTTCACCACCCTCGCGGAGCGGTTCGAGGCCGCCCACCCCGGGGTGTCGGTCACGGTCAGCTTCGCCGCCAGCTCGACGCTCGCCGCTCAGATCGCCGACGGCGCCCCGGCGGACGTCTACGCCTCGGCCAGCGCGACGACGATGGACGACGTCACGGCGGCCGGGCACGCGGACGACCCGGTCGTGTTCGCCGTCAACAGCATGCAGATCGCCGTCCCGCCCGGGAACCCGGGGGACGTCACCGGTGTGGAGGACCTGGCCGATCCGGCCGTCACGACCGCCCTGTGCCAGCCGGAGGTCCCCTGCGGGGCGACCGCGGCCCAGGTCCTGACCCACGCGGGGCTCACGGTGCGACCCGTCACGCTCGAGCCGAACGTCAAGGCCGTGCTCAGCAAGGTCCGGCTCGGTGAGGTCGACGCCGGGGTCGTGTACGTGACCGACGTCCTCGCCGCGGGCGACGACGTCGAGGGCGTCGAGATCCCCGGCGCCGTCAACGCGACCACCGACTACCCGATCGCCACCCTGTCGCGCAGCCAGCACCCGGACGTCGCCGCGGCGTTCGTCGACCTCGTGCTGTCCCCGACCGGGGCCGGCGTGCTGTCCGCCGCGGGCTTCGCGCCACGCTGACCGGCATCCAGGGAGCCCCGAATCGTGCCGACGACGCTGAGCCCGCGAGAACGCACCCGCCGGGCGAGGACCGGCGCCGGGTCGCGGTCGGCGCCCGTGCCGCTGCTGGCCCCGGCGCTCGTGGGGATCCTGTTCCTCGTCCTGCCGTTGGTCGGTCTGCTGCTGCGGGCACCGTGGGCCGACGCCTGGACGAGCCTGCGCGGGTCTGCGGCCGGTGAGGCGCTGCGCCTGTCGCTGTGGACCTCCACGGTCGCGACCGTGATCTCGCTGCTGGTCGGCGTGCCCCTGGCGTGGCTGCTGGCCCGGACCGTGTTCCCGGGCCAGCGCCTCGTGCGCGCCCTGGTGACCCTGCCGCTGGTGCTCCCGCCGGTGGTCGGCGGCGTCGCGCTGCTCATGGCGTTCGGGCGCAGCGGCTTCATCGGGCAGCACCTGGACCGGTGGTTCGGGGTCACCCTGCCGTTCACCCCGGCCGCGGTCGTGATCGCCGAGACGTTCGTAGCGATGCCGTTCCTCGTCGTGACCGTCGAGGGCGCACTGCGAGCAGCCGACCGCGGCTTCGAGGAGGCCGCCGAGACGCTGGGGGCGGGGCGGATGACGGTGTTCCGCCGGGTCACGCTCCCGTTGATCGGACCGTCCCTGGCCGCCGGCGCGGTCCTGTGCTGGGCCCGGGCGCTGGGGGAGTTCGGTGCCACGATCACGTTCGCCGGCAGCTTCCCCGGCCGGACGCAGACCATGCCGATCGCCGTCTACTACGCCCTGGAGGCCGACCCCGACGCCGCGATCCTGCTCAGCCTCGTCCTGCTGCTGGTCTCGGTCGCGGTGCTGCTGGCGCTGCGCGACCGGTGGCTGCGCGCCGGGTCGGCCGCATGATCGACGGGCTCGTCGTCGACGCCCGGGTCGTGCGCGGCGCCTTCACCCTGGACGCCCGGCTGCGCGCCGCGCCGGGCGAGGTCGTGGCCGTCCTCGGCCCCAACGGCGCCGGGAAGTCCACGCTGCTCAGCGCGGTCGCCGGCCTGACCCCGGTCTCCGCGGGGCGCATCCTGCTCGACGGGCAGGTGCTGGACGACGCCGGCTCCGGTGCGTTCCTCGACGCCGCCCACCGCCCGGTGGGCGTGGTGTTCCAGGGCCTGCGCCTGTTCCCCCACCTGAGCGTCCTGGACAACGTCGCCTTCGCGCCGCGTGCCCGCGGCGCGGGCCGGGCGCGGTCCCGGGCCGTCGCGCACGACTGGATCAGCCGGCTGGGCCTGGTCGAGCTGGCTGACCGGCGCCCCGGCGCCCTGTCCGGCGGGCAGGCGCAGCGCGTCGCGCTCGCCCGGGCCCTGGCCGGCGACCCGGCGGTCCTGCTCCTGGACGAGCCGCTGTCGGCGCTGGACGCCCGCACCCGCCTGGACGTCCAGGGCGAGCTCAAGCGTCACCTGTCGGGGTTCGCCGGGCCGAGCCTGGTGGTCACCCACGACCCGGTGGAGGCGCTCGTGCTGGCCGACCGGCTCGTCGTCGTCGAGCACGGCCGCGTCGTGCAGGAGGGCACCCCGGCGCACGTCGCCCGGCGCCCGGCCACCGAGTACGTCGCCCGGCTGATCGGCCTGAACCTCTACCCCGGGACCGCCGACGGCGACGAGGTCCGCCTCGACGGCGGCGGCACGCTGGTCGTCCCCCAGCACGGCGAGCACGGGCCCGTGCTGGTCGCCCTGCGGCCGTCGGCGATCGTCGTCAGCCCGCACCGGCCCGACGCCTCCAGCGCCCGCAACACGTGGCCGGCCACGGTCGCCGGCCTGACGATGCTCGCCGACCGGGTCCGCCTGGACCTCGTCGGGGCGCCGTCCGCGCTCGTCGACGTCACACCCGCCGCCGTCGCCGAGCTGGGGATCGTCGCCGGCGGCCAGGTGTGGCTGTCGGCGAAGGCCACCGAGATCGAGGTGTACCAGCCGTCGGCGCCGACCGCCGGCCCGCAGCCCTGACGGCGACGCAGCGGGGCGCGGGACCCGCCTTCGCCGCGGGCCGCGCTCAGGCGAGGGACAGGAACAGCTTCTCGAGCTTCGCCACGTCGAGGGTCGGGGCGTCCGTCGCGGCCTCCGGCTGGGTCAGGCACTGCTTCATGCCGGACGCGATGATCGCGAAGCCGGCCCGGTCGAGCGCCCGCGAGACGGCGGCGAGCTGCGTGACGACGTCCTCACAGTTCGCGCCCTCGTCGAGCATGCGGATGACGGCGGTGAGCTGGCCCTGGGCGCGCTTGAGCCGGTTGCCGACCCTGGTCATCTCGTCGGGATCGAGGTCCACGGGGTCCTCCTGGGGATGTCGGCCGGCCCGGGGTGGGCGCAGCGGTGGGTCAGTGGCCGGCGATCGTCGCGAGCGCGGCGCGCAACCGCGTGGCCGCGTCGTCGGCGACGGCGCGCAGCTGCTCGTTGTCGGTGACGTCGACCATCACAGCAGGGTCGAGCGCCTCGACGGCGACCTGTCCGTCAGCGCCGTCGCGCACGACGACGTTGCAGGGCAGCAGCAGGCCGATGCTCGGCTCCACCCCCAGCGCCGCGTGGGCGAGCGGCGGGTTGCAGGCACCGAGGACGACCTGGCGGGGGACGTCGACGTCGAGCTTCTGCTTGAGCGTCGCGGCGAGGTTGAACTCGGTGAGGATGCCGAAGCCCTGCTCGGCCAGCGCCGTCCGGACGGCGCCGACGGTGTCGTCGAAGCCGGCGGTCACGGTGGTGCTCAGTGCGTAGCTCATCGCTGATCTCCTTCGGGGGTGGCTCGCGGGTCACCGGGGACGGCGTCCGGGGTGCTGGTCGGCCGTGGGGTCATCATCGGCACGTGCACCGCTCGCTGCGGGGCACGTCGGCCATGACGGCCTCGACGTGCATGCCGCAGCCGGTCCAGGTGATCTTGCCGCAGGCGCGGCATCGGACGGGGCTGCACATGGTGGGTCCTCTCGGGGTGGGGTTCGTCGGGGTGGGGGTACGTCGGTCGTGGGTGGGTCGGCCTCGGGCGGGTCGGGCCGGGGGGCGTCGCACTGGGCCGCCCCGGGCCGTGCTGCGTCGGGCCGAGGGAGGGGTCACGGGTCCAGGTCCCGAGGTCGCGGCGTCAGCGCCGGACGGCGCCGCCGGCGGCCTGCCAGGCGCCCATGCCGCCGGACAGGCTCGTCGCCTGCAGGCCGAGGGCGCGGAGCTGCTTGGCCGCGGTGCGCGAGCGCATGCCGGAGGCGCACATGACGACGACCGGCGCGTCCCGGGTCAGGCGACGAGGGGCGTCTGCGACGCCCCCGAGCGGCACGTGCACCGCCTGGGGTGCGTGACCGCTGGTCCACTCGGCACGCTCGCGCACGTCGAGCAGGCTCGCGCCGTCGCGGACCAGCTGGACCGCGGTCGGACCGTCCACCGTGACGGCGAGGGATCCGTCGTCGGCGCGGCCGACGAGGCGACCGAGGATGTCGCGCAGGCTCATGCGTGTGCTCCTTCAGGGGTGCGGGCGAGGTCGGGGCGGGTGGTGGTGAGGCTGAGCCAACCGCCCGAGAGGTTGCGGGCGTCCAGGCCGGCCGCCAGCAGGACGCGGGTGGCGATGTGGGACCGGACGCCGCTGGCGCAGTGCACGGCGACCGGGCGGCCGTCGGCGGCGTCGCCCACCTCGTCGAGCCGGTCGCGCAGCTCGGTGTGCGGGATGTTGAGAGCGCCGTCGAGGTGCCCTCGGTCGAACTCCCCGCGGGTGCGGACGTCCAGGACCAGGCTCGTGGCCAGGACGTCGTCGACGTCGGCGGCCCGCCACTGCGGCATCGTGCCGTCGAGCACGTTCTGGGCGACGAAGCCGAGCATGTTGACCGGGTCCTTCGCCGAGCCGTACGGCGGGGCGTAGGCGAGCTCGAGCTCGGCCAGGTCGTCGGCGGTCATCCCGGCGCGCAGGGCGGTGGCCAGGACGTCGATCCGCTTGTCGACCCCCTCCCGGCCGACCGCCTGGGCGCCGAGGAGGCGCCCGTCGGGGGCGAAGCTCGCCACCACGTGGACCTGCTCGGCGCCGGGGAAGTAGCCGGCGTGGTGGCCGGCGTGGATCCGGACCGTGCTGTGCTCGGTCTGCGCGCGCTCGAGCGTGGCCTGGCTCGCCCCGGTCACCGCAGCGGTGAGCCCGAACACCCGCACGATCGCGGTGCCGAGCACGGGGGCCTGCGGCGTGGTGCGGCGACCGAGCATGGCGTCCGCCGCCCGGCGGCCCTGGCGGTTCGCCGGGCCGGCGAGGGGCACGGGCCCCGTCTCGCCGGTGACCGCGTGCGTCACCTCGACGGCGTCACCGACGGCCCAGACGTGCGGGTCGGACGTGCGCTGGTCGCCGTCCACCGTGATCGCGCCGCGGGCGCCCAGCCTGAGCCCGGCATCCCGCGCCAGGTCGCTGGCCGGTCGTACGCCCACGTTCACGACGACGACGTCGGCCGCCAGCCGGGTCCCGTCGGAGAGCGCGACGAGGGCGCCGCCGTCGTCGGTCGACGTGATGGCGCTCGCGGAGACGCCGAGGTGCAGCGCGACGCCGTGGGCCCGCAGCTCGTCGGCGAGGAGCGGCGCCAGCTCGGCGTCCAGCGGGGGCAGCACGTGGTCGGCCAGCTCCACGAGCGTGACCTCCAGGCCGCGCTCGACGAGCGCCTCGACGGCCTCCAGGCCGATGAAGCCGGCACCGACGACGACCGCTCGGCGGGGGCCGTCGGCGGGGAGCGAGGCGACGCGCGCGGTCAGCGCGTCCAGGTCGGGCACGGTGCGCAGTGCGTGCACCGCCGGGTGGTCCAGCCCGTCGACCGGCGGCCGGACCGCGACGGCACCGGGAGCCAGCAACAGGGCGTCGTAGCCGAGCCGGTACTCGTCGTCGGCCGTCCGCACCGTGACGGTCCGGGCGGCGCGGTCGATCGCGGTGACCCGGCTGCCGGTGCGCACGTCGAGCGCCAGCGCCTCGCGCAGCGACTCGGGGGTGTGCAGCAGCAGGGAGTCACGGCTCTCGATCTCGCCGGACAGGTGGTACGGCAGCCCGCAGTTCGCGAACGACACGTACGGGGACTGCTCGAGCACGACGACCGACGCCGTCTCGTCGAGCCGGCGGACCCGCGCGGCGGCGCTCATGCCGCCCGCGACGCCGCCGACCACGACGATGCGTCGTCGCGCGGGCGTGCTGGGAAGAGACGTGGTGGGCATGGCGCAACGATACCCCGGGGGGTATCAGAGTCGACTCCCGGGCCGGGTGGTCCTGGTCACGTCGCTGCGACCGCGGCCCACGGGCCCGCCGACGGGCCCCGGCGGCACGCTTGCGAAGAATCGACAGTTCTCAATATGTTGCTCCCGTCAGATATCGACAGTCTTCGATCTAGGGAGTGGTCATGGTCGGGTTCGTGCGCAGTGAGCAGCCGGTCGTCGTGATCGGCGCCGGACCGGTGGGCCTGGCCGCCGCGGCGCACCTGCTCGAGCGCGGGGTGGAACCGCTGGTGCTGGAGGCCGGCGAGGGGCCCGGGGCGGCGGTGGCGTCGTGGGGACACGTACGGCTGTTCTCGCCGTGGCGTCACGACATCGACGCGGCGGCGCGCCGCCTGCTGGACGCCACCGGCTGGGTCGCGCCGGACGAGGACGCGCTGCCGACGGGGGCCGACCTCGTCCGGGACTACCTGGAGCCGCTCGCCGCGACACCCGCGATCTCCGCGCGGCTGCGCACCGGCACCCGGGTGCTGGCGGTCGCCCGTGACGGCGCGGACAAGGCGCGCAGCCTGGGCCGGGCGCGCCGTGGTTACCGGGTGCGCACGCTCACCGCGGACGGGCGCGTCCAGGATCTGGTGGCGCGTGCGGTGATCGACGCGTCGGGCACCTGGTCCACCTCCAACCCCCTGGGCGCGAGCGGGCTGCCGGCCATCGGGGAGGGCGACGCCGCGCCCTACCTGGCCGGGCCGCTGCCCGACGTGCTCGGCGCGCACCGCGACCGGTTCGCCGGCCGGCACACCCTCGTCGTCGGGACGGGCCACTCGGCGGCGAACACGCTGCTGAGCCTGGTGGAGCTGGCCGAGTCGGCACCGGGCACGACCATCACGTGGGCCGTGCGCGGCGGGTCGCCGCGGCGGCTGTTCGGCGGCGGCGCGGCCGACGAGCTGCCCGCCCGGGGGTTGCTCGGCACCCGGCTGCGGGCGGCGCTGGACGCCGGCCGGCTGACGCTGGTGACGCAGGTGTCGATCGAGCAGCTCGAGCCGGCCGGCGAGGTGGTGCGCGTGCGCGGCCGCGCCCGCGACGGGGCGCTGGAGCTGGAGGTGCACGCGATCGTCAACGCGACCGGCTTCCGACCGGACCTGGACATGCTGCGCGAGGTGCGCCTGGACGTGGACCCGGTGGTGGAGTCCCCGGCGCGCCTCGCTGAGCTGATCGACCCGAACGTCCACTCGTGCGGGACCGTGCCGCCGCACGGGGAGGCCGTGCTGTCCCACCCGGACGACGGGTTCTACCTCGTCGGGACGAAGTCCTACGGGCGCGCCCCGACGTTCCTGCTCGCCACCGGGTACGAGCAGGTCCGCTCGATCGCTGCCGCGTTGGCCGGGGACCGTGCGGGCGCGGACGCCGTCCGGCTGCACCTGCCCGGGACCGGGGTCTGCTCGACCGACCTGGAGGTGGGCGGCGGGTCGTGCTGCGGCAGCGTCCCCGAGCCGCACCGGGTGACCCGGCACGCCGGCCCGCCGGCGTTCACGGCCGCCACCTGACGACCGTCGCACGTCGGTCGGACGCGGGTGTCCGTGGCCGCGTCGACGAGCGATCGCACGGCGCCCCGTGGTCGCCGATGACCGAGTGCGCGGGTCGCGACTAGGGTCGAGCGGATGCACCCCGGTGACCGGTACGTCCTGCGGCCGATGGCGGCCGATGATGTCGACACCGTGCTGGACGTGCAGGAGCCGGGAGCTGTGACCGGCCTGGCGGAGGTGTTCCCTCAGCACCTGTACCCGTTCCCCCGGCGCGACGTCGCCGAGCGCTGGTTGCGGGAGCTCCAGACGCCGGGGACCGACTGCTACGTCGTCGTGCGGGACGCGGTGATCGCCGGGTTCGCTGCCGTGCGGGGCGACGAGCTGCTGCACTTCGGCATCGCCGTCGAGCAGTGGGGCACCGGACTGGCGCAGTGGACGCACGACGCGGTGCTCGACGAGATGCGCGGCCGCGGAGTCGGACGTGCGTGGCTCACGGTCTACACCGCGAACCGACGGGGCCGGCGCTTCTACGAACGTCTCGGTTGGCACCCCACCGGCGACCGCACCCGCGGTTCGACCGCTCCGTTCGCCGAGCTGCTCCGCTACGAGCGTGCCCTCACCGGCGACTCGGCCGAGGCGCCGGCGCCGGGAGCGGGGACCCGCAGCACCCACCGGCCGGGAATGCCGAGCCGCCGCGCGTAGTTGAGCCAGTCGGACTCAAGTTCAGCGTCCCGAATTTGCTTGCTCCGCGACGGGCGCGCAGACTTGAGCCAGCAGGACTCAACACGAGGCGCACCGCGCCGCCACGAGCGGCGTCGGGCACATCACCGGTACGGAAAGAGGCAGCACTCATGGCACGAGCAGTCGGCATCGACCTCGGCACCACCAACTCCGTCGTCTCCGTCCTCGAGGGCGGCGAGCCCACCGTCATCGCCAACGCCGAGGGTGCGCGCACGACGCCGTCGGTCGTCGCGTTCTCCAAGACGGGTGAGGTGCTCGTCGGCGAGGTCGCCAAGCGTCAGGCGGTCACCAACGTCGACCGCACCATCAGCTCGGTCAAGCGCCACATGGGCACCGACTGGAAGGTGTCGATCGACGAGAGCACCTACTCCGCGCAGGAGATCTCCGCGCGCATCCTCGGCAAGCTCAAGCGCGACGCCGAGGAGTACCTCGGTGAGCCCGTCACCGACGCCGTCGTCACGGTGCCCGCGTACTTCAACGACGCCGAGCGCCAGGCGACCAAGGACGCCGGCCAGATCGCCGGCCTGAACGTCCTGCGCATCGTCAACGAGCCCACCGCGGCCGCGCTGGCCTACGGCCTGGAGAAGGGCAAGGAGGACGAGCTGATCCTCGTCTTCGACCTCGGCGGCGGGACCTTCGACGTCTCCCTGCTCGAGGTGGGCAAGGACGAGGACCAGTTCTCCACCATCCAGGTCCGCGCGACCTCGGGTGACAACCGCCTCGGCGGCGACGACTGGGACAACCGCATCGTCGAGCACCTCATCAAGCAGGTGAAGAACAACAACGGCGTCGACCTGTCCAAGGACAAGATCGCGCTGCAGCGTCTGCGCGAGGCGGCCGAGCAGGCCAAGAAGGAGCTCTCGTCCGCGACGAGCACCAACATCTCGATGCAGTACCTGTCGATGAGCGAGAACGGCCCCATCCACCTGGACGAGAAGATCACCCGGGCGCAGTTCCAGCAGATGACGTCCGACCTGCTCGACCGGACCAAGGCACCGTTCCACGCCGTCATCCGCGACGCCGGCATCTCGGTCAACGACATCGACCACGTCGTCCTCGTCGGTGGCTCCACCCGCATGCCGGCCGTGGCCGACGTCGTGCGCGAGCTCACCGGGGGCAAGGAGCCCAACAAGGGCGTCAACCCGGACGAGGTCGTCGCGATCGGCGCGGCGCTGCAGGCCGGCGTCATCAAGGGCGAGCGCAAGGACGTCCTCCTCATCGACGTCACGCCGCTGAGCCTGGGCATCGAGACCAAGGGTGGGGTGATGACCAAGCTCATCGAGCGCAACACCGCCATCCCGACCAAGCGCAGCGAGATCTTCTCCACCGCCGACGACAACCAGCCGTCGGTGCTGATCCAGGTGTTCCAGGGCGAGCGTGAGTTCGCCCGGGACAACAAGCCGCTGGGCACCTTCGAGCTGACCGGTATCGCGCCCGCCCCGCGCGGCGTGCCGCAGATCGAGGTGACCTTCGACATCGACGCGAACGGCATCGTGCACGTGTCCGCCAAGGACCGCGGCACGAACAAGGAGCAGTCGATGACGATCACCGGCGGGTCCGCCCTGCCGAAGGACGAGATCGACCGCATGGTCAAGGAGGCCGAGGCGCACGCCGCCGAGGACAAGGCCCGCCGCGAGGAGGCCGAGACCCGCAACTCCGCCGAGCAGCTCGTCTACTCGACGGAGAAGCTCCTCGTCGACAACCGCGACAAGCTCCCCGAGGACGTCACCACCGACGTCGAGTCGGCCGTCGCCGAGCTGCGCACCGCGCTCGAGGGCAGCGACGTCGAGCAGGTCAAGGCCAAGCAGGCGGCGCTGGTGACGGTCAGCCAGCGGATCGGCGAGGCGCTGTACTCCGCCGACCAGGCGGGCGCCGGTGCGCCGGCCGGGGCCGACGGCGCCGACGCCTCGTCGAACGGCACGCCGTCCGGCGCGGCCGACGACGACATCGTCGACGCGGAGATCGTGGAGGAGGACGAGGTCAAGTGAGCCAGGACCCGACGCGTGCCGCGGCGCCCGAGCCCACGGGCGACCCGGCGGCCGAGACCCGGTTCACCGACAAGCGACGGATCGACCCGCAGACCGGTGCGGTGCGCCCCGGCGCACCGGCCGGTGCCGGGACCGCCGGCGACGCACAGGAGGCGAGCAGCGTGCAGGACGCGACGAACGACGCAGGCGGCACGGACGACGCCACGGGCACGAACGACGCAGCGGGCACGGCCGGCGACGCCGACCCGCTGGCCGGGCTCGACTTCGAGCCGTCCGGCGCCGACGCGGAGCTGATCCAGGCGCAGGCGGCCGCGGCCGAGCGGCTCGAGGACCTGCAGCGGCTGCAGGCCGAGTACGTCAACTACCGCAAGCGGGTCGACCGGGACCGGTCCGTGGCCCGCGACCAGGCGGTCGCCGGCGTGCTCGAGGCGCTGGTCCCCGTGCTGGACGACGTCGACCTGGCCCGCCAGCACGGCGAGCTGGAGGGCACGCCGTTCGCGGCGGTCGCCGACAAGCTCGAGACGACCCTCGGCCGGTTCGGCTGGGAGCGGTTCGGGGCGGTCGGCGAGGCGTTCGACCCGCAGGTGCACGAGGCGCTCATGCACCAGCACTCGGACGACGTCACCGAGCCGACCGTCTCCATGGTCATGCAGCCGGGCCACCGCGTCGCCGGCCGGGTGGTCCGCGCCGCGCGGGTCGCCGTCACCAGCCCGGACGCCTGAGCACCGCACGCCCCGGACGCCGTCCGCACGCCACACCGGCGGCGGACGGCGTCCGGCACCACCCAGCACCGCACGCACGATCGAGGAGGGAGGCGTCATGACCGGCCAGGATTGGTTGGAGAAGGACTTCTACGCCGTGCTCGGCGTCTCCAAGACCGCGGACGCCGCGGAGATCAAGAAGGCGTACCGCAAGCTCGCCCGCACACTGCACCCCGACCACAACCCCGGGGACGCGCGCTCGGAGTCGCGGTTCAAGGAGGTCGGTGAGGCGTACGCCGTGCTCTCCGACCCCGAGCAGCGCCGCCAGTACGACCAGCTGCGGGCGATGGCCGGTGGCGCGCGCTTCTCCGCGGGCAGCGGCGGCGCAGGCGCCGGTGGCGCCGGGTTCGAGGACCTGTTCGGCGGGATGTTCGGCGGCGGCGGCGGCGGTGCGGGTCCCCGGGTCCGCTACCAGTCGACCGGCGCCGGCGGCCCACGCGCCGGGGGAGCGGGCGGTGGCGCCGGGTTCGAGGACATCCTCGGTGGCCTGTTCGGCCAGGGCGCGGGCTTCCGCCAGCCGCAGCCGGGCATCGACCTGTCCGCGACGGCCACGCTGCCGTTCCGGCAGGCGGTCGAGGGCTCCACGGTGACCCTGAGCGTCGACGGCAAGAACCTGACCGTCCGCATCCCCGCGGGCGTCCACGACGGCCAGCGGATCCGGATGCGAGGCAAGGGCAGGGCCGCCGAGCCCGGCGGCCAGCCCGGTGACCTCGTCGTCACCGTCACGGTGCTGCCGCACCCGGTGTTCTCCCTGGACGGCAACGACCTGCGGGTCACCGTCCCGGTGAGCTTCGCCGAGGCCGCGCTGGGCGCGACCGTCGACGTCCCGACGCTCGACGGCGGCACCGTGCGCATGCGCGTGCCGGAGGGCACGCCGTCCGGGCGGGTCCTGCGCGCCCGCGGCAAGGGCGTGACCACCGGCAAGGGCACCGGCGACCTCCTGGTCACGGTCCAGGTCGCCGTCCCGCAGCGGCTCAGCGGCACGGCGCGCGACGCCGTCGAGGCGTTCGCCACCGCCACGGCCGGCGAGGACCCGCGCGCCGAGATGGCAGCACGCGCCCGCGAGTGACCGACACGTCCCGGGCCGGTACGCCGGCCCGGGACCCGGCGGAAAGGGTCGACGACATGCAGGACGACGCCCAGGTCTTCGTCATCTCGGTCGCGGCCGAGCTCGCCGGCATGCACCCGCAGACGCTGCGCCAGTACGACCGCCTCGGTCTCGTCTCACCCAGCCGGGCCCGCGGCCGGGGGCGGCGCTACTCCCTGCGCGACATCGCGACCCTGCGCGAGGTGCAGCGGCTGTCCCAGGAGGAGGGCATCAACCTCGCCGGCATCAAGCGGATCCTGCGCCTGGAGCAGGAGGTCGAGCGACTCGAGGCGCAGGTCGAGGTGCTGCGGGCGCTCGCCGAGCCGGGGCACCGCGTCTTCACCGCCGGTCCCGGCGGCGAGGTCGTCGCCGTGCCGCGCGGTCACCGCGGCCGACGCGTGGAGCGGTCGACGGCAGGTGCACTCGTGCTGTGGCGGCCCAGCGGCCGGTCCTGACGGCCGCGCGGCAGCCCCCGACCTCCGCGCCGGAGCGCCCGGCGTCGCCGGCCGGGGCAGGATGACCGCGTGATGACGGCGTGATCGACGCGGGTACGGCGGTCTCGGTCCTCGCCCTCGTCGCCGTGCTCGTCGCCGCCGTGCTGCGTCCCGGCGGCGTGCCGGAGGCCGCCGTGGCGATCCCCGTCGCCGGGCTGCTGGTGGCGGGTGGGGTCGTCTCCCCGGCCGACGCGTGGGCGGAGGTCGTCGAGCTGGCGCCGGTGGTCGCGTTCCTCGTCGCGGTGCTGGCCCTGTCGCACCTGTGCGACAGCGAGGGGCTGTTCGCCGCGGCGGGGTCGGCGATGGTCCGGGTCTGCGGCCACCGACCGCGGGCGATGCTCCGGTCGGTGTTCGTCGTGGCGGCCCTGGTCACGGTCGTGCTGAGCCTGGACGCCACGGTGGTGCTGCTGACCCCGGTCGTCCTGGCCGCCGCCGCTCGCGCGCGGATGCCCGCCCGCGTGCACGTCTACGCGTGCGCCCACCTGGCCAACTCCGCGTCCCTGCTCCTGCCCATCTCCAACCTCACGAACCTGCTGGCCCTGCCGGCCACGGGCCTGAGCGTCGCCCGCTTCACCGCACTCATGGCGCTGCCATGGGCCGCCGCGGTGGCCACGGAGTACGTCGTGCTGAGCCGGTACTTCGCGGACGACCTGCGGCCGTCGACCGCCGCGCCGTCGCTCGGGCCGACGGCCGCGCCGCCTCCCGAGCCGACCGTGGGACCGCCCGGACCGACCCCCGGGCCGCCCCTCGGGCCGTCCGCCCCGCGCCCGGGCGACGACACCGACCCGAGCTCCGTGCGACTCGGGGTGGCGGTCCTGGCCGGGTTCGTCGTGGCCGCCGTCGCCGGCGTCCCGCCCGCTGCGGCGGCCCTCGGCGCCGTCGTAGTGCTGGGCGCGCGGGCGCTGTCGCGGGGACGTGCCACGGTCCGGTCCGTGGCGCGCGCGGCGAGCCTGCCGTTCGCCGCCTTCGTCCTCGCCCTGGGGGTCGTCGTGAGCGCCGTCGCCGGCTCGGGGCTGGGTGCGGCGCTGGGCCGAGCGCTGCCCGCGGGCGCGACGTTCCCCGCTCTGCTGGGGGTCGCTGCGGTTGCCGCGGTGGTCGCCAACCTCGTCAACAACCTGCCGGCCGCCCTCGTCCTGACGCCGCTGGCGGCCGCGGCGGGCGGCGCGCCCGCGGTCCTCGCCGTCCTCGTCGGGGTGAACCTCGGCCCCAACCTCACCTACGTGGGCTCGCTCGCGACGCTGCTGTGGCGCCGGGTGCTGAGCGCGCGGGCCCACCCGCCGGTGGTCGGCGAGTTCACCGCCGTGGGCGCCCTCGCCGTGCCCGCGACGATCCTGACCGCGACGGCGGCCCTGTGGCTCTCCGTGCGCGTCATCGGGGTCTGACGGCGCGGCCGCGCCGCCGCGACCCCCCGGCGCGGGCAGGGGTGCCGTCCCGGTGACCCGGCCCCGGTTGACGTCAAAGGTGAAGTTCGCTTCACTTGTCGGGCAGAGGTGGGAGGGGAGTATCCCTGACGCCTGCGTCGTCAGGACGGCCCCCCGTGGGGCCCGGCGCAGCGAGCCCGGTGCGGGCTGGGAGAGACCTCCGGTCGTGGTCGTCACGTGACCGGGAGGTGGTCCAGCGATGAGTGTGCCGGTGTGGGGCTGGGTGGCGGTGCTCGGTGTCATCCTCGCGATGCTGATGGTCGACCTGTTCGCCCACCGGCGCGCGCACGTGATCGGCGTGCGCGAGGCCGCGGTGTGGTCGGGCGTGTGGGTGCTGTTCGGGGTCGGCTTCGGCGCCGTGGTCTGGCGGCTGTTCGGCGCCGAGCACGGCCAGCAGTACTTCGCCGGCTACCTCATCGAGAAGTCGCTGGCGGTCGACAACGTCTTCGTGTGGGCGATCCTGCTGACCTACTTCGCCGTGCCGCGCGAGTACCAGCACCGGGTGCTGTTCCTGGGCGTCGTCGGTGCGCTGGTGTTCCGGGGAGCCTTCATCGCCGCCGGGTCGGTCCTCATCGCGAACTTCAGCTGGGTGCTGTACGTCTTCGCCGCGTTCCTGCTGTACACGGGCGTGCGGATGATCCGCCGGCGCGACGAGCACCTGGATCCCGAGGCGTCACGGGTGCTGCGCCTGTTCCGTCGGTACGTGCCGATGACCGACCGGTACCACGGTCAGCGGCTCGTGATCCGCCGGGGCGGGACGCTGCTGGCCACCCCGCTGCTGCTCGTCCTGGTGCTGATCGAGGTGACCGACATCGTGTTCGCCGTCGACTCCATCCCGGCGATCTTCGCGGTCACCGACGAGCCCTTCCTCGTCTTCACCGCCAACGCCTTCGCCGTCCTGGGGCTGCGGGCGATGTACTTCCTGCTGGCGGACCTGATCCACCGCTTCATCTACCTCAAGCTCGGCCTGGCGCTCGTGCTGATCTGGGTCGGCATCAAGATGATGCTCAAGATCGACGTCCTCTACGTGCCGACCACGCTCTCGCTGGCCGTCGTCGCGAGCATCATCGCCATCTCCATCGGGCTCAGCCTGAGGGCGACCCGGGGGCAGGTCCGTCAGGCGCCGCCCGCCCCGGCCACGCCGCCGTTCGCCGTGGCGTCCGCGGCGGAGCTGGCCGCGCTCGAGCCGACCTGGCGCCGGGGCGCGGAGCGGCCGGGGCCACGGTCGCCGCACGCGGACCAGGACGTCGTCGGCGGGCGAGGGCGGTCCGGTGGGCGTCAGCGGGCGGTCGGCGACGGCGTCCTGAGCGAGCTCGGGGCTCCGGCGGCGCAGCCCGGGACGCCCGAGCCCGCCGCGACGGCCCCCACGCCGGCCGGGTCGCCGCACGACCGTGACCGGGCCTGACGGCGGGCGCGGGAGAGGGCTGAGTCCGATGCGGGACCTGTCCGTGCCACCGCCGCGCGCCGCCGGTCCGGGCCGGTCCGGGCGGACCGGACGCCACCTGGTCGGATGGGTCTGGATGCGGGTGTCCGGGGCCGTCCTCGTCGTCCTCGTCCTGGCCCACCTGACCGTGAACCTCGTGCTGGGGGACGGGATCAACGCGATCAACTTCGCCCTGGTCGCCGGCCGCTGGTCGAACCCGTTCTGGCAGCTGTGGAGCCTGGTCATGCTGTGGCTGGCCATGCTGCACGGCGCCCACGGGATGAGCACGATCATCGACGACTACGCCGAGACGCCCCGGACCAGGCTGTGGCTGAAGGGGCTGCTGCTCGCGGCGACCGTGGTCACGCTGGTGCTCGGCTCGCTGGTCGTCCTCACCTTCGACCCGTGCCCGCCGACCGCGGACCCCGGCCTGCTGCCATCCTTCTGCGCGGAGGCCGACAGCCGGGCTCCCGGTGCCCGCCCGTGACCCCGCCGGAGGTGAGGACGTCGACCCAGCCACGATGGACCTTCCTGACCAACCACGCCCACATGCTGCTCGCGGTGGCCCGGGACCCCGACGCCCGCGTGCACGACCTGGCCGCCGTCGTGCAGATCAGCGACCGCGCCGCCCTGACGATCCTGCAGGACCTGGAGGAGGCGGGGTACCTGGGCCGCACCCGGACCGGGCGGCGCAACCACTACACCCTCCAGCCGCACCGACCGTTCCGGCACCCGGCGACCGCCGACCACGACGTCGACGAGCTGATCGCCCTCTTCGGCGGACCGGCGGGGCGCCCGGTCAGTCCGTGAGCTGATCCGTCCATCGGCTGATCGGTCCAGGAGCTCGTCAGTCCATGACCTGCTCGAGCGTCCACCGGCCGGCGGTCCGCGCGACCACGGTCCGGGCGCCGTTGACCAGCGCGAGCTGCGGAGGCACGTGCCCGCAGTCGACGTCGAGCACCACCGGGACGCCGAGGGTGCCCAGCGCGTCCCGGACGGCGTCCTGCTGGGTGAGTCCCGGCGAGTCCGGGGCCGCGGTCCGGCCGACCAGGACGCCCGTCGCCGCGTCGAACCACCCGGCCAGGCGCATCCCGTGCAGCCGGCGCGCGGCCTCGAACGCGTCCGCCTCGGCGACCTCCAGGTAGACGACGGTGCCCTCGGGGGCGTGCCGCCCCGCGAATTCCGCCGCCGGCCCGTACGGCGTCCCGGAGAGGTTCGCCACCGTCTCCAGGCAGCCACCGATGAGCCGGCCGCGCAGGAGCACGTCACCTGCCGTCCCGTCCAGCAGCCGCCAGCCACCGGGCGCATCCAGGTGGTACTCGTCCACCTGGGGCGTGCGGACGTAGTCGTCCCACCCGGTCGAGCGGTAGCGCGCCGCCGGGCCCTGCCGCAGGGGCGCCCCGGGCGCCGCGGACGCCACGGCGTGCCACGCGAGCAACGGCTCCGGCACGGCGTACGGGGTGTCCATGAGGTTCGGCCCGTGCAGCGTGGCGATCCCCGTGCGCAGGGTCATCGCCGCGAGCAGCGTCGAGATGTCCGAGTACCCGACCAGCCAGGTCGGCTCCGCGGCCGCGACCGCGTCCCAGTCCAGGTGCGGCAGCAGGTCGATCGCGAGCTCGCCACCCCACGGCGGCACGACGGCGCGGACGGCCGGGTCCAGCAGCATGGCCATCAGCTCGCTCGCGCGCTCGCAGGCCGGCGCGCTGACCACGCCGTCCCCGGCCATGCAGCGGCCGACGACGACGTCGTAGCCCAGGTCCCGCAGCGTGCGCACGGCGTGGTCCAGCCGCGGGCGCAGGGCGTCCGCGACCCCGGCGGACGGGGAGGTGACGCCGATGCGGTCGCCCGGCCGCAGCGGCGCGGGGTACCGGATCACGGCGCCGCGGGGCCGTCCACCGGGCGACCGTCCGCCGCGTGACCGGCCGCCGGGCGACCGGCCACGGCCAGACCACCCGGCGCCCTGCCGTCCGGCACCCCGCCGGCCAGGCGCTGCCACAGGAACGTGTACGCCAGCGCGGTCATGTGCGCCGCCTGGGCGTTGGTCGCCGCCCCGCCGTGGCCGCCCTCGATGTTCTCGAAGTACGTGACGTCCTTGCCCAGCTCCAGCAGCCGCGCGGTCATCTTGCGCGCGTGGCCCGGGTGCACGCGGTCGTCCCGGGTCGACGTCGTCAGCAGCACCGGCGGGTAGGCCCGGTCGGCGTCGAGGAGGTGGTAGGGCGAGAACGTGCGCAGGAACGCCCAGTCGTCCGGGTCGTCCGGGTCGCCGTACTCGGCCATCCAGGACGCGCCCGCGAGCAGGTGGCTGTAGCGCCGCATGTCCAGCAGCGGCACCTGCACGACGGCCGCGCCGATGAGCTCGGGGTAGCGGACCAGCATGTTGCCGGTGAGCAGACCGCCGTTGCTGCCGCCCTGCACGCCGAGCCGCTGCGGTGTGGTGACCCCACGGTCGACCAGGTCCCGCGCGACGGCGGCGAAGTCCTCGTACGCGCGGTGCCGGTTCTCCCGCAGCGCGAGCTGGTGCCACCGCGGCCCGTACTCCCCGCCGCCGCGGATGTTCGCGACCGCGTACACCCCGCCGCGCGCGAGCCAGCCGCGGCCGAGCGCACCCGAGTAGGAGGGCGTCAGCGACACCTCGAAGCCGCCGTACCCGTACAGCAGGGTGGGTCCGCCGTCCGGCAGGCCGTCCGGCCGCACCAGGAAGTACGGCACCCGGGTGCCGTCGTCCGACGTCGCCATGTGCTGGCTGACGGTGTGCCCGGACCCGTCGAAGAAGGTCGGCGTCGACTTCAGCGCCTCGGCCGCGCCACCCACGGTGACCAGGGACAGCGTCGTGGGGGTCAGGTACCCGGTGGTGGTCATCCACAGGTCGTCGGACTCGTCGGGATCCACGCCGGCCACCGACACGGTGGTCAGCTCGGGCACGCCCGGCAGGTCCGACGTCGCCCAGCCCGCCTCGCCGGGGGTGAGGACCTGGAGCCGGTGCCGGACGTCGTCGAGCAGGGTCAGCACGAGGTGCGACCGGGTCCAGGTCAGCCCGGCCAGCGACGTGGTCGCGGTCGGGGTGAACAGCACCTCCAGGTCGCGCGACCCGGCGAGGTAGTCGTCGAGCCGGGCGGCCAGCAGGGAGCCGGCCGGGTACGACCGCCCGCCGACGGACCAGTCCTCGCGCGGCTCGACCAGCAGCCACTCGCGCTGCAGGCTCACCTCGGCGCTCTGCGGCACGTCGATCAGCGTCAGGGCGTCGTCGGCGCCGAGCAGGAAGACCTGCTGGCGGTAGAACGCGATCGCGCGCACGACGAGGTCCCGCTCGAAGCCCGGCGTCCGGTCGTGGTGCGCGGAGATGTACAGGTCGTCCGGCCGGCCCTCGAAGACGACCGGGGCGTCGGCCAGCGCCGTGCCGCGGGTCCACCGGCGCACCGTGCGGGGGTAGCCCGACGTCGTCATGGTGCCCGGTCCGACGTCGGTGTAGGCGAAGACGGTGTCCCGGTCCACCCAGCCGAGCCCGCCCTTGGCCTCCTCGCGCACGAACCCGTCCGCGACCCACTCCAGGGTCTGCAGGTCGAGCTCGCGCGTGACGTCGGCGTCCGAGCCGCCCCGCGACAGCGACACCAGGGCGCGTCGGAGGTCCGGCCGCAGCACCTGCGCGCCGTGCCACACCCAGCTCTCGCCCTCCGCCGCGCTCAGCGCGTCGAGGTCGAGCAGCGTCTCCCAGGCCGGGTCGTCGGTGCGGTACTGGTCGAGCGTGGTGCGCCGCCACACCCCCCGCTCGTGCTCGGCGTCGCGCCAGAAGTTGTACAGGTGCTCCCCGGCGCGGCCGACCATCGGGATCTTGGCGTCGGAGTCGAGGACCTCGAGGACCTCCCGCCGGATGTCGGTGAAGCCGGGACTCTCGGCGAGTCGGTCCAGGGCGTCGGCGTTGCGCTCGCGCACCCAGGCCAGGGCGTCTGCGCCCTCGACGTCCTCGAGCCATGCGTAGGGGTCGGTGTCCACCCGGGCATCATTCGTCCGTCCGCGGCGTGGGGGCAAACGCCCGGCCCCGGGCGACACGCCGACGACGTCCGCCACGCCGGTCGTCGTGCCCGGCGCGACCCGGCGGCTGCGGGTGCCGCGTGGGTGGGGCGGCTGTGTGCTCGCCTGGGGGCCACGCTGGGGGTGGCTGGGGACGACGGGACGTCGGACGCGGGCCCGGCCCGGTGATCCTGCAGGTGAGCGCGGTGTGTCGCGCTGTCCCCAGGCTGGGGACGGTCCGTCCACAGCGACCACTACACCTAGTGGTCGGGGGGCGGGCTGACCCCCAGGTCTGGTGTTGCACCGTTGTGATTCCCCCCGGGTGGGGCTACTGTGGACGTCATGCGGGGAGCCCCCGCGGCCGCCGACCTCGTGGGGGAACGATGAGCATCACCGTGTACAGCAAGCCCGCTTGCGTCCAGTGCAACGCGACCTACCGCGCCCTGGACAAGGCGGGTCTGGACTACACGATCGTGGACATCAGCATGGACCCCGACGCCCGCGACTACGTGATGTCCCTCGGGCACATGCAGGCGCCCGTCGTCGTGGCCGGCGCCGAGCACTGGTCGGGCTACCGCCCGGACCGGATCCGCTCCCTCGTCGAGAGCTCGGCCGTCGCGGTCGCCTGACGGCCGCCACCACGCGGGCGCCCGCACCGCGCACCACCCGACGCCTGCACACCCGCCGCGCCGCACCCGGCGCGAGCCGTCCGACCGGCCGCCCGCACCGGCCCCCGCTGCACGAGGAGAGGGCTGCGCCATGAGCTCGCTGGTCTACTTCTCGAGCGCGTCGGAGAACACCCACCGCTTCGTCGAGAAGCTCGGGCTCCCCGCGCAGCGCATCCCGCTGCTGCCCCACCAGGCCCCGCTGCGGGTGACCGAGCCGTACGTGCTCGTCGTCCCGACGTACGGCGGTGGCAACGGTGCGGGCGCGGTCCCGCGCCAGGTCGTGAAGTTCCTGAACGACGAGTCGAACCGGTCGCTGCTGCGCGGCGTGATCGGTGCCGGCAACACCAACTTCGGCGAGGCCTACCTCCTCGCCGCACACATCATCTCCGCCAAGTGCGCGGTGCCGTTCCTCTACGGCTTCGAGCTCATGGGCACACCAGAGGACGTCACGCGCGTCCGTGAAGGATTGGGACAGCTGTGGCAGCGATCACGACAGATACCGGCGTAGACGCGGACGCGGGGCTCGACTACCACGCGCTCAACGCGATGCTGAACCTGTACGGCCCGAACGGCGAGATCCAGTTCGACAAGGACCGGGCAGCGGCGCGCCAGTACTTCCTCCAGCACGTCAACCAGAACACGGTCTTCTTCCACAACCTGGCTGAGAAGCTCGAGTACCTGGTCGAGAACAAGTACTACGAGCCCGAGATCCTCGCGAAGTACGACTTCGCGTTCGTCAAGACGCTCTTCGAGTACGCCTACTCCAAGAAGTTCCGGTTCGAGACGTTCCTCGGCGCGTTCAAGTACTACACCTCGTACACGCTGAAGACCTTCGACGGCAAGCGCTACCTCGAGCGCTTCGAGGACCGCGTCTGCATGGTCGCCCTGACCCTGGCCGACGGCGACCAGGACTTCGCGGTCAGCATGGTCGACGAGATCATCGCGGGCCGGTTCCAGCCGGCGACGCCCACGTTCCTCAACTCGGGCAAGGCTCAGCGCGGTGAGGCCGTCTCGTGCTTCCTGCTGCGCATCGAGGACAACATGGAGTCCATCGCGCGCGGCATCAACTCCGCCCTGCAGCTGTCCAAGCGCGGGGGCGGGGTGGCGCTGCTGCTGAGCAACATCCGTGAGCACGGCGCGCCGATCAAGCACATCGAGAACCAGTCGTCCGGCGTCATCCCGGTGATGAAGCTGCTCGAGGACTCCTTCTCCTACGCCAACCAGCTCGGCGCGCGCCAGGGCGCCGGTGCGGTCTACCTGCACGCGCACCACCCGGACATCCTGCGGTTCCTGGACACCAAGCGGGAGAACGCGGACGAGAAGATCCGCATCAAGACGCTCTCGCTCGGCGTCGTCATCCCGGACATCACGTTCGAGCTGGCGAAGAAGAACGAGGAGATGTACCTGTTCTCCCCGTACGACGTCGAGCGCGTCTACGGGGTGCCGTTCGCGGACATCTCGGTCACCGAGAAGTACCACGAGATGGTCGACGACCGTCGCATCCGCAAGACCAAGATCAAGGCGCGCGAGTTCTTCCAGACCCTCGCCGAGATCCAGTTCGAGTCCGGCTACCCGTACCTCATGTTCGAGGACACGGTGAACAAGGCGAACCCCATCGCCGGCCGCGTGACGCACTCCAACCTCTGCTCGGAGATCCTCCAGGTCGCGACGCCGTCGCAGTACAACGACGACCTGTCCTACAGCCACGTCGGCAAGGACATCTCGTGCAACCTGGGCTCGATGAACATCGCCCTGGCGATGGACTCCCCGGACCTGGGTGCGACGGTCGAGACGGCCATCCGCGCGCTGACCGCGGTCTCGGACCAGACGAGCATCGAGTCCGTCCCGTCGGTCAAGCGTGCCAACGACGCCGGGCACGCCATCGGCCTCGGCCAGATGAACCTGCACGGGTACCTGGCCCGCGAGCGGGTGCACTACGGCTCGGCCGAGGGCCTGGACTTCACGAACATCTACTTCTACACGGTCGCCTACCACGCGATCCGGGCCTCCAACCGGCTCGCGATCGAGCGGGGCCGGGCGTTCGAGGGCTTCGAGGACTCGGCCTACGCGAGCGGGGAGTACTTCGCGAAGTACGTCGACCGTGCGTGGGAGCCGCAGACCGAGCGCGTCCGGGAGCTGTTCGCGCAGTCCGGGGTGCACATCCCGACCCAGGACGACTGGCGCGCCCTGGCGGAGTCGGTGCGGCAGTTCGGCATCTACAACATGTACCTGCAGGCGGTCCCGCCCACGGGCTCGATCTCCTACATCAACAACTCGACCTCCTCGATCCACCCGGTCGCGTCGAAGATCGAGATCCGCAAGGAGGGCAAGATCGGGCGCGTCTACTACCCGGCGCCCTTCCTGACGAACGACAACCTGGAGTACTACCAGGATGCGTACGAGATCGGCTACGAGAAGATCATCGACACCTACGCGGCGGCCACCCAGCACGTCGACCAGGGCCTGTCGCTGACGTTGTTCTTCAAGGACACCGCGACCACGCGTGACATCAACAAGGCGCAGATCTACGCCTGGCGCAAGGGCATCAAGACGCTCTACTACATCCGGTTGCGGCAGATGGCGCTGGAGGGCACCGAGGTCGAGGGCTGCGTGTCGTGCATGCTCTGATCTCTGCTGCGGCCGGCTCGCGGCATGGGTCCGCGGACCTGCCCCCGACCCGCTCGGCGTGGCCGTCGCCCCCCTCCCCGATCGCCTCGGTGGTCGTCCTCGACTCGATGGAAGTTGGACTGTCATGACGGAGAAGCTCAAGCTGGTCAGCCGGGTGTCGGCGATCAACTGGAACCGCCTCGAGGACGACAAGGACGCCGAGGTCTGGGACCGGCTGGTCGGCAACTTCTGGCTGCCCGAGAAGGTGCCGGTGTCCAACGACATCCAGTCCTGGGCGACGCTGAAGCCGGTCGAGCAGGAGCTGACGATGCGGGTCTTCACCGGCCTGACGCTGCTCGACACGATCCAGGGCACGGTCGGCGCCGTGTCGCTCATCCCGGACGCGCTCACCCCGCACGAGGAGGCCGTCTACACGAACATCGCGTTCATGGAGTCGGTGCACGCCAAGTCGTACTCGTCGATCTTCTCCACGCTGTGCTCCACGCGGGAGATCGACGACGCCTTCCGCTGGTCCGAGGACAACCGGAACCTGCAGCGCAAGGCCGAGATCGTCATGGACTACTACCGCGGTGACGACCCGCTCAAGCGCAAGGTCGCCAGCACCCTGCTGGAGTCGTTCCTGTTCTACTCCGGCTTCTACCTGCCGATGTACTGGTCGTCGCGGGCCAAGCTCACCAACACGGCCGACCTCATCCGCCTGATCATCCGTGACGAGGCGGTGCACGGGTACTACATCGGCTACAAGTTCCAGAAGGGCCTCGAGCGCGTCGACGACGCGACCCGTCAGGAGCTCAAGGACTACACCTACGAGCTGCTCTTCGAGCTGTACGACAACGAGGTGGAGTACACCCAGGACCTCTACGACGGCGTCGGGCTCACCGAAGACGTCAAGAAGTTCCTGCGGTACAACGCCAACAAGGCGCTGATGAACCTCGGGTACGAGGCGCTCTTCCCGCGCGACGAGACCGACGTCAACCCGGCGATCCTGTCCGCGCTGTCGCCGAACGCCGACGAGAACCACGACTTCTTCTCCGGGTCCGGCTCGTCGTACGTCATCGGCAAGGCGGTCAACACCGAGGACGAGGACTGGGACTTCTGACCGTCCCGCACCGCGGCGGGCGCGCCGGCCCGCGGGGCCGTCGCGTCCCGGCGGGATGAGCGACATCGACCACGACGACGACCCGCGCCGCTGGAAGGCGCTGTCGGTCTGCCTGACGGCCGGCTTCATGACGCTGCTGGACGTGAGCATCGTCAACGTCGCCCTGCCGTCGATCCGCGACTCGCTCGGCGCGTCCGACGCGGCGCTGCAGTGGGTCGTCTCGGGGTACGCGCTGAGCTTCGGGCTCGTGCTCGTGGCCGCCGGCCGGCTGGGCGACGCCCGCGGCCGGCGCACGATGTTCCTCGTCGGTGTCGTCGTGTTCACCGTGGCCAGCCTGCTCGCCGGGGTGGCGCAGACCGCCGCGTGGCTGGTGGCCGCCCGCCTGGTCCAGGGCGTGGGCGGCGGCATCATCAACCCGCAGGTCTCCGGGCTGATCCAGCAGCTGTTCCGGGGTGCCGAGCGCGGGCGTGCGTTCGGGCGGCTGGGGACGACCATCGGGATCTCCACCGCCGTCGGACCAGTGCTCGGTGGGCTGCTCATCGCGGCCTTCGGGCCGGACGACGGCTGGCGGTGGATCTTCCTGGTCAATCTGCCGGTGGGCGCCCTGGCCGTCGTCCTCGCTCTGCGGTACCTGGACCGGACCTCCGAGCGGGCGCGCGCCGCCGACCTGGACCCGCTCGGCGCCGTCCTGCTCGGCGGGGGTGTGACCGGGATCCTGTGGCCGCTGGTGTCGGAGCGGTGGGCGGCGCCGGAGGCCGCGCTCCTCGCTGCCGGCGTCGTGCTCCTGGTGGCGTTCGTCCTGTGGGAGCGACGGGTGAGCGGGCGCGGTGGGACGCCGATGGTCCAGCTGTCCCTGTTCAGACGACCCGGCTACGCGACCGGCGCACTGCTCGCACTGGTCTACTTCTCCGGGTTCACCGGGATCTTCTTCGTGCTCACGCTGTTCTTCCAGACCGGTCTCGGGTACACGCCGCTCCAGGCCGGAGCCGCGATCACGCCGTTCGCCCTCGGGTCCGCGGTGATGGCCTGGGTCGGCGGGCGGCTGGTGCACCGCCGCGGGCGGCAGGTCGTCGTCGTGGGTCTGCTGCTCGTGGTCGTCGGGCTCACCGCGACCGACGTCCTCATCGCGACCCAGGGCGAGTCGTCCCGCACGGGGCTGTGGACGGTCGTGCCGCTGCTGCTGGCCGGGCTCGGCAGCGGGCTGGTCATCTCGCCGAACCAGACCATCACCCTCGCCCAGGTGCCGGTGGACCAGGCCGGTGCCGCCGGTGGGGTGCTGCAGACGGGGCAACGACTGGGGGCTGCTGCGGGGATCGCCCTGGTCGGCGCGCTCTACTTCGCCGGCGCGGCCGACGGGGACCAGTCCGCCGGGGCCGCCCACGGCCTGCGCGCCGCGATCGCGCTCACCGGCGCGGCGCTCGTGATCGGTCTGGTCGACCTCGTCCGACGACGCCGCGACGAGGCGGCCCCCGAGCGTCCCGCGCCGTCCGGGGCGGCGCGCCGGTCCGGGTAGGCCTTCGGTCCCGAAGCGGCGGGTCGCCCTCGAGGGAGGCTGGGGCCATGAGCTCACGCCATGCTGACCTGCTCCTCCGGCTGGCCGTCGTCGGGCTGCTGTCGGGGCATGCGGCCGTCCACGGTCTCTCGGTCGGGTCGCGACTCGGGTGGTCCGGCGCGGCTCCGGCGGGTGCGGCGGACGCGGCCGGCGCGGTGCTGTGGTTCGTCGCCGGGCTGATGGTCCTGGACACCGCCGTGCTGGTGGCGGTGCGTTCGCGTCACTGGTGGGCGCTGGGTGGCGCGGCGGCGCTCGTGTCCCAGGTGGCGGTCGTGTCGGCGTGGCCGGACGCGTGGACGGGGACGGTGGTCAACGCCGCGGTGCTCAGCGCGTGCCTGCACGCATCCACCCGTGCCTCGCACGGGTCGGGGCCGACGCCTGCGGTCCTGCCCCGGGCGTAGGTGCAAGGTGCCCGGGTGCGTGGTGCGCCTACAGGGTGCAGAAGTGCCGGACCAGCTCGGCGGCGGGCTCGACCAGCGCCGTCTCTCCCGGCACCAGCGACGGGTCTTCACCGCGGATCCGCACCGCCTGCGCCAGGTGGGGCACCGGGTCGTCGTCGGCGGCGGTGAGGAAGGCGGCCAGCAGGGCCCGCGCGGCCTTGGAGTACTCGACGTCGTCCTCGTCGACCGCGACCTCCGCGATGATGACCGCGGTCACGGCGACGTCCAGGGCGGCCGGGCCGGTCCGGGCCACCTCCCAGTCGACGAGCACCGGCCCGTGGCGCTCGCTGAGGATCACGTTCGCCGGGTGCAGCGCGAGGTGCACGACGCCGTCGCGCTCACCGGGGGGCGGGGGGACCGCGTGCAGGCGCCGGTGCAGGTCGGCCAGCAGGTGGCCGGCCTCCGGGATGCCGGTCTCGCCGGCGGCCAGCGACTGCAGCAGCGTGGGTCCGTGCAGCCGCTCCATCTCCAGGTCGAGCCCGTGGGCGGCGAACACCTCGGGCACCGGGAAGCCGTGCGCGCCGAGGTGGCGCATGATCTCGACCTCGCGGGACAGGTCGTGCTGCTCGCGGTACCGGCGCACCACCCGCTCGTCGTCGAGCAGGTAGATGACGGCGGTGGAGCCCACCGTGAGCACGGGGCCCGGGCCCGCGTCGGGGTCTGTGGCTTCCGATGACCTCATGACATGACGGTAGTACCGGCTGTCGCCGATGTCCCGTGGCGGCCGACCCCCGGCCGACCACCGGCAGAACGCGGCGGCCGGGACGCTCAGTCAGCGGCCGAGGTGCTCGAGCAGCTCGACGGCGCGCGTGCGTGAGTCCGGCAGCGGTTCGAGCCACACCCGCGGCGGCTGGCGGACCAGGTCCTGGGCACCGTGCGAGCGGGCGTGCTCGGCCAGGCGTGTGCGCAGCTCGAGCGCCTGCGGGCCGAGGTCCGACGCGCGCTCCACGAGCACGGCGAACACGCCCCGCCCCAGCGCCGCCATCGGGTAGCCCTCGCCGTACAGCAGCGTGAGCCCCTCCCCGACGATCGCCGACCGGACGATCCGCGACCACGGCGCCAGGGGTTGGGCCTCGACGTCGACGACCAGCAGCGCGTGGGTCTCGGTGGCCCGGGCACCGGCGCGCTGGGCGGACCCGTACGTCTCCCCGAGCCGCACGCCGAGGTACTCGGCGGTCGGCAGCCCCGAGTCGGGGTCGATGCAGTGCGTCAGCGCCGGCGCGGCGGCGTGGTCGGCAGCCCAGCCCTCGCAGACGGCGCGGACGAGCTCGAGCGGCGGGGCGTCGTCCCCGAGCGCGCGGAACAGGCACGCCAGGTCGTCGATCGTCTCGCTGATGCCGACCCCGGCGGCGGCGCGCGCGGCACCCAGCCGTTCGGCGGCGGGCACCGGGTCCGAGCCGTCGAGGACGGCCTCGACGAGGGCGTCCACCGCCGGGTGGTACCAGTCCGCGGGGCGCAGCCAGACGGACGCGACGCTGCTGGACTGCCAGCGCTCGCGCACGTCGGGCGGCATGCCGGCCGACCGGTAGGTGGTCCTCACGGTGGATGAGAGTGTCCGAGGCGTCCGGTATGACGCGACATGGGACGGCGATTTTTTCACCAGGGCGGCGCATCGCCAGCGCGCCTGCATCCGTGGCACCCTGTCGGGTGACAGGCCCGGGGGCGGAGAGGCGGCGAGGTGAGCGAGACAGCCGCAGCGTGGGGAGACGACTGCTCCGACGCTGAGCTCATCACTGCTGCCCGCGTGGGGGACTCCGAGGCGTTCGGTGCCCTGTACACCCGGCATGCGGCAGCGGCCCGCACGGTCGCGCGGCAGTACACGCGATCCTCCGCCGACGCCGAGGACGTCGTGGGGGACGCGTTCGCCAAGGTCTACACGGTGGTCCGCGGCGGCGGCGGCCCGGACGTGGCCTTCCGCGCGTACCTGTTCACGGTGATCCGCCGGCTCGCCCACGCGCGCGCCGAGAGCGGTCGCCGCGTCCAGCCCACCGACGACATGGCCACGTTCGAGACCGCGTTCGGTCCGGTCGGCGGGGTCGACGACCCGGCGCTGGCCGGCTTCGAGCGCGGCGTGGTCGCCCGTGCCTACGGCTCGCTGCCCGAACGGTGGCAGGCGGTCCTGTGGTACACGGAGATCGAGCGGCTCGCGCCGGCGCAGATCGCCCCGCTGCTCGGGCTGACCGCGAACGGCGTCGCCGCGCTGGCCTACCGGGCGCGTGAGGGTCTGCGCGAGGCGTACCTGCAGCAGCACCTGGTCGGCGCGCCGACCGAGGCCTGCCGCAGCGTCAACGGCAAGCTCGGCGCGTACGTCCGGGGCGGGCTCGCCAAGCGCGAGACCGCGCACGTGCGTGAGCACCTCGAGATCTGCGCGACCTGCCGCGACCTGGTGCTCGAGCTCGGGGACGTCAACCACGGGCTGCGCGGGATCATCGCCCCCCTGGTGCTGGGCGTGGCCGGGCTCGGCGTCCTGTCCGCGCCGCTGCCGGTCGGGGTGCTGGCCTCGGCGGGCGCTGCCGGCTCGGCGGGCGCCGCCGGGTCCGCGGCGGCGACCTCCGGCGTGGGTGGTGCGGCGGGTACCGGCGCGGCGGTCGGTGGTGGTGGCGCCGTCGGCAGCGGCTCGGGGGCTGCCGCCGGAGCCGGGTCCGGTGTGGCGGCGGGCACCGGCTCGGGCGTCGCGGCGGGGTCGGCCGGAGGCGGCGCCGTCGGCGGTGCGGCTGCCGGGACGTCCGGCGCCACCGCGGGGTCGCTGGGTGCGGGCGCCACCACCGGCGCGGCGGTCGGTGGTGGGAGCGCATCCGCCGGGGTGGCGGGCGCCGCCGGGACCGGCGCGGTCACCGCGGGCACCACGGCTGCCGCCGGGGCGGCGACCGCGGGGACCGGAGCGGTCGGTGCCGGCGCAGGTGCTGCATCGGTCGGTGGCGCGGTGACGGGTACGGCAGCCGCCGGGTCCGCGGCCGCGGCCTCGGTGGCCGGCGGGTCCGTGCTCGGTACCTCCGTGGTGGGCGGCTCCGTGGTCGGCGGCTCGGTGGTGGGCGGCACGGCAGGTGCCGGTGCGCTGGGCGCCGGTGCGCTGGGCGCCGGGTCGGCAGCCGCCGCCGGGACCACGGCCGCGGGTGCCACGGCGGCGGGCGCCGTGGGCTCGGTGGCCGCCGGCGCTACGGCCTCGGGTGCGACAGCGATGGGTGCGACCGCCATCGGGGCGGGTGCCACCGCAGCCGGTGCGACGGCGGCCGGTGCCACGGCTGCGGGCGCCTCCGTGGTGGGGGCGACGGCGGCGGGTGCCACGGCGATGGGTGCTGGTGCCGCGGGCGCCGGCGCACTGGCTGGTGGGGGCGTCGGTGCCCTGGTCGGCGCGCTGCCCGGTGGCGTCGCAGGGGCCGTGACCGCAGGGGTCGTCGGGGTGTCGCTCGCCGTGGGCGGCGCCATCGTGACCGAGCCCGCCCCGACGTCGCCGTCGTCGCAGGTCGTCGGCCAGGTGCAGCCGACCCTGCAGCCGACCCCGCAGCCACCCGCCGCGACACCCGCACCGTCGCCGCAGCCCGGGACGCCGCCGGAGACGACGCCCGTCGTCCCGGTCGCACCGGCCACCGTGATCCCCGCGCCGGACCCCGCTGTGACGCCGGTGGTCCCGCAGCCCGCCCCGGCGCCGCAGGTCACCGGGCCGGTCACCGAGCCCGCCCCGCAGCCCGAACCGCGGCCCGATGTCGTGACGGACCCGGTACCCGCCGAGCCGGTGCCGGCGCCCGACCCGGTGCCCGACCCCGTCCCGGACCCGGATCCGCTGCCTGACCCGGGTCCCGTCGTTCCGGCCGAGCCGGCCCCCGCCAGCCTGTCCATCACCGAGCTGACCGACGCCGTCGTGCTCGTGCCCGGGTCGACCCGTCGCGTGCGGGTGACCGTCGCGAACACCGGTCAGAGCGGCGCGACGGACCTGCGCGCGATCCTGGACCTGCCCGCCGCGCTCGGCCTGGGCACGGTCCCGCCCGTCGGTCCCGACGGGTGGGCGCCGTGCGCGGACGACGCGCCGGGCACGCCGTTCGAGTTCTGCATGCCGGCACTGGCCGGCGGCGCCAGTGCCCAGCTGACCGCGGTCGTCGGGCCGCGTGCCGGCGCGATCCTGCCGCCGGGATCGGCCATCGGCGTGCGGGTCCAGGGTGCCGGGCTGGTGACCGTGGTCCGGTCGGTGCCGACGGCGCTGCTCCTCCCGCAGGTCACGCTGTCCGTGCCGGACAGCGTGGCGCTGGTCGTCAACCAGCCGAGCGTCGTCCGGTTCGCGGTCCTCAACGCCGGCGGTGCCGAGGCGTCCGACGTCGTGGCCGCCGTGACGCTCCCGCCGGGGGTGCGCTGGGACGGCTCGGCCGAGGAGTCCCTGCCGTGGCGGTGCGCCTCCGACGGCCCGCTCGTGCTGTGCCGCCTGGACCGGCTGGCCGCCGGGGTCGGTGACGAGCCGTCGTCGGCGGGCCTGTCCCTGACCCTGGTCGCCGAGCCGGCGGCGGTCGGTGCGGGCGGGGGCGACCTCGTGCTCACCGTGACCGACGCCAGCGGCAGCACGACCACCCGGCGTGCGGCCGTCCAGGTCACCGACCGCGGGACCGTCGAGTCCGACGCCTCCAGCACGCCCGTCCCCCCGCCGGCGCCGTCACCGTCGCCCTCGACGCCGGGAGCACCCGGCGCCGGCTGAGCAGGGGCTCGGCCGCGGCGCCGTCCTGCCGGGGCTGCGCTACGGGCTGACCGGGTCGCTCGGCCCCGTCGCCGGCGCCGTGCCCAGGTCGTCCGCGTCACCGGTGCCGTGGTCGCGCACGAGGTCGGCGACGGCCGCCTCGGCCGGCCAGTCCCCGGCCACCAGCTCGAGCACCTGCCCGGCGGTGCGGGGTTCCTCGAGCAGGTGCGCGAGCACGAGTGCGACGTCGTCGCGGGGCACCTGGCCGCGGGGGACGTCCGGCTGCAGCCGGACCCGGTCCGCCCCGGCGTCGTCGGTGAGCCCGCCGGGACGCAGGACGGTCCAGTCCAGGTCGCGCCGGCGCAGGTCCTCCTCGGCGGCGGTCTTGGCGCGCAGGTAGGCGGCGAACGTCTCGTCGGTCCCCGCGGGCGGCTCCGCCCCCGCGCCCATCGAGGACACCAGCACGTACCGGCGCGCCCCGACGCTCTCGGCGGCGTCGGCGAGCAGCGCCGCGCCGGCCCGGTCGACGCTGTCCTTGCGGGCCGCGCCGCTGGCCGGCCCCGCGCCCGCGGCGAAGACGACGGCGTCGGCGCCGGTCAGGTGGCCGGCGAGCTCCGCAGCGGTCGCGGACTCCAGGTCGCAGACGGCGGGCCTCGCGCCCGTCGCCCGGACGTCGTCGACGTGGTCGGGGTTGCGCACGACGGAGATCACGTCGTGCCCACGGTCGGTGAGGATGCGGGCGAGGCGCAGGGCGATCTGGCCGTGCCCGCCGGCGATGGCGATGATCATGACGGCCACGTTAGGCGGGCGCCGCGGCGACCGCGCGGGGGAGTCGTCGCCGGCGTGGACGGGCGTCCGGCGCACCACCGCCCGTGTGATGCAATGGAGCACATGTCCGGTCCGTGCACGTCCCCGTCGCCGCTCGCGCCCCGTGCGCGGCGGATGGGCTGCATGACCGAGCGCTCCAGCTGTCGCAGCTGAGCGCGCCCCGGCCGCTGACGCGGCCCCTGCGGCCCCGTGCCGCCCACCCCACCCGGCACCGCTGCCGCCCGTCTGCCGCGTCCCCCGTCGGGCCGTGCGCGGGCGGCCGTCCCGAGGAGTCCCATGCCCCCCGCTCACATCGAGCTCGCCGCGCTGCGCAAGGTGTACCCGGCCCGTGGCGGCGACGTCGTCGCGCTCGACGGCATCGACCTCGCCGTGGCACGCGGCGCCATCCACGGCATCGTCGGACGGTCCGGCGCCGGCAAGTCGACGCTCATCCGGTGCCTGACGGTGCTCGAGCGGCCGACGTCCGGCACGGTGACGGTCGACGGCGAGGTGCTCTCCGACCTGTCCGAGGCGCGGTTGCGCAGCGCCCGCCGCCGCATCGGGATGGTGTTCCAGCACGTCAACCTGCTCGACTCGCGCACGATCGCGGCCAACGTGGCCTACCCGCTCGAGGTCGCCGGGATGCCGCGGGAGCGGCGCGCCGCGCGCGTCGCCGAGCTGCTCGAGCTCGTCGGGCTGGCCGGTCGCGGCGACGCCTACCCCGCGCAGCTGTCCGGCGGGCAGAAGCAGCGGGTCGGCATCGCCCGGGCGCTCGCCACGGAGCCCGCCGTGCTGCTGTGCGACGAGCCGACCTCGGCGCTGGACTCGGCCACCACCCGGCAGATCCTCGGCCTCATCCGCGACCTGCGGGACCGGCTCGGCATCACGGTGCTGATCATCACGCACGAGATGGCGGTGGTCCGCGAGATCTGCGACTCCGTGTCGCTGCTCGAGCACGGGCGGGTCGTGGAGACCGGCCCGGTCGGGGACGTCGTCGCGGTGTACGGCTCCCGGCTGGCGCGCGAGCTCATCCCCGTCCCGGAGCTGCCGCTGGACGACGCCCGGTCCCTGGTCGAGGTCGCCTACACCACCGACGACGTCGCCACGCAGGACGTGCTGGGCGCGGTCGCCGCCCTGGGTGACGGCGTGGAGATCGCCGCCGGCACGATCGAGACCCTCGCCGGTCGCCGGGTCGGCAGGCTCCAGCTGGACGTCCCGGCCGGTGACGTCGACGCCGCACTGACCCGGCTGCGCGCCGCCGGCGTGCACGCGGAGGTGACCCGATGACCTGGTGGGACGACGTGCTGGCCGACCCCGTGATCCGCGAGAAGGTGCCGCAGGCGACCCTGGAGACCCTGCAGATGGTCGGCGTCGCCTCGCTGCTGACCCTGGTGCTCGGACTGCCCCTCGGCGTGCTGCTGCACACCACCTCCGCCGGCGGGCTGACACCCCAGCGCGCCGTCAGCGCGGTCACCGGGTTCGTGGTCAACATCGGCCGCTCGCTGCCGTTCGTCATCCTCATGATCGCGGTGCTGCCGTTCACCCGGTGGGTCGTGGGCACCACCCTCGGCTGGCAGGCCGCCGTGGTGCCGCTGACGCTCGGAGCGGTGCCGTTCTTCGCCCGGCTGGTCGAGTCGGCGTTGCGCGAGGTGAGCCCCGGCAAGGTCGAGGCGGCCCGCGTGATGGGGTCCACCCGGCGCAAGATCCTGGGCTCCGTGCTGGTGCGCGAGGCGCTGCCGGCGATCGTCGCCGCCGCGACCGTCACCGTGATCGCGCTGGTGTCCTTCTCCGCGATGGCCGGCGTGATCGGCGGCGGTGGGCTCGGCGCGCTGGCCATCTCCTACGGCTACCAGCGGTTCAACACCCCGGTGATGATCGCCTGCGTCGTGCTGATCCTCGTCGTCGTGCAGGCGGTGCAGATCGTCGGCGACGCCCTCACCCGCCGGCTCGACCACCGCTGACCCACCACCGCCACCCGCCCCCGCCGACCGCCACTGCCGATGCACCACCGACCACCGGCCCGCACCCGGGCACCACACCATGCACGCCCCCGGACGTGGGGGCCGTACGGAAGGACGTACCCATGACCAACCGGACCCACGCGCGGACCCCGCGCCTGGCGCACGCCGCCGTCGTCGCCGCCGCAGCGCTCACCCTCGGCGCGTGCGGCGGCTCGGACGCCGGCGCGGACGGCGCCACCGAGGCCGCCGGCACCACGGTCGACGGCGTCACCACCCTCACGGTCGGCGCGAGCCCGACCCCGCACGCCGAGATCCTGGAGTTCGTGGACGCCGAGCTGGCCGCCGACGCCGGGCTCGACCTGGAGATCGAGACGTTCGACGACTACGTGCTGCCGAACACCGCCCTGGCCGAGGGCGACCTCGACGCCAACTACTTCCAGCACCTGCCCTACTTCGAGGCGCAGGTCGCCGACCAGGGCTACGACTTCGCGCACTTCGACGGCGTGCACATCGAGCCGTACGCGCTGTACTCCGCCGACCTGACGTCGATCGACGACCTGCCCGACGGCGCCACCATCGGCATCACCAACGACCCGGGCAACCAGGCCCGCGCCCTGGACCTGCTGGTCGCGAACGACCTGCTCACCCTCGAGGACACCGGCGACGAGCTGGCGACGCTGCTCGACATCGCCGAGAACCCCCACGGCCTGGAGTTCATCGAGACCGCCCCCGAGCAGCTCGTGCGGGCGCTGGAGGACGTGGACGCCGCGGTCATCAACGGCAACTACGCGCTCGAGGCGGGGCTCAACCCGGCCACGGACTCGCTGCTGCTGGAGTCCGGCGAGGCCAACCCGTACGCGAACTTCCTCGCGGTGCGCTCCGAGGACGCCGAGGACCCGTCGATCGTGGCGCTGGACGACCTGCTGCACTCCCCGGAGGTCAAGGCGTTCATCGAGGACCGGTGGCCGGCCGGTGAGGTCCTGCCCGCCTTCTGACGGGTCGGCGCCGGTCGTCGGGCCCGTCGTCGTGCCCGCGAGGGCGCCGGCGGCGGGCCCGCCCCGGGGACGGGCGGTGCCCGGTCAGACGATGCCGTAGAGGCGGTCGCCCGCGTCGCCGAGCCCCGGGACGATGTACGCCTTCTCGTCGAGCCGCTCGTCGACGGCGGCGACGACGACCTTGACGTCCACCCGGTCCCCGACCGCCTTCTCGAGCACCTTCAGGCCCTCGGGCGCGGCCAGCAGGCACACGGCGGTGACGTCCCGGGCGCCGCGGGCGAACAGGTAGTCGATGGCCGCCACCAGCGTGCCGCCGGTCGCGAGCATCGGGTCCAGCAGGAAGCACTGGCGCCCGGACAGGTCCTCCGGCAGGCGGTTGGCGTAGGTGATGGCCTCCAGCGTCGTCTCGTCGCGCTGCATCCCGAGGAACCCGACCTCGGCCGTCGGCAGCAGCCGCGTCATGCCGTCCAGCATGCCGAGCCCCGCGCGCAGGATCGGCACGACGAGCGGCCTCGGGGCGGCGATCTTCGTGCCGACGGTCTCGGTGACCGGGGTGACGATGGGATGCGGCTCGGTGCGGACCTCGCGCGTCGCCTCGTAGGCGAGCAGGGTGACCAGCTCGTCGACGAGCAGTCGGAACGTGGGCGAGGCGGTGTCGCGGTTCCGCAGGACGGTGAGCTTGTGGGCGACGAGCGGGTGGTCCGCGACGTGCAGGCGCATGTCGCCAACCTACCGTCCACCCTGCCGGCGACCGAGCGGCGCCGTCGTCGTGCCGGACGGCGCCGCTGGATCGGGCGGTGGGACCGCACGTGGTCCGGCGGGGGTCAGCCCAGGCGCAGCATGACCTTGCTGCTGCCCGTGCTGCGGTCGGCTGCGACGCGCAGCGCCTCCTCGGCCTCGCCGATGTCGAACACGTGGGTCATCAGTGGATCGACCACGAGGCCCGCGGCGATCGCCGCGATCGCGTCGTCGATCTCGCCGGCGAACCTGTAGGAGCCGATCCACGTGAGCTCGCGCGTGACGAGGTCGCCGAGCACGGCCGACACGGCGGTGCCGGGCAGGTTGCCCACCTGGATCACCGTCCCGCCCTTCGCCGTGGCTCGCAGCACCGCGCCGAGCGCCGCCGGCGCGCCGGAGGCCTCGACGACGAGCTCGACGTCGTCCGGCAGCGGCTGGCTGGACACATCCACGGTGCTGTCCGCCCCCATCGCCTCGGCGATCTCGAGCGACGTGGCGGCGACGTCGGCCGCGATGACGGTCCCGGCCCCGGCGAACTTGGCCGCGGCCACCACGAGCGCCCCGATCGGACCCGCACCGTTCACGAGCACCGTCCGCCCGGTCAGGTCCCCGGCGCGCCCGACGGCGTGCATCGCCACCGCGAGCGGCTCGGCGAGCGCGCCGCGCTGCGTGCTGACGCCGTCCGGCAGCCGGCGGACCTGGTGCGCCGCCACCGCCCGGCGCCCGCTGAAGGCGCCGTCGGTGTGCGGGGAGAACGCGGCCGAGCCGAAGTACCGCACGTGCGGGTACAGGTTCGTGCGGCCCGCGAGCCGGTCCGGCATGGTGCCGTCGCCCACCAGCAGGGCCGGCTGGAAGGTGACCGGGTCGCCGACCTGCAGGTCGGCGACGCTGTCGCCGAGCTCGACGACCCGGCCGGCCGCCTCGTGCCCGAGCACCATGGGGCTGCGCAGCTCGGCCGTGCCGGATCGACCGTGCCGCCAGTAGGCGAGGTCGGAGCCGCAGATGCCGCCCCACTCCATCGCCACGACGACCTCGCCGGGGGCGGGCGTCGGGTCGGGGACCTCGTCGACCCGCACGTCGCCGGCCCCGTGGACGACGACCGCTCTCATGCCGCGTCCTCCAGACGCACGAGGTCGCGGCCCCGGACCTCGGGGGACACGTACGCCGAGACCAGCGTGATCAGCGAGTACACGACGAGCATCGCGGCGATGGGCCACCACGACCCGGTCGCGGCGGTCAGGGCCGCGGCGACGACGGGGCCGATGGCGGTGGCGAGGATGCCACCGATCTCCTTGGCGAGCGCGAGCTGGGTGAACCGGGTGCGGGCCCCGAAGAGCTCGGCCATCGTGACGCTCTCGAGGGAGAACAGGCCCAGGACGGCGAGGTTGTGCAGCAGGATCATCGACACCGTCAGCGCGACCGTGCTGCCCTGCTGGATCAGGTTGATCAGCGGGAAGGCGAGGACCGCGGACACGGCGGTGAGCGCCATGTAGACGGGACGACGGCCGAACCGGTCGCCGAGGGCGCCGACGATCGGCACGGTGGCGAACCCGACGACGGAGCTGTACAGGATCGCGCTCGTGGCGACGCTGCGGTCCAGCAGGAGCGTCGTGGCGAGGTACCCGACCAGGAACGTCTGGATGAGGCCCGAGTTGCCGGCCTGGCCGAAGCGCAGGCCGAGGGCGATGAAGAACGCCTTGCCCTTGCGCTGCTTGAGGGCGGCCTCCAGCACGCTCGTCTCGTGCGCGTCCGCCGCGGCCTGCTCGAGCTCGGCGCGGCTCAGCGCGACGCCGTCCGCGGTCACGTCGGCGCGGTTCTCGAAGACCGGGCTCTCCTTGAGGTGCCGACGCACCCAGATCGCGAAGATCATCAGCACGAAGCTGAACAGGAACGGCAGGCGCCAGCCCCAGGAGAGCAGCTGCTCCTCGGTCAAGACGGCGAGCAGCAGCGCCCACAGACCGGTGGCCGCGAGTGTGCCGGTGTTCGTGCCCAGGCTGACCAGCGACGCGATGATCCCGCGGCGGGGCGCCGGGGCGTACTCGGCGAGCATCGTGGTGGCCCCGGCGATCTCGGCACCGGCGCCGAAGCCCTGGACGAGGCGGAGCGCGACCAGCAGGGCGGGGGCGGCGAGGCCGATCTGCGCGTAGGTCGGCAGGACGCCGATGAGGGTCGTCGACGCGCCCATCAGCGCGATGGTGATGAACAGGACCCTCTTGCGACCGATCCGATCGCCCATCCGGCCGAAGTAGATCGCCCCGACGAGGCGGGCGACGTAGCCGACGCCGTAGGTCCCCATGGCGGCGATCAGCCCGACCGCAGGGTCGACCTCGGGGAAGAAGATCTCGTTGAAGACGATGGCAGCGGCCAGCGAGTACAGCTGGAAGTCCATGAACTCCATGGCCGTGCCGAGCCAGCCGGAGACGGCAGCCCTCTTCAGGTCGCCTGTGGTGCGCTCCGCCACGTGCGGCGGCGGGACCGCCGTGCTCTCCTGGGTCATCGTGTGCTCCTTTGCGCCGCGCGGGCGCGGCCGATGCTGGGTGGCCTCACCCGCGAGGGCGGTGAGGGTCGACGTCGGGGTCGGGTGCGCCCCGGTGTCCGGTCGGGCCGGTGTGGACGTGCCCGGGCCGGGCCGTCGGGTAGACGGGTGCGGGGCCGGGCCGTCGGTATGGGCGGGTGCGGTGGCGTGCCGGCCGGGTGGGCCGGCGTGCCGTCACCAGTCGTGCAGGGAACCGTCGAGCCGACGGGCCACGGGCAGGTACCGGGGGTCGTAGGGGAAGCGCTCCGCGGCCGCGTCGTCGTACTCGACGCCGAGGCCGGGCTCCTCACTCGGGTGCAGCATCCCGTTCTCGAAGCGCACGCCGCTGCGGAACACCTCCATCGTCTCCGGGGCGTGCTCCATGTACTCCTGGATGCCGAAGTTCGGCACCACCAGGTCCAGGTGGACCGCCGCGGACTGCGTCACCGGCGACAGGTCCGTGGCGCCGTGGGAGCCGGTCCGTACGCCGTACAGGGCCGCCAGGTCGAAGATGCGACGCAGGTGCGTGATGCCGCCGGCGTGCACCACCGTGGTGCGGACGTAGTCGATGAGCTGCTCGGTGATGAGGTGCTGGACGTCCCAGATGCTGTTCAGCACCTCGCCCACCGCGATCGGCGTGGTCGTGTGGCTGCGGATCAGACGGAACGACTCCTGGTTCTCGGCCGGGGTGGGGTCCTCCATCCAGAACAGCTGGACGTCCTCCACGCGCTTGCCGAAGCGGGCGGCCTCGATGGGCGTCAGCCGGTGGTGGACGTCGTGCAGGAGGTGGAAGTCGAAGCCCAGCCGGTCGCGGACCGCCTCGAGGTAGGTGGGCGCGAACCGCAGGTAGGCCTCGGTCGACCACGGCTGCTCGTCCGGCAGCGACGTCGCGGCGGGCTCGTAGATGAGGCCCTTGCGCACGCCGTAGGTGCCGCCGACCTCGGGCACGGCGGCCTGCGCGCGGACCGCCTGGTACCCCAGGTCGCGGAACCGGGCGACGTCGTCGACGAGGGAGGCGGTGTCGGTGCCGCTCGCATGGCAGTAGACCAGCACGCCCTCGCGGGACCGGCCGCCGAGCAGCTGGAAGACCGGCAGGCCGGCGACCTTGCCCTTGACGTCCCACAGTGCGGTGTCGACCGCCGCGATGGCGGTCATCGTCACCGGCCCGCGGCGCCAGTACGCGCCGCGGTACAGGTACTGCCACATGTCCTCGATGCGGGCCGGGTCCTTGCCGATGAGAAGCGGCACCACGTGGTCCCGCAGGTAGCTCGCGACGGCGAGCTCGCGGCCGTTCAGGGTGGCGTCCCCGAGGCCGGTCACGCCGTCGGAGGTGGTCAGGCGCAGCGTGACGAAGTTGCGGCCGGGGCCCGCGACGAGCACCTCGGCCCGTTCGATCGTGGTCATGGCGTCCAGTTCCTGTGCGGCCGCATCGGCGCGGCGGGCATGGGTGCCGCGCGATCGGCGGCTGCAGTACGGCGCTTGTATGTAAGCGCATGTGTGTTCGCTACGTCAACCAGCTCGGCGGCCGGGGCCTGTTCACTACAGTGGTCTCCGTGCCGACCCTGCCCGCCCGGACCAGCCGCCGAGCCGTCTACGACGAGCTGCGACGGCGCGTGGTGACCCTGCAGCTGCCACCCGGGGCAGCGCTGTCGGAGAACGAGCTCGCCGCCGAGCTCGGGATCTCCCGCACGCCGGTGCGCGAGAGCCTGATCCTGCTGTCGCAGGAGGGTCTGGTGCAGGTCTTCCCGAAGGTCGGCTCGTTCGTCTCGCGCGTGGACCCCGACCGCGTCGCGGACGCGCAGTTCCTGCGCGAAGCCGTCGAGCTCGCCTCGCTCGACGACGTGCCGGCCGACCCGGCCCCGGACCTGGTCGCCGAGCTGCGGGCCAACCTCGCTGCCCAGGAGGCGGTGGACCAGGACGCGGACGCGTTCTTCCCGCTCGACGAGGAGTTCCACCACGGGCTGCTCCGGCTGGCCGGGCACGAGCGGACGTGGCCGACCGTCGTCGCAGCCAAGGGCCACCTCGACCGGGCGCGGCGCCTCGGACTGACCGAGAACGCCTCGATGTCGGTGTTCCGCGACCAGCACGAAGCCGTCCTGGACGCCCTGCTGCGGGGCGACCGGGCGGCGGCCCGCACGTTGATGCGAACCCACCTGCGTGCGGTGTTCGCCGACATCGAGCGGGTCCGCCGGCGCTCACCGGAGCTGTTCGCGTCCAACGCCGGATCCGTCCCCACCCGGCGCAGCGTCGCGGTCTGGGACTGACGCGTGCCCGGCACCCCCGATGACGCCCGCTGGATGACCGACGCCCTCGACGAGGCCCGCGCGGCGCTGGCGACCGGTGACGTGCCGGTGGGCGCGGTCGTCGTCGGGCCGGGCGGCGACGTGGTCGGCCGGGGACGCAACCGCCGGGAGGCGAGCGCCGACCCCACCGCGCACGCCGAGGTGCTCGCGCTGCGTGCGGCCTCGGTCACGCTGGGGCGCTGGCGGCTCGACGACTGCACGCTCGTGGTGACCCTCGAGCCGTGCCTGATGTGCGCGGGCGCGACCGTCCTGGCGCGGGTGCCGCGGCTCGTGCTCGGCGCCTGGGATCCCAAGGCGGGTGCGTGCGGCTCGCAGTGGGACGTGGTGCGGGACCGTCGGCTCAACCACCGGGTCCAGGTCGTCGGCGGTGTGCGGGAGGCCGAGTGCGGCGAGGTGCTGCGCGGGTTCTTCGCCGGGCACCGCTGAGCCGGTCCGACCCGGTGCGCCCCGGTCGACGACGACGGGCGCGGCTCAGGCGGGTGTCGGGAGCGTCTGGGCGAGGGTGACCAGCGTCGGTGACGTCCCGGCGTCCACCCGGACCGTCGCGAGGGGGTCGCCGCGGGTCTGGCCGCGGTTGATGATGACGACCGGCCTGCCCGCCTTGGCGGCGTGCCGGACGAACCGCAGGCCGGACATCACGGTCAACGACGAACCGGCGACGAGCAGCGCGCCGGCGTCGTCCACCATGGCGTAGGCCCGCGCCACCCGGTCCTTGGGCACGTTCTCGCCGAAGTAGACGATGTCCGGTTTGAGCATCCCGCCGCAGCGCTCGCACGGGGCGACGACGAAGTCCGCGGTGGACTCGATGACGGCGTCGGCGTCGGGGGCGATCTCGACGTCCGCGACCGAGCCGACCGACTCCGCGAAGCCGGGGTTGAGCGCCTCGAGGCGGTGCGCGAGCTCGGCGCGGGGGGTGTCCGCCCCGCACTGCAGGCAGACCACGCGATCGAAGCGGCCGTGCAGGTCGATGACGCGGCGCGACCCGGCGTCGCCGTGCAGCCCGTCCACGTTCTGTGTGATCAGGCCGCCGACCACGCCCCGGGCCTCCATCGCCGCCAGCGCCCGGTGCCCGGCGTTCGGCTGCGCCCGGCGCACGTGCGTCCACCCGACGTGGTTGCGCGCCCAGTAGTGCCGGCGGAACGCGGGGTCACCGACGAACTGGCCGTACGTCATGGGGTTGCGCGGTGGGGACCCGGGGCCGCGGTAGTCCGGGATGCCGGAGTCGGTCGAGACGCCCGCGCCGGTCAGCACCGCCAGCCGGTGCCCGGCCAGGACCTCGACGGCCCGGTCGAGGGCGTCGAGCAGGGTCACCGGCTCAGTCACCGCTCGAGTGTAGGCAGGCGCCCGCGACGGTGCAGATGCCGGGTGGCGTCCGCGTACGGCATGCTCATCATGACCAGGCCCGACGGGCAGGCGGTGGACGACGGGCAGGTGGGATGGGCGAGCGCACGGGGACGCACCTCGCCGCCGTGTCACCGGGCGACGGTGACGTCGACCTGCTGGCGACCATCCTGCAGTCGTTCGCCACGGTGGGCACGGACTCGCTGACCGTGCTGCGGCCGGTGAACGGCGACGACGGCACCCCGGTGGACTTCGTGGTGATCGCCGACACCGGGCTGACGGCCCAGCTCGCGGGGCGTCCGAGCCTGGGTCGGACCCTGCGCGAGCTCATGCCGCGCGCGTTCGCCGACCGGCTGGTGGGGCTCAACCAGCAGGTGCTGGTGACCGGTGCCCTCAGCCACGAGGACTTCCTGCTCCGGACCGACACGGACGGCAGCCCGGTGGGGGTGGCGACGACGCCGGAGGCGGCGTCGGGCGTGGCCGACGTGCTGCGCATCCCCGTGGCGGGCCACGTCGTCGTGCTCACCCGTGACGTGACGCAGGCCCGGGCCGCGCAGCGCGAGCTGCTCGCCGCCAACACCCGCTTCGAACGGCTCCTCGAGCACGCCAGCGACACGATCGTGGTGACCACGGCGGACCGGCTGATCACCTACGCGAGCCCCTCCCTCGCCGCCGTCCTCGGCGTGGACCCGCAGACGCTGCTGGGCACGCGGTTCGGCAACTTCTTCAGCGACCGGGCGGGCGTCACCGTCGGCGACGACCTGTTCGACCGGGTCCTGCGGGCGCCGGCCGGGGGCACCGCGCGCGCGGAGGCCGAGGTGCGCAACGGGGCCGGTCAGGTGCGGCGGGTCGCGTACGTGGCCACGAACCGGCTCGACGACCCGGTCGTGGGCGGCGTCATCATCAACGCGCTCGACGTCACCGAGCAGTTCGAGGCGCAGCGCCGGCTGCGGGCGCTGGCGCTGTCCGACGCGCTCACCGGGCTGCCGAACCGCCGCTGGTTCACCCGGGCCCTCGACCGGGCGCTGGAGGCCGGCCGCCGGTCCGGACGGCAGCTGGCCCTGCTGCTGCTCGACGTCGACGACTTCAAGATGCTCAACGACAGCCTCGGGCACTCCGCGGGGGACCGGCTGCTCGTGGAGATGTCGCGTCGCATGGCGTCCGTGCTGCACCCCGGGGAGTCGATCGCCCGGCTGGGGGGTGACGAGTTCGTCGTGCTGGCGCAGGACCTGGCCACGTCCGACGACGCGGTCACGGTCGCCGAGCGGATCGCCGGGGCGGCCGGGACCCGCTACGACATCGGCTCGCTGGCCGCGCACGTCACGGTGTCCCTCGGGGCGGTCACCAGCGAGGGTCGCCCCGCGGACGCCGGCCCGGCCGACGGCGTCGACCTCGGCGCGCCGCTCGGGGCCGAGCGCGACGACGACGTCGACGAGCGGCCGAGCCCCGCTGCGGAGTCCCTGCTGGCGGACGCGGACGCCGCCCTGTACGAGGCCAAGCGCCGGGGTCGCAACCGGGTGCACATGTTCGACCCCGAGCTGCGCGAGCGGGTCCTGCGCCGCGTCCACCTGCAGAGCGACCTGCACCGGGCGCTCGACGCGGACGAGCTGGTCGTCCACTGGCAGCCCATCGTGCGGACCTCCGACCGTCGACACGTGGCGGCCGAGGCGCTGGTGCGCTGGCGGCACCCGACCCGCGGGCTGCTCGCCGCGGCCGACTTCCTGCCCGGCGCGGTCGGCGTCGGGCTGGTCCCGGCGCTGTGCACCCGGGCGGTCGACCTGGCCCTCGCTCAAGCCGCCCGCTGGGAGGAGCCCGGAGGGGTGCCGGAGGTCTTCATCAACCTCGCGCCGATCCAGCTGAGCCGGCCCGCGCTCGCCGACGAGCTCGCCGAGCGGGTCGAGCGGTACGGCGTCGCGCCGCACCGGATCCAGTTCGAGGTGGCCGAGGACGTGCTGGGCGCCGACGTGTGCCGGCTCGCGGAGCAGCTGACCCGGATGCGCGAGCACGGGTTCCGGATCGCACTGGACGACTTCGGGGCGGGCAACACCGCGCTGACCTGGTTGCGGCGGCTGCCGGTCGACACGTTGAAGCTCGACCGGGACTTCACGTCCACGCTGCACGAGCCCGCGACCCGCACGATCGTCCGCTCGATCCTGCGGCTGGCCACGGACCTGGGGGTGCGCACGGTCGCCGAGGGCATCGAGACGCCCGAGCAGCTCGACTTCTTCACCGACGCCGGCTGCGATTACACCCAGGGGTATCTGCACGGCTACCCCAGCCCACCCGACCAGGTGTGGCCGCCGGCGCACGCGACCGTGCGCTGAGCGGCCGGGGCCGACCCCCCGGCCCCTCGGCGCAGGCCCCGATTCGGCGTGCACCGGCGGACCGGGTATCGTCTGCGCCGAGGTAGCGTGTCCGAGCGGCCTAAGGAGCACGCCTCGAAAGCGTGTGTGGGTGAAAGTCCACCGTGGGTTCAAATCCCACCGCTACCGCCACCGCGACGATGACTGCGGACATGGCCGACGGCTCGGACCTGACAGGTCCGGGCCGTCGTGCTGTCGCGGTCGCGCTCGCTGCGCCGCCTACGCGTCTCCGCGCGTCCGACGACCGCGTGGCCACCGCGCGGTGGTCTCCCGCCCGGCACGGGCGCGGGGCAGCGCCAGACCGAGCAGGAGCCCCGCGGTCGCCAGGGCGAGCACCCGCAGCCAGCCGGGCCCGGCGCCGTCGGACATGGCGCGGACGGCGAGCACGAGCAGCAGGACGGGCTGCACCACGAGCTGGGTGGACAGCGCCACCCGGCCCGCCCGCCCCAGCACCGCCCACTCGACCCGGCCGCCCCACGCGGCGTGCGCGGCCAGCGACAGCGCGCGCAGGGTCACGTCGAGCAGGAGCAGCACGGCCGCGAGCCGGACCGGGCCCGGGACGCCCAGCGCGTCGGCCGCACCCCCGCCGGTCGTGACCCGGTCCGGCCCGGTGAGGACCGCCAGTCCGGCGAGCAGCACGAGCGGACCGGCGATCGGCCATGCCGGGCGTGCCACGACCAGCACCGCAGCGGCCGCCGCGAGGACCCGCACCGCGTCGCCGGTACCGAGCAGGGCACCGAGGGCGAGGACCAGCGCGCCGGGGAGCAGGCGGAGTACCGCAGCGGGCAGCGCCGGACCCAGGCCCAGCCTGACGGGCGCGGTGCGGGTCCGGCGGACGACGGCGCCGCGCGCCGCCCGGAGCCCCGCACCGCGGGCGCCGACCCCGACTCCGCGTCCCGTGAGGCCGCCGAGCACCGACGGCCGCACCCGCAGCCGCGCTCCGCGCGCGTCCGCCCCGCTCATCCCCGGCCCCGCCGGGGACCGGCGTGCGCGGGTGCGCGGCGCGACCGGCGGGCGACCTCGAGCAGGTGGGTGGCGGCTGCGCCGTCGGCCCACCGGACGACGTCGATGCCCGCGGCGCGCACCGCAGCCAGCCGGTCCGTGCGGTCGATCAGGACCATGCGCAGGGCCAGCTCGACCCGAGGGTCGGTGGTCCGGCGGGGCTGCGGCAGCACGTCGACGGCCACGACGCGGTGACCGGTTCTCTGCCACGTCCGCGCCAGGTGCACGGGTTCGTCGTCGAAGAAGGTCGAGAACAGGTACACGAGGCTGCCGGCGGTGACCTGCGGCGCGCGCACGCGGTCCGGCGGGCGTCCCTGCGGCCGGATCAGCGCGAGCTGCTGGACCAGCCGGTCCAGCTGTCGCCGCCCGGTGCCGACCCGCAGCGTGCGGCGCCGCACGCCCAGGTCCTCCATGCCGACCCGGTCACCGAGCGACAGGTGACCTTCGGCGACCGAGGCGGCCGCCTGGCGGGCGAGGTCCGCCGACGTCGAGTCGTCGGGCCGCGCCGGCTGGGTGCCGCCCCAGGTGGCCGGGTCGGGGCCGAGGTCGTCGCGGGAGTCGACGACCAGCGTCACCGTCGCCTCCGCGAGCGCGAGGGTCCGGCGCACGTACAGCTGCTCCAGGGCGGGGGCCCGGCGGGCGGTCACCCGCCAGTCGACCCGCCGGGGTGGGTCCCCGGGGCCGAGCGGGTGCACGTCACGCAGGTCGCCGCCGTCGCCCGGGCGCCGCGAGCGGTGCTGGCCGGTCGAGCCGCGCAGCCGCGGTGGCAGCGGCAGCTCGGCCAGCCCCCGTCCGCGCGGCAGGACGACGGCCTCGCCGGCCGGGGCCTCGCGGACCGGTCCGGTGTGCTGACCGGCGCCGGCCACGGCCTGCAGCTGCGCCCGGAACAACCGCTGGCGACCGGTCCGGACGGACGCCACCCTGACCTCCAGCGTCCGGCTCCCGGCCACGGCCACGAGCGCCTCGCCCGCCCGGTACCCCGGCCGGTCCACCCGGACCCGGACCGCGTCGGCCCCGGACGGGACCCCGAGGTGCAGGTCGGCGCGCAGGGACCCGGGCGGCCCGTCGGGCTCCACGACCTGGTCGACCCGTGCGGTGACGTCTGCCGGGCCGCCGCGTCGGCCACCGACCACCACCAGGACGGCGAGCGCGCCGACCAGCGCCAGGTCCGGGCGGCCGACGAGCGCAGCGACCACGAGCAGGACCACGCCCGCCCGGCCGGTCCACGCCGGTCCGCCGGAGGCGCCCCACCCGCCGCCGGGGGACGTGGTGCGCGACCCGGTGCGCGGGTCCGGCGTCGGCTGGTCCGTCACGCCGGTCACCGGGTCACCCGGCCGCCGGGACGGTCGCCGGGCCGGCGACCTCGGCCAGCACCTGGCGCACGACGTCCTCGGCCGCGACGCCGGCCGCCCACGCCGCGGGGGTCAGGGTGAGGCGGTGGGCGAGGGCCGGCACCGCGACCTCCTTGACGTCCTCGGGGGTCGCGAAGCGCCGGCCGGAGAGCACGGCGAGCGCGCGGGAGACGAGCAGCAGCGACTGCGAGCCGCGCGGCGACGCCCCGACGTCCACGGCCCGGTGGGCGCGGGTGGCGGCCGCGAGGTCCACGCAGTAGCGGGCGACGTCCGGGTCGACCTGGACCGCCTCCACGCCGGCCTGCATGCCCAGCACGGTGGCGGCGTCGACCACGCGCCGCACCGGCGCCGCCTCCTCGCGGCGCGCCACCCGGCGCAGCAGCACGTCGGTCTCGGCGTCGCGGTCCGGATGGCCGACGGCGAGCCGGACCAGGAACCGGTCGAGCTGCGCCTCGGGCAGCGGGTACGTGCCCTCGTACTCCACCGAATTGGAGGTGGCGACGACGTGGAACGGCGCGGGCAGCGGGTAGGTGGTGCCGTCGGCGGTCACCTGACGCTCGGCCATGGCCTCCAGCAGCGCGGACTGGGTCTTGGGGGCGGTGCGGTTGATCTCGTCGGCCAGCAGCAGCCCGGTGAACACCGGACCGGGCGCGAACCGGAACCGTGCCTCGCCCGGGTCCCACACCGAGGACCCGGTGATGTCCGACGGCAGCAGGTCGGGGGTGCACTGCACCCGGCGGAAGTCGAGGCCGAGCGCGGTGGCGAGGCTGCGGGCGGCGAGCGTCTTGCCGAGCCCGGGCACGTCCTCGAAGAGCACGTGCCCACCCGCGAGCACGGCGGCCAGCGCGGTCCGCAGCGCCGCCTGCATGCCGACGACGGCGGTCCCCACCTCGGCCAGGATCGCCTCGGCGAGCCGGGCGACCTCGGCCGGCGGCAGTGCGGCCGCCGGCCGGCCGGCCGGCGTCGGTGCGGTCGGAGCCGTCGGTGCGGTGGACCCGTGCGGCTCCCGGTCGCTCGACGGGTGGGCGGGCTGGCTGGTCATCGGCGCCTCTCGGGGTGGTCGGGGTCCAGTCGTTCGACGGCGTCGATGCAGTGCGCGACGTCGCGCAGCGTCGGCAGGTCACCGCGGCCGGTGAGCACGGCCCAGGCGCGGTCACCCAGCAGGGCGCGCGCCCGGGCGTCGTCGCCCGGGTGGGTCCCGGTGCGCGCGAGCAGGTATCCCCGGCCGTCGTCGAGGGCGATGCCGGTGGCCGCCAGGCGTCGACCGGCCTGTCGGCGCAGGTGCCGCAGGGCGCTCTCCGACACCTTGCCGTCGCGGCCCGCGAAGCCCCACATCAGCGTGGAGACCGCCGAGCGGGCGCCGTCGGGCTCGTCCGGCGGGGGTGGTCGCCACCGGTGCTCCGTCTCGTCATCGAGCGTGCGCCCGACGGTCGTGAGCACCGCGGTGACCACGCCCACGACGACGGCGTCGACGGGCCGCAGCCCGACCGTCCAGACCCCGAGCGCGACCGCCGCGCCCACCGTGACGGCGACGAGCGCGTGCCGGGCCGTCATCCCGAGCCGCCCCAGCGGGTGGGCGGGGCCCCCGGGGACGCGGCGAGGGTGCTGACCAGCGCACCGGCGGCCCGCTCGGCGTCGTCGGCGTCGGCGGCGGACAGCGGGACGTCGTCGAAGCGGGCCCGCAGGTAGAGCGTGAGCAGCGTGCGGGCCGCGACGCCGTCGGCGGCGGTCCGGTCCAGGACCTGGACGGTGAACTCCGTGGGGGTGGCCGACGGCAGCCGCGCCATCCCGGACCGACCGGCCGCCTCCTCGAGTGCGACCCACGCGGCGATGACACCCTCCGCGGGTCCCGCCGCGGCCCGCAGGCCCCGCTGAGCCGCCCGCGCGCCCTCCTCGAGCACGCGCGCGTCCGGCAGGGGCTCGTCCGCCGCCACGGCCACCGCAGGGCCCGGGTCGGTGGGTGCCTGGGCCGGCTCCGGCGGCCGCAGGGCACGCCACCGGGCCAGCAGCCACCGCGCGACCAGCGCAGCCAGCACGACGGCCACCGCCATGGCGAGCGCCGGCCCGACCCATGCCAGGTCCACCGGCTCGCGGACGGGGAGCTCGCCCACCGGCCGAGGGGTGGGGACGGCGGTCGGGGCCGGCACGGACGGCAGCGGCGCCGCCACTCGGGCGTCCCCGGCACCGATCCCCTGCGGCTGCCAGGGGCCCACCACGGCCGCCGTGAGCACGCACGCCGCAGCCAGCACCACCGCGCTCGGCCACCGGCCCCCGTCGGCGAGCCGCCCGACGCCGTCGGGGAGGCTGCGGCGGCGGAGCATGGGTGCACGCTACGCCAGGCCACCGACACCGCCGCGGCAGCGCCGGCGTCACCAGCACGGGCGGTTCGGCACGCCCGTGCCGGTGCCCGCGATCAGACGACGCCGAGCGCGAGCATCGCGTCGGCGACCCGCAGGAAGCCGGCGATGTTCGCGCCGACGACGTAGTTGCCCGGCATCCCGTACTCCTCGGCCGTCTGCGCGCAGCGGTCGTGGATGCCGACCATGATCTCGGCGAGCCGGTCCTCGGTGTGCTCGAAGCTCCAGAGGTCACGCGAGGCGTTCTGCTGCATCTCCAGCGCCGACGTCGCCACGCCGCCGGCGTTGGCCGCCTTGCCCGGACCGAAGAGCACCCCGCCGCGGTGCAGGGTCGCCGCGGCGTCCGGGGTCGCCGGCATGTTGGCGCCCTCGGCGACGGCGACGACGCCGTTGCGCAGCAGCGTGCGGGCGTCGGCCTCGGTGAGCTCGTTCTGGGTCGCGCACGGCAGCGCGACGTCGACCGGCACGTCCCAGACCGATCCGTCGGTGACCAGGCGCGCGGAGGGCCGGCGGGCGACGTAGTCCGCGGCCCGACCGCGCTGCACCTCCTTGACGTCCCGCAGCAGCTCCAGGTCGACCCCGGCGTCGTCCACCACGTAGCCGGAGGAGTCGGAGAAGGTGACCGCACGGGCACCGAGGTGCTGCGCCTTGGCGATGGCGTAGGTCGCGACGTTCCCCGCGCCGGACACCGACACGCGCAGCCCGTCCAACGACATGCCGCGGGTGGCCAGCATCTGCTCGGTGAACAGCACGGTGCCGTAGCCGGTGGCCTCGGTGCGCACGAGGGACCCGCCCCAGGTCACGGCCTTGCCGGTGAGCACGCCGGACTCGTACCGGTTGGTGATGCGCTTGTACTGGCCGAACAGGTAGCCGATCTCGCGTCCGCCGACGCCGATGTCCCCGGCGGGCACGTCGGTGTGCTCCCCGATGTGCCGGTACAGCTCGGTCATGAAGGACTGGCAGAAGCGCATGACCTCGGCGTCGGAGCGGCCCCGCGGGTCGAAGTCGGAGCCGCCCTTGCCGCCGCCGATCGGCATGCCGGTCAGCGCGTTCTTGAAGATCTGCTCGAAGCCGAGGAACTTCACGATCCCCAGGTACACCGACGGGTGGAAGCGCAGCCCGCCCTTGTAGGGGCCGAGGGCCGAGTTGTACTCGACCCGGAAGCCGCGGTTGATCTGCACCCGGCCGGCGTCGTCGACCCACGGCACCCGGAAGATGATCTGCCGCTCGGGCTCGCAGATCCGCTCCAGCACGCCGGCGTCCGCGTACTGCGGGTGCTTGGCCAGCACGGGGCCGAGGCTGTCGAACACCTCCCGCACCGCCTGGTGGAACTCCTGCTCGCCGGGGTTGCGGCGCAGGACCTCCTCGAGCACGGGGGTGAGCGACGTGTCCATGGGGTGGGCCTCCTGGGGGCGTGGGCGAGGGCGTGGGCGAGGGTGGGCGGACGGACGTGGGCGTGGACGCGGGCGTGGGAGCCGGTGTGCGACCCGGTGCCCGTCCGGCGGTCGCCGTCGTGCCGGCCGACGCGCGTCGTCACGGTAGCCGCCGATGGCGGGGCAGACGGTAGCCGCCGGTGGCGGGGCAGGCCGCGCGCCGCGACCACTTGCGGACGGGCCCCCGTCGCCGATAGGGGCGGGTGTGCTGCCGCTGAACCCGCCGTCCCCGAACGCCTGGAGCCCCGCGCGAGCCGTTCCGTCCGCGGCGCTCGTGCTCGCGGGCGTGCTCGCGCTCGCCGGCTGCTCGACGTTCGCGGCCGCGACGCCGGCGCCGCCACGGGCGCCGGTGTGCGCGGTCCCGCGGGCCGCCGACGTCGTGCCGCCCGACGGCATCCTGCTCGGGGTCAACCTGGACTGGGGCCGGCAGACACTCGCGGAGTACGCCGGGGCGATCGGTCGCGGCCCCGCGGTCGCGGTGCACTTCAGCGACGTGCCGCTCAGCCCCGCCGACGTCACCGACGTGGTGGCCGCCGGTGAGCAGGTGCGCGCCGACGGGGGAGTCCTGCTGCTCACCCTGGAGCCGACGGACGGCCTGGCCGCCGTCACGCCCGACGTCGTGGACGACGTCGTGGACCTGCTGTCCTCGATCAACCGCACGGGTGTGCCGGTGGTGCTGCGGTTCGCGCACGAGATGAACGGGTCCTGGTACACCTGGGGACAGCAGCCCGCCGCCTTCGTCGCGACGTTCCGGGCGCTCGCCGTGGCCGTCCGTGCCGGGGCCCCCGGGACGGCGATGATGTGGGCCCCGAACTACGGCGGTGGGTACCCGTTCACGGGCGGTCCGTCGGCCGCCGTCGCCGGATCGGCCGACCACGCCGCCCTGGACAGCGACGGCGACGGGGTGCTGACCCTCGCCGACGACCCGTACGCGCCGTACTACCCCGGCGACGACGTCGTGGACTGGGTCGGCATGTCGCTGTACCACTGGGGGTCGGCGCACCCGTGGGGTGAGAACGAGCTGCCCGAGCCGGGCAAGTTCGCCGCCCAGCTGACCGGCACCTACGTCGGCGACGGCGGGGACGACACCGCCCTGCCGGACTTCTACTCGGTGTACGGCGTCGAGCACGGCAAGCCGGTCGCCGTGCCGGAGACGGCGGCGCTCGTGGTGCCGGGTGACGACCTGACCGCGCCGGCCGAGCTGGCGATCAAGCAGGCGTGGTGGCGGCAGGTCCTGTCGCCGCAGACGGCCGAGCAGTTCCCGCAGCTGCGGATGGTCAACTGGTTCGAGTGGGACAAGCACGAGCCGGAGATCGGTGCCACGGTCCGCTGGAGCGTGGCGGGTGACCCGGTGACCCGGGACGCCTTCGTCGCCGACCTGCCGGCGTGGGCGCGGTTCGCCGAGCCGCCGGCGCCGTGCCGGGTGGCCGACGACGCCTGACCGCTCGCCGGCCCGCCGACCGGGCGCCGAGGCCGGTGCGGGTCCCCGCGGTTAGCCTGACGTGACCGGTCCTGGGCCGGTGCCGTCTCACCGCCGAACCTCCGGGAGCACCATGACCGCGACCCCCGTCGGCTCCCGCCGCTCCGCGCTGCCGTCCCGCCTGCCGCTCGCCTCGCGCCTGGACACCGCGCGGGTGATGGGCTCGGTGGTCGCCCCGATCCTGGCGCGCGGGGTGATCATCCGGCGTCCGGGCATGCTCGAGGTCGCGCAGCGCCTCGACGCGGACCGTCGCGCCGTCGGCCTGCTCCAGCGCCTGCACGACCGCTACGGTCCCGGGCCGCTGAGGTTGCGCATCCCCGGCCGCGCCATGGTCGTCCTCCTCGCGCCGCAGCACGTGCAGCGGGTGCTCGCCCAGTCCCCCGTGCCGTTCAGCCCCGCGACGAAGGAGAAGCGGGCCGCGCTGGCCCACTTCCAGCCGCACGGGGTGCTCATCTCCAGCGGCCGCGCGCGCACGGAGCGGCGGCGGTTCAACGAGCGCGCGCTGGACACACCCCACGCGGTGCACCGCGGCGCCGACCCGGTCGCCAAGGTCCACGAGGAGGTCTGCGACCTGCTCGTGCGGGTCGGTCCGGACGCCCTGACGTGGGACGCGTTCACCGTGACGTGGTGGCGCGCCGTGCGCCGCGTCGTGCTGGGTGACGGCGCACGCGACGACGAGCGCCTCAGCGACGACCTGACCCGCCTGCGAGCCGCCGCGAACTGGGCCTTCCTGCACCCCCGGCGCAGGCGTCTGCGCCGCCGGTTCGAGCGCCGCCTCGTGCGTCACCTCGAGCGGGCCGAGCCCGGCAGCCTGGCCGGCGTGATGGCCGGCACCCCGACCACCGGCCGCACCCGACCGGAGCAGCAGGTACCGCAGTGGCTGTTCGCCTTCGACGCCGGCTCATGGGCGACCTTCCGGGCGCTCGCGCTGCTGGCCACGCACCCCGAGGAGCTCGCGCGCGCCCGCGCCGAGATCGCCGGACGGGACCTGAGCCGTCCGCAGGACCTGCCGTTCCTGCGCGCCTGCGTCCAGGAGTCGCTGCGCCTGTGGCCGACGACGCCCGCCGTGCTGCGCGAGACCACCGAGCCCACCAGGTGGGAGGGCGGCCCGATGCCGTCCGGCACGTCGGTGCTGACCTACGCCCCGTTCTTCCACCGCAACGACGCGTTGCCGTACGCGGACCGGTTCACGCCGGACCTCTGGCTGGAGCCGCGCTCGACCCAGGACTGGCCCCTGATCCCGTTCAGCGCCGGGCCGGCCGAGTGCCCGGGGCGCAACCTCGTCCTGCACGTGGCCAGCACCGTGCTCGCGGTGCTCCTCGCCGACCGTGACGTCACGCTGGACGATCCCGCGCGGGTGCGGGGCCGAGCGGGCGACGGGGAGCGTCTGCCCGGGACGCTGAGCCCCTTCGGGCTGATGTTCCGGCTGCCCCGCCTGTCACCCGGCGCCTGACCGCACGACGGGCGGGCGCGTCATCCCGCGCCTACCGTCGACCTGCCGCGCGACCTGCGCGCGACGTCGGCGAGGAGAGACCCATGCAGGCAGTGACCGTCCGGCCCGGCTCCGCGGGCACGCTCGAGGTCACCGAGGTCCCCGAGCCGGGACCGGAGCTGGGGGACCTGCTGGTGCAGGGCCTGGCGCTGGGCGTGTGCGGCACCGACCGGGAGATCGCCGACGGCGACTACGGGTTCGCGCCGGCCGGGCGCGACCTGCTGGTGCTCGGTCACGAGTCGCTCGGACGCGTGGTCGAGGCGCCGGACGGCAGCGGGTTCGCTGCCGGTGACCTGGTCGCGGGCGTGGTCCGCCGGCCCGACCCCGAGCCGTGCGGCGCGTGCGCCCGGGGACAGTTCGACATGTGCCGCAACGGCCGGTACACCGAGCGCGGCATCAAGGAGCTGGACGGGTACGGCAGCCGGACGTGGCGGGTCGAGAGCGAGTACGCCGTCCGGCTCGACCCGGCGCTCGAGCGGGCCGGCGTGCTGATGGAGCCGACCAGCGTCGTGGCCAAGGCCTGGGACCAGATCGAGAAGGTCGGCAACCGCGCCTGGTTCGAGCCCCGGCGGGTGGTGGTCACCGGCGCGGGGCCGATCGGTCTGCTCGCCGCGATGCTCGGCGTGCAGCGAGGGCTGGACGTGCACGTCGTCGACCTCGTGAGCGACGGCGTGAAGCCGCAGCTCGTCCGCGACCTGGGTGCGACCTACTCCAGCGACCCGGTCGCCGACGTGCTCGAGCGGGTCCGGCCCGACGTCGTCGTGGAGGCCACCGGCGCCAGCAGCGTCGTGCTGCCCAGCCTCGGTGGGACGTCGGCGTACGGGATCACGTGCCTGACCGGGGTCTCGACGGCGGGGCGGAGCACGTCGGTCGACGCCGGCGCCCTCAACCGCGACCTCGTCCTGGAGAACGACGTGGTGATCGGCTCGGTCAACGCCAACCTCGGCCACTACGCCGCGGCCGCCGCCGCGCTCGCTGCCGCGGACGGCGAGTGGCTGGGCCGGCTGATCACCCGCACGGTCCCCCTGGAGCGCGCGGCGGAGGCGTTCGACGCGGACGAGGACGACGTCAAGGTGGTCATCGACCTCACCCGCTGACGGTCGCGCGACCGACCGGCGGGCACCTCGGCGACCTCACTCGTCGTCGGCGGGCCCGTCGGCGAGCACGCGGTACAGGTCGCGGCGGGCGGTGTCGAGCACCGTCGCGGCGGCGGCGTTCTGGGCCGGCGTGCCGACCTTGGCGACCTGGCCGACGGCGTCCATGAGCCCGCGCAGCTGCCGGCGGACCGCCAGGGCCGAGGCGTGGTCGTGGTCGGGCGTGGACCAGGGCTCGCCGAGCGCGGCGCGCTGGTCCTCGACGTACTGCACGCCCTGCTCGGTGAGGGAGGCGACGCGCCGGCCCTCGACCTGCTCGATGCGCACGAGGCCCTCGTCCTCGAGGGCCTGCAGGGTCGGGTAGACCGAGCCCGGGCTCGGGGTCCAGGCGCCGGAGGTGCGGTCGGCGATCTCCTGGATGAGCTCGTACCCGTGGCGTGGCTGCTCGGCGAGCAGGAGCAGGACGGCGGACCGGACGTCGCCGCGGGCGCGCGGTCCGCGACCGCGACGACCGCCGGGGCCGCCGTGCCCGTGCGGGCCGCGCCGGGACGGTCCGAAGCCGCCGTCGGCGCCGGGACCCTGCATCCGGTAGCGCATCCCGTCGGCCGGGGGACCGGGGCGGGTGCGGGGGTGCGGGTGGTCGTGCTGGGGCCTCATGGGAAGACTCCTCTCCGTCTCGACAACACATCGACGATATATCGACAGCATGTCGCGGGCAAGGGGTCGCCGTGAGGGCGTGCCGCGGTCGGGGCGGCGGTCCGCGGCGGTTCGGGGTGGTGCGGGGTGGTGCGGGGCGCCGGTCCGGCGCCGGGGACGCGGCTGGCGTAGCGTCGTCCTTCGTGCCAGAGGGACACACCGTTCACCGGATCGCCCGGCAGTTCCGCGCGGACTTCGTCGGCGAGCGCATCGCCGCCAGCTCCCCGCAGGGGCGGTTCGCCGCGGGGGCCGCGCTGCTCGACGGCACCGCCCTGACCGAGGCCCGCGCGGTCGGCAAGCAGCTGTTCCTCGCCTTCGACACCGACCGCTGGCTGCGGGTGCATCTGGGGCTCTACGGCGCGTGGGACTTCCACGGGCAAATCTCGCCGATCGACGCCGGCGGCGCGGTCCGGGGCAGCCTCGGGGCACCCCGGGTCGCCCGGGCGCTGCGGATGGGGGAGGGTGAGCGGCCCGTCGACCCCGCCGACGGCGACTTCCCCCCGGCGCCCGTCGGCGCGGTCCGGGTGCGGCTGCTGACCGAGGCCAGCCTGGCGGACCTGCGCGGCCCGACGGCGTGCGAGGTGCTGGACGCCGACGCCGTCGCCGGGGTGATCGCGCGGCTGGGGCCCGACCCGGCGGCGGACGCCGGGCCGGAGGCCGAGACCGAGTTCGTCCGCCGGCTGACGTCCCGCGCGGTGCCGGTCGGCCAGCTGCTCATGGACCAGTCCGTGGTGGCCGGGATCGGCAACGTGTACCGCGCGGAGATGCTGTTCCGGGCCCGCCTCGAGCCGCACACGGTGGGGCGCCGCGTCCCCGGCGAGGTCGCCCGCGGGCTGTGGCGGGACTGGGTCGGCCTGCTCGACGACGGCATCGCGACCGGCGCGATGCTCACCCGGGACGAGGACGACCCTGCTGCGCGCGAGCGGGCGCTGGCCGACGTCGGAGAGCGGCACTGGGTCTACAAGCGCACGGGGGAGCCGTGCTACGTCTGCGGGACCGCGATCGCGGTGGAGACCATGGCGACACGCAACCTGTACTGGTGCCCGACCTGCCAGGTGGGCCCGTAGCGGCCGGCGCCCTCGGGTGCGACGCCCGGTACAACGATCGGCGCCCTCCGTTCGTCTGGGTGGTGAACGGTCGACGTGGCCGTGCACCACGACACCGACGGGAGGACGATGTCGCACCGTTCGAACGACGACGTGTTCGCGACCTTCGTCGACGAGCGCGGCTCCGCGCTGGTCGCCTACGCCTATCTGCTCACGGGCGAGCTCATGGCCGCGCAGGACCTCACCCAGGAGGCGCTGCTGAAGGTGTTCGTCCGCAGCCGCTCCGGCTCGGCGCCCGACGCCGCCGAGGCCTACGTGCGGCGCACCATCCTGCGCTTGTACATCGACGGCTACCGTCGGGGCCGGCTGTGGACGTCGCTGCGGCACCTGGTCACTCGGGACGACGCCGTCGAGGGACACGAGCTCGCCGCAGCCGACCGCATGGACCTGCGTGCCGCGCTGGCCACGCTGGCGCCCCAGGAGCGCGCCGCGATCGTCCTGCGCTTCTACGAGGACCTCACGGTCCCCGAGACCGCCGACCGCATGAACCTGGCCGCCGGCTCCGTCAAGCGGTACCTCAGCAACGCCGTCAGGAAGCTCGAGGCGCAACTGGGTCCCATACCGGACCTGCACCCCTCTGCGCGCACCGAGGCGTTCCTCGTCCAGCCTGCCACCCACGCCGCGAAGGACTGACCATGGACTACGACCTGCGTGACGGACTGCGGCGCCTCGGCGACGACCCGGCCGTCCGCACCACCCGCCTGCCCGTGGGGGCCCTGACGGCACAGCTGCGCCGTCGTCGGATCGCGCGCACCTCTTCCGGTGCCGTCGTGGGCACCGCCGCGGCGGTCGGGGTGCTCGTGGCCGGCGCCGCGGGCCTGGACCGGCTGGAGACCCGGCCTCCCGCCCCCGTGGCGGCCGCCACACCGACGACCTCCACCACGCCGTCACCGACGCCCGACCCGACCACGCCGGTCCGGCCGGCGCCGAGCCCGTCGTCGGTGGCGCCCGTCCCCACCCCCTCCCTCACCCCGACGCCGGTCCCACCCGAGCCGACGCCGTCGAGCACACCGCCCGCCCCGGTGCAGCCGGTGCCGCCGACCCCGCCCGCGGCCGCGACACCGTCCCACGGCGGCACGGCGTGGGGCGTCTACGTCGCGGTGATGACCACCCCGGACGACCCCGCCTGGCAGAGGGCGGGGACCCGGCTCGAGGAGATGGGGTACTTCCCGGGCGGCGGCGACATCAACTGCGACCGGGGCGCCGCCGAGGGGCTCGGGCTGGACGGCACGCAGGTCGTCCGCTCGGTGTACTTCACCTCCCGGGCCGACGCCCAGCTGTTCGTCGAGCTGTTCACCGACCGCTACGGGGACGACGTCGTCGGGGTCGTCGAGGTCACCACGCTCTGCCTGGACTGATGGCGCCGGGGGTCGCCCACGAGCGAGCGCCGACGGTGAACTCCTCGGACTCGCCACCGGACTGCCGGTCGACGGCGCCCTCCTTCACGACGACGACGATGCCCGGGTGGGTGTGCCAGCCGGAGAACGACCCGGGTGGGTACGTCAGGTCGTAGACCCGGACCTCCGTCGTGCCCTTCACCCGCAGCTCGACGTCGTCCTGGCGGCTGACGACGACGCCCCCGAGGTGTGGTGAGGCAGCAGTGGGGCCGACGTCGAACGCGGTCCGGTCATCGCGCAGGACCGGCACCAGCACCTCGCGCGGGCGGCGCAGGACGAGCCGAGATCCGACCTTGCTCCGCTCCGGCGTGGCGGTCGAGGACGGTGGACCACGTGCCGACACGCCCCGGGGCGCGGCGTCAGGCCTGCTCGGTGCGCAGCTGCTCGGCGAAGTGCCGTCCCGGTGCCGGGTCGACGCCGAAGGCTTCGGCGTAGCGCTCATGCGTCTGCGCCCATCCCCGGTGGGCGGCGTCCTCGCTGACGCGCTCTCCGGCGAGGTGGGGCTGGAGCCGGGAGAGGTAGCTGTGCCATCCGGCGGCGGTCTGCGCGGCGGCCGAGCGGTCGTCGAAGACGTGGACGAAGACCAGCCGACAGCCGTCGTCGTGCTCGGCGAGGTCGAAGGAGTACTCGGCGCCCGCGAAGGTCCATGCCAGGCGGTGGGGCGGGCGGGCCTCGGTGACCTGCCCGGTCATCCCGCCCACCTCGAAGTGCTCCCCGGTGGCCGGGGTCCACGGTGCGGCAGCGGGGAACCACAGGGCGAGCTCGGCCGGGACGCTGACCGCCTGCCACACGCGGTGGACGGAGTGCGGCAGGACGCGCTCGAAGCGGAGCGCGGGCCGGCCGTCGATGGTCAGCAGGGTGCCGTCGGTCATGAGTCCTCCAGGGCGGGTGTGTCGGGGTGGCTGTCGAGGTGGCGCTGGAGGTCGTCCAGGCGAGCGGCCCACAGCATCCGGTAGGGCTCCAGCCAGTCCGCGATCTCGACCAACGGCTCGGTGCGCAGCGCGTACAGACGCTGCTGGCCGTGGCTGCGCGAGGCGACCAGGCCCGCCTCGCGCAGCACCCTGAGGTGCTTGGAGACGCCGGGCTGGCTGAGTCCCAGGTGCTCGACGAGGTCGTTGACGGGGCGCTCACCGGTGCGCAGGAGCTCGAGGATGTGGCGCCGGTGGGGATCGGCCAGAGCGGTGTAGGTGCTCATGGAACCGAGCATCGCCGAACGGGCATATGTCCGTCAAGCAATATGAGGGGAGACCTAGACCCCCAGCAGCCGGCGCCACGCCCGGTGGGCCTTGACCGCGACGCCGCCGAAGCCCGGGACACCCGCGAGCGCGGCCGCGACGGTCCCGCACTCGCGGATGAGCGCGACCGGGCCCTCGTCGAAGAAGGTGTGCTCCGAGCCGCCCGCGAGCTCGGGCGTGTCCGCCTGCACCCCGACCGTGAACGGCCGCCCGGCCGCGACCAGCGCGTCGACCGCCGGCGCGGCCCGCTCCAGGACGCCGTCGGGCCCCTCGGCATGCGCGGCGGGCGCGGCCAGCGCGACCGCGCCGACCGACCCGAGCAACGGGTCCAGCAGCGAGCGGCCGTCGTCGGTGGTCGTGGTCGCGAACCACCAGGGCACGCACACGTCGACGGGCAGCGAGCCGGCCACGTCCGAGACGGCCACGACGGCGTCGGCGGTGGCGGCGCCGACGTCGGCGGCCGTGCGTCCCTCGCCCGGGCCGGCCCACGGCACGACGGCGACCTGCAGCCGGTCGAACGGTGCGAGGGCGGTCACGGCGTCGACCCAGTGCGGTGTCGCCGCGCGGGCGCCGGCGACCGCGCTGACCGTCACGCCGGCGTCGTGCAGCGCGGTGACGGCCTCCGCCAGCCACGCGTCGACCGGCCCGCGGGCCGGGCCCGACGAACCGGACCGGGCCGTCGGCAGGGCCGGTGGGAGCGTCGGCGCGAGCACGTAGACGTGCTGCAGGCCCCCGGCACGGGCGAACGCGGCGAGCCGGTCCGCCGCGGCCGGCGCGTACCCGCGGCCGCGCGCGTCGAGCGCCGGGTCGACGGGGTTGTCCCACGCCCACATCGCGGTGATCGCCGGGCGGGGCTGCTCAGTCATGCCCCGATCCTGCCTGTCCCGCGCCGGCCGTGCGCCCCGGCCGCGCCGCCTGCGCCGCTCCCTCACCGAACCTCCATGGGTCGGCGGGAGCCGCGGACCGCGCCCGGCTCCGGGCGGCCGCGGCCCGGCCGGCATGCCAGGGTGACGGCATGGATCTGCGCATCTTCACCGAGCCCCAGCAGGGCGCCACCTACGACGAGCTCCTCGCGGTCGCGCAGGCGACCGAGCGCCTCGGCTTCGACGCCTTCTTCCGCTCCGACCACTACCTGCGGATGGGCGACGGCGACCCGCGCCCGGGCCCCACCGACGCGTGGACGACCCTCGCCGGGCTCGCCCGGGAGACCTCGCGGATCCGGCTGGGCACCCTGGTCACCTCGGCGACGTTCCGCCACCCCGGCGTGCTCGCGATCCAGGTGGCGCAGGTCGACCAGATGTCCGGCGGGCGGGTGGAGCTGGGTCTGGGTGCCGGCTGGTTCGCCGAGGAGCACGCGGCGTACGGCATCCCGTTCCCGCCGCGGCGGTTCGGCATGCTCACCGAGCAGCTCGAGATCGTCACCGGCCTGTGGGGGACGCCGGACGGCGAGACGTTCGACCACGCCGGCGAGCACTACACGCTCACCGACTCCCCGGCGCTGCCCAAGCCGACCCAGCGCTCGCCGCTGGACGCCTCGCGGGCCGGCGTGCCGGTCATCGTCGGCGGCAACGGTCCGCGCAAGACGCCGGCGCTCGCGGCCCGGTTCGCCAGCGAGTACAACGCCGCATTCCCCGAGAAGGCGGACGTCCCCGCGCGCTTCGCGGCCGTCCGGTCCGCGTGCGAGGAGGCCGGCCGGGACCCGGACAGCCTGACGTACTCGGTGGCGCTCATCCTGTGCGTCGGCGCCGACGAGGCGGAGGTAGGACGTCGGGCCGCCGCGATCGGCCGTGAGCCCGCCGAGCTGCGCGAGCACGGCGTCGCGGGCACCGTCGCCGAGGCGGTCGACACGCTCGGTGCGATCCGCGAGGCCGGCGCCGGCCGGGTCTACCTGCAGGTCATGGACCTCGGCGACCTCGACCACCTCGAGCTCGTCGCCGCGGAGGTCATGGCGCAGGTCGGCTGACCGACCGCACCGCGACCACGAGCAGGACGACGAGTCCCGCGTTGCGCAGCACCAGCGCGGCGGTGAACAACGGGTCGCCGGTCACGACGCCGTCGGCCCCGAACGGGAAGACCACCTGGGTGAGAGCGGCCAGGACGAGCACGCCCGCCGCGACCCGTGTCCAGGCGCGCCGCTCGGGGGCGACGGTGAGGGCCACGGCCACCGGCGCGGCCAGCCAGCCGACGAGCTGCGGCGAGCCGACCGCGTTGACCACGAGCAGGACGGTCGTCGCGGCCAGCGACCCGCGCAGCAGCACGTCGACCGGGCTCGCGGTGCTGCGCCGCAGCAGCACCGCGAGCCCGAGCAGCGCCACCGGCAGCGCGACGGCGAGGGCGCGCGCGGTCGCCGCCGTCCCCGGCCCGGCGACCTCCCAGGTGACCAGCGCGGTGTCGAACACGATCCGCACCCGCTCGTCGACCGCGGCCGCCAGCAGCCACGGCGTCGCGGTGACCGACTCCACCTGCAGCCCCCGGCCGCCCTGCGTGGTGACGAAGCCGGCGATCCGGGCCGCGCCGCCGCCCGCCGCCACCGCGCCGACGACGACCGCCGTCACGGCGGCGGCCGGCAACGCGACCGTCCGCACGGGTCGCCGCACGACGGCCGCCAGCGGCAGCAGCAGCGCGCCCGGGGCCACCTTGACCCAGGCCCCGGCCGTCAGCAGCGCGGCGGCGACGCGCGGCCGCCGCAGCCCGACGGCGAGCGCCACCACGCACAGCGGGGCGACGACGGCGTCGAGCCGGCCCAGGGCGACGGGACCGAGCGCGAGCAGGAACGCCAGCCACCACCAGGCACCGGTCGGGACGGGCGCGCGGTCGCGACCGGTGCGTACGGGGCGATCCGGGTGGGCGCGGGGGCCGGCCCGCAGCAGCACCGCGACCGCGACGGCGTCGAGCACGGTGACCAGGACGCACCAGCCCACGGAGTAGCCCACCGTGGTGCGGGCACCGGTCAGGGCGGGTGCCAGCACGGGCACGAGCGCGCCCGCGGGGTACACCCAGGGGTCGTCCAGGACCGGCCAGCGCCCCGCGTCCAGGGCGAGCGAGGCCCACCACCGGTAGAGGTCGACGTCCCAGAAGGCGCGGGTCGGCATCACGACCACCCCGAGCCAGGCCAGCCATCCGTGCACGGCGACGAAGGTCGTCCACAGCGCCGTCCGGCTGCTCGCCGCCCGCCGCAGAGGGTCGCCCCGGGTCGCCTCGGGACGGCTCGGCTGGACCGTCACGGCGCGAGCATCGCACAGCCGTCAGGGCGGCTTGGCCGCGTCGACGCCGTGCGCCGGTCGCCCGTGGCTCAGCGGGCGGGGACGGGCGTCCAGGCGGACCGTCACGGAGTCGTCACCCGTCCGTGTCGCGCCAGGCGGAGGGATGATTGTGATGATGTCGACATGAGCACCGGGCACCCCGACGCGGAGCTCGTCGCCACCAGCGCGACGTCGGCGCCGTTCCGGCGGACCCAGCTCGTGCTGTGGGGCCTGCAGTTCCTGCTGTGGGCCGGCCAGGCGGTCGCCGAGGGCGGGCGGCTGCAGACCGGCATGGCTGTGCTGACCGGCATCGGGTTCGCGGCGCAGGTGGTCGTGGCGCTCTCGGGGCCGCGGGTCACGCTCGTGCTCCACGACGACCACCTGGAGCTGCGCCGACGCGTGCGGCCGTGGTCGATCGACCGCGCGGACGTCGTCGCGGTCGGCGGCGACGTCCCCGGCCGGCCCACCTGGAGCCAGCAGGTGAAGATCCGGACGAGGACCGGCGTCCTCACGCTGCCGGCCCTGGACCGCGCCCCGGCCGACATCATCGGGCGGCTCGGAGCATGGGCGGGGGTCGGGGAGACGCCGCGCCCGTAACGGGCCGGGCCCCTCGTCCGGCCGCTCGCCGCACCCCGACGGCGTCCCGCTCGGGCCGGGCGCCGGCGTCGACCGCGACGGACGCGCGCGCGGACCGGACGGCGCGGTCGCTACCCTGCGTCGCGCCCGGGCCGGGTCGGCCGGCACCGGCGAAGGGCTCCCGCGCGTCGCGGGCCACGGAGAGGGAGGCCCGCGATGAGCGGCATCGGATGGCGGCTGCACGGCGACGGACGCACCATCGGCGTCGGCGAGGTGGTGCGCCCCGAGGAGCGCCTGAGCTGGCCGCGCACCGTGGGGATCGGCCTGCAGCACGTCGTGGCGATGTTCGGCGCGACCTTCCTGGTGCCGATCCTCACCGGGTTCCCGCCGGCCACGACCCTGTTCTTCTCCGCGGTCGGGACGGTCACGTTCCTGCTGCTCACGCGCAACCGGCTGCCCAGCTACCTCGGGTCGTCGTTCGCGTTCCTGGCCCCGATCGCCGCCGCCCAGGACGCCGGCGGCCCGGCGGTGGCGCTCGGCGGGGTGCTGCTCGCCGGGGTGCTGCTCGCGGCGGTCGGGCTGCTCGTCAGCGCGGTCGGCTCCCGGTGGATCGACGCGGTGATGCCGCCGGTGGTCACCGGCACGATCGTGGCGCTGATCGGCCTCAACCTGGCCCCGACGGCGTGGGGCAACGTCGAGGCGGCACCGGTGACCGCTGTGCTCACCCTGCTGGCGATCGTCCTGGTCACGGTGCTGTTCCGTGGCATCCTCGGGCGGCTGGCGATCCTGGTCGGCGTGCTGGTCGGCTACCTCGTGGCCGTGCTGCGCGGGGAGGTGGACTTCGCCGCCGTCGGCGCGGCCGACTGGGTGGGCCTGCCGCAGTTCACCGCGCCGCAGTTCGACCTCGCGGTGCTCGGCCTGTTCGCGCCCGTGGTCTTCGTCCTGGTGGCCGAGAACGTCGGCCACGTGAAGTCGGTCGCCGCCATGACCGGTCGTGACCTCGACCCGCTCATGGGGCGAGCCCTGCTGGCCGACGGCGTGGCGACCAGCCTCGCCGGTCTGGGTGGCGGGTCCGGGACGACGACCTACGCGGAGAACATCGGGGTCATGGCGGCGACCCGGGTGTACTCGACCGCCGCCTACTGGGTGGCGGCCGGTGGCGCGCTGCTGCTCAGCATGTCGCCCAAGTTCGGTGCCCTCATCGCGACCATCCCGGCCGGGGTGCTGGGCGGGGCCACGACCATGCTCTACGGGATGATCGGCATCCTCGGTGCCCGGATCTGGGTGCAGAACCGGGTCGACTTCTCCGACCCGGTGAACCTCACGACGGCGGCCGTCGCCCTCGTGGTCGGCATCGCCAACTTCACCTGGTCCCCCGGGGACGTCGTCTTCGAGGGGATCGCGCTGGGCACCGCCGCGGCGATCGGGATCTACCACCTGATGCGGTCGCTGGCGCGGTGGCGCGGGACCACCCAGGAGCCGGCCAGCCCGGCGTCCGTGCCGGGCGTGGACGGGCGGCACTGACCACCGGGCCGGTGGCGGGTCGCCGGGTCACGCCTCGGGCTGCGGCTCCGGCGCGGCGTCGACGGGTGGGGGGCTGACCTGCGCCTCGGCGAGCGGGACGCACCCGTCCTGCCCGGTGAGCGGGGTGCTCGGGTCCAGCAGGATGACGCCCGGGTCGAGCAGGCCGACGAACCCGGTGCCCAGTGCCAGGTCCACCGACGCGTCGGTGCGCTCGTCGAGCACCAGCCGGGCACCCTCGAGGTGCGCGGCCAGGGTGTACGCCGCGCCGACCCCGGCCGGGCCGAAGCTGATCCGCGCCGCACCGGGGACGGCCGACGTCGCGTTGCCCACGGACGCGATCGCGAAGCCGCGGGCCGCGAGGGCCTCGGCGGTCTGACCCGCGAGTCCGGTGCGGTCGGTCGCGTTCAGCACGGTGACCTGGACCTCGCCGTAGGCGACCGGGAGCGTCCCGTCGGGCGGGCACGGCGGCGGTGCCGCGACCGGGAGCGGGGTCGGCTCCTGGGTGGTGAAGGGCCGGCTGAACGGGGCCTCGATGCCACCGGTGAACACGGCCACGGCGCCCAGCGCGCCGACGGCGAGCGCCGCGATCAGCAGCCCGAACACCACCGCCTGACGCTCACGCTTGTGACGTCGGCGCACGGCGCGTCCGCGGTCGGGGTCCATCGGCGCACTCACGGGGGCGAACCTAGCCGATGCCCCGGGCCGGCCGAGGCCAGGTGCGGCGCCGGGCCCCTGGGGTCCGCCGCCCGCTGCCGTGATCGGCGTCCCGGCGAGCTCACTCGATCACGAGGACGCGGGCGTGCAGCACGGGGCGCTGCTGGAGCGCGGCCCGCACCGCTCGGTGCAGCCCGTCCTCGAGGTAGAGCACCCCGCGGTAGGACACGACGTGCGCGAACAGGTCGCCGTAGAACGTGGAGTCGTCGGACAGCAGGCTGTCGAGGTTGAGCGTGCGCTTGGTCGTGACCAGCTCGTCGAGCCGGACCTGGCGCGGCGGCACCTGCGCCCACTGCTTGGGGGTGACGAGACCGTGGTCGGGGTACGGGCGCCCGTCGCCCACGGCCTTGAAGATCACGCCGTCAGTCTAGGTCGCGACTGCTGTGACCCGGCTCGCTGACGCGCCCCCGTCGTCGTGCGCGTTCCACTCCTTGATGACCGTCCACGCCACCGCGGCGATCGGCACGGCGAGCAGTGCGCCGATGATCCCGGACAGGATCGTGCCCGCGGTCAGCGCGAGCAGGATGGCCAGCGGGTGCAGCGACAGGGCCTTGCCCATGACGACGGGCTGGAGCAGGTCGCCCTCGAGCTGGTTCACCGCGACCACGACGGCGAGCACGATGAGCGCCGTCGTCGGGCCGTTGGAGACCAGGGCGACCAGGCCGGCCAGGATGCCGGCCACCGTCGCGCCGACCAGCGGGATGAACGCGCCGAGGAACACCACCGTGGCGAGCGGCAGGGCGAGCGGGACGCCCAGGATGACCAGCGCCAGACCGATGAAGAAGGCGTCCACCAGCGCCACGACGGCGGTGCCGCGGACGTAGCCGCCGAGCACCTCGACCGAGCGGTCGCCGATGCGGTGGGCGCGGTCGGCCGCGGAGGGGCGCAACGGCTGCAGGAAGAACTCCCAGATGCGGCGCCCGTCCTTGATCAGGAAGAACAGCACCACGGCCCCGAGGAAGATCCCGGTCACCACCTCCGCGACGGCGGTCGCCCCCGCGATCGCGCCGCTCTGGACCTGGTCGCTGGCCAGCAGGTCGGTGGCGGCCTCGCGGGCCTGGTCGATCTGGTCCGAGGTGATCTCCAGCGGGCCGTCGGTGAGGAAGGCCTGCAGCTCGTCCAGGCCCTCGCTCGCGGAGGCGGCGAGCTCGGACCAGCCGTTGCGGATGCCGCGGACCACCAGCCACACCACGACGCCGAGCGTGCCGCCGCCGAGCAGGATCGCGATCCAGGTCGCCAGCCCGTTGGGCACGCCGCGTCGGCGCAGCCACCGCACCAGCGGCGTGACGGCGGCGGCGAGGATCGCGGCGATCAGGACCGGGATGACGATCAGCTTGAGCTGCCGCAGCCCGAGCACGACGAGCGCGGTCAGGGTGAGCACCAGCAGGATCTGGCCGCTGCGGATCGCGGTGCGGCCGAGCAGGTCCTGCCAGATGGGGCGCCGGGTCGCCGGGATGGGCGTGGGCGCGGTGGGGTTCGCCATGCGGTCAGCGTAGGGACCCGTCCCTGGAGCGGCGCGCTGAGCAGCGCGGTCACCCGCCGGTCACCCACCCCCCAGGCGCCCCAGTGCCAGGCCGGCGGCGCACGCCCCGACGCCGAGCACCAGCATGCCGACCCAGGTGAGCGCCGCGGCGGTGTACCGCCGTGCCTGCAGCAGCCGGACCGTCTCGGTGCCGGCGGTGCTGAAGGTCGTGTAGCCGCCGAGGAACCCGGTCCCCGCGAGGGTGGACCAGGGGCTCGCCCAGCCGTGCGCCAGCGCGAGCCCGGCGAGCAGGCCGAGCAGCAACGAGCCGGTGACGTTGATCAGCAGGGTCGCCACGAGCGAGAACCGGCGCCGGAGCGCGCCGTCGACCACGAAGCGGGTGGCCGCGCCCAGGCCGCCCGCGAGCGCGACCGCGAGCGTCATCGCGACGGTCGTCATCGGCGCACCGGCCGGTCGTCGTGCGGGCTCAGGGCCCGGTCGTCGTCCCGGTCCGCCCGCCGGTGGGCGTGCCGGCCGACCGCGACGCCGGCGCCGGCCGCCGCGACGCCCAGGACGACGCTCGAGCCCGCGTAGAGCAGCGCGACGGCGGCGCGTCCGGCGTCGGCGAGCAGGACGGCGTCCAGCGCGAACGTGCTGTACGTGGTGTAGCCGCCCAGCAGCCCGGTGCCGGCGAGCAGGCGCACCTCGCGGCGGCGGCCGTCGTCCGGACCGCGGCGCGCCAGGTGCTCGAGCAGCAGCCCGAGCGCGAACGCCCCGGTGAGGTTCACGGCCCAGGTCGACCACGGCCACGTGCCCGCGTCGCCCAGGGCCGCCGCGACGGCGGCTCGCAGCGCCGTCCCGATCGCGCCGCCCACGGCGACCAGTGCGACCAGCCGCGGGTGGGTGTGCGCCGGGCGCTCGGGATGCGGGCGCGGTGCGGAGCTCACGGGCCGACGCTATGCCCCACGGCCGCGGCCTGCCGACGGCGCCCGACCCGCCGACGGCGCGCGGCCGACCGCGCCCGGGCGCCGACGCTGCCCGGCCGACCGCACCCGGTGCGGGCATCATGGAGCCATGTCGTCGTCGACCCCGCCCCTGCCGGTGCGCCCGGCCACCGTCGCCGACGCCGAGGCCCTCGCCGCCCTCGTGCACTCGGCCTACCGCAGCGAGGAGAGCCGCAGCGGGTGGACGACCGAGGCCGACCTCGTCGGCGGCCAGCGCGCGGACGCGGCCATGGTCCGGCACGTCGTCGGGCTGGCCGACAACGTCGTCCTGGCGGCGTTCAGCGAGGACGGTGAGCCGTTCGCGTGCTGCCACCTCGAGCGCCGCGAGACCTCGGCGTACCTCGGCATGTTCGCGGTCCGGCCCGGCCTGCAGGGCCGCGGCGTGGGACGCGCGATGCTGGGCGCCGCCGAGCGGTACGCCGCCCGCACCTGGGGGGCGACCACGCTGGAGATCACGGTGCTCAACCACCGCCCCGAGCTGATGGCCTGGTACGAGCGGTGCGGGTTCACCGCGACCGGGGAGCGGCACGAGTTCCCGTACGGCGACCAGCGCTTCGGCGAGCCCCGGCGGCCGGACCTCGCGCTGCTGGGGATGACCAGGCCCGTCGCGCCGGGAGGCGGGCCCGCGGAGCGGGATGCCGCCGGGGCGGCGACGCGGGACGCCGCCGGGGCGGCGACGCGGTGACGACGCGGTGACGACGCGGCGATGAGTTGCGGGACCGGTCCCGGTCGGACGGGGTGGACGACGGTGGACCGCACCGGGACGTCCGTCCGGCGTCACGCGAAGGGACCACGACCATGTCACCGACGATCACCCCGAACCTCTGGTTCGACACCCGGGCCGAGGAGGCCGCCGAGTTCTACGTGTCCGTCTTCGGCGGGCGGATCCGCACGGTCGCGCGCTACCCCGAGGGTGCGCCGGGGCCGGCCGGCTCCGTCATGACGGTCGACTTCGAGATCGCCGGCCAGCGCTTCGTCGGGCTCAACGGCGGGCCGCAGTTCACCTTCGACGAGGCGGTGTCGTTCATCGTGACCTGCCGCGACCAGGCGGAGGTGGACCACTACTGGGAGCGGCTGACGGACGGCGGCCAGGAGAGCATGTGCGGCTGGCTCAAGGACCGGTTCGGCCTGTCCTGGCAGGTCGTGCCGGACGGCATGGACGAGGTCTTCGCCGACCCGGACCCCGAGCGGGTGGAGCGTGCGATGCAGGCCATGATGTCGATGCGCAAGCTCGACATCGACGCGCTGCGCGCCGCCGCCGACGGCGTCCCGGCCACCTGACGACCCGCCCGCCTCCCCGGCCGGCTGCCCGCGCGGCAGCGCGGGCGTCACCCGGTCGGCTGCTAGCGTCCGCCGCGTGGTCGAGCGACGGCGTGCCCTGATCGTCAGCACCGGCCGTGACCGGGGAGCGCTGGCGGGTGCCCGGGCGCTGCGGCGCTCGGGGTGGCACGTCGGCATCGGCACCCCCGAGGGTGGCGGGATGCCGGGCGCGTCCAACGCGTGCTCGGCGCGGCACGTGGTCCCGCGGCCCCGCGGCGACGGCGCCGCCTTCGTCGCGGGGGTCCGCGCCGCGGTGGCCGACGGGGGCTACGACCTGGTGTTCGGCGGCGGGGACGACTGGATGGCGGCGCTGGCCACCTACCGGGACGCGATCGGTGCCCGCATCGCGCACCCGCCGGTCGAGGTCGCCCAGGCCGCGCTGGACAAGGTCGCCCTGACCGAGCTCGCGCACCGGTCCGGTCTCGCCGCCCCGCACACCGAGGCGGCCGACGACGCGGCCCTCGCGGCGTGGGACGGCCCGGTCGTCGTCAAGTGCCGGACACACTGGGCACCCGGGCAGACCCGGCCGCACCGGATCGACGCCCGGCTGTTCCCCGACGCACGCGCCGCGCGGGAGCAGGTCGAGCGGATCCGCCGCGCCGGCGGGCAGCCCGTGCTGCAGACGCCGGTCCGCGGCGGCCTGGGCGCCCTCGTGGGGGTGTTCCACGAGGGGCGGCTGCACGGCTGCGTGCAGCAGGTCAGCCCCCGGTTGTGGCCGACGCCGTACGGAGCCTCCGCGCGCGCCACGACGGTCCCGGTCGACCCGAGCCTGCGCGCGCGTGCCGAGAGGCTGCTGGGCCGGCTGGGGTGGCACGGTCTGGTCGAGCTGCAGTTCCTCACCGGCGACGACGGCGTCCCGCACCTGACCGACCTCAACGGTCGGTTCTACGGGTCGCTCGCGCTCGCCGACGCCGCGAGCCCCGGCCTGGTGGACCTGTGGGCGCGGGCGGCGGTCGGCGAGCCGGTGGGGTCGCTGCCCGAGGGTGCGCCCGGGCTGCGCTACTCGTGGATCGCCGGGGACGTGCGCCGTGCCCGGACCGAGCGTCGCGGCGGCGTCGTCGCCGACCTGGTCGACACGATGCGGTGGGCGCACGGTGCGCGGCACAGCGTGTGGGACCTGCGCGACCCCGCGCCGGCCTGGTACCTCGCGTCGGGCCGGCTGCGGCCGGCGTCCCGCAGGGGCCCGGTCGCGGGGCGAGCGGTGTCGGGCCTCCGGTCGGAGCAGTCCGCGCGCTGAGCCGCGGTCCCGCGGTCACGACCGGCGCCGTGCCGCCCGCAGCATCTCGGCGGGCAGCCGACGCTCGGGTGCCCGCAGCAGCACCAGCCCGAGCACGTGACCACCGAGCACGACCGTCGCGACGGCGGTCACGGTGAGCAGCGGCGGCAGCCCTGCGGCGAGCTCGCGGACACCGAGGCCCGCGAGCCCGACCACGACGGCCAGTGCCCCGGCGCGGACCAGGAGGTCCCGGACGTCGCGGCCGGGCAGGGCGCGGTGGCGGCGGTGCAGCACGACGCCGTTGAGCACCGCGGCGGCGACCAGCGAGACGCTGGTGGCCAGCGCGATCCCGCTCAGCCCCATCACGCCGACCAGCAGCACGTCCCCGAGCACGTTGAGCGCGACGGCACCGACCGCCACCGTCACCGGCGCGCGGGAGTCCCCGACGGCGTACGAGGCGCGGACCACGACCTGCCGGCAGCCCAGCGCGAGCAGGCCCGGGGCGAACCACGCGACCGCGGTGGCGGTCAGCGCGATGTCGTCGGCGGAGAAGGCGCCGTGACCGAAGGCGATCTCGACCAGCGGCTCCGCCACCAGCGCCAGCACGAGGCAGATCGGGACGAGGAGCGTGACGGTGAGCGACAGCCCGCGACCGACCAGCCGGCGCAGCTCGGCCGGGTCGTCCGCCGCGGCGCTGAGCGCGGGGTAGAGGGGCACCAGCACGGACGCGACGAGCAGGACCTCGGGCAGGTTCACCAGCCGCCAGCCGAAGGACAGCGCGGTGATGCTCCCGTCGGCCAGCGTGGAGGCGAACGCGCGGTCGACGAGCGTGTTCACGTTGGCCAGGGCGGTGCCGACCATCATCGGCGGCGCGAGCCGGGCGATCTCGCGGAACGCGGGGTCGCGCACCGCCCAGCGCGGCCGCACCGGCGCCCCCAGGGACCGCACCGGCACCAGCTGCAGCAGCAGCCGGGCACCGGACCCGACCACGAACCCGACCGCGAGCGCGGTGACGCCGTAGCGGGGGCCGAACACGCCCGCGGCCGTGATCATCACCAGGTTGAACGGGACGCCCTCGAGCGACGACCACCCGAACCGCCCGTGGGCCTGGGCGAGTGCGGCGAGCAGGTTCGTGCCCGCGATGAGGACGGTCGCCAGCAGGACCACCCGGGTCAGGGAGCGGACCAGCTCGGCCTGCTCGCCGTCGAAGCCGGGGGCGAGCACCGCGGTGACCGGGCCGACGAAGATCCCCATCAGCACCGCGCCGACCCCCAGCACCGCGACCGTAACGGTCAGCGCGACCTCGAAGCCGCGGTGACCGGCGCAGCCGTCGGTCTCCGCGGCCGCCTCGCGGGCGGTGACCGGGGTGACCGAGCGGGCCATCGCCCCGGCGATCAGCGCCAGGACGACGTTCATCAGCCCCTGCGCGACCAGGTACGCGTCCAGTCCCGCGCCGGCGCCGAAGACGGCGCCGATGACGACGTCGCGGCCGAACCCGAGCAGCGTCGAGACCGCGGTGAAGCCGGTGACCACGACCGCGGCCCGGGCCACGCCCGGTCGTCGGCGCGGCCTAGCCACGACCGCGCACGTCAGCGGTCACCGGGCGCGGTCACGCGCCCAGGACGCCGCGGATGATGCTGTCGCCGGAGTGGGCGGGGTCGCCGTCCAGGGGCTCGTCGGACACGTCGACCACCGGGAACTCGTCCAGGTCCAGGCCGGTCGGGACGGTGAACCGACCCTCGGTCCCCGTCAGCACCCCCAGGCTCACCAGGCGGGTGACGTCCCGGTCGATGAGCCACACCTCGTGGTAGCCGTCGTCCGCGCCGTCCCCGCGCAGCGTCACGACCAGCTCGCGGACGCCGTCCGCCGTCACCTCCACCCGGGCGTCCCCGCTGGAGGACCAGCCGGGCAGCGGCTCCAGCGCGGCCTCGGCGACCACGTCGGGCGGGGTGACGTCGTCGCGGCTCGCCCACCACGCGCCGCCGGCGCCGCCCAGGACGACGCCGCAGGCCGCGGCCGCAGCCACCCACGGCGCGACCCGGCGGCGGCGCAGCGGCACGACCGGGGCCACGTCGCCCGCCGGCACGTCACCCGCCGGCACGTCACCCGCCGGTACGGCGGACCGCGCAGCGGAGGGCGCCGCAGACGACGCGGCGGACGGTGCGGCCGCCGGCCCGGGCGACGGTGCGGCCGACGGTGCGGCCGCGGACGTCGTCGACCCCGCGCCGGGCAGGTCCAGCTCCGCCCGGATGCGGTCCCACACCGCGGGAGCCGGAGCCACGAGCGCGTCGGCAGGCGTCACCGACCGGCCGACCGTCACGACGCGGGACAGCGCGGCGACCTCGGCCGCGCAGCGCGGGCAGCGGTCGAGGTGGGACCGGTCGGCGTCCGGCACGGGCTCGCCGAGCGCGGCCAGCGCGAGGACGTCCTCGTCACTGTGCTCCACCATCCACCTCCAACCGGTCTCGCAAACGCAGCAGGCTACGTCTGATGTGGCTCTTGACCGTGCCCAGCGGCAGGCCCAGCCGGGCGGAGATCTGGTCGTGGGTCAGGTCCTCGTAGAACGCCATCGCCACGATGGTGCGCTGCGGTTCACCGAGCCGGCCCAGCTCGTCCACCACCGTCAGGCGCTCGGCGAGGGCCGCGGTCACCGGCTCGGGGGCCGGGCCGGCCGTCGTGGCGACCGCCAGGGTGTCACGACGCTCCCGGGCGCGGCGGGCGTGCACGTCGGCGATCGCGTTGCGGGCGACCCCGACCAGCCACGCCGGCAGCGGCGAGCGGTCCGGGTCGAAGCCGGACCGACCACGCCAGGCGTTGACGTACACCTGCTGCGTGACGTCCTCCGCGTCGCCGACGTCGTGCAGCGAGCGCAGGGCGAGGGTGTGCACCAGCGGGGACCACCGGCGGTAGGCCTCGGCCATCGCCTGCTCGTCGCCCGCACGGAACGCCTGGCCGACGGCGTGGTCGGGCCAGGTGTCGGGGGTGTCGAGCGCGGTGGCGCGCGGCACGGGTGTCAGGACGGGCCTCCTCGACCGGGTGGCGGGCACGACGCGGGGGGCAGGCACGGCGGTCGCCGCACGGACAGACATCACGCACCGACGGGTTCCGCCGTCACGATGACGTTGTCCGAGTAGTGGCCCACGTCGCGCTGGAACGTACCACCGCAGGTGACCAGCACGAGCCGGTGCGGCCCGCCGCGGGTGAAGACGTCGGCCCAGGCGACCTCGGGCTTGGCCTGCCGCGCGACGTCGACCACCGTGTACTGCCGGGTCGAGCCGTCCGCCAGCGTCACGTCGACCACGTCCCCGACCGCGGCGTCGGGCAGCCGGGCGAACGGGCCGAGCCCGGCGGACGCGACCGAGTCGACGTGCGCCGCCACCACGGCGGTGCCCGACGCGTCGGCCGGGGACGCGCCGAAGCGGTACCAGCCGCCGCGCTCGGCGAGCGGCGGGATCTCCATCTGGCCGTCGTCGGTGACGCCGACCGGGTCCAGCGGGAGGGTGATGTCCAGGGCGGGGACCGCCAGGCCGACCGGCGGCACGACCGACGGGACGACGGCCGCGTCCAGGCCTGAGCTGCGCACCGGCACGTCGGGGACGGCGGGCTCGGGTGCCGGCGCCGGTCGGGCCGGGGCGGCGGCCGCCGACGGCGACGTCGGCGTGGTGACCGGCTCCGCCGTGCTGCACCCGGCCGACGCCGCCAGCACCGCGACCAGGACGGCGGTCGCCGCCCGGTGCGGTGCCCGGCGACGCCGGCGGGTGCGGTGCGGCACGGCGGTCCTCCTGGTCGTGGACGGGCCGGGCGGTCCGGCCGTCGGGTGCTGCGGATGGTGCTCGGGGTGGTGCCCGGTCCGCCGGCGTGTCCGGTCCGGACGGTCGCCGGGGGACATGGCAGCGGGGCGCGGCGCCCGGGGCGGGCGGGATGGGCGCCGCGGCCCCGTGCCGGCTCAGTCGCGCGAGACGCGCGCCGGGGTGCGCCGGGAGGCCACGAGGGTCCCGCCGGCGGCGAGGAGGAGGGCCGCGCCGATCAGCCAGCCGGTCGCGGGTGCGGGGTCGCTCGCGAGGCCGAGCTCACCGGACGGGACGCCGGAGGGTGCGGAGTGCAGGCCCTCGATGTCCTGGATGGCGAGCTGCAGGTTCCCGGCCTCGAGGCTGCCCCACGCGTAGACGATCGTGTTGACGCCCTCGCGGACCGGCACGTCGGCCGGCCCGATGACCGGGTCGGTGGTGCCGGTCGCGGCCACGGCCGCGGAGACGGTGCCGGCCGGCAGGTTGAGCACCTCCTCCTCGGGGTTGGTCAGGTTCGTGATCACGGGGCTGCCGCCGGCGAGCACGTCGACCGCGGGAGCGGCGGCGGTGTGCCTCACCGTGAGCCGGCCCTGGCCCGCGGCGGTGGTCGAGGTGTCGTTCGTGAACAGGGTCGCGGTCGGCGCGCCCGCGGCGTCCAGGTGCGCGACGGCGGTGTAGTTCTCGCCACCGACCAGGGTGAGGTCGACGGGGCCGATGGCGGGGGCCGAGGCGTCGGCGGCGTCCGCAGCGGTGATCGCGACGCTGTACGTGCCGGGCGCGAGCTCGAGCGGCCCGGCGAGGTCGCCCGGGGCGAAGTCGTCCAGCGTCCGCTCGCCGTTGACGTACACGTCGACGGTCAGGTCGGGGACGCCGTGCAGCACGGACAGCATGGCCTCGTGGTTGTCCGCGGTGGCGGGCACCGCGGTGGTGAGGGCGAGGGCGAGTCCGGCTGCGCCGCCGGCGATGAGACGAGTGTGCATGGTGGTTCCTCCTGGGTCGTGCCGGGATCGGCACCGGAACTGCCTGACACCCACCACTACGGCGCGAGGGGTGCGTCCGGATGCAGCGTCGGCCGAGCAGTTCCGCGGGCACCCGCGTCGTCGTGCAGGGTCACGTTCAGCCGGTGCAGCACGGCGGCCAGCTCCTCCTGCTGGTCCCCCGGCCAGGACGCCAGCGCGGCCCGCAGCAGGGTGCGGCGGGCGTCCTGGGAGCGGGTGAGCTGCTCGCGTCCCTGCGCGGTCAGCTCGATGACCCGGGACCGGGGGTCGGCCCGGTGGGGGCGCCGCATCAGCATGCCGTCGGCCTCCAGGCGCGTGACCTGGCGGGAGATGGTCGCGCTCCCCACGCCGACGTGGGCCGCCAGGTCGCTGACGCGGACCTCGGGGGAGCGTGCGACCTGAGCGAGCAGGAGGTAGGCACCGGGGTCCAGGGTCGGGTGCGCCCGGGCGGCGACGTCGGCCGATGCGGCCCGCGCCCGGCGCAGCAGGCTGCCGAGCGCGCCCTCCACCCGGTCGACGGCGTCGTTGCCCGTCCGTGCGCCCGGGCGGGCGCCCGGGGACGGACCGGTCATCAGTGCCCGGCCGCGAGGCTGCCGGCGAGCCGCCCGTGGCGGCGCGCGCTGTCGGGGTTCATCCCGACGATCGTGACGGTCTTGCCCTTGGCCGCGTACCTGGTGGTGATCGCGTCCAGGGTCGCCACGGTGGACGCGTCCCAGATGTGGGCGTCGGTCATGTCGAGGACGACGTCGGCGGGGTCGCCGGCGTAGTCGAACTGGTACACGAGGTCGTTGGACGAGGCGAAGAACAGCTCGCCGGTGACGACGTAGACCCGCCGGGTGTCGTCGTCGGACGCCGCCAGCCGGGTCACCGTGGTGACGTGGGCGACGCGGCGGGCGAACAGCACCATGGCCACCAGGACGCCGACCCCGACGCCGTAGGCGAGGTTGTGGGTGGCGACGGTGACCACGACCGTGGAGAGCATCACGGCCGTCTCCGAGCGCGGCATGCGCGCCAGGGTGGCAGGCCGGACCGAGTGCCAGTCGACGGTGCCGACGGCGACCATGATCATCACCGCGACCAGGGCGGCCATGGGGATGATCGCGACGACGTCGCCGAGGCCGACGACCAGGCCCAGCAGGAAGACCCCGGCGAGGAAGGTCGAGATCCGGGTGCGGGCGCCGGACGCCTTCACGTTGATCATCGTCTGGCCGATCATCGCGCAGCCGCCCATGCCGCCGAAGAAGCCGGTGATGATGTTGGCGCCGCCCTGCCCCCAGGCCTCCCGGGTCTTGTCGGAGTGGGTGTCGGTGACGTCGTCGACGAGCTTGGCGGTCAGCAGCGACTCCAGGATGCCGACGAGCGCCATCGCCAGGGCGAACGGGGCGATGATCTGCAGGGTCGCGAGCGTCAGCGGCACGTCGGGGAGGAACAGCGCCGGCAGGCTGTCCGGCAGCGCACCCTCGTCACCCACGGTGGGGACGTCGAGGGCGGCCAGGACCGCCGCGGCGGTGAGCAGGACGATCGCCACCAGGGGCGCCGGGACGACGCGGGTCAGCCGGGGCAGCAGCACGATCACCGCGATGCCGGCGGCGACCAGCGGGTACACCAGCAGCGGCACCCCGGTCAGGTGCGGGACCTGCGACAGGAAGATCAGGATGGCCAGCGCGTTGACGAAGCCGACCATGACCGACCGCGGGATGAACCGCATCAGCCGGGCCACGCCCGCCACCCCGAGCACGACCTGGATGACGCCGCCGAGGATCACCGTCGCGATGAGGTAGTCGGTCCCGTACTCGCGGGCCACCGGCGCGACGACGAGCGCGATGGCGCCGGTCGCCGCGGAGATCATCGCCGGGCGACCACCGAGGACGGCGATGGACACCGCCATGGTGAAGGACGCGAACAGGCCCAGCCGCGGGTCCACGCCGGCGATGACGGAGAACGCGATGGCCTCCGGGATGAGCGCCAGGGCCACCACCAGCCCCGCGAGCACCTCGGTGCGCAGGCGGGCCGGCGAGCGCAGCGCCGCCAGCACGGAGTGGGCCTCGTCGGCCTCCGGCACGGCCGGCGACGGCCGGGTGGCCGTCGGCGTGCGGGGGTCGGTGGCGGGCGTGGCGGCTGGGGTGGCGTGGGGCACGTGGTGGTCCGTTCAGCTGGGCGGGCGCAGCCGACCGGTCGACCGGCGGCGGGCCGCGGCCCGATCGGGTCGGCAGGTGGGGTCCGCAACGGTGCGCGGTCAGAGGGGCGGCCCGTCCGTCGCGCCATCGCGCGCGGCGACCGGCGGTCTGAATCGACTCTAACGTACATGTCGATTTGCGGCCGGGTGCCCGTCGCGACCCTGTCCGGACGCACTGCTCACGGCCCGGGTCGGGTGGCCGATCATGACGGGGCCACCTGACCCCGTTCGCTTGGACACTCATGCGCTCCTGCGGCAGAACTCCCCGCCGTGCCCGTACCGCCGTCCTGGTCGTCCTCGCGGCGCTGCTGACCGGCGTGCTGCTGCCTGCCGCCGAGGCGGCCGGGCCGGACGGCCCGACGGCGACCGTGCCGGCTCCGTCGCCGGTCGACCCCTTCGCGCCGTACGTCGGCCAGACCACCTGCGACCCGACGGCCAAGCCGGGGGCGCGGGCGGTGCTGCGGCTCGCGATGGACTTCTACCGGATCGGTCGCGACACCGGCATCAGCCGCAGCTGCAGCACCGGTGGGCAGAGCGAGCACAAGGAGGGGCGCGCGTTCGACTGGGGACTGCGCACCGACCGTCCGGCCGAGAAGGCCGCGGGCGACGCGTTCACCACGTGGCTGACCGCCGCCGGGCCGGACGGCAAGCCCGGCTACAACGCCCGGCGGCTCGGGGTCATGTACGTCATCTGGGACCGCCGGATCTGGACGGCGTCCACGGCGATGTCCACCGGCTGGCGGCCGTACAACGGCGCGGTCCCGCACACCGACCACGTGCACGTGTCGTTGAGCTGGAACGGCGCGCACATGCGGACCTCCTGGTGGACCGGCTCGCTGACCGCCCAGAAGCCGATCGGCTACCTCGACGGGGTGTCGACCGAGGGCCGGTCCGTGACCGTCCAGGGCTGGGCGCTGGACCCGGACACCAGCGCGTCGACGGACGTGCACGTGTACGTCGACGGCGCGGGCGTGGCCCAGCACGCCGACCTGTCCCGGCCCGACGTCGCCGCGGTGCACGGTCGCGGGGACCGGCACGGGTTCGCGGTCACGTTCCCCGGCCAGGAACCCGGCCCGCACGAGGTGTGCGTGTACGCGATCGACTCCAGCGGGGTCGGGTTCACCACGCTCGGCTGCCGCACGGTCGCCGTGGCCAACGCCGCGCCGGTCGGGCACGTCGACACGGTCGAAAGCACCGCGTCGTCGGCGACGGTCACCGGCTGGACGCTGGACCCCGACACGACCGCGCCGAGCGACGTGCGCGTCCTGGTGGACGGCGCCGTCGTCGCGCAGCTGCCGGCGCAGGACCTGCGGCCCGACGTGCAGGCGGTGCTCGGTCGCGGGGACCGGCACGGCTTCACGGTCTCGACGCCGCTCGCGCCGGGTCTGCACGAGCTGTGCGTGGACGGCGTGGACACCGAGTCCGGCGCGCCCGCGCGGCTCGCCTGCCGCTCCGTGGGTGTCGCGGTGCAGAGCGCGCCGCCGATCGGTCACCTCGACGGCGCGACGCCGTCGTCGGTCGGGGTGACGGTCGCCGGCTGGAGCCTGGACCCCGACAGCAGCGACCCGACCCGGATCCGGGTCGAGGTGGGCGGCGCGGCTGCGTGGATCATGGCCGACCGGTCCCGCCCGGACGTCGCCGCGGCGCTGGGCACCACCGACCGGCGCGGGTTCCGGCACACCGCGAGCCTGCCCCCGGGCACCCACCGGGTGTGCGTGTCCGCGCTCAACACCGGCGTGGGCCCGGACACGCTGCTGGGCTGCCGGGACGTCACGGTGCCGAACGAGGCACCGTTCGGGTTCGTGGACAGCGTGCGGGCCGCGCCCGGGCAGGTGTCGGTGTCCGGGTGGGCGCTGGACCCCGACAGCCTCGACCCGACCGACGTGCGGGTGTCCGTGGACGGCGTCGTGGCCGCCGTGCGGTCCGACCTGTCCCGCCCCGACGTCGGCGCGGTGTTCCGCCGCGGGGACCGGCACGGGTTCGCCCACACCCGGTCGGTCGCCCCCGGGCGGCACACGGTCTGCGTCGAGGCCGTCGACACCGCCAGCCGCGCCGGTCACCCGGTGGCGTGCCGCGAGGTCGACGTCCCCGCCTGACCGGCCCTCAGTGGCCCCGGTCGATCCACTCCTGCAGGTGCGGCGCCTCGTCCCCGATGGTGGTCGAGTCGCCGTGCCCGGTCAGGACCCGCGTCTCGGCGGGCAGCGTCAGCAGCCGGGTCCGGATCGACCTCACGATGGTGGGGAAGTCCGAGAACGACCGCCCGGTCGCGCCCGGACCACCGGCGAACAGGGTGTCCCCGGTGAACACCGTGTCCAGCCCCGGCGCGTACAGGCACACCGAGCCGGGGCTGTGCCCGGGCGTGTGCAGCACGTGCAGCTCGGTGCCGGCGACGGAGATCACCTGGCCGTCGGCGAGGTCGGTGGTCGGGGCCGGCGCGCCGTCCTGCGGACGGTGGGTCAGCTCCCACACCGGCCGGTCGGCCGGGTGCAGCAGCACGGGCGCGCCGAACCGCGCGGCGAGCGCGGGCGCCTGGCGCACGTGGTCGTCGTGCGCGTGCGTCGCGACCACGGCCAGCAGCCGCCGGCCGGCGACCGCCGCGGCGATGACGTCGGCGTCGTGCGGGGCGTCGACCACCACGCACTCGTGGTCGTCACCGACGAGCCACACGTTGTTGTCGACGTCAAAGGTCTGCCCGTCCAGGCTGAACGTCCCGGACGTGACCAGGTGGTCGACGCGGGCGCTCACGCCCGGTCCCCGTCCAGCACGACCACCGAGCGCAGCACCTCGCCGCGCTGCATCGTGGCGAAGGCCTCCTCGACGTCGCCCAGGCCGATGCGCTCGGAGACGAACGCGTCCAGCGGCAGCCGCCCGCGCGCGTACAGCTCGAGCAGCGCCGGGAAGTCCCGCTCCGGCAGGCAGTCGCCGTACCAGGACGACTTCAGCGCCCCGCCCCGGCCGAACACGTCGGCCAGCGGCACCGAGAGCTGCATGTCCGGCGTCGGCACCCCGACCAGCACGACCGTCCCGGCGAGGTCGCGGCCGTAGAACGCCTGCCGCCAGGTCTCGGGGCGGCCGACCGCGTCGATGACCACGTCCGCGCCCACGCCGTCGGTCTGCGCCCGGATGGCCGCGACGACGTCGTCCTCGGTCATGCCGGCGGAGCACACGGTGTGGGTCGCGCCGAGGTCGCGCGCCCGGGCCAGCTTGCTCTCGTCGAGGTCGATCGCGATGACGCGCCGCGCTCCGGCGAGCACCGCGCCGGCCACGGCGGCGCAGCCGACGCCGCCGCACCCGATCACCGCGACGGTCTGCCCGCGGCGCACCGGTGCGGTGTTCACGGCCGCACCGAGGCCGGCCATCACCCCGCAGCCCAGCAGACCCGCGACGGCCGGGTCGACGTCGGGGTCGACCTTGGTGCACTGGCCCGCGTGCACCAGCGTCTTCTCGCAGAACGCACCGATCCCGAGCGCGGGTGACAGCGGGGTGCCGTCGGGCAGGGTCATGGGCTGGGCGGCGTTGTGGGTGTTGAAGCAGTACCGCGGCTCGCCGCGCTTGCAGGCCCGGCACTCCCCGCACACCGCGCGCCAGTTGAGCACCACGGTGTCGCCGACGGCGACGTGCGTGACGCCGTCGCCCACCGCCGACACGACCCCGGCGGCCTCGTGGCCGAGCAGGAACGGGTAGTCGTCGGTGATGCCGCCCTCGCGGTAGTGCAGGTCGGTGTGGCACACCCCGCACGCCTGCACGTCGACGACGGCCTCACCCGGGCCGGGGTCGGGCACCACGATGTCCACCAGCTCGACGGGCGCCCCCTTCGCGCGGGAGACGATCCCCTGGACGGTGTGCGGCATGTGTCTGCTCCTCGGTGCTCGGTGCTCGGTGCTCGGTGCTCGGGGACGGGGGTGGTGCTCGCGGCCCGGCGGGCTGGGCCGCTGTGGTCGGGCCGCCGGGGTGGGCGGTCGCCGTGGTCACGGTAACGACCCGGCGGACGGAGCACCGCCGGAGCGACGACGTCGCGGGCACGGGAGAATGGCCCATCGTGACGTCCTCGCCGATCGCCCCCTCCGCGCGACTGCCGTCCCGGAGGTACGCGCTCGCGGTCTGGGGGACGGCGGTCGCGGCCTACGTCGTCGCGGTGCTGCACCGGTCCTCCTTCGGCGTGGCCGGGCTCGAGGCGTCCGAGCGGTTCGGCACCGGGGCGTCCACGCTGGCCGCCGTCGTCGTCGTCCAGCTGGTGGTGTACTCCGGTCTGCAGGTGCCGGTCGGCGTCGTGCTGGACCGGGTGGGACCACGGCGGCTCATCGCGGCCGGTGCGCTGCTGATGGCCGTCGGGCAGGCGGCGATCGCGATGGCGACCACGGCCGAGGTCGCCATCGCCGCGCGGGTGCTGATCGGGGCCGGCGACGCGTGCACCTTCGTCTCGGTGATCCGCCTGCTGCCGTCGTGGTTCTCGATGCGCCGGGTGCCGCTGGCGACGCAGCTGACCGGCATCCTGGGGATGCTCGGCCAGCTGCTGGCCGCGGTGCCGCTCGTGCTGGCCCTGCACCGGCTGGGGTGGACGCAGGCGTTCGGGGCCACCGCCGTGCTGGGGGTGCTGGCGGTCCTCGCGGTCCTCGTGGTGGTGCGGGACTCGCCCGAGCACGGCCGCGCGGACGTCCGGCGGTTCCGGATGCCACGCCGGTCGGCCGAGCGCGCGGAGACGCTGCCGCTGGCCGAGCTCGCCCAGCTGGCCGAGCCCAGCGGTCCGAGCGGTCCGACCGGTCCGACCGGGGCCACCCGGGCGCGCCCCGCCGCGGACGGCGTCCGGTCGTCGACCACCGCAGCGCCGCGCCCGCCGGGTCGGCTGGGCGCGACCCTGCGCGAGCCGGGCACCTGGCTCGGCTTCTGGGTCCACTTCGTGTCGGCGTTCTCGCTGAACGCGATGGTGCTGCTGTGGGCCTTCCCGTTCCTCGTCTCGGCGCAGGGACGCACCCCGGTCGAGGCCAGCGCGCTGCTGAGCGTGAGCGTCGTGGCGGCGATCGTCGCCGGGCCCGTCGTCGGCCAGGTGAGCGGCCGGCACCCCGAGCGGCGGCTGGCGATGGTGGCGGCGGTCGCGGTGCTGATCGGTGCGGCGTGGACGGGCCTGCTGGTGCCCGCCGAGCCGTTGCCGCTCGGTGCGCTCGCCGCCTTCATGGCGGTGGTCGCGGTCGGCGGACCGGTGTCGCTGGTGGGTCTGGACATCGCCCGCGCCCACAACCCCCGGGAGCGGATGGGCACGGCGACCGGGGTCGCCAACGCCGGCGGCTTCCTCGCGGCCCTGCTCACCATGCTCGGCGTCGGGCTGGTGCTCGACGCGCGGGGTGGTGGCGCGGCCGGCGTCGACCTGCCGCTGGCCGACTACCGCGTCGCCCTGCTCAGCGCCGGCGTGGTGTGGGTGGTCGGGATGGTCGGACTGGTCGTGTCGGCGCGGGTGGTGCGGACCCGGGACGACGCCGGTGCCCCCCGCTCCTCGCGCAACACCCCCGACACGGGCCGGTCGATCGCCGGAAACCCCGCGGTGCTGTGATCGCGTCCTCACCCGTCCGGGCGGCGCCGCCGCACGTCGCGGGCGAGAGCACCGCAGGACCGGCCGCTGGGGGCCGGCCCCGGTGCACGTCCACCAAGGGGAACCCATGTCACACGGCTCGACCACGTCCGCCCGGCGGGCAGGCACCACGTGCCTGCTCGCCGCCGTCCTCACCGCCTCGCTCGCGACCGTCCCGCTCACCGCGACCGCGGCCCCGACCGCCCGCACCGCCGACCCGGGGGCGGGGGACTCGACCACCGCCGTCGCCGACGCGTGGCACGCCCCGATCGACCTCGCCACCGCCGGCGTCCCCGAGGTGCAGGCCGGCCTCACCGCCGGGGACTTCACGTCCGTCTCGCTCACCCGGGCCTACCTGACCCGGATCGACGCCCTCAGCACGAACGGGCCGCACCTGAACTCGGTGCTCGCGGTGAACCCGCAGGCGCTCGCGGAGGCGGCAGCCCTGGACGCGGAGCGGGCCGCCGGGACGGTCCGCGGACCGCTGCACGGCGTCACCGTCATCGTCAAGGACAACATCGACGTCGCCGGCATGCCGACCACCGCGGGCAGCGTCGCGCTCGCCGACTCCTACCCCGCCGCGGACGCCCCGCTGATCGCCCGGCTGCGTGAGGCCGGCGCGATCATCCTCGGCAAGGCCAACCTGACCGAGTTCGCCAACTTCATGACCAGCGGCATGCCGGCGGGGTACAGCTCGCTCGGCGGTCAGGTGCTCAACCCCTACGACCTGAGCCAGAGCCCCAGCGGGTCCAGCTCCGGTCCGGGCTCCGCCGCGGCGGCCGGCCTGGCGACGCTGACGATCGGCACCGAGACCTCCGGGTCCATCCTCAGCCCGGCGCGGGCGAACTCCCTGGCCGCGGTGAAGCCCACGGTCGGGCTGGTCCCTCGCACGGGGGTCGTCCCCATCTCGGCGACGCAGGACACCGCCGGACCGATGGTCCGCAGCGTGTACGACGCGGCGGCGCTGCTCACCGCGATCACCGGGGTGGACCCCGAGGACCCGTGGACGGCGGCCAACCCGAGCGTCGGCGTGGACTTCACCGCCGGGCTCAGCGACACCGCCCTGCAGGGCGCCCGGCTCGGCGTCGTGACCGGCGAGACGGATGCGACCGACGCCGTCTGGACCGAGGCGCTGGCGACGCTCGAGGCGCAGGGCGCGACCCTGGTGCCGGTCACGCTGGGCGGCACCACGGCGCCCAGCATCCTGGTCGAGGAGTTCGAGCGGGACCTCAACAGCTACCTCGCGCGGCTGCCCGAGGACGCGCCGATGGACACCCTCACCGACATCGTCGAGTACAACGCCGCCCACCCCGAGGAGGCGCTGAAGTTCGGCCAGACGCTGCTGGTCGCGTCCGAGGCCGTCGACCTCACCGACCCGGCGCAGCTCGCCACCTACGAGGCAAACCTGCAGCAGGGACTGACGGAGTCCCGCGCGGCCATCGACACCGTGCTCGCCGGCGACGACCTGGACGCGATCGTGTCGAACTCGCGCACCACCGGGCTCGCGGCGCGGGCCGGCTACCCGTCGGTGATCGTCCCCGCCGGCTACGCCCCGACCAACCGGCGACCGTCGTCCGTGGTGTTCACCGGCACCGCCTGGTCCGAGCAGACGCTGCTCGCGCTCGGGTACGACTTCGAGCAGGCCGCGGACGCGTGGCTGCCGCCCGAGGTGGTCAACCCGTCGGCGTTCCGGTGCACGAGCATCACGCCGACGACCGAGTGGGACGCGTCCTGCGCGGACGACCCCAACGCCCAGCCGTTCCTCGACGTCACCCCGCAGTACGTCTTCGCCGACGACATCCGGTGGATGTACGAGTACGGGCTGTCCACCGGCACCGTCGTCGACGGCGGGCGGTACTTCTACCCGCTCGACGCCGTCTCCCGGCAGGCCATGGCGGCGTTCCTCTACCGCGCGTCGGGTACCACCTGGACCCCGGCCGACGGAACCCAGACCTTCGCCGACGTCCCGGCCACGCACCCCTTCTACGCGGCCATCGAGTGGATGGCCGCCGAGGGCCTCGCCAGCGGGTACCCCGCGCCGGGCAAGCCGGTGTTCGGCTCGGCGCTGCCGGTCTCCCGGCAGGCGATGGCGGCGTTCCTGTGGCGCACCGAGGGCTCACCCGAGCCGGCCCCGGTGGCGGGTCCGGTCGACGTGCCGGCCGGGTCGCCGTTCGACGCGGCGATCCGCTGGATGACGGGCGCCGGGATCTCGACGGGGTACTCCGACGGCACCTACCGGCCGACGGAGCCGGTGAGCCGCCAGGCCACCGCGGCGTTCCTGCACCGCAGCGAGGGCTGAGCCGGCACCCGGCGCGCTGACCCGACGGGTCGGCGCACGGTGACGAGGCGGCGGGGGACCGGTCCGACGGCCGGTCCCCCGCCGTCGTGCGCGCCGGGGCGCCGAGCCGGGGTCTGGCCGCCCGGCGTCCGACCGCTCACACGATCGGCCCAGCGGCCGATGGTCGGGATGCCGCCCCCCCGAGGGGCAGCCGGTCGCCCGGCGACCGTTCCCGCGCCCCACCCAGAGGACACCGTGACCCATCCCCGCGCCACCGGGCACCGCCGCGCCTTCACGCGCCGCGCCGCCGCCGCGACCGCCACCCTGACGCTCACCGGCGCCGGCCTGACGCTCGCCGCGCTGCCCGCCGCCGCCGACGTCCGGGACGTCACCGTCGCCGGCAACCAGGTCTCCTGGGGCTGCGACGAGCGGCTGCCCATGAACCCCGACAACTGGCAGATCGGCTACGCCATCGGCACCGTGAACGGCTCCGAGACGCGGTACGCACCGGCCGCGCGGTACACGTTCGACCTGGAGGGTCGCGACCTGTCCAGCCGGACCTACTCCGTCTGGCTGCGCTGCGTCTACGTCCCGGTGTGGGACCCCACCGCCGGCACCCACACCATGAACGGCTACGCAGACGTCACCTACACCGCGCCGGCCACCGCACCGTCGGCCCCGCGCGACGTCGTCGCGACGGCCGAGGACGGCGCGGTCGCCCTGGCCTGGGCGGCCCCGGTGTCCGACGGCGGCGCGCCCGTCACCTACGTCGTCACACGTGAGCCGGGCGGCGTGGTCGTTCCCGTGACGGGGACCCGGTACGTGGCCGAGGGGCTCGCCAACGGGACCCCCTACACCTTCTCCGTGGCCGCCGTGAACAGGGCCGGCACGAGCCCCACCGCCTCGGTGACCGCCACGCCCCTGCAGCCGGTCGCCACCGTCCAGCTCGGCGTCCCCGCGCACGCGGCCCCCGGCGCCGAGGTCCCCGTGACCGTCACCGTCCAGGCCGCCGGGCGACCCGTCACCGGGGGGACGGTCACCCTGGCGATGGCCGGCTCGGACGCGACCGTCGACCTCGCGGTCCTCGACGGCGCCGCCTCGACCACGATCCTGGCGCCCGTGCGCGCCGGCGAGGTCGGCCTCACCGCGACGTACAACGGCAGCCCGGCCGCCCGGCCGTCGTCGGCCACCGCCTCGCTGTGGATCGACGCGGCCCTCCCGGGGCTCACGATCGACGCCCCGGCGAAGGTCGTCGTCGGCTCGCCGTTCACCGTGCAGGTCGCGGCCACCGGCGCCCACGGCACCCCCGAGGGAGGCATCCAGGTGATCGCCTACCGCGACGGGGAGCCCGCCGTCGTGCAGAGCACCGTCCTGGTGGACGGTCGCGCCCAGGCCACCTTCCCCACGCTGGCCGAGGGTCGCTGGACCGTGCTCGCGCACTACTCCGGCTCGTCGACGCAGGGCCTGTACCAGCAGGTCGACTCGGCCGAGCAGCCCCTCGTGGTCGCGCCGGTCCCGGTGGAGGTCCCGGTGGACCTGCCCGAGGACGTCCGGACCCCCGTCGGCACCCCGACCGTGCTGACCGTCGACCTGCCCGCGGGCAAGCGGCCCACGACGCTCACGGTGCGCCGGGGCGACGACGTGCTCGTCACCGTCGACGTGCCCCCGAGCGGGCCGTTCACGATCGTCCTGCCGGTCCTGGAGCCCGGCACGCACCGGCTCGTGGTGAGCACCCCGGCGACCGACGAGGTCCTCGCCGGCGAGACGACCGTGACCGTGACCGTGGCCGGCGAGCCGGTCGCCGACGGTGACGAGCCCACCGCCGACGTCACCGCCACCCCGGTCGACGGCGACTCCGCGACGCTCACCGCCGGCGGGTTCCAGCCGGGCGAGACGGTGGCCTTCTACCTGCACCCGGGCGACGTGCTGCTCGGCACCGGGGTGGCCGACGACGAGGGCCGCGCGACCGTCACCGCCGTCCTGCCCGAGCTGGCCGCGGGTGACTACCGCATCCGGGCGACCGGCGGGGCGTCGGGTGTCTGGGGCGACCTGGGCTTCACGGTCGTCGAGGACCTCGTGCCGTCGCCGCTGGACACCGACGGGCCGGTCGACGAGCCGGTCGTCGGCGAGCCGGTCAGCGCGCCGGTCAGCGCGCCGGTCAGCGCGTCGGCTCCCGCCTCGGCCGGCGGCTCGGCGGCCACGACGTCGGCGGCCACGTCGACGCGGACGCTCGCGTCCACCGGCAGCGACGCCGCAGCCCTCGTCGGGCTGCAGGTGCTCCTGGTGGCGGCCGGGGCCGCCCTGGTGCGGATGCGTCGCCGCCTGGGCTGACGTCCGACCGCTGACGGGGGAGGTCGCCGGTCCGCCGGTGACCTCCCCCGTCGTCGTTCCCGGTCCCGCCGGGACGCGGCGGGCCGGCGCCCCGACGCGACCGGGTGCGGCACGGGACGCGCGCCCGGCCCGGCGGGTGCAGGCGGTGCTCACCCTGCGCGCCGCTCGTGAGGGGTCGGACGCAGACGCACTCGTCCGGATGAGCGGGGACTGGGCCGTGGCGGTGACCGGGCCAGGGCAGACGGGTGAGCGTCCGGGTCGGGCCTGGGCGGGGCGGGGACCGGATCGATGTGGGGAGCGAACCTCACCTCGACCGCAAGGACCCCCACCATGTTCGCTCGACCCGTCCGCCCGCCCGCCGCCGACCCGGCGGCGGGCACCCACGGCGCCACCACCCGCCGGCGCCGAGCCTCGGCGCGGTGGGCCGCGGGCGCCGCCCTGGCGCTCGCCGCGGCCGTCACGACGCCCGCCGTGGGCCCCGCGGCCGCGTCCACCGCCGACGCCGCCGCCCCCGCCGACGCTGCCGCCACGCAGCCGCTCAGCTTCGCCCCGCCGGAGCTGACGAACCCCACGACGGTCAGCGTCAGCGTCGCCAACCGGAACCTCAAGCTCGACCCGACGCGCGACTACATCATCCAGATGCCCGACACCCCGCTGGTGGCGATCAACGGGCTGCAGATCCACGGCGGGCGCAACGTCGTGCTCATCGGCGGTCAGATCGAGCTCCCCGAGGAGGCGATCGCCGGGACGACGCACGCCGGTCGCGGCCTGTACCTGCACAACCAGCGCGGCACCGTCCACGTCGAGGGCCTGCGCATCACCGGTCCGGGCCTCGAGGACGGCATCAACCTCGGCCAGATCTACGGTGCCCGGGTGCAGCTGCAGAACATCCGGGTGGACACCGCCCACGGGTCGCAGTCCGGTGCGCACGCCGACGTGCTGCAGAGCTGGGCGGGGCCCCGGCAGCTGCTCGTGGACGGGTTGACCGGGCACACCGAGTACCAGGGCTTCTTCATGCTGCCGACCCAGCAGTGGGCCGATCCCGTCGAGCCCGAGCTGTTCGACCTGCGGCGGGTCGACCTGCACGGCACCCCCACCAGCGGGTACCTGATGTGGCGCGACGGCCTCGGCTGGCCCCTGACGGTCCGGGACGTGTGGGTGGCCCCGAAGGATCCGTCCTGGCGGGACGGGTTCCTGTGGCCCAAGGGCACCCTGCCCGGCTCCGAGGCGTGGCCGTCGGTCAACATCGGCAGCCCGGCACAGGGTGAGTTCGTCCCGGTCGGCACGGCGGGGGTGGACTACGTCTCGCCCGGCTACCGGTCGTCCGCCGACGTCGACGCGGTCCCGCCGACGACGTCCGTGCCGACCTCGGTCGACCTCGCGCCGGAACCCGCCGCGACCCCGGCGACCGCACCCGCGGCGACGCCCGCACCCGCCCCCGCCCCCGAACCCGCCCCCGAACCCGTCCCCGCACCGGCACCGGCGCCCCAGCCGTCGTCGGTCGACCACACGGCGTTCGGGTACGTCGGCGCCTGGTCGGTGTCCACCGCGCGCGGTGAGCACTACACGAAGGTGGCCGGGCGCACGGCGTCGATCACCGCGCAGGTCGGCGAGGGCGGCGGCAGCGTCTCGCTGCAGGGCATCCTGGGCACCAACAAGGGCATGGCGGCGGTCAGCGTCGACGGCGGCCCGGAGGTGATGGTCAGCCAGTACCGCAACCCGGGCACCACCGACACCTTCTTCACCACCCCGGAGCTGACCGCGGGACCGCACAGCCTCACCGTGCGGGTCACCGGGACCAGGGCGCCGGGCGGGACGGACTCCTACGTCGCCCTGACCGGGGCGACGACCACGAACGGCACCCTCGCAGCCCCGGACCCGGCGCCGGTCGTGCCACCCGAGGTGTCGCCGGTGGGGAGCTTCGACAGCCTGGCGCCGGTGCCCGGCGGTCTGCGGGTGCGCGGCTGGGCCGCGGACCGTGACACCACCGGGCCGATCGCGGTGGACGTCACCGTGGCCGGGACGACCACCCGGGTCACCGCCGACGCGTCACGGCCGGACGTGCGTGCGGTGTTCGGCGACCTGAGCGCGTCGGCCGGGTTCGACACCGTGGTGTCCCTGCCCGTCGGCAGCCACGAGGTCTGCGTGACGGCGGTGAACGTCGGCTCCGGCACCGACACGTCCTTCGGCTGCCGGACGGCGACCGTCCTGGACGTCACCGCTCCCGTCTTCGCCGGGACCCCGCTGCTGGACCTGCGTCCCGGCGCGGTGTCCACGTCGGGCGTGGTCCCGGTCACCGCCCGCTGGTCGGTGACCGACGACGTGGCCGTGGACGCGGTCCGCCTCACCTCCCCGGCGAGCGCGGAGCTCGGCGCGACGGCCACCGCGACGGACCTCGACGTGCCGGCCGGCCCGAGCACCGTGGCGGTGGCCGCGGACGACGCCGCGGGCAACACCGCCTCGGCCTCGGCGACCCGGACGGTCACGCTGGTCCCGGACACCCAGGCGTCCCGGGCCAGCTACTGGTGGACCGTCGGCGGGTCGGCGCTGCTGGACGGCTCCGCCCTGCGGACCAACCGCGGCGGGGCGTCGATGAGCCACACGTTCACCGGCCGCAGCGTCGCCTGGGTCGCCATGAAGGCCCCCGACCACGGCCGGGCCCACGTCTACGTCGACGACGTCCTGCAGGCGACGGTCGACCTGGGCGCGCCGACCAAGAGCCACCGCGACGTGGTGTTCACCCACGGGTGGGACGAGGTCGGCACGCACACGATCACGGTCGTGGTCGAGGGCACCCGCGGGCGCGCGACCGTGACCAGCGACGGGTTCGTCACCGTCGACTGACGTCCACGCCCGGCGGCCCGAGCCCCCACCCACCGGCGACGGTGGGTGGGGGCAGCGCCACGTCGGGGCGCGCACGGACCGACCAGGCACCAGAGTGTGCGCGTGACCGACACCCCTGACGTCCTCGTGATCGGTGCCGGCCCCGCCGGCACGTCCGCCGCCCTGCGCGCCGCCGAGCTCGGCGCCCGAGTCGTCGTCGTCGACGCCGAACGCACCGGCGGGACCTGCGTCAACACCGGCTGCGTCCCCACCCGGGTGCTCGCCAAGACCGCCCGGCTGATGCGCGAGGTCCGCGCCGCGCACGCCTACGGGATCACCGTCGCCGAGCAGGCGATCGACTGGTCCACCACGGTGGCCCGGGTGCGGTCCACCGTGGACCGCGTCCAGGCGGCCAAGTCCGACCCGGAGCGGTTCGCCGACGCGGGCGTGGAGCTGCTGCTCGAGGGCCGTGCGCGGTTCGTGAGCCCGCACGAGGTCGAGCTGGCCGGCACGGGCCGCCGGATCCGTGCGCAGTCGGTGATCCTGTGCGTGGGCGGCCACTCCCGCCGGCTGCCCGTCCCCGGGGCCGAGCTCGCGACCCTGCCGGAGGAGGTGCTGGGCCTGGCCGAGCTGCCGCGGCGGGTCGCGATCATCGGCGCGGGCAACACCGGCGCCCAGCTCGTGACCATCTTCAACGCCTTCGGCAGCGAGGTGACCCTGCTCGAGGTCGCCCCGCGCATCCTGGCGCCCGCCGACGCTGCCGTCTCCGCGGAGGTCGAGCGGGCGTTCGTCGAGCAGGGCGTGCGCGTGCTGACCTCGGTGCCGCGCGTGGTGGCGCTGGCTCGAGCCGACGACGGCGGCATCGACCTCACCTGGCGCATGCCGCCCGCGGACGCCGGGCAGCGAGCCGCCGAGGACACGGGCGGGGACGGGGGCGCGACCACCGCACGGTTCGACGCGGTCATCATGGCCGCCGGATGGCCGGCGTCGGTGGAGGGGCTGGGCCTGGAGGCCGCCGGCGTGACCGCGGAACGCGGACGGATCCCCGTCGACGAGTACCTGCGCACCGACGTCGGGCACATCTTCGCCGCGGGCGACGCGAACGGTCAGGCGATGCTCGTCCAGGCGGCGCACGTCGAGGCGGAGGCCGCGGCCCGCAACGCGGTGCTCGGTGCGACCCAGCGCAGCCCGCACCACCTGCTCCCGTCCGGCGGGTTCACCGACCCCGACTACGCCGGCGTGGGGCTCACCGAGGACGAGGCCCGCGACCGCGACCGCGAGTGCCTGGTCGCGCACGTGCCGTACGACAGCATGGAGCGGCCGCTGATCGACGACCGCCCGCGCGGGTTCCTCAAGCTCGTCGCCGACCGGCGACGCGAGCTGCTGCTCGGCGCGCACGCGGTCGGGGAGAACGCGGTCGAGGTGATCCAGGCGGTCACCACCGCCATGGCCGCCGGGGTCGACGTCGCCACGCTCGCGCGGGTCGAGTTCGCCTACCCCACCTACAGCGCGGTCATCGGGGTGGCGGCCCGGCAGCTGCTCGCGCAGCCGGCGTCCCGCTGACGCCGGCCGCGCGAGCCCCGGGGGCGCCGCCCGCGGTCGCCCCGCCCGGTCAGTCCTCGTACGCCGCGATGACGTCGAGCACGGCCTGAGCTGCCTGCTCGGGCGTCATCGAGCCGAACAGCACCTCGCTGCCGATCCGCCCCATCTCGCCGTCGAAGCTCGACGCCTCGCTCGGCGTGACCTGGGGCGGCTCGACGACCTCCTCCTGCATCTCGGCGGCGAAGTCGAGCGCCATCGTCCCGGTCGGGCTGAGCTCGGGCCGGATCACCTCCTGGATCGCCGGGATCCCGGGGACCCCGCGCTCCACCCCGAGCAGCAGGGCCGCCTCCTCGTCGTTGAGCATGAAGTCGACCAGCTTCGCGGCCGCCTCCGGGTGCTCGGTCGTCTCGGCGACGGACCAGTACATCGACGCCTTGTTGACCATGTGCGGCTCGCCGGGCTCGACCGCCGGCAGCCGCAGCAGCTGCAGCTCGGTGCCGCTGGCGTCGACGAAGGCCTGGATCTGGGTGTGGAACTGCAGGTGGAACGCCGACGTGTTGGTGCCGAACGGGCTCTGCTCGATCGCCGCGACGATCGTCTCGGTCTGCAGGGACGGCTGCGGGGTGGCGCCCGTCTCCTGCATCCGCAGGGCGAGCTCGAAGAACTCGACCAGGGTCTCCTCGCTGACCGGCTCCTCGTCCTCACGGGGGAAGACCTGCTCGCCGTGCTGCCGCGCGTAGGCGCCGATCTCGGCCGAGTCCATGCCGAAGAAGTCCATCCCGGTGATCCCCTCGTCGCCGAGCGCGTCGCTCACCGCGGTCGCCTTCTCCACGAAGTCGTCCCAGGTCCAGGTGGTGTCGTCCGGCATCTCGACCCCGGCACGCTCGAGCAGGTCGGGGTTGACCCCCACCGAGTACAGGGCGATGCCGACGGGGGCACCGACGATCGTGCCGTCGACCTCCCCGGTCAGCAGCACCTCGGGCTCGATGGTGCTGACGTCCAGCGCGTCGGGCTGGGACTCCAGGTCCAGCAGCGACCCCTGGGAGCCGTAGGCGTTGATCTGGCTCTCGTCCATCTGCACCACGTCGGGCATGTCCCCGGCGGCGGCGCTGGTCGCGAGCTTGTCCCAGTACCCGTCCCAGGTGCTCCACTCCGTCTCGACGTCGATGCCGGGGTTGGCCTCCTCGAACCGCTCGACGACCTGCTCGGTGATCTGGGCACGCGCGTCGGCGCCCCACCAGGTGAAGCGGATCTCGACGTCCCCGTCGGAGCCGCCGTCGCCGTCGTCCGCGGAGCCGCCGGGGTCCTGGGCGCACGCGGTCAGGACGAGCGAGCCGGCCACGAGCATCCCGGCGGCGGCCGTGAGCGGACGGCGGGACGTCGTCGCCCGCCCTGGGACGGATGGTGTGGTGCGCATGGTGTCTCCCCCGGGGGTGGTGCGGCCGGCCGGTCCGTGCGGGCGCTGCCCAGGCCGCCGGTGGGCGTGGGGCGCGTGGTGCAGGCGTCGTGCGCGCCTGGCTGCGGGACGGCGGATCGCCTCGTCGCGGTCCTGGCGTCCCGGTGGTGCGCACCGAGCGTATGCCGGATGTCGCGCCGGCGGGCCGCGGGCAGACTGCAGCCATGGAGCGACGACGCGTGCGGGACGGGCTGGTCGGCGCGGGGATCACCCTGGTCGCGCTGTTCCTGGTGACGGCCGGGGTGCTGTGGTGGATCACCGACCCCGTGCCGGGCGCGGGGGTCGCGCGGCCGTCGGCGTCCGGTCCGCTCACGGCAGGCGGCGGCCGGCCGCCGTCCGACGTCGCGCCGGGGGAGACCTGGCTGGGGGACTTCACGCTCGACGCGCAGCTGCTCGCGACGCCCGACGCGCTGCTGCACGACGTGCACGCGGTCGGGGACGACGCGCTGGCCGGTGCCGACGGGCTGACCGCGGGGGTGCTCGCCGTGGACGTCACGGTGCCGTTCGAGGTCGTCGCCGCGCAGATCGGCGGTCGGACGACGCTGCGACGCGCGGACGACGGCGCCGGGGCGACCCTCGTGCGCACCGTCGAGGTGGCCGGGCGCCGACTGCAGGTGGCCGCGACGGGGACGATCGAGGTGGTGGACGGGCAGCTCGCGATCGTGCCGACGGAGATCGACCTCGGCGGTCCGGCGCCGCTGTCCCGCGGTCTCGCGGCGGTCGCGCGCCGGCTGGTGACGATCGAGGAGCGCGTCGAGGGCCTGCCCGAGGGTCTCGTCCTGCAGGACGTCCGGGTCCGCGACGACGGCCTGCGCGCGACGCTGCGGGGCGAGGACGTGGTGCTCGCGCCGTAGCCCGGCCCAGCGTCAGCCGGCCCAGCGCCAGCCGGACCAGCGCCAGCCGGCCCAGCGCCAGCCGGACCAGGGCGGGGCGGATGCGGCCGATCGGCTCGTGGGGTGCCGCGGTCGTCATCCACCTGGCGGTACGTCGCGCGGCCGGTGCTCAACCCCGCCCCCGCGGGCCCGATCGGGACGGCACACCGTCGAGAGGCCCACCGTGCCCAGCTTCGTCGAGACCGTCTCGCTGCTCGCCGCCGTGGTCGCCGTCGCGACCAGCGGCCTCGTGCTGCGCCGACGCCGCACCTCTCCGCTCGCGCTGCCGTTGGCGCTCATGCTCGTCGGTGCGGCGCAGTGGGCCGCCGCGCGCGCCCTGCTCGGCGTCGCCGACACGCTCGCGCTGCGGGTCGTCCTCGAGTACGCGGTGTTCCCGGGCGCGGCCGTCGTCAGCGGTGCGTCGTTCTGGTACTTCATGGTGCTCGCGGGCCACGGCGCGGCGCTGTCCCGCCGGACCTGCCTGCTGCTCGCCGTGCACCCCTGCGTGCTCCTCGTGGTGCTGGCGACCGACCCCTGGCACCACCTGTTCCTGCGGCCGCTGACCGGCGACGACGACGTGATCTCGGTGGGGCCGCTGTTCTGGGTGCACACCGCCTACAGCTACGGGCTGCTGCTGCGCGGCCTGGGAGCGGTCTTCCGGGCCATGCTGCACGCCGTCCCCGGGCACCGGCACGTGCACGCGATCGTCCTGACCGGGGCGGCCCTGCCGTTCGCCGGCAACGTCGGCACGCACGTGCTCGCCGTGAACGCGCAGACGCTGCACCTGACGCCCGTCTTCTTCCTGGCCAGTGCGGTCCTGTGGTGGTGGGTCGAGCGCTACGGGCACCTGGACGGCGTCGTCCCCGTCTCGACCCGTCAGGTCCTCGAAGCCATCGCCGACGCCGTCGTGGTCGTCGACCCGCGCGGCCGCGTGCTGGACGCGAACCTGGCGGCGCGCCGGCTCGTGCGGGAGTCGGGCGGTGGGGCCGGGTCCCGCGTGGTCGGGGCGGACTGGGGTGACGTGGTCGCGGCCGAGCTGCGGCCGGCCTTGACCGCGGTCACCGGCACCGTGCTGACCACGGCGTCGGGCACGGTCCTGGACGTCCGGGTCACCACGATGTCCGCCGACGGCGGCCGCGGGGTCGGCTCGGTGGTGGTCCTGCGCGACGTCACCGAGCTCGAACGGCTGCGCACCGAGCTCGCCGAGCAGGCGATGCGCGACGGGCTGACCGGGCTGCACAACCGCCGCTACCTCGAGGGGGTGCTCACCGGCACCGGCGCCGGGGTGACGCCGGTCAGCGCCGTCATGGTGGACGTCGACCACTTCAAGCGGGTCAACGACGAGCACGGGCACGCGGTCGGTGACCGGGTCCTGGTCGAGGTGGCCCGCGTCCTCGCCGAGAGCGTCCGGGACGGCGACACCGTGGCGCGCTTCGGTGGCGAGGAGTTCGTGCTGCTCCTGCCGGGCGCCTCCATGCGGGTGGCCGAGCGGCGGGCCGAGGACGTGCGTGCCCGGTGCGCGGCGATCCGCGTCCGCACGCCGCGAGGTGAGGTGGGCGTCACCATCAGCGCAGGCGTGGCCACCCGGCCCGCCGACGAGGACCCCGAGCACCTGCTGCGGCTCGCCGATGCGGCGCTGTACGCGGCCAAGGCCGGCGGACGCGACGCCGTGGTCAGCGCGCCCGTGGCCGCCTGACCGTCCCGCAGGACGTGGCGCAGCGGCCGCTGCGCCGGAGGCCGGGCCCTGCGGTCGCGGGTCCGTCCGGCGGCACCTACGGTCGAGGCGACCGTCCGGGCGCCGCTCACCTGCGGCAGCCGGCACCCATGACGAGGGGCCCGCGCCCCCGCAGGAGGTTCGACAGACCATGACGACCAAGGTCGAGAAGTCCACCATCGTCGACGTGCCCGTGAGCGTCGCGTACGCGCAGTGGACCCAGTTCGAGAGCTTCCCCCAGTTCATGAGCGGCGTCACCAGCGTGACGCAGCTGTCCGACGACCGCCTGGAGTGGGTCGCCGAGATCGCCGGGGTCAAGCGCCAGTGGGAGGCGAAGGTCCTCGAGCAGGTCCCCGACCGCACGGTGTCCTGGGCGGCGACGTCCGGGGCGACCAACGCCGGCTCGGTGACGTTCGAGCCGGCCGGTGCCGGCCAGACGCACGTGCACCTGCACCTCGAGTACGAACCCGAGGGCGTGGTGGAGACGGTCGGCGACAAGCTGAACGTCGTCGAGAAGCAGGCCGAGGGTGACCTGGAGCGGTTCAAGTCCTTCATCGAGTCGCAGGGGACCCCGACCGGGTCGTGGCAGGGGACCGTGAACCCGGGCGCCGGCACGCACCCCGGCGTCCAGGACGCCGCCGCGTCCGAGGGGGACTCGGGCAAGGCCGGCGTCTCCAAGGCGGCGGTCGCCGCCGGCGTCGGGCTGGCCGCGGCCGCGGCCGGTGCGGTCGCCGCCGCGCGCAGCCACGGCGAGGACTCCACCGAGGACGTCGCGGTCAGCGAGACGGCACCGGTCGACACCGTCGTCGTCGACGCGGTGGTGACCGAGACCGTCGTGCCGCCGGCCGGCGGGACGGACGCGCTGCCGGTCAGCGAGACGGGCGCCGTCCCCGGCGACGAGGCCAACCAGATCTGACCGTCCACCGACGCCGCCGCCGGCTCGTGACCTCCACCCGGGGTCACGAGCCGGCGTGCGTCATCGGGCCGTGCCCCTCGCCGCGGGTGTCGTCAGCGGCAGACGTCGTCAGCGGCAGGTGTCGTCAGCCGCAGGTGTCGCACACGCCGGTGGCCGGCAGGGTCATCGAGCACGTCGGGCAGATGGCGACCGGCCGCTCCACGGTCGCGGGGGCCGCACGGCGAGGCGTGGCGGTGCGCGCCGCCGCGGTGCGGGTCCTGGCGGCCGGCGGCCGTGCCACGCGCGCCGCGGCCGGCTCGGTCACCTCGAAGCCGCGGCGACGCAGCAGCGCCACGGTCGCCGCGGGACCGGCGCCGAACTCGTCCGGTGTCGCGAGCCGTCCGGTGGCGTACCGGTGGGCGACACCGAGGATCGCCGTCGCGTCGTAGGAGCGGTCGTCGTGGAGCAGCGCGTACTCCGGCGACGGCGTGAAGCCGTACACGTCGAGGAACTCCCCGGCGCCCCGGGCGTCGTGCTCGGCGATCGCCTGCAGGACGTGCTGTCGGTGAACGGAGGAGAACGTGGCCACGGGGTGAGGCTACGTCGGCCCGAGGCGCCTCGCCGTCGGCCCGGGCCGCCGTTCGCCTGCGGGGCCGCCGTTCGCATGCGGGGCTGCCGTTCGCCTGCGGGACGGCGGGTCGCCGGGCACAGTACGTGCAGAGCGCCGTCCGACGGCGTCCCCGGCCCCTCCACCACCCTGGACGGACAGATGGCCTCTGTGTCGACGGATCGTCGCCCGCTCCTTGCCGCTCGCCGCCCGGGCCGATGGCTGGACGTGGCCGTCCCGCTCAGCGGGCTGCTGGCCCTGGTGGCGATGGTGGTCGGCGGCGAGCTCTACGCCCCCACCTCGGTCGGCGCCAACCCCGCGCAGCCGGGGGAGCGGCTGCTCGGCCATCTCGCCGTGGACGTCGAGCGTGCCGGCCCGAGCGCGGCCCTGGACCTCCTGGCGGCCCTGGGCATGCTCGTGTTCGCGGCGGTCCTGTGGGACCGGTTGCGCGCGGCCCAGGGACCGCAGTGGCCGGCGGCGCTCGCCGGCGGCGGGGCGGTGGCGGCGGCGCTGTTCATGGTCGACCTCGCCCGGACCAACCTCGCCGCGGGCGTCGCCGTCGACGCGGGGGACGCGGCCACGGCCGGCGTGCTGATCACCTCGGGGTGGGAGGCGGCGAGGCTCGTGCTGCCGGCCACGGCGGCGATGATGCTGGGGACCGCGGTCGCGGGCGCGCGCGGCGCGGTCCCCCGCTGGTTCGCCTGGCTCAGCGGAGCCGGCGGGCTGGGCGCAGTCGCGGCGATGGTCGTGCTCGCGCTGCCGGCGGGGCTCGCGCCGAGCATCCCGGCCGGTCTGCTCGCCATGCTCGGTCTCGGCTGGACGCTGCCGGCCGGTGCCGTCCTGGCGGTCCTCGCGGCCCGCGGGCCGGTCGCGGCGACGACGGCGACGACCCCGTGACGCCGGGACAGCCGCCGCGCCGGGTGGGTCGCCCCGCGCCCGGCTCCGGCGACCGACCCGGTCCCGGTCAGGCCCCCGTCAGGTCGCGCCGCCGGAAGCCCGCGAACGCGAGCGCCCACAGGGCCGCGCCGACCGCGGCGAGTGCGAGCAGCGGACCGGCGCTCGCCTCCTCCACAGGGAGGCGCGGCACGGCGTGGAAGGGGTCGACGGCCGCGACGGCGTCGGGCAGGTCGAGCAGCGGACCGAACACGCCGACGACGAAGGCCAGCGCCAGCAGTGCCCACGGCACCGGTGCCGCCACCCGGGGTGCCCAGGCGTAGAGCGCGGCCGTCAGGCCGAGGTATGCCGCGAGCCCGGGGACGTAGGCCAGCACCGCACCGAGGTAGGTGCCGAGGTCGGGGTCGGTGATGCCGACGAGGGTGGCCCCCAGCCAGACGGTCGCGCCCGTGGTGAGTGCCAGCACCAGGGTGCCGAGCGCCGCGACCCCCAGCTGGGCGCCGAGCCACCTCGTCCGGGACACCGGCAGCGCGAGCACGGGCTCGAGCCGGCCGGCGGACTCCTCGCCGCGGGCGCGCAGCACCGCGGCGATGCCGTAGCCCGCGGCGAGCAGCATCCCGAACAGCACCATCACGGCGATGAAGCCGCCGACGAGCTGGTCGCGGCCGCCGAAGAGCAGCAGCAGGTCGGGGTTGGTGCGGGACACCTCGGCGAGCATGTCCTCGACGCCCGAGATGTAGGTGCCGCTCGCCGTCCACATGAGCCCGAGGCCGAGGGTCCACCACCCGAGCGTCGCGCGCTGCTGGCGCCAGGCCAGGGCGGCCGGGGACCGCAGGGCGGGTGCGGCGTCGGCCGGTCCGGGGCGGGGGGCGACCAGTCCGGCGGCGACGTCGCGGCGTGAGGCGAGCGAGACGCCGACCGCGAGCAGCACGGCGGCCAGCGCGAGGTGCAGGCCCAGCGGCCACCACCGCAGGTCCACGAACGCGCGCAGCTGCTGCGCCCAGCCGATCGGCGAGGTCCAGGACAGCCACGACCCGTGCGCGCGCTGCACGTCGCCGGCGGCGCGCGCCGCGTAGGCGGCTCCGAGCACCGCCACGCCCAGCCCGTTCGCGCCGCGCGCGGTCGCGCTGAGCTGGGCGACGACGACCCCCACGGCGGCGAAGACCACGCCGACGAGCGCGGTCGCCGCCCCGACGGCAAGGGAGTCCGCCACCGCCAGGCCGCCGCCGATCATGACCACCGCGCTGCCTGCGCCGATGACCACGTCGGCGAGGACCACGGCCGTGAAGGCGGCCGCGGCCGGCGCGTGGCGCCCGACGACCCCGGCCCGCACGAGGTCGGCGCGGCCGGACTCCTCCTCGGCGCGCGTGTTGCGCACCACGCCCAGGACGTTCAGCAGCGCCATCGCGATCGCGACCCAGCCGATGAGCTCGTTGGAGAGCATCGCGCCGATGGTGTAGTCGTCCAGGCCGTAGCCGGGACCGCCCATGATCGTGCTCACCGGCGTGTCCATGATCGCCGCGCGCGACTGCCGCTCCTCGGCCGTGGTGTACAGCGCGGACAGCGCTCCCACGAAGTACACGTGCAGCCCGACCACCGAGCCGGTCCAGACCCCGAGCCGGACGCGGTCGCGACGCAGCACGAACCGCAGCAGGGGACCGGTGCCGGTCAGGTGCAGCACCCGGTCGCGGGCGGCGTCGGGCCGGGCCACCTCCCGCCGCGGTGCGGTGGCGGTGGCGCTCATCGCGCACCTGCCGCCTGGACGGGACGCCGCCCGCCCTCGGCCGGCACGTCGCCGTAGTGGCGCATGAACAGCTCCTCGAGCGACGGCGGCGTCGCGGTGAACCGGTGCACCCCCAGCGACCCGAGCGCGGTCAGCACGGCGCCCATCCGGTCGTCGTCGACGTCGAACCGCACCCGGGTGCCCGCGCGGTCGGGCTCCGCGACGACGTCGTGCACGCCGGGGACCCGCGCGATCCCGCCGGGGTCACCGACGACGACGGCGTCGACGGTGGAGCGCGTCAGGTGTCGCAGCTCGGCCAGCGTGCCGGACTCCACCGAGCGGCCCGCGCGGATGATCGTCACGGTGTCGCACACCTTCTCGACCTCGTGCAGGATGTGGCTGCTCAGCAGGGCCGAGCGGCCCTCGGCCTTGAGGTCGCGCAGGTACTCGGTGAAGACGGCCTCCATCAGCGGGTCCAGGCCCGAGGTGGGCTCGTCCAGCACCAGCAGCTCCACGTCGGAGGCGAAGGCGGCGACGAGCGCGACCTTCTGCCGGTTGCCCTTGGACAGGGTGCGCGCCTTCTTGGTGGGGTCGAGGTCGAAGCGCTCGAGCCCCTCGGCCTTGCGCCGGGGGTCGACGGGGCCGCGCAGCCGGGTCAGCAGGTCGATCGCCTCGCCGCCGGTGAGGTTCGGCCACAGGCTCACGTCGCCGGGCACGTAGGCGAGCCGGCGGTGCAGGTCGACGGCGTCGGCCCACGGGTCGCCGCCGAGCAGGCGCACGCTGCCGGCGTCCGCGCGCAGCAGCCCGAGCAGGACCCGGATGGTGGTGGACTTGCCGGCACCGTTGGGGCCCAGGAAGCCGGCCACCTCGCCGGCGTGGACGGTCAGGTCGAGGCCGTCGAGGGCCCGGACGCTGCCGAACGACTTGCGCAGGCCGTGGATGTCGATGGCGGGTGCGGGTGCGCCCGGGGTGCTGGTGGTCATGTCGGTCCTCGTTCACCGGGTGGTGCAGAGCGCTGCGGGGTGCTGCTGTGGTGGCGCCGGGGCGCGGACGTCGCCGGGGCGCGGACGTCGCCGGGGCGGGGACGTCGCCGGGGCGGCGACGGGTCAGGGTGCGTGCTCGCCGGCCGGGGGCGGGTCGGACACGTACAGCAGGTACTCGTCGAGCATCCGGCGGGTGGTGAGGAAGCCCTCGGTGTACAGCTCCAGGGCGGGCAGGGTGATCGCGTCGACGTGGCGGCGCATCATCGCGGCCAGGTCCGTGGGGTCCCGCGGCGGGTCCACCGTCATCGCCAGCAGTCCGGCCCCCAGCGAGGACAGCACGAGGTAGCGCGCCCGGGCCGGCTCGTCCCGGCTGGGGACGATCACCCCGGCCGCGACCCCCTCGGCGAGGTAGTCGACGGCGTCGCGCACCATGTGGTCGACGAAGGTCGCGGCCAGCGGCCCGCCGTGCTGCAGCGAGCGCAGCACGTAGGCGAAGACCGGCGCGAACTGCTCCGCGGTCGCCAGGTACTCCAGGAACCGCCCCCCGGACGCCTCCCCGAGGTTGTCCTGCTTGGCGTGCCTGATCTGGTCCAGGACGTGCTCGTCGCACGCCTCCCGCAGCCGCTCCTTGGTGCCGAAGTGGTGGATGACCAGCCCGGCGCTGACCGCCGCGTCGGTCGCGATCGCCCGCAGCGGCGTCCCGAAGCCGTCCCGGCCGAACCGCAGCACGGCGGCGTCGCGGATCCGGGCGCGGGTGGTCAGGTCGTCGGCGGAGACCCCGCGCGGCGCGTGCCCTGAACGCATGTACAGGACGCTATACGCGTGTTCAGTCCGTCGGCAAGGGGCGGTGCCGGGGTCCGCCGATGACTTCCGGACGGCGCCGCGGTCAGCCCGTCGTCATCCCGATCCGCCCCCGCGACGCCGCGGCGGCGGACCCGCGTCGACGGACTGGAGCCGGCCGTGCCGACCACCGACACCCCCTCGCCCCGACTGGACCTGCGACACGGCACCCAGCGGGTGTTCGCCCACCTGCTCGCCAACAACGCCGTCGTCGCGGTCATCAACTACACCGTCTGGTTCGCGGTGACGTTCTGGGTGTTCCTGGAGACGCGGTCGGTCTTCGCCACCGGGATGATCGCGGGCATCTTCGTGGTGGCGATCGCGGTGACCGGGATCCCGTTCGGCAGCCTGGTCGACAACCACCACAAGCAGGCGGTGATGCAGGGGTCGGCGCTGGCATCGATCGCCGTCTACGGCGTGTGCCTGGCGATCTACCTGCTGGCGCCCGACGGCGTGTTCGCCGACGTCGGGTCCTGGTGGCTGTGGGTGTTCGTCGTCCTGCTGATGACCGGCGTGATCGCCGGCAACCCGCGCACCATCGCCCTGCCCACCCTGGTCACGCTGCTGGTCCCGGCGGACCGCCGGGACCGGGCCAACGGGCTGGTGGGCACCGTCACGGGCGCCTCGATGCTGGTGACCTCGGTGATCAGCGGGGTGCTCGTCGCGGCCGGCGGCATGCTCGTCGTGATCGTGCTGGCCCTGGTCGTGCTGGCGGCCTCGATGGTGCACCTGGCGCGGGTGGACGTCCCCGAGACGCGCGTCGTCACGGTCGCCGAGGCGGCGGTGGAGCCGGGCGCCGAGCCGGCTGCCGAGCCCGACGGCGCGGCGGCGCCGAACCCGGCCGCCGGGCAGGGAGGGGTCGACCTGCGCGGGACGTGGCGTCTGGTCCGCGGCGTGCCGGGCCTGGTCGCGCTGATCGCGTTCAGCTGCTTCAACAACTTCATCGGCGGCGCGTTCATGGCGCTGATGGACGCGTACGGGCTGTCGCTGGTCTCGGTGCAGGTGTGGGGTCTGCTGTGGGGCGGGCTGAGCGCGGTGATGATCGTCGGCGGGCTGCTGGTCGCGCGCGTCGGCCTGGGCAGCCGACCGGTCCGGGTCCTGCTGCTGGTCAACGCCGCGGCCTGGACCGCGACGATGATCTTCCCGCTCGCGTCCTCGGTGGTGACGCTCACGGTCGCCATGGCGGTGTTCATGCTGGTGATGCCCTTCGCGGAGGCGGCCGAGCAGACGGTGCTGCAGCGGGTGGTGCCCTACGAGCGGCAGGGCCGGGTGTTCGGCTTCGCGCAGAGCGTCGAGCAGTCCGCCGCCCCGCTCACGGCGTTCCTCATCGGCCCGCTCACGCAGTTCGTGGTGGTCCCGTTCATGACCGACGACGGCGCGGGCGCGGTCGCGATCGGGGGGTGGTTCGGCACCGGGCAGGCCCGGGCGATCGCGCTGGTGTTCGTGGTCACCGGGCTGCTCGGCCTCGTCGCGACCGTGGTGGCCCTGGCCAGCCCGCAGTACCGCGCGCTGTCGGCCTCCTACGCCCGCACGACCGCGCCCGAGCCGGCCGCCCAGCTGACCGCCGGCGAGCTCTCGACGCGGTGAGTGCCGCGGCTGCCGCGGCGCCCCGCCGGCGCCCGTGCCGGCGTGCGAGCCCGCCATGGCTGGGGCCCCGCGGTCGATGACGGCGACCCGACGCGTCCTGGGAGAGCGCATTCCATGATGCGAGACCCGCTGGGTCACAGCGGGGATGTCGGATAGAAACGTTTCACCTAACCGACGCCCCGGGCGTCACTCGCGCTGACGGCGACGACGCCGACGGCCGGCCGGAACGCTCCCGGGGCAGCGGACTCGACGACGAGACCATGGTGATGCCCGGTGTCCGTGCACCAGTCCCTGTACCCCTCCCGACGACCCCGGGGCCGTGGCGCCGCAGGGGGCGGTCGGCCCGCGCGCCTGGCCGGAGCCGGTGCGCTCGCCGCCGCGCTGGCCGCCGGGTCCGGCCTGCCGGCGCTCGCCGCCGAGCCGCTGACCGACCACCTGTTCGACTTCCAGTGCGAGGGGAACCCCGTGGCGGCCGGCTGGACGCCCGTCCTGCCCACCACGGCCTACACCGACGAGGCCGGGTTCGGCTTCGTGGAGCCGTTCGCCGTGAACGCGTGCCGGGACCGCGGCGGTGACGGCGACGTCGCCGACCGCGACTTCGTGCTGCCCGGCGCGGGCAGCACGTTCGTCGCGCAGGTGCCCGACGGGACCTACACCGTCGTCCTGCGCTCCGGCGACCTGATCGCGTCGTCCAACCAGGGCTTCACGGTGAACGGGACCACGGTCGCCCCGCGCGGGCCGGGGTCGGGGAACATCGACGTCCGGACGCTCGAGGGCGTGCAGGTGACGGACGGTCGGCTGACGGTCGTCGCGGCGGGCTCCTCGATCCGTCTGAACGCGATCGAGGTGCTGACCCCGCTCGACGCCCCCGCCGTGACCGCGACGGTCGCCGCGGGTGCCGGCACGTCGTCGACGACGCTGTCGTGGCCGGCGGTCGACGGCGCGGCGTCCTACCACGTGTACCGGGGCACCGCGGGCGGGGCCGCGACGCTGGTCGCCGACGTGCCGGCCGCCGACGCCCCGCGGTGGACCGACACCGACGTCCAGCTCGCCGACGGGTACACGTACACCGTCGCCGCCGTGCGGGCCTCGGGCCGGGAGAGCCGGCCGTCCGAGCCGCTCACCGTGCAGGTCGTCGACCCGGCGGTGCCCGCGCCGGCGGTGCCGACCGGCCTGGCTGCCGCCTGGACCGACGGCGGGGCCCGGGTGTCCTGGGCGGCGGTGGACGGGGCGGTGGCCTACGACGTCCTCCGCGCCGGGCCGGGACGTGAGCCGGTGCGGGTGACGCGCACGGACGGCACCACGTGGACCGACCCGGGTGCGGGCGCCACGGCCGACCACGTCTACCGGGTCGCGGCCGTCGGCGTCGGTGGCCGCTCGGCGCTGGCCCCGGGCGTCCAGCTCGACCGGTCCGTCGTCCTGCAGCGGCAGGCCGAGCGCCTCGACCGCGCGCCGGTCGCCGTCGCGACGGACGGCGGCGTCTACCTCGGGTGGCGCCTGCTCGGTGACGACCCGCTGGGGCTGGCCTTCCACGTGTACCGGGACGGGCAGCGGATCACCGACGCACCCGTGACCGGCAGCACGAACCTCGTGGACGCGCAGGGCGACGCCGATGCGGCGTACCGGGTGAGCGCCGTCGTCGACGGGGTCGAGCGGTGGGCCACCGACAGCTTCGGCGTGTGGGACCAGCAGACGCTCGACGTCCCGCTGGACAAGCCCGCCGGCGGGACGACGCCCACGGACGAGACCTACGAGTACCGCGCGAACGACGCGTCCGTCGGTGACGTCGACGGCGACGGCGAGCTGGAGATCGTCCTGAAGTGGGACCCCACCAACTCCCAGGACAACTCCCGCCCCGGCTACACCGGCACCGTCTACGTCGACGCGTACGAGCTGGACGGCACCCGGCTGTGGCGGGTCGACCTCGGACGCAACATCCGGGCCGGGGCGCACTACACCCAGTTCCAGGTCTTCGACTACGACGGCGACGGCCGGGCCGAGGTCATGATGAAGACCGCCGACGGCACCACCGACGGCGCCGGCACGGTGATCGGCGACGCCGACGCCGACCACCGCAACACCGACGGCTACGTGCTGGCGGGCCCGGAGCTCCTCACCGTCTTCGACGGCGCGACCGGCGCCGCCCTGGACACGGTCGACTACGTGCCGGCGCGCGGTGACGTCGGCGCCTGGGGGGACACCTACGGCAACCGCGTCGACCGCTTCCTCGCCGGGACGGCGTACCTCGACGGGGAGCACCCGAGCGCGATCTTCTCCCGCGGCTACTACACCCGCGCGGTCGTCGCGGCGTGGGACTGGGACGGGGAGAACCTCACCGAGCGCTGGGTGTTCGACAGCGACGAGGCCGGAGACCAGTACGAGGGCCAGGGCAACCACCAGTTCTCGGTGGCCGACGTCGACGGGGACCAGAAGGACGAGATCGTCTTCGGGTCCATGACGATCGACGACGACGGCGACGTCCTGGACAACACCGGCCTCGGGCACGGCGACGCCCTGCACGTGTCCGACTTCGACCCGTCCCGGGCAGGTCTCGAGGTCGTCGCGGCCCACGAGGACATGGCGCGCTCGGGCAGCCGGGGTGCGACCTTCCGCGACGCCCGGTCCGGCGAGGTGCTGTCCGCCATCCCCGCGACCCGGGACACCGGCCGCGCGGCGGCCGGCGACATCGACCCCGGTCACCCGGGTGCGGAGTGGTGGGCGGTCGGCGGGGACGCCGCCTGGAACTCCCCGACCGGCGAGCTGCGGTCGGCGTCCGGGGAGCTGATCTCCACCAGCATCCCGGCCGCCAACTTCGTGACCTGGTGGGACGGCGACCTGCTGCGCGAGATCGGCGACCACGACTTCGACGAGGCGACCCGTACGGGCGTCCCGATCATCTCCGAGTGGGACCCGGAGGCGGCCGAGTCGGTCGAGCTGTACCGGGCGACCGGCACGCTGTCGAACAACGACACCAAGGGGAACCCGTCGCTGCAGGCCGACCTGCTCGGTGACTGGCGCGAGGAGCTCGTGACCCGCACCGACGACTCGACCGCACTGCGCGTCGCGACGACGGTGGACCCCACGGACGTGCGGCTGCGGACCCTGCTGTCCGACTCGCAGTACCGGGTGGCGGTGGCCGGCCAGAACACGGCCTACAACCAGCCTCCGCACCCCTCGTACTTCATCGGCGTGGGCATGACGACGCCGCCGGCACCGGCCCTGGACTACACGACCCCGGCCGAGCCGGGCGAGCCGGTCCCGGGGCCGGTGCAGGGACCCGACTTCGTCGACGTCGTGCCGGGGCAGGCGTTCTACGCCGACATCCGCTGGCTCGCGGACACCGGCCTGTCGAACGGCACGCCGGTCGGTGACCAGGTGTTCTTCTACCCGGCGTCGGCGATGTCGCGGCAGGCGATGGCGGCGTTCCTGTACCGGTACGCGGGGGCGGACTGGGAGCCGGAGGCCGGGGTCCAGACCTTCCCGGACGTCGATCCCGAGCACCCGTTCTACACGCAGATCGAGTGGATGGCGCAGACCGGCTACGCGACCGGCTACGGCGACGGCACCTTCCGGGGGACCGCGCCGGTCTCGCGGCAGGCGACGGCGGCGTTCCTGTACCGGCTGGCCGGTGAGCCGGCGGTCGCGGCCGGCTCGTCGTTCTCCGACGTGCACCCGGACAACGCGTTCGCGGAGGCGATCGCGTGGGTCGAGGCCGGCGGCATCGCCCGCGGGTACGACGGCGAGGTCTACGGGATCACGCGGCCGGTGACCCGGCAGGCGATGGCGGCGTTCCTGCACCGGTACGACGACCTGGTGCGCCCGGCCACCGGCGGGGCGGGCACGCAGGGCTGACGGAGGTCGGGCTGACGGAGGTCGGGCTGACGGAGGTCGACGGCCCGGTGCGACGAGCGAGGCGGCCGGCCGGTGAGGAGCACGCCTACCGGCCGGTCGCCTCGTCGGTGCCCGGGCCGCGTCGCCGTCGTGCAGGCGGCCCCGGCGACGCGACGCGGGCTGGGCGCGCGACCACACCGACGACGCGGCTACCGCTGGGTCGTCTTGTACGGCTCACCCTGGGAGTCGTACGTGGTCCACGAACCGACCGGCGTGCCGGCGTCGAACGTGCCGGACCGCTTGAGCGTCCCGTCGATCCGGTACCACTCCCAGTACCCCGCGGGCTGGCCGTTCTCCACCCGGCCGCGGGACCAGACCGTCTGCCCGTTGGCGTGGTATGTGATCGTCACCCCGTCCACGACCTCGGTGCGCTTGCCCTGCGAGACCGGATCGGAGCTCATCCCACCAGGGTAGGTGCGAGCGCCGGCCGGTCTCAGCCCACGCCCTCCGCGGCGAGCGCATCGGTGAGCTGGCGTACCAGGGCCTCGAGCTGCACCGACGCCGAGGACGGGACGTCCTCGTCGTCCGCGCCGTCCAGCGCCCGGGCGGCGAGCCCCGACTTGCTGTCGATCAGCTCGGCGATCCGGGCGTCGATGGTCTGGGCGGCGATGATCCGCCACGCGGTGACGGGCTCCGACTGGCCGATGCGGTGGATCCGGTCGATCGCCTGGGTCTGCTCGGCGTCGGTCCACGACAGCTCCGCGAGCACCAGGTTGGACGCGACCTGCAGGTTCAGCCCGACGCCCGCGGCCATCAGCGAGCACACCGCGATGGACACGTCCGGGTCCTCGGTGAACGCGGTGATGCTCTTCTCGCGGGCCTTGGCGGTCTGGTCGCCGCGGATCGAGACGTACCGGATGCCACGGTCGGCGAAGGTCTGCTCGGCCTCGTCCATCACGTCGAGGTGCTTGGCGAAGAAGACGACCTTGCCGACGTTGCGGGCCAGCTGTGCGGCGTAGTCGGCGGCCAGCCCGGCCTTGGCCTGGCCGATCCGCCGGACCAGCGTGAACACGTTCTCGCCACCGGCCGGCGACGAGGAGTCCTTGAGCTCGGCCGCCGCCACCCGGCGCACGAGTGCCTCGTCGATCCCGTCCACGACCGCGTCGCCCGCGCGGAACTCCAGGGCGGACCGGTACCGCTCCACCAGCCGGCGCGACAGCGCCGCCTCGGCGGCGCGGATCGACCGGCCGGCTGCGCCGTCGAGCTCGACCGGCAGGTCCGCCACCCGGCGGGCGGGGATGTCCGCGACCACGTCCACCTTGCGTCGGCGCACGATGCCCAGATCGATCACGCTGGCCCGCGCGGCGGCGTAGAACCCGGGGTCGGCCGGGGTGAGGCCGGTCTCCTCCAGCGCGGCCTGCAGCGGACCGAGCGGCGCGGTGTCGTCGATCCAGCCGAGGAGCTGCCAGATGGCGCGGAAGTCCTCGATGTCGTTGATCAGCGGGGTCCCCGTGAGGGCCATGAGCAGCGGCCGGGCGGCACGCTCGCGGATCCGCTGGGACAGCGCGAGCACGTGCTGCGAGCGCTGCGAGCTCTTGTTCTTGATGAAGTGGGCCTCGTCGACCACCATGCCGCGGAAGCCCAGGTCGCCGAGCCAGCCGACGTGCCGGTCGAGCAGCTCGTAGTTCACGATCACGACGTCGGCGAACCCGTCGACCCGCTCCCCGTCGCCGTGCACGACCGTGGACCTGCGCTGCGGCGTCCACAGGTGCACCTCGTGCGCCCAGTTGGCCTTGACGACGTTCGGTGCGACGACCAGCAGCGGGTAGGCGTCGGCCGCCTGGGCGGCGAGCAGCGCCTGGGCGGTCTTGCCCAGCCCGGGCTCGTCGGCGAGCAGGAACGTGCGGTGACCGCCGGCCGCGGCCGCGACGAGCCGGGCCTGGTGCGGCATCAGGTCGCGGTCGCGGAGCGCGGGCACCGAGCGCGGCTCGGGCAGCTCCATGCACGCCGGCGCACCCGCGCCGGCGTACTCGAAGGACCGGAAGAGCGGTTCGAGCAGCTCCCAGCCGGCCAGGCGGCCGGTGCGCGCCGGCATCCGCTCCGCCGCGGCCTCGAAGTCCGGTGCGAGGAACGGGTTCGCGAGCTGGCGCGCGATGACCGAGCGGGGCACCACCCGGGTGTCGGCGCCCGGCGGCGGGGTGGCCGGCGGGGTGGGCTCGGGCTCCTCGGGCGGCTCGAGGCCACCCGCGCGCATCACCGTCGCCTTGAAGGCACGCGCCGAGTCGGTCACCCGGGCGTCCTCGGCGAGCAGCGCGAGCAGCGAGGTGTCCCGCGCCGCGGTCCGCGCCAGCATCGTCGCGACCCCGTCCAGCCGCTTGAGCTGCTTGGCCCGCTCGGCGTCGGTGGTGCCGGCCTCGGCCATCACCCGGGCGCGCTCCTCGCGCACGAGCAGGGCCACGACCTGGAACTTGGTGCGCACGGCCGGACGCGTCCCCGGTCGCTGCACGGCGCTGTCGACCTCACGGGCGACCTCGGCGAGCACCGGGATGAGCCCCTTCTCGGAGGGACGCGGGGGACGGCGGTGCCCGGCGCTCCGCTCGGTGCGCGCGCCACCGGACCGGCGTCGGCCTGCTCGTGCCACATCTCCTCCTTCTCGCACCCACGCACCGCGGTCGCGGTGCACGGTGCCGTGCCCGACCCGGTGCGGTCGGCGGCGCACCGCCGTCGGGCCCCGTGCCGACGGCTCGGGTGCCGGACTCCCGGTCGGCGTCGGCACGTGGGGCCGAGCACCGGTCGTGCGGTGTCGCCGACGCGGTGCGCACCTCGTCGACCATCAGCGCTCGCGCTGCGTCCACATCCGGCGCAGGGCTGCCCTGGCAGAGCCCGGTCGAGGGCCCGTGACCTACATCCCTGCAGATCACGGGCCCATCGTCGTGCAACCGGAGCGGAGGATGGGGGATTCGAACCCCCGAGGGCTCTCACCCAACACGCTTTCCAAGCGTGCGCCATAGGCCACTAGGCGAATCCTCCCGGCCGGACGAGGATACCGGAGCCACGCCGTGCTGCCGAACGTGACGCTGAGCACCGGTCGCCGCCCACCCGGTGGGGCAGCCGGGTCCGCCGCCGGGTTGGAGGAGGCGCGCCGCGCTGGGTTAGGCTCGCGGCAGACCCCTCGTGCGGCGTCATCTCGCTGAACTCCCCCAGGGCCGGAAGGCAGCAAGGGCAGGTGAGCTCTGGCGGGTGTGCGGGGGGTCCTGCCATGCCCGGGACCGTCCGGACGCGGGCCGCCCTCCGGGTTCTCCCGGGGTCCGCCGACGACCGCCTACGACTCAGGGTGGACGACGCCGCGACCCCGGTCGTACCGGGCGGGGGGCCCAGACCGTGCTCGGGGGCGATGTGGCGGCCCGGCCCGCGGGGCCAGCCTGGGGACATGACCTCACCGAGCGCCACCCCCTTCCCGCGCCTGCAGGCCTGCGGCCTCGTCAAGCGGTACGCCGCGACGACCGCCCTGGCCGGTGTCGACCTCGACCTGGCCGACGGCGAGTCGCTCGCGGTCACGGGGCCGCGCGGCTCGGGCAAGTCGACCCTGCTGCATACCCTCGCGGGTGTGCTGGTGCCGGACGAGGGGTCCGTGCGCCTGCACGGCCGCGACGTCGCCACCCTCGGCGAGCGCGACCGGTCCCTGCTGCGCCGGCGCCACTTCGGCTTCGTGTTCCAGTTCGGCCAGCTGCTGTCCGAGCTGACCGCGGCCGAGAACGTGGCGCTGCCGCCCATGCTGCTGGGCACCCCGCGAGGGCAGGCGCTCACCCACGCCCGGCAGTGGCTCGCCGCGCTCGGCCTGGAGGGCATGGAGGACCGGCGCCCGGGCGAGCTCACGGGCGGCCAGGCGCAGCGGGTCGCCGTCGCCCGGGCCCTGGTCACCGGGCCAGCCGTCGTCTTCGCCGACGAGCCGACCGGCGCCCTGGACCCGGCCACGGGTGCCGAGGTGATGCGCGTGCTGACCGAGGCGACCCGCGCCGCCGGTGCATCGCTGGTCGTCGTCACCGGCGACCGCGAGGTCGCGGCGTGGTGCTCACGCCGGATCGAGGTCCGCGACGGGCGCGTGGTGGCGGACGAGCGCGCGGCGGTCGGCGCGACGGCGCGATAGGCCCCGTCGTCCCGCCCGCTCCGCCGCTCGGGCGGTGGTCGGCGGGAGGGTCGTGCGCGCCCCCGGGGACACCCGCCGACGCCGTGCAGGGGCGGCGTCGGCGGGTCCACAGCCGGGGTGCTACCGGGCTGCGGCAGCGTGGGAGGCGGCGTCTAGAGTGCCGTGGGTGACGACAGCCCTGTACCGCCGCTACCGGCCGGAGAACTTCGCCGAGGTGATCGGTCAGGAGCACGTGACGGTGCCGTTGATGCAGGCGCTGCGCACCGGTCGGATCAACCACGCCTACCTGTTCAGCGGCCCGCGCGGCTGCGGCAAGACGACGTCGGCCCGGATCCTCGCGCGCTGCCTGAACTGCGCGCAGGGCCCCACGGACACCCCGTGCGGCGTGTGCCCCTCGTGCGTCGAGCTGGCCCGCGGCGGACCCGGGTCGCTGGACGTCGTGGAGATCGACGCCGCCAGCCACGGCGGGGTCGACGACGCCCGTGACCTGCGCGAGCGGGCGACGTTCGCCCCGGCGCGCGACCGCTTCAAGATCTTCATCCTCGACGAGGCGCACATGGTCACGCCGCAGGGCTTCAACGCCCTGCTGAAGATCGTCGAGGAGCCGCCGGAGCACGTGATGTTCGTCTTCGCGACGACGGAGCCGGACAAGGTGATCGGCACGATCCGCTCGCGCACCCACCACTACCCGTTCCGGCTGGTCCCGCCGGACGTGCTGGGGCGCTACCTCGAGGGCCTGTGCGCGGCGGAGGGCGTCCCCGTCGGCTCGGGCGTGCTGCCGCTGGTGATCCGCGCGGGCGCCGGGTCGGTCCGTGACTCGCTGTCCGTCCTGGACCAGCTCGTGGCCGGCGCGGACGAGCGCGGCCTGGACTACGAGCGCGCCGTCCAGCTCCTGGGCTACACCCACGCGACCCTGCTCGACGACCTCGTCGAGGCGGTCGCCGCCGGCGACGGCGCGAGCGCGTTCCGCGTGGTCGAGCGGGTCATCACCACCGGGCACGAGCCACGCCGGTTCGTCGAGGACCTGCTCGAGCGGCTGCGGGACCTCATCGTGCTCGCTGCGGCCGGCGAGGCGGCCGACGCCGCCCTGCGTGACGTGCCGGGCGACCAGCTGACCCGCATGCGCGCCCAGGCCGCGCACCTCGGCTCGGCGGAGCTGTCCCGGGCGGCCGACGTCGTCAACGCGGCACTCGGGGAGATGACCGGGGCGACGTCGCCCCGCCTGCACCTGGAGCTGCTGATCGCGCGGCTGCTGCTGCCCGCCGCCGACGACGGCACGCTGGGCCACGCCGCGCGGCTGGACCGCCTCGAGCGGGGGGTGGCACTGCCGGCCGGGCCGCGTGACCGCGCGGTGCCCGAGGTGGCGTCGGCCGGAGCGGGGACCCCGGTGCCGGTCGCCACGGGGGCCCGGGACCGGCTCGGTGCCACGCCCGTCGGGGAGCCGGCCGCGGACGAGGTCACGGCCGTCGCGCCGCTGCCGACCCCGGTGGTGGCCGAACCGGTCGAGCCGGCGGCCGCGCGGGAGCCCGCGCCGGTGCCGGCTCCCGGGCCGGTGGTCGAGATCGCCGATGCCTTCCCCGCCCGTCCGCAGCCCGACGCGCCCGCCGCCGGGCGTCCGGAGCCTGCTGCACCCGCCGCCGGGCGTCCGGCAGGTCCGCCCCCGGCGTCGGGGGTGGATGAGGCGCCCGAGGCGCCCGGCCCGGCGCCGTCGTTGCTGGCCTCGGGCACGCCCAACGCGGCCCCGGCGACCCCGACGCCGGTCACCCCGCCGCCGGGCCCGGCTCGCCCGGCCCCCGGCCCCGCCCTCCCCGCCGCCGCTGCCCCCGCGTCCGCGTCCGGGTCCGGGGTCGCCGGGGTGGAGACCGAGGTGCTGCGCCGGCGCTGGCCCGAGGTGCTCGACACGCTGAGCCGGCTGAAGAAGGCGACCTGGGCGATGGTCGGCCAGCACGCGCAGGTCGGCGAGCTCACCGGCACCTCGCTCACCCTGCTGTTCCCGGGGCCCGGCCTGGCGACCGCGTTCCGCTCCGGCCCGCACGCCGACGTCGTGCAGCGGGCGGTGCGCGAGACCCTCGGCTTCGACGTCCGGATCGAGGGGCGGGTCGGCGACTCCACCGCCTCGGCGGGCGGGGCGCCGTCGTCCGCCCCCGTGCGTCCCGCCGACGCTCCGGGGCGCGGCCGGGCGCCGTGGACGGACGCCCCGCCGGCGCACGTCGTCGACCGCGCCGCGGCCGAGGCGTCGTGGGCGACCGTCGAGCCGCCGGACGACGACATCCCGGAGGGGCCGGTGGTCGACGTCGCCCCGCCCGACCCCGGGCCGGGACGTCCCAGCGCCCGCGCGGCGGGTGAGCGTGCGCACGCCGCCGCCGTGCAGGCCGCCGCCGCCTCGGCGCCTGCGGTCGAGGACTCGCCCGACCCCGACGACCCGGACATCGCCAGCTCGCACCTGACCGGCCCGCCGCTGGTCGCGCAGCTCCTCGGGGGAACGGTCATCGACGAGCAGGTCGGCGACGGGGGCTGAGACCCGTGGGTCGACCGCGCGGGACCCCGCGGGTCGCGCGGCGGCCGGTGTGGGCGGGACGCCCTAGGCTGGCGGGGTGTACGAGGGCGCGGTCCAGGACCTGATCGACGAGCTCGGGCGGCTGCCCGGCGTCGGTCCCAAGAGCGCGCAGCGGATCGCGTTCCACCTGCTCGCGGCGGACCCGACCGACGTCCGCCGGCTCACCGACGCGCTGACCGAGGTCAAGGCCCGCGTCCGGTTCTGCGAGATCTGCGGCAACGTCTCCCAGGAGCCGCAGTGCCGCGTCTGCCGTGACCCCCGCCGCTCCGACGAGGTCATCTGCGTGGTGGAGGAGCCCAAGGACGTCGTCGCGATCGAGCGCACCCGCGAGTTCCGCGGCAAGTACCACGTGCTCGGTGGCGCCATCAACCCGATCGCCGGCGTCGGCCCGGACGACCTGCGGATCAAGGACCTGCTCTCGCGGCTGGCCAGCGGGGTGGTCACCGAGGTCATCCTCGCGACCGACCCGAACGTCGAGGGGGAGGCCACGTCCACCTACCTCGCACGCATGCTCGTGCCCATGGGGCTCACCGTGAGCCGGCTCGCCTCCGGGCTGCCGGTCGGCGGTGACCTCGAGTACGCGGACGAGGTCACCCTCGGCCGTGCCTTCGAAGGAAGACGGCGGATCCATGCCTGACAACCGCACCTCAGCGATCCCCGAGCCGCGCGAGCCGGTGGTCGACGAGGCCGTCGCCGCGGAGGCCGCCGACCTCATCTCGGTGGCCCGCGCCGTCGCCGACGAGTCGCGCAGCTACCTCAGCACCGTCACGGAGGTCGCCGCGGGCTCGACGCCCGACGCGACGATCCCGCTGCTGCTGCTCGCCGTCTCGGACATGCTCGCCGCCGGCGCGCGGCTCGGCGCCATGCAGGACATCGTCCCGCCCGAGCGCTTCGAGCCCGACGTCGGCCCGGACCCGGACGTCGACCCGCTGCACACCGCGCTCGCCAACGTGCTGGACGGCCTGGACGAGTACCCGGAGATCGTCGACCCCGTGCTGGGCCTGGAGGTCGGCACGGCCACCCTGTCCGGCGACCTGGTCGCCATCGCCGGCGCCCTCGCCCAGGGCCTGCGGCACTTCGAGGCCGGCCAGGTGCTCGAGGCCCTGTGGTGGTGGCAGTTCTCCTACCTGTCCGTGTGGGGCGAGCGCGCGTCCAGCGTGCTGCGGGTGCTGCAGCTCATGCTCGCCCACCTGCGCCTGGACGTGGAGGACGACGTCGCCGCCGAGGCGGAGTACGACGCCCTCCAGGCCTGAGCGGGCCGCGCGCCGCACGCGGACCCGGCCGGGTCCCGGCTACGCCACGCGCGTGCCGCGCGCCAGCCGGCGCTGCGGGATCGACAGGCGCCGGATCGCCACCGCGAGCCCCGCGGCGCCGAGCAGCAGCTCGACCGCCAGGCCGTACGGCCACACGACGCTGCGGTCCGGCTCGGGCACGTCCACCGGCGACTGCGCCGGGGCGACCGGGGTTCCGTCGGACGTGAAGGACCCGAAGGTGTCCGTGCACCAGTCCTGCTCGGTCGCCGGTCCCGTCCGGGCGGCCCGCACCGCGGTACGGATCGCCGCGAGCGGGTCGGAGACCGTCGCCGCCTGCCGCGCCTCCGGGGCGGCGTCGGCCAGGATGACGAACGGGTTGACCGCCAGCAGCCACCACGTGCGCTCGGTGTGGAACACCGGCATCGTCTCGGTCCGCCACTCGCACTCCGGCGGCTCCCCGCTCTCCCAGTCGTAGTCGAGCGGCACCGACCAGACCCGCACGGGCTCGTCCTGGGTGACGGCGGGCACGGTCAGCGCGAACACGACCGGGCTCAGCACGGTGAGCGCCGCGACGGACAGGAACGTCAGCACCGCCGACCCGGACGTGCGCGGGGACAGCGCGGAGAAGCCCAGGCCGATCGCGCACACCACGGCGAGCAGCAGCGCGAGCACCACCAGGCACACCACCACGGCCACCACGGGGACGCCGCCCGCAGCCAGCGCGAGCACCAGGAACGGCACGCTGACGGCGAGGAAGGCCAGCGCGGCGACCCACGCGGCGAGCAGCTTGCCGACGGCGATCTGCGCCGGGCTCAGCATCGTGACCTGCAGGGTCGCCAGCGTGCCGGCGTTGCGGTCCCCGTTGATCGAGGTCGCGCTCAGGGTGGGCGAGACGAGCAGGCCCAGGAACAGCACGAAGAACACCACCACGCCGAAGATCGGGGGGCCGGTGAAGACCTCCTCCGGCAGGCCGCCGTCGACCCCCGGGCCGCCGCCTAGGCCGTGGATCGCCGCCCAGCTCAACGCGGTGATCGCGCCGACCACGACGAACCACACCACCAGGGCGACGACCCACCGGGTCGAGCGCACCCGCTGACGCAGCTCGAGCACCGCGACGGTCCGGACGCCGTGCCAGGACGCGCTCATCGCCGCTCCTCCTCCAGGGTCAGGTAGGCGCGCTCGAGCGCACCGGCCGCGGGGGCAAGACCGGCGACCGGCACGCCGGCCCGGACCGCGTCGGCGAGCAGGCGCGCCGCGCTCTCCTCGCCGGCGACCGGCAGCAGCACGCCGCCGGACCCGGGCGGACCGTCGCCCCCGATCCCGTCGTCCGGCCGCCACCGGGCACCGACGGAGTCGAGCCAGGCGGTCAGCGCGGTCAGCGACAGCGCGCGCAGCCGCCACTCGCGGGCGCCGTCGGCGGGCACGTCACCACGATCGGGGCGGACCGTGCGCCCACCGGAGAGGAACACCGCGTCGTCGGCCATCTCGTCGAGCTCGGCCAGCACGTGGCTGGACACCAGCACGGTCGTCCCGGCCGCGGCCAGGTCGCGCAGCAGCACCCGCAGGTCCACCCGCGAGCGCGGGTCGAGCCCGCTCGCGGGCTCGTCGAGCAGCAGCACCTCGGGACGGTGCACGAGCGCCCGGGCCAGACCGAGCCGCTGCTTCTGACCGCGGGACAGCACGCTCGCGGGCCGGTCGGCGTACTCGGTGAGGTGGACGGTCTCGAGGAGCTCCGCCGCGCGCGCCGCGGCGACCTCCCGCGGGAGCCGGTACGCGGCGCCGAAGGTCAGCAGCACCTCCCGGGCGGTCAGCGAGTCCCAGGTGCCGAAGGCGTCCGGCATCCAGCCGGTGCGGGCGCGGGCGGCCGGCCCGTCCGTCACCGGGTCGTGCCCGGCGATGCGCACCCGGCCGCCGTCCGGCACGAGCAGGCCGGCCAGCACGAGCAGCAGCGTCGTCTTGCCGGAGCCGTTGGGTCCGACCAGCGCGGTGACCGCGCCGGTCCGGGCGACGAGGTCGACGCCGTCGAGCGCGCGGACCGCGCCGAAGGACCGGTGCAGCCCGGTCACCTCGATCCCCGGGGGGACGGCCGGCGCAGGGGTGGGAGCGCGGTCGCCCGCGGTGATCGACATGGCTCCGACCGTAGGGGCGAGGACCGCCGGCCGGGCGTGATCCGTCGCCGACTCGCGTGCGGACCCTGTGGCCGACCGGTGCAGGTCTTCCGGACGCGCGGTGCTGCCGACGCGCCGGTGCGGGGTGCCGCCGGTGGGCCGCCGCCGGCCCGACCGTGACCCGCGGACGGTCTCCGGGTGCGCCGTGGGCGCTGTGGTAGACCAGCGCGCGTGATCAGCGGGGGTGTCGACGTCGCGGTCGGCACCGTGGTCCTGCTGGTGCTGGCCGGGTTCCTGGCCGGGTGGATCGACGCCGTCGTCGGCGGCGGCGGCCTGGTCCAGCTGCCCGCACTGCTCCTGGTCCCCGGCCTGAGCCCGGTGCAGGCGCTGGCGACCAACAAGCTCGCCGGGATCATGGGCACCTCGGTCAGTGCGGTGACCTACTACCGCCGGGTGCACCCGGACCTGCGGACCGCCGGTCCGATGGCGCTCGCGGCGCTGGCCGGCGCGGCCGGGGGAGCGGTGCTCGCGAGCTCGCTGCCACCCGCGGTGTTCCGGCCGGTGATCCTGGTCGCCCTCGTCGCCGTCGCGGTCTACACCGTCGCCCGGCCCTCCCTGGGCCGCGCGACCGACCTGCGCTGGGCGGGTCGACGGCACCTCGGGGCCGCGCTGGGTCTCGGCCTCGGCATCGGCTTCTACGACGGGCTGCTCGGTCCGGGGACCGGGACCTTCCTCGTCATCGGGCTGGTCGCGGTGCTCGGCTACGCGTTCCTCGAGGCGTCGGCCAAGGCGAAGATCGTCAACGCCGCCACCAACCTGGGCGCGCTCGCGGTGTTCAGCGCCCAGGGTGCCCCGCTGTGGAAGCTCGGGCTCATGGTCGGCGCCGCGAACATCGCCGGGTCCTACCTCGGGGCGCGGATGGCGGTGGCCAAGGGCAGCGCCTTCGTGCGGGTCGTGTTCATGGTCGTCGTCGGCGGGCTGATCCTGCGCCTGGGCTGGGACGTGCTCGCCTGACCGGTGGCGTCCCGGCCGCCTGTCCGCCATGTGGCACGCGGGCCGTCCACAGTCTGGGCGGCCCGTAGACTCGGCCGCTGCCTGACCCCCTGCCCTGCCTGACCTCCGGAGCGTGGCCCCGTGGCTTTGATCGTGCAGAAGTACGGCGGGTCGTCCGTCGCGGACGCCGCCAGCATCAAGCGCGTCGCCAAGCGCATCGCCGAGTCCAAGCGCGCCGGGCACGACGTCGTGGTCGTGGTCTCCGCGATGGGCGACACCACGGACGAGCTGATCGACCTCGCCAACGAGGTGTCCCCGATGCCGCCGTCGCGCGAGATGGACATCCTGCTGACCGCCGGCGAGCGGATCTCGATGTCGCTGCTGGCCATGGCGATCGCCAACCTCGGGATCCAGGCGCAGTCGTTCACCGGCCAGCAGGCCGGCGTCATCACCGACTCCGCGCACGGCAAGGCGCGCATCATCGACGTCACGCCGTCGCGGATCCGCAACGCCATCGCGCAGGACGCCGTCGCCATCGTCGCCGGCTTCCAGGGCGTCACCCAGTACACCAACGACGTCACCACGCTCGGCCGCGGGGGCTCCGACACGACCGCGGTCGCCCTCGCCGCAGCGCTCATGGCCGACGTCTGCGAGATCTACACCGACGTCGACGGCGTCTTCACCGCCGACCCGCGGATCGTGCCCACCGCGCGCAAGATCGACCGCATCTCCTACGACGAGATGCTGGAGATGGCCGCCAGCGGCGCCAAGGTGCTCGTGCTGCGGTGCGTGGAGTACGCGCGCCGGTACGACGTGCCCATCCACGTGCGGTCCTCGTTCTCCGGCCGCCAGGGGACACTGGTGACGTCCGCCGCGACCGCCGTCGACCCGACCGCCCCCCGGTCGGCCACGGGCTCCGGCCAGCACACCGACCAGCAGTCCGACGAGCAGGGAGAGGGAGCCGTGGAGCAGCCGATCATCTCCGGCGTCGCGCACGACCGGAGCGAGGCCAAGATCACGGTCGTCGGCGTCCCCGACGTGCCCGGCAAGGCCGCGCGGATCTTCGAGGTCGTCGCGGGCGCCGGGGTCAACATCGACATGATCGTGCAGAACGTCTCGGCCGCCTCGACCGGCCTGACCGACATCTCGTTCACGCTCCCGGCCACCGACGGCCAGGTCGGCATCGCCGCGCTGACCGCCGTGCAGGGCGACATCGGGTTCGAGTCGCTGCAGTACGACGACACCATCGGCAAGCTGTCGCTGGTCGGTGCCGGCATGCGCTCGCACCCGGGGGTCTCGGCGAAGCTGTTCGCCGCCCTGAGCACGGCCGGGATCAACATCGAGATGATCTCCACCTCCGAGATCCGCATCTCGGTCGTCACCCGCGCGGACCACCTGGACGACGCCGTCCGGGCCGTGCACACCGCGTTCGAGCTGGACAGCACCGAGGACGAGGCCGTGGTCTACGGCGGGACGGGGCGGTAGTCATGAGCCAGGGCAACGGGCTGCGCGTCGGCGTCGTCGGGGCGACCGGTCAGGTCGGTGCGGTGATGCGCCGGCTGCTCGAGGAGCGCGACTTCCCGGTCGCCGAGATGCGGTACTTCGCCTCCGCCCGCTCGGCCGGCACGACCCTGCCGTGGCGGGGCGCCGACGTCGTCGTGGAGGACGCCGCGACCGCCGACCCCGGCGGCCTGGACATCGCGCTGTTCTCGGCCGGCGGCGCGACGTCCAAGGCCCAGGCACCGCGGTTCGCCGCCGCCGGTGCGGTCGTCATCGACAACTCCTCCGCCTGGCGGATGGACCCCGACGTCCCGCTCGTCGTCTCCGAGGTCAACCCCGAGGCCGTCCGCGACGCGCGCAAGGGCATCATCGCCAACCCGAACTGCACCACGATGGCCGCGATGCCGGTGCTCAAGGTCCTCCACGACGAGGCCGGGCTGCAACGCCTGGTCGTCAGCACCTACCAGGCGGTGTCCGGCAGCGGCCTCGCCGGTGCGACCGAGCTGGACGAGCAGATCCGCGGCGCCGTCGAGCAGGACACCCTCGCCCTGGTGCACGACGGGTCGGCGGTCACCTTCCCCGAGCCGCAGAAGTACGTGCGGCCCATCGCCTTCGACGTCGTCCCGCTCGCCGGCGCCCTCGTCGACGACGGGTCGCACGAGACCGACGAGGAGCAGAAGCTCCGCAACGAGAGCCGCAAGATCCTGGGCATCCCCGAGCTGCGGGTCTCCGGCACGTGCGTGCGGGTCCCGGTGTTCACCGGGCACTCGCTGTCGGTCAACGCCGAGTTCGACCGGCCGATGTCGGTCGAGCGCGCGCACGAGCTGCTGCGCGACGCCCCCGGCGTCGAGCTGACCGACGTCCCGACGCCGCTGCAGGCGGCCGGCGCCGACCCGAGCTACGTCGGCCGGCTGCGGCAGGACCCCGGCGTGCCGGACGGCCGCGGCCTGGCGCTGTTCATCTCCAACGACAACCTGCGCAAGGGGGCGGCGCTGAACGCGGTGCAGGTCGCCGAGGTGCTGCTCGCCGACCGCGGCGCCTGGCAGCGCGTCACCGACCCGGTCCCGGCGGGCTGACTCAGTCCCGCCTGAACCACGGTCCGCGGGTGGGATCGGCCCGCAGGGCGAGCGCCCGGTCGATGCGCTCCCGCGACGTCGGGGACAGCGGCTCGGGCAGCGCGTCCGGCGCGAACCAGCCGACCTCGGTCGACTCGTCGTCGGCCACGCGCGCCCGTCCGTCGACCGCGCGGCACAGGAACGTCAGGTCCAGGTACAGCGCCTGGTCGCCGTTGGGGTAGACGATGACGTCGGCGTCGGTCGCGACGGACGCGAGCGCGTCGGCCCGCGCGACGACGCCGGTCTCCTCGAGCACCTCGCGCACGGCCGCGACCGCGGGCTGCTCGCCCGGCTCGAGGATGCCGCTGACGACGGCCCACCGGCCGTCGTCCGAGCGGCGCCCCAGCAGGACCCGGCCGTCGTCGTCGAGCACCACGGCGCTGACGCCGGTGAGCCAGAGCAGGTCGTGCCCGATCTGGCCGCGCAGTCGGGTGATGAACTCGGGGACCGGCACGCCGGCGAGCCTAGCCAGCCACCCGGCCGGGGTTCTCGGCGGCGGCGCCGGCCGCCACCGGGTGTGCACCCGATCTCCCCACGACCCGACCGGTCCGGCGGCCCCCGGATGCCGGCGGCGTCCGCAGGATGGCCCGGTGACCCCTCGGCGCATCGGCGGCCCACCCGCGACGACCGGCGGCGTCCCGCGGCCCCGCGGCGCGCGCCGACGACGGGTGGCGACCGCGCTCGCGGCGGTGCCGGTGGTCGCCTCGGGGCTGGCCGTGCACACCGTGGGCGGGCGGCTCGACGGCGCCGGTGCCGCGGTGGCGGACGGGCTCGGTGACGCGCTGTTCGCCGCGCTCGTCGTCGCGCTCGCGGCGGTCTGCCGGCCGGCCGGACGGCCGTGGCAGCTGGGGCTCACCGGCCTGGCGGTGTGCACCGCCTTGGAGCTCGCCCAGCTGACCGGCGTCCCGGCCGCGCTCGCCGAGCGCTGGTGGCCGGCCCGACTCGTGCTGGGCACCACCTTCCACGCCCCCGACCTGGTCGCGTACCTCGCGGGTGCGGCTGCCGCCGGGGGAGTGCTGTGGTGCACGTCGCACGGTGGCCGGCTCACGGCCGCTGCGTGGGCGCCGATGGACGCTCGTGCCCGCCGGACCACCCCGGGCGCCACTCCCCAGGGACCGCCCACGTGACCCGTGCGCGGCCCGCCCGCCCGCACGTCGTCCGACGCCGCGGTCCGCACCAGCACGCCTGCGCCACCCGCAGGGTTCGAGGACACGACACACATGCACGCCGCCACGGAGGTCATCGGGATGATGGCCTCGCTGACCTCGTTCCTGCTCTGGCTCCCCCAGGGGGCACGCGTCTGGAAGCACCGCCACGACCCCGCGCAGCTGTCCGGGATCGCGCTGAGCACCCAGGTCATCGCGGTCGCGGGCAACCTGCTGTGGGGCGTCTACGCGGTCCTGCTCGGGTCGCTGTGGCTGGGCGCCCCCGCGGTGGTGAACCTGCCGATCGCGCTGGCCACGATCGTCGTCCTGCGCCGCGGTGCGATCACCGCACCGGTGGTCGCCCTCGGCCCCGTGGCCGACCCCGCCGCCGAGCTCCAGCTCGCCGCCTGACCGCCGGTCGCTCTCACCCGTCCGCGTTATCCGCTCGACGCGGCGTCCCCCGCCGGGAGACGGTCTGGTCCCGCACCGACCGACACCTCCAGGGGGCGAGCAGCACGATGAGCACGACCACGACCGGGTTCCCGGTCGCCCTGCCCGGCGCCACCGCGCAGACCCTGATGTGGGCCGACCCGCACGAGGTCCAGCCCCAGGCGCTGGAGCAGCTCCGCACCGTCTCCGGGCTGCCGTGGGTGCACGGCGTCCGCGTGATGCCGGACGTCCACCTGGGCAAGGGCGCGACGATCGGCTCGGTCATCGCGATGCGCGACGCGGTCTCCCCCAACGCGGTCGGCGTCGACATCGGCTGCGGCATGATCGGCGTGCGCACGTCCCTGACCGCGTCCGACCTGCCCGACGACCTGCACGCCCTGCGGCTGCGGATCGAGGCCGCGGTCCCCGTCGGCTTCCACGCCCACGACGAGCCGGTCGACCTCGCCCGGCTGCGCCCGGTGGCGGGACCGGCCGGACGGGAGCGGCTCGCCGGCCACGACGCGTTCTGGAGCCGGTTCGGCGGGCTGCAGGGCAAGGCCCGCACTCTCGAGGACCGCGCACGCAAGCAGCTGGGCACGCTCGGCGGCGGCAACCACTTCATCGAGCTCTGCGTCGACGACGACGACGCCGTGTGGCTCCAGCTGCACTCGGGGTCGCGCAACATCGGCAAGGAGCTCGCCGAGCACCACGTCGGCGTCGCCAAGCAGCTCGAGCACAACCAGGGCCTGGTCGACCGGGACCTGGCCGTGTTCCTCGCCGGCACCCCGGCCATGCAGGCCTACCTCGACGACCTGTGGTGGGCGCAGGAGTACGCGGCGCGGTCCCGCGCGGTGATGATGGCGCTCGTCGTCCAGGCCGTGCGCGACCACTTCGCGGACCGGACGCTGACCTTCGACGAGGGCGTCAACTGCCACCACAACTACGTCGCGACGGAGCGGATCGACGGGGCGGACCTGATCGTCACCCGCAAGGGCGCGATCCGGGCCGGACGCGGTGACCTCGGCCTGATCCCGGGCAGCATGGGGACCGGCTCGTACGTGGTCCGGGGCCTGGGCAACGAGGCGTCGTACCAGTCCGCGTCGCACGGTGCCGGACGGCGGATGTCCCGCAACCAGGCGCGGCGGCAGTTCACCGCCGAGGACCTCGCCGCCCAGACGTCCGGGGTCGAGTGCCGCAAGGACCTCGGCGTCGTCGACGAGATCCCGGCGGCGTACAAGGACCTCGACGCGGTCATCGCCGCGCAGACCGACCTCGTCGAGGTGGTGGCGCGGCTGCGCACGCTCCTCTGCGTCAAGGGCTGACCCGACGAGGCCCGGGTCCCCCGCGAGCGGGTGACCCGGGCCTCGGCCGCCGGTGGTGTGGGCCGGCGGGTGAGCCGGGCGTGGCGCCGGGCCCCGGTGCGGCTCAGACGGCCGGTGCGGTGCGGCGCGCGGGCCGGGTGCGCGACCGGTCGACGACGGCGGCGACGTCGCCCCGGGAGGGCAGCCACGCGACCTCGGCGGCCGTGGCCCGGTTCGACCCGTACACCAGCAGGGTGAGGAAGACGCCGTACACCGGCAGGTGCCCGATCACCTCGGTGGTGCCGAACAGCACCAGGGTCGCGTTGAACGGCACCATCGCCACCAGGACCGCCACCTGCGGCATCGCCCCGGACAGCACGAGCAGCCCGAACAGCAGCTCGACGGAGCCCGCCACCACGATGAAGACGTCGGTGGGAACCGGCAGCCCGACGAGCGCGAAGACGTTGAGCTGCGGGTACTCGGCCAGCGTGTTGCGGGCCAGCTCGGGGTTGGTGAACTTCTCGCTGAACGCGAGCGTGACCAGGGCCACGGCGACCAGGACGCGCAGGCCGAGCAGGGCGGTCCGCAGCTGGCGGGGGGTGGCGTCGACGCGGCCGAACGTGCCGTCCGACGGCGGCAGCACGGCGAGGAACAGCGCGATCCCGAGCAGGGCCGCGGTCTCGAGCAGCGCCACCGGCCCGGCGGCGAGCAGCGCGGCGGGACCGAGCAGCACGACGCCGAGCGCGGCCACCCGCAGCCGCACCCCCGTGATCAGCCAGATGCCGACCGCCGCCTCGGCCAGACCGGCGAGGTCACCGCCGGGCACGTCGTGCAGCGGCAGCGACGGGGTGAGGAACGAGCCGGTCACCGAGAACGCGAGCAGCGACACCCCGAGGTGGATGCCGAGCAGCCGCGGCACGTAGGGCGCCAGGCGCCCCATCGGCCGCAGCACGCCGAGCTCGGGACGGGGCAGCCGGCGGGCCACGAGCCGCCAGGCGACGGTCACGACGACCATCGTCGCCGCGAGCGCCAGCGGCAGCGGGGAGAGGAAGAACCCCCAGTCGCCCCCGTCGGCGAGGTCGGCGAACCAGCGCTCGTGCGCGGAGGCCGGCGCGGCGGCGGCGAGCGTGAGGACGGCGGCGGCGCCGGTGACGGCGGCTGCCCGTCCGGCGAGGACGGCCAGGGTGGGCGTGGTGCGGGCGGGTGTGGTGCGGGCGGTGGTCATGTCGGGTCCCAGGGTGAGGTCGGTGTGCGCGGGTCGCGTCCGGCACGACGCCGACGCTAGGCGGGCGCCGGGGCCCCGACCCGGGACCTCGGTCCCACCCCGTCCGACGTCGTCCGACTCGGCCGTCCCCGGCCGACGACGCGTCAGGTCCTCGGCCCGCCGCCATGATGGGGCCACGGCACCGCCGCCGGCCGGCTCTGGTCTGGCGCCGGGCACCGGTGCAGCGGACCAGCAGCGGATCGGCAGGAGCGGACCCATGAGCGACGTCGCCGTCGTCGGAAGTGTCAACGTGGACGTCGTCGTGCGGGTGCCGCACCTGCCCGGTCCCGGCCAGACCCTGCTCGCCTCCGGCCTGACCAGGGGTGCGGGCGGCAAGGGCGCCAACCAGGCCGTCGCCGCGGCCCGAGCCGGCGGTGCCGCGACCGCGTTCGTCGGAGTCGTCGGCCGCGACGACGACGGCGCCGTGCTGCGCACGGCCCTGGCGGACGCCGGCGTCGTGACCGACGCCCTGTCCGAGTCCGACGAGCCGACCGGCACCGCCCTGATCTGCGTGTCGGACGACGGGGAGAACGTCATCGTCGTCGTCGGGGGCGCCAACGCGGGGTGGCAGCGCTTGTCCGCGGCCCAGCGTGCGGCCGTGGCCGCGGCCGACGTCGTCCTGGCCCAGCTCGAGGTCCCGGTCGACGTCGTCCTGCAGGCGGCCGCGGTGCGCCGGCCCGCGGCCCGGTTCGTGCTGAACGCGGCCCCCGCGCGCGAGCTGCCCGCGGCGCTGTGGGCGGCGGTGGACGTCCTGGTGGTCAACGAGCACGAGGCCCGCGACCTGGCCGACGGCGTGCCCCTTGCCGACGCGCTGGCGGTGCTCGGGTCCCGGGTCCCGGCGCTCGTGGTCACCCTCGGCGCGGCCGGCTGCACCGTCGTGGTCGACGGCGAGCGGACCGACGTCCCCGGCACCCCGGTCGCCGCCGTGGACACCACCGGTGCGGGCGACACGTTCTGCGGTGTCCTCGCCGCGCGCCTGGCCGCCGGCGACGACCTGGTCGAGGCCGCGCGGTGGGGCGGTGCGGCGGCGTCCCTGGCGGTGCAGCGGCCCGGCGCGCAGGCCGCGATCCCCACCGCCGCCCAGACCCGCCGGGTTCGTGCCGCCGGGGCCGGCCGCTGACGGGGGCCCGTCGCGCGGCTCGGGCCTACGCCGCGCCTGGCACGAGACCCTTCACGACGAACCGGTGCAGGAACGCCGCCATCGCCTGCCGCGACACCGGCTCGGCGGGGCGGAAGGTGCCGTCGTCGTACCCCCCGGCGATCCCGGTGGCGGCGAGCCAGGCGATCTCCTCGGCGAACGCGCCGGTCGAGGGCACGTCGCGGAAGGGGGCAGCGGGCGAGGCCACGGACGGGCTCCCGGCGAGCCGGTGCAGGAACGCCGCCATCGCCTGCCGGGTCACCGGTGCTGCGGGGTGGTACAGCCCGTCGGCGTAGCCCCCGGCGATGCCCGTCGTCGCCGCCCACGAGATGGGGTACCCGAAGCGGCTCTCCAGCGGTGCGTCGGGGAACTGCGCGACGGGCTCCACGTACGGGCTGCCCACGGCCCGGTGCAGGAACGCCGCCATGGCCTGGCGCGAGACGGGATCGGTCGGGTGGAACCCGCCGTCGGCGTAGCCGTCCGTGATGCGCTGCATCGCGAGCCAGTCGATGTCGGTGAAGAAGCGGTGGCTCAGCGGGACGTCGTCGAAGCGCTGGACGGCCGGCGGCGGCGTGGCGTCGGCGGTGATCGCACGGCCGTCGGCGTCGACGACGCGCGTGCGCTGGTCCGGACCCTGCTGGACGACGAGCGTGCCCCGGACGTCGTGCAGCAGCGTGGTGATCTCGGTGGGGAAGGTGCGCACCGGAAGGGTCCGGACGGGCGTCGTCCCGTCCACGCCTAGGTCGTACCAGCGGACCGCGGGGGGCACCGTGGAGTCACGGGAGTAGGTGTGCAGCACCGCCGTCGTGCCCTCGACGCCCAGCGTGGTGGCCATCAGGTCGGGCTCCAGCGGGATCGACGACGGTTCGCCGTCGACGTCGCCCACCTGCCACGTGAGGCTCGGGTGCCCGTCCGCGCCGGTCGGCTCCCGGAGCCACACCGGTGCGTCACCGTCCGTCAGGCCGACGAGCTCGAGGTCGGTGAACCGCCATTCCCCGGCGCTGCGCACCGACCAGTCCAGCCGCACCGCCGGTCCGGCGACGCCCTGCTCGTCGAGGTCCGCCACCACCAGCGCCACGTAGCGCTCGAGCGGCGGCTCGTCGGAGATGCCGTCCATCACCCACACCGCGCGGTCGTCGGACACCGCCACCTGACGCGGGCCGAGGTTGTGGATGCTCGCCGGCACGTCGTCGACCGGAGTGCCGTCCGTGGTGACGACCGGCACGTCGCCCAGGGACGTCCTCGCGCCGGTGCCGCGGTCGAACAGGAAGGACCCGAGCAGCACCCACCGGTCGGTCAGCGCCTGCGGTCCGCCGTAGTCGGCGAACAGCGGGTCCGCCCCGTACGTCGGCGTCGTCACCGTCCCGTCCGGTGACCGCAGCACCAGGTGCTGCTCGCGGTCGACGTAGGCCAGGGTGCCGTCGTGCTCGGCGAGCTCGTACCCACCGGTCGGCGCGACGCGCGCCGCGGGGCCCAGGGTGACGCCGGACGCGGTCTGCTCCAGGGACCGGCTGAAGATCTCCAGGCCGCGTCCGGGCTCCAGGCTGACGGTGTAGACGGCGTCGGAGCCGATCAGCACCGACTCGGGGTCGACGGCGCCCGGCATCACGTCGGCACCGCCCGATGCGGCGGTCGCGGACACCGAACCCACGGCCAGCGAGAGGACAGCCAGCGCTGCCACCGTCAGGACCTTGCGCATGCTGCTCCCTCGTCCGCGTGGCCGCATCGCCACTCCCCGCGGGAGTGTGACGGCGGCGCTCTCCCACGAGCAATGCGCGTCGGACCGCCGGGACGGAGTGCACCCGTTCGGCGCAGTGGCCCCGCGTCGTCCGGCGGTGCGCTGGGTCGCCGGATCAGGTGCTCGACCGGTCGCCCCCTTTGACCCCCGCCACGCACGCGAGGAGGGCGGTGGGCGCGATGTTCCGCCGAGGCTGAGTGGTGATCTCATGTGGAAGCGACTGCTGAGCACCGAGGGCGGCGAGCCGGCATGACGCTCACGCTCCATACCGGTCGCGGTCGTCGTCCTGGACCGCGAGCTCGGCGATGAGGAGGCCGTGGAGCTACGCCGCGAGCCTCGTGGCCTCGCCCCTGGTGCCTACTCGGGCTCGCGTGGCGTGGTGGATCGCCCCTGGGGTGCGGGGAGCTGATCGGTCAGGCGTGCGGTCGCTTCACGGTTGCGCCGGCGCACGTCGTCCTCCTCGGCGGCACGGACCGCGTCCTCAGCATCGGCCCGCTCGTCCGGGCCACGCTCGGTGAGGAAGGTGCTGAGCGCCGAGAGCAGGAGCGCACCGATCGCGAACGACTGGAACATCCGCCGGGCGGGCTCGGTGACATCGGAGGTCAGTGCCATCAGCGCCCAGACTGTGACGACCGGCGCCACCAGCGCCCAGGTCACCCACGACCGTGCACCGAAGCGCCGGTTGACCAACCCGGCGTAGACGACCCCGAGGCTCACGCCGATGAGCGTGTCGAGCATGCTCACCGGTGCTCCTCGAGGTGGGCGGGCGACACCCGTCACGGTAGCCGAGGTGTCGGCGGTCGGGGTTCCCTCGTCCGTCCTCCTGGACTCGCCGCAGAGCAGTTCGTCCGGCGGCACGACCCGCCTGTCGTCACGGCGACGGGTACGCACCGGGCATGACGAAGGCCCGCACCAGCGTTTCCGCTGGTACGGGCCCTTGCTCATCGTGTCGGGGTGGCGGGATTCGAACCCACGACCTCTTCGTCCCGAAGGCAGCCCAGGCGTCTGTTTAGGGGGCTCGACGAGGGCGGTCTACGTTTGGATCGTCGGTCGGCGTCGCCCCTCGTCGGCGGGTATAGCAGCGGAGTTGTCACCCACTTTGTCACCCAGGGCGACGAGTGACAGGACCGGTCAGAGTGGGGCGTCGTTCGGATCCCTGCATGCCTTTGTCGCCGTGTGGTCGGGTCAAGGGGGGCCGCTTGCGGCCATCGCGGAGCGACGCGGAGCGCCCTTGATGCGGCCGGACGGCGACAAAGACCGTCGTGGAGCCGATCGCCGTCCGTGGTGAGGACTTGACGAGCGCTGCGAAGTCGCCGGCTCGGCGGCGCAACCGGACAGCGCATGAGCAGGGCCGCCACCGTGCACCGCGGTAGTCGACTCCGTGCGGTCAGCAAGGCCGACCTGGCCCTGCTCACGGCATCCCTGGATCCCCCGCCCGGCCTCCCAGGAGCCGACACGAACTCGGCCGTGACGAGCGGCCGTCGCGCGTACCGCGGACGGGCGGAACCGGCAGGTGCACGCTCAGCCGTCCGCGGTCGTCGCGCCCGTCATCGCTGAGTCCCTATAGGCGGCTACCCACGCGCCCGCGGCAAACACACCCAGGACGGTGTTGCCACTGGACAACACGAGGCTGCCGTCGACGAGCGTTGCCGAGGTAACGCCATCGAACGTGACGATGCCCTCTGGGGCGTCGTTCGTGTTGTTGAAGTATCGGACCACGGTCCATTTCAGGTCTGCCATGGGGCACATCCAATCGTTGGCACGTCGGCCGTCCGGTCGTCCGGCCGCGACTCAGTCTGGCGGGCGTCACCCACATCGCACGCCGAAGCAGGTGGAGGCTGCGAGCCGCCCGTCGTCTCCGTTGGGATGGCGCGTGGGCGGGGTGGGGTGCGGCGGGGTGCGCGTAGGGAGCGAAGCGACCGGAGCGCGGGGCCCCCGTCGCGGGGCCCCGCCCCGCCCACGCGCCGCCGCGCGTAGCGCGGCGCTTGAGTCAGTAAGGAAAGTACTCCCAAACCTAGCTCGGCGGAGCTGCGTGAGGCTCCCGCTAGCAGTCACACGTCTTTGTCCGGGCCGCCCCCGGGGCGGGTCTGATGCCGATCACGGTCCATCAGGGTTGTGCCACTCAGTGACCGACGTCGATCCACCGACGTGCGGACCCACCCGTGAGCTGTTCGTCGTTGACCAGACGCGGGTCGGCCGTCCGGGTACCGGCCAAGGCAAGGGAGGAGCGTGTCCGTGCCCGCGCCCGGCGTCGTCAATACGCCCGCGCGGCGGCGCGAGTTGCAGCAGACTGGGTGCCCTTCGGGGCGCTGCACCAGCCGCCCGCTGAGAGCTAGTGGAGACAGACTTGGACCAGGGAGACCGCGAACTCGGCGACCTGTTTGATCCGTTCGATGAGGACTTCGAGCGCGGACCCCAGGACGACGTCGAGGACGACGTCGAGGACGACGACCCGCTTAGAGACCGCAGCGGTTCAGTCGAGGAAAGCAACGAGGGCAGCGAACTAGTGCTCTCTTGGAAATGGCGTGGCGATCGGGATGCCACGGAAATGCTGCGCTTCGACCGTGCAACGGAAATTCTCCGAATCTTCCCAATGATCCATCGGAACATGAACTACGAAAATCCGTTCTCCCGCTTGACCGAGCTCCAGATTGAAGCCCCGCGGTGGAACTCGAGGTTGCACTCGAACGTAAGCGACCGGTATGGATTGCTGCACGTGGTGGGTCTTCCCAAGGGGTTCAGCGCGATTTACCAGTACGGGCTGGGGGTGTCGCGCGACTACCGCGGCCTCCTTGATGAGCTCGAAAAGCACACGGGGTGCAACACGGTTCGTTTTATTCGATCAGGTGACGAAAGCGTAGATGGCGCGATATTTCGGCTCAGTCTGGACCGGTTCGCGACCTATAAGGCGGTCGTAGATCGAAATCGACGGCGGGGTGCCACTGCGGTGCGTCGGGTCATTGATGCAGAAAGTCACAATGCCGTCGCTGAACTATTTCGCCGCGAAGCGGTGGAGCCGAAGTACGGCAGGAACGCCGTAATTAACGCTATTACCGAAGAAGTGGCAAGCGGTTACGTGACAACTGCGAGTGACCGCGATAATTTGGTGCAGCACGTCATTCTTGCGGCCCCAAAGGTTGCGCACGAGGCGCCCCAACAGTTTGGCCGACTGAGGGACGACATAGAGCTCGTGTCGCTCGAGGTCCTCATCGAGCAGTTTGAGAAGGGACTTTCCGGGCGCGCAGCACGCAGTGAAGACCACTGGCAGAAATTTTTCGCAACGAATACGTTTGCGCTGCAGCAGGTGTTTTCGGCCCCAATTCTAGTAGTAGCCGGTCAGGTGCATGTGAGGGGAACAGACGCTCTCGGCCAAGGATCGCGCATCGCCGACTTCCTGTGTGTCAACGCCGTCACGCGTAGCGCCGTTGTAGTTGAGATCAAGACTCCGGCTTCGCGGTTGATTGCAGCTAAGGGATACCGCGGAAGTGGAAGCGCAGAGGTTTACCCCACGCATCGGGACTTGAGCGGCGCAGTCAGTCAGTTGCAGGCGCAGATAGAATCCGTACCTCGCGACTTGAGAATGAACCCGGCGCTCGGAGCGGTGGATCAGTGGCATGTACGCGGAGCTGTGATCACTGGACGAGTCTCAGAGCTCAACGACGAGCAACGGGCCTCCTTCCTCCGGTACCGCGAGGGCCTCACGGCAGTAACTGTTCTCGGTTATGACGAGGTCGGGGAACGGCTGAAGTACTTGCACGCGATGCTCAAGGCGTCGCCAAGTTAGGGACCTCAGCCTTAGACTTGGTGCTCTGATCTAAGCATCAGTAGCGGGGGATGTAGGCGCGATTCGTTACGCTAGTGCGAGGGAGAAAATTATGGCCGAGATAGTGGAACACGCCAAGAAAAGGGACGCTCAACCGATCGACGTCATGTTTATCAAGATTAAGAACTGCAACAGTATCGTTGAGGCTTCCATCTCGTTGCGCCGGTCGTCGCTGAACATCAAGTATGGACCGAACGGAATCGGCAAGAGTACGATCGCGCGTGCACTTACGCTGCGGACTGAGGGCGAGGGACGCCTTGATGAGCTCATTCCTTTCAAGCACAGGGCGGCCGTCGACGGACCACGACCCACGGTCGAAGGTGCCGAAGAGGTAAACACCGTGCTCACGTTCAATGACGCCTACGTGTCGCAGTTCGTATTTCAGCGTGACGAAGTGCTCAAGAACAGTTTCGAGATTTTCATCAATACGGACGAGTATAGGAGAGGGCTCGAGGAAATCGAGTCGATGTTCGAGGCCCTAAAGGATACGTTCGTGGAACAAACTGAGTTCAACGACGCCTTGACCAGCTTCACGGAGCTGCGCGACGCCTTCAACGTCACGAAAACGGGCGCCGTAGCTAAAACCAGCCGAGGCATCAGGGCCCTGAGTGTTGGCGGAAAGTTGCAGAACGTTCCCGAGTCACTGCAGGGCTATAAGGCGTTCCTGCATAGCGCTGATCCGGCGGGATGGATCACCTGGCAAGCAAAGGGGAAGGCGTACCTCGAGCTCTCGGACAACTGCCCGTTCTGCTCGATCGCCAGCGTAGACAAGGAGGCTGCGACCAAGGTCTCCGCGGAGTACGAATCGGCGGCTGTCAAGAACATGAGCGCGCTGCGTAGCGTGATCGACAAGCTGGGCCGTTACTTCGACGCCGGCTATCTACAGCAACTAGAAGACTTGACGACGTCGATCTCCGACCTCACCCCGGAGCAAGGTCTTTTTCTTGCCACCATGAGAGGTCAGGTGGAGACCCTTTTGCGCAAACTATCCGCGCTGCGTTCGTTGTCATTTCATGCGCTGCGAGATGAGAAGAATGTCGCGGAAGTCTTAGCCGAGCTTAAGATCGACCTGTCGCTTCTGCATGCACTAAACTCGGAGGCGACCGCATCCGTCGTCACGACGGTCAACGCAAAACTTGACGAGGTCGCCAGTCGGATCGATGACGTTCGTCGACACATAGGCCAGCAGAATTCACGGGTGAAGAAGCTCATTTCGTCCAATCAAGCCGCGATCAACGCGTTTCTGCGCTCTGCGGGCTACAGGTACTCGGTACGGATTGAAGCGAGCGACGACTCCTATCGCATGCTTCTGGAGCATCAGGACGCGCCAGGGCACCTCGAGGCGGCTTCAAGCCATTTAAGTTATGGCGAGAAGAACGCCTTCGCGCTCGTGTTATTCATGCACCACGTTCACCGAGAAAAGCCAGACCTTGTTGTGCTTGATGATCCCGTGTCGAGTTTTGACAAGACAAAAAAGTTCGCCATCCTGCACCAGTTGTTCCACGGTAAGAATAGTCTTCGAGATGTTACGTCACTACTACTCACTCACGACATCGAACCAGCCATAGATGTCGTACGGACTGGAACGGCCAACCAGTTCGTCGCCGCAGAGCCGGTGGCGCACTTCCTCAGTGGTCGGTCAGGCGTAGTGAGCGAGAAGGTCATCGAGAGGAGCGACATCGTCACGTTCTCGGAGGTGTGCGACGCCAACATCGCCGCTGCGAGCGACGATGTCATCAAGTGTATCTACCTCAGGCGCCGTTACGAGGTACATAATTCACGGGGCGTCGAGTACGACCTCCTGTCCAGTTTGCTCCACTTACGGAAGGCGCCGACTCGTAAGACGGAGACGGGTGAACACATCGAGCTCGAAGAAGCGGATGTGCTCCGGGCGACCGCCGATGTGAGAACCCATGTCCCGCATTTCGATTACGCGAAGCTGCTCACGGTGCTCGAGGATCCTATTGAGCTGAAAGCAAGATTTGACGCCACGGACGTGGGGTATGAAAAGGTGCAACTCTTCCGGGTGATGTCTAACGCTAGCTCGGTGCCTCTGGAGGGCGATGAAGTCTTCACAAAATTTGTCAACGAGACCTATCACATCGAGAACGAATACGTCATGCAATTGAATCCGAAAGACTTCGATGCCGTGCCAGAGTATGTTATTAGCGCTTGCTCCGCGTTAGTGACGCAAGCGGTAGCTATATGAGTGGGTAGCACTGGTCTGCGATGTGTGTTGCGCAGACCCATGCGGCGGTGGGGCGCGTGCGCTCGTCCGGAATACCGCATTGAGAACCCCGATTTCCTCAGGTGCTGCCGCGCCTCGCGAGGACCAGGGATTTGTCGTCGTGTGGCTTCGCACGCGGTAGGAGGATGCCGTGAGGGTCCGTCAATGATTCCCACATGTGCAGGTCGTGAAGGAACTCTTGGAGCTGATGCGGTGTGGCGCCCGCCATCGCCGACCAGTCATCGCGTCTGAGGTGCTCCGCCGGGCGGTAGGCGCCGTCCGTCATGAGAGCGAACCACGGCGCCTTTTCCTTGGTGATGGTCGCGGTGATGGCGCGTCTAGCGGCCCCCGGGTCAGCCTCGGCGATCCAAAAGCCGCCCGGCTTGTTGCGGTGACGTGTCTGCTCGGCCTGCAAGGTGCGAAGTAAGTCACGGTGCTGTGGGTCGTAGCCGGCGCCTTCGGCTAGGCGGCGTCGGTAGGCGGCCCGTTCGGCCGTCGCGATGCTTGCGAGGCGGTCATCCCGGATTGCGCCAGAGGGCGTGGCGAGCTGCCAGTCTCCGAGGACGAGGACATCGAGAGCTTCGTCATTGGCTCGGGCGATCGCGACCGTGCTGCTGGGCGAGTCCCCGCGTCGCAGGTCGAGTAGGGCAGCGGCTTCTTCAATAGCAGCGGCGAGTACGTCGGTCAGGCGACGACAGCGACCGTCTGCGAGTCCGTGGACCAGCAGCGAACCAAGCGTGTCGACGTAGGTCCCAGTCGACACTTCTCTGGGGTCCACGGCGGACGCGCCGTCGAGCACCACGACCGCGTGGTCGAGTAGGTAAACGCGGTCGTCACTGTCCGGGAGTTCAGGCACCTGCGCTGAGACGGCTTGCAGCGGAGTCATGACACGTGCGGTCCGCATAGCAGCTCCACGGACTCGGCGGTGAGGCCCCGGTACCGGACCGCAACGGCGAGCGAGAGTGAGGAATCCGTTGGTGCGCGCGAGTAGAGGTTGGGTAGCTGGTTCGCCAGGTAGTGGAGCGCACCGAGCGAGCCGATGGCGTGGATGCCTGCGACATGGACCACCACTCGCCCGTGCCGGACGTGGCGCCCTAGGTATGCCAGATCAACAGAGGAGCGTTCGGGGCCGTCGGTCGATGAGGCGTGGCGGGTTCCCGTGGTGTGGTCTTGGATGTACCACCGGCCGTCGTAGTCGATGAACGATAGAGCGGCGTCCTCAGCGAGTAGGTCCCGTGCTGCGGGTGCGGACTTTGGGCCGCAGATGACGAGGAGGTCACCAGGCGGAAGCTCCGTTGTCTCCGGTCCAAACTGCAACGACGATGTCGCAAAGCCAAGGGATGTGAGGAGCGCCGTGGCGAGCTCGCCAGCTTGGGCGTCCTCGGCGGCGACGAGGGGCCGTTCCCGGTCGGTGGTCTGGTAGCGGTACGGCACGCCGACTGCAACGGGTCCGACGCCGAAGAAGGCGCGTTCGGCCGGCGGAGCGGTGGCGCGGATCTGCGAGACGCGTCCCTTGGTGATGCCGAGCGCCTTCGCGATGTCGGTGTAGTTCATGCCCAAACCGTCGCGCGCCTCCTCGATTGCGGAACGCGGAGGCGCGCGAGCTCAGTAGTCCGCTGCTGGTAGGTCGTGAGTAGTTCAGTGGCGCGGCGGCCGCGCCGGATCGGGTCCGGGTCGCGGCGCACGCTCTCGAACTCGGTGGCGTCGGACACGCCCACAGTTTAGGGGTATTGACGGGCGCGCCGCCCACCACCTACGGTTCGGTCTAGACCCTAAACCTCCCATCGGTCGATGAGCGTGCCGAGAGTTTAGGGGGCTGAACCGAGGCATGACGGTGGCGATCAAGCAGCGGTTCTAGATCGAGCACTCGGTGGCGTTCCCGAAGGGTGCGTTCCTGCGGGGTGGTGTCGAGCCGGTGGCGGACTTCCAGGCGGAGAAGCGCCCGGACGGCGGTCGCCCGCAGCAGCGGGACAAGGAGACGGCGCTGCCGCTGTGGCAGTGCGTCGTGATCGACGCCGACGACGACGCCGGCAAGAAGGACATCGGCGTGACGGTGAAGTTCGCGGCACCGCACCAGCCGGTCCCGCCGGCCAACAAGTCCGGCTTCCCGTGGACCCCGGTCGAGTTCGTCGGCCTGACGGCGCTGCCGTACATCGACGACGGCGGCACCCGGCCGCGCATCGCGTGGTCCTTCCGCGCCGAGCGGCTTGTCGCGCCGGGCGAGGCAGACGAGGCAGCTGCGTGATCCAGTCGGGCGCCCGGTGGTCGCGTCGCCACTGGCGGTTCCTGGTGGTGACGCTGATGCTCGGGCTGCTGGCCGACCTCGTCGGAGCGACACGGGCGTCCACGGCACTCTTCCTCGCGTGGCCGGCTGTGGCCTTGGTGCTGGGTACGTGGGCGACGGCCGACCCGGTGTCGTTCGAGGGCGTCGTCGCCGGGCCACTGCGCCGTCGTAGCTGGCGGCGGTGGGCGAGGGACGCGTGGCCGTCCTTGACGGCATCGTGCGGCCTCGCGACGTCCACGCGTGATGGCGGGGTCCTGGTTCCTCGGCTGGTCCGCACACGCGCGTCCCGCACGACGCTGACTCTCCGGGTGCGGGCGCGCGCCGGACAGACGGTGGACGACCCTGCACGCAGCGGTCGCCCGGCTCGGGACGGCGGCCGGCGCGGAGGCGTGTTCCGCAAGTCCGGTGGGTCCAGGGCTGGTCGACATCGAGCTGGTGATGGGCGACCTGCTCCGGGACGTCACGGAAGCGCCGACGCCGCGCGACGTCGTGGTCGACGCCGTGCCGATCGGTCGCCGGCAGGACGGGGCCACGTGGTGGCTGCCACTCCTCGGTCGGCACACCCTGGTCGTAGGCGCCTCGGGGTCCGGCAAGGGCTCAGTGCTGTGGGGCGTCTGCGGCGGCCTGGCACCGGCCGTGTCTGCCCGGCTGGTGCGGCTGTGGGCCGTCGACCTGAAGGGCGGGCTCGAGGTCGGCGTCGGGGCAGGCCTGTTCTCGGCCGTGTGCACCCGCGAGCCGCAGGCAGTGTCGCTGCTGCGGCGGCTGTTGACCGTCGTCGAGGAGCGTCAGCAGGCGATGTACGGCGTGTCCCGGAACTTCGAGCCGACGCCAGGCGACCCGGTGCACGTCTTGGTGATCGACGAGCTCGCGGCGCTGACGGCGTACGCGGACTCAGAGACGAAGACCGAGGCCTCGCGGCTGCTGTCCAAGATCCTGACCCAAGGTCGGGCGCTCGGCGTCGTGGTGGCGGCGTTCGTGCAGGACCCCCGCAAGGAGACGGTGGGCATGCGCAACCTGTTCACCCAACGGGTCGCACTGCGCCTGCTGTCGGCGGACGAGTCCCGGATGGTCCTCGGCGACGGCATGGCTTCGGTGGCGCCGGCTCACACCATCGCCCGCGCGCAGCCGGGCACCGCCTACGTGGTCGACGACGACGGCTCGGTCGACCGGGTCCGTGCCCACTACTGGACCGACGACGCCGTCCGCGCGGTCGCCCGGATCCACCCGGCCCCGGACCTCGGCGACCTCCCCGACACGGCCAAGGCTGCCGACACACCCCTGGCGCCCGAGCGCATGACTACGACCGAATCGACGTCCACGGTCGAGGAGACGGACCACCTTGCAGCGGTTCCCGGCCCGGCACCGGCTCGCAAGCCGCGTGCACCCCGCAAGCCGAGGGCCCCTAGTGCACCCGACGCCGAGCAGGAGCAGGCGTCGTGAGCGAGTCTCCGGGGCCTCACACGTTCCCTGGGTACACCGAGGACGCAGGGCTCGTCCTCGGCCACCTGTCGGCCACGGCCGTCGGGGCGATCGTGCAGCGGATCGCAGACGGTTCGGCGGCTCGGTTCGCGGACGTGGCGGCGTCGGTCGGCTACTGCTCCAAGCCCATTCGCCTGGTCGGGTCGTCCCAGACCATCGACGGACGAACCGGCGAAATCCTCGGGTCGTTCTCGTCGGACGACGCTCCCCTGGGCGTGGCCTACCGCCCGTGCGGGAACCGGCGCGCGGACGTGTGCGCGGCCTGCTCGCGGGTGTACGCCCGCGACACCTTCGCGATGGTCCGGGCCGGCCTGCTGGGCGGGAAGACCGTGCCGCAGGAGGTGGCGTCCAACCCGCTCGTCTTCGCCACGCTGACCGCGCCGTCGTTCGGGCACGTGCACGGCGTCCGGGCCAAGGGCGGGCATCCGGCGGGTGGACGGTGCCGTCCCCGCGACACCGCGGACCGGTGCGAGCACGGGCGCCCCGTGGGCTGCATGGCGGTCCACACCGACGACGACCCGGACGTGGGTGGGCCGCTGTGCGTCGACTGCTACGACTGGGGATCGGCGGTCGTGTGGCAGTGGTGGGCTCCGGAGCTGTGGCGCCGCTTCACCATCACCCTGCGCCGGTCCCTCGCCTCCCGCCTCGGCGCCAGCGAATCCCGACTCAAGGAGCGAGCCTCGGTCCAATTCGCCAAGGTCGCGGAGTACCAGGCGCGCGGCCTGGTCACTTCCACGCGCTTGTGCGGCTCGACGGTCCGGGCGGGGCGGGGTCGCTGGCTCCGCTCGACGGCGGCAGCCTGGCGGACCTCATCCGGGAGGCCGCCGGGTCGGTGTCCTTCGTCGCTCCGCCGGTCGACGGTGCGGACGTGTCGCGCAGGCTTGCCTTCGGGGCGCAGCTCGACGCGCGAACCGTGCGCACCGGCCTACCGGTGAACGACGACGACGACGACGCCCTACGTGCCGAGCAGGTCGCCGGCTACCTCGCGAAGTACGCGACGAAGTCGACCACCGTGGATCCGACATCGCCCCGCCCGCACCTGACCCGCCTCGCGCACACGTGCCGCGTCTTCGCGGAGCGAGCTGCGTTGAGCACTTGCGTCGGCGACGACGTCTCGCCGTACGCGTTGCTCGGCAAGTGGGCGCACATGCTCGGCTTCCGAGGCTACTTCTCGACCAAGTCCCGCCGCTACTCCGTCACGCTCGGCCGGCTGCGCCGTGCCCGTCACCGCTACCGCCAGGTCACCGCCGATGCCGCTCGCGACGGCGTCCTGCTGGACACACGCGACCTCGAGGCCCGGCTCCTCGCCGACGACGAGACGACGCTCGTCATCGGCTCGTGGACCTACCAGGGCTCGGGCTGGACCAACGCCGGCGACAAGGCCCTGGCCGACGCGGCCGCTGCACGGGCTCGGGAGTACGAGCAGTGGCGAGCCGCGGGACGTGTGGCGGCATGACGTGACCGGATCGGACCGAACGCTGGGGGAGACGATGGACAGATCGACGGCGGCAACAGGCGTCCCCGTGGCGCCGGTGGTGTACCGGGTCGAGGAAGCAGCACAGGCGCTGCGGGTCTCGCGAGACACGATGTACGAGCTCATCCGGTCGGGGAGGCTGCGGACGATCAAGGTCGGCTCGCGTCGCCTGGTGCCGGTCTTGGCCCTCGACGAGTTCGTGGCTGCCGCACTGGCTGGTGCGGGGTGAGTGTCCCGCCGGCCGAGGAAGCTCGCGCACGACGTCGGCCCAATGGTGATCACGGCGTCTACTTCGACGAGGCGCGCAATCGGTTCGTGACCCAGGCGACGGTTGGCTACGACGGGCGCGGCAAGCGGATCGTGCGCAAGGGGACGGGCAAGTCGGAGACGGCGGCACTCCGGGCTCTGCGCGAGCGGATCAAGGAGTACGAGGCCGGCCTGGTCGTCGGGGCGGACCGATACACCGTGAAGCAGGCCGTGGAGGAGTGGTTGCAGCTCGGCCACGCTCGCACGAGTGCGCGGACACTGGAGAAGGACACGCACCTCGCCAAACACGTGATCGAGCACCTGGGCGCGCGGAAGGTGAAGGACCTCCGGCCCGACGAGGTGGAGCGGTGGCTTCGGCTCCTGGCGGGGTCGATGACGAACCGCACGCTGGCCGACGTGCGGTCGGTGCTCAACCGATCGGTGAAGCGCGCGATGGCGCACGGGATGGTGACGCGCAACGTCGTCGAGCTCGTCGAGACACCGAGGGGGCGTGCCGGTCGAGGGTCGCGGTCCATGACGATGCAGGAGGCCGCCGACGTGCTCACGTTGACCGCCGGCCACCCGATGCACGCCTACATCGTCGTGTCGCTGGTGACCGGGCTCCGGACCGAGGAGGTGCGGGCGCTGCGGTGGGATCACGTCGACCTCGAAGGTGACCCGGACGCCGGCCTCCCACCGTCGGTGGCGGTGTGGCGCTCAGTCCGGATGGGTGGCGACACCAAGACGGCGAAGTCCCGGCGCACGATCGCGCTCTCGGGCTTGGCCGTGGCGGTGCTCAAGCGGCACCGGACAGCGCAGACAGCGGCACGGTTCGCTGCCGGCTCCCGGTGGCAGGAGTCTGGCTTGGTGTTCACGTCGCAGGTTGGCACGGTGCTGGACGCGTCGAACGTGCGCGACCTGTTCCGGGACGCTCTGGCCCTGGTGCCGGGCATCGAGCCGGCGCAGTGGACGCCACGCGACCTGCGGCACTCGTTCGCGTCGATCATGTCCGAGCGGGGCGTGCCGCTCGAGGAGATCTCTCGGCTGCTCGGCCACTCGGGGACCGCGGTCACGGAGGCGGTGTACCGGAAGGAGCTGCGGCCGGTGATCCAGACCGGTGCGCAGGTGATGGATGCGGTGTTTGCGCACGTCGAGGCGGACCCGGTGTGGGTGATGGAACCGCTGTTCGGAGTGGCCGAGGCGATGGGGGAGCCGGCCGACTTGTCACCCACTTTGTCACCCAGCCGCCGTTTGGCTCGGGCATGACGAAGGCCCGCACCAGCGTTTCCGCTGGTACGGGCCTTGTCATCGGTGTCGGGGTGGCGGGATTCGAACCCACGACCTCTTCGTCCCGAACGAAGCGCGCTACCAAGCTGCGCCACACCCCGATGAAGCCTGCTCAGGATAGCCGACCACGGGCCGTGCCACGAAACCGGCGGCCTCGGCCCGTCCCCACCGCCACGCTCAGCGTGCGACGAGTGTGACCAGCGTCGCCTCCGGGCGGCACGCGAACCGCACGGGGGCGTACGGCGAGGTGCCCAGTCCGGCGCTGACGTGCAGCCACGTCGAGTCCTCGCCGCCGGGGGCGTCCGGGCGCGGGCCGGGCCACCCGTGCAGGCCCTTGACCCGGTCCCGGTCCAGGTCGCAGTTCGTGACCAGCGCTCCGTACCCCGGCACGGCCAGCTGACCGCCGTGGGTGTGACCGGCGAGCACCAGCGCGGCGCCGTCGGCCCACATGGCGTCCAGCACGCGGGTGTAGGGGGCGTGCGAGACACCGAGGTGCAGGTCGGCGTCGGGCGTGGGTGGCGTGGTGGGCGCCGGGAAGCGGTCGCGGTCCATGTGCGGGTCGTCGACGCCGACCAGCGAGATCGTCCGACCGCCGGCGTGCACGACGTCGCGCCGGTTGGTCAGGTCCTTCCAGCCGGCGTCCCTCAGCGACGCGGCGAGCTCACCGGCGGGCAGGGCGGTCGGCTTGGCCGGCAGCGGCAGCCGGGCGTCGGGCAGCAGGTACCGGGCCGGGTTCTTGGGTCGCGGCGCGTAGTAGTCGTTGGACCCCAGGACGAAGGCGCCGGGCGTGCCCAGCAACGGCTCGAGCGCGTGCAGCAGGCTCGGCAGGGCGTGCGTGTCGGCGAGGTTGTCACCGGTGTCCACGACCAGGTCCGGCTGCAGGGTCGCCAGGTCCCGGACCCAGTCGATCTTGCGCTGCTGGCGCGGCACCAGGTGCAGGTCGGACAGGTGCAGCACACGCAGCGGCGCCTGCCCGGCGGGCAGCACCGGGACGGTGACCTCGCGCAGGGCGTACCAGCGGACCTCCACGAGGCTCGCCCAGGCGAGTGCGGCCGCCCCGGAGAGGGCGAGAGCGCCGGCGGCTCGGACGGCGGGGTGCGGCACCGGGCTCAGTCGTCGGCGGGCTCGGTGGCGGGCCCGGTGGTCGGCTCGGTGGTCGGCCCCGCGGTGCGTCCGGGCGCCGGCTCGGGGGCCGGACGGCTGTCCCGCGTGCCGCTGCGCGAGGCGCGGTCGTCCTCCTCGTCCTCCGCGCGATCGGCGTCGCCGCCCTGCGGACCGCTGGACAGCGTGATCGTGACGACGGCGCCGCGGCTGACCTTGGCGCCCGACGCGGGAGACGTCGACGCCACGGCGCCGGCGCGCACGTCGGACGGCTCCGGCTCGCTCGCGACCCGGACGGTGAAGCCGGCGTCGCGCAGGGTGGCGCGCGCCTGCGACTCGGAACGTCCGGCGACCCGCGGGACGGTGACCCGCACCCCGTTGATCTCCTTGGAGCCGGCCGGCGCGAACTCCGCCACCTCCAGCCCCTCGTGCGCGCGACGCATGAACCGCTGCCACGTCGGGGCCGCGATCGTCGAGCCGTACGCGTTCCGGACCCTCTTGCCGTTGACCACGATGTTCTGCACCGGGATGACGCCCTCGGAGAAGCCGACCCACACCGCGGCGGCGAGCTGCGGGGTGTACCCGACGAACCAGGTCTCCTCGTTGTGCGAGGTCGTCCCCGTCTTGCCCGCCGACGGCCGCCCGATGCCGCCCAGCCCCTTCGCGGTGCCCTCCCACACGTGGCTCAGCGCGAAGTTCATCGCCGCGGCGATGTTCGGCTCGAGCGCCTCGCGGCAGTTGGCGGACGGCACCGGCAGCTCGTTGCCGTCGGCGTCACGCACGCTGACCAGGGCGATCGGCTCGCAGAAGGTGCCGTTCGCGGCGAACGCCGCGAACGCGGCGGCCATCGTCAGGGGCGCCACCTCGCTGCTGCCGATGACGTTGGCGGGCAGCGCCGGGTAGTCCGAGCCGTCCGGCCGGTGGATGCCCAGGGACTTCGCCGTGTCGAAGATGCCGCACAGGTCCAGCTGGCTGGCCATCTCGATGTAGCCGGAGTTGACCGAGTTCTTCGTCGCGTTGAGCACCGTCATGACGCCGCCGTCGCCCTCGGCGTTGCCGAACTTGTAGTCCGGGCCGGTGTACGGGCCGCACTCCGAGCCCGGGGAGTTGAACGCGCTCATCTTGTACGGGCGCAGGTTCGCGTTGATGACCTCGTTGAGGCTGTGCCCCTCCTTCAGCCACTGCGCGAGGGTGAACGGCTTGAACGTCGAGCCGGGGGAGAACCCGCTGGAGCCGCCGTAGGCGAAGTCGGTGTTGTAGTTCACCGACGTCTCGCGCGGGCCCGCCGTCGAGGTGTTGTTGTAGATGCGGTTCTGCGCCATTGCGAGGATCTTGCCGCTGCCCGGCTCGACGACGGAGATCGCGGAGGCCACGCCGGACGGGTCGTCGACGGGGATCCCGGCCTTGACCTCCTCGTCGGCCATGGCCTGCCGGGCGGGGTCCAGCGTCGTGGTGATCGTCAGGCCCCCGCGGTACAGCAGCTGGACGCGGTCGTCCTCGGTCTCGCCGAACGCCGCGTTGTTGCGGATCACCTTGGTCACGTAGTCGCAGAAGTAGCCGGCGTTGGCGACCGCGTTGGCGGTCATGCACCCCAGGCGGGTCGACGTCGGCGTCACGTAGGACGCCAGCGGGGTCGCGACGCCGGCGTCGTACTGCGCCTGGTCGATGTACCCCTGCTGGAGCATGAGGGACAGCACGACGTTGCGCCGCGTCTCGGAGTTCTCCGGGTTGACGACGGGGTCCCAGTGGGTCGGGCTCTGGGTGACCCCGGCGAGCGTGGCGGCGCGCAGGTAGTCGAGCTGGCTGGCCGGCATGGCGAAGTAGAACTGGGCCGCCGCCTCGACGCCGTACACGGAGGCCCCGAACTGGGCGATGTTGAGGTACTTCCCGAGGATCTCCGGCTTGGTGTACTGCTGCTCGAGCGCGATGGCGAGCTTGGCCTCGCGCAGCTTGCGGCTGATGCCGGCGGCGCCGTCGGCCTCCCGCGCGGCCTCGATCGCCATCTCCCGCTCCTCCGGCTCCAGCCGGGTCGCGGACTCGATGAGCACGTTCTTCACGTACTGCTGGGTGAGCGTCGAGGCGCCCTCCACGTCGTCGGTGAGGACGTTCTTCGCGGCCGCCCGCAGCATGCCGGTGGGGTCGATCCCACCGTGCTCGAAGAACCGCTTGTCCTCGGTCGCCACGACCGCGTTCTGCATGTCCTGCGAGATCGCCTCGAGCGGCACGACGATCCGGTTCTGGGCGTAGAACGTCGCCAGCACGGTGGTCCCGTCCGCGGCGAGGACCGTGGACTTCTCCGACAGCGGCTCCTCGCGCAGCTCGGTCGGGAGGTCGTCGAACACCTCCGTGGTGGCGCCGGTCAGGGCGCTGGCACCGGCGACCGCGGGCAGCAGCAGACCGGCGGTGAGCACACCACCGACCCCGGCGACCAGCAGGAGGGCGAGGAGGAGGGCCAAGGCCTGGAAGAGGTTGACCTGGCGACCCCGCGAACGGGCAGACTGAGGCATTCGCTCAGACTACGCGGAGCGGTCGGAGGGACCGAGAGCCGACACCGCACGCGCGGGGTACCTGCACGCCTCCTTCACACCCACGAGAATTGACCCGGTGTGACTCCTGTTGCGCGTGACGATTCACAGGTACGTTTCGGCGCACAGGCGACATCGTGGATCGCCATGGCTCGAGGAGGCGCCGTGCGCGTCACAGAAGACGTCAACTGGACCAGCCGCGGCGCGTGCCTGCAGATCGCGCCCGACGACCTGTTCGTCCAGGGTGCCGCGCAGCGTTCGGCCCGCAGCGTGTGCGGTGGCTGCACCGTCCGGCTCGAGTGCCTGGCCGACGCGCTCGACAACCGCGTGGAGTTCGGCGTGTGGGGCGGGATGACCGAGCGCGAGCGCCGCGCACTGCTGCGCCGGCAGCCCGACGTCCCCTCCTGGTACGACGCGCTCGTGGTCGCCGGCCGGTCCCCGGACGACGCCAGCGTCAGCGCCTGACTACGCTCCCACCATGGCCACCACGTGGGAGTACGCGACCGTCCCCCTGATCATCCACGCCACCAAGGCGATCCTCGACCAGTGGGGATCCGACGGCTGGGAGCTCGTGCAGGTGATCCAGGGACCGGACGCCGGCCTGGTCGCCTACCTCAAGCGCCCCACCTCCGCCTGAGCCGCCCCGCCATGGGCCGGGTCGACGCACGCCTCGCCGAGCTCGGGGTCACCCTGCCCGACGTCGCCGCACCGGTCGCCGCCTACGTCCCCGCGGTCCGGACCGGCGACCTCGTCCACACCTCCGGGCAGCTGCCCTTCGTCGACGGGGCGCTGGCGCTGACCGGCAAGGTGGGCGTGGGGGACGGGCTCGTCGACCCGGCCGCCGCGGCCGACCTGGCGCGCACGGCCGCCCTCAACGCGCTCGCCGCGGTCGCCTCGCTCGTCGGCGGGCTGGACGCCGTCGTGCGGGTCGTCAAGGTGACCGGCTACGTGGCGAGCGACCCGTCCTTCACCGGTCAGCCGCAGGTCGTCAACGGCGCCAGCGAGCTGCTCGGCCAGGTGCTCGGCGACGCGGGCGTGCACGCCCGCAGCGCGGTCGGTGTCGCGGTCCTGCCGCTCGACTCGCCGGTCGAGGTGGAGATCGTCGTCGAGGTCCGCTGACCGGTCCGCGGCGGCCCGGTGCCGTCGGTGCCGGTCCGCCCGGGCGAGCGATCCGCGTCCGACCCGGTCAGCGGGCGCGACGCTCCAGGCGGTCGATGTCGAGCAGCACCACGGCGCGGCCCTCACGACGGACCCAGCCCCGTGCGGCGAAGTCGGCGAGCGCCTTGTTGACGGTCTCGCGCGACGCCCCGACGAGCTGCGCGAGCTCCTCCTGGGTGAGGTCGTGCGCGACGCGCAGGCCGTCGTCGACCGGCTCGCCGAAGCGGGTGGACAGGTCGAGCAGCGCCTTGGCGACCCGGCCGGGGACGTCGGAGAAGACCAGGTCCGCCAGCGCCTCGTTGGTGCGGCGCAGGCGTCGGGCGAGCGCCTCGAGGAGGTGCTTGGCGACGGTCGGGCTGGACTGCAGCCAGTCGATGAGGTCCTGGTGGCCCAGCTCGAGCAGCTGGGCGTCGGCGACCACGCTGGCGGTGGCGGTGCGGGGACCGGGGTCGAACAGCGACAGCTCGCCGAACATCTCGCCCGGGCCGAGGACCGCCAGCAGGTTCTCCCGCCCGTCGCTCGAGCGTCGGCCGAGCTTGATCTTGCCGCTCGCGATGACGTACAGACGGTCGCCCGGCTCGCCCTCGTGGAAGAGGACCTCGCCGCGGGTCAGGGTCATCGGCGTCATCGATGCCTGCAGAGCCCGGGTCTGCTCGCGGTCCATGTTGGCAAAGAGCGGTGCGGAGAGCACGACGTCGTCGTCCACGTGGATCCTCACTGTGCTGGTGGTCACGTCCTGGACGACAGTCTGCCCCATGGTGCCGGGTCTGGGGCGGCGGGTCGGGTGCGGGGCCACCGCCGTGTCGAGGCCGTGCGACGTCCGGTCGACGTCACCGGCCGGCGCGGCGGTCCGGCGCGGTGGTCGCCGCGTGGGCGCGCGGTCGTACGCTCGGCGGGTGACGACGACGCCGGAGTCCCGGCTGGCGCTGGTGCGCCGGGCGCGGCGGGTGAACCGCGCCCTCGCCCAGCGGTACCCCGACGCCCGCTGCGAGCTCGACTTCCGCACGCCGCTGGAGCTGCTGGTGGCGACCGTGCTGTCCGCCCAGACCACGGACGTCCGGGTGAACCTCGTGACCCCGACCCTGTTCGCCCGCTACCCGGACGCCCACGCGCTGGCCGCCGCCGACCGTGCCGAGCTCGAGGAGATCATCCGCAGCACCGGCTTCTTCCGGGCCAAGTCGCAGTCGCTCCTGGGGCTCGCCGGTGCACTGGTCGAGCGGTACGACGGGCAGGTCCCGTCGCGCCTCGAGGACCTCGTGACCCTGCCGGGCGTCGGCCGCAAGACCGCCAACGTCGTGCTGGGCAACGCGTTCGGCGTCCCGGGGATCACGGTCGACACGCACGTGGGGCGGCTGGTGCGCCGGCTGGGCTGGACCGCGGAGGAGGACCCGGTCAAGGTCGAGCACGCGGTCGGCGAGCTGGTGCCCCGGTCGGAGTGGACGATGCTCTCCCACCGGCTGATCTTCCACGGTCGGCGCACCTGCTTCGCGCGCCGGCCCGCGTGCGGGGCGTGCCCGGTGGCGCGGGACTGCCCGTCGTTCGGGGTCGGCGAGGTCGACCCGGACGCGGCGACCGCGATGCTCAAGGGCTGACCCGGGCGGGTCAGGCCGTGCCCACCTCGCCCAGCCACCCCACCAGCAGCTCGCTGACCCGGTCCGGGGCCTCCTCGGGCAGGAAGTGGCCGGCGCCGGGGACCACCTCGAACCGGTACCCGCCGGTGGCCAGTCCGGCGTGCGCACCGGTCAGCCGCGCGGTCCCCACCGGCAGGCACCGGTCGGCCGCGCCGTGCAGCTGGAGCACCGGCACGTCCACCGGGGTCTCGAGCGCGGTCAGGTACCGGCGCCCGTCGGCCCGGGGCGTCGACCGGACCAGCCACCGCAGCTGCTCCATCGCGCCGTGCGCGGCGAACGGGACCTGCGCGGCGGCGCGGTAGGTGGCGATCGTCGCGGCGTCCGGCCAGCCGGGCCCGCTCCACTCGCGCAGCACCCGGTCCACGCGGTCCCCCTGGGCGAGGGACCGTTCGGGCAGCGCGGGCAGCTGGAAGTAGGCCAGGTGGCGCAGCGGACCCGGACGCAGCGTGCGGGCGACCGACGCGTGCAGCCGCAGCGGGTGCGGCGACGAGACCGCGGCGACCGCGCGGGTCACGCCGGGGTGCAGTGCGGGCATCGCCCAGGCCACCGTCCCACCCGTCCCGTGCCCGACGACGACGGCGCGGTCGGCCCCCAGCGCGCGGACCAGTCCCGCGACGTCGGCGGCGAGCGTGGGGACGTCGTAGCCCAGCGGCGGCTTGTCCGACGCGCCGGTGCCGCGCAGGTCCATCGCCGCGACGCGCAGACCGGCGTCGGCCAGCGCGGTGAGCTGGTGCCGCCACGCCCACCAGAACTGCGGGAACCCGTGGAGCAGCACCACGAGGGGCGCGTCACGGTCGTCGGGTCCGGCGAGTGCGACGTGGAAGCGGGCGGCGTTCGCCGGGACGAACCGGTGCTGCCACGGCCCGTCGACGAGCACGGTGCTGGGGTCCGAGGTCATCGGACCGAAGGCTACTCAGTCGCGCGGGTCGGGGGCGCCGCCCCGCGTGCCCGTGCGGGTGACGTCGGCGTGGCCTACACGTCGGCCGGTGCCGCCAGCCCCGCGGCTGGGCGGACGCCGTCGTCGGCGGCCGACGCGCGACGGTCCTTGGGCGGGTCGAACCGGTAGCCCACGTTGCGGACGGTGCCGATCAGGGCCTCGTGCTCGAGGCCGAGCTTCGCGCGCAGGCGGCGGACGTGGACGTCGACCGTGCGGGTGCCCCCGTAGTAGTCGTAGCCCCACACCTCCTGGAGCAGCTGGGCCCGGGTGAACACCCGGCCGGGGTGCTGCACGAGGTACTTGAGCAGCTCGAACTCCTTGTAGGTCAGGTCGAGCGGGCGGCCGCGCAGCCGGGCGGTGTAGCCGCCGGCATCGATGGTCAGCTCCCCCGACGAGATCTCCTGCGGTGCGTCCTGGACCGTCTCGCGCGCGCTGCGCTCGATGACGAGGCGGATGCGGGCCTCGACCTCGGCCGGGGACGCCTGCTCCAGCACGATGTCGTCCGCGCCCCACTCGGCCGTCAGCGCGGTCAGCCCGCCCTCGGTGAGCACCAGCAGCAGCGGCACCGCGAGTCCGGTGGCGCGCAGCAGCCGGCAGGTGGTGCGGGCGACCACGAGGTCGCGTCGGGCGTCGAGCACGACGACGTCGGCATCCGGCGCGTCGACCAACGCGGAGGGCTCGACGGGAAGCACCCGCACCCGGTGGGACAGCAGTCCCAGGGCGGGGAGCACCTGCGCTGAACCCCCGGCGGTCGGCGTCAGGAGCAGGAGCTCTGCCACAGGACCTCCCGGGAGGGGTGAGGGGCCAGAGTAGCCCGCGGCCCGGCTCCGACGGCGTCACGCCATGGTCTGCGAGACTCCTCGGCGTGCTCGCCCGCCCACGACCCCCGCTGACCCGCCCGTCCCCGGTCCCCGCGACACCGGCCGCGCGGCGGCGACCGGCCCGGCGCCGGACCGAGACGGCCACCACCCGATGACCGTCTCCACCCGCGCGGTCGTCACCGCCGCCGTCGCCGCGCTGGTCGCCGTCGCGGCCTCGCTCGGCGAGGTCGCGCTGGTCGTGCTCGCGGCAGTGCTCGCGCTGGCGGTCGCCGCCGGCTGGCCGGGACTGGCCGACGCCCCGGCGCGGCGCGGTGCGGGCGCGGTGATCGCACTGGGCGGGCTCGGCGGCGTCCTGGCGGTGACCTTCACGACCGGGGAGCCGTACCTGCGTGAGCTGCCCGAGGTGCTCGCGCTCGCCGTCGTGCTCGCGTTCCTGCACGAGCTCGTGCGCCGCGACGGGCGCGAGCGGCTCGTGGAGTCGGTCGCGGCGGTCGTGTCCGGCGTCCTGGTGGCGGCGTCCGTCGCCGGGTGGGTCGCGGCCGGCCGCACCACGGGCGGCGAGCCGGTCGTGGTGACCGGGGCGCTCGCGCTCGCGGTGGGCTCCGCGGTGTCCGCCGTGCACCTCGCCGGGTGGCTGTCCGCGCTGGTGACGATCGTCGCCGCCGCGGGCGCCGGGGCGGGCGGGGGCGCCCTGCTGCCCGAGGTCGACGTGCTCCCCGGCGCGCTCATCGGGGTCGCCGTCGGCATCCTCATCGCGACCCTGCACCGGCTGTTCGACCGGCTGCCGGTGATGCGCCGTCGCTGGCCCGCCGTCGCGGGGGCGGTCCTGCCGGTGACCGTGACCGGGATCCTCGTCTACGTCGTCGGCCGGGTGCTGGTCGGCTGATGGCCGGGGAGCCGCCGACCGACCGGCTCCCCCGCGCTGTGGCCTCGGCCACTCCCGACGCCCCGCGCCGCGACCGGTCGGTAGGATCGCCGCATGTCGATCCCCGCGCTCGAGATCTTCTACATCGGCCTGCTCGTCCTGGCCACGCTCGCGATCGGCTGGATCGCCGGCCTGGTGATCTGGCGCCTGTACAAGGGCCAGCGCTGATCTGACCGAACGACCGCAGCGGGGCCCGGCCACGCCGGAGAGCCCCGCGCCGACGGAAGGTTCCCCATGCCGTTCTCCCTGCCCGAGGGCCTCGCGCCCGAGGTGTACCCGCTCGCCTGGCTCGTCGGGCGGTGGCGCGGCGAGGGGGTGGTGGGCTACCCCGGCATCGAGGAGGCCGCCTTCACCCAGGAGGTCGAGTTCGACCACGACGGCGGGCCGTACCTGCGCTACACCTCCACGATCCGCCTCATCGTCGTGCCCGACGACGCCGCCGAGCTCACCTCCGACGCGGACGAGTCCGGGGACCCCGCGGCATCCGGGCCGGACGACGAGCCGCTGCGCACCGCCGGCGGCGTCGTGCCGCCCCAGGCCGCCCCGGACGCCGGACCGGTCTGGTCGACCGAGTCGGGCTACTGGCGGGTCTCGACCGAGCGGACACCGGACCTGGCCGAGAACCAGTTCCCGGTCGAGGTGCTCATGGCCGACCCGGCCGGGCACGTCGCGGTGTACGTCGGCAGCGTGGGCAACGGCCGCGTCGACCTGGTGAGCGACCTCGTCGCGCGGACCTCGACCGCCGCCGAGGTGGCCGCCGCCAAGCGCCTGTACGGCCTGGTCAACGGCGAGCTCATGTGGGCCTGGGACCTGGCGGCCTTCGGCAACCCCATGCAGACGTACGCCTCCGCGCGCCTGACCCGTCAGGGGGAGTGATGAGCCCGCTGCTCGGTCGCCGCGGCGCCGTCCCCGCCGCCGGCGTCGACGACGGGGTGGCGTGGCACTACGGGGACCCCACGGCCGAGCAGCGTGCGCTGGCCGCGGGCGGCGCCGTCGTGGACCTGTCCCACCGGGGTGTGGTGCGCGTGGCCGGGCCGGACCGCCTCACCTGGCTGCACTCGATCACCTCCCAGAACCTGGTCGGCCTGCCCCCGCGGGTGTCCACCGAGCTGCTCGTGCTCAGCCCGCAGGGCCACATCGAGCACGCGGCCGGGGTCGTGGACGACGGCGAGGCGACCTGGCTGCTCACCGAGGGCTCGCACGCCGCGCCGCTGGCCGCGTGGCTGGACCGGATGCGGTTCACCCTGCGGGTGGAGGTCGCCGACGTGTCCGCGGACTGGGCCACGCTGGGCGAGCCGGTCGCGTCCGACGGCGGCCAGGGCGAGCCGGTCACGTGGCGGGACCCGTGGCCGCACACCCAGCCGGGCGGCACCCGCTACGGCCGGCCCGACGACGAGCACCCCGGGGCCGACCGGCCGTGGCGCCTGGTGCTGGTGCCCCGCGCCGACCTCCTCACCGCGGTCGCCGAGCGGGAGGCGGCCGGGTGGCGGCTGGCCGGCACCTGGGCCGCCGAGGCGCTGCGCGTCGAGGCCTGGCGCCCGCGGCTGGCCACCGAGGTGGACCACCGCTCGATCCCGCACGAGCTCGACTGGATGCGCACCGCGGTGCACCTGGACAAGGGCTGCTACCGCGGGCAGGAGACGGTCGCCCGGGTGCACAACCTCGGCCGGCCGCCGCGCCGGCTGGTGATGCTGCACCTCGACGGCTCGGGGCACCTGCTGCCCGAGCGCGGCGCCGAGGTCCGGGCCGGCGACGCCGCGGGGCGCGCGGTCGGCCAGGTCACGACCGTGGCGCGCCACCACGAGCTCGGCCCGGTGGCTCTGGCGGTGGTCAAGCGCAGCACGCCCGAGGACGTGGACCTGGTGGTCGACTGCGACGGCGGTGCGGTGGCCGCCGGCCAGGAGGTCGTGGTGCCCGGCGAGGGGGTCTCGGTGGACCGGCCGGCGCAGCGGGGCCCGGTCGCCCGGGGCCTGGGGCACCGCCCTTCCCTGTGAGTCCGGTGGACCGGCACGCGGCTCGGCGGGCGGATCCGGCGCGGTGAGCACGCGATGAGCAGACGATGAGCACGGCCCAGCCCGTCCCGGCGTCGCGGCGCCGGGCGGTGCGGCTGCGCTCGCGGGTCCGCCAGGGCGCGTCGCGGGTACGCGGCTCCGCGCTGGCGATCCTCCAGGCCGGCGTGGCCGCCGGTGGCTCGTACGCGATCGCCCGCTACGGCCTGGACCACCCGTACCCGTTCTTCGCCCCGGTCTCGGCGTGGATCGCGCTCGGGTTCAGCCAGACCCGCCAGCTGCGCCGGGTGGCCGAGCTGGCCATCGGGGTGGCGATCGGCGTCGGGCTCGGAGACCTGCTCGCGCACGTCATCGGCAGCGGGTGGTGGCAGATCGGGCTCGCGCTCGTGCTCGCGGCCTCCGTCGGCCGGTTCCTGGACCGCGGCGGCATGCTCGCGACCCAGGCCGGCGTGCAGGCGGTCGTCGTGGTCGGGCTGCCCGCCTCGGTCGCCAGCGGCGGCGCCCTGGGCCGGTGGACCGACGCGCTCGTCGGTGGCGCGGTCGCGGTCGCCGTCGCGGCGCTCACGCCCGGCGACCCCCGCCGGCTGCCCCGCCGCGCGGCCCGGGCGGCGCTGCTCGAGCTCGCCGCCACCCTGGACCAGCTGGTGCGCGGCCTGCGCGGGCGTGACGCCGACGACCTGGAGGACGCGCTGCTGCGCGGGCGCGCGTCCCAGCCGGCGTTCGACGAGTGGCGTGCGGTCGCCCTCGGAGCGCGGGACATGGCCCGCGTCTCGCCGCGCTGGCTGCGCTACCGGACCGAGCTCACCGCCCTGCAGACGGCGTCCGCGCTGGGCGACCGGGCGCTGCGCAACGCGCGCGTGCTCGCGCGCCGGTCGGTCACCCTGGCCACCGGGCCGCACGACCTGGACGAGCTCGCGGTCGTCGTCCACGAGGTGGCCGCGGCCACCGAGCGGCTGTCCGAGGCGTTCGGCGCCGGGATCGGGCTCGACGGGGCGCGCGGCCGGCTCGGCGAGATCGGGCGGCGGCTGGACCCGTTCGCACTGGCGCCGGACGACTGGCAGGTGCAGAGCCTGGTGCTGCTGCTCAGATCCCTGGTGGTCGACCTGCTCGAGGTCGCGGGCGAGGACCCGGCGGCGGCGCGGGCGCTGCTGCCGGAGATCTGACGCCGCCCCCCGGGGCGTCTCGTAGGCTCGGCCCGTGATCGCCACCGCGCAGACGCTCGTCTACATCGCCCTGTACCTGGTCGTCTTCGTGCTGTCCGCCTGGGCGCTGCTCGACGCCGCCGTCCGCCCCGCCTCGGCGTTCGTGAGCGCCGGCAAGCGGACGAAGACGTTCTGGCTCGTGGTGACCGGCGCCGCGACCGCCGTCTCGTTCATCGCCCTGCCGCCGCTGGGCCTCGGTGGCTTCCTGGTGATCATCGCCGCGGTCGCCGCGGGCGTGTACCTCGCCGACGTGCGGCCGGCGGTCAAGCCGTACTCCGGCGGCCGCGGCGGGCGCGGGCGGGGTACGCCGCCGTCGCGCGGCGGTGGCTGGTGACCGACGTCGCCACCCGCGCCGTCCCGCTCGCGCGGGTGACGCGCGGGGAGCTGGTGGAGTCGGTGCACCTGGGCCACCTCGTCGTCCTCGGGCCGGACGGGGACGTCCGGCTCGCCCTGGGGGACCCCGACGTCGTGCTGTGGGCGCGCTCGTCGCTCAAGCCGCTGCAGGCGGTCGCGCTGCTCGGCGCGGGCCTCGACCTCGACGGTGCCGCGCTCGCGCTCGCGTGCGCGAGCCACTCCGGTGAGCCCGTCCACGTCGACGTGGTGCGCTCGGTGCTGGCCGGCGCGGGGCTGTCCGAGACGGATCTGCAGAACACCCCGACCCTCCCGCTGGACGCCGCCGCCGCGCTGGACTGGCAGCGCGCGGGCCGGGGCCCGCAGCCGGTCGTCCAGAACTGCTCGGGCAAGCACGCCGCGATGCTCGCCACGTGCGTCGCCGCGGGCTGGCCCACGGCCGACTACCTGGCCCCCGAGCACCCGCTGCAGCGGGCGGTCCGGGACGGTGTCGAGGCCCTCACCGGCGTGGCCGTCGACCACGCCACGGTGGACGGGTGCGGCGCCCCGCTGTTCTCCACGACGTTGAGCGGCCTGGCACGCGCGTTCGCCACCATCGCCGCCGCCCCGCGCCGCGCGCCCGGTGGGGCCCCCGCCCGGGTCGCCGCCGCGATGTCGGCGCATCCCGACCTCGTGGGCGGCGCCGGCCGCGACGTCACCCGCGTCATGCGTGCCGTGCCGGGGCTGGTCGCCAAGGACGGCGCCGACGGCGTCTACGGCGCGGGCCTGCCCGACGGCGCCGCGGTCGCCTTCAAGGTGCTCGACGGCGGGGACCGGCCGCGGGCCGCGGTCCTCGGGGCGGCCCTGGCGGTCGCGGGCGCCGACGGCGAGGCCCTGCGTGCCGTCGCGCGGACCCCGGTCCTCGGGCACGGGCGACCGGTCGGCGCGGTGCTGCCCACGTTCGGCCCCGAGGACGCCGCGCGGGCCGGTCGATGAGGGCGGTCGTCCAGCGGGTGACCCGGGCGTCGGTCACCGTGGACGGCGCCGTCGTCGGCGAGCTGACGGAGCCGGGCCTGGTGGTGCTGCTCGGCGTCGGGCACGACGACGGCGACGCGCAGGTCGCGACCATCGCCCGCAAGGTCGCCGAGCTGCGCGTCCTGCGCGGCGAGCGGTCGGCCGCCGAGGCCGGCGCGCCGGTGCTCGTGGTCAGCCAGTTCACCCTGCTCGGGGACACCCGCAAGGGCCGGCGCCCGACCTGGAACGCCGCCGCCCCCGGCCCCGTCGCCGAGCCGGTCGTGACCGCCGTCGTCCAGGCGCTGCGGGCCCGGGGGCTGACCGTCGCGACGGGCGTGTTCGGTGCCGACATGGCGGTCGAGCTGGTCAACGACGGGCCCGTCACCCTGCTCCTCGAGGCCTGAGCGCCGCCGTCGTGACCGAACCGTGACGCCCCGCCGGGGGCCGTCACGCCTGCGGCGAACACGGGCAGTACGGGCCGGTGCCCGCGGTTAGCCTGGGCAACACGCAGACCCAGGTCGGGCTCCCACGCCCGGCTGCACGCCGCTCGTGAGGAGTGCACATGTTCGAGAGATTCACCGACCGAGCCCGCCGGGTGGTCGTCCTCGCCCAGGAAGAGGCGCGGATGCTCAACCACAACTACATCGGCACCGAGCACATCCTCCTGGGCCTCATCCACGAAGGTGAGGGCGTCGCAGCCAAGGCGCTGGAGTCCCTGGGGATCTCGCTCGACGCCGTCCGCTCGCAGGTGCAGGAGATCATCGGCGAGGGCCAGCAGGCCCCGTCCGGCCACATCCCGTTCACCCCGCGCGCCAAGAAGGTGCTGGAGCTCTCGCTGCGCGAGGCGCTGCAGCTCGGCCACAACTACATCGGCACCGAGCACATCCTGCTCGGCCTCATCCGCGAGGGCGAGGGCGTCGCCGCCCAGGTCCTCAACAAGCTCGGCGCCGACCTCAACCGCGTGCGCCAGCAGGTCATCCAGCTGCTGTCCGGCTACCAGGGCAAGGAGCCGGTCGCGGCCGGCGGCCCCGCCGAGGGCCAGCCCGCCGGGTCCGCGGTGCTGGACCAGTTCGGTCGCAACCTGACCCAGGCCGCTCGGGACACCAAGCTCGACCCCGTCATCGGGCGCGAGAAGGAGATCGAGCGGGTCATGCAGGTGCTGTCCCGCCGCACGAAGAACAACCCCGTCCTCATCGGCGAGCCCGGCGTCGGCAAGACCGCGGTCGTCGAGGGCCTCGCGCAGGACATCGTGCGCGGCGACGTGCCCGAGACGCTCAAGGACAAGCAGCTCTACACCCTCGACCTCGGTGCGCTCGTCGCCGGGTCCCGCTACCGCGGTGATTTCGAGGAGCGGCTGAAGAAGGTCCTCAAGGAGATCCGCACCCGCGGCGACATCATCCTGTTCATCGACGAGATCCACACCCTCGTCGGGGCGGGTGCCGCCGAGGGCGCGATCGACGCGGCCAGCATCCTCAAGCCCATGCTGGCCCGCGGCGAGCTGCAGACCATCGGGGCCACGACGCTCGACGAGTACCGCAAGTACGTCGAGAAGGACCCCGCCCTCGAGCGCCGGTTCCAGCCCATCCAGGTCTCGGAGCCGAACCTCAAGCACGCCATCGAGATCCTCAAGGGTCTGCGCGACCGGTACGAGGCGCACCACCGCGTCTCGATCACCGACGGCGCCCTGGTGGCGGCGGCGACGCTCGCCGACCGGTACGTCAACGACCGGTTCCTGCCGGACAAGGCGATCGACCTGGTCGACGAGGCCGGTGCGCGGCTGCGCATCCGCCGGATGACCGCTCCGCCGGAGCTGCGTGACCTCGACGAGCAGATCGCCGAGGCACGCCGCGACAAGGAGTCGGCCATCGACGAGCAGGACTTCGAGAAGGCCGCCCGCCTGCGCGACACCGAGAAGCAGCTCGGCCTGAAGCGGGTCGAGAAGGAGAAGGCCTGGAAGTCCGGTGACCTGGACTCCGTCGCCGAGGTGGACGAGGACCTGATCGCCGAGGTGCTCGCCATCGCGACCGGCATCCCGGTGTTCAAGCTCACCGAGGAGGAGAGCTCGCGCCTGCTCCACATGGAGGAGTCGCTGCACAAGCGGGTCGTCGGCCAGGAGGCGGCCATCAAGGCGCTGTCCCAGGCGATCCGCCGCACGCGGGCCGGGCTCAAGGACCCGAAGCGTCCCGGTGGCTCGTTCATCTTCGCCGGCCCCACCGGCGTCGGGAAGACCGAGCTCGCCAAGGCGCTGGCGGAGTTCCTGTTCGACGACGAGGACGCGCTGATCCAGCTCGACATGTCCGAGTTCTCCGAGAAGCACACGGTCTCGCGGCTGTTCGGCTCGCCCCCCGGCTACGTCGGGTACGACGAGGGCGGTCAGCTCACCGAGAAGGTGCGGCGCAAGCCGTTCTCGGTCGTCCTCTTCGACGAGGTCGAGAAGGCGCACGCGGACATCTTCAACTCGCTGCTGCAGATCCTCGAGGACGGTCGCCTGACCGACTCCCAGGGTCGGGTGGTCGACTTCAAGAACACCGTGATCATCATGACGACCAACCTCGGGACCCGGGACATCGCCAAGGGCGTGCAGACCGGGTTCCAGGCCGGCGGCGACCTGTCGACGTCGTACGAGCGCATGAAGGCCAAGGTGAACGACGAGCTCAAGCAGCACTTCCGGCCCGAGTTCCTCAACCGCGTGGACGACGTCGTGGTGTTCCCGCAGCTGTCGCAGCCCGAGATCTTCGCGATCGTCGACCTGATGATCAGCAAGCTCGACCTGCGGCTCGCGGACAAGGACATGCAGATCGAGCTCACGCCGGCCGCCAAGAAGCTGCTGTCGGAGAAGGGGTACGACCCGGTGCTCGGTGCGCGTCCGCTGCGCCGTGCGATCCAGCGCGACATCGAGGACCAGCTCTCGGAGAAGATCCTCTTCGGCGAGCTGCACGCGGGCCAGAAGGTCGTCGTCGACGCCGTCGGCGAGGGTCTGCTCGGGGAGTTCACCTTCCGCGGTGAGCCCAAGGGTGACCGGACCTTCGAGCCGGTGGGCATCGGCGCCGCGGGCACGCCCGGCTCGGGCACCGACGTCCCGCCCGCACCGCCGGCCTCGGCGTCGGGTGACGCGGGTGTGATGCCGCAGCTCGGCTGACCGCGCCGAAGCCTCACGGGGCCCGGATCCGCTGCCAGCGGGTCCGGGCCCTCGTGCGTCCGGGGCAGACATCTGCGGCGCACGGGTCAGATGTCGCTCTGGGCAACCGATGGGGAGGGCGCAGCCCACCGGCGGGCTGCCCCCGACCCGTCCCGAGGTGCCCCATGTCGCAGCAGTCCATCGCCCGTCACGACCACCGGCTGAGCTGGTGGTCACGTCGCTCCATCCGGCAGAAGGTGCTCACCCCCGCCCTCGTCGGTGCCCTCGTCGCCCTGGTGATCGGCCTGGTCGGCCTGTCCGAGCTCAGCGCGAGCGCGCAGCGCAGCCAGGACATGTACGAGGGCAACATCCAGGGCATCAAGGCCCTCAACGCGCTGTCGGTGACGCGCAAGAGCCTGTCGCTCAGCGTCCGCGACATCTACCTGGCCGGCGACGGACCCGACGCCGCCGCCACGGCGCAGGAGTACACGGACCTGCAGCAGACGTTCGACGACCAGCTCGACGCCTACCTGGCCACGGGCGTCACCGCGCAGGACGCGGAGCGCGTGGAGCAGGTGCGGGTCGCGCTCGGGCAGTACGTCGACGGCGTCGAGCGGCTGCTCGCGCCCTACGTCGAGCAGCAGGACGGGCAGGGCTGGCTCGCGACGAACAACTCGGCCGTCGCACCGCTGGCCGAGAGCGTCAGCAGCACGCTCGGCGACATCATCGACAGCGAGGACGCGCAGGCGGCGCAGAGCGCCGCGGCTGCTGCCGATGCGTACGACGGTGCGCGGACGCTGAGCATCGTGCTGCTGGTGGTCGGGATCGCGATCGGCCTGACCACCGCCGTGCTCGTCGCGCGCGGCGTCACCGGGTCCCTCGGCCGGCTCCAGGACGGGCTGCGCCGCCTCGCCGCCGGTGACCTGTCCACCGCGACCACGGTGGCCTCGGGTGACGAGGTCGGTCAGATGGCCGGCTCCCTGGAGGAGGCCCGCGCGTCCCTGCGGGCGTCGATGGCCACGATGAGCGGCAACGTCAGGCAGCTGTCCGGGGCTGCCGAGGAGCTGCGCGGGACGTCGTCGGACCTGTCCCGCGCGGCGCAGGAGTCCGCCGGCCAGGCGGAGGCGGTCTCGGCCGCGGCCGGTCAGGTGTCGGGCAACGTGCAGACCGTCGCGGCCGGCGCGGAGCAGATGGGCGCCTCCATCCAGGAGATCGCCACCAACGCCGCCGAGGCCGCCCGGGTCGCGGGGCACGCGGTGGACGAGGCGCTCTCGACCACGCAGACGGTGACCCGGCTCGGGGCGTCGTCGGCGCAGGTGGGCGCGATCGTGGGCCTCATCACCTCCATCGCCGAGCAGACCAACCTGCTCGCTCTGAACGCCACGATCGAGGCGGCCCGGGCCGGTGAGTCCGGCAAGGGGTTCGCCGTCGTCGCGGCCGAGGTCAAGGAGCTCGCGCAGGAGACGGCACGCGCCACCGAGGACATCGCCCGCAGCATCACCGCGATCCAGGGGGACACCGCCGAGGCGGTCGCGGCCATCGGTCGCATCTCCGAGACCATCGCGCGGATCAACGACTTCCAGTCGACGATCGCGGCCGCCGTCGAGGAGCAGACCGCGACCACCACGGAGATCTCCCGCAACGTGGTCGAGGCGGCCGGGGGTGCCGACGCCATCGCGCACTCCGTCCACGCGGTGGCGACCGCCGCACGCGGTGCCACCGAGGGTGCCGACTCGGCCTCGCACGCCTCCGAGCAGCTGTCCCAGATGGCGTCGCAGATGGAGGGGCTGGTCGGGCGCTTCCGCCTGTGAGCCGTCGGCCGGGCGAGGGCCCGGGTCGGCCGGTCGTCGGCCCGGGGCCGCGGCGTGGCAGCGCGGCGGGGCGGTGGCGCGGCGTCGGTCGCGGTGGGGGCGGCTCTCGGCGGGCCCCCGCCGCCGCACCGGTCTACCGTCGGACGCTGCAGGCGACCCTCGGGTGCGAGCCCGGCCCGCCGGCAGCCCACCGGCCGGCCACCACCGGACCCTCCCAGCACGGACGTGGAGCTCGACGCCCCCTCATGCCCACCTCGGACCGCCCCGCCGACCGTCCCCACCCCCGCACCGGCACCCGCACCGGCACCCGCACCGGCTCGGACGCCGGCGCACCCGTCGTCAGCACGCTCGCCAGCTTCCGGCGCCTGATGCCGGTCGTCCGCCCCGTGCTCCCGCGGCTGGTGGCCGGGATGCTGTGCGCCCTCGGTGCGAGCCTCGCGGCGCTCGCGGTCCCCCAGGTCCTCGAGCACCTGGTGGACGCCACGCTCCTGGACGCGCGGACCGGCGACCGGTCCGGTCTGTGGCGTGCGGTCGCGGTGGTGGTGGGCCTGGGCGTCCTGGAGGCGGTCCTGATCTTCGCCCGGCGCGCGTTCATCCTCGTGCCCGGCACGCACGTCGAGGCGCGCCTGCGCCGCCGGCTGTTCGAGCACCTGCAGGACCTGCCGGTCTCCTTCCACGACCGCTGGCCCGGAGGTCAGCTGCTGTCCCGCGCGATGTCCGACCTGGGGCTGCTGCGCCGGTGGCTGTCCTTCGGGATCGTCATGCTCGTCGTCAACACCACGACGATCCTGGTCGGCGCGGCGCTGATGATCTCCCTGGGCGGGCCGCTCGGCGTGCTGTACCTGCTCGGAGCGGTGCCGGTCGTCGTCCTGAGCTTCCGGTTCTCCCGGCGGTACCGCGTCATCTCGCGGCGCAGCCAGGACCAGGCCGGTGACCTGGCGACCACCGTGGAGGAGTCGGTGCACGGCATCCGCGTGCTCAAGGCGTTCGGCCGCGGCGGTCACGCGCTGGAGGGGTTCGCGCAGCAGGCCGACACCCTGCGCTCGACGGAGCTGCACAAGGCCCGCGCGCTCGCCGCGATCTCGTTCTCGCTGTCGACGATCCCCGAGGTGGTCCTGGGCGTCTGCCTGTTCTGGGGCGTGTTCCGGGTGGCCCAGGGCGACATCGACGTCGGTGCCCTGGTCGCGTTCTTCGCGACGGCGTCGGTGGTCAACGCCCCGGTCGAGCAGGTGGGGCAGCTGCTGTCGATGACGCTGACCGCCAGGACCGCCGTCGACCGGCACGTCGAGGTCCTCGACACCGCCAACGACGTCGCCGACCCCACCGAGCCGGCGCCCCTGCCGCGGGACGCCGACGGCCGGGTCACCGCGCGCGGGGCGCTGACCTTCTGCGGGGTGCACTTCGCCCACGGTGACCGGCGGTCCGGGGACCACGCCGAGTCCGCGGACGCCCTCGGTGCGGCCGGAGCCCGGGACGTGCTCGACGGCGTCGACCTGGACGTGCGCGCGGGGGAGACCATGGCGCTGGTCGGGCTGACCGGGTCGGGCAAGACGACGCTCGCCATGCTGGTCCCCCGCCTGACCGACGTGACGGCCGGCAGCGTGCGGATCGACGGGGTCGACGTGCGCGACATGGCGCGCAGCGACCTGCGCAGCCTGGTCGCGGTGGCCTTCGAGGACGCGACCCTGTTCTCGGACACGGTGCGCGCCAACGTGCTGCTCGGGGCGCCGCCGTCCGCGCGCACCGACGCCGACCTGGACCGGGCGCTCACCGTGGCGCAGGCCGGGTTCGTCCACGACCTGCCGCAGGGCGTCGAGACCCAGATCGGCGAGGAGGGCCTGGCGCTGTCCGGCGGGCAGCGTCAGCGCCTGGCGGTGGCCCGCGCGATCGCCGCCCGGCCCCGCGTGCTCGTGCTGGACGACCCGCTGTCCGCCCTGGACGTCTCGACCGAGGAGCTGGTGACCCAGGCTCTGCGCCAGGAGGTCGAGGGCACCACGACGCTGGTGGTGGCGCACCGGCCGTCCACGGTCGCGCTCGCGGACCGGGTCGCGGTGCTGCAGGACGGTCGGATCAGCGCGGTCGGCACCCACCCGGAGCTGTTCGCGACGCACGACCACTACCGGCACGTGATCTCGAGCCTGGAGGAGAGCGAGCAGATGGCGCGGGTGCAGCGATGAGCGCACCTCGGGTGTCCGCGGTGGAGATGGCCGACGCCGCCCGCCGCGACCCGCAGGCGGCCGCAGGCTTCGGCGTCGCCGACGAGGACAACACCGACCCCGACCGGGGGCAGTCCCGCAGCATCCGCCGCCGCTCGCTGCGGCTGCTGTCGTCCCTGCTGGAGTCCCGGCGACCGGACTTCGCGCTCGCGGTGACGCTCGTCGTCCTCGCGCAAGCAGCCCGGGTGGCCGGACCACCGTTGATCGCGCTCGGCATCGACGCCGGCCTGCCCGCCGCGCGGGACGGCGACCCGAGCCGGATCGCGCTGATCGGCGGGGCCTACGTGCTGGCGGCCCTGGTCGCCGGGGCGTGCACCGCCGGCTACATCCGGGTGGCCGCCCGGGTGAGCCAGGCGGTGCTGCTGGACCTGCGCCGGCGGGTGTTCCGCCAGACCCAGCGGCTGAGCCTGGAGTTCCACGAGTCCTACACGTCGGGTCGGATCATCTCCCGGCAGACCTCGGACCTCGAGGCCGTCCGCGAGCTGCTCGACTCGGGGCTCACCGCACTGGTCCAGGGCGCGCTGTTCATGGCGTTCACCGCCATCACGCTGTTCGCCCTCGACTGGCGCAGCGGGCTCATCCTGGGCGTCGCGGTCGGGCCGGTCTACCTGCTGACGAGGTGGTTCCGGAAGCGCTCGCAGCTGTACTACCGCATCACCCGGGTGGCCTCGGCGCGGCTGATCGTCAACTTCGTCGAGACCGTCACCGGGATCCGCGCCGTCCAGGCGTTCCGGCGCGAGCCCGCCAACAACGCGACCTACGCCGAGCTCACCGAGGACTACCGGGCGGTGAACGCCAGGGCGATGGGGCTCAACGGCGTGCTGGACCCCGGCCTGGTCATCATCGGCAACCTCACGGTCGCCGCGGTCCTGGCCGCCGGCGGCCTGCGGGTACTCGACGGGACCATGGACGTCGGCGTGCTGCTCGCCGTGGTCCTCGCCACCAAGCGCTTCTTCCAGCCGGTCCAGCAGATGGCGATGTTCTACAACGCCTTCCAGTCCGCCGCGGCCGCGCTAGAGAAGATCTCCGGCCTGCTCGAGGAGGAGCCCTCGATCCGCGAGCCCGTCCGTCCCGTGCCGATGCCGCACGTGGCCGGCGCGGTGCGCTACGACCACGTCGCGTTCCGGTACGGGCAGGGCGAGCTCGTCCTGCCCGACCTCACGCTGGACGTCCCGGCGGGTCAGACGGTCGCGGTGGTCGGCGAGACCGGCTCGGGCAAGAGCACGCTGGCCAAGCTGCTGTCCCGCTTCTACGACGTCAGCGAGGGCCGGGTGACGCTCGACGGCGTGGACCTGCGCGACATCTCCTCGGCCGACCTGCACCGGGCGGTGGTCATGGTGACGCAGGAGGCGTACCTGTTCTCCGGCAGCGTCCGGGAGAACATCGCCCTGGCGAAGCCCACCGCGACCGACGAGGAGGTGGTCCGGGCGGCGCGGGCCGTCGGCGCGCACGACTTCGTCCTGGAGCTGCCGGACGGCTACGACACCGACCTCAACAAGCGCGGCGGCCGCGTCTCGGCCGGGCAGCGACAGCTCATCTCCTTCGCGCGCGCGTTCCTCGCCGACCCGGCCGTGCTCATCCTCGACGAGGCCACCAGCTCGCTGGACATCCCCGGGGAGCGGCTCGTGCAGCAGGGCCTGCAGACCCTGCTCGCCGACCGCACCGCGGTGATCATCGCCCATCGGCTGTCGACGCTGGCGATCGCCGACCGGGTCCTGGTGATGTCGGACGGGCGCGTCGTGGAGGACGGCTCGCCGGCCGAGCTGGTGGGCGGGGACGGCCGGTTCGCCGCCATGCACGCCGCGTGGCGCGACTCGCTCGTCTGAGGGCGGCGCGCCGGCAGCGCGCCGGCCCGGTGGCCGCCGCCGTCCGACCGGGCGTCGTCGCTCAGGCCCCGGTGAAGCCGAGCTGGCGCCAGGCCTCGTACACCGCGATCGACGCCGAGCTGGTCAGGTTCAGCGAGCGCCGCCCGGCCAGCATCGGGATGCGCACCCGGTCCGCCACCCGGGGGTCGGCGAGGACCTCCTCGGGCAGCCCGGTGGGCTCGGGCCCGAAGAGCAGCACGTCGTCGGGCCGGTACGCCACGTCGGTGTAGACGGTGTCCGCGCGGGTGGTGAACGCCAGCACGCGCGCGTCACCGAACGCGGCCCACGCCGCGGCGAGGTCCGGATGCACCTCGACGTGAGCGAGGTCGTGGTAGTCCAGGCCGGCGCGGCGCAGCTTGGGCTCGGACAGGTCGAAGCCCAGCGGCTCGACCAGGTGCAGCTCGGCACCCGTCACGGCGGCGAGCCGGATCGCGTTGCCGGTGTTCTGGGGGATGCGGGGCTCGAAGAAGAGGATGCGGACCACGGCCCGATCGTCCCACCGGTCCCGGGACCGCGTGCCATGACGGCCTGCGCATCAGCCCACCCCACCCCATGCCGAGCGTGACGTTCCGGACCTTTCCGGCGTGCTGAGAGGTCCGGAACGTCGCACTGGGCAGGGGTAGGGGTGCTGTGGCGGGTGACGTCCGGACCAGCTCAGCGCAGTCGGCCGACGAGGTCGCCGTGGCTGCCGTCGCGGGCGAACACCGGGACCGAGGTGAGCGGAGCCGGTACCTGGACCTGCTGACCGCCGTCGTACGTCCGGCCGTCCCGCAGGTCGGTCCAGCGAGCACCGGTCGGCAGGTAGACCTCGCGGCTCGTGGCACCCGCCGCGAGCACGGGGGCCACGAGCAGGTCCGGTCCGAACAGGTACTGGTCGTCGACGTCCCAGCAACGGCCGTCGTCGGGGAACTCGTGGAACAGCCCCCGCATGACCGGCTGCCCGTGGGTGTGCGCCTCGTCCATGACCGCGCGCGTGTAGGGACGCAGCGTCTCGCGCAGGTGCACCAGGTCGGCGAGGACCTCGAACACCTCCTCGCCGAAGCTCCACAGCTCGTTGGGGCCCCCGCTGCGCAGGCGACGCGAGCCGTCGGCGGCGCGAACCTCCTCGTACGGCAGCCGGTCGCCGTGCAGGCGCATGACCGGGCAGAAGGTGGCGAACTGGAACCACCGCACCAGCAGCTCGCGGAATGCGGGGTCGCGACCGTCGCCGCGGTGGAAGCCGCCGATGTCCGTGGTGAACCACGGGATGCCGGCGACCCCCATGTGGACCCCCGCGGTGATCTGCCGGCGCAGGTCGTCGAAGGTGGAGGAGATGTCACCGGACCACACCAGAGCGCCGTACCGCTGGCTGCCCGCCCAGGCGCACCGCACGAGGTTGACGACCGCGTCGTGGCCGTCGGCTCGCTGCCCGTCGAAGAAGGCGCGTGAGAACAGCTGGGGGTAGATGTTGCCGACCTGCGCGTTGGGCCCCAGGTGGTAGCGGTAGTTGTCGAAGTCGTACACGCCGTACTCGGGCTCGGCCTCGTCGAGCCAGAACAGCCGGATCCCGTGCCGGCCGTAGGTGCGCCGGCAGGTCTGCCACAGCCGCTCACGGGTGCGGGGGTCGGTCATGTCGAGGAAGGCGCTCGGACCCTCGAACGCCATCTGGACGTCGATCCCGCGCTCGCTGCGCACCAGCAGCCCGTCCCGGGCGAACTCGGCGTAGTTCTCCGACTCGACGGACACCTGGGGCCAGACCGAGACCATGAGCTCGACGCCGAGCTCCCGCAGCTCGCGGACCATGGCGGTCGGGTCGGGCCAGAACTCGTCCTCGAACCGCAGGTCACCCATGCGCGGCCAGTGGAAGAAGTCGGCCACGACGACGTCCATCGGCAGACCGCGGCGCTTGTGCTCGCGCACCACGTCCAGGAGCTGCCCCTGGTTCCAGTAGCGCAGCTTGCACTGCCAGAAGCCGAGCCCGTGCTCGGGCATCGGGGGAGCGTGCCCGGTCGCGCGGGCGTACGCCGAGGCGATGCGGGCCGGGGTCGGTCCGGCGGTCACCCAGTAGTCCAGCTGACGGGTGTGCCCCGCGACCCACTCCGTCCGGTTGGTCGCGAAGGTGGCGCGGCCGATGGCCGGGTCGTGCCACAGGAAGCCGTACCCGGCGCTGGACAGCAGGAACGGCACGCTGGCCTGGGAGTTGCGGTGGGCGAGCTCGAGCGTGCAGCCCTTGAGGTCCAGCACGTGCTGCTGGTACTGGCCCATCCCGTAGAGCTTCTCGCCCGGGACCGGCTCGAACGACGCGGTCACCTCCAGGTCCCCGCCGAGGTGCGGGCGCAGCGCACGGGCGCGCAGGTTGAGCGACCCGCCGGTCCCGAGCTCGCGGAACAGCAGTCGGTCCTCGACGTGGTCCCAGAACGAGACCTCGCACCGGAACACGCGGTGGCCGACGACCTCCTGCAGGTTCTCGGTGTGCTCCAGGACCACGCGCAGCCGTCCGTTGACGAGCGTCGCGGTCTCCCCGCGGACGCTCACCGTCGCCGGTGTGGCGTCCGGCGGCAGCAGCGCCCAGTCGGTGTCCTCGACGTCGCGCTTGAGCGTGGCCCGCACGCGCACGCTGTCGGCGCCCCACGGCTCGACGACGAGGACCTCCCCGCCGCCGCGCCACACCACCCGGGCGCCGTCGACCGTGAAGGCCGAGGTCGCCTCGCCGGTCCCGGGGCCGGTCACGACGCCGGCAGCGTCGGGACGAACACGCGCATGGTCGACGGCTCCCGCTCGGCCCACTGGTGGTACGGGACCATCCGGACGTCGTGCGCGTCACCGGCGGTGGCGACGGCCGGCCGGCCGCCGTACGGGAAGGGGCTCTCGACCGCGGGGGTCGCGCGCACCCGCACCCGGGCACCGTCCCCGTCGGTGACCGGCTCCACCCCGGCGTCGAGCCGGACGTCGTCGAGCCCGACGCCGGCCGGCAGGTCGGTCGACTCCAGGCACAGCACGACCGGGCCGCGCTCGACGGCGACGCAGCCGCGGACGGCGTCGATCCGCGGGTCCGGCCAGGTGAACCGCGGCTCGACCGGCAGGCGCAGCGTCACGCGCCGGCCGGCGACGACGTCGGGCACGTCGGCCCAGCCCGGCTCCACCGCGGACGTCCCGTCGGCGGTGTCCAGGACGGCGCCGGACGCCCAGTGCGGCACCCGCAGCCGCAGCGTCAGCGGACGGTCCGGCGCGCTGACCACCTCGACCGCGACGTCCCCGTCCACGGGGTAGCCGGTGGTGACCCGCAGGACCACCCGGTCACCACCGGGCAGCTCCACGTCGACCTCACCGGCCGCGTACTGCAGCAGGGAGACGGTGTCGCCCTCCACGGCCGCGGCGTAGGTGTGCCACGTGGCGAGGGTGCGGGCCACGTTCGTCGGGCAGCACGAGACGTCGAACCAGGGCGCGCGGACGCCGCCCTCGGCACGCGCGTTCTCGGCGTCCTCCAGGACGTCGGTGCCGGCCACCCGCTGCTGGAGCGGGTTGGCGTAGAAGAACGCCCGACCGTCGGACCGGGGCGACGTGGCCACGACGTTGTAGAACGTGCGCTCGACGAGGTCGGCGTACCGCACGTCACCGGTCGCCAGGTACAGGCGCCAGGAGACCATGACCGAGGCCACGCCGGCGCACGTCTCGCAGTAGGCGCGGTCCGGCGGCAGCTCCCAGTCCTCGCCGAACCCCTCGTCCTGGTGGCGCGAGCCCATCCCGCCGGTGATGTAGGTGCGGCGCCCGACGGACCGCTCCCACTGGCGCTCGACCGCCGCGAGCAGCTCGGCGTCGCCGGTGTCGACGGCCACGTCGACGGCCGCGGCCGTGAGGTACAGCGCGCGCACGGCGTGGCCCCGCCAGGCGTCGGCCTCCCGGACCGGGACGTCGTCCTGGAAGTAGGCGGGCGACAGGAGGGCGATCGGGGCGAGCAGGCCGCGGCCCCGACGCTCGACGAAGAGGCGGGCCTGCTCGAGGTAGCGCGGCTCGTCGAGCGCTCGGCCGAGCTCGGCGAGCCCGACCTCGATCTCGGGGTGTCCGCAGATGCCCTCGCGCGCGCCGGCGCCGAAAGTGCGGCAGACCTCGTCGGCGGCGCGGCGCGCGATCGGCACGAGGCCGCCGGGCGCACCGGTGCGGTGGACGGCGACGGCGGCCTGGAGCAGGTGACCCGTGCAGTAGAGCTCGTGCCCGCTCTCCAGGTCGGAGTACCGCGGCCGCTGACCGGCGTGGCCGAAGCACGTGTTGAGGTAGCCGTCGGCGTCCTGGGCGCGGGCGACCCGGGCGGTGAGCTCCTCGAGCAGCCCGTCGGCGTCGGCGTCGCCGGTCCGCCCGTACTCCCACGCAAGGGCCTCCATGAGCTTGTAGACCTCGGAGTCGGAGAACTGCCACCCGGGGCGCTCGGCCCCGGTGGCGCCCTCGGCGACCCGGTCGAAGTTCGCCAGCCAGCCCAGCCGCTCCATCCAGGTCAGGCAGTGCCGCAGCGACGCGCGCGCGTTGGCGCCCTGCAGGTCGCCCCAGAAGCCGCCGTCCAGGCGGACCTCGCCCGCACCGGCACCGCGGCGGACGCCCGCGGCGGGCACGACGGGACGCGCGGTGGCCTGCCCGACGGCGGCGTCGAGGAGCTCGTGAGTCATGTTCAGTCCTTCACAGCGCCGGCGGTGACCCCGGCGGCGACATAGCGCTGGGCGACGACCAGGAGGATCGCCGCGGGGACGGAGGCGACCACGGCGGTCGCCATGATCGAGTTCCACTCCGTGGTGTTGTTGCCGATGTACTTGTAGATGCCCAGCGTGACCGGGATGAGGTCGCCGTTGCGGTCCAGGGTCGAGGCGAAGATGAAGTCCGACCAGGCCCACAGGAACGCGAACAGCGACACGGTCAGCACCGAGTTCCGGCTCACCGGCAGCACGATCGACCGGAAGACCCGCCACGGGCCGGCGCCGTCGATCGTCGCAGCCTGGATGAGCTCGCGCGGGATGCCGGCCATGAAGGCGCTGAACAGCAGGACCGCGAACGGCACCGCGATGGTGGAGTCCGCGACGATGAGCCCGCCGACCGAGTTCAGCAGACCCAGGCGGACGTAGATGGCGTAGAACCCCATCGCCATCACGACGGCCGGGATCATCTGGGCGACCAGCAGCAGGAAGTTCAGCGGCCCGCGCCCGGTCAGGCGCAGGATCGCGATCGCGTAGCCGGCCGGTGCGGCGATCAGCAGCGTCAGCGCGACGCAGCCGAGCCCTACCAGCAGGCTGGTGCCCAGTGCCGGCAGCTGCTGTGCCATCACGTTGGCGTAGCCGTCGAAGGTGGGGTCGACGGGGAACCACTGCGGGGGGTCGAGCCGCAGGTCGTTGGTCCGGGTCAGCGAGACGTTGACCATCCAGTAGACCGGGAACAGCATCAGCGCCGTGAACAGGACGCCGAGCGCGGTCTTCCACCAGGTGCGCGTGGTGCTCATGACTTCTCCTGACGGCGCTGCAGCTGCAGGTAGAGCAGGCCGATGGCGAGGGCGACGAGGATGAGGACGTTGCCGACGGCGGCGGCCGGCGAGAAGTCGGGTTGGCCGGTTCCGAAGGCCTCCCGGTAGGACCACACGGCGAGGGTGGTCGACGCGTTGGCCGGCCCGCCGTTGGTCATGATCCAGATCACGTCGACCACCTTGAGCGTGTAGACGAACCCCAGCAGCAGCGTGATCGCCGAGACCGGTCGCAGCAGCGGGAACGTGATCCGCCAGAACTGCTGCCAGCCGTTGGCGCCGTCCAGGGACGCGGCCTCGTACACGTCGCCGGGGATGTTCTGCAGCCCCGAGTACAGGATGACGAGGTTGAACGGGATCCCCAGCCAGATGTTGGCGATCGTGACCGACCAGATCGCCATCGTCGGCGAGGTCAGCCAGTTGATCTGGCCGACGCCGAACGCCGCGAGCACCGAGTTCACGATCCCGTTGTCGCTGTTGAGCATCCACGACCAGGTGGACGCCGACACGATCAGCGGCAGCAGCCACGGGATGAGGAACATGCCCCGCAGGAGGCCGGACAGGCGGAAGTTGTTGCGGAAGAACACCGCCAGCGCCAGGCCCAGGGCGTACTGGAAGATCAGCGACACCACGACGAACACCACCGTGTTGCGCACGGCCGGCGCGAACGTGGCCGAGGTGATGATCTCGCGGTACTTCTCGAGCCCCACGAACTGCGCGTCGCCCTGGACGAAGGCGCGCACGGTGTAGTCGTGCAGGCTCAGCTCGAGGTTGCGGTACAGCGGGAACACGTAGAAGACCAGCATGTAGATCAGCAGCGGCGCCGCGAAGGCCGCCGCGGCCCACCGGTTGGAGCGGGCGCGGGGGCGGGGCGACCGCCTCGGGGGGGCGACGACCGGTGCGGTGCCGGACGCCCCCCCGGGCGTGCCCGTGCTCCCGACCGGGGTGGAGGTCGTGCTCATGACGTCATCCAGGTGAGGTCGTGGTGGTCAGGTCTGCTCGGCGCCCCGCAGGGCCCGGCGGGATGCCGAGGGCTCCTGCCGGGGCGCCGGTCGAGGGGTCAGCTCGTGGCGGACTCGGCGGCCTGCTGGGCGGCCGAGAGAGCCTCCTCGGGGGACATGGCGCCGGACAGGGCGTTCTGCACCGCCGTCCACAGCTGCTCGGAGATGACCGGGTAGTCGGTGCCCAGGTCGTCGCTCGTGCGCCCCTTGGCGTCCCGGACGGCGTCGACCCAGGTCTGCAGCTCGGGGTGCTCCTCGAGCAGCGCCTCCTGACCGGGTTCCGTCGGCGGGATGTAGTAGGCGAACGTGTTCGCCGTCTCGACCAGGCCCTCGGGCGTGGTCATGCACTCGATGATCTGCGACGTCGTCTCGTAGCGTGCCTCGTCGTCCTGGACCGGGGCGGTGATGAACTCACCGCCCGTGGGCGCCGGGGCGCCGCCGCCGTCGACCGCCGGGATCTGGATGTAGCCGGTCTCGAAGTCGGCCTCCGCCGCGCTGTTGACCTGCCAGGTCCCGTTCTCGCCGAAGGCGAAGGTGCCGGTCAGGAACTCCTCCCAGGTGGTGTTCTGGGAGTTGTTGATGGCGGACTGCTGGGCGTAGCCGGCGTCGAGCCAGCCCTTCCACAGCGACAGCGCCTCCACGGCCTCGGGCGAGTCCAGCGCGGTGAGGTCGGCCCCCGCGCCCCAGAACCACGGCAGGAACTGGAACGAGCCCTCCTCGGTGCCGATGCCCGCGAACGTGATGCCCTTGTTGCCCGTGGCGGCGACCTTGGCCAGCGCGTCGTCCAGGCTCGCCCAGTCGGTGATGGACGCCGGGTCCACGCCTGCTGCGTCGAGGATGGCCTTGTTGTAGTACAGCGCGAGCGTGTTGGCCCCGATCGGGATGCCGTAGGTCTCGCCGTCGACGACGCCGGCGGCGAGCAGGTTCTCGTCGAACGCGTCGGTCTCGAATCCGAGCTCACCCATCGTGGTGAGCATCCCGGTGTCGGCCAGCGTCGACACGGCGGGGTTGTCGATGAGGATGACGTCCGGCGAGGTGCCCTCCTGCGCGGAGAGCAGGGCCTGGTTGGTCAGCGCGGTCGTGTCGTAGGCGGTGCGCTCGATGGTGACGCCGGCCTCGTCGCCGCACGCCTGGACGCGCTGCGCCCAGTCGGACGAGTCGTCGTGCTGGGGGTAGGGGTCCCACCACGTGAACGTGCTGTCCGTGGCTCCGTCGCCGCCGGCGCCGCCCTCGGTGCCGCCGGAGGAGCAGGCGGTCAGGCCGAGGGTGAGCACGCCCACGGCAGCCAGGCCGCGGACGGGCAGGCTGAGCCTGGGCAGGGTGCGGATGGGAAGGGTGAGACGCTTCACGACATTCCTCCTTGAAGTGGTGACATTCGGGGGCGGGTCTGTGTCGAACCGGTTCGCCTCGCAGGCGGGAGCACGTGCGGGGCATTGCGTGTCGTGCGGGTGGTCGAGGTGGTCGGTGGCGCCGGGTCCGGGGACGACCGTCCTGGTGGATCCGGCCGCGGTCAGGACCGGGGTGCGGCGGTGCTCCCGCGGTCGACGAGCTCGGGGGAGATGAACCGCACGACGTGCGGACCGGCGCGCGCCTTGCGCTCGATGCGGTCGACGAGCTGTCGCACGGCCATCCGGCCCAGCCGGTCCGGCGCGCTCTCGATCGAGGAGTAGGGCAGCGAGAAGGTCCGGGCGAAGGCGTCGGAGTAGCGGCCGATGACGGACAGGTCCTGCGGTGCCCGCAGCCCGCGCTCGGTGAGCACGGAGGGGAGTGCCGCCGCGGCCGCCTCGTTGTTCAGCAGCAGCCCCGTGGCCCGGGGATGTGCGTCCAGCAGTGCGTGGAGCTGGCGGCCGACCTCGGGCTGCTGCGCGGCGCCGAACGCCGTGTGGAGCACCATCCCGCGCAGCGCCGCCTGCTCCGTCGCGGCGTTCTGCAGGCGCCACACGTAGGCGCCGCCGCGCTCGACGACGTGCTCGGGCTGCGAGACCAGGACGAGCTCACGGTGGCCCAGCCGGTGCAGGGTCTCCACCATCACCCGGCCGGCCTCCTCGAAGTCGAGGTCGAACACGTCGACCCCGGTGCAGTCGCCGGGCAGGCCGACCAGGGCACCGGGCTGGCTCGCCGTTCGCAGGATCGGCAGCCGCTCGTCGTCCTCGGCGACGTTGAGCAGCACGACGCCGTCGACCATGCGCGAGTCGGTGATGCGCTTGAGGGCGCGTGTCCCGTCCTCCTCGGTGACCAGCAGGACGTCGTAGCCCAGCTCGCGGGCGCTGTCCGAGATGCCGAGGATGTACTGCAGCATCGCCGGTGCGAACTCGTCGGGGAGGAACTGGGCGAGCAGGCCGATGACCATGGTCTGCGACGTGGCCAGGGCGCGGGCGCCGGCGTTCGGTGTGTAGCCGAGCTCGCCGACCGCCGCCATGACGCGCTGGCGGACCTCGTCCGAGATGGACCGCTTGCCGGACAGCGCGTACGACGCCGTGCTGCGGGACACGCCGGCGACGCGTGCCACGTCTCCGATGGTGGCCACGATGCCTCCTTCGCTCCCGTCGTCGGGCTGTCGAGCGGTTGAACCGGTTCGACACTAGCGGCTGGGTGCGGTGCTCGTAAACCCGGCTCCCGGCCGCCGGTCGCGCCGGCTCATGAGCCCGCCGGTGGCCCTTGACACGGGCCTCCGGCGGCGCGCATGGTGGCGCATCTCACCCCCGAACCCGTCTCGACCGCCGCATGCTCGCCGTGCGTCGAACCGGTTCGACGGTGGGGGCGCCACGGTGTCGTGGTGCCACACGCTGCGCCGCAGGGGGGTCCGCCCGCTGCGCGTGCGACCAGTGAGGGGACAGCGATGACGCTGACGGAAGAACGACCGCGCCCGCGGGCAGGCAGCTCCGTGGGCCGGCGATGTGCGGCGGTGGGTGCGACCGGCGCTCTGCTCGTGGGTGGGCTGGGCTCGGCGGCCGTGGCGGTGGTGGGCGGGGACCTCCCGCAGCCGGCCGTGCACTACACCTTCGACGACGATCCCGCGTCGGGCGTCGTCGTGGACAGCAGCGGCTCAGGCCGGGACGGCACGCTCGTCAACGCCGGGACCGCGACGTCCGTGGCCGGGGCCGAGGGGGACGCTCTCGTCCTGCCGGGCGGGCAGCCGACCACCGGGGCCTACGTCCGGCTGCCCCGGGACGTGCTCGCCGGGGCGACGGACCTGACGGTGTCGATCCGGGCGCGCTGGGACGGCAGCGGCGGTGCGTGGCAGTGGATGTACGCCCTCGGGACCGACACCACGCGCTACCTGTTCTCGACGCCGTCGAACGGCGACGGGCGGCTGCGGACCGCGCTGACCCGCTCGGGCGGCGGTGGCGAGGCCCAGGTCACCGGGTCCGGCGCCCTGCCGGCCGAGCAGTGGCGCACCGTGACGGTGACCCTGGACGACGACGCCGACCGGCTCACCACCTACCTCGACGGCGTCGCGGTCGCCTCGACCACCGCCACGACGTCGGCCGCGGACCTGCTGACCGCCGCGGCCGAGAGCGCCGGCTACGTCGGCCGGTCCTTCTACGGTGACCCGCTTTTCGACGGTGCCGTCGACGACTTCCAGGTGTTCCACACCGCTCTGACCGCCGAGCAGGTCGACCAGCTCGTCCCCGGTGACGCGCCGGTGGTCACCGACCTGAGCGCGACCACGTTCGACCTGCGGACCGCGATCGGTGCCGCACCGGCGCTCCCGGCCACGATCCTGGGCTCCTTCTCCGACGGCTACGACCGCGAGGTCCCCGTCGTCTGGGATGCGGTCGACCCCGACGACTACGCCGCCCAGGGGCAGTTCACGGTCGGCGGCACGGCGGCCGGCAGCCCCGTGACGGCCACCGTGACGGTGGTCCGCGAGGGCGAGCTGAGCATCGACCTCGGCACCGACACGGGCGAGTTCATGGGCGGCGCCTCGGGCGTGCTCTACGGGCTCTACGCCGACGGCATGCCGAGCGACAACCTCATCGAGGGCTTCGGTCTGCGCACCGTCGCCACGAAGGGCCAGGACGGGTCGCAGCACCCCGGCTCCGACGCCCTGGAGGTGCTGGGCCAGCTCGCGCGCACCACCGACGGCAAGGTCTACGTCCGCACCACCGACTGGTACCGGGGCTTCCCGTACCAGTGGCCCGGCGACACCCCCGAGGAGAAGCTCGCGGGCTACTGGGACGTCATGCAGACCCAGCTCGACCAGATCGCGGACCTGCTCGCCGAGCGGCCCGACCTGACGGACAACGTGGTGATCGAGCCGTTCAACGAGCCCGAGGGCAACATGTTCGGGACCGGCGAGTGGAGCCTGGACGGCACCAGCTGGCTGGACGAGCCCGCCGACTACTTCACCGCCTGGGACCACGCGCACGGGTTGATCACGGCGACGCTGCCCGGCGTGGAGATCGCCGGGCCGGGCACCAGCCAGCTGTTCGACCAGGTCCGCGGCTTCATGGAGCACACGATCGAGGCCGGCACGCTGCCGGACATCATCACCTGGCACGAGCTCAGCAACCCGGGGCGCGTGCGCGAGTCCGTCGCGCGGTACCGGGCGATGGAGGCCGAGGTGCTCGCCGGCACCGACCTCGAGGGGACCGAGCTCCCGGTCAACGTCAACGAGTACGCCTTCAACTACCACACCTCGGTCCCCGGCCAGATGATCCAGTGGATCTCGGCGATCGAGGAGTCGAAGATCGAGGCGATGATCGCGTTCTGGAACATGAACGGGAACCTCGCCGACTCCGCCGTCCAGACCAACCGTGGCAACGGGCAGTGGTGGCTCTACAACGCCTACAGCAGCATGACCGGGCACACGGTCGAGGTGACCCCGCCGCAGCCCGGTGAGAGCTACACCCTGCAGGGCGTCGCCACGCTCGACGAGGACCGCGCCCTGGCGCAGGCCCTCATCGGCGGCAAGGGCGGCAAGGCCTACGTGGAGGTCGACGACGTCCCGGCCGACGTGTTCGGTGACGAGGTGCGGGTGACCGTCCGCGAGATCCCGTGGACCGGCCAGCTCGGTGACTCCCCGCAGCCGCAGCACGTCACGGAGTACACCGCCGACGTGGTCGACGGCACCGTCGCCCTGGACTTCGGCGGCGCGACGCTGCCGGCGCTCGAGGAGTCCTCGGCGTACGAGATCTTCGTCAGCCCCGCCGGGACGGGGCAGACGACGTCGGTGGCCCCGCTTGTCGTCGAGCAGTCGTACGAGGCCGAGGACGCCGAGTACTCCGGCTCCGGCTACAGCCGCAACGGTCCCGAGGGCAGCCCGTCGAACGTCGGCGGGTTCTTCACCTCCGGCTTCTACGACGTGGGGGGCCTGCGGACCGGGTCCGACGGCGTCCTGGACTTCACCGTCGAGGTGCCGCAGGACGGCGTCTACGACCTCCAGGTCTTCGCGAACACGCTCAACACGTTCCCTGCGGTGCAGGCGAACGGTCCGACGAACATCTTCGTCCGGGTCGACGGCGAGGCCGAGCAGGAGATCCACCTGCCGCTGGCCTACAAGTGGGTGGTCTGGGACCACGCCGACACGACCGTCGAGCTGACGGCCGGCACGCACACCATCTCGCTGGCGGCGCAGAGCCTGGACGGGAGCCGGTCGACGACCGGTGACGCGCTCATCGACCGCATCGTGCTGGCGAAGGCGAACCCGGCCGCGGCCGAGCAGGTCTACGAGGCCGAGCTCGCCGAGCCCTTCGGTGCCGAGGCCCGCTACGACGTACCGGCGTCCGCCGACGTCTCCGGGGCCGGCGTCGCCGACGTGTCCGAGGGCGACAGGCTGACCTTCTGGGTCTACTCCGAGCAGGAGGGCGAGAACACGCTGACGGTCGACACGGTGGGCGACGGGCGCGGCACCCTGGCCGTGAACGACCACGACGTCGTCGACGTCGAGGGGACGACCACGGTGTCGGTGTACCTGTACGGCGGCGTGAACAAGGTCGTCGTCTCGGGCGTCGCCGCCTCGACCGTCGCCGTCGACCGGCTCCTGGTCGAGCCGACCACGGGTGCCCTGCCCACGACGAGCTACGAGGCCGAGGACGGCGACGTGAACGGCTCGGCGGCGGTCGTGGACCTCTCCCTCGCCAGCGGTGGCCAGGCGGTCGACGGCATCGGGGGAGACCCGGGCAACGACAACACCCTGACCATCGACGTCGAGGCGGCCACGGCCGGCCTGCACGGGGTGACGATCCGGTTCTCCAACCCCGAGCAGGTCCCGGCCACCCACTACAACCCGAACCCGATGGGCCGCCACGCGGACATCTCGGTCAACGGTGGCCAGGCGCAGCGGGTGATGTTCGTGCCGACGTTCCACCGGAACAACTTCTGGGAGCGGACGGTGCTGCTCGACCTGGCGGAGGGCGCCAACACCCTGACCGTCCGCTCGGAGGAGCTGCCCAACTGGGACGGGGAGACGTACGCCGAGGACAACTGGCCGGGCCTGCCGCTGCGTGCGGAGCTCGCGCCGATCGTCGACCGGATCACCGTCGCGCCGTTCAGCAGCACGATGGTGGACGTCACGCCGGTCCCGTCGTTCAGCGACGTGGACGAGGCCAACCCGTTCCACGCGGACATCCGCTGGCTGGTCGAGCAGCGGATCACCACGGGCTACGACGACGGCACCTACCGGCCGACGTGGCCGGTCACCCGGCAGGCGATGGCCGCCTTCCTGTACCGGCTGCTGACCGGCGAGCAGGAGGCGCCGGCGTGCGCCGTCGCCGCGGCGGCTGACGTGCCGGCCGACGCGGCCTTCTGCGGCGAGATCGCCTGGCTCATGGACGAGGGCATCTCGACGGGGTACGACGACGGGACCTTCCGCCCGGCGACGCCCGTGTCGCGGCAGGCGATGGCAGCCTTCCTCCACCGCGCCGCCGAGGGCCCGGACGCCCCGACGACGTGCGCGGGGTCGCCGTTCACCGACGTGCACCCGGTCAACCCGTTCTGCGGGGCGATCACCTGGATGAAGGAGACCGGGATCTCCACCGGCGACCAGGTCGGCACCTACCGACCCGCCGCCGCGGTGTCCCGCCAGGCGATGGCGGCCTTCCTGCACCGGACGGCCGACGAGGCCGCGCAGGGCTGATCCTGACGCACGACGGCGACGCCCGGGTGGTCCTGCCACCCGGGCGTCGCCGCGTGCCCGGGGTCCGGCGGCTCACCCCACGCCCCCGCGGGAGCGTCAGGACGAGCGGTTCAGCGCGAGCCACTGGAGCAGCATGATCGTCGTGCCGTCCACGATGCGTCCGTCACCGACCATCGTCAGCGCCCCGTCGACGGTCAGCTCGAGGATCTCGATGTCCTCGCCGTCGTCCTCCAGGCCACCACCCAGGGTCGGGACCGCCGCGCCGTACCGGGTGATCCCGCTCGGGTCCGCGGCGGGCATCATCACCGACGCGCCGCCTGACTCGCCCGTCGTGACCCGGCTGCGCGACCGCGTCGAGATCATCAGCACCGACCCGTCCGGCCGTGCGACCGCCGCGCCGATACGCTGACCGCGCTCCCGCCCCGAGAGGATCCTGACCGATGACGACGCCGTACCGTGCCGCGGACGACCGCTACCAGCAGATCCGCTACCGCCGGACCGGCCGCAGCGGGCTGGACCTGCCGGCCCTCTCCCTGGGCCTGTGGCACAACTTCGGCGACACCACGCCGCTGTCGACCCAGCGTGAGGTGCTGCTGCGCGCGTTCGACCTCGGCGTCACGCACTTCGACCTCGCGAACAACTACGGCCCGCCGTACGGCTCGGCGGAGGACAACTTCGGCCGGCACCTGGCCCGCGACCTGCGCCCGTACCGCGACGAGCTCGTCATCTCCTCCAAGGCCGGGTACGACATGTGGCCCGGGCCGTACGGGGACGGCGGCTCGCGCAAGTACCTGCTCAGCTCGCTGGACCAGTCGCTCGCGCGGATGGGCCTGGACTACGTCGACATCTTTTACTCCCACCGGCCGGACCCCACCGTGCCGATCGAGGAGACGATGGGTGCGCTGCACACCGCGGTCGTCAGCGGCCGCGCGCTGTACGCGGGCATCTCCAACTACAGCCCCGCCCAGACCCGCGAGGCCGCGCGTGTCCTGGCCGACCTCGGCACGCCGCTGCTCATCCACCAGCCGTCCTACTCGATGTTCAACCGGCACATCGAGATCCCGCAGGGCGGTGGCGAGGGCGGACCCGAGAGCCTGCTCGACGTCGTCGGCGACCTGGGCATCGGCACCATCGTCTTCTCCCCGCTCGCGCAGGGGCTGCTGACTGGGCGCTACCTGGGTGGCGACATCCCGGCCGACTCGCGCGCCGCCGTCGGGCACTTCCTCAAGCCCGAGCGGATCGACGAGACCTACCTCGCGCGGGCGCGGGCGCTCGCCGACGTCGCCGCGGCCCGCGGGCAGTCCCTGGCGCAGCTCGCGCTGTCCTGGGTGCTGCGGGACGAGCGCGTCACGTCCGCGCTGATCGGCGCCAGCAGCGTCGCCCAGCTCGAGGACAACGTCGCGGCGCTGTCCGCCCCACCGCTGACCGACCACGAGCTGGCCGCCATCGAGCCGCACGCCGTCGACGGCACCGCCCGCTGACGCCAGTGGTGCGGCACCCCCGGAGGACGGCATGACGCGCACCGAGCGGCTGCGGATGGTGCTCGCCACACCCCTGCCCGAGGAGCTCTGCCGGCTGGTCGAGCGTACCGAGCCGCGGGTGGAGCTCGTGCGGGACCACACCCTGCTGCCACCCATGCGCCAGCCCGGTGACCACACCGGTGACCCGGCGTGGCGGCGCACCCCCGAGCAGCAGAGCCGGTTCGACCGGCTGGTCGACTCCGCGGACGCCCTCTACGGCATCCCGGACGTGTCGTCGTCGGCGCTGGCCCGGACCGTGGCGGCCAACCCGCGCCTGCGCTGGGTGCAGACCATGGCCGCCGGCGGGGCCGCCTCGGTGGCGGCGGCCGACCTGAGCGCCGACGCCCTCGAACGGGTCACGTTCACCACGTCGGCGGGCGTCCACGCCGGCACGCTGGCCGAGTTCGCGCTGTTCGGCGTGCTCGCCGGTGCGAAGTCGCTGCCCCGCCTGGTCACCCAGCAGCGCGCGCACGAGTGGCCCGGCCGGTGGTTCATGGGCCAGGTGCGCGAGCAGACCGTGCTCGTCGTCGGTCTCGGCGCGATCGGCCGGGAGACCGCACGGCTGCTCACCGCGGTGGGCGCGCGCGTGCTCGGCGCCAACCGGAGCCCGGTCGCGGTCGACGGCGTGGAGCGCGTCGTGGGCCTCGACCGGCTGGCCGACGTCGCCGCCGAGGCCGACGCCGTGGTCGTCACCCTCCCCGGCGCCCCGAGCACGGTCGGGCTCGTGGATGCCGCCGTGCTCGCGGCGCTGTGCCCCGGGGCCACGGTGGTCAACGTCGGCCGGGGGAGCGTGATCGACGAGGACTCGCTGGTCGCGGCCCTGCGCGACGGGGCGGTCGGCTGCGCGGTGCTCGACGTGACGTCGGTCGAGCCGCTGCCGGACGGCAGCCCGCTGTGGGACCTGCCGAACGTGCTGATCAGCCCGCACACCGCCGCGCTCAGCGTCCAGGAGGACCGCCGCATCGCCGAGCTCACCGCCGACAACGCGCGGCGGCTGCTGGACGGTGAGCCGTTGCGCAACGTGGTGCGGCCCGACGACCTGTGACCGCTCGGCGAGGCTGACCCGCGGTGTCCCCGGCCCGCGCGACGGCGGGCCGGGGACACCGGTCAGTCCTCGCGCGAGTCCTTGACCCGGGCCACCAGCTGGGTCGGGCTGACGTACCGCAGGGCGATGATGAGGATCACCATCATGGTCACGGTGTAGACGACCGCCATGGAGGAGACCAGCTGACGGGCCTCGCCACCACCGGAGGCGGTCATCGCCCGGTAGATCGCCACGACGAGGGTGTCCGAGCCCGGGCCGGACACCAGGTACGTCAGCTCGAACATCCCCACCGTGCGGACCAGCACGAGCACCGAGGCCGCCAGGATCCCCGGCACGAGCAGCGGCAGCAGGATGCGCTGGAACACCATCCGCATGCTCGCCCCCGACATCCGGGCCGCGTTCTCGATCGTCGGGTTGATCTGCTCGATGAACGGCGTCATGGTCATGATCACGAACGGCACCGACGGCACCAGGTTGACCAGGATGACCGCGGTGAGCGTGCGGCCCAGGCCGATGTTGTACATCACGGTCGCCAGCGGGATGCCGTAGGTGATCGGCGGCATCAGGACGGGGAGCAGGAACAGCAGCGTGATCGTCCGCTTGAGCGGGAACGTGCGCCGCGCCAGCAGGTACGCCGCCGGGACGCCGATCAGCACCGACAGCACGATGACCGAGACGGCCACCACGAGCGTGACGCCGATGACCTCCGCCATCCCGAAGCGGTCCCAGGCGCCGGAGTACCACTCGGCGGTCGCGGTCTCGGGCAGCCAGGTGTCGAACCAGGGCCGGCCGAAGGAGTCCACGACCACGCTGGTCAGGATGCCCAGGAGGAAGACGAAGAACGCGGCGACCCCGGCCCAGACGATCCAGGTCGAGGGTGCGGCGACCAGGGCCTTCTCGCCCGGTGCGCGGGAGCTGCCCTTGCGCCGCGGCTCGGGCAGGGGCAGGTCGACGCCGGGTGCGGTGGTGTGTGCGGTCATCAGCCCTTGCCTCCGGTCGAGCCCTTGTACATGGACGAGCGCCACAGCAGGACCACCGCGATCACGACGAGCTCGACGACGCCCATCATCACCGCGATGGTCGACGCCATCGGGTAGTCCAGCAGCTCCCCGAACGCCCGGTAGGCCATGAGCGCCATCACCCGGGTCTCGCCCGAGGCGTCACCGACCAGGCGGGCCGACGGGAAGACGCTGAACGCCAGCACGAACGTGAGGATGAACGTCGTCGCGAGCCCCGGGGCGAGCAACGGCAGCGTGATCCGCCGGAACCGCTGCTTCCAGTCGGCCCCCATCGTCTTGGCCGCGGCCTCGATCGACGGGTCGATCCCCGACAGGTAGGAGGAGATCAGCAGGAAGGCGAACGGGAAGCCCGAGATGATCAGCGAGAACATCACCCCGAGGTAGTTGTTGACGAGCTGCAGCGGCTGGTCGATCACCCCGATCTCGAGCAGGAACCGGTTGAGCCAGCCCTGCCGCCCGGCGAAGATCAGCAGCCCCTGCGCGGTGAGCACGGTGCCCAGGGTGATCGGCAGCACGAGCAGCGTGGTCAGGGCCTTCTTCCCCCGGAAGCGGTGCCGCAGCTTGAAGGCCACCGGGATGGACACCAGCACGTTGAACAGCGCGACCGGCAGGGCCAGTCGCATCGTGATCCAGACCGAGTCGAAGATGAACCCGTCGCGGAAGAACGCGACGTAGTTCGACCAGATGCCGGCCCCCCACTGCTCCTGCATGGCCGGCGTCGGCTGGAAGGTGAGCCCGATGCCGTAGGAGAACGGGTAGATGAACAGCACGACGGCGAACACGAGCGCGGGCAGCAGCATCAGCAGGGACACGTCCACCCCGCGCTCGGCCAGCCGGTGACGCATGCTCGCCGTCGACTTGCCCCGCGCCGCTCGGCCGCCCCGTCGCGCCGCGGGTGTCCCACGGCCGGCGGTGGGCGCACTCATCGCCGCACCTCCGCGAGCTCGCGCTCCTCGACCGACATCCGGGACGGGTCCTCGAGCTCGGCCCGGTACACCCGCACCCGGTCCGGGTCGGCGGTGAGCTCCACCGTGCTGCCCACCCGGGGCGCGTGGTCGGAGCGCACGTGCAGCGCGAGCCCACCGGGGGTCATGACCCCGACGGCGAACTCCCGGCCGTGGTACTCCACCACCGAGACCCGTGCGCTGGTGGTGTTGCCGCCCTGCACCGGGGCGCCGGGGGAGACCACCGTGAGGTCCTCCGGCCGGATCGCCACCCGGACGTGGTCGCCGACGGCGGCCGGGTCGACGGCGGTGCCGCGCAGCGTCAGCCCCCGGCCCTCGACGGTCACCGCGTTACCCGCCACCGCGGAGACCTCGAGGTCGATCAGGTTGCGGTAGCCCATGAAGTCCGCGACGTGCCAGTTGACCGGCGCGTTGTGCAGCTCCTCGGGGGTGCCGACCTGCTGCACCCGGCCCTCGCGCAGCACCACCAGGCGGTCGGCCATGGACAGGGCCTCCTCCTGGTCGTGCGTCACGTAGATCGTCGTCAGTCCCAGGGACTGGTGCAGGCGGCGGATCTCGGTCCGCATCTCCAGGCGCAGCTTGGCGTCGAGGTTGGACAGCGGCTCGTCCATGAGCACCAGGCGAGGCTCCAGGACGACGGCGCGGGCGATCGCGACGCGCTGCTGCTGACCACCGGACAGCTGGCCGGGCAGCTTCTTGGCGTGCTGCTCGAGCTTGACCAGCTCCAGCGCCTCGCCGACCCGGCGCTTGATCTCCGGCTTGGCGACACCGCGCATCTGGAGCCCGAAGGCGATGTTCTTCTCCACCGTCAGGTGCGGGAAGAGCGCGTAGTTCTGGAACACCATCCCGAACCCGCGCTTCTCGGCGGCGACCGTGTCGACCCGTTCGCCGTCGATGAGGATCTCGCCGTGCGTGAGGGGCAGCAGCCCCGCGAGGCAGTTCAGCGCCGTGGACTTGCCGCAGCCCGACGGGCCGAGCAGGGCGATGAACTCCCCCGCCCGGACCGTCAGGTCCAGGTCCGCCAGGGCGGTGGCCCCGCCGAAGCTGCGACCGACCCCGCGCAGCTCGAGGGTGTCGAAGGTGCCGGCAGCGATGGCCATGATCAGCTGCCCTCGAACTTGCCGGCGCCGACCTCGCGGTCCCAGATGTCGAACGCGGTGACGATCGCGTCGGCGTCGAGCTGCGTCTCGACCGGGTGCGACTCGATCGCCTCGTCGTACCAGTCGCGGCCGAACTCCTCGATGACCTGCTGGCTCTCCTCGGGCGCCAGGTCGAGGGTCGCACCCTCGATGGCCGGGCCGGGGTAGTGGTAGCCGTTGTCGTAGAACGTGGCGTTGGCCTCCGGCGTCAGCAGGTGCTGCAGGAGCAGCGAGATGGCCGAGAGCTTGTCCGCGGACAGGCCTTCGGGGATCGCGGCGAAGTGCGAGTCGCTGATCCAGGTGTAGTCGTCGAACTCGCCGACCTCGATCGTGTTCGGCATCCGGCCGTCGGTGCGCGGGTTGATGTCCCAGCCCATCGTGATCGGCGTCATCGACCAGGTGCCGTCGGCCATGTTCGTGATGACCTGGCCGGTGCCGGTCGGGTACGTGTCGACGTACTGGCCCAGCTCCTTGAGGTACGCCCAGGTGTTGTCCCAGCCGTTCTCCGGGTCGCGCGGGTCGGAGTCGCCCAGCATGTACGGCAGGCCCTGGAGCCAGGTGCGGCCCGGCCCGCTGTTCGCGGGGCGCGCGTAGCCGAACTTGCCCGGGTTGGCCTTGGCCCAGTCCAGCAGCTCCTGCGGGGTGGTGGGCACCTCGCTCTCCGGCACGGCGTCGGGGTTGTAGCTGAGCAGCGGGCCGCCGGGCGTCCACGACAGCAGCACGCCGTAGCCCTCCGACAGCTCCTGCATGTCGGCCGCCGCGTCGATGTAGTTCTCCTGGTTGGTGATGCGGTCGCCGAAGTCCTCGACGACCGGCACCCACAGGTCCTCCGCGATGCCCGCGGACAGCGCGTCGTTGCCGGTCAGCACGAGGTCGATCTGCAGGTTGCCCGTCTCCACCTGCGGCTTGAGCGTGCCGACGACGTCGGGTGCGCCGCCGCTCTCGAACGTCACCTGGTCGATGACGTCGGGGTTGTCGGCGGCGAACTGCTCGATGGCCGGCTGGGCGAGACGCAGCACGCCGCCGACGTCGAGGATGTTCAGGTCGACCGGCTCCGACGGGGTCTCGGGGACCTCGGCGGCATCGCTGGCCGCCGGCTCCGCGGCGCCGCCGCCCGTGTCGGGGGCGCTGCACGCGGTCAGCAGGAGGCCGAGCGCGGCGATGCCGGCGACGGCGTGCAGGGGTCTGGCAGCTCGCATGGTGATCCTCTTCTCTCGTTCCCGGGGCGTCGTCGCCCGGGGTTGACCAGGTGCAGCGGTGATGCCGGTGGCGTCGGGTCGGCCGCCGGCGGTCGGGCGGGCCGTGGGGCGGCGGTGTCAGCCGGGATGGGGCCGGGCGGCGGCGTCGCGAGGTCCGGTCGAACCACGCACGACGAGCTGGACGGCCAGGTGGTGGTGGTGCACCGGAACGGCCGCGGGGTCCCCGACCAGGCCGAGCAGCATGTCGACACCGGCGCGTCCGCTGCTGACCAGCGGCAGCCCGACGCTGGTCAGCGCCGGGGAGGTCAGTGCCGAGACCGGGATGTCGTCCGTGCCGACGACGCTGACGTCGTCGGGCACGCGGACCCCCCGTTGCCGGAAGCGCTCCAGCAGTCCGAAGGCCACGACGTCGTTGTAGGCGAGCACCGCGGTGGCGCCGCTCGCCAGGGCCAGGTCGCCGGCGGCGACCCCGCCGGACACGTACGGCTGGAAGAAGCCGAGGTCGACCACCTCGGTGTCCTCGTGCTCGCCGCCGAGCTCGAGGAAGGCGGCCAGACGCTCTCGGTTGGACCACGACGTGGCGGGCCCGCCGACGTAGGCGAGCCGCCGGTGGCCCAGCGCCCGCAGGTGGCCGATGGCCTGGCGCACGCCCTCCCGGTTGTCCACCGTGACCGACGGGATGTCGCCACGTCGACGGTTGACCAGCACGAGCGTGCACTCCCGGGCGAGGTCGTCGAGCACCTCGCCGGGCGCCCGCGGGGAGCACAGGATGAGGCCGTCGACCTGCTTGGCGAGGTTGCGGGCGAGCTCGCGCTCGATGCTCGGGTCCTCGTCGGAGTCGGCGATGAACACCGCGTACCCCGCCGAGCGTGCCTGCAGCTGGACGCCCTTGGTCACCGAGGCGAAGAACGGGTTCTCGATGTCGGGCACGATCAGCCCGATGTTGCCGGTGCGTCCGGTGATCAGGGTGCGGGCGGCCGCGTTGGGGCGGTATCCCATCCCGCGGGCGGTGGCGAGCACCCGGTCCCGGGTGTGCGCGGCGACGTCGTCGGGGCGGCTGAGCGCGCGCGAGACCGTCGACACCGAGACCCCGGCGACGCGGGCGACGTCGCGAGCGCTGACGGCCACCGGACCCCCCTCGCCTCGTCCGGCCACCTCGGTGTGGCCGTCCGACGGTCATCCTGCAAACGATTGCAGCAGAGCGTCAAGACCTCGCAGCGGATCGTGACCTCTTCGCGTCCTGCACCGGCACCTGGCGGCGACTTTCCTGCTCAGCGAGGTGGACAGTTGCCACCCGGGCTGCAACGGGGTCATCATCGTCGTCTCAGCCCAGTGTCACGACGCCGCCCGTCGCGTCGGCGTGGGTCAACGCCTCGACGAGGAGACGTCATGCCGGCTCGCCCCCATCCCGCGGCCCGCGCGCCACGCCGCCGCCCGTGCCCGGCTCCCGGGGTGCGGTCGTGAGGATCGAGCGCGCCGAGGTCCTCGTCACCAGCCCGGGACGCAACTTCGTCACGCTGCGGATCACGACCACGGACGGCGTCGTCGGGCTCGGCGACGCGACCCTCAACGGCCGCGAGCTCGCCGTGGTGTCCTACCTGCGCGACCACCTCGTGCCGCTGCTGGTCGGCCGCGAGGCGAACGACATCGAGGACACCTGGCAGTACCTGTACCGGGGGGCCTACTGGCGTCGCGGCCCGGTGACGATGTCGGCGATCGCGGCGGTCGACATGGCGCTGTGGGACATCAAGGGCAAGGTCGCCGGTCTGCCGGTCTACCAGCTCCTCGGCGGTCGCAGCCGTCGGGGGGGCCTCGCCTACGGTCATGCGTCCGGCAGCACTCTCGAGGCGCTGTTCACCTCGGTGCGCAACCACCTCGACGAGGGCTTCCGGGCCATCCGCATCCAGACCGGCGTCCCCGGCCTGAAGAAGATCTACGGCGTCGGCGGCGACCAGGCGCGCGGGCAGAAGTACGACTACGAGCCGGCGGGGCGCACCGCGGTCCCGGTCGAGGAGGACTGGGACACCCGGTTCTACCTGCAGCACATCCCCGGCGTCTTCGAGGCGGTCCGCGCGGAGTTCGGCGCCGGCCTGCCGCTGCTGCACGACGCGCACCACCGGCTCACCCCGAACCAGGCGGCTCAGCTCGGGCGCTCCCTGGAGCCGTACGACCTGTTCTGGCTCGAGGACTGCACCCCGGCCGAGAACCAGGAGGCGCTGCGACGCGTGCGGGCGATGACCACCACGCCGCTCGCGATCGGCGAGGTCCTCAACAGCGTGCACGACTACCAGACGCTCATCACCGAGCAGCTCATCGACTACGTGCGCTCGTCGGTCACCCACGGCGGCGGCATCACCGCGATGCGCAAGCTGATGGACTTCGCCGCGATCTACGGCATCAGGTCCGGCTTCCACGGGCCGACCGACATCTCTCCCGTGGGCATGGCCGCCGCCCTGCACCTGAGCATCGCGCTGCACAACTTCGGCATCGTCGAGTACATGCCGCACAACGCCCAGACGCTGGAGGTGTTCCGGACCGGGTACACGTTCACCGACGGGCTGCTCGACCCGGGCGAGGCGCCCGGCCTGGGGGTCGAGGTCGACGACGAGCTCGCCGCCACCTTCCCGTACACGCCCGCCTACCTGCCGGTGAACCGGCTGCTGGACGGCACGGTGCACGACTGGTGACGCCGGTCGTGGGGCGACCGAGACCGGGTCGGCGGAGTGGGATTGCGCTTACCATGGTTGACGGGACGAGGCCGTCCCACCGCATCCGCCGGTTCGGCTGACCGGCACCGGCGGCCCACCGGCGGACGGCCGGAGCCCGGCCGCGCGGCGCGCGGGCAAGGACACGCAGTGACCCTCGAGGAGGTCCGACCATGACCACCACCGACCCCGGGGCGCTCGCGCTCGCCGACTGCGCGCTGCTGCTGCGCCCCGACGACGACGTCGCTGTCCTCACCCGGGAGCTGCCGGCCGGGACGCGCGTGCGCACGGCGTCCGGGGAGATCGTGCTGCCCGGTGACGTGCCGCGCAGCCACAAGCTCGCGGTCCGTCCGGTGGCGGCCGGCGCCCCGGTGCGCAAGTACGGCCAGTCGATCGGCCGCGCCACCGCGGACATCCAGCCCGGTGAGCACGTGCACGGCCACAACCTCGGCATGGACGACACCGCCCGTGCGTACGAGTTCGCGGCGGTGCACCACGAGCTGACCGCCCCCGAGGGACCCGTCCGCACCTTCCAGGGGTACCGCCGGGCGAACGGCAAGGTCGGCACCCGCAACTACATCGCCGTCCTGACGTCGGTGAACTGCTCGGCCTCGACCGCGAAGATGATCGCGGCCCACTTCGGGGGGATGGCTCTGGACGCCTACCCGAACGTGGACGGCGTCGTGGCGCTCACGCACGGCAGCGGCTGCGGGCTGGTTCCCGGCAGCGACGGCTCCAACATGCTGGTGCGCACGCTGCGCGGGTACGCCCAGCACCCGAACGTCGCCGGACTGCTCGTGCTCGGGCTCGGCTGCGAGATGGTGCCGGTGCAGTCGCTCGTCGACGGGCTCGACCTGCCGGCGGACACCCTGGTGCAGACGCTCACCATCCAGGCCACCGGGGGCATCCGCGCCACCGTCAAGGCCGGCATCGAGAAGATCACCGAGATGCTGCCCGAGCTGGACGCCCGCCGGCGGGAGCCAGCCCCGGTGAGCGAGCTCGTGCTGGGTCTGAACTGCGGCGGCTCGGACGGCTACTCGGGCATCACCGCCAACCCGGCGCTGGGTCACGCGTCGGACCGTCTGGTGGCGATGGGCGGGACGTCGATCCTCGCCGAGACGCCCGAGGTCTTCGGTGCCGAGCACCTGCTGACCCGGCGCGCGGTCTCCGAGGCCGTCGGTCGCAAGCTGCTGACCCGGATCGACTGGTGGCAGGACTACGCCCGTGCGGGCGGCGGCAGCCTCGACAACAACCCCTCGCCGGGCAACAAGGCGGGTGGCCTGACGACGATCCTGGAGAAGTCCCTGGGCGCGGTCGCCAAGGCGGGGCAGGCGGACCTGGCCGACGTGTACGAGTACGCCGAGCCGGTCACCTCACGGGGCATGGTGTTCATGGACACCCCCGGCTACGACCCCGTGTCGGTGACCGGCATCATCGCCGGCGGCGCGACCGTCGTCTGCTTCACCACGGGTCGCGGCTCCGTCCTGGGTGGCCGACCGACGCCGGTGCTCAAGCTCGCCACGAACACCGAGATGTACGAGCGCATGAGCGACGACATGGACCTCAACTGCGGGCGCATCGTGGACGGCACCGCGACGGTGCCCGAGGTCGGCGACGAGATCTTCGAGCGCATCATCGCCGTCGCCTCGGGCGAGACGACGGTGAGCGAGGAGCTCGACCTGGGGCAGGACGAGTTCATCCCGTGGCAGCTGGGCACGGTGACCTGACCGGCCGCCCCCAGGGTCAGCGACCGGCGCGGGCCTGCACCGAGGCGAGCACGTCGCGAAGGACCGCGTTCGCGGTCGCGACGGCCTCGTCCACGAGTCTCCGGCCGGTGGTGGTGAGGCTGACGAGCAGGGCGCGGCGGTCGTGCGGGTCGGGTGCCCGCTGCACGTGACCGGCTCGCTCCAGCCGGTCCAGCCGGTTCAGCCGGCCGGTCATGCCACCGGTCGTCAGCATGGGGCCCGGTCCGGCCGCCGACGCCCCACCTGCTACGGCCGGCTGGGCCCGACCGCGGTGGTGTGCCGGCGTGGTGCGGACCAAGCGGTGGGGCCGGCGGCGCTCGGCTGCGTCGTGCTCGCCCAGCACGGCACGGCGGCACGGAGGCCGGGCCGGCGGGAGTGCGCTGCGTCCGACGTGTCGGTGATCCGTGCTTCGATGCCGGTACGGCCCAGCGGGCAGCACCAGGAGGAGTGCGCATGAAGATCGAGTTCGTGGCCGGCTTCGGCCCCATCGCGCGGTCCGGCGCGCAGTCGCTCGCGTTCTGGTCCGGTGCGCTGGGGCTCACGCTGGAGGAGGCGGCACCGGGGTACTTCCACACCGAGGCGGTGGCCGGCGTGAAGGCGTTCGCGATCTGGCCGCTCGCTCAGGCGGCCGAGGCGACCTTCGGCTCCCCGCAGTGGCCGGCCGACCTGCCGGTCCCGCAGGCCTGGATCGAGCTGGACGTCGCCTCGCCGCAGGCCGTGGCCGACGCCGTCGCCGAGCTCCGGGCGGCGGGGCACACGGTCCTGTCCGACGCCCACGAGGAGCCCTGGGGGCAGACGACGTCGCGCCTGCTCAGCCCGGAGGCGCTGCTCGTGGGTATCAGCCACACCCCGTGGATGCACGGCGAGGCCGCGCCGTGAGGCTGCGCCCGTACCGCGAGGACGACGGTCCGGCGACCCTCGAGGTGTTCCGTCGGGCCGTGCGCGAGGCCGCGAGCCGCGACTACGCACCGGACCAGATCGACGCGTGGGCGGGGGCGGTCACCGATGCCGCGGGCTGGGCCGATCGCCGGCGCTCGCGCCGTACGCAGGTGGCGGAGGTCGGCGACCGTGTCGTCGGGTTCACGGACGTCGACGCGGACGGGTACGTCGACATGCTGTTCGTCCACCCGGACCACGTACGCCAGGGGATCGGCTCGGCGCTGCTCGAGTGGGCGCGCACCACCGCCGAAGGGCTGGGCGCGCACGAGCTGACGACGAACGCGAGCCTGACCGCCCGGCCCGTGTTCGAGGCGCACGGCTTCACGGTCGTCGCCGAGCAACGACCGGTGGTCCGCGGCACTGCCCTGACGAACTTCCGGATGCGGCGCCCGCTCGGGGGCTCGACGAGCGGGGCGGGGACGAGCGAGGCCGGCGGGTGAGCCCGCGCGGGCCGGGAGCGGCCGGAGGGCGTCCGGTGGCCCGCACCCGGGCGCGGGCCGTGCGCGCCCCGCGGCGGCCCGCGCGGTCAGCTCACCGCGCCGGGACGGCACCGAGCAGGTCGGCGACCTCCGCGCGCAGCGCCCTGCGGAAGCCGTCGTGCTCGCGGACCGGCTCGCTGAACACCTCGTGCACGCCGAGCATCCGGTCGGCCAGCCCCGCGTCGTCGCCGGCCGCGACCTCGCGCAGCCGGTCCGTGAGCGGGTCGTCCAGCGGCAGCTCGCGACCCGTGACGTCGCGGCCCCGCGCCACGAACACCACCCAGGCGGCCACCGCCCGGGTCGCGGCAGCCGGCACGGTGCCCGCGGCCAGCCGGTCGGCGATGGTGCTCACGAGGCGGATCGGCACCTTCTGCGAGCCGTCGCCGGCGACCTGGAGGGTCGTGTAGCCCGTGCTGGGGTTCGCGAACCGCTCGAGGATGTCGTCGCGGTACTGCCCCAGCTCGAGGTCCGCCGGAGCAGTCAGGGTCGGGATCACGTCCTCGTCGAGCAGTCGACGCGCGACCGCGGCGATCTCCGGGTCGCAGACCGCCTCGTCGATGAGGCGGTGACCGCGCAGCGCGCCGAGATAGGCGACCGTGGAGTGGGTGCCGTTGAGCATCCGCAGCTTCGCCCGCTCGTACGGGGCGACGTCGTCGGTGAGCGTGGCGCCGGGGACGAGCTCCCAGCTCGGGCGCGGGCCGGCGAACAGGTCCTCGACGACCCACTGCATGAACGGCTCGGCCACCACGAGCGCCTCGTCGCGCCACCCGGACAGCGCGCTGGCCTCGGCCTGGTGCGCCGGCGTGGTGGCCGGCGTGATCCGGTCGACCATGGTGACCGGGAACCGGACGGACTCCTCGACCCACTGGCGCAGCCGGGCAGCGCCGGGACCCGGGACGGCCTCGAGGATCCCGTCGACCAGCCCGGCGACGACCCGGCCGTTGTCCATCATGTTGTCGCAGCACACGACGGTCAGCGGTGCACCGTGCGCCCGGTGACGGCGGGCCAGCCCGCGCACGAGGGCGCCGATGGGCGTGCGCGCGGGCTCGTCCCCCGACGAGCCGGACAGCTCGGCGGTGAGTGCGGCGACGTCGGCGGCGAGGTCGGCGTTGGCCAGGTCCGGCCCGCCGGCCGGCGCGCGGCGGTAGCCCTTCTCCGACACGGTCGACGACACGATGTGGGTGCCGGGGGCGGCGATCGCGGACAGCACGCGCTCGGCGTCGTCCACGAGCGACGCGGCGCCCCGCATCGAGCCGATCACCCGCAGCGAGGTGCTCTCGCGGCCCTTGGTGAGCACCCCGTACAGGCCGTCCTGCGGCCTGAGCTGCTCGGCGACCCGGGCGCTGCGGCCGGTGACGCCGAGGATGCCCCAGCGGTTCTCGCCCGCGGCGGCGGCCGCCTCCTCGGTGAACACCGCCTGGTGCGCCCGGTGGAACGCGCCGACACCGAGGTGCACGATGCCGACCGACGTCGAGCGGGGGTCGACGGCGGGCGGACGGACGTCGGCCGTGGGTGCGGCGGCGTCGAGCGTGCTCAGGGACAGTCGGGGCAGCGCATCGGGGGAGGTCATGGGGGTCAGCTTTCGTCGGGGGTGCGGACGGCGGGCGGGCGGGGACCGGTGGAGCCCCGCACCACGAGGGAGACGGGGGCCGGTCGTGGTGGCCGGTCGGTCACCTCGGCAGCGGGCCGCAGCAGCGCGTCCACGGCGGTACGGCCGAGCAGGCGCAGCGGGAGGGCGACCGTGGTGAGCGCCGGACTGACCTGGGTGGCCGGCGGCACGTCGTCGAACCCGACGACGGACACGGCGTCCGGGACGCGGACGCCCCGCAGCCGCAGCCGGTCCAGGACGCCCAGCGCGACGAGGTCGTTGTAGGCGAGCACCGCGGTCGCCCCGCTCGCCGTGATGAGGTCGGCGGCGGCCACCCCACCGGCGAAGACGGCCGGGAAGTGACCGAGGTCGACCAGCTCGACGTCCGGCCGGGCGGCGACCACCGCAGCGAGGCCGCGACGACGTTCGTGGTCGGACCACGAGTCGGTGGGGCCGCCGGCGTAGGCGATCCGGCGGTGCCCGAGCGCGTGCAGGTGCTCCAGCGCCTGGCGGACGCCGTCGACGTTGTCCACCGTGATGCCGCGCAGTCCCGGTGCGTCGCGGTTCACCAGCAGCACGGCGGGGCCGCCGGCCCGGGCGGCGAGCGCGGCCAGCGCGTCGTCGGACATGCGTGGCGAGCACAGCACGAGACCGTCCACGTCCGGGGCGAGGTGGTCGACGAGCTCCGACTCGAGGGCGGAGTCCTCGTCGGCGTCGGCGACGACGACGGTCATCCCCGCGGTCCGCGCGCGGTGCTGGATGCCCTTGACCAGGCCGGAGAAGAACGGGTTCTCCATGTCCGGCACGATCACCCCGAGCCGGCGCGTGCGGTGGGCGGCGCCGCCCCGGTCGACGCCGGGCGGTCGGTACCCGAGGTCGTCCGCGGCGCGCAGCACCCGCTGACGGCGCTCGGTCGCGACCCCGCCGGGCGGCGCCGCCAGGGCGCGGGACGCCGTCGCGGGGGAGACCCCGGCAGCGCGGGCGACGTCGCGGAGGGTGACCACGGGCTCCCCTCGGCGTCGTCGGCATCGTCGGCTAGTTGAAACGCGATTGCACCACGTTTCACCGTCCCTCACAAGGATGGCCGAGCGCTCGGTCACGCCCTCGCCGGTCCCTTGCCTGAGCAGCGCCGATCCCGCAGACTCGAGGCGAACTCGTGTTTCACACCGTCTCATCGTGGAGGTCTGTCGTGACCGCTCTGTCCCCGGGCGCCTGGGCGCTGCACCCCGACCGGGCGCTGCCGGCCGACCCGGTCACCCGCGAGCTGGCCCGCGCGGTCTACGCCCAGACCCGTGACCTGCCGATCGTGTCGATGCACGGGCACGTCGACGCCGGGATGCTGCGGCGCGACGAGCACTTCGGGAACCCGGCCGAGGTGTTCGTCGTCCCCGACCACTACCTGGTGCGGATGATGGTCTCGCAGGGTGTCCCGCACGACGCCCTCGGCGTCCCGCGCCGCGACGGCGCGCCGGTCCAGACCGATCCCCGGGAGATCTGGCGCACCTTCTGCGCGAACTGGACGCTGTACCGCGGCACGCCGACCCGCTACTGGCTCGAGCACGTGTTCGTCGAGGTGTTCGGGCTCAGCGCACGGCCGTCGGCCGAGACGGCCGACACGCTCTACGACGAGGTCGTCGCCAAGCTGGCCACCGACGAGTACCGGCCGCTCGCGCTGTTCGACCGGTTCGGGATGGAGATCGTCGCGACCACCGATCCCGCCACCGCGACCCTCGCCGACCACGCCGCGCTCGCCGAGCGCGGCTGGGGCGAGCGGATCGTGCCGACGTTCCGTCCCGACTCCCTGCTGCAGGTCGACCGGCCCGGCTGGGTGGACGACGTCGCGGTGCTGGCCGAGCGGGCGGACCTGGCGGTCGACGCCTACCCGGCCTTCCTGCGTGCGCTGGAGCAGCGCCGAGCCGCGTTCGTCGCCGCCGGTGCCCGCGCGACCGACCACGGTCACCTCTCCGCCGGCACGACGCCGCTGTCCGCGGACGAGGCGTCGCGGATCTTCGCGGCGGCCCTGCGCGGTGAGGTGAGCGCCGCCGAGGCGGACGCGTTCAGCGGGCACATGCTGTTCGAGATGGCGCGCATGTCGACCCAGGACGGTCTGACCATGCAGGTCCACCCCGGCGTGCTGCGCAACCACAGCGCCGAGGTCTTCGCCGCGCGCGGGGCCGACGTCGGCTACGACATCCCGGTGCCGACGGAGTACACCCACAGCCTGCGGCCCGTGCTCGAGGCGTTCGGGCACCACCCCGACCTGCGGCTGATCGTCTTCACCGTGGACGAGACCGTCTTCGCGCGCGAGCTCGCCCCGATGGCCGGGGTGTACCCGGCGATGAAGCTCGGTGCGCCGTGGTGGTTCCTGGACACGCCGGACGGCATGCGCCGCTACCGCGAGGCCGTCACCGACACCGCGGGGTTCTACAACACCACCGGCTTCGTCGACGACACCCGGGCGTTCTTCTCCATCCCGGCCCGCCACGACCTGGCCCGCCGGATCGACGCGGGCTACCTCGCCCGGCTCGTGGCCGAGCACCGGCTGGAGCTGGACGAGGCGGTCGAGACGGCGGTCGACCTCGCGTACGCCCTGCCGAAGGCGGCCTACCCCGCACTGCGCTGAGGTCGGCGCCGACCGGTGCCCGGGCGGCACGCCGGCGTGCCGAGCCGGCGCGGCACCGGTCGGCGGGTCGGGTCAGGCGAGCGTGGCCGCGACGACGAGCATGACCGGCGCCGCCAGCAGCGTCGTCACCAGGCCGGCGTCGCGCGCGACCGCCTGCCCGCGTCCGTACTGCAGCGCGTAGACCAGCACGTTCTGCGCCGTCGGCAGCGCCGACATCGTGACGACCGCCAGCAGGGCCGCACCGTCCAGCCCCAGCAGCCGGCCGATCCCGGCCGCGAGCAGCGGGTGCACGACCGACCGCAGCGACACGGCCAGGACCAGCTCGCGGCCGACCCGGTGCCGGCCGGTGCCTCGCGGGCCGGCGAGCGACATGCCGAACGTGAGCAGCGCCAGCGGGGCGGCCGCGGCGCCCACGATCCGGAACGGCTCGAGCAGCACGTCCGGCACGTCCCCGGGCAGGGCGGACAGCAGCAGCCCGGTCAGGGTGCCGATGATGATCGGGTTGCGCAGGGTGCGCCCGAGCACGCCCCGGGCACCGACGCTCACGCTGCCGGCGGCGCCGGCCGCGGCGTCGTCGGGCACCGGGCGCCGGGAGTCCAGCACCGTGAAGGCGACCGGCGCGAGCACGAGCAGCTGGAACAGCAGGGTGGGCACGACGGCGGTCGCGTCGCCGAGCAGGTACACCGCGAGCGGCAGGCCGAGGTTGCCGGCGTTGACGTACGACGACGCCAGGGTCACGACGGTCGCCTCGCCGCCGCCCAGGTGCCACAGCCCGCGCGCGACCGCGAGCGCGATCGCCGCGACCACGACCGTGCTGATCGCGATCGTGAGCGCCGTCCGCGACGCGAGCAGGTGCAGGTCGGCGTGGGCGATCGTCACCAGGAGCAGGGCGGGCGTCGCGACCGCGAACACCGTGCGGGCCAGCACCCGATCGGCCCCCTCACCCAGCAGGCGGCCCCGCCCGATCAGCCAGCCGACGACGCCGATCGCCGCCATCGTGCCCAGCGCGGTCGCCACGGCTCCCATCAGCGTGCCGCCGTCGCGGACGGACGGCTGGGCACGGGCACGCGGTGATCCTCGCAGAGGCGGTGGGCCCCCGCCGACGCCGTCCTACGCTGGCCCGAGACCCGACCGAAGGAGGCCGACCCGATGGCCGAGCCCGTGGACGCCGGCACGTCCCCGGTGGAGAGCGTCGACCGGGCGCTGCTCACCCTGCAGACGCTGGCACGCGCCGGTGCCACCGGGATGTCGCTGGCCGAGCTGGCCGGTGCCCTGCACCTGAACAAGTCCACCGTGCACCGCGCGCTGGCCGCGCTGCGGTTCCGTGGCTTCGTCGCGCAGGACTCGGCGACGGGTGCCTACCTGCTGGGGTCGGCCGCGACCCGGCTGTCCGACGACTTCCTCGGCGACGAGAACCTGCCGGTCCTGCTGCACGCGGGCCTGGTCGCGCTGTGCGGCGTCGCCGACGAGCTCGTGCACCTCGGCGTGCTCGACGGCACCCAGGTCGTCTACCTCGACAAGGTGGAGCCGGAGCGGTCGGTCCGGGTCTGGTCGGCGGTGGGCCGGCGCAGCCCCGCCGTCACGACCGCGCTCGGCCGGGCGCTGCTCGCCTTCCGGGGCACCGACCGGTCGGCGCTGGCCGGCTACGTCCGCGCCGCGGGACGCGACGGGGTCGACGTCGACCACGTCTGGCAGGTCCTCGAGCAGGCGCGCGCCCGCGGGTACGCGACCGAGGTGGAGGAGAACGAGGCCGGCATCAGCTGCGTCGCCGTACCGCTGCTGCGGTCGGGGTCCGCGGTCGCGGCCGTCAGCGTGACCGCACCTGCGGAGCGGATGACACCCGAGCGGGTCGCCGCCCTGCACGCACAGGTGCTCGACGTCCTCCCGCCGCTCCTGCCGGCCGGGCTGCACCTGCCCTGACCCGCGCCCGCCCGGGCTGTCCCTTGAGCAGCCCGCGGCGGTGTGCGATCCTGTGTTGCGGAGAGCGATATTGCCATTCCGCCTAGCGAAACGGAACCCCCGATGGACGTCCTGTCCTCCCTGCGCGCCGCCCGTCTCGTCCCCGTCGTCGTGCTCGACGACGCCCGGCAGGCCGACGGCCTGGCCGCCGCCCTGGTCGCCGGTGGGCTGCCGGTCGCCGAGGTGACGTTCCGGACGTCCGCCGCGCAGGACTCCATCCGCGCGATGGCCGACCGTGGCGACATGCTCGTCGGTGCGGGGACCGTGCTGACGCCCGAGCAGGTCGACCAGGCCGTCGCCGCCGGCGCCAGCTACGTCGTCTCGCCCGGACTGAGCCGCGCGGTCGTCGAGCGGTGCGGCGAGCACGGTGTGCTCGCGCTGCCGGGCGCGGTGACCGCGACGGAGATCCAGGCCGCTGTCGAGCTCGGGCTGACCACCGTGAAGTTCTTCCCGGCCGGGACGTCCGGCGGTGCGCCGGCGATCGCCGCGCTGGCCGCCCCGTTCGCCGGCGTCTCCTTCGTGCCGACCGGCGGCGTCGGTCCCAAGAACCTGCAGGACTACCTCGGCATCGCCTCGGTCGCCGCCGTCGGCGGCTCGTGGATGGTGCCTCGCGACGCGGTCAAGGACGGCGACTTCGACCGCGTCCGGACCCTCACGGCCGAGGCCGTCGCCCTCGTCCAGGGCTGAGCACCGCGTCGCCCGTCCCGGCGCCGGCCCGCGGGCACAGCACCGCACCCCACACACCACCGCACGCACCCACCGGACAGCCGTCCGGCCGAGCAGCGAGGACCCCGCGCATGACCGAGCCGACCACCGCCCTGACCATCCGGCCCGCCGAGGAGTGCCGCTACGACGCGGTCTCGCTGGGCGAGGTCATGCTCCGCCTCGACCCGGGGGAGGGCCGCATCCGCACCGCCCGCCAGTTCAAGGCCTGGGAGGGGGGCGGCGAGTACAACGTGACCCGCGGCCTGCGCCGTGCCTTCGGCCTGCGCGGCGCGATCGTCACCGCGCTCGCGGACAACGAGATCGGCCGCCTGGTCGAGGACTTCATCATGACCGGCGGGCTCGACACCCAGTTCATCCGGTGGGTGCCGTACGACGGCATCGGCCGCGGCGTGCGCAACGGCCTGAACTTCACCGAGCGCGGCTTCGGCGTGCGCGGCGCCGTCGGCGTGTCCGACCGCGGCAACACCGCCGCGTCGCAGCTCACGCCCGGCGACGTCGACTGGGACCACCTGTTCGGTGAGCTGGGCGTGCGCTGGCTGCACACCGGGGGCATCTTCGCAGCGCTCAGCGAGACCGCTGCCGAGACGGTCATCGAGGCCGTCACGGCGGCGAAGCGGCACGGGACCGTCGTCTCCTACGACCTGAACTACCGGCCGAGCCTGTGGAAGGCGATCGGCGGCCAGGCCAAGGCGCAGGAGGTCAACAAGGAGATCGCGAAGCACATCGACGTGATGATCGGCAACGAGGAGGACTTCACCGCGTCCCTCGGGTTCGAGGTCGAGGGCGTCGACGAGAACCTCTCCGCGCTGGAGGTGGACAAGTTCGCCGCGATGATCGAGACCGCCGCCGCCGCGTACCCCAACTTCCAGGTCATCGGGACCACCATGCGAACGGTCCACTCCGCGAGCGTCAACGACTGGGGCGCCATCGCCTGGTCGCGCGAGACCGGCGTGGTCCAGTCCACCCACCGCGAGCGGCTGGAGATCATGGACCGCGTCGGTGGCGGTGACTCGTTCGCGTCCGGCCTGATCTACGGCCTGCTTGACGGCCAGTCGCTGCAGACGGCGGTCGAGTACGGCGCCGCCCACGGCGCGCTGGCGATGACCACGCCGGGTGACACCACCATGGTGACCAAGGCCGAGGTGCTCAAGCTCGCCGGTGGCGGCGGGGCGCGCGTCGACCGCTGAGCCATCGGCCCACCCGGACCGGCACGACCCGACCTGCGAGGAGAGCCATGACGTTCGACCTGACCGGCACGCGCGCGTTCGTCACCGGCGCCGGGACCGGCATCGGCCGCTCCGTCGCGCTGGAGCTGGCCCGTGCCGGCGCCGACGTGGCGATCACCTACCGCACGCACGACGGCGGGCCGGTGGTCGCGGAGCTCACGGCGCTCGGACGCACCGCCGTCGCCCTCCCGATGGACGCCACGGACAGCGCGGACGTGGACCGCGTGGTCGCGCACGCCGCCGAGGCGCTGGGCGGCGGGATCGACGTCCTGGTCAACAACGCCGGCGGGCTCGTCGGCAGGCGCTCGGTCACCGAGATGACCGACGAGCACTGGCACGCCGTCCTGGACGTCAACCTCACCAGCATGTTCTTGGTGACGCGCTCCGTCCTGCGCCACATGCCCGACGGTGGCCGGATCATCTCGATCAGCTCCCAGGCCGGTCAGAACGGCGGGGGACCGGGTGCGGCGGCGTACGCGGCGGCCAAGGCCGGCATGGACGGTCTGACCCGTGCGCTGGCCAAGGAGCTCGGCCCGCGCCGGATCACCGCCAACTCCGTCGCGCCCGGCTTCATCGGCGACACGCCGTTCCAGGAGACGTTCACGCCGCAGGACGCCCAGCGCGCGGCGATCGCGGGCATCCCGGTCGGCCGCCCCGGCGTGCCCGCGGACGTGGCCGCAGCCGCCGTGTACCTGGCCTCGGAGCAGGCCGGCTTCACCAACGGCGCGGTCATCGACGTCAACGGCGGCGCCTGGCTCCGCTGACCTGCCCCACAGACCCGCCGAGTGCGACGTTCTCGCCCCTTCGAGGACCTCGAAGGGGCGAAAACGTCGCACTCGGCGGTGGTGGTGGGGTGGGGTGGGGCGGTGCGGGTGGGGACTACCTCACGTCGTCGTCCACCCAGTCGAAGGTCTTGGTGACGGCCTTCTTCCACAGGCGGTACTGGCGGGCCCGCTCGTCCTCGTCCATCGCCGGCTCCCAGCGCTTGTCCTCGGCCCAGTTGTCGATGACGTCCTGCTCGCCGTTCCAGAACCCGACGGCGATCCCGGCCGCGTAGGCGGCGCCGAGCGCCGTGGTCTCGGCGACCTGGGGGCGGATCACCGGCACGCCGAGGATGTCGGCCTGGAACTGCATGAGCGTCTCGTTGACGACCATGCCGCCGTCGACCTTGAGCTCGGTCAGGTCGACGCCGGAGTCGGCGTTCATCGCGTCCAGCACCTCGCGGGTCTGGAACGCCGTCGCCTCGAGCACCGCCCGGGCGATGTGACCCTTGTTGACGTACCGGGTCAGCCCCACCAGCGCCCCTCGTGCGTCCGAGCGCCAGTACGGCGCGAACAGACCGGAGAACGCCGGCACGAAGTACGCCCCACCGTTGTCCTCCACCGTCGCGGCCAGCCGCTCGATCTCCGGCGCCGAGCTGATCATCCCCAGGTTGTCGCGCAGCCACTGCACGAGCGACCCCGACACCGCGATCGACCCCTCCAGCGCGTACACGGTCGGCTGATCGCCGATCTTGTAGCAGACCGTGGTCAGCAGCCCGTTCTTGGACGGGATCGGCTCGGTACCCGTGTTGAGCAGCATGAAGTTGCCGGTGCCGTAGGTGTTCTTCGCGGTGCCCACCTCGAAGCACGCCTGCCCGAACGTCGCGGCCTGCTGGTCGCCGAGGATCCCGGCGATCGGCACCCCGGGGACCATCCCGCCCTCGCGGCCCTTGCCGTACACCTCCGAGGAGGACCGGATCTCGGGCAGCATCGACATCGGGATGCCCATCTCGCCCGCGATCTCCTCGTTCCACGACAGCGTGTCGAGGTTCATCAGCATCGTCCGCGAGGCGTTGGTGGGCTCGGTGACGTGGATGCCGCCGTCGGTGCCGCCGGTCATGTTCCACAGCAACCACGAGTCGGTGTTGCCGAACAGCAGGTCGCCGCGCTCGGCCTTCTCCCGGGCGCCGTCGACGTTGTCCAGGACCCACTTCACCTTGGGGCCCGAGAAGTACGTGGCCAACGGCAGGCCGACCCGGTCCTTGTACCGGTCCGCCCCACCGCCCAGTGCGGCCAGCTCGTCGCAGATCTTCTGCGTGCGGGTGTCCTGCCACACGATCGCGTTGTAGACCGGCGCGCCCGTGGTCTTGTCCCACACGACCGCGGTCTCGCGCTGGTTGGTGATGCCCACCGCGACGATGTCACGGTGGCTGAGGTTGGCACGGGTCAGCGCGAGCCCGACCACCTCCCGGGTGTTGCGCCAGATCTCGGCCGCGTCGTGCTCGACCCAGCCGGCCTTGGGGAAGATCTGCTCGTGCTCGAGCTGGCCGGACTCCACGATGGAGCCGGAGTGGTCGAAGACGATGGCGCGCGTGCTGGTGGTGCCCTGATCGATCGCGAGGACGTAGTCAGCCATGGGGATGGGGGCCTTTCTCATCATTGAGGGTGCCGCCGGGTCGGCGGCGGGAGGCGGAAGGTGGGTGGCAGCGGCGCCCGCCGGCCTCGGGCGACGGGCGAGCTCGGTCAGGTCAGTCGATCAGCGCCGCGACCCAGCCGGCGAGCATGCCGCCGGCGATCGGCCCGAGGATCGGCACCCAGGAGTAGGCCCAGTCGCTCGACCCCTTGCCCTTGATGGGCAGCACGGCGTGCGCGATGCGGGGGCCGAGGTCACGGGCCGGGTTGATGGCGTACCCGGTCGGGCCACCGAGGCTCGCGCCGATGGCGACCACGAGCAGAGCCACGGCGAGCGGGCCGAGCCCGCTCGGCGTGTTGCCGAACTGCAGGATGATGTACACGAGCACGAACGTGCCGACGAGCTCGGTGAGGAAGTTCCAGCCGTACGACCTGATCTCGGGGCCGGTCGAGAAGACGCCCAGCTTGACCGCCGGGTCGGCCGGCTCGTCGAAGTGGTTCTTGTAGCACAGGAACGCCAGCACGGCGCCGAGGAAGGCGCCGACGAGTTCGGCTGCCAGGTACACCAGGGTCGACGTCACCGTCACCTCGACCCCCGGGGCGTACTCGGCGGCGCCGTTGGCGAGCAGGCCCAGGGTGACGGCCGGGTTCAGGTGAGCCCCGGAACGGTAGGCGGCGAAGACACCGACGAACACCGCCAGGCCCCAGCCGAAGTTGATCAGCAGCCAGCCGCCGCCGAAGCCCTTGGTCTTCGGCAGGATGACGTTGGCCACCACGCCGGCACCGAGCAGGAGCAGCAGCCCCGTGCCGATGACCTCGGAAAGAAAGACTTCTCCCACGTTGACCTCTCAGGTGTGTTGACGGGACGTCCTTGTCACGTCCGCGCCGCCGGCAGGGGCCGCGGCGCGGGACCGCCGGTGCCCATGCGGGCACCGGCGGAGCTCAGTCGGCGCGGGTCAGCTCGCGCAGCGGGGTGATGTCCGGGGCGCCGTGCCGCACGCGCTGGGCGGCCTCGTCGTCCGGTGCCAGCTCGGCGGCCGCCTCCGCCTCCGCGCGTGCGGTGTAGGCGGCGACCTCCTCCGCACGGGTCGACGCGTCCCAGCCGAGCAGCGGCGCCACGATGTCCGCGATCTCCTCGATGGCGCCCAACCCTCGGTCCGCCTGCTCGTAGTTCAGGCGGGTCCGGTGGAGGAAGACGTCGTCGAGGTGGAGGGCGCCCTCGTGGGTGACCGCGTAGGCGATCTCGACCCGCAGGTACGCGGGGGCGCCGGCCAGCCGCTCACCCAGGCCCGGGTCGGCGTCGACCATCTCCAGGAGCTCGGGGAGCATGGAGCCGTACCGGTGCAGCAGGTGGTCGAGCATGGCGCGTGACCACCCGTAGCGCCGCGCGATCGTGGGCGCCTGCCGCTGGAGGACCTGCAGCCCCTCCGCCCCGGCGAGCGGGATCGTGTCGGTGATGGACGGCAGGGTGTGCGCGCGCCCGCCGATCGCGAAGTCGATCGCGTCCTTGGCCATCACCCGGTACGTGGTCAGCTTGCCGCCGGCGATGACGGTCAGGCCGGGCGTCGGTGAGGCGGTCGTGTGCTCGCGCGACACCTTCGCCGACGACGTGCCCTCCTTGGTCCCGGGCTGGAGCAGCGGGCGCAGGCCGGCCCACGTCCCGATGACGTCCTCCCGGCTGATCGGGCGGGACAGCACCGTGTTGGCGTGGTCGATGACGTAGTCGACGTCGGCGGCGTTGGCCACCGGGTGCACCAGGTCCTCGTGCCAGGCGGTGTCGGTCGTGCCGATCACCCAGTAGCGGGACCACGGGATGATGAACAGCACGCTCTTCTCGGTCTGCAGGATCAGGCCGACGTCACCGGCGATCCGGTCCCGCGGGACGACGATGTGGATGCCCTTGGACGCCAGGACGCGCAGGCCGCCGTCGGTCCCGGCCAGGGACTCGGTCTCCTCGGTCCACACGCCGGTCGCGTTGATGACGTGGCGTGCGCGGACGTCGAACGTGCGGCCGGTCTCCAGGTCGGTGACCGTCGCACCGGTGACCGTGCCGCCCTCGGTCGTGGTCATCGCGACCACCTGCGTGCGCGAGGCGGCGTGCGCCCCGTAGGAGACGGCCGTGCGGACCAGGGTCGAGACGAGCCGTGCGTCGTCGACGCTCGCGTCCCAGTAGCGCACCGCCCCGATCGCCGCGTCATGGCGCAGGTCGGGGAAGAGCTTCTCCAGGCCGCGACGGGTCACGTGCCGGTGGATCGGCAGCGCTCGACGGCGGCCGTTGACGCTGGCCAGCGTGTCGTACAGCGCGACCCCGGCACCGACGTACGCCCGCTCCCACATGCGGTGCTCGAGCGGGTACAGGAACGACACCGGCCGCACGAGGTGCGGCGCGAGGCGGGTGATGAGCAGGTCGCGCTCGGTGAGCGCCTCCCGCACGAGGTGGAAGTCCAGCATCTGCAGGTACCGCAGGCCACCGTGGACGAGCTTGCTGGACCGGCTCGAGGTGCCGCTGGCCCAGTCCTGCGCCTCGACGATCCCGACCTTCAGGCCACGGGTGACGCCGTCGAGCGCGATGCCCGCGCCGGTCACCCCGCCACCGATCACCAGGACGTCGAGCTCGTGGCCCGAGGTGGTGCTCGCCTCGAGCTCCGTCAGGGCCGAGCTGCGTGCGTGCGCCGTCAGTGCCGCTGTCTTCACCGTGTCCTCCCTCTGCGCGACCCGGTCGGGTCCCGCTGCGCACACGTGCCTCCCGACCCCCGTTGTCCGGAATGTCCCGCATGCAGCCCCTATGCTTCTCACTCCGCGAACGGACGCGCAAGCACCGTGCACATATGTGCACACCACGAAGGGGTGGACATGGCCGAGGAGCGCGAGCAGGACGTCCTGCGGGCGGCGTCGATGTACTACCTGCAGGACATGAAGATGGAGGTCATCGCGCGACAGCTGCAGACCTCACGGTCGACGGTGTCGCGACTGATCAAGCGGGCCCGGGAGACCGGACTGGTGGAGATCACGCTGCGGCCGGCGAGCACGCGCGCGCCCGGGCTCGGCCACACGCTCGGCACGCGGTTCGGCGTCGCGGCGTACGTGGTGCCCGTCCCCGACTCCGCCGCGCAGATCGACCGCCTCGACCAGGTCGCGGTCACGTCCGCCAAGCTGCTCGCGTCGTGGTTCGACTCCGACATGGTGATGGGCATCGCGTGGGGGACGACGCTCGCCGCGGTGAGCCGGCACCTGGTCCACAAGCCGACCCGGGGCAGCGCCGTGGTCCAGCTCAACGGGGCCGCGAACACCCGCACCAGCGGCATCGAGTACGCGAGCGACCTGATCTCCAGCTTCGGCTCGGCGTTCGACGCCGCGGTGCACCACTTCCCGGTCCCGGCGTTCTTCGACTTCCCGGACACCAAGGCGGCCATGTGGCGCGAGCGGTCGGTGCGCCGCGTGCTGGACGTGCAACGACGTGCAGACATCGCGCTGTTCTCCGTCGGGGCGGTCGCCGGGGCGGTCCCGAGCCACGTGTACTCCGCCGGCTACCTCGACGACGCCGACATCGAGATGCTGCACGGGGAGGGCGTCGTCGGCGACGTGTGCACGGTGTTCCTACGGGCCGACGGCAGCTACCTCGACGTCGCCCTCAACGCCCGGGCCACCGGCCCGACGCCCGCCGAGCTGCACCGCGTCCCGCGCCGGGTGTGCGTGGTGTCGGGGGACAACAAGGCCGTCCCCCTGCTCGCGGCGCTGCGGTCCGGCGTCGTGACGGACCTGGTCATCGACGAGCTCACCGCGCAGCGCCTGCTCGACGTCGCCGGTCCGGGGTACGGGGGTGCGGACGGCGGCCGCCGGTCGGGCTCGACGGGGACCGGTGCCACGGCCGCCGTCGGGCGGGCGCCGATACGGTGAAGCCGTGACCCGGACCTCCCTGACCGTGCGCCCCGCCGTACCCGCCGACGTGCGCGCGATCCGGGACCTGGTCGCCCCCTACGCCACCGAGCGGATCCTGCTGGCCAAGGAGCTGGTCGGCTACTACGAGTCGGTCCAGGAGTTCGTCGTCGCGCAGGACGAGGCCGGCGAGGTCGTCGGGTGCGGCGCCCTGCACGTGATGTGGGACGACCTGGCCGAGATCCGCACGCTGGCGGTCTCGCCGCTGTGGCGGCGGCGCGGGGTGGGGCACGCGCTGCTGGACGCCCTGGTCGACCGGGCCCGCGCGATGGGCCTGCGGCGGCTGTTCTGCCTGACCTTCGAGGTCGAGTTCTTCACGTCCCACGGGTTCCGGGCCATCGACGGCACCCCGGTGGCCCCGGAGGTCTACGCCGAGCTGCTCCGGTCGCACGACGACGGCGTCGCGGAGTTCCTGGACCTGGCCAGGGTCAAGCCGAACACCCTGGGCAACACCCGGATGCTGATCGAGATCGACTGACGGGCGCGGGGCGGACCCGGCCCGTGCCTGTCAGGCCACGGGCGGGGCTGGGCAGGGCGGGCCCTGGCCCAGCGGCGGGAGCTCAGCCGGGCAGGCGCAGTGCCGGGTCCTCGCCGGCACCCACCCGCTGCACCAGGCCGTCGGCGACGAGCCCGTCGACGCAGCGCTGCAGCTGCCCGGCGTCGGGCCACAGGTCCGCGACGGCGGTCAGGGGGAGCGGGCCGGTGGCGTCCCGCAGGGCGTGCATGACGCGGCCCCGGACCTGCCGGTCGGTGCCGACCCAGCCCTGGCTGCGTCGCCGGTCGGCATGCTGGTCCCCGGGGTAGCCGGCGGCCCGCCACCGGCACAGGTCGGCCACCGGGCAGTCGGTGCACCGCGGTGACCGTGCCGTGCACACCACCGCCCCGAGCTCCATCGACGCCGCGGCCCACGCGGCCGCGTCCGCTGCGGCGGCGGGCACGAGCGCGGTCGCCTGGCGCACCTCGGCGGCGGTCTGGGACGGCGGGGGCAGCGCGTGCCCGCCGACGACGCGCGCGACCACCCGGCGCACGTTGGTGTCCAGGACCACCGAGCGGCCGCCGTGGGCGAACGCGACCACGGCGGCGGCGGTGTAGCTGCCCACCCCGGGCAGCGCCCGCAGCGCCCCCTCGTCCCCAGGGACGACGCCGCGGTGACGGTCCACCACCGCGCGCGCGCACTCCTGCAGGCGCAGGGCACGGCGGGGGTACCCCAGCCGGCCCCAGGCCCGCAGCACCTCCGCGGTGGGGGCCTGCCCCAGGTCACGCGGGCTCGGCCACCGCTCCATCCATCGGGTCCACACCGGCGCGACGCGTGCTGCCGGGGTCTGCTGCAGCATGACCTCGCTGACCAGGACGCCCCACGGCGTGCGGTCCGGCGCACGCCAGGGCAGGTCACGCCGATGCTCGGCGAACCAGGCCACGGTCCGGGGGACGAGGTCGGCCGCGGGTGCCCCCGCGTCGTCGGCCACGGGCACGGCCGGGCAGGACGGGACGGGCGGCTCGGGGGGCTCGGTGGGCACGCGCACATGGTGCCTGACCGGCCCGACGGCGGCGTCCGGCGCGGCGCCCCGGCGCCGGAGGTCGGGCGCCGTACGGTGGGTGGGTCGATCCCGCCGCCGGCCACGAGCCCCCGGTCCCCGGACCGGGTCGTCGACGGCGACGTCGGTCCGCCGGCCTCGCGTCGAACGGGCCGGGTCGGTCAGCAGACGAGGTCGGCCGCCAGCGAGGTCGGTCAGCGGAGGAGTGGTGATGAGCACGGTCCTGCACCCTGTCGGTCCGCAGGGAGCCCGCGTCTACTGGGTGCGCCGCCTCCTGGTCGTGCTCGTCGTGGGCGCTCTGGTCGTGGGCTCCGCGTCACTCGTGTCGTGGCTGCGCGGTGACCGCGGGGACGCCGGCGCCGCCGCGGCGACCGAGCAGGGCACCGAGGACGTGGCCGGTGGAGCCGACGGCGCCGGGTCGGACGGTGCGGACGGTGCCGGGTCCGGGGCCGACAGCACCGCTGACCCCGACGAGGCCGACGAGGCCGAGGACGCCGAGCCCGAAGGCTCCGACGACTCCGACGTGCCGCCCGCCACACCGGTGGACTGCACCCCGGCGGCGCTGCAGGTGACGCTCACCTCGGCCGACGTGGAGTTCGCGCCCACCACGAACCCCGTGCTCACGGCGACGGTGACCAACGTGGGTGACGTGCCGTGCACCGTGGACGCCGGCGACGCCTCGCGCGAGGTGGTCATCACGTCCGGCGAGGACCGTGTGTGGTCGAGCAAGGACTGCGCGCCCGAGGACCGGGCCTCGCGCCAGCTGCTGCTGGCTGCCGGTGCGGCGGACGCGGTCCCCGTGGAGTGGGCGCGGGTCCGCTCGGCGGAGGGCTGCCCGGGCGACCTGCCGGCGCCGCGGTCCGGCACCTACCAGGCCGTCGCCACCCTGGGCGCGGCGAGCTCGCAGAGCGTCGTCTTCATCCTGCAGTAGGCGGTGCTGCCCGGGTCGCCGCGCACCGGCGGTGCCGTGCGGCGGCGGTCCGTCGGCGCGGCGCACCCCCGGGGGCGACGGCTCAAGGAGCCGTCATCGAGCCGCCGAGCCGCAGCGCGTCCGGCGTCCGGAACCGACCGCGCCGGCGTCAGACGTAGCGCTCGAGGATGCTCGACTCCGCGAGCCGGGACAGCCCCTCACGCACGGCACGCGCCCGCTGCTCGCCGACCCCGTCGACGGCCATGAGCTCGTCGATGCCGGCCGCGAGCAGCTTCTGCAGACCGCCGAAGTGGCCGACCAGCCGGTCGACGATGGTGTTGGGCAGCCGCGGCACCTTCGACAGCAGCCGGTACCCGCGCGGTCCGACGGCGGCGTCGAGCGCGTCGCCCGCCCCGGGCAGGCCGAGGATGCGCGCGATGTGGGTGAGGTCCAGCAGCTCGGTGGAGTTCAGCGCCGCCAGCGCCGCCTGGACGGCGGCCGGCTCGCGGTCGCGTCGCGACGTCTCGACGTAGTCGCGGATGACGAGCTCGTGGTCGGCGCCGATCCCGCCGATGAGCTCGTCGAGCTGCAGCGCGAGCAGGCGGCCGTCGGTCCCGAGCTCGACGACGTAGCCGGCGATCTCCTCCGAGATGCGCCGCACCATCTCCAGGCGCTGCACCACGGCGGACACGTCCCGGACGGTGACCAGGTCCTCGATCTCGAGTGCGGAGAGCGTGCCGCTCACCTCGTCGAGCCGGGACTTGTACCGCTCGAGCGTCGCCAGCGCCTGGTTGGCCCGGGACAGGATCGTGTCGGAGTCCTCCAGGACGTAGCGAAGCCCGCCCACGTACAGGGCGACGATCCGCATGGACTGGCTCACGGAGATGACCGGGAACCCGGTCTGCTTCGCGACCCGCTCCGCGGTGCGGTGCCGGGTCCCGGACTCGGTCGTCTCGATGGTCGGGTCGGGAAGCAGCTGCACCGCGGCGCGCAGGATGCGGGTCGCGTCCCGGTCCAGGACGACGGCACCGTCCATCTTCGCCAGCTCGCGCAGCCGGGTGGCGGAGAACTCGACGTCGAGGGCGAAGCCGCCGGTGCAGATGGACTCCACCGTCCGGTCGAACCCGAGCACGATGAGTGCGCCCGTCCGGCCGCGCAGGATGCGCTCGAGGCCGTCGCGCAGCTCACCACCGGGCGCCACGGCGGCCAGCGTCGTGCGCAGCAGGTCGTCGGGGGTGAGCGAGGGGGTGGCCACGACCGGATCCTACGCGCCGGACCCGCGCCCGACCGGGAAGGTCCGGGACCGTCGTGCGGGCCTCGCCGGCGCGCGACCAGACGTCGTCACGTGCGCCGATGCTGCACCGACACGGCTCGGCGAGCGTCCGTACCGCGGCACCGAGGCGGTGCGTCGGGGGGTCAGCGGCGGTGGTCGCCCCCGGGCGCGTCGCGCGGCCCGCCGGCGTAGAGGACCGCCTCGGCGAGGTTGGCGGCCTCCGCGACCGTCATGCCGTCCGGGCCGCCTCCGGGCTCGACCGATCCGCGCGGGACGATGGCACGGGTGAACCCCAGCCGGGCAGCCTCGGCGAGGCGACGCGACACACCGGCGACCGGACGGATCTCACCGGCCAGGCCCACCTCGCCGACCGCGACGAGGTTCGTCATGAGCGCGACGTCCTCCCGCGCGCTGATCGTGGCCAGTGCGAGAGCGAGGTCGGCCGACGGCTCGACGACCCGGGCGCCGCCGACGGTCGAGACGTAGACGTCGGAGTCCGCCAGGCGTGCGCCGACCCGTCGCTGCAGCACCGCGAGCACCATCGCCAGCCGGCTCGAGTCGACGCCGCTCGTCGTGCGTCGCGGGTTGGTCAGCACGCTGGGCGCGACCAGGGACTGCACCTCGACGGCCAGCGGCCGCCGTCCCTCGAGCGTGACGGTGACGCAGGTCCCGGGCACGTGGTGCAGCGCCTGGGACAGGAACAGCCCGCTGGGGTCGGTCAGGCCCACGATGCCTGTCTCGGACAGGTCGAAGCAGCCGACCTCGTCCGTGGGGCCGTACCGGTTCTTGGTCGCCCGCACCATCCGCAGGCGCGAGTGCCGGTCGCCCTCGAACTGGCACACGACGTCCACCAGGTGCTCGAGCGTGCGTGGCCCGGCGATCGCGCCGTCCTTGGTCACGTGGCCGACCAGCACCGTGGGGATGTCCCGGTCCTTGGCCACCGCGATCAGCGCCGCGGCCACCTCCCGGACCTGGCTCACCCCGCCGGCCGTCCCGTCGACCTGGGCCGACGCGATCGTCTGCACCGAGTCGACGATGACCAGGTCGGGCGCGACCTGGTCCACGTGGCCCAGCACGGTGCCCAGGTCGGTCTCCGCCGCGAGCAGCAGACCGGGATCCAGGGCGTGGATCCGCTCCGCACGCAACCGCACCTGCCCGGCCGACTCCTCGCCCGTCACGTACAGCACCCGCCTGCCCCCGCGTGCCGCGCGCGCGGCCACGTCGAGCAGCAGGGTCGACTTGCCCACGCCCGGCTCCCCGGCCAGCAGGACGACCGCTCCGGGCACCAGCCCGCCACCCAGCACCCGGTCGAGCTCGGCGACGCCGGTCGGGCGTGCGCGGGACAGCTCGACGTCGATCTCGCCGATCGGGCGGGCCGGGGTGCGGACCGGCGAGGTGGTGACCGTCCGGGGCGCCGCGCCGCCCGCGCCGGCGTCGTCCACCACGGTGCCCCACGCCTGGCACTCCCCGCAGCGGCCGACCCACTTGGCGGTCGTCCAGCCGCACTCGGCGCAGCGCAGTCCCGGCCGCGGGGTGCGCTCGGGACGGCGGGCGGTCGAGGAGGTGGCCATGCTCGGGAGGCTAGCCACCCCCACCGACACGGTCGGGCGCACCGCACCGGAGTGTGCGCAGGCCGTCGGCACGCAGGACCGGGGGTCGGCCGTGCCGCGTGGTGCCGTGCCCCGGCCGCCGCGCGCTGCGTAGGCTCGCGCCGACGCCGCGCCGGTGCCCGTGGCGGAGCGGAGAGCGACCGGCACGGGTCGACGGCGGGCACGGGCACACGGGTGCGGCACAGGGGGTAGGCATGGGACGGGCGACGCGGCGCACAGGCCCGGGAGGTCCGGACGCCCGGTGGTCGTCGGACCCCACGACGTCGTACCGCGGGTCGGCGGCCACGTCCGGCGGCGGCGACCCACGCGGGAACCCCGCCACGCCCGCCCCACTCCGCCGCCGCCGTCGTGCGTGGGTCGCCGGCGTGGCCGCGGCCCTGGTGCTCCTCGGCGGTGCGGCCGTGGCTCAGGGGATGCTCCGCACGCAGGCTCCCCCCGCGGCGGAACCGGAGGTCGTCGTCCTGCCGTCCCCGACGCCGACGCTCGCGCCCGTCGAGCGGGCGCCGGTCAGCGCCTTCGCGGACGTGCTGCCGTCCGCCGTGCTGTCGTTCGCGCTGACCGGACTGACCGAGGAGACGCCCCTAGTCGCCGCCGGCGCGCTCGAGGCGTACCGGCTGGAGTACTCCGACGGCGGTGGTGGCGGGGTGACCGTGATCGCCGCCCAGTGGCGCACCCCGGACGACGCCCGCGAGGCCGCAGCGCGGGTGGTGCCGGATGGTGGCGCCGGGACGGTCGACGACGGCCGGCCGACGTCCGGGGACGTCACGGTCGCCGGCGCGCCCGCCGGCACCTGGGCGCTCGCGTCCGGGGCGGACGGGACGGCGGTGCTCGTCTGGAGCAACGGCACCGCGACGTTCCAGGTGGCCGGACCGCTCGCCGCCGTCCGGGACGTCCACGCCGCCTACCCCTACTGACGGCCGGCCGCCGCCGGTCGCGCCGTCGGCGACCGCCGACCGGACCGGCACCCGGCGCCGGGGGTGGCGGCGCTCACTACGCTGTCCGCGAGCGTCCCGCCACGGTGGGGCCACCGTGCCGGGCGTGGAGAGGGACGAGATGACCGACGACGCGACGACACCTCGCCTCGGCGTGCTGGGCGGCGGCGTGATGGGGGAGACCGTCGTCTCCGCCGCGCTGCGGGCCGGCTGGACCTTCGACGACGTCCGCGTGGTGGAGCGGTCGGCCGTGCGGGCCAACGAGCTCTCCGAGCGGTACGGCGTCCGGGCGATGGATCCCGCTGCCCGGGTCGCCGGGTGGGCGGATGTCGTCGTCGTCGCGCTCAAGCCGCACGACGTGGCCGGCGTGCTCACGGAGGTCAGCGACTCGCTGCGCCCCGGGACGCTGGTGGTGTCGGTCGCCGCGGGCCTGACGTGCGCCCAGCTCGAGGGTCCGCTGCCGGCGGGTACCCCGGTGGTCCGGGTGATGCCGAACACCCCGGCGGTGATCGGTCGCGGGGCCAGCGTCGTCAGCGCCGGCACGCACGCCGGGGAGGAGCACCTGGCCCTCACCGAGCGCATCCTCGCGGCGACCGGGCTGGTCGTGCGCGCTCCCGAGAAGGACCTCGACGCGGTGACCGCCCTGTCGGGGTCCGGCCCTGCCTACGTCTTCTACCTGATCGACGCGATGGCCGAGGCGGGGGTGCTGGTGGGGCTGACCCGGGACCGGGCGCGCGAGCTGGCGGTCGCGACGGTCGAGGGCGCGGCGGCGATGGTGCGTGAGACCGGCGAGCACCCGGTGGTGCTGCGTGAGCGGGTGTCGTCCCCGGGAGGCACCACGGTCGCCGGCGTCCGCGAGCTCGACGCACAGGGCGTCCGTGCCGCCGTCGTCGCGGCCGTGGCCGCCGCCCGCGACCGCTCCGTCGAGCTCGGGGCGCAGGGGTCGTGACCGCACCCCCCCGTCCGTCGGCGTCGGTGCCGGCCCGCCCGCGGCCGCCCGCGATGAGCGACGTGGCGCGGGTGGCGGGGGTCTCCCACCAGACGGTGTCGCGCGTCCTGAACGACCACCCGAGCGTACGGGCCGAGACCCGCGACCGGGTGCTGGCCGCGATCGCGGACCTGGGCTACCGGCGCAACACCGCGGCCCGCGCGCTGGTGACGCGGCGCACCGGGACCATCGGCGTGGTCACGTCCGGTTCGGCCCTGTTCGGACCGACGAGCACGCTGATCGCGGTCGAGGGCGCGGCGCGCGACGCCGGGCTGTTCGTCAGCATGGCGACCCTGGCGCGCTGGGACGCCGCGGGGGTGCACCAGGTGCTCGAGCACTTCATGTCCCAGGGCGTCGACGGCGTCGTGGTCATCGCGGCGCACGACCACGCGGTCGAGGCCGTCCGCTCGTTCGGGGCCCCCGTGCCGCTGGTGATGGTGGGCCCGCGCGACCTCGCCGACCCGCGCCTGCACACGGTCGCCGTCGACCAGTACGCCGGCGCCCGTGCGGCAACCCGCCACCTGCTCCACCTCGGCCACCGACAGGTCATCCACCTCGCCGGCCCGCAGGACTGGCTCGACGCCCGTGAGCGGGTGCGCGGCTGGTCCGACGAGCTCATCGCATGGGGGCTTGATCCCGGTGCGCCGATCGCCTGCACCTGGCACGCCGGCCAGGGGTACGAGGTGGGCCGCGGGCTCGCGGCCGAGGGCGTGCCGACCGCGGTGTTCGCCGCCAACGACCAGCTCGCCCTGGGCCTGCTGCGCGCGTTCGCCGAGGCGGGCGTCAGCGTGCCCGACGACGTGTCGGTCGTCGGGTTCGACGACGTCGACGGGTCCGCGCACTTCTACCCGCCGCTGACCACCGTCCGGCAGGACTTCGGCGAGCTCGGCCGGCGCTGCCTGCGGGTGCTGCTCGACGTGATGGAGGGTCGGCCCGCCGACCACGCCCCCATCGAGCCCCGCCTGGTCGTGCGTGACACCACGGGCCCACCACGGATGCCGGCGTCGCACGACGCGCCCGCCGCGGACGCCGTGCCTTGACGCGCCCCGTGTGAGCGTTAACATGGCGGCATCGCCGGCGGCCTGCCGGCGCCGTACTCTCCGTCGCGTCGCTGCGCGGAGATGCCCACGTCGTCACGGACGGGAGCGACATGGCCGTCGACCCGCAGCAGGGCACCGACCCGCGCGCCGGCACGCCCGCAGCCATCGTCGAGGGGCGCACGTCCCTGGGCATCGAGCTGGGCTCGACCCGGATCAAGGCGGTGCTGATCGGTCCCGACGGCGCCGCCGTGGCCAGCGGCAGCCACGACTGGGAGAACCAGCTCGTCGACCGGATGTGGACCTACTCGCTGGACGCCGTCTGGGACGGTCTGCGCAGCTGCGTCGCGTCGTTGCGGGACGACGCCGAGCGCCGGCACGGCGTGCGGCCGACGACCGTCGGTGGTCTCGGCGTCTCCGCGATGATGCACGGCTACCTCGCCTTCGACGACGACGGCGAGCTGCTCGTCCCGTTCCGGACGTGGCGCAACACCACCACGGAGCGAGCCGCCGGGGAGCTGACCGAGCTGTTCGGCCAGAACATCCCGCTGCGCTGGTCGGTCGCCCACCTGTACCAGGCCGTGCTCGACGACGAGCCGCACGTCGCCCGGGTCCGCACCCTGACGACCCTGGCCGGGTACGTCCACCGGCGGCTCACGGGACGCCACGTCCTGGGTGTCGGCGACGCGTCGGGCATGTTCCCGGTCGACCCGCAGACCCGCGACTACGACGCCCGGATGCTCGGGCAGCTCGACGAGCTGCTGTCCGAGCGTCGTCCCGGCATGCCGGCGGTGCGGGACCTGCTGCCCGAGGTCCTGGTCGCCGGGCAGGAGGCCGGCCGGCTGACCGAGGAGGGTGCCGCGCTCCTCGACCCGTCCGGGACGCTGCGGGCCGGGATCCCGATGTGCCCGCCCGAGGGGGACGCCGGGACCGGAATGGTCGCGACCAACGCCGTCGCGCCGCGCACCGGGAACGTCAGCGTCGGCACGTCGATCTTCGCGATGGTCGTCCTCGAGCGTCCGCTCGAGCGCGTCCACCACGAGCTCGACGTGGTCACCACGCCCGCGGGCGACCTGGTCGCGATGGTCCACTGCAACAACGGCGCCAGCGAGCTGGGTGCCTGGGCCGAGGTCTTCGGCCAGTTCGCCGCGGCGCTCGGCCGTCCCGCCGAGCCCGACGCCGTCTTCGGCGCCCTGCTGGGCGCGGCGCTGGACGGCGACGCGGACGGCGGCGGCCTGCTGGCCTACAACTACCTGTCCGGCGAGCCCATCACGGGGCTGACCGAGGGCCGCCCGCTGATCGTGCGCAGCCCCGGCAGCCGGCTCACGCTGGCGAACTTCATGCGCACCCAGGTGCTCAGCGCCTTCGGCACGCTCAGCCTGGGCATGCGGGTCCTGGAGGGCGAGGGGGTCCAGCTCGACACCCTGTACGCCCATGGCGGCATGTTCCGCACCGCCGGGGTGGCCCAGCGGCTGCTGGCCGCGGCGGTCCGGGCGCCGGTCGGGGTCGCCCGCACGGCGAGTGAGGGCGGGCCGTGGGGGATGGCCGTGCTGGCCGGATACCTGGGCGCCGGCGGCGGGCAGGACCTGGACTCCTACCTGCGCGCCCACGTGTTCGCCGGCTCCGCGGTGGACGTCGTCGAGCCCGACGCCGCCGACGTCGCCGGCTTCACCACCTTCCTCGAGCGCTACGTCGCCGGGCTCGCCATCGAGCAGGCGGCGACCACGGTCGAGCTCGACTGACCCGCGCGGCCGCAGGCACGCGCACCCCCACCCACGGCAGGAGGCCGGCATGACCACGCGAGGACTGGACGCGTACCCCGACGAGGTGCGCGACGCCGTCGCGCGGACCCGGGACGTCGTCGCCGCACTGCACGCCGAGCTGCCCCGGTGGGGGCTCGTCGTGTGGACGGCGGGCAACGTCTCGCAGCGCGTCGTCGTCGATCCCGACGCCGGACCGGGGCCGGACGACCTGCTCGTCATCAAGCCGTCCGGGGTCTCCTACGACGCGCTCACCGCCGCCGAGATGGTCGTGTGCGACCTCGAGGGCGCCCTGGTCGACGGCGACCGGTCGCCGTCGTCGGACACCGCGGCGCACGCGTACGTCTACCAGCACATGGCCGAGGTCGGCGGCGTGGTGCACACCCACTCCACCTACGCGACGGCGTGGGCGGCGCGCGGCGAGGAGGTGCCGTGCGTGCTGACCATGATGGCCGACGAGTTCGGCGGCCCCATCCCGATCGGCCCGTTCGCGCTGATCGGCGACGACTCGATCGGCCGCGGGATCGTCGAGACGCTGCGCGGCAGCCGGTCGCCGGCGGTGCTGATGCGCAACCACGGGCCGTTCACGATCGGCAGGGACGCCCGCGCCGCCGTCAAGGCGGCCGTGATGGCCGAGGAGGTCGCCCGGACCATCCACATCGCGCGTCAGCTCGGCGACCCGCTGCCGATCGCGCAGTCCGACGTCGACTCGCTGTACGCGCGCTACCAGAACGTCTACGGCCAGGGCTGACCGCCCCGGTCGTGGCCCCCGGGACCACCCGACCCCCGGCGGGACGCAGCCCGGCGCCCGCCCGATCGACCCCCAGCACCAGGAGCCCGACATGACCAAGCCGTACGCCGACCGCGAGATCTGGTTCCTCACCGGCAGCCAGGACCTGTACGGCGAGGAGACCCTGCGCCAGGTCGCCGAGCAGTCCCAGGGCATCGCGCGGGTGCTGGACGAGTCCGGCGAGATCCCGGTCAAGATCGTGTGGAAGCCCGTCCTGAAGAGCTCCGACGCCATCCGACGGATGGCGCTGGAGGCCAACGCCGCCGACGAGGTGCTCGGGGTGGTGGCGTGGATGCACACCTTCTCGCCGGCCAAGATGTGGATCGCGGGCCTGGACGCGCTCCGCGTGCCGCTGCTGCACCTGCACACGCAGGCGAACGTCGAGCTGCCGTGGGCGGACATCGACATGGACTTCATGAACCTCAACCAGGCCGCGCACGGCGACCGCGAGTTCGGATACATCCAGACCCGGCTCGGGGTCGCCCGCAAGACGGTCGTCGGGCACGCCACGAACCCGGCGGTGCGTGCGCGGATCGGCGGCTGGGTCCGCGCCGCCGCGGGCTGGAAGGCCACCCACGAGCTGCGGCTGGCGCGCTTCGGCGACAACATGCGCAACGTCGCGGTGACCGAGGGCGACAAGACCGAGGCGCAGCTGCGGTTCGGCGTCGAGGTCAGCACCTGGGGCGTGAACGACCTCGTCGAGGTGGTCGACGCCGTCGGCGACGCCGAGATCGACGCCCTGGTCGGGCAGTACGAAGAGCAGTACGACGTCGTCCCCGAGCTCCGCGCGGGCGGCGAGCGGCACGAGTCGCTGCGCTACGGCGCGCGGCAGGAGATCGGCCTGCGCACGCTGCTCGAGCGGGTCGGTGCGCAGGCGTTCACCACCAACTTCGAGGACCTCGGCGGGCTGCGGCAGCTGCCCGGCCTGGCCGTCCAGCGGCTGATGGCCGACGGGTACGGCTTCGGCGCCGAGGGCGACTGGAAGACAGCCATCCTGGTCCGCGCCGCCAAGGTCATGGGCCAGGGGCTGCCCGGCGGTGCCTCGCTCATGGAGGACTACACCTACGACCTCGTGCCGGGCGACGAGAAGATCCTCGGCGCCCACATGCTCGAGATCTGCCCGACCCTGACCACCGGCCGGCCGTCGCTCGAGGTGCACCCGCTGGGCATCGGCGACCGCGAGGACCCGGTCCGCCTCGTCTTCGACACCGACCCCGGCGTCGGCGTGGTGGTCTCCCTGGCCGACATGCGCGACCGGTTCCGGCTCACCGCCAACGTGGTCGACGTCGTCGCGCCCGATGCGGAGCTGCCCAACCTCCCGGTCGCGCGGGCGGTCTGGAAGCCGCGCCCGGACTTCACGACGTCGGCCGAGGCGTGGCTCACCGCGGGCGGCGCCCACCACACGGTGCTGACCACCGCGCTGGACGTGGAGGTGTGGGAGGACTTCGCCGAGATCGCCCGCACGGAGCTGCTGGTCATCGACGAGGACACCACGCGCCGCTCGTTCGCCCGCGAGGTCCGCACCAACCAGGCGTACTACCGGCTCGCGCAGGGGCTGTAGGACGCGCCGCGCGGCCCGGCCCCGCGGGGTCGGGCCGTGCGACCGGCGGTCAGGCCGGCCAAGCGGTGGTCGAGCTGCGCAGGGGCGCGTGCTGTGCGGGGCGCGGCTCGGTCGGGGCGCCGGTGATCGCCGCGATGACCTCCTCGTAGCTGGACGTCGCCACGTCGAGGGACCCGTTGTTGCGGCCGTGCCGCAGCACCTCGATGCGGTCCGCGACGGCGCGTACGTCGGTCATGTTGTGGCTGATGAGGACCACGGCGAGGCCGAGGTTGCGCAGCTGCTCGATGTGCGTGAGCACCTCGGCCGTCTGCACCACGGACAGCGCGGCGGTGGGCTCGTCCAGGACGACGATGCGCGGCGAGCCGATCAGCGTGCGGGCGATCGCCACGGACTGACGCTGTCCCTTGGACAGGGTCGACAGCGGGGACCGCACCGACGGGATCCGGGAGCTGAGGCTGCGCAGGATCCGGCGGGCGACCTCCTCCATCTGCCCGTCGTCGCGCACCCAGCGCGAGCGCAGCTCGCGGCCCAGGAAGAGGTTGGACGTCACGTCCAGGTTCTCGCACAGCGCGAGGTCCTGGAACACGGTGGCGACCCCGAGCGCCGCGGCGGCCTGGGGGGTCGGCACGGTCACCGGCTCGCCGTCGATCTCGATGATCCCGGCGTCGGGCTGGAGCACGCCGGAGATCATCTTGGCCAGCGTGGACTTGCCGGCCCCGTTGTCGCCCACCAGGGCGACCACCTCGTGGGCGTGCACCTCGAGGTCCACGTCGACCAGCGCCTCCACGGCGCCGAACCGCATGGTGATGCCGCGCATCGCCAGCAGGGGCACCCGAGCCTCGTCGCTCATCGCCTCTCACCTGCTCCCTCGTCGGCTCGTTCCCCGTGCGGTCGACCCGGCGGGTCCCAGGTCGTGGACCGGCGCCGCCGTGGCGGCACCCCGGTCCGGGCGCCTCGCATCATCGCAGCACCCCCGGTGCGGACGCGTCCCGGTCGAGCTCGTCGAGCGGGACGTCGGTGGACTGCAGGGCCAGCAGCATCGCACCGAGCGCCTCGGCCCGGGTGCCGAGGGCACCCAGCACCACCTCCATGGGGGCGACGCGGTTCGGCAGCAGACGGCGGTTGACCGCCTCGCGCAGCGGCGCGAGCAGCAGCTCCCCGGTCTCGGCCAGCTCGCCGCCGACGACGACGCACTGCGGGTTGACGGCGACCGCCAGCGACGCGATGACGGCGCCGATGGTGGCGCCCGCGTCCGAGATGACCTGGGCGCACCCGCGGTCGCCGTCGTTCGCACGGGAGATGACGTCGCGCAGCGTCAGGCTCCCGTAGGCGCTGCGCAGCGCGTCGATCAGCGCCGTCGCCCCGACGACCGTGTCGAGGCAGCCCCGGCTCCCGCAGCGGCAGATCGCACCCTGCGGGTCGAGCTGGAGGTGGCCGATCTCCCCGGCGGTCCCGGCGAAGCCGCGGTGCAGCGACCGGTTCAGCACGATGCCGGCGCCGGTCCCGTAGGACGCCCGGACGAACACCGAGTCGACCCGGTCGGCGGAGGCCCCGAGCGTGCTCTCGGCGAGGGCGCCGAGGTTGGCGTCGTTGTCCACGTAGACCGGCCGGCCCAGTCGCTCGGACATGATCCGGCCGACGTGGACGTCCTCCCAGCCTCGCATGATGTCCTGCACGGAGATGGTGCCGGTGGCGGTGTCGACCGGCGCGGGCAGCCCGATGCCCAGCCCCACGACGTCCTCGAGGGTGGAGCCCATCTGCTCGAGCAGGTCGATCACCAGCAGGGCGACCCGGTCCAGCGTCGTGTCGACGCGGTGCTCGTGGGGCAGGGGCAGGCTCTGCTCGGCGATCACCTCGTGCGTGAAGTCACCGAGCACGATCCGCAGGTGCCGGTGCCCGACCTGGACGCCGACGGCGAGCCCGACCCGCCGGGCGAGGGTGACCATCTGGGCACGTCGACCGCTGCGGGTGGTGGTCGCGATGTCGACGACGCCCGCGGCGAGGAGCTCACGGACGATCGTCGACACCGTGGCGGCCGACAGGCCGGTCGCCGCGGCGAGCTCGACCTGCGTGAGCCCGCCGTACTGCTTGACCGTGTCCACCACCAGGGAGCGGTTCGCCAGGCGCAGGGACGACTGCGACCCCGCCGTCGCCCCTGCGCGCCTGCTCACCGCACGCCCCCCTGGTGTCGCGATCCGGTCCGGACGTCGCTCCTCAGCGGGTGCCGGCGCGCCTCTTGTTCAGCAGGTCGAAGGCGACCGCGAGCAGCAGCACGAGACCCTTGATGGCCTGCTGCCACGCCGGGTCGACCGCCATGATCGACAGGCCCATGTTCAGCACGCCCATGATGAGCGCCCCGACGATAGCGCCCGAGATCCGGCCGATGCCGCCGGTGACCGCCGCGCCACCGATGAAGCACGCGGCGATGGCGTCCAGCTCGTAGTTCTGCCCGGCGGCCGCGATCGCGGCGCCCGCCCGCGACGTGGTGACGATCGCCGCGACCGCGGCGAGCACGCCGATGTTGACGAAGATCCAGAAGTCGACGCGCTTGGTGCTCACCCCGGACAGCGCGGCCGCCGCCCGGTTGCCGCCGATCGCGTAGATGTGCCGGCCGAAGACGGTCCGGCCCATGAGGAAGGAGTAGACGACCACCAGGACGCCGACGATGACCAGCACGATCGGCGTGCCGCCGGCCGAGAAGGACAGGATCACGGTCAGGGCACCGATGCCGAGGGCGACCAGGACGAGCTTGGTGATGAACACGCCCACCGGCTCGGCGTGCAGGTTGTGCTTGCGCATCGACTGGCGGGCGCGGACCTGCGTGAACGCCAGGGCGAGGAACGCCACGGCGCCGATGACCAGCGTGACGACGTCGGCGTTGCCGACGAAGCCCAGGACGTTGGGCAGCGAGCCGCCGGCGATCGAGATGAACTCGGGCGGCAGCCCGGCCACCGTCTCCCCGACGAGGACCAGGGCGAGGCCGCGGAAGACCAGCATCCCCGCCAGGGTGACGATGAACGCCGGGATGCCGATGTACGCCACCCAGAACCCCTGCCAGGCGCCGACCAGGGCACCCGCCGCGAGGCCGATGAGGATCGCCACGGCCCACGGCAGGTCGAGGTCCCGCATCGACAGGGCCACGATGCCGCCCACGAAGGCGACCACCGATCCCACCGACAGGTCGATGTGCCCGGCGACGATGACCATCACCATGCCGATCGCCAGGATCATCACGTAGGCGTTCTGCTGGAACAGGGACGCGACGTTGTTGGCGAGCAGGAGCTTGCCGTCGGTCAGCACCTGGAACAGCAGGATGATGACGACGAGCGCCCCGAAGATGCCGTACTGGCGCGCGTTGCCGCCGAGCCCGCCGAGCCGCTGGGAGAGCGGCACGCGGGCGCGCTCACCGGCCGGCAGGTTCGGCGTGGTGTTCATGTCGACGCTCATGACGCCTTCCCGTCCTTCTCCATGGTCATGTACTGCATGAGTCGTTCCTGGGTGGCCTCGGCGCGTGGCACCTCACCGGTGACCCGCCCCTGGCTCAGGGTGTAGATGCGGTCGCAGATCCCGAGCAGCTCGGGCAGCTCGGAGGAGATGACCAGCACGCCCTTGCCCTGCTCGGCGAGCTTGTTGATGATCGTGTAGATCTCGTACTTGGCCCCCACGTCGATGCCGCGGGTGGGCTCGTCGAGGATGAGCACGTCCGGGTCGGCGTAGATCCACTTGCTCAGCACGACCTTCTGCTGGTTCCCGCCGGAGAGCTTGCCGACGAAGGCCTGCACGGTGTGGGTCTTGATGTTGAGGTCCTTGCGGAACCGCTCGGCGACGGTGCCCTCCTGCCGGCGGTCGACGACCCCGCCGCGGGAGAGCTTGTCCAGCGCGGCCGCCGACACGTTGTGCTGCACCGTGTCGATGAGGTTGAGCCCGTAGTGCTTGCGGTCCTCGGTCGCGTAGGCGAGGCCGCTCTTGATGGCCTGGTCGACGGTGTGCAGGTGGACGGGCTTGCCGTCCTTGAAGACCCGCCCGGAGATCCGCGAGCCGTAGGAGCGGCCGAAGACGCTCATGGCGAGCTCGGTGCGGCCCGCGCCCATGAGACCGGCGAGCCCGACGATCTCGCCGCGGTTCACGGTGATGCTGGCGCCGTCGACGACGAGCCGGCTCTGGTCGACCGGGTGGTGCACGGTCCAGTCCTCGATCCGCAGCACCTCGGCGCCGATGCTCGGGGTGTGCTCCGGGAACCGGTTGTCGAGCGAGCGGCCGACCATCCCGCGGATGATGCGCTCCTCGCTGACGGGCTCGGCGCCGTGCATCTCGAGGGTCTCGATCGTCCGGCCGTCGCGGATGATCGTCGTGGAGTCGGCGATCGCCTCGATCTCGTTCAGCTTGTGGCTGATGATGATCGACGTGATGCCGCGGTCCCGCAGGCCCCGGATCAGGCCGAGCAGGTGCGCGCTGTCCTCGTCGTTGAGCGCCGCGGTGGGCTCGTCGAGGATGAGGAGCTTGACCTCCTTGGACAGCGCCTTGGCGATCTCGACGAGCTGCTGCTTGCCGACACCGATGTCCATGACCCTGGTGTCCGGTCGCTCGGTCAGGCCCACCTGCCGGAGCAGGTCCGCGGCCCGTGCGTTGGTCCGGTTCCAGTCGACGACGCCGCGCGAGGAGAGCTGCTCGTTGCCGAGGAAGATGTTCTCGGCGATCGACAGGTAGGGGCTCAGGGCGAGCTCCTGGTGGATGATGACGACGCCCTCGGCCTCGGAGTCGCGGATCCCGCGGAACTCCACGGTCTTGCCGTCGAGGACGATGTCGCCCTCGTAGTCGCCGTGCGGGTACACCCCGGACAGCACCTTCATCAGCGTCGACTTGCCGGCGCCGTTCTCGCCGCAGATCGCGTGCACCTCGCCGCGGCGGACCGCGAGCGTGACGTCCTGCAGCGCGATCACGCCGGGGAACCGCTTGGTGATGCCCCGCATCTCGAGGATGTGGTCGTTCATGCTCCCTCGCCCCTGTCGGTCACCCGACGGTCGATGTCCGGTGGTGGGCACGGCCACCTCGACGCCGCCGGCGTCCGCGGAGGCGGACGCCGGCGGCGTCGAGGTGCGGTCGGTCTACAGACCGAGGTCGCCGGCCTCGTAGAAGCCCGAGTCCACGAGGGTCTCCTGGACGTTGTCCGGCGTGACGACGACCGGCGGGAGCAGGAACGTCGGGACGACCTTGACGCCGTTGTCGTACGTCTCCTCGTCGTTGACCTCGACGGTCTCGCCCTGGGCGATCTGGTCGACCATGGTGGCGGTGCGGTCGGCGAGCTCGCGGGTGTCCTTCCAGACCGTCATGGCCTGCTTGCCGGCGAGCATGTTGAGCACGTTGGCGTTGTCCGCGTCCTGACCGGTGATGATCGGCCAGTCCTCACCGGGGGTGTACCCGGCGCCCTCGAGCGCCTGGGCGATGCCCAGCGCGAGCGAGTCGTTGGGGGACAGGACGACGTCGACCTTCGTGCCGCCGCTGTAGAACGAGTTGAGGCGGTTCTCCATCTCGGCCTGGGCGGTGTCCGAGCCCCAGCCCTGGATGCCGATGCTCTGCCAGTCGTCGTTCGACGCCGGGGCCTTGCCCGACGGGACCTGGAGCTGGCCGCTCTCGACGTAGGGGAGCAGGACGTCCCACGCGCCGGAGAAGAAGAACTTGGCGTTGTTGTCGTCCGGCGACCCGGCGAAGGGCTCGAGGTTGAACGGCCCGGCGCCGTCGGCGAGGCCGAGCTGCTCCTCGATGAACTGACCCTGGAGCTGGCCGACCTGGTAGTTGTCGAACGTCGCGTAGTAGTCGACGTTCTCGGTGTCGTTGATGAGGCGGTCGTACGCGATGACCGTGATGTCGCGGTCCGCGGCCGTCTGCAGGACGGGCGCGAGCGCGGTGCCGTCGATGGAGGCCACGACGAGGATGTCGGCCTCCTGGTTGATCATGTTCTGCAGCTGGGTGATCTGCTGGTCGACCTTGTTGTCGGCGTACTGCAGCGTGGTCTCGTAGCCCGCCTCCTGCAGCTGCTCCTCCAGGTTCGCGCCGTCACGGTTCCAGCGCTCGAGGCTCTTCGTCGGCATCGCGATGCCCACCAGGGTGTCCTCGGCCGCCGCGGCGCCACCCGCGGTGGCGTCACCGCCGCCCGCGGCGGGCTCCCGCTCGCTGCTGCACGCGGTCAGCGAGCCGACCATCAGGCCGGCCGTCAGGAGACCAGCCGCGGTCCTCTTCCACATACGAGACATCCTTGTCCACCTTCTGTTCTGTACGGCTTCCGGCCGCCCGGGCAGGGACGAGGCGTCGACGCCCGGTCCAGGCCGGCCCCGGTCGTTGCGACAGAGGGCCGGCCATGCCGCTGTTGTGGTCCTGACTTTAGGACCTGAAGCCAAGCGTGCCAAGCGTCGTGACCGAACCGTGTCTTTTGCGCCCGTTGGGCCGTTCGACACCGAGGGGGGCCGGCGTTGCGTCCGGACCGTGAACTCAACATTCGCGCCGCCCGGGCCGTCGTCCGTCGCCCGGCGATGCGACGGTGAGGACCGGTCGGCGCGGACCGTCCCTGCGGCTCGCGCCCGTCGCCGCCACGGGCGTCGCCCGATCTGCGGTCCGGTCGGTGACCGCCGGACAGGATCGCTCGTCTGCCCCGACGGACCGGGTCGCTCGGCCGCCTCCGAGTTGGTTCCCGTGCCGGTCACGCCGTTATCGACCTGTGATGCTGATGCACCTTGACCGGCTGCATGTGAGCGTTAACACTTGCTCGCAGCGGGTCGAGGGCGACACCGCGCTGCCGTGCCCCCGGGCCACCGAGGACCCGACCGGCAGACGCGTCTCGAGGAGGAGAACCATGCGGAGCACGAACTTCACCAAGCGGACTGTGGCAGCGGTCGCGGCCGGCTTCATGGCGTTGGGTCTGGCCGCCTGTGGCGGTGGTGACGGCGGCGACGACGCGCAGGCCGGGGCGGGCGGCGAGGGCGGCGGCGGTGGCGACCTGATCTCGGTCGGCTTCTCCCAGGTCGGCGCGGAGAGCGGCTGGCGCGCGGCGAACACCAAGTCCATCAAGGACACGCTGACCGAGGAGAACGGCTTCGAGCTCTCGTTCTCCGACGCGCAGCAGAAGCAGGAGAACCAGATCCAGGCGATCCGGTCGTACATCGCCCAGGGGGTGGACGTGATCGCGTTCTCCCCGGTGGTGGAGTCCGGGTGGGACGCGGTCCTGGAAGAGGCGAAGAACGCGGGGATCCCGGTCGTGCTGACCGACCGCGCGGTGGACTCCGAGGACGAGTCGCTGTACGAGTCGTTCATCGGCTCGGACTTCGTGCTGGAGGGTCAGCGTGCGGGCGAGTGGGTCGTGGAGAACCTGGGCGGTGAGCCGCTGAACGTCGTCGAGCTGCAGGGGACCACGGGTGCGGCGCCGGCGGTGGACCGCAAGGAAGGGTTCGAGATGGCGATCGAGGGCAACCCCGAGATCCAGATCATCGCGTCCCAGACCGGCAACTTCACCCGGACCGAGGGCCGTCAGGTGATGGAGGGCTTCCTGCAGGCGCATGACGACATCGACCTGGTGTACGCCCACAACGACGACATGGGTCTGGGTGCCATCGAGGCGATCGAGGCCGCCGGTCTGACGCCGGGCGAGGACATCAAGATCGTGACGATCGACGCGGTCAAGGACGGCATGCAGGCGCTGGCGGACGGGAAGATCAACTACATCGTCGAGTGCAACCCGCTGCTGGGCCCGGACCTGGCCGACATCATCAAGAGCGTGGTCGCCGGCGAGGAGGTCGAGAAGCGCATCGTGGTCGAGGACCAGGCCTTCGACCAGGCCGCCGCGATCGAGGCCCTGCCCACCCGCGAGTACTGAGCCCACCGGAACCTGACCGGCCCCGCGCCCGGGGCCGGTCAGGTTCCGTCACCCTGCCGCACGGAAGGTCGACGATGACAACGCCCGCACCCGCGGTCGAGATGACCGGGATCTCCATCGAGTTCCCCGGGGTCAAGGCCCTCGACGGTGTCGACTTCAGGTTGTACCCCGGTGAGGTCCACTCCCTCATGGGGGAGAACGGCGCGGGGAAGTCGACCCTGATCAAGGCGCTCACCGGCGTCTACGGCATCGACTCGGGCCGTATCACCGTGTACGGCGAGCCGAAGACGTTCTCCGGCCCCGCCCAGGCCCAGGAGGCCGGGATCAGCACGGTGTACCAGGAGGTCAACCTCTGCGAGAACCTCTCGGTCGCGGAGAACATCATGCTCGGCCACGAGCCCCGCCGGGGCGGGCGCATCGACTGGCGCTCCCTGCGCCGGGAAGCCGGGACCTACCTGGCCAGACTGGGTCTGGACATCGACCCCCGGTCGGCCCTCGGCTCGCACTCCCTGGCCATCCAGCAGCTCGTCGCGATCTCCCGCGCCATGGTGGTCGACGCCAAGGTGCTCATCCTCGACGAGCCGACGTCGAGCCTGGACGCCGGGGAGGTCGCGCAGCTGTTCGCCGTCATGCGGTCCCTGCGTGACCAGGGCGTGGCGATCCTCTTCGTCTCGCACTTCATCGAGCAGGTCTACGAGATCTCCGACCGGCTCACGGTGCTGCGCAACGGCCAGCTCGTCGGGGAGTACCTCGTCGGCGACCTGTCCCGGCGCGAGCTGGTGGCGAAGATGATCGGCCAGTCCGTGGAGGAGCTGAGCGCGCTGGACGCCGCCGTCCCGGCCCGGTCGAGCGCGTCGACCGGGGGCGAGCCCACCGTCAAGGCGATCGGCCTGGGCCGACGCGGCGCGATCTCGCCGTTCGACCTCGACGTCTACGAGGGCGAGGTGGTCGGCCTGGCCGGCCTGCTCGGCTCGGGTCGCAGCGAGCTCGCCCGCCTGCTCTACGGCGCCGACCACGCCGACACCGGGCAGCTGACCATCGGCGGGCACTCCGGCCGGCTGCGGACCCCGCGTGCCGCGATGAAGCTCGGGGTGGCGTTCTCCTCCGAGCACCGCAAGGCCGAGGGCATCGTCGGTGACCTCACCGTCCGCGAGAACATCATGCTGGCCCTGCAGGCCGACCGCGGGTGGGCCCGGCGGATCCCGTCCCGCAAGGCCGACGAGGTGGTCGCGAAGTACATCGACGCGCTGGGCATCCGGCCCGCCAACCCCGAGGCCCTGGTCCGCAACCTGTCCGGCGGGAACCAGCAGAAGGTGCTGCTGGCCCGCTGGCTCGCCACCGCGCCCAAGGTGCTCATCCTCGACGAGCCGACCCGGGGCATCGACGTCGGCGCCAAGGGGGAGATCATGCGGCTGGTCGCGCAGCTCGCCGCCGACGGCATGTCGGTCGTCTTCATCTCGGCCGAGCTCGAGGAGGTGCTCCGGCTCAGCCACCGGATCGCCGTCATGCGCGACCGCACCAAGGTCGCGGAGATCACGAACGACTCCACGACGTCGGTCGACGACGTCGTCGAGCTCATCGCCAGCGGGGGAAGGTCCTGATGCGCTTCACCAGACACCGGCTGTTCTGGCCCCTCGTCGCGCTCGTGGCGTTGCTGGTGGCCAACACCATCAACACCCCGGACTTCCTCGGGCTGCGACTGCAGGACGGCCACCTCTTCGGAGCGCCCATCGACATCCTGCGCAACAGCGCACCGCTCCTGCTGGTGGCGCTGGGGATGACGCTGGTCATCGCCACCCGCGGCATCGACCTGTCCGTGGGTGCCGTGGTGGCGATCTCCGGTGCCGTCGCCCTGAGCTTCATCGGGTCGTCATCCGACCCCGGCGCGCTGTCCACGGTGCTCGTCGCCGTGGGCATCGCCCTCGCGCTGTGCTTCGTGCTCGGCGTCTGGAACGGCTTCCTCGTCTCCGTGCTCGGGATCCAGCCGATCATCGCCACGCTCGTGCTGATGACCGCGGGACGCGGCATCGCCATGCTCATCACCGAGGGCCAGATCACCACGATCAACAGCGCGCCCTACCGGGTGATCGGCGGCGGCTACTGGATCGGGCTGCCGGTGTCGATCCTCATCGCGGGTGCGATCTTCGCGCTCGTCGCGGTGCTGACCCGGCGAACCGCGCTGGGGGTGCTGATCGAGTCGGTGGGGATCAACCCCGAGGCGAGCCGCCTCGCCGGCGTCCAGTCCCGCAGCATCGTGTGGACGGTGTACGCGCTGTCGGGCCTGTTCGCGGGCATCGCCGGCCTCATGATCAGCTCCAACGTCATGGCGGCCGACGCCAACAACGCGGGCCTGTTCATCGAGCTCGACGCCATCCTGGCCGTGGTCATCGGTGGCACGTCGCTCGCCGGCGGCAAGTTCTCCCTGGCCGGCACCGTCGTCGGGGTCTTCATCATCCAGACCCTGACCCTGACCGTGACGATCCTCGGCATCTCGCCGTCGATCACGCCGCTGTTCAAGGCGATCGTCGTGATCGCCGTCGTCCTCGTCCAGGCGCCGATCGTGCGGCGCAGGATGTCGTCCGGCCCGCCGCGCCCCACGCAGACCGCGCCGGCACCCAAGACCCCCGTGGAGGTGGCGGCCTGATGTCCGCGGACCAGCTCGTCACGCCGACCAAGAGCACCGGACCGGGCCTGGTCGGCCGGCTCACCGGCCCGCTGCGCGGCGGCGGCCTCGACCGGCGATTCCTGCCGGTCATCGGGACGATCGTCGTCCTGGCGCTGATGTTCGCCATCGGAGGGTCCCGGTACGAGAACTTCCTGTCGGGGCGCGTGGTGTCGAACCTCTTCATCAACAACGCGCACCTGATCGTGCTCGCGGTGGGCCTGACGTTCGTGATCATCACCGGGGGCATCGACCTGTCGGTCGGTGCGGTGGTGGCCCTCTCGGGGATCATGGCGGCCTCGCTGTTCCAGGCCGGCTGGGACGCGCCCGTCGTGATCCCGATGATCATCCTCGTCGGCTCGGTCATCGGGCTGGTGGTGGGCGTGATGGTGCACGTGTTCGAGGTCCAACCGTTCATCGCGACCCTGGCGGCGATGTTCCTCGCCCGCGGCCTGGCCTACGTCATCAGCCTGTCCTCCATCACCATCACCGACCCCACGATCGTGTGGCTGTCCAGCACCCGCCTGCGGATCGGCGAGACCTGGTCGGCGACCCCGAGCGTGATCATCGCCCTGGTCGTGGTGGCGGTCGGCTTCTACGTGCTGCACCACACGCGGTTCGGCCGCACGGTGTACGCCATCGGCGGCGGCGAGCAGTCCGCCCAGCTCATGGGTCTGCCCGTCGCGCGGACCAAGGTGCTGGTCTACGTCATCAGCGGCACCTGCGCCGGCATCGGCGGGTTCCTGTTCGCCGTCGGCTCCCGGTCGGGGTACTCGCTGACCGGCGTCGGGATGGAGCTCGACGCGATCGCCGCCGTCGTGATCGGCGGCACGATCCTCACCGGCGGCAGCGGCTTCGTCCTCGGCTCCCTGGTGGGCGTCCTCATCCTCGGTCTGATCCAGACCATCATCACGTTCGAGGGCACCCTCAGCTCGTGGTGGACCCGGATCGTGATCGGCGCGCTGCTGCTGGCGTTCGTGATCCTGCAGCGGCTGCTCGTCATCCGTCGACGGCACTGACACGTGCCGCACACCGGGAGGGTGCGACCTCCCGGTGCGCGGCACGCCGCCGTCGACGACCGTCCGCACGAGAGGAGATCTCCGCACGACGCCCGCCTCCGGGCCCCCGAACACCCTTGCCGAGTGGTAGGAGCACCATGATTGTTTCGCGAGGACGGGCCCGCGCGTCAGCGGGCCTGGCAACTGTGACCGTTTTCACCCTGGCCGTCACCCTGCTGGGTGGCGCCACCGCGGCCACGGCCGCCGCACCGCCGGAGGTGCTGCCCGAGGGCGCGTGGGTCGACGAGTTCGACGGCGAGACCCTCGACCAGCGCTGGACCGTCATGAACGAGGCACCCGACAGCTGGTCGCTCGACGCCGGGGCCGGGACGCTGACGCTGGAGTCGCTGGTCGGTGACACGTACCAGGACAGCAACGACGCTCGGAACCTCTTCCTCGTCGACGTCCCGGTCGGCGACTTCACCGCCGTCACCTCGTTCGTCGCGCCCGCCTCGGTGGACTTCCAGGGCGCCGGCCTGATCGCCATGCAGGACCTGGACAACTACATCCGTGCCGGCTTCGCGCACGTGAGCATCGCCACCAACGGCCCGCTCGTGGTCGAGAACGCGGTCGAGACCGGCGGGGTGTTCGGGTCCACGACCACGGCCCGCGCGGACTCCACGGGGGAGACCCTGAGGCTGCAGCGCACCGGCGACACCGTCACCACCAGCATCTGGGTCGACGGTGCGTGGGTGCAGGCCGCCCAGGTCACCGTGGGCTTCGACATCACGCAGGTCGGCCTGTACGCCCTCGCGGCCGGCGGCGCGCCGTCGCACACGGCGACGTTCGACTACTTCGCGATCGTGCCGGCCGACGAGCCCGAGGAGCCGGGGCCGGTCGATCCCGAGGTCCTGCCCGGTGAGCTGACCATCGACGGTGACGCGACCGGCGTCGAGATGAGCCCGGACCTGTACGGGCTGTTCTACGAGGACATCAACTACGCGGCCGACGGCGGTCTGTACGCCGAGCTGGTCCGCAACCGGTCCTTCGAGTTCACCAGCGCGGACAACGCGTCCTTCACCGGCATGACGGCGTGGGAGGAGGTCGAGCGCGCGGGCGCGACCGCGACCACGGCGGTCGTCACGGACGAGGGCCGGCTGAACGACACCAACAGGTTCTACCTGCAGCTCGAGGCGTCGGGCGCCGGTGCGGGCATCCGCAACACGAGCTACAACACCGGCGTCCCCGTCGTCGCGGGCGAGGAGTACCTGTTCTCGGTGTGGGCGCGGTCGCAGACGGCGCAGCCGCTCACCGTGGCCGTCGAGGACGCGGCCGGCGAGGCCACCTTCGCGACCGGGACCGTCGCCGTCGACGGGTCCGGTGAGTGGAAGAAGTACGAGACGACGCTCACGGCCACGGGGTCCACCACGGCGGGCCGCCTCGCGGTCGTCGCCGGCGCGGCGGGCACCGTCGCGCTGGACATGGTGTCCCTGTTCCCCGAGGACCAGTGGGAGGGGCCGGTCAACGGCGAGTACGGCCTGCGCGAGGACATCGCGGACACGATCGCCGCGATGAACCCGTCGTTCCTGCGGTTCCCCGGCGGCTGCGTGACGAACGTCGGCACCTTCGACAGCTACGTCAGCAGCGACTTCGAGGACCGTCGCCGCACGTACCAGTGGAAGGAGACCATCGGTCCGGTCGAGGAGCGTGCGACCAACTGGAACTTCTGGGGCTACAACCAGTCCTACGGAATCGGCTACCTGGAGTACTTCAAGTTCGCCGAGGACCTGGGCGCCACGCCACTGCCGGTCGTCTCCGTCGGTGCGAACGGCTGCGGCAGCACCATCCCCGAGATGACGCAGGACCACCCCGAGTTCGACCGCTGGGTCCAGGACACGGTGGACCTGATCGAGTTCGCCAACGGTGACGTCACCACCGAGTGGGGCGCCGTCCGCGCCGAGCTCGGTCACCCGGAGCCGTTCGGCCTGCGCTACATCGGCCTGGGCAACGAGGAGAACACCGACACGTTCCAGGCGAACTTCCCGGTCTTCCGGGACGCCATCGAAGAGGTCTACCCGGACATCACGATCATCTCGAACTCGGGTCCGGACGACACCGGTGCCCGGTTCGACGAGCTGTGGGAGTTCAACCGCGCGCAGGGCGTGGACATGGTCGACGAGCACTACTACAACGACCCGGCGTGGTTCCTGTCGAACACCCACCGCTACGACGACTACGACCGGGACGGGCCGCACGTCTTCCTCGGTGAGTACGCCTCGCGCGGCAACACCTTCTGGAACGCGCTCGCCGAGGCCGCGTTCATGACCGGGATCGAGCGCAACTCCGACCTGGTCGAGCTCGCGTCGTACGCCCCGCTGCTGGCCAACGAGGACTACATCCAGTGGTCCCCGGACGCCATCTGGTTCGACAACGACGAGGTGTGGGGCACGCCGAACTACTACGTGCAGCAGCTGTTCGCCAACAACCGGGGCGACCAGACGGTCCCGAGCGACTTCGACCTGCCGGACGTCACCGTCCCCACCCAGGACATCTCCGGCGGGGTGTTCCTGTCCACGTGGGCGACGAGCGCGAGCTACGACAACCTGCAGGTGACCGGCGCGGACGGCGAGGTCCTGTACGCCGAGGACTTCTCCGACGGCGCCGACGACTGGACGCCCGAGCGCGGCACGTGGGAGGTCGTCGACGGCGAGTACCGCCAGACGTCGACCACGGTCGAGGACGCCCGGACGCTCGCGCCGGACGCCTACGGGCAGGACTGGACGAACTACACGTTCGAGCTCCAGGCGACGAAGGAGGCCGGCAACGAGGGCTTCCTCGTCGGCTTCGCGGCGAACGGCGCCCAGGACTTCTACTGGTGGAACCTCGGCGGCTGGAACAACACCCGCTCCGTCCTGGAGCGCGCCAACGGCGCCCGTCAGGGTGAGGTCGCCGCCCGGGAGAACTTCTCCCTGGTCACCGGGCAGACCTACGACATCCGGGTCGAGGTCGACGGGTCCACCGTCCGGCTGTACCTGGATGACGAGCTGCAGCTGGAGTACACCGAGCCGGTCCCGCCGGAGGTCGTGCACCAGGTCGTGACGCGGGACGTCGAGACCGGGGACCTCCTGGTCAAGGTCGTCAACACGGCGCCGGCGGCGATCGCCACCGACGTCACCATCACCGACGTCGAGGTGGCCGGGACCGGCTCGGTCATCGAGATGACGGCTGACTCCCTGACGGCGACCAACACCAAGGCCGACCCGACGAACATCGTGCCGGTCGAGCGTGAGCTGACCGGTCTGTCGGAGCAGTTCGAGTACACCTTCCCGGCGTACTCGATCAGCTTCCTGCGGATCCCGACGACCGAGGCCGAGCCCCCGCAGGGCCCGGTGTTCGCCGACGTCTCCCCGGGGCACCCCTTCTACGCCGACATCCGCTGGCTGGCCGACAACGGCCTGTCGACCGGCTCGACCATCGGTGACCAGGTGTTCTACCTGCCCACCGCGCCGATGAGCCGGCAGGCGATGGCGGCGTTCATGTACCGGTACGCCGGTGCGACGTGGGTGCCTGCCGAGGGCACGCGGTCGTTCACCGACGTGCACCCGACGGACCCGTTCTACGTGCAGATCGAGTGGATGGCCGAGATGGGGCTGGCCGGTGGGTACGCGGACGGGACGTTCGGTCCGACGCGTCCGGTGAGCCGGCAGGCGATGGCGGCGTTCCTGCACCGTGCGGCCGGTGAGCCGGCGCCGCAGGGTGCGGCGTCCTTCACCGACGTGCGGCCCACCGACGACTTCGCCGAGGCCATCGCATGGGTCGAGGAGGCGGACGTCGCCAACGGCTACCCCGACGGGACGTTCCGCCCGGCGACGCCGATCAGCCGGCAGGCGATGGCGGCGTTCCTGCACCGCTTCGACGCGCTCCCCACGGAGGGCTGACACCACAGGGGCCGGCGGGAGCTCTCCCGCCGGCCCCTGTGCCTCTCCGCGCCCAGGGCGCGGACCGGTGACACCCGGCGCGCGCCCCACGTGCGCCGGCGCACGACCCCGACGGGCGACGACGCACGCGGGGGCACCACCCGACGGATCCCGGCGAGCGACGACGCGCGCCGGCGACAGCAGAGAGGACCGGCGATGAGACATCGACGGACAGCGGCCGCCTTCACGGCCGCAGCACTGGCGGGCGGGGTGATGACCACGCTGCCGATGGCGGCCGCCGCGGCGGCACCCACCGACGGGCTGGTCGCGCACTACGCACTCGCCGGTGCGGGGGGCACGGCCGTCCCGGACGCCTCCGGCAACGGGAACGACGCGGAGGTCCTCGGCGGCGCCGAGCTGACCCCGGACGGGCTCGTGCTCGACGGCGTCGACGACTACGTCGACCTGCCCGACGACCTCATGGCGGGCCTCGACGCGATCAGCATCGCGCTCGACGTGCGCATCGACCCGGCACAGGCCGGCAACTACTTCATCTACGGGCTCGGCAACACCGGCGCCGACGGCGCCGGCGACGGCTACCTGTTCACCGAGGGCAACCCGTACCGGACCGCGATCGCGAGCGGCAACTGGTCGACGGAGCAGAACACGCAGGCGTCCCCGGCGGCGAACCTGACCCGTGGCGTGTGGAAGCACCTGACGTACACGCTCGCCGACGGCACCGCGGTGATCTACGAGGACGGCGCCGAGGTGGCCCGCAACACCGGTATCACCATCACCCCCGGCAGCATCGGCGACGGCACGACCACCGCGAACTACATCGGCCGCTCGCTCTACACCGCCGACCCGTACTTCCGCGGCGCGGTGCACGACTTCCGCATCTACGACCGGGCCCTGGACGCCGGCGAGGTCGCCGAGATCAGCGCGGCGAATGCCGCGGCGGCCGTCGCGGCCGACGCCGCCACGTTCACGATCGGCGACACCTCGGCCGTGTCGGGCGACCTCGTGCTGCCGGCCACCACGCCCGGTGGCTCGGCCGTCACCTGGCAGTCGTCGGACCCCGGCGTGGTCACCGCCGACGGCGCCATCACCCGCCCCGCCGCGGACGCGGGGCCTGCGTCCGCCACGCTGACCGCGACGCTCACCCAGCGCGGCGCGACGGCCACGACCGAGTTCACCGTCACGGTGCTCCCGCAGCCCACCGACCAGGTCCGCGTGGACGCCGCCGCCGCGGCGCTCGTGGTCCACAACGTGGGGGACGTGCGCGGCGACCTCGTGCTGCCCGCCACCGGTCCGGACGGCAGCACGGTGAGCTGGGCGTCGTCGGCCCCGGCGACCATCACGGCGACCGGTGAGGTGAACCGCCCCGCGCCCGGGTCCGCCGCCGCATCGGTGGACCTCACGGCCACCGTGACGATCGGTGCCGCGACCGCGACCCGCGTCTTCACCGCCACCGTCCCGGCGCTGCCGGCGCCGCAGGAGTACGAGGGCTACCTGTTCTCGCACTTCCTCGGCGAGGGGCTGCCGCAGGGGGAGCAGGTGTACTTCGCGCTGAGCCAGGGCAACGACCCGCTGCGCTACACCATGCTCAACGACGGCGAGCCGGTGATGACGTCCGAGACGGGCGAGATGGGCCTGCGCGACCCGTTCATCATCCGCTCCCCGGAGGGCGACAAGTTCTACCAGATCGCCACCGACCTGCGGATGTACAACGGGTCCAGCGGCAGCTGGGACGAGGTGCAGCGCCAGGGCAGCCGCAACATCGTCATCTGGGAGTCGACCGACCTGGTGACCTGGTCCGAGGGCCGGCTCGCCGAGGTGGCACCGCCGGAGGCCGGCAACGCCTGGGCACCCGAGGCCTTCTACGACGAGGCGATCGGGGAGTACGTCGTCTTCTGGGCGTCCAAGCTCTACGCCGACGACGACCCGGACCACACCGGGGACACCTACAACCGGATGATGTACGTCACCACCCGGGACTTCCACACGTTCAGCGAGCCGCAGGTCTGGATCGACCCGGGCTACTCGGTCATCGACTCGACCGTCGTCGAGCACGACGGCGTGTACTACCGGTACACGAAGGACGAGCGGGACAACACCTCGAGCACCCCGTGCTCGAAGTACATCACCGGGGAGAAGTCGACCGACCTGCTCTCGACGGACTACGAGCTGGTCGCGGACTGCATCGGCGCCCCGACCGACACCGCTCCCGGCATCGACCGGGGTGAGGGCCCGCTCGTGTTCAAGTCGAACACCGAGGAGCGCTGGTACATGTTCATCGACGAATACGGAGGCCGCGGCTACCTGCCGTTCACGACCACCGACCTCGACAGCGGGCAGTGGTCGCTCGTCCCCGAGGACGACGTCGACTTCCCGGCCCGGTTCCGGCACGGCACCGTGCTGCCCGTGACCGGCGGCGAGTGGGCCGCGCTGCAGGCGGCCTACGGCGAGGCGGCGACGGATGCCGCCGCGGTCGCGGCCGACCTCGGCGACGTGGCGATCCCCTCGGTCGACGACGTCCGCGGCAACATCACGCTGCCGACGGCGGGGGACGAGGGCTCCACGCTGACGTGGACCTCCAGCGCGCCGACGGTCATCACCGCGACCGGTGAGGTCACCCGCCCGGCGCCCGGCGCCGAGCCGGTCGAGGTCACGCTGACCGTCACGGCCACGCGCGGTGGGGCCAGCGCGTCGCGGACGATCGTGGCCACCGTGCAGCCCATGCCCGTGCAGGAGGAGAAGGCGGCGTACTTCTTCCCGTACTTCCGCGGGGAGACGAACACCAACTTCGAGGAGATCTACTTCTCCGTCAGCGAGGGCAACGACCCGCTCAGCTGGCAGCAGCTCAACGACGGTGAGTCGGTGCTCCAGTCGGACGTCGGCGAGGAGGGCGTCCGCGACCCGTTCATCATCCGCTCGCCCGAGGGGGACCGGTTCTTCCTCATCGCGACGGACCTCAACATGCACGACCTGTACGGCGGGTTCGACTTCGGCCGGGCGCAGGAGTCGGGCAGCCAGAACATCGTCGTGTGGGAGTCCACGGACCTGGTGAACTGGTCCGAGCCGCGTGCGGTGGAGGTCTCCTCCGACTTCGCCGGCAACACCTGGGCGCCGGAGGCGTTCTACGACTCCGAGTCGGGTCAGTACGTCGTCTACTGGGCTTCCAACCTGTACGAGACGACCGACGAGGCGTCCCGCGACGTCGCGACGAGCTACAACCGGATGATGTTCGCGACCACGCGGGACTTCGTGACCTTCAGCGAGCCCCGGCCGTGGGTCGACGTCCGGCGCGGTGCAGGCCGCGGCATGATCGACGCGACCGTCGTCCAGGACGGGGACACCTTCTACCGGTTCATCAAGGACGAGGCCTCGATGACGGTCCGCCAGGAGCGCTCGCCCGAGCTGACCGCCGTGGTCACCGGGACGCTGCCGACGACGACGTCGTCGCCGTGGCAGCTGGTCAAGGAGCGCGTGGGCGTCGGCCAGCCGAACCCCTGGGGTGGGACGTTCACCCAGGGCGAGGGGCCGCTGGCGTTCCGCGACAACGAGGACCCGTCGCACTGGTTCATGTTCATCGACCAGCCCTCGTACCACGGCGGCCAGGGGTACATGGCCTTCGAGACCGACGACATCGCCTCCGGCGACTGGACGTCCATCCCCTCGGCGGACCTGCCGTCCAGCCCGCGGCACGGCACGGTCATCCCGGTCACCCAGACCGAGTACGACCGGCTGCTCGCGAGCTACCAGCCGGACGCCTTCGTGGAGTCGGTCGCACCGGTCTCCGTGAGCACCACGGCCGGCAAGGCGCCCGTCCTGCCGGCGACCGTCACGGTCACGATGGGTGACGGCTCGACGAACGACCTGCCGGTCACGTGGGACGCGGTCGACCCCGCGTCGTACGCCGGTCCGGGCCAGTTCACGGTGACCGGCACGGTCGGTGCGGGCGTCAGCGCCCGGGCGACCGCGACCGTCACCGTGGTCGCCGCGGCGCCGCAGTTCGCGGACGTCATGGCCGGCCACCCGTTCTACGACGAGATCCGCTGGATGGCCGAGCGGGGCCTGAGCCTGGGCACCCCCGTCGGCGACCAGCGGTTCTTCTACCCGGCGGTGCCGGTGTCGCGGCAGGCGATGGCGGCGTTCATGTACCGCTACTCGGGGGTCGAGTACACGCCGGAGGAGGGTCAGCAGACCTTCTCCGACGTCGATCCCGACAACCCGTTCTACGAGGCGATCGAGTGGATGCACGCCGCCGAGTACTCGAACGGGTACGCGGACGGCACGTTCCGTCCGACGGCTCCGGTCTCGCGGCAGGCGATGGCGGCGTTCCTGCACCGCCTCGCGGGCTCCCCGAAGGCCGACGCGCCGGAGTTCTCCGACGTGCCGGCCGACCACCAGTTCGCCACGGCGATCGGGTGGCTGGAGGACACGGACATCACCGAGGGGTACCCGGACCACACGTTCCGGGCGACCGCGCCGGTCACCCGACAGGCGATGGCGGCGTTCCTCTACCGGTTCGACCAGTTCCTGTTCCGTCCCGCACGCGCGGCGGACTGAGCCGGAGCAGTGATCCGAGGGCCGGGCACCGATCGGTGCCCGGCCCTCGGGCGTCCCGCCGGACCGGGCGCCGACCGGCGGCGCTCGCCGGCGAGCGGCTACGGGCGGGCGGCGAAGCGCTCGAGCAGGTCGGCGTGCCCGGAGACGACCAGCAGGTCGTCGGGCGAGATGCGCGTGTCGGGCTCGGCGTACACGAAGTCCTGACCCGGCGACTTCACCCCGACCACGGTGACCCCGTACCGCTCGCGGATCTTGGTCTGGCCGATCGTGAACCCCTGCGTCTCCCGCGGCGGGCGCATCTTGACGATCGTGAAGCCGTCCTCGACCTCGATGTAGTCCAGCATCTTGCCGGAGACCAGGTGGGCCACCCGCGCTCCCGCGTCCGCCTCCGGGAGCACCACGTGGTGGGCGCCGATCCGCTGCAGGATGCGCGCGTGCTCGTTGGACGTGGCCTTGGCCCAGATCTGCGGGGTGCCGAGGTCGACGAGGTTGCCCGTGATGAGCACGCTGGCCTCGAGGTAGGAGCCGACGCCGACGACGGCGACCGGGAAGTCCCGGGCGCCGAGCTGCTCGAGCGCCTCGGGGTTGGCGGCGTCCGCCTCCACCAGCGGCACCCGCCCCGTCCACTGCGCCACCAGCTCCGGCTGCCGCTCGACGGCCAGCACGTCCTGGCCGAGGTTGTCCAGCGTGGACGCGATGGCCGAGCCGAACCGCCCGAGCCCGATCACCAGGACGCCGGAGTCCCGCTGCTGCTTCTCCTTCTCCCGGGACGCCCGGCTGCCGCGGTCGAAGCGCATGCTGTCAGCCAATGATCGGCCTCTCCTCGGGGTAGCGGATCACACGCCGACGGCTGCGCAGGGCGAGCGCGGCGGCGAGGGTCATCGTGCCAGTCCGGCCGACGAACATGAGCACGGTGAGGATGTACTTGCCCTCGTCCGGCAGCGTGGAGGTGATGCCGGTCGACAGCCCGACCGTCGCGAACGCCGAGATGACGTCGAACAGCACGACGTCCAGGGTCAGGCCGGTCACGGCGAGCATGGCGAGGCTCGCGACCAGGACGATCGTCGCGCTGACCAGCGAGACCGCGATGGCGACCTGCAGTCCCTCGCGGGGGATCCGCCGGCCGAAGGCCTCGACGTCCCGGTCGCCGCGGGCCTCGGCGACGATCGCCAGCAGCATGACCGCGAGCGTGGTCACCTTGATGCCGCCCGCGGTCGAGGCGCTGCCGCCGCCGACGAACATGAGCGCGTCGAGCAGCAGCCAGGTCCCCTCGTGCATCTGCCCGACGTCGACCGTGGAGAAGCCGCCGGACCGGGGCATGACCCCGGCGAACAGCGACGCGAGCACGGTGGCGTCCGCGTCGAGCGGGGCGAAGGTGCGCGGGTTGGTCCACTCGAACGCGGCGACGATCAGCGCACCGGAGACGACCAGCACGAGGCTGGTCACGATGGTCAGCTTCGCGTGCAGGCTCCACCGGCGCGGCGTGCGCCACAGCGTCAGCACGTTGAGCAGGGCCGGGAAGCCGAGGGAGCCGACGAACACGCCGATGATGATGGGCAGCAGGACCCACCAGTCCGAGACGTACGGGTCCAACCCCTCGGCCGTGGGCACGAACCCGCCGTTGTTGAACGCGGAGACGGCGTAGAAGACGCCGTGCCAGACGGCGTCGCCCCAGCTCTCGCCCAGCATGGCGAACCGCGGGATGAGGACCGCCGCGATCGCGACCTCGAAGACCGCCGACGTCAGGACGACGATCCGCAGCAGCGACCCGACCTCGCCCAGGCGCCCGGTCTTCGTCTCGGCGCTGACCAGCAGCCGCTGGGTGAGCCCGATCCGCCGGGACACGGCCAGGCCGAGCAGCGACGCCAGGGTCATCACCCCCAGCCCGCCGATCTGCATGCCGACGAGGATGATCACGTGGCCGAGCGTCGACCAGTACGTGCCGGTCGGCTGCACGACCAGCCCGGTGACGCAGACCGCCGACGTCGCCGTGAACAGGGCGTCGACGAACGGGGCACGCTGACCGGTCGCCGTCGCGGCCGGGATGGACAGCAGCGCGGCGAAGACGGCGACGACGGCGGCGAACACACCGATCGCCAGGCGGGCCGGCGACTGCCGGGCGAGCCGGTCCAGGCCGTCACGGCCCGGTGGCCGGTCCCGCAGGCGGTCGCGCAACCCTGCGCTCCTGCCGCCGACGCTCATGAGCGCCCACTCTCGCACGCCGTGCCCCCGGTGGCGCACGCGGCGTGCTGGACGGGTGCGCGCACGGCTACCGTGACCTCTCATGAGCGACTCCGTGCGCGTGGTGTGGAGCCCCGCGCTGCTCGCGTACAGCTTCGGCCACGGGCACCCCATGTCGCCCCTGCGGCTGGACCTCACCATGCAGCTGTCCCGGGCGCTGGGCACGCTCGCCGAGGAGGGCGTGCAGGTGGTCGACGCCGCGCCGGCCACCGAGGCGGACCTGCTCACCGTGCACGACGCCGACTACGTCGCCGCGGTCGTCAAGGCGTCGCGGGACGGGCAGCTGGACCTGGCGCGCGGGCTGGGCACCGAGGACGACCCGGTGTTCCCCGGCATGCACGACGCCGCCGCCCGCATCGTCGGCGGGAGCCTGGCGGCCGCGCGCGCGGTGTGGGCCGGGGAGGTCGCGCACGCGGTGAACATCGCGGGCGGCATGCACCACGCGATGCCGGGCGCGGCGTCGGGGTTCTGCATCTACAACGACGCGGCGGTGGCGATCCGCGGGCTGCTCGACGCGGGCGCCGAGCGGGTCGCGTACGTGGACGTGGACGCCCACCACGGGGACGGCGTGGAGCGCGTGTTCTGGGACGACCCGCGCGTCCTGACCGTGTCGGTGCACGAGAGCGGGCGCACCCTGTTCCCCGGCACCGGGCACGTCACCGAGCTCGGCGGGCCGGGTGCCGAGGGCACGGTGGTCAACGTCCCGCTGCCGGCCGGCACCGGCGACCGTGGCTGGCTGCGGGCGATCGACGCCGTCGTCGAGCCGGTGGTGCGGGCCTTCGCACCGGACGTCGTCGTGAGCCAGCACGGGTGCGACGCGCACCGGCGCGACCCGCTGGCGCACCTGCGGGTGAGCGTGGACGCGCAGCGGTACGTCGCCGGGCGGGTCCACGACCTCGCGCACGAGGTCGCCGCCGGACGGTGGCTCGCGCTCGGTGGCGGCGGCTACGCGCTGTACGACGTCGTCCCGCGGGTGTGGGCGCACCTGATCGCGATCGCCGCCCACGCGGGCCTGGACGCGTCCACCCCCGTGCCGCAGACCTGGCGGGAGACCGTCGAGACGCTCTCCGGCGCGTCCGCGCCGCACACCATGGGCGACGGCGTCGAGCCCGACTTCCCGCGGTGGGCGGACGGCTTCGACCCCGCTGACGAGCTGGACCGCGCCATCCGCGCGGCCCGGCAGGCGTCGTTCCCGCTGCACGGCCTGGACACCCTGTACGAGTGACGCGCGCGGCGGATGGGCCAGGCGGGGTGGGCTCGCTCGGTCCCCTTTCCCGCCGACGCCACAGGCCCTAGGGTGAGCGCTGCGTGTCCCGCCGTCGGCGGATCGCGACCGTCGCCGCACCGCCGGCCCGTCCCCTGGAGTCCAGCGCCACATGTCGAGCGACCAGCCCCGCGTGCGGTTCCTCACGGTGGCCGAGGTCGCCGAGGTGATGCGCGTGTCGAAGATGACCGTGTACCGCCTGGTCCACTCCGGGGAGATGCCCGCCGTCCGGGTCGGCCGGTCGTTCCGGGTCCCGCAGGACGCCCTGGACCACTACCTGTCCACGGCCTACATCGAGGGCGACCGGCTGACGTCCTGACCGGCGAACCCGGGCGCGTCGCGTCGGTGGCGGGGGAGCGGGTAAAGTGACCGAGGACTTTCGGCGTGCGTGGACGATCTGACCGCGCCGCGTGTCGATCCGACCAGCACCCGAGATTGTGAGGACTCATGGGCTCCGTCATCAAGAAGCGCCGCAAGCGCATGGCGAAGAAGAAGCACCGCAAGCTGCTGCGCAAGACGCGCCACCAGCGTCGCAACAAGAAGTAGTGCTCCGGGCCCGGCAGTCGATGCCGGGCCCGTGGTGCGTCCGGGCGGCGAGCCCGGTCGTCCCGGGGCGGCGTGCGCGCCGTCGGCTCGTGCCGCCAGCCCTCGCCGTCAGCCCTGCAGGCGGCGTCGCACCTGGCGCAGCGCCAGCCCCGCGACCCACGCCACGCCCGCCCAGCTGGCGGTACGCAGCCCGTGACGGGTGGCCGCGCGTCGACGCCCGCGCACGTCACGGATCGGCCAGCCGGCCGCCCGTGCGTGCCGGCGCAGCCGCTTGTCCGGGTTGATCGCGCAGGCATGCCCGACCGAGGACAGGACCGCGACGTCGTTCGCCGAGTCGCCGTAGGCGTAGGACGCGGCCAGGTCGATGCCGTCCCGCTCGGCCAGCGCGCGGACGGCGCTGGCCTTGGCCTTGCCGTGCAGCAGGTCGCCGACCAGCCGGCCGGTGTAGAAGCCGCCGCGGTGCTCCGCGACGGTCCCCACGCACCCGGTCGCGCCGAGCCGGCGCGCGATCACCTCGCCGATCTCGACCGGCGTCGCCGTCACGAGCCACACCTGGTGGCCGGCGGCCAGGTGCTCGTCGAGCAGGGCGCGGGTCCCGGGGAAGATCCGCAGCTCCATGACCTGGTCGTAGACCTCCTCGCCGATCGCGACGACCTCGGCCACCGAGTGCCCGGTCATGATGCTCAGCGCCGAGGACCGGATCTCGTCGATCTGCTCGGTGTTCTCCCCGAAGAGCTGGTAGCGGGCGTTCATGACGGCCGCCCACAGGATGTCCCGAGGGCGGAAGAACCCCCGCTCGAACAGGCCGCGCGCCAGGTGGAAGGCGCTGGCACCGCGGATGATCGTGTTGTCGACGTCGAAGAAGGCGGCGATCCGGGGGCCGGGCTCGGAGGCGACGGACTCGCCGGGCGTCGGATCGGGCACCCGATCACTGTAGCCAGCGGGCCTAGGGTTGCCTCATGACGGTCGGCGACGGGGCCAGGGTCGTCCTGCTCGGGCGGGCGGGGTGCCACCTGTGCGACGACGCCCGGGCGGTCGTCCGGACGGTCACCGCGCAGACCGGGGACACCTGGGTCGAGGTCGACGTCGACGCGGCGGCGGCGCACGACGGCGGCGCGCTGCGGCGGGAGCACGGCGAGGACGTCCCGGTGGTCCTGGTGGACGGCGTCCCGCGCGGGTTCTTCCGGATCGACCCCGACCGGCTGCGCAAGGCCCTGTCAGCGCCCCGCCGCACCCCCTAGCCTGGCCGCAGGACGGCGAGGGAGCCCCGGTGTGAGCACGGCGAGCGCGGTGAGCACGAGCAGCACGGCCCGGACGACCGGTCCGGGGCTGGCGACCGCGAGCGTGCGCGACCTGCCGCCGGCGACGGTCGGACGCCTGCCCGTGTACCTGCGCGCACTGCAGGTGCTCGCCGACCAGGGAGTGGTGACGACGTCGTCCCGGGCGCTCGCGGCGATCGCGGGCGTCGGGTCGGCGCAGCTGCGCAAGGACCTGTCCTACCTCGGCAGCCACGGCACCAAGGGCGTGGGGTACGACGTCGCGCACCTGTGCCGGCAGGTCACCGTGGTGCTCGGCCTGACCAGCCGGCGGCGCGTGGTCATCATCGGCGTCGGCCACCTCGGTCACGCGCTGGCGAACTACACCGGCTTCGTCGGTCCGGACTTCGCCGTCGTGGGCCTGGTCGACGCCGACCCGGCGGTCGTGGGGACGACCGTGGCCGGGCTGCGGGTGGACCCGGCCGAGCGGCTGGAGGACGTCGTGGCCGGGACGGGGGCCACCATCGCGGTCATCGCGACGCCGCCCGAGGTCGCCCAGGAGGTGTGCGACCGGGCGGTCGCGGCGGGTGTGTCGGGGGTGTTGTGCTTCGCCCCGCGCGCGCTGCGGGTGCCGGACGACGTCGACCTGCGCACGGTGGACCTCGGGTCCGAGCTGCAGATCCTGGCGTTCCACGACCGCCGCAAGCAGGGCGTGCGCGAGCTCGGCGCGCCCGAGCCCGGTGTCCAGCAGCGCGGCGTGGAGGCGCAGGGCATGACCAGGCGGGGCGTGCTCGCGCCCTGAGACGCGGCCCGGGCGCCGAGCCGGCCGCGGGGTGCGGCGGCTCGACGCCCGGGTGCCGGACCGGCCGGTGGACCGGTCGGCCGATCGGCGGGAGGTCAGCCCTGCTTGATGGCCGAGATCTCGAGAGCGATCTTGACGTTGTCGCTGACCAGGAAGCCGCCGGTCTCCAGCGCGGCGTTCCAGGTGAGGCCGAAGTCCTTGCGGGAGATCTCGGTCGAGGCGGAGAACCCGGCGCGCGCGTTGCCGAACGGGTCGGTCGCGGTGCCGTTGAACTCCAGGTCCAGCTCGACGGACCGGGTGACCCCGTGGATGGTGAGGTCCCCGACGAGGACGTAGTCGTCGCCGCGCGCGGTGACGGACGTGGAGGTGAACGTCCAGGTCGGGAAGCTCTCCACGTCGAAGAAGTCGGCGCTGCGCAGGTGGCCGTCGCGGTTCGCGTCGCGGGTGTCGATCGTGGTCGGGTCCAGCACGGCCGTGACGGAGGACGAGGCGACGTCGTCGCCGATCTCGACGGTGCCCTCGGTGATCGCCACCGAGCCGCGGACCTTGGCGATGCCGGCGTGGCGAGTGGTGAAGCCCGCCTCGCTGTGCGACGCGTCGATCGTCCAGGTGCCGGTGAGCGTCTCGGTCGGCAGGGTGGTGCTGGTCATGGTGTCCTCCGTGGTGGGCCGGGCCAGTCGTTGAAGGCTCAACGACCTGTTAGTTGATATTTCTACTATGATGGGCGGTGATGCGCAAGGCCCTGCCCGGAACGACCGGTCGGGGCGGCGCCCGCAGGAGGTGCGTCCATGTCCACCCCGTCGCCGACCGAGGTCCGCTGGCTGTCCGCCGGGCAGCAGGCGCACTGGCGCGCCTACCTGGTGGCGACCGCGCGCCTGCAGGACGCGCTGGGTCGCCAGCTCGAGCGGGACAGCGACCTGTCGCTGAGCGAGTACGAGGTGCTGGTCCGGCTCTCGGAGGCGCCGGGGCGCACGCTGCGCATGTCCCTGCTCGCGGACGAGCTCGCGCACTCCCGCAGCCGGATCACGCACACCGTGCGCCGGCTGGAGAGCGCCGGCCTCGTCGAGCGGCAGGCATGCGACTCCGACGGGCGCGGGGTGAACTGCCACATGACCGACGCCGGCTTCGCGCGGCTCGAGGCCGCAGCCCCCGGTCACGTGCAGGCCGTGCGGGCGCACCTGGTGGACGTGCTGACCGACGACCAGCTCGGAGCCCTCGGCGACGCGATGGCCGCCGTCCGCGACGCGCTCGAGCCGGCCTAGGGGCGTCCCGGCACAGCCGGCCGGGCGGGCGCGTCCGGGCGGATCTCACACCCCGTGCGGGGCTCCCCGGCGCCCAGCACGCGTGCGGGTTTGCGAGACTGAGGGCATGGTCGCCACCACGGTCCACCTGATGCGGCACGGCGAGGTCCACAACCCTGCGGGCGTGCTGTACGGGCGGCTGCCCGGGTACCACCTGTCCGAGCGCGGGGTCGCGATGGCCCAGCGGGTCGCCGGTTACCTCGCCGGCGAGACCGGTCCGGAGCCGGACGCGCCGCAGCGCGAGCGCTCCGACGTCGTGGACGTCGTCGCCTCGCCGATGGAGCGCGCGCAGGAGACCGCCGCGCCCGTCGCCGCCGCCTTCGGTGTGACCGTCCGGACCGACGACCGGCTGCTCGAGGCCGAGAACCGCTTCGAGGGCCTGACCTTCGGGGTGGGCGCCGGCTCCCTGCGACGGCCCGAGCACTGGCCGCTGCTGCTCAACCCCCTGCGCCCCTCCTGGGGCGAGCCCTACCGGTGGCAGGTGCGGCGCATGCTCGCGGTCGTCGACGCGGCGCGCGCGGCCGCGCGGGGCCACGAGATCGTGCTGGTCAGCCACCAGCTGCCCATCTGGGTCACGCGGCTGGCCCTGTCCGGGGAGCGCCTGTGGCACGACCCGCGCCGCCGGCAGTGCTCGCTGGCGTCGCTGACGTCCCTGCGCTACTCCGACGACCGCCTCGTCGGTCTGCACTACACCGAGCCCGCGGCCGCGCTGCTGCCCGCCGCCAACCAGGTCCCGGGCGCGTGAGCGTGCGTCGGGGCGCGGCCCTCGTGCTGGCCGCCGTGCTGGCGGTCGGCGGCTGCACGTCCGGGTCCGCCGCGGGGGGCGGCCGGACCGAGGACGGGCAGCCGGGCGGCTACATCGCCGCGGACGGGAGCACCCGCACGTGGGCGCCGGACGAGCGCGGTGAGCCGGTCGAGGTCGCCGGCACCGACTTCACCGGCGCCCCGGTCGACGTCGCGCAGTGGCGGGGCGACGTCGTCGTCCTCAACACCTGGTACGCCGCATGCCCGCCGTGCCGCGCCGAGGCGCCCGAGCTCGCCGCGATCGCGGGCGACTACGCCGACGACGGCGTGCGGCTGCTCGGCATCAACGGGACCGACGACGCCGGCGCCGCCGAGGCGTTCGAGCGCACCTTCGACATCCCGTACCCCTCGCTCGCCGACACCGACGGCCGGGCCGTCGCGTCGCTGCAGGGGTCGGTGCCGCTCGAGGCGGTGCCGACCACGGTCGTCCTGGACCGCCAGGGGCGCGTCGCGGCACGGATCCTCGGCCTCGCGGACGGCTCCACGCTGCGCGCGATGGTGGACGACCTGCTGGCCGAGCCGGCCGGCGACCAGGAGCCCGAGCAGGCGTGAGCACCCAGGGGTCGACGTGGCGCGGCGATGACGTCACCGTGAGGTCGACATGACCGGCGCCCACGCTGCCGCCGGCGTCGGGGCGGACTTCGCGACCACCGCCTTCTCGGGGTCCATGCTGCTCGCGATCCCGGTCGCCCTGATCGCGGGGCTGGTCTCGTTCGCCTCCCCGTGCGTCCTGCCGCTGGTGCCCGGCTACCTGGGGTACCTGGGCGGGATGAGCGGCGCCGCGCTGGGCCAGACCGGGCTCGGTCGCGGCGCGCGTCCGGCTGCGGCGGCGGGCCGGGGCCGGCTGCTCGCCGGTGTCGGGCTGTTCGTGGCCGGCTTCACCGTGGTCTTCGTCGCGCTCGGGACCCTCGCCGGCTCGGTGGGTGCCCTGCTGGGGCGCTGGGAGGACCCGCTCACCCGCGTCCTGGGCGTCGTCGTGATCGCGATGGGGCTCGCCTTCCTGGGGCTCGTGCCCGCGCTGCAGCGCGACACCCGCCCGCACCTGACGCCGACCGCCGGTCTGTGGGGCGCGCCCCTGCTCGGCGTCGTCTTCGGCCTCGGCTGGGCTCCCTGCATCGGCCCGACCCTGGCCGCGGTCATCGCGCTGTCCCTCGACGGCGGGTCCCCGGCGCGCGGGGCGACGCTGTCGGTCGCCTACTGCCTGGGCCTGGGGCTGCCGTTCCTGGTGATCGCGCTCGGACTGGGCCGCAGCGCGGGGGCGCTGGCGTTCCTGCGCCGGCACCGGCTCGCGGTCAGCCGGATCGGCGGCGGGCTCCTGATCGTCATCGGGCTGGCGCTGGTCACCGGGCTGTGGGGCAGCTGGACCCAGTCGCTGCAGGGCCTGGTCGCCGGCTTCCGGCCGGTGGTCTGATGGTCGGCTACCGGCCCGAGGGCATCGAGGACACGCTCGACGAGCGCACCCAGGCCGCGGACGGGCGCCCCGGGGCGCCCGTCGAGCTGCCGCGGCTCGGCCTCGTCGGGTGGCTGCGGTGGATGTGGCGACAGCTGACCAGCATGCGCGTCGCGCTGCTGCTGCTCATGCTGCTCGCGGTCGCCGCCGTCCCGGGATCCGTCCTGCCGCAGCGTCCGCAGGACCCGGCACGGGTGGCGGAGTACCTGGCGGACCACCCGGACCTGGGGCCGTGGCTGGACCGGGTCGGTGCGTTCGACGTCTACGCCTCGGTGTGGTTCTCGGCGATCTACCTGCTGCTGTTCATCTCGCTGGTGGGCTGCATCGTGCCGCGCACCCGGGCGCACCTGGGCGCACTGCGTGCCCGCCCGCCGCGCACGCCGCGCCGCTTCGACCGGTTCCCGGCGCAGGGCGGGTGGACGACGTCGCAGTCACCCGGTGACGTCGCCGGCGCGGCCCGGGCGGCGCTGCGTGGCCGGCTGCGGTGGCTGCCGCGGTACCGGGTGGACGTGCGCGAGGAGGGCCCGGGCGTCACCGTCTCGGCCGAGCGCGGCTACCTGCGCGAGACCGGCAACCTCGCCTTCCACCTCGCGCTCGTGGGCCTGCTCATCTCGGTGGGGACGGGACAGTTCCTGCACTACCGCGGCCAGGCGATCGTCCTCGAGGGCCGCGGGTTCGCCAACGCCGTCGTGGACTACGACACCTTCGAGAGCGGCGCCGGCTTCGACCCGTCGAGCCTGGTGCCGTTCTCCCTCACGCTCGACGCGTTCACCGCCGAGTTCGACCCGCAGACGCTCGCGTCGCGGTACTTCCGCGCGGACGTGACCGTCCGTGACCCCGACGGCGCGGAGCGGGCGGAGTCGATCCGGGTCAACCACCCGCTGACCGCGGGCGGCGCGAAGGTGTACCTGCAGGGCAACGGGTACGCGCCCGAGGTCACGGTGCGCGACGCCGCCGGCGAGGTGGCGTTCAGCGGCGCCGTGCCGTTCCTGCCGCAGGACGAGGTGTACACCTCGCGCGGCGTGATCAAGGTGCCGGACGTGTCCGCCGGGCCGCAGATCGGCATGATCGCCTTCCTGCTGCCCACGGCGGAGGAGCTGCTGCCGGGCCAGTGGCGCTCGACGCACCCCCTGCCGCGCGACCCGTTGATGGTGATCACGGTGTACTCGGGCGACCTCGGCCTGGACGACGGCGTCCCGCAGAACGTCTACGAGCTCGACCAGTCCGGCCTCGAGCAGTCCGTCGACGCCGGCGGCGCACCGGTCACCCTCTACCTGCGTCCGGGCGAGACCGTCGCACTGCCGGACGGCCTCGGCGAGCTGACCTACGCGGCGACCCCACGGTTCGTGGCCCTCGACCTGCGGCACGACCCCACGCTGCTGTTCGTCCTGGTGTTCGCGCTGACCGCGCTGACCGGTCTCGCGGTGTCGCTGTTCACGCCGCGGCGGCGGGTCTGGCTGCGGGCGGTGCCCGGTCCGGACGGTCGTACAGTGGTGACCGCCGCAGCGCTGGCTCGCGGCGACGACGTCGGGCTGCAGGCCGAGCTGGACTCGGTCGTGGCCCAGGTGGCCGGGCCGGACCCCGGTGCGGACGACGACGCCCCGCCGGGTGCGGACGCCCCACCGCACCCGCAGCAGCACGACCGACACCAGGACGCGGGCACGCGTCCGGAGGGATCACGATGACCACGGCGCAGCTCGGCGACCTCAGCACAGGCATGGTGTGGGCGGCGGCGACCGTCTACACGATCGCGCTGGTCGCGTACACGCTCGACCTCGCACGGATGGTCGACCGGCTGCCGGCCGCCCGGGTGGCCGCGGCCGGCGTCCGGTCCGGCGGGCGGGCCACCGGCACGCTCGTGGCCGACCGGGGCGACCGGGACGGCGCGACGGCCGCGGGCGGTCTCGGCGCAGGGGCGGGCCGGGTGCCCGGCACCGCGCCGGGGGTGGGCGCCCCGGGGCGGCGCCGGTCCAAGGCGCGGGGCATCGCCCGCTCCACGACGACGCTCGGACTCGTGCTGCACGTCGTCGCGGTGGTCGCGCGCGGTTTCGCCGCCGGCCGCGCGCCGTGGGCCAACATGTACGAGTTCACGCTCGTCGGCACCCTCGTCGCGGTCGTCGTGCTGCTGGCGGTGCTGCGTCGCCGTGATCTGCCGTTCCTCGGGGTGGTGGTCACCGGCTTCGCCGTGCTGGCGCTCGCGGCCGGGCTGCTCGTGTTCTTCATCCAGGCCGACGGCGTGCAGCCCGCCCTGGACAGCTACTGGCTGGTGATCCACGTCGGGGTGGCCATCACCTCGACCGGAGTCTTCACCGTCGCCTGCGCGACCAGCGTGCTGCAGCTGCTCCGCGACTCCCGCGGACGCGGGTCGACGGCCCTGGCCGGGCGCGGCTGGCGCTGGCTCGAGGCGGTCCCGCGGCCCACCGAGCTCGAGGCGCTGTCGTTCCGGCTGAACGCCGTTGGCTTCGTGCTGTGGACGTTCACGCTGATCGCCGGTGCCATCTGGGCCGAGCACGCGTGGGGCCGCTACTGGGGCTGGGACCCCAAGGAGGTCTGGACGTTCGTCATCTGGGTCGTCTACGCGGCGTACCTGCACGCGCGCACGACCCGCGGCTGGGGTGGACGCCGCGCCGCGTGGTTCGTCCTGGTCGGGTACGCCTGCGTGCTGGCGAACTTCACGCTGGTCAACATGTTCTTCGACGGGAAGCACTCGTACTCCGGCCTGTGACCGGCCGGGCCGCAAGGAGCGGTGGCGGCGTCAGCCGCCGGTGCGCGGGCCGGGGGTGCCGCGGCCGGGTGAGTCGTGACCGGGGGAGTCGTGCCCGGGGGCGTCGTCCTCACCGGTCGATCCGCCGTCGGAGCCCCGGGCGGGGTCGCCCGGCTGCCGCCCGGGCTCCTCGCCGGTGCGCCGGCCGGCCGCGTCCGCGCGGCGCTGCTGCTGCTCGAGCCGCCACAGGAACTCGGGATCGTCGTCGGGTGCCAGCGGACCCGGGGGCCTGCGCGGACCCGGCCGCGGGGCCCGCGGACGTGTGCCGCCCGAGCCCCCGCCCGCACCGCGCGCGCGGGCCTGGGACCGGGCGACCAGCCAGGCGATCGAGCCGAGCACCGGCAGCAGCACGATGAGCAGGATCCACAGCACGCGGGAGATGCCGTACCGCTCGTCGGACTCGCTGCGCCAGACGTCGAGGACCGAGTACACGACCAGCCCCAGGAGCGCGACGAACAGCAGGTTCCGCATGGACGACAGCCTATGTCGGGGTGCGCACCGTTCGGGCCTACCCTGGTCGGGTGCCCCTGGTGACGTACTCCGCCCTCCGGATCACGCTGCTCGCGGCGTGCTTCGGGCTCGGCTACTGGGCCGGACTGCGGACCTGGCTGCTGCTGGTCGTGGCGACGCTGGCCGCGTGGGGCCTGTCCTACGTGCTGCTCGCCGGTCCCCGCGACCGCGCCGCGACCTACCTCGCGCAGCGGGCCGAGGACCGGCGGGTCAGCGGGCGCCGGTTCTCGGGATCTGCGGAGTCGGACGCCGAGCACGAGGACTCCGTGGTGGACGGCGCGTCCGGCACGGAGCCACGCGAGCGCTGAGCGGGTCGGCGCACGCGGGTCAGCCCGAGACAGCGAGCCCGAGACCGAGCAGCACGCCGTAGGCCAGCTCGAGCATCCCGGTGCCGGCCAGCACCGGGACGAGGGCGACGCCGCGGGCGCCCACCCGGACCGCGATCGCCAGGAACGCCGCCCACGGCACGAGCGCGAGCACGAGCAGCGTCCACGGCGCCGCGACGGCGCACGCGACGGCGAGCAGCACGGGCACGGCGAGGAACGCCACGTACAGCCGTCGAGCGCGGTGCTCGCCCAGCCGGACCGCCAGGGTCCGCTTGCCCACCACGGCGTCCGTCGGCACGTCCCGCAGGTTGTTCACCATGAGCAGTGCGCAGGCGAGCAGTCCGACGCCGACCGCGCCGGCGACCGCGGGCCAGGTGGTCGCGTCGATCAGCACGTAGGTGGTCCCCAGCACGGCCACCAGGCCGAAGAAGACGAACACGCCCACCTCGCCCAGGCCGCGGTAGCCGTAGGGCCGCCGGCCGCCGGTGTAGTACCAGGCGGCCACGATGGACGCGGCACCGACGGCGAGCAGCCACAGGTGGCCGGTGACGAGCACGACGGCGAGCCCGAGCGCCGCGGCGACGCCGAACGCGGCGAAGGCGGCGCGCTTGACCGCCGCAGGCGGCGCGGTGCCCGAGGCGGTCAGCCGCAGGGGGCCGACCCGGTCGACGTCGGTCCCGCGGACCCCGTCGGAGTAGTCGTTGGCGTAGTTGACGCCGACCTGGAGCGCGGCGGCGACACCGAACGCGAGCAGCGCGAGCCCCGTCTCGCGCAGGCCCCAGTCGGACGCGTGCGCCGCGGCACCGCTGCCCACGAGCACCGGCGCAGCCGCAGCCGGCAGGGTGCGCGGACGCGCACCGGCGATCCACTCGGCGGCGGTGGCCATGCGTGCTCCGTTCAGCTCGGCAGGGGGCGGTCGAGGCGCGCCGCGGCGAGCGCGGCAGCACCGCGACGGTCGACCTTGCCCGGTCCGCGCAGCGGCAGGCGGTCCACCACGACGAGGTGCCGTGGTGCAGCGGGCGCCCCCAGGGTAGCGGCGACGTGCTCACGGACCTGCCCCGGGGACGGCGCGCGCCGCCCGCGGCTCGGGACCACCACGGCCACCACGGCCTGGCCCCACTCCGGGTCGGCGACCCCGACCACGCAGACCTCGCCCACCCCGACCACCTCGGCCACGACGCGCTCGACGGCGGAGGGCGCGACCTTGACGCCCCCCGTGACCAGCACGTCGTCGACCCGGCCGAGCACCACCAGCCGCCCGTCGTCGAGCCGGCCGAGATCGTGCGTGCGCAGCCAGCGCGCGGCCTCGACGTCCACGAACGTCCGGGAGTCCAGGTCCGGGCGCCCCAGGTACCCCGTGGCGAGCACCGGCCCGGTCAGCAGGATGCCGTCGTCCGGGTCGAGCCGGACCCGCACCCCGTCGAGCGGGACGCCGTCATACACGCAGCCGCCGCAGGTCTCGGACATGCCGTAGGTGGTGGTCACCCGGATCCCGGCGGAGCGCGCGCGGTCGAGCAGCGGGGCCGGGGTCGCGGCACCGCCGAGCAGCACGGCGTCGTAGCGGCGCAGCGCCGCCCGCCCGGCGTCGTCGTCGAGCAGTCGGTGCAGCTGGGTGGGGACGAGCGAGGTGTAGCGGCGGTCCGCCGTCAGCCGCGCCGTGTCGGCGACGAACCGGTCCGGCCGGAAGGTCCCCGGCGCGGCGACGACGGGCCGGGTCCCGGCCAGGACGGACCGGGCCACCACCTGCAGCCCGGCGACGTGGTGGGCCGGGAGGGTCAGCAGCCACTGGGCCGGCCCGCCGAGCCGGGTCTCGGTCGCCGCGGCCGACGCGCGCAGGGCGGCGGCGGACAGCATCACCCCGCGCGGCTCCCCGGTGGACCCGGAGGTCCGGACGACGACGGCGACGTCGTCGGGCACCCCGCGCGCGCCGGCCCCGGACGGATCGGGGCCCGGGCCGCCCTCGTCGGGCACGGGCTGGACGGCGGCGCCGTCCCCGTCCAGGGCGGCCCGCAGCGCGTCGGCCAGCCGGGTCACGTCGCCGGGCCCGGCAGGCACGGCGCGCAGGGCGCGGGTCACCGGCCCAGGGTAGGTGCCGCCGTAGAGTGTCGGCGGTCGCCGTCCGCCGCGGTCGGTGCGAGGAGAGGCCTGTCGACGTGCGCACCCGTCCCGCCCTGACGCGTCCGACCCTGCTGGCGGCAGCGGTCGGTGCGCTGCTCGCGATCGGCGGGTGCTCCGCCGAGGCGCCCCAGGTCCCCGCCCCGGTCACCCAGACCGCGGACATCACCACCGACAAGGTCGCCCCACCACCGCCGCAGGTGCCCGTGACGTGGCCGCTGACGGGTGTGGAGACCGCCGAGGTCGCGGCGCGGCCCGCGCTGGCGGTCAAGATCGAGAACCCCGTGTCGGTGCGTCCGCAGACCGGCCTGGACGCAGCCGACATCGTCTGGGAGCAGGTCGTGGAGGGAGGAGTGACCCGGTTCGTCGTGGTCTTCCACTCGACGCTGCCCGACGAGGTGGGGCCCATCCGGTCGGTGCGGCCGATGGACCCGGCCATCGCGGCGCCGCTGCACGGGGTCATCGCGTTCTCCGGCGGGCAGCCGAGGTTCGTCTCGGCCCTCGCCGACGCCGGCCTGCAGGTGGTCAGCCATGACGCCGGTGACGACGGGTTCTGGCGTCGGTCGGGTATCGGCGCCCCGCACAACGTCTTCGGCCGGCCCACGACGTTCCTCGACCAGGCCGACCCCGACCACACCGCCGCTCCGCCGCCGCAGTTCGCCTACGCGCTGCGGCCTGACCTGGCGACGGTCGCGACGACCGGTGCGCCGACCACGTCCGTGGCGGTGACCATGTCGTCCTACTCCCGGCCCGGCTGGACCTGGGACCCGGCTACGGCGGCGTGGCTGCGGACCGAGAAGGGCACCCCGGCGACGGCGGCGTCCGGCGCGCGGCTGGCTGCCGCGAACGTCGTGGTGCTGCGCGTGGACCTGGTGGACTCCGGCACCCGCGACCCGTCCGGCGCGGTCGTCCCCGAGACGCTGCTGGAGGGGACCGGCGAGGCGCTGGTCGCCACCGGTGGTCGCACGCTCGCCGCGACCTGGAACAAGGGCTCGGTGACGGAGCCGCTGCGGCTGACCACGGCCGACGGCGAGGAGGTCCGCCTGGCGCCCGGCGTCACCTGGGTCGAGCTGGTGCCCAACGGCAGCGGCGCGGTGTCGGTCGGCTGACCGCCCGACGGCCCCGCAGGGGGCAGCAGCGCTCGACGGGACCTGCGGCGACCGCCGGGGTCGGCAGGGCAGCAGGGTCAGAAGGCGTACGGGAAGCGGGACCAGTCGGGGTCGCGCCGTTCCAGGAAGGCGTCGCGCCCCTCGACGGCCTCGTCCGTCATGTAGGCGAGCCGGGTCGCCTCCCCGGCGAACACCTGCTGGCCGGCCAGGCCGTCGTCGGGCAGGTTGAACGCGAACTTCAGCATGCGCACCGCCTGGGGGGACTTCGTGGCGATGATGGCCGCGTACTCCAGCGCCAGGTCCTCCAGGTCGTCGTGGTCGGCGACCTCGTTCACGGCGCCCCACCGCTCGGCGTCCTGCGCGGAGTACTCCCGGGCGAGGAAGAAGATCTCCCGCGCGCGCTTCTGCCCGACCTGCCGGGCCAGGTACGCCGACCCGTAGCCGCCGTCGAAGGACCCGACGTTGGCGTCGGTCTGCTTGAACCGGGCGTGCTGGCGGGACGCGATCGACAGGTCCGCGACCACGTGGAGGGAGTGCCCGCCGCCCGCGGCCCAGCCGTTCACCACGGCCACCACGACCTTGGGCATCGTGCGGATCAGGCGCTGCACCTCCAGGATGTGCAGCCGGCCCGCGCGCGCCGGGTCGATCGCGTCGGCCGTCTGCGCCTGGGTGGTGTCGGTGTAGCGGTACCCGTCGCGTCCACGGATGCGCTGGTCCCCGCCCGAGCAGAACGCCCAGCCGCCGTCCTTGGGGCTCGGACCGTTGCCGGTCAGCAGGACCGTGCCCACGTCGGACGTCATCCGGGCGTGGTCGAGCGCTCGGTACAGCTCGTCGACGGTGTGCGGGCGGAACGCGTTGCGCACCTCCGGCCGGTCGAACGCGATCCGGACCACCGGCAGGTCCCGCTCCGTGCCGTCCTGGTGCCGCTCGACCCCGCGGTGGTAGGTGAGGTCGGTGAGGCCCTCGAACCCCACCACGGTGCGCCACCGCGACGGGTCGAAGGTCGCGGACACGGAGGCGGGGAGGTCGCTCACGCGCGTCACCCTAGCCGCGGGCACCGACACCCCGGTTCGCCGGGCGCACGGTGCTCGACGGCGGTGTCGCGGCCGGCGATGCGTGGGCGGTGCCGCCTAGCCTGGCCCGGTGAGCCCTGCCACCTCGCCCCCCGCGACCGGCGACGTCGTCGTGTGGAGCATCCCGCTAGGGACCCGCTTCCGCGGGATCACGGTCCGCGAGGGCGTGCTGGTGCGGGGCGCCGCCGGCTGGGGGGAGTTCAGCCCCTTCACCGAGTACGACGACGCGGAGGCGCTCGCGTGGTGGCGCGCCGCCCGGGAAGCCGCCGACGACGAGTGGCCGGCGGCGGTCCGCGACCGGATCCCGGTCAACGTCACGGTCCCCGCCGTGGACGGCCCGACCGCGCACCGCCTGGTCACCGGCTCGGGGGGCTGCCGCACCGCCAAGGTCAAGGTCGCCGAGCCCGGCCAGGACGTCGGGCAGGAGATCGCCCGGCTCGAGGCGGTGCGGGACGCCCTCGGACCGGAGGGCCACATCCGGGTGGACGCGAACGCCGCCTGGGACGTCGACACCGCGGTCGCCCGGCTGCGCGTCCTGGACCGGGCCGCGGGCGGGCTCGAGTACGCCGAGCAGCCGGTGCCGACCGTCGCCGACCTCGCCGCCGTGCGCCGCGCGACCCACGTGCCGATCGCGGCGGACGAGTCGATCCGCCGGGCGACGGACCCGCTCGAGGTCGCCCGCGCCGAGGCGGCCGACGTGGTCGTGCTCAAGGTCCAGCCGCTCGGGGGCGTCCGGGCCTGCCTGCGGCTGGCCGAGCAGGTCGGGCTGCCCGTCGTCGTGTCGTCCGCGCTGGAGACCTCGGTCGGCCTCGCGGCCGGGATCGCGCTGGCGGCCGCCCTGCCCGATCTCACGCACGCCTGCGGGCTGGCCACCGCCCAGCTGCTGACGGCGGACGTCGTCGCCCATCCGCTGCTGCCGGTGGACGGCGCGATCGCGGTCCGGCGCCCGCTGCCCGAGCCGGGGCGGCTGGCTGCGGCCGAGGCGTCGCCGGAGTCCCGCGCGTGGTGGCTCGAGCGGGTGAACCGCGTCCGGGGGCTGGACCGGACCACCGCAGCCCGGTGACTACGGTGGACGCATGAGCGAGCCCGCCCCTGCCCCCGCCACCACGGCGGCCCGGGTGCTCGTCCAGTCGTTGGCGCGGCTCGGGGTGCGCGACGTCGTCCTCGCGCCGGGCTCGCGGTCCGCGCCGCTCGCGTACGCCCTGGCCGCTGCCGCGCTGCCGGACGGCGAGCGCCCCGCCGGCGCCCCGGCGATCGACCTGCACGTGCGCGTCGACGAGCGTGCCGCGGCCTTCCTGGCGCTCGGGATCGCGCGCGGGACCGCGGCGCTCGACGGGTCGGCGGACGGCCTCGCCGGGCCGCGACCGGTCGCCGTCGTCACCACGTCCGGCACCGCGACCGCGAACCTGCACCCGGCCGTGCTGGAGGCGCACCACGCGGGCGTCCCGCTGATCCTGCTCACCGCCGACCGGCCGCACGAGCTGCGCGGCACCGGCGCGAACCAGACGACGGACCAGGTCGGCCTGTATGGCGCCGCAGTCCGCTTCGCGGTCGACGTGCCCGCACCCAGCGGCCGGCCGGGGGAGTCGCGGGACCTGCGCCAGCTGCTCGCGCGGGCCGTGGCCGCCGCGCGGGGAGCGCGCACCGGCGACCCCGGCCCGGTGCACCTCGACCTGGCGTACCGCGAGCCGCTCGCCCCCGGCCCGGACGACGCCGACTGGCCGCAGCCGAGCGGCGACGGCCTGGTGTCGGTGGTGCCGCGCGGTGCGCTCGGGTCGGCCGTCTGGCACGGCTACGGCGAGAGCGCGGTGCTCGAGGCCGCACCCGGCACGGACGGCCGCCGTCCCGACGACACCGTGCCGACCGTCGTGGTCGCCGGGGACGGTGCGGGTCCGGTCGCCCGCCGGATCGCCGAGGTCAACGGGTGGCCGCTGCTGGCCGAGCCGTCGTCCGGGGCGCTGGGCGGGCCGAACGCCGTCCCGGCGTACCGGCTGCTGCTCGGGCACGAGCCGCTGGGCGGTGCGGTGCGACGGGCCGTCGTGCTGGGCCGGCCCACGCTGTCCCGCCCCGTGCAGGCGCTGCTCGCGCGCGACGACGTCGAGGTCCTCGTCGTCGCGCCGCGCGGAGCGACCTGGCCGGACGCCGCCCGCCGGGCCGGGACGGTGCTGGCCGACGTGCCCCCGCGGCTGGTCGGCGAGGAGAACGGGGTGCCGGTGACGCCGGTCGCCCAGCCGGGGGCGTGGCTCGAGCGCTGGCGGGACGCCGGGCAGCGGGCCGCCGCCGCGGTCGACGGTGTGCTCGACGACGCCCCCCGCGGACGCCGGTCCCGCAGCGGCCCTCGGATCACCGGCCCGCAGCTGGCCCGGCAGGTCGCTCGGGTCTGCCGGGCGGCGGACGTGCTCGTGGTCGGCTCCAGCAGTCCGGTGCGCGACCTGGACCTGGTCGGAGCCTGGGCGGACGGGCCCCCCGTCGTCCTCGCCAACCGGGGGCTGGCCGGCATCGACGGCACGGTGTCGACGGCTCTGGGGGTCGCCCTGGCGGCGCGCGGTCTGGACGGGGTCGGGCAGGTGCGCGCGCTGCTCGGAGACCTGACCTTCCTGCATGACGTCGGTGGTCTCCTGCGCAGCCCGTTCGAGCCGCAGCCGGACCTCCAGCTCGTCGTGGCCAACGACGACGGCGGGTCGATCTTCGCCACGCTCGAGCACGGGGCCCGTGAGCACGCCGACGCGTTCGAGCGGGTGTTCGGCACCCCGCACGGCGCCGACCTCGGCGCCCTGTGCGCCGGGTACGGGGTGCGGCACGAGCTGGTGCGCGACGCCGACGAGGTCGCCGTGGCGCTCGCGACGCCGGGTCCCGGCGTGAGCGTCGTGGAGGTCCGCGTGGACCGTGCGCGGCGGCGTGCGCTCGGTGAGCGCATCGCCGCGGCGGTCAGCGACGCGTTGAACTGACCCCAGGTCCGACGTCGCCTCCCGGACGCACGGCGCGCCGTCGGCGCTCACAGCCAACTCCCAGGCAACCCGAAGGGTCGTTCCAGGTCGAGGGCCTTCCATGGTCACCAACGACAGGAGGCACCCATGAACGAGCACGACCAGGCGCCGCAGGCCGCCCGCACCGACGACGCGACGGCCCCGCACCCGCACCACCACGACCAGCCCACCCAGACCTTCCGCGCACCCGACGCGACGCAGGCCATGCCGACCGCCCGTACCGACGCGACCGCCCCGATGCCGGTCGCCCCGACGCAGCCGGTGGCCCCCATGCCGACCGTCGCCGGCGCCGCGCCGACCGACGGTCCGGCTCCGGTCGGAACGCCGGTGCCGGACTGGACGCTCGGGTCGCCCTCGCCCACGTCGCCGGCCGGCGCCCACCCAACTGGCACGGGAGCAGGCGCCGCACCCGCCTGGGCCACGGCTCAGGGGCCCGCCGGACCCGGCATCCCCGGTACGACCGACTGGGGTGCCCAGGCGACCGCGGGTCAGCCGCAGGGCACGGCGCGCACCGACCGCCGCCGTCCGACCTGGCTGCCTCTCGTCAGCACCGCGGCCGCGACGGCCGTGCTCGCCAGCGTGGCGACCGTCGGTCTGACCGGCGGCTTCGGTGAGGAGCGCACCACGACGCCCTCGTCGTTGGCGGCGATCGGTCAGACCTCGACCGCGACCGTGCCGGTCTCCGGCTCCACGTCGGACAACCCGGACTGGGAGTCGGTCGCCTCGGCGGTGTCGGCCTCCGTGGTCGCCATCCAGGTCAGCACGGCGAACGGTGGGGGTGAGGGCTCGGGCGTCATCATCGACAAGGACGGGCACATCCTCACGAACAACCACGTCGTGGCCGGCGCCGAGGAGGACACGGTCCAGGTGACCCTGACCGACGGGCGGCTCTTCACGGCCACGATCGTCGGCCTCGACCCCTCGACCGACCTCGCCATCGTCAAGATCGACGACGTGCCGGACGACCTGCAGCCGGCGGCGTTCGGCGACTCCGACGACGTCATCGTCGGTGCGCCGGTGATGGCGGTCGGGAACCCGCTCGGTCTGGCGAACACCGTCACGACGGGCATCGTGTCCGCGATCGACCGGCCGGTCTCGGCGTCGTCGAGCAGCGCCACCCGTGCGTCCGACGTGGTCGTCACGAACGCGATCCAGATCGACGCGGCGGTCAACCCCGGCAACAGCGGCGGCCCGCTGTTCGACGCGGAGGGCCGGGTCATCGGCATCACGTCGTCGATCGCGACGCTCTCGAGCGGTGGTTCGCAGTCCGGCTCGATCGGTCTGGGCTTCTCGATCCCGGTGAACCTCGCCCGCGACGTCGCCGCGCAGCTCGTGGAGGACGGCACGGCGGAGCACGCCTTCCTCGGGGTCTCGCTCAGCGACGGCACCGCGACGGCGGACGGCGTCACCCGCCGCGGCGCCGTCGTCGAGCAGGTGACCTCGGGCTCGCCCGCGCAGGCGGCGGACCTCGAGCAGGGTGACGTCATCGTCGCCATCGACGGGGACGCCGTCGCCGGTGCCGAGTCGCTGACGGCGTACGTGCGTGAGCGTGCGTCCGGTGACGCGACCGAGCTCACCGTCGTCCGCGACGGTCAGGCGCTCGACGTCACGGTCACCCTGGCCACCCGCGAGGACGCACTGACCAGCCAGGACAGCGGCTCGCAGGACTCGTCCGACGACGGCCTGCAGCTGCCGGGTCTGGACGGGTCGGGCGACCCGACCAACCCGAACAACGTGCCGGGCTTCGACTGGTTCGGCGGCCGGGGCTGACCCAGCGCCTGCCTGCCGGGTGAAGCATCGACTCAGCGCCATCGCGGCCCCCCGCGGTGGCGCTGAGTCCGTCCGGGGCCATCGCGGCGGGTCCGGGCCGTCCGGTGCGCCGGACGGTCCGGTGATCGGGCCGCCTCGCACGTGCCCGGTCGGGGTCTGAGCCGGGCGTCATCCATTCGGCTCGGCCCCGAGGTCGGACTCGCCTTGGGACGTCACCTCCAGCACCTTCCAGCCCTCGTCCAGCCGGGCGACGTCGACCCCCAACGTGCCGTAGTGGGCGGGCCCGGCCGAGATGGCCGCGCGGGTGGCGTCGGCCTGCAGCGAGGGTGCCTGGACGAAGTCGACGTCGACGGGGTACGCGGCCGCGGCGGCGTCGAAGGGGTGCAGGTACGTGCCGACCGGGGTGATCTCACCGCCCGTGAAGGTGTCACCCGAATCGCGGATCGACAGCGCGAGGCCACGGGTCCACAGGCAGAACTGGCAGAGCTCGTCGCTGAGGGCGTCCCAGGCCGCCACGTCGCCGGTCTGCATGGTGTAGCTCCACAGCGTCACGAAGTACTCGGCGGCGGCCTGCGCCCCCACGTCGTCGGTGCGCTCCAGCTCGGCCGGCGCGACGGGTGGCGCCATCGCAGGTGCCGGCGGCGCCGCAGGGGTGGTCGACACGACGGGCGCCGGCTCGGACGCCGGCTCGGACGCGGGTGCGGGCACCTGCACGGTGCACGCGCCGAGCATGATCGCGGTGGCCGCCACCGCGAACGTCGATGACCTCTTCGGCAGCATGCGCATCTCCCTCGACGACGACCGGGCGGCGACCGTATCGAGGCGTCGGAGGCTGCCGGTGTGGCGTCGACCGGTGGCTGTGGACGCGCTCGCACTCGTGGAGTTGTGGGGTCGGCCGCGTGCCCTGGGCTTGGTCGAGCCGGTGGAACGCCGGCGCGCGACTGCCGGGACGGTGGCTCGCACAACGACCGGCTCGGAGCGCCGCGCCGGGGAATCGGTGGGGCCGGGCTCACGACGCCGGAGGAGCGGCAGGAGTGTGCTCGAGACGGCGCATCGTCCGCGGGCCGGGCTTGAGACGGTCGGGACGCTGCGGCAGTGCGCGCGCGGAGCAGCCGTGCCAGGGCCCGGTCGGCTCGGGGCGGTCCACCGTGGCGTGAGACGACCGGATCGACAGCGCGGCCACCCGCCGTCACGCCTCTGGAGTCGGGGCGATCAGGTGGTCGGCTCGGCGACGAGGTGGGCGCGGGCTTCGTGCACGGTGAGGGGTTGGCTCGTCGACGTGGTGGTTGCTGTGCCGTCGACCCGTTCCCAGCCGGTCGTGCCGGCGACCTGGAACTGGGCCGACCAGGTCGTGGTGAGGCTGATCTGGCGGGTGCCCTCGGTGCTGTAGCGGTGCGCGACCGTGTGGTCGGGCCATGGGTGGCCCGGGTCGGTCGTGCGGAGCGGCTGAGAGCCGTCCCCGAAGTCCCACGCGAATGTCGTCGGTGTCGCGCGGATCCGGACGGCGATGCCGACGACCGTGGTGTCCAGCACCTGTGCGGAGTCGTCGGTGAACACCACGGTGTCGGCGTTGACCAGGGTCCAGCCCGACGGTGGTTCGACGGAGAGCGCCGATGGTGTGAGCGGCAGTCGCTGGAGCTCTTGGGCGATGGCTGCGCGCAGGTCGACGTCCACGACGCAGCCGCCGGGGTCGATCATCGCCCAGTCCGACCATCCGCCCGCTGCCGCGGTGTCCTGCGTGCGGCGGAACAAGGGCTCGACCGAGCGCTGGTCCGGGGCGCAGGTCGCTGCGTCCCGCACCAAGTTCAGCGTGTTGTCGCCACACTCGGGCTGCGGCCTGGTGTCCACGACCGGAGGCGGATCGGCGAAGTCGACCTTGTCGAACGTCGGACCGCACACCCACCAAGGCGCACGCCGGAACTCCTCCGGCGACGCGTCGCGCCTGCCGTTCGCGCGCGTCCCCGCCGGATAGTCCGCACGCTCACCCCGAACGAACGCTGAATTGCCGTCGAAAAGGGCGCGAGCCGAAGTTCCCCCTGGCGTAGCCGGATCTGTAGCCATTGGGACGCTCTGCGATCCAGTGATGATCGCGACCACCGGTACAAGCATCGAGATTAGAGATCGGTGCATCATCGGTCCTGTGCGGTAACGGCGACGACCTTCCAGCCGCCATCGGAGTGGATCACGTCAACTCCGATGGTGCCGCTGTCCGCTTGGCTCGCCTCGATGAGGTCGCCGGACGCGTCGCGACGTGTGCCCTCATCCTGCGAAAAATCGACGTCGACCGGATACCCGCCGACCAGGTCGTCGTATGGGTGAACGAACGTATCGGTTACCGTGATATTTGCGCCCTCGAAATTCTCATTCGCATCGGCGATTTCGGTCGCAATGCCGCTAGTTCGCGAGCAGAAGCCGCAGCTTTCCCAGCTTAAGGCGTCCCACGCTGCGACGTCGCCGGTCTGCATGACGTACCCGTACAGCTCCAGGAAATACTCCGCCGCCGCTGCCGCCCCCACCTCGTCGGTGCGCTCGAGCTCGGGTGGCGGCGGCGGCGCCACCACGGGAGCCACCGTGGGGGTCGGCTCGGGTGGCTCGACCGTCGGGGTCGGCGACTGCGCGACCGGCGGGGGCTCGGGCTCCGGGTCCTGCGAGGTGCACCCGGCCGCGAGCAGCACGGCGAGCGTCGCGGTCAGCGTGATGCCGCGCCTGAGCAGCATGCCCACCCCCTGCGTGAGGACCCGGCGGCGACCGTACCAACGCCGAGCACGCGGCCGACAGACCTCGGGAGGGTGCTGTGGACGGGCGCCGTCACCGGACGGGCGCCGTCACCGCACGGGCGCCGTCGTCGCACGGGCGACGGCGCTCCCGGCTCAGTCGCTGCCGAGCGCGTGCCTCATGGGCTCGAGCTTGGCCTCGGACTCGGCGAGCTCGGCCGCCGGGTCCGACGCGGCGACGATCCCGCAACCGGCGAACAGCCGCAGCCGGTGCGGGTCCCGCGGGTCGAGCTCGGCGGACCGCAGCGCGATGCCCCACTCGCCGTCGCCGTCGGCGCCGAGCCAGCCCACCGGGCCGGCGTACCGGCCGCGGTCCATGCCCTCGACCTCGGCGATGAGGTCGCGCGCGGCGACGGTCGGGGTCCCGCAGACGGCCGCGGTCGGGTGGAGTGCGGCGGCGAGCGCGAGGCTGGACGGCGCGGGCGCCCCACCGGATGCGTGCGCGAGCACACCGGTCACGTCGCTGGCCAGGTGCAGCACGTTGGGCAGGTGCAGCACGAACGGCACGTCTGGGACGTTGGTGGAGGAGCAGAACGGCTCCAGCGCGTCGGCCACGGACCGCACGGCGTACTCGTGCTCCTCGAGGTCCTTGGAGGAGTGCGCGAGGATCGCCGCCCGGGCGAGGTCGGCGTCGTCGTCGCCGGTGCGGCGGATGGTGCCGGCCAGCACGCGCGAGGTGACCAGTCCCTTCTCGCTGCGCACGAGGAGCTCGGGCGTCGCCCCGAGGATGCCGTCGACGCTGAAGGTCCAGCAGGTCGGGTATGCGTCGGCCAGCCGGCCGAGCAGCCATCGGGGGTCGATCGGCTCGGACGTGCGCGCCGAGACGTCACGGGCGAGCACGACCTTGTCCACCCGCCCGGCGCGGATCGCGGCGACCCCGTGCGCGACGACGTCGCGCCAGCCGTCGGCCGGCACCGCGCCGTCGGTGTAGGTGACGTCGCCCGGGGCGCGCACCGCGGTGCGCCGACCGGTCGCGCCGCGCACGGTGGCTGCGCCCCCGATCACGGCACCCACGTCGATCGTCGTCAGCCAGGTCGTGCCGCCTCGGCGCCCGACGACGACGCGCGGCACCACGAGCGCGCCCGCGGACGGCGCCGCCGCATGAGCGTCGAACGCGAAGGACCCGAACGCGACCGGCCCGGTGCCGGGCAGTCGGACGTCGTCGCGCACGACGGCGTGGGCGAGCACGCGGCGCCAGGCGCGCTCGGCGTCGGCGAACCGGTCGGGGCCGACGACCTCCAGCCGCAGCGCCTCACCCCAGCCGACGAGGCCGTCCCCACGCCGCACCCAGGCCAGGGGGGCGTCCGCGGGCAGCAGGTCGAGCAGCGAGCCGGGGTCCTCGACGCGGACCGTGCGCACCACCAGCGGGTGCGGGACGGCGTCCTGGGTCGGGTCGGCGGTCATCTCCGCCAGCGTAGGACGGCCTCGCGGTGCCCGCGGCACCGGGGCAGCGCCGCGACCTGAGACGATGAGCACATGTCGCGTGCCAGCCTGGACAAGCAGCCGCATGAGGTCGCCCGGATGTTCGACGGGATCGCCCGCCGCTACGACGTCACGAACGACGTGATGTCGCTGGGGCAGGACCGTGCCTGGCGCGCGGCGACCCTGGGCGCGCTGGAGGTGGGCCCGGGTGACCGCGTGCTCGACCTCGCGGCCGGCACCGGCACCTCGAGCTCGCCGCTCGCCGACCGGGGCGTGCTCGTGGTCCCGTGCGACCTGTCGTTCGGGATGCTCGAGGTCGGCAAGCGGCGCCGGCCCGACCTGGGGTTCATCGCCGGGGATGCCACCCGGCTGCCGTTCGCGGACGCCTCGTTCGACGCGGTGACGATCTCCTTCGGGCTGCGCAACGTCGTCGACACCGGGCGTGCGCTCGGCGAGATGCTGCGGGTGACCCGGCCCGGCGGGCGGCTCGTGGTCTGCGAGTTCTCCCACGCGACCTGGGCGCCGTTCCGGACCGTCTACGAGAACTACCTGATGCGGGCGCTGCCGACCGTGGCGCGGGCGGTCTCGAAGGAGACCGACGCCTACACCTACCTGGCCGAGTCCATCCGGGCCTGGCCGGACCAGCGCAGCCTGGGGCGTCAGATCCGTGCCGCGGGCTGGGAGCAGGTGGCCTACCGCAACCTCACCGGGGGCGTCGTCGCGCTGCACCGGGCGACGCGCCCGGCGGGCTGACCGCCTGACCTCTTCCGGACGTCCCTGAGGCCCGCCCACGACGTGCGGTGCGGTGCCCGAGGAGCCATCGTGGGCGGGTGGCCGGCGACGTCCGCACCGCGGACCTCCATCTCCTGCTGCGGGTGCAGGGACGACTGCGCGCGCCGGTCGCCGTGGGCGCGGCCCACGCGCTGGGGGTGGCCGGGGACCACGCCGGCGCGTGGATCGCCGCGGGCGCGGCCGGTGCCGTCCTGGACGCCCCCCGCCGGTTCCGCTGGCTGCGGGCGACCGGCGTCGTCGTGGTGGCGCACGCCGCGAGCGTCGCGCTCAAGCAGGCGGCACGCCGCGCCCGGCCCGTCCACGCGGACCTGCACGTGCACCGCGGACGGGGCGGACGGTGGGGGATGCCGTCGTCGCACACGGCGTCCGCCACCGCCGCCGCGATCGTCTTCGGCCGGCTGCTGCAGACCCGGTCGACGATGGTCCTGCCCCCCGCGATGGCCCTGTCCCGGCTCGTGCTCGGGGTGCACTACCCGAGCGACGTCGTCGCCGGCTGCGCCGTCGGGGCGATCGCGGCGCTCGGTCTGCGGCGGTAACGGCGATGACCACGCTCGCGCTGGGTGCGACCGGCAGCATGCTCGCGGCCCTGCGAGTGCGGCAGTGGATCAAGAACCTGCTGGTCGTGGCGCCGCTGCTGCCGGCCGCCGAGCTCGTGGGGCCGGACGCGCTGGCCGGCGCCGGCGTCGCCTTCGCCATGTTCTGCCTGCTGTCGTCCGGGATCTACCTGCTCAACGACGTGCTCGACGTCGAGGCCGACCGTGCGCACCCGGTCAAGCGGCACCGGCCGGTCGCCGCCGGGACCGTGACCGCCGGGTCGGCGCTGGTCCTCGCCGGCGCCCTGCTGCTGGGCGGTCTGGGGCTGGCGACCGTGCGCGGGACGGACCTGGTGGTCGTGGCGGTGGCCTACCTGGCGATCCAGGTCGCCTACTGCCTGGGTGTCAAGCGCGTGCCGGTGCTCGAGCTCGGGGCGGTCGCGTCCGGCTTCCTGCTGCGGGCGCTCGCGGGCGGCGTCGGCGCGGGCATCCCGCTGTCCCCGTGGTTCCTGCTCACCGCGGGCTTCGGCTCGCTGTTCGTGGCCGCGGGCAAGCGTTACGGCGAGGCGCGCCGCGGCGAGGCCGACGGCACGTACGTCCGCGACGTCGTGCGCGCGTACAGCCCGAGCTACCTGCGGTTCGTGTGGACCACCGCCGCGGCCATCGTGGTGGGGACCTATTCGCTGTGGGCGTTCCAGGTGGACTCCGAGAGCCACTCCACCTGGACGATGCTCTCCACGGTGCCGTTCGTGCTGGCGCTGCTGCGCTACGCCATGAACGTCGACGCGGGGCGCGCGGAGGAGCCCGAGGAGATCGTCCTGCACGACCGGATGCTGCTGACGCTCGGCCTGATCTGGGCGGCGTCGCTCGTCGTCGCGGAGCTGCTGTGAGCCGCCCACGGCCGGGGGAGGCGATGCGGTTCGCGGCGGTGGGGCTGACCGCCTACGGCACCGACCTGGTCGTGTTCAACGTCCTGCTGCTCGGGGCGGCGGTGCCCTCGGTGCCGGCCAAGGTGGGCGCGGGCGGGGCCGCGATCGTGGTCGCCTACGCGGGCAGCCGGTGGTGGACGTGGCGCGACCGGCGCGGGCCCGACGTCGCCCGGGAGTCCGTCCGGTTCGTCGCGGTCAGCCTCCTCGCGGCGGCGCTGCAGGTCGCGTGCCTGCTGGTGTCCCGGGGGGTGCTCGGCCTGCGCAGCCCGGTGGCGGACAACGTCTCCGCCAACGTGGTCGGCATGGCGATCGCGACCGCGTTCCGCTTCTGGGCGTTCCGCACCGTCGTGTTCCGCGCGCCCGCGCTCAGATCGGCAGCCGGCGGAAGACGGGTCCGGGCAGGTGGCGCAGGGCGCTCATGACCCAGCGCAGTGCCGGGGGCGTCCACACGGTCTCGCGCCGCAGCGCCAGCCCCCGCACCACGTGCTCGGCGACCGTGTCCGGGTCGGTGGACAGCGGCACCCGCGCCAGCCCCTGCGTCATCGCGCTGGTGACGAACCCGGGCCGGACGACCACCACGCGGACGCCGTCGGCCCGCACGGCCTCCCGCAGCCCGGTGTAGAACGCGTCCATGCCGGCCTTGCTGGCCCCGTAGACGAAGTTGGACCGCCGCGGTCGCTCACCGGCCACGGAGGACAGCGCGATCACGGTGCCGTGCCCCTGGGCCGCCATCCGGCTCGCGAGGAGCACCCCCACGCTGACCGCCGCCGTGGTGTTCACCTGCATCAGGTGCACCGCGGTGGCGTGGTCGCGCCATGCCCGCTCCTGGTCACCCAGCACGCCGAACGCGACGACCGCCACGTCGACGTCGCCACCGGCGAAGGCGGCGTCGACCGCGCCGGGGTGACCCGGCAGGTCCTCGGCGTCGAAGTCGACCGCGGTCACCTCGTGACCCGCAGCGCTCAGGCTCGCGACGGCGGCGTCCCGGCGGGGGGAGGGGCGCGCGGCGAGCACCAGCCGGGCCGGCCGCCGGGCCACCAGGCGGCGCGCCACGGCCAGCCCGATGTCGGACGTGCCCCCCAGCACCAGCACGGACTGCGGCGTCCCGACGGCATCCATCACAGGCCCAGCCTCCTGGACAGGTCGGAGCTGAGCACGCCGTCCGGGTCGACGCTGCGGCGTACCTGCCGCCAGCGGTCGATGTCGGGGTACATCCGGTGCAGGTCGCTCGCCGGGAACCGGGCGTCCTTGGCGAGGTAGACCCGGCCACCGGCGTCGAGCACCAGGGCGTCGAGCCGGTCCAGCACGCCGGCCAGGTCCGGGACGACCGGCAGGTCCAGCGCCAGGGTCCAGCCGGGGGCCGGGAAGGACAGCGGCGCGGGCGTCCCCGGGCCGAACCGCTTGAGCACCGCGAGCGACACGACGACGTCGTGCCGGTGCAGCGTCTGCAGGCAGCGCCGGACGGCGTCGGGCGCGCTGAAGGGGACGACGAGCTGGTACTGGACGAAGCCGCGGGGGCCGTACACCCGCGGCCACGACTCCACGACGTCCAGCGGGTGGAAGAACTCCGCGATCCCCTGGACGTCGCGTCGGCGCTCGCGGGGCGCGCGGCGGTACCAGGCCTCGTTGAGCACGCGGACCGCGGACCGGTTCACCAGCGGCACGGGGCTGGTCACCGGGACCGTCGGTGCCCGGCGGGGGGCGAACGCCAGCGCCCGGCCGCGGGCTCCGGGCGGCAGCTGGTCGAGCCGGGCCGGCCAGCCGCGGGTCAGCACGGACCGGCCCAGCGCGCCGCCGCGGGCGAGGCAGTCCACCCACGCCACCGAGTACGTGTAGCGCTCGTCGTCGGTGGTCATGCGGTCCATGACCGCGTCCAGGTCGGGGACGCGCTCGGTGTCGACGACGACGGACGACGTCTGCACCGGCAGCATCCGCAGCTGCGCCCGCAGGATCACGCCGGTCAGGCCCATCCCCCCGACCGTGGCCCAGAACAGGTCCGGTGAGCCGTCGGGGGTCAGGTGGCGCACGCTGCCGTCGGCCAGCATGAGATCCATGCCGGCCACGTGCCGGGAGAAGCTGCCCCGCACGTGGTGGTCCTTGCCGTGCACGTCGGCGGCGATGGCCCCGCCCACGGTGACCTGCCGCGTGCCCGGGGTGACGGGCACGAACAGCCCCAGGGGGAGCAGGGTCCGCATGAGGTGGTCCAGCGACACCCCGGCCTCGGCGGTCACCGTGGCCCGCTCGACGTCGACGGCGAGCACCCGCCGCAGCCCGGTCAGGTCCAGCACGGTGCCGCCGGCGTTCTGGGCCGCGTCGCCGTAGCTGCGCCCCAGCCCGCGCACCACCACCCCCCGGGGGTCGCGGCGGGCGAGCGCGGCGGCGACGCCGTCCGCGTCGCCGGGCCGGACGACGTCGGCGGCGGTGGGCGCGGTCCCGCCCCAGCCGGTGAGGGTCTTCCGCGGCGTCATCGCGACCGGCCCCCGCCCGTGCCGGTGCGCAGGACGACCACCGCGCGGCTGCGCAGCAGCAGGAGCCGGCCCCACCGCGGACGCAGCCCGATCACGGTCCCGACCGTCTCACCCGCGCCCGCCGACGGCCAGTCGTCGGCCGTCCACGCGAGGTGGACGTCCCCCAGCAGCGGATCCGCAGGTCGTGCAGCGGCTCGACGCCCGTACTCGTGCGCCGGCCGGTGCCGACCGCTCGAGCAGCAACAGGTGGTAGCCGCACGCGGGCTCGCCGCTGGCGACGTGGCGCAGGCGGAAGTCCCCGGCCGCGGGGTGCTCGTGCAGGGCGCGCTCGGTGGGGTACACCGGGTCGAACGTCGCCGGGTCGCGGCTCGCGAGCACGAGGACGTCCGGCCGGCGTGCGTGCACGACGTCGGCGCGCTGCCGCGGGGACAGGGGGCCGGTCCGCTGGATGAGGGGGTCGTTCAGCATGAAGCTGTCGATCGCGGTCCGCCCGCCGGCGCGGGCGGGCACGTACCCGGCGTCCGAGACGGCGAAGGACGTGCCCGGCGCGGTGGAGTCCACCAGCCACCGGGCGGCCTCCTGGCGCGCCGCGGCCCGGCAGCCCATGTAGCGCTCCTGCCACCCGGACACCCGGGGGACGTCGGCCGGGACCACGAGCGCGGCGGCGAGCGCGAGGGCCCCGGCGAGCACGGCGGCAGCGGCAGCCCCACGCCGCACCGAGTGCCCCGCCCCCCGAGCCCGCGCCGACCGCACCCACCGCACGGCCAGCGTCGCGACCGCGCCGACGGCCACGCCCGCGAGCAGGGCGACCTGGGGCCAGACCGGCATGAAGAAGCGGCTGAAGGGGTTCGCGCTGTCCAGGGTGCCGACCGACCCGATCCCGTAGACCAGGGCCGGGACGGCGAGCAGCACGCCCCGGTGCCGCAGGCCGAGCAGCCCGGCCCCGGCGAGCAGCAGCACCGGCAGGGACTCGTCGGCGAACTTCAGCGCGACCCCGAGCGTCTCGCCGGTGCCGGACTTGTAGAGCACCGAGTTCGGCAGCGCGTGGCCGTAGACGATCAGGCGCAGTCCCTCCAGGGCCACCTGGGACAGCACGGGCACCCCGCCGGCCAGCGCGAGCCGGCGCGCGGCACGACGCCGGTGCCCGCCGCGCAGCAGCGCCGGCGCCTCGGACGCCACCACGACGGCGAGCACGACCACCAGCCCCTCGGGTCGCAGCCACGGGAGCACGGCGAGCAGCGCCCCGGCGAGACCGGCGCGGCCACCGTCCGGCCGGGCCAGCTGCAGCACCCCGGCGGTCAGCACCGCGGCCGTGGCCGTCGTCTCCAGCCCACCGACCGCCCACAGCGCGAACGGTGCGCTGACGGCGGTCAGCACCGCCCCGGCCGTGGCGGCCACCGGCCCGACCACGGCGCGCCCGGCCCGGTGCACCAGGAGCACGCACACCAGACCGCTGAGCACGCCCACCGCCCGCGCGGCCCCCAGCGCCGACCAGCCGACGGCGTCGGCCACCGCCTCCAGCCCGACCAGCGCGGGATTGCTGTAGCCCTCGACCCGCGGGCCGCCGGGGTTCCACACCGGCCCGGCACCGGCCGCGAGGTTCTCCGCGTACCGCACCGAGATCCAGGAGTCGTCGGCCACGAACCCCCGCAGCGCCCAGCACAGCGACAGGTAGCCCAGGCAGGCCACGACGGTGACGGCGAGCGCGGCTCGCCGGGCGGGCTCGGGCACGTCCCCGGCCGGCGTCTGGGAGGATGGTGCTCGCGACGGGCGGTGCACGGCGGCTCCGACGCTGCTCGATGACGAGCCGGGCGGACCCTGGTGCCGGGACCGCCCGCCCCGTCGTGGGATGAGGTCGATGCGCGGGTCGCATCGAAGGAGGCAATGATGCGTGAGGTCGACGTCGAGCGCGCCTCATGGCGTGCGCTGTTCGGGGTCGCGCTGACGGTCTCGCTCGTGTTCGGCGCCATGACGCTGGTCGTCGCCGTGGTGGACGGGCTGCCGCTGCGGGACCCGGACGGCTTCCTCGGCCCGAGCTATGTCCGGTTGCCGCTCATCGTGGCCGCGATGATCGCGCTCGACGTGGTGCCGCGCGTCCTGGCCCGTCGACCCGCGCCCCGGGACGCGCCGGCGGTGCTCCGGGACGTCGTGCGCACGCGGTGGCACCCGTCCCGGCTCGCCGTCGTCGCCGCCGGCCTGGCGACCTTCTACGTCGCCTACGTCGCCTACCGCAACCTCAAGAGCTTCCTGCCGTTCCTGCGGCAGCACCTGACCGACGCGTCGCTGGTCGCCTCCGACCGGCTGCTCGCCTTCGGCCACCACCCGGGCAACGTGCTGCACGAGGTCCTCGGCACCGGCGTGGCCGCCGACGTCCTGTCGTGGGTGTACCTGTTCTTCCTCACCTTCGTGCCGTTCTCCCTCGCCGCCGCCCTGGTCTGGTCCTCCGACCTCGCGCGGGGGGCCTGGTACGCGACGGCGCTGAGCTTCAACTGGATCCTCGGGACGGCGACGTACTACGTGCTGCCGTCCCTGGGACCCATCTACGTCGAGCGGTTCCGGTTCGCCGACCTGCCGTCGACCGGGGTGTCGGACCTGCAGAACGCCCTGTGGAACAACCGGCTCGAGGTGCTGGCCGGCCCGCACGCCACGCAATCCGTGCACGGCATCGCGGCCTTCGCCTCGTTGCACGTCTCGATCGTGGTCACGGCGGCGCTCGTGGCGCACCTGGTCCGGCTCCCGTGGCCGGTGCGGTGGGCGCTGTGGCTGTTCGTGCTGCTGACCGTCCTGGCGACCGTCTACTTCGGGTGGCACTACCTGGTGGACGTGCTCGCCGGGGTCGCCGTCGGCTGGCTGGCGGTGCGGCTGGCGGCGATGGCGGTCGGGCGGGGGTCCGGGGAGGACCCGCGGGTGTCCGGCGAGCTGCGCGGCCTGGGTGCGGTCGAGGAGCGCGCCGTCGGCCGGTGAGCAAGCCCGGTGAGCAAGCCCGGTGAGCAGGCCACGGTGCACCCGGCCGCGCGGGCGCCGGCCGGCTCCGGTGGCACCCGTTCGGCGGGTGAGGCAAGCCTTCGCAGACAGCGCCCACGGCCGCTGACTACAGTGGGCAGCGCTGGAGTTCGTGAACGTCTTCACAGGTGAGGCGAGCCGTGATCGGTGGGCGGAACGATGACGCTGACGTCATCGTCGTGGGTGCGGGACCTGCCGGGTCCGCGGCCGCCTACTGGTGCGCCGGCGCAGGTCTGAACGTCCTGCTGCTGGAGAAGGCCTCCTTCCCGCGGGACAAGGTCTGCGGTGACGGGCTGACCCCGCGCGCCGTCAAGGAGCTCGTCGCGATGGGCGTCCCGCTGCGCGAGAGCGACGGCTGGATCCGCAACCAGGGGCTGCGCGTGATCGGTGGCGGGCACCGGCTCGAGCTGCCCTGGCCCGAGCTGTCCAGCTACCCCTCGTACGGCCTCGCGCGCTCGCGGATGAGCCTGGACCAGGCCCTCGCCGACCACGCCCGCAGCGCCGGGGCCAAGCTGCTCGAGCGGACGCAGGTCACCGGGGCGCTGCTGGACGACCGGACCGGCCGGGTGGTCGGGGTGACCGCGCGCCCGGTGGACGACGCCGGACGCCGCTCGGGTGACCCGGTCGAGTACCGCGCCCCGGTCGTCATCGCCGCCGACGGCGTCTCGGCCCGGCTCGGGCTGTCCCTGGGCCTGGAGAAGCGGATGGACCGGCCCATGGGCGTCGCCGTCCGCACCTACTTCCGGACCCCGCGGCACGACGACGCCTGGATGGAGAGCCACCTCGAGCTGTGGGACGGCGCCCCCGGCGCCTCCGACCTCATGCCCGGCTACGGCTGGATCTTCGCGCTCGGCGACGGCACCGCCAACGTCGGCCTCGGCAGCGTCGCCTCGACGCCGAACGCCACGAAGGTCGACTACAAGGACCTGTTCGCCCGCTGGATGGCCAACGCCCCCGCCGAGTGGGAGTTCACGCCCGAGAACCAGGTCGGTCCCGTGCAGGGCGCCGCGCTGCCGATGGGCTTCAACCGCACCCCGCTGTACGGCCGCGGGCTGATGCTCGTCGGGGACTCCGGCGGGATGGTCAGCCCGTTCAACGGCGAGGGGATCGCCTACGCGCTGCAGGCCGGACGGGTCGCCGCGGACGCCGTCGTGCAGGCGCACGCCCGGACCACCCCGCAGGCCAAGGAGCGGGCGCTGGCCACCTACGCCACCACCATGCGCGAGGACCTGGGCGGCTTCTACACGCTGGGCCGGTACTTCGTGCGGCTGATCGAGCACCCCGAGGTCATGCGGGTGTGCACCCGGTACGGGCTGCCCCGGCCGCTGGTCATGCGCTTCACGTTGAAGCTGCTCTCGGACTGCTACGAGCCACGCGGTGGCGACATGGTCGACCGGGTCATCTCCGGGCTGACCCGGCTGGTGCCCGCGGCATGAGCACGACGACGGCAAGGAGTCAACGGTGAATCCCTTCGTCCCCATCCTGGTGCTCATGGGCGTGGCCGCGGTGCTCGCGCTCGGGGGCGTCGCCTCGAGCGTGCTGATCGGCCCCAAGCGGTACAACCGGGCCAAGCTCGAGGCGTACGAGTGCGGCATCGAGCCGACCCCGCACGCGGCCGGCGGCGGCCGGTTCCCGATCAAGTACTACCTGGTGGCGATGACGTTCATCATCTTCGACATCGAGGTGGTCTTCCTCTACCCGTGGGCCGTCTCCTTCGCGGAGGTCGCCGTGTACGGGCTCGTCGCGATGATGGCGTTCCTCCTGCTGATCACGGTGCCGTTCGTGTACGAGTGGCGCCGTGGCGGCTTCGAGTGGGACTGACAGGACGGAGCGGGTTCTGATGGGCATCGAAGAGGCACCGTCCGGCTTCCTGCTGACCACGGTGGAGAACCTGGCGGGGTACTTCCGCAAGGGCTCCCTGTGGCCGGTCACGTTCGGGCTGGCGTGCTGCGCGATCGAGATGATGGCGACCGGCACACCCCGGTTCGACATCTCCCGGTTCGGCATGGAGGTCTTCCGGGCGTCCCCGCGCCAGGCCGACCTGATGATCGTCGCCGGCCGGGTCAGCCAGAAGATGGCGCCGGTCGTGCGGCAGGTCTACGACCAGATGCCCGAGCCCAAGTGGGTGCTGTCGATGGGCGTGTGCGCGTCCTCGGGCGGGATGTTCAACAACTACGCGATCGTCCAGGGCGTCGACCACATCGTCCCGGTGGACATCTACCTGCCCGGCTGCCCGCCGCGCCCGGAGATGCTGCTGAACGCGATCCTCGCGCTGCACGACCAGATCCAGGCCGAGCCGCTCGGTGTGAACCGTCGCGAGGCCGCCCGCGCCGCCGAGGCGGCCGCGCTCGCCGCGACGCCGACGTCCCACCAGAAGGGCCTGCTGCGGTGACCACCGGACCGGACGACAAGGGCCCCCTGGACGCCGTCGCGGCGCCGGCCGAGACGCCGCCGGCGCCCATCCGCACGGACGCCTCACCGGTCGAGCGCGACGCCGTCGTGCACGCGGACGTCGAGCGCGCCCAGCAGGGGCAGGCCCCGCCCGGGCCCGACCAGGGCGGGCGCGAGCCGATCGAGGTCATCGACGTGCGCACCGGCATGTTCGGCGCCGCCGACGGCGGGGACACCTCGGGCTACGGCGGGCTGGTCCGCCGGATCGCCATGCCGGGCGCCAGCGAGCGGCCCTACGGCGGCTGGTTCGACGAGGCGGTCGACGTGCTGACGGAGGTGCTGGACGAGGACGGACCCGGTTTCGCGGCCGCCGTCGAGCGGGTCGTCGTGGACCGTGGCGAGCTCACCCTGCACGTGGCGGCCCGTCATCTCCTCGCGGTGTGCCGGACCCTGCGCGACGACCCGGACCTGCGGTTCGAGCTGAGCATGGGCGTCTCGGGCGTGCACTACCCGCACGAGACCGGACGTGAGCTGCACGCCGTCATCCACCTGGTGTCGGTGACCCACAGCCGTCGCCTGCGCCTGGAGATCGCCGTGCCGGACGCCCACCCCCACCTGCCGTCGACCACGTCGGTGTACCCGACGCACGACTGGCACGAGCGCGAGACCTGGGACTTCTTCGGGATCGTCTTCGACGGTCACCCGGCCCTGGCCCGCATCGAGATGCCCGACGACTGGCCCGGGCACCCCCAGCGCAAGGACTACCCGCTCGGCGGCATCCCGGTGGAGTACAAGGGCGCCACCGTGCCGCCGGTCGACCAGCGGAAGGCGTACAGCTGATGTCTCCGTCCCACGCCGGCCCGGCCGGCGCCCCCGGCGCGACGCGCGCCACCGGATCCGGCGGCGCCACCCGCGCCACCCGGGGCTTCGAGGACCGCGCGAGCGGCACCACCACGTTCGAGGCGTCCGGCGGTGACTGGTCGCAGATCGCCGAGGAGGCCGCGCGCCTCGGCGAGGAGCGCATCGTCGTCAACATGGGCCCCCAGCACCCGTCCACGCACGGCGTGCTGCGGCTCATGCTGGAGATCGACGGCGAGACCGTCACCGAGGCGCGGGCCGGCATCGGCTACCTGCACACCGGCATCGAGAAGAACATGGAGTACCGCACCTGGACCCAGGGCGTGACCTTCTGCACCCGCATGGACTACCTCGCCCCGCTGTTCCAGGAGACGGCGTTCTGCCTCGGGGTGGAGAAGCTGCTCGGCATCACCGACGACGTCCCGGAGCGGGCCACCGTCATCCGGGTGCTCATGATGGAGCTCAACCGGATCTCGTCCCATCTGGTGTGCCTGGCCACCGGCGGCAACGAGCTCGGCGCGACGACCATCATGACCCTGGGCTTCACGGCCCGCGAGGAGGTCCTCAAGCTGCTCGAGATGGTCACCGGGCTGCGGATGAACCACGCGTACATCCGGCCGGGCGGCGTCGTGCAGGACATCCCGCCGGGGACGCTGGAGAGCGTGCGTGAGGCGCTCGGCCAGGTGCGGTCGTACCTGCGCCAGCTCGAGGACCTCATGCTGGCCAACCCGATCTTCAAGGCCCGGCTGGTCGGCGTCGGCCACCTGAACCTGTCCGCCTGCATGGCGCTCGGTGTGACCGGGCCGGTGCTGCGGTCGACGGGCCTGCCGTACGACGTGCGCAAGGCGTCCCCCTACTGCGGCTACGAGACGTACGACTTCGACGTCCCGACGTCGACCGACGCGGACTCCTACTCCCGGGTCATCCTGCGGATCGAGGAGTGCTACCAGTCGATGCGGATCATCGAGCAGGCCCTCGACCGGCTGCAGACGATGGGCCCGGGGCCGGTCATGGTGGCGGACAAGAAGGTCGCCTGGCCGGCGCAGCTGGCGATCGGCTCGGACGGCATGGGCAACTCCCTGGACCACATCCGCGAGATCATGGGTACCTCGATGGAGGCCCTGATCCACCACTTCAAGCTGGTGACCGAGGGGTTCCGCGTCCCGGTCGGGCAGGTGGCCCAGTCCGTGGAGGCGCCCCGCGGTGAGCTGCTGGTGCACCTGGTGTCCGACGGCGGCACCCGTCCGTACCGTGCGCACTTCCGCGACCCGTCGTTCAACAACCTGCAGGCCGTCTCGATGATGTGCGAGGGCGGCCAGGTGGCCGACGTCGTCGTCGCGGTGGCCTCGCTGGACCCCGTCCTGGGAGGGGTGGACCGCTGATGGCCGGCTACGACGAGGTGACCCTGGCCCGGCTGGAGGCCGACGCGCGCGAGATCATCGCCCGCTACCCGCAGGCGCGCTCCGCGCTGCTGCCGATGCTGCACCTGGTGCAGTCCGAGGACGGGTACGTCAGCCCCGCGGGCATCGCGCTGTGCGCGCGGCTGCTGGAGCTGACCACCGCGGAGGTGTCCGCGGTGGCGACCTTCTACACCCAGTACAAGCGCCACCCCAACGGGGAGTACACCGTCGGGGTCTGCACCAACACGCTGTGCGCGATCATGGGCGGCGACGCCATCTGGGAGGAGCTCTCCGCCCACCTCGGCATCGGGCACGACGAGACGACCGACGACGGTGCGGTGACCCTCGAGCGGATCGAGTGCAACGCGGCCTGCGACTATGCCCCGGTCGTGATGGTCAACTGGGAGTTCTTCGACAACCAGACCCCGGCCAGCACCGTCGAGACGGTCGAGCGGCTGCGCGCCGGGCAGCCGGTGTCCCCGACCCGGGGCGCGGACACCGTGTGCTCCTTCCGGCAGATGTCCCGGGTGCTGGCGGGCTTCCCGGACGGCCGTGCCGACGAGGGCGTGGGCGCCGGCCCGGCGACGGTGCGCGGCACCGTGCTCGCCCGCGAGCGCGGGTGGAGCGCCCCGGAGTTCGACGTGCCCGCCGACGACGCCGCGGACGCCGGCGGCGGCGTGCCCGACGACGGCCAGCCGCAGTCCAGCGCGGAGCGTCCCCCGACCACCCCGGCCGACACCTCGGCAGCGACGAAGACGTCCTCGGACAAGGAGTCCTGATGGCCGCGACCACCCCGCTCGCACCCGTGATCAGCGCGCACTGGGACGCCGAGCGCTCCTGGACCCTGGCCACCTACGAGGCCCACGGCGGCTACGCGGGCCTGCGCAGGGCGCTGGCGCTGGACCCGGCCGACGTCGTGACGACCGTCAAGGACTCCGGTCTGCGCGGGCGCGGCGGAGCGGGGTTCCCCACCGGCATGAAGTGGGGCTTCCTGCCCGCGCCCGACGGCGGCCCGCGGTACCTCGTGGTCAACGCCGACGAGTCCGAGCCGGGCACCTGCAAGGACACCCCGCTGATGATGGCGTCGCCGCAGGCGCTCATCGAGGGCTCGATCATCACGTCGTACGCGATCGGCTGCCGCCAGGCGTTCATCTACGTGCGCGGGGAGATCCTGCACGTGTACCGACGCCTGCTGCGGGCGGTGGAGGAGGCCTACGCGGCCGGGTACCTGGGCACGGACATCCTCGGCAGCGGGTACGACCTCGACATCACCGTGCACGCGGGCGCCGGGGCGTACATCTGCGGTGAGGAGACCGCGCTGCTGGACTCGCTCGAGGGGCTGCGCGGTCAGCCGCGGCTCAAGCCGCCGTTCCCCGCCGTCGCCGGCCTGTACGCCCGGCCGACCGTGGTGAACAACGTCGAGTCGATCGCCTCGGTCCCCGGCATCCTGACCGGCGGGTCGGACTGGTTCCGCTCGATGGGCACCGAGAAGTCCGCCGGCCACGGCCTGTTCTCGCTGTCCGGCCACGTGGAGCGGCCGGGCCAGTACGAGGCGCCGCTCGGGGTCACTCTCCGGGAGCTGCTCGACCTCGCCGGCGGCGTCCGCACGGGGCACGAGCTGAAGTTCTGGACGCCGGGGGGCTCGTCCACCCCGATCTTCACCGCGGAGCACCTGGACGTCCCGCTGGACTACGAGTCCGTCGGCGCGGCCGGCTCCATGCTCGGCACCCGGGCCCTGCAGATCTTCGACGAGACGACGTCGGTGGTCCGGGCGGTGACCCGGTGGACGGAGTTCTACGCGCACGAGTCGTGCGGCAAGTGCACCCCGTGCCGCGAGGGCACGTTCTGGATGAAGCAGGTGCTGCGGCGCCTGGAGGCCGGGCAGGGGACGCCGCAGGACATCGACCTGCTCCTGGACACCTGCGAGAACATCCTCGGCCGCGCGTTCTGCGCGCTGGGGGACGGCGCGACGTCGCCGATCACGTCGGCCATCCAGTACTTCCGCGAGGAGTTCGAGGCGGGCACCCACACCCCGGCGTGGGTGCTGTTCCCGCCCGAGCGGTCCTCGCTGTTCCCCTACACCCCGCGCGAGACCGGGCGCGCCCTGGTCGGGACGGTGCACGCATGACCGCCACGACGACCCCCAAGACCAGCCCGGGAGCCGGCGGCGCGATCGCCAACCAGCCGCCGAAGGCCGACGAGATCACCTTCACGATCGACGAGGTCGAGGTCGCCGTGCCTAAGGGCACCCTGGTGATCCGCGCCGCGGAGCAGGTCGGCATCCAGATCCCCCGGTTCTGCGACCACCCGCTGCTCGCGCCGGTCGGCGCGTGCCGGCAGTGCCTGGTCGAGGTGTCCACGCCCGACCGCGAGGGCAACCTCAAGCCCATGCCCAAGCCGCAGGCGTCCTGCACGCTGGAGGCCACCGCCGGCATGGTCGTGCGCACCCAGCGCACGTCCGCCGTCGCCGACAAGGCCCAGCACGGCATCATGGAGATGCTGCTGATCAACCACCCGCTGGACTGCCCCGTCTGCGACAAGGGCGGGGAGTGCCCGCTGCAGAACCAGGCGATGAGCAACGGCCGCGCGACCAGCCGGTTCGTGGACGTCAAGCGCACGTTCCCCAAGCCGATCGCGATCTCCACCGAGGTGCTGCTCGACCGTGAGCGGTGCGTGCTGTGCCAGCGGTGCACCCGGTTCTCCCGCGAGATCGCCGGCGACCCGTTCATCGACCTGCAGCAGCGCGGCGCGGCGCAGCAGATCGGGACGTTCTCCCCGGAGGTGCTCGGCTTCGCCGGTGAGCTGCCACCGGGCGGGGCCGAGGTCCCCGGGGGCGCGGGCGCCGCGGCGGCGGCCGGGTACGCCCGGACCGGCGACTCCCCGCGCGGGCCCGCGCTCGCCGACGAGTCGGGCCGGCCGTTCGCCTCGTACTTCTCGGGCAACACCATCCAGATCTGCCCGGTCGGCGCGCTGACCGGCGCGGCGTACCGGTTCCGCGCCCGCCCCTTCGACCTGGTCTCGACGCCCGGGGTCTCCGAGCACGACGCGTCCGGGTCCGCGATCCGGGTCGACCACCGCCGCGGCGTGGTGCTGCGCCGGCTCGCCGGCAACGACCCCGTGGTCAACGAGGAGTGGATCACCGACAAGGACCGGTTCGCCTTCACCTGGCAGTCCGCGCCGGACCGCGTCACCACGCCCCTGGTGCGCGACGAGGCGACCGGGGAGCTCGTCCCGGCCAGCTGGGCCGAGGCCCTGGAGGTGGCCGCCGGTGGTCTGGCGGCCGCCGTCCGCGGGGGCGGGGTCGGCGTGCTGCCCGGCGGCCGGCTCACCGTCGAGGACGCCTACGCCTACGCCAAGCTCGCCCGCGTCACGCTCGGCACCAACGACGTCGACCTGCGGGCCCGCCCGCACTCGGCGGAGGAGGAGGCCTTCCTCGGTGCCCACGTCGCCGGCTCCGGCGTCGGGGTCACCTTCGCCGACCTGGAGACCGCCCCGGCGGTCCTGCTGGTGGGCCTGGAGGCAGAGGAGGAGGCCGGCGTCACCTTCCTGCGCCTGCGCAAGGGTGTGCTGGCCGGGCGGACGCACGTGTTCGCGGTCGCCGCGCTGGCCAGCCGCGGCCTGGAGCGGCTCGAGGGCACGCTCGTGCCCGCCGCACCGGGCACGGAGGCGGAGGTGCTCGACGCCCTGGGCGGGCCGGCCGCGAGCGGTGCGCCGACGGCCGGCCCGCTCGGCCGGGCCGCCGAGGCGCTGGCCGCCGACGGCGCGGTCGTCCTGGTCGGTGAGCGGCTCGCCGAGGTCCCGGGCGGGCTGTCCGCCGCGTTGCGTCTGGCGCGACGCACCGGGGCGCGCCTGGCGTGGATCCCGCGCCGGGCCGGCGAGCGCGGCGGCGTGGAGGTCGGGGCGCTGCCGTCCCTGCTGCCCGGTGGCCGGCCGGTCACCGACCCCGGTGCGCGGGTGGACATCGCGGCGCTGTGGGACGTGGCGCACGTGCCGGCGACTCCCGGTCGCTCCACCGCCCAGATCCTGCAGGCCGCACGCGACGGCTCCCTCGGCGGACTGGTGGTCGGCGGGGTCGACCCGGCGGACCTGCCGGACCCGGCCCTGGCGCTGGCCGCGATCGAGCGGGCCGGGTTCGTGGTCAGCCTCGAGGTGCGCCGGTCGGCGGTGACCGAGCGGGCCGACGTCGTGCTGCCGGTCGCGCCGCCGTCCGAGAAGCCGGGCACGTTCCTCAACTGGGAGGGGCGCCCGCGCCCCTTCCCGCAGGCGCTGGCCTCGACGGCGATGTCCGACCACCGGGTGCTGGACGCCCTCGCCGACGCGATGGGCGCCGACCTCGGCCTGCGCACCCTCGACGCGGTGCACGCCGAGCTCGACCAGCTCGGGGCCTGGGAGGGTGCGCGGCTCGCCGACCCGCAGGTCCCGGCCGCCGAGCCGGTCGCCGTCGGACCCGGGCAGGCCGTGCTCGCGAGCTGGCAGACGATGCTCGACGCCGGCCGCCTGCAGGACGGCGAGGCCTTCCTGGCCGGGACCGCGAAGCGGGCCGTGGCCCGGCTGTCCGCGGCCACCGCGGCCGAGGTCGGCGTGGGCGACGGGTCGGCCGTCCAGGTCTCCACACCGGCCGGTGCGGTGGTCGTGCCGGTCGTCGTGACCGACATGCCCGACCACGTCGTCTGGCTGCCCACCAACTCGCCCGGCTGCGCGGTCCGCACGACCCTGCGGATCGGCGCGGGCGCGCTGGTGAACCTGTCGCCGGCACCGGTGGGCGTCGCCGCGCCGCCGGCGGACGTCCGCGCCGGCGGGGCAGCCGCTGCCGCCGAGCGGGCCGAGGAGTGGGGCGTGGCCGACGTCGCGGGCACCCCCGGCGAGGACCTCACCTCGGAGGGACGGGCATGAGCGTGCTGACCCAGCTCGGGACGACCACGATCGGCAGCGACCCGGCCATCGCCGCCGACTTCAGCCAGGACACCTTCTGGGTCTGGCTGATCAAGGCGGTCGCGATCCTGGTGTTCCTGCTCACCAGCGTGCTGATCGCGATCTGGTTCGAGCGCAAGGTCGTGGCGCGGATGCAGATCCGGCCCGGGCCCAACGTGCACGGGCCGTTCGGCCTGCTGCAGTCCCTCGCCGACGCCATGAAGCTGCTGCTCAAGGAGGACATCACCGTCAAGGCGGCGGACAAGCTCGTCTACATCCTGGCGCCGATGATCTCGGTGTTCTGCGCGCTGCTGACGTTCGCGGTGATCCCGTTCGGGCCCGCGGTCACGGTGTTCGGTGTGACCACGCCGCTGCAGCTGACCGACCTGCCGGTCGCGGCGCTGTACGTGCTGGCCTGCGCCGCGGTCGGCGTGTACGGGATCGTGCTGGGCGGCTGGTCGTCGGGCTCGACGTACCCGCTGCTGGGCTCGGTGCGCTCCACCGCGCAGGTGATCTCCTACGAGCTGGCGATGGGGCTGTCGCTGGTCAGCGTGTTCATCCTCGCCGGGTCCATGTCGACGTCGCAGATCGTCGCCTCCCAGGAGGCCCTGTGGTGGGCGCTGCCGCTGCTGCCCGCGTTCGTCATCTACGTCATCTCGATGATCGGCGAGACGAACCGCCTGCCGTTCGACCTGCCCGAGGCCGAGGGCGAGCTCGTGTCGGGGTACATGACCGAGTACTCGTCGATGAAGTTCGCGTGGTTCTTCCTCGCCGAGTACATCAACATGATCAACGTCTCGGCGATCGCCACCACGCTGTTCCTCGGCGGCTGGCGCGCGCCGTGGCCGCTGTCCGCCATCAACGACGGGATGCTCAACACCGGCTGGTGGCCGGTGCTGTGGTTCCTGGCGAAGATGTGGATGTTCATGTTCCTGTTCGTCTGGGTCCGCGGCACGCTGCTGCGCCTGCGCTACGACCAGTTCATGAAGTTCGGCTGGAAGGTCCTGATCCCCTTCGCGCTCGCCTGGGTGGTCCTGGTCGCCGTCGTGCAGGGCATCCGCCAGTTCAGCGACGTCGACCTGCTGCCGCTGTTCGGGGCGATCTTCGGCATCGTGCTGGTGGCGTACGTCGTCATGGCCGTGGTCGACCGGCGCCGCGGGGCGCGGGGAGCCGACCGCCCCACGCCGCCGCCGGCCGGTGAGTTCGACCCGTTCGCGGGCGGCTACCCGGTCCCGCCGTTGCCCGGTCAGCACCTGCCGCCCTCGCCACGCCGGCGTGCCGCGATGGCCGCCGCGTCGTCGAGCACGGCGTCGAGCACGGCGTCGAGCACGGCGTCGAGCACGGCGACCGCCACGGCCGATCCCGAGCCCGACCACCACCCGGAGGTGCCCCGTGGCTGACCGCCGCACCCCCCAGCCCGACGACGACGGCGCCGTCGCCCCCCGGCAGCGCGGCGGCGAGGTCGGGCGGCCCGCCGCGGAGCCGTACCGGCCGCTCCGGGAGCCCCGCACGGGGATCGGCGAGGTGCTGGCGCCCGTCGCCGGCTTCGGCGTCACGTTCGCCTCGATGTTCAAGCCGACGGTCACCGAGCAGTACCCGTTCGAGAAGGTCCCGCCCAAGCCGCGGTACCACGGTCGCCACCAGCTCAACCGGTACGCCGACGGGCTCGAGAAGTGCATCGGCTGCGAGCTGTGCGCCTGGGCCTGCCCGGCCGACGCCATCTACGTCGAGGGCGCCGACAACGCCCCCGACGCCCAGTTCTCCCCCGGGGAGCGGTACGGCCGCGTCTACCAGATCAACTACCTGCGGTGCATCTTCTGCGGGCTGTGCATCGAGGCGTGCCCGACGCGGGCCCTGACCATGACCAACGAGTACGAGCTCGCCGGTCCGACCCGGGAGGGGCTGATCTGGGAGAAGGAGGACCTGCTCGCACCGCTGCGGTCCGGCCAGCTCTCCGCGCCCCACCCCATGGTCGCGGGCACCACGGACACCGAGTACTACCGCGGCGAGATCAGCGGGCCGACGCCCGAGCAGGCCGAGTGGGTCCGCGCGCACCGCCCCGACGACCCGAGCCTGGAGACGGTCGACGGTCCGGTCACCCACGGCGCGACCGCGGCGTCCACACCGGCCGACGTGCCCGCCGGTGCGCCCGGTGACGCCCGATGAGCGGCCCGCTGCTCGCCGGCGTCGGCGCGCTGACCGGCGCGCTGCCCACCTCCGTGCCCGCGTCCCTCACCGAGCTGGGCGAGACCTCCACCGGCGAGACGGTGCTGTTCTGGGTCGTCGCGCCGCTCATGGTGCTGGCGGCGCTCGGGCTGCTGTTCGCGCGGCGGGCCATCCACGCCGCCATGTGCGTGGTCTTCGTGATGATCTCCCTGGCGGTGCTCTACATCGCCCAGGACGCCCCGTTCCTGGGGATCGTGCAGATCGTCGTCTACACCGGCGCGGTCATGATGCTGTTCCTCTTCGTGCTCATGCTGGTCGGGGTCGACGCCTCGGACTCGCTCACCGAGACGATCCGTGGCCAGCGCTGGATCGGCCTGATCTTCGGCGTCGGGCTGGGTGCGCTGCTGGTCGGCGTGGTCACCCGCGCGACCTACGCGGTGCCGGTGGGGCTGCTCGAGGCCAACGCCGTGTCCAACCCGGTCGGGATCGCCCGGCTGGTGTTCAGCGACTTCCTCTTCGCCTTCGAGGTCGTCGGCGTGCTGCTCGTGACCGCCGCGCTCGGCGCGCTCGTGCTCACCCACCGCCAGCGGCTGTCCCGGCGCGTGGGCCAGCGTGAGCGCGCCGACGCCCGGGTCGCCGCGGGCGGGTCGCTGACGCCGCTGCCCGCGCCGGGCGTGTACGCCCGGACGAACGCCATGGACGTGCCGGCCCTGGACCCGCAGGGCAGGCCCATCGAGACCTCGATCTCCCGGGTGCTGCGGGTGCGCGGGCAGGAGCGCGGCGTCGCCGACGTGGCGGTCCAGCTCGGGCCGGGCGAGCACGGCGGCGGCCAGGTCGACCGGCCCACGCCCGAGGCCGGCGACCCCGGCGAGACCGCCGGACCCACCACGCCCATCACGACCGGCCGCGGCCCGGAGGTCGTCCCGTGACCCTGACCCACTACCTCGTGCTCGCCTGCGTGCTGTTCGCGATCGGCGCCACGACGGTCCTGCTGCGGCGCAACGCGATCATCGTGTTCATGGGCGTCGAGCTGATGCTCAACGCGACCAACCTCGTGCTGGTCACCTTCGCGCGGATGCACGGGGACCTGTCCGGCCAGGTGATGGCGTTCTTCGTCATGGTCGTCGCCGCGGCCGAGGTCGTCGTCGGGCTGGCCATCATCGTGCAGATCTTCCACACCCGCCGGTCGGCCTCGGTCGACGACGTCAACCTGCTCAAGAGCTGAGAGGCCCCGGTGACCTCAACCATCGCGACCGTCACGGCCGCGCCGCTGCCGGGCGCCGTGCTCCCCGGCGCCGTCCCGGCGGACGGCACCTTCACCCAGGCGTGGCTGCTCATCGCCCTGCCGCTGCTCGGCGCCGCCGTGCTCCTGCTCGCCGGGCGCCGCGCCGACCGGTGGGGGCACTGGGTCGGCGTGGCCGCGTCCGCCGGGTCCTTCGTCGTCGGGCTGCTGCTGCTGATCGGCCTGCTGGGCCGGGACGCCGAGGACCGGGTGCTGGACCTGCACCTGTTCCGGTGGATCCCGACCGGCCCGCTCGACGTGGACGCGGGACTGCGGATCGACCCGCTGTCGCTGTCGTTCGTGCTCCTGGTGACCTTCGTGGGCACGCTCATCCACGTGTACTCGGTCGCGTACATGGAGCACGACGTCGACCGGCGGCGGTTCTTCGCCTACCTCAACCTGTTCGTCGCGGCCATGCTGGTGCTGGTCCTGGCGGACAGCTACCTGCTGCTCTTCGTCGGCTGGGAGGGCGTCGGCCTCGCGTCGTACCTGCTGATCGGCTTCTGGAACCAGCACACGCCGAACGCGGTCGCCGCCAAGAAGGCGTTCGTGGCGAACCGGATCGGCGACCTGGGCCTGCTGATCGCCCTCATGCTCATGGTCGCCACCTTCGGCGCGGTCGACTTCGACACCGTGCTGGCCGCCGCCCCCGGCGCGGGCGAGGGCGTGCTGACCGCGATGGGGCTCATGCTGCTGCTCGCCGCGTGCGGCAAGTCCGCGCAGTTCCCGCTGCAGTCCTGGCTCGGGGACGCCATGGCCGGCCCGACGCCGGTGTCGGCGCTCATCCACGCCGCCACGATGGTCACCGCCGGGGTCTACCTCATCGTGCGCTCCGGCCCGATCTTCGAGGGGGCGCCCACCGCTCAGCTGGTCGTGGTGATCGTCGGGGCGATCACCCTGCTGTTCGGGGCGATCGTCGGCTGCGCCAAGGACGACATCAAGAAGGCGCTGGCCGCCTCGACGATGTCCCAGATCGGGTACATGGTGCTGGCCGCCGGGCTCGGCCCGATCGGCTACGCGTTCGCGATCTTCCACCTCGTGACGCACGGGTTCTTCAAGGCCGGCATGTTCCTCGGGGCGGGCTCGGTCATGCACGGCATGGACGACTCCGTCGACATGCGCCGCTTCGGGGGCCTGTCGCGGTACATGAAGATCACCTGGCTCACCTTCGCCGCCGGCTGGCTGGCGATCATCGGGTTCCCGGGCCTGTCCGGGTACTGGAGCAAGGACCTCATCATCGAGGCCGCCTTCACCGGTGAAGGCTGGCGACCGTGGGTGTTCGGGTCCGCCGCGCTGCTCGGGGCCGGGCTGACGGCGTTCTACATGTCGCGGCTGTTCTTCATGACCTTCCACGGCCGGCGTCGGTGGGACGACGGGCACGGCGCGGAGCAGGACGTCGCCGCCGCACCGGTCCGCCACCCGCACGAGGCGCCGCTGCTCATGGTGGTCCCCATGGTGGTGCTCGCGGTCGGGTCCGTCGCGCTCGGCGGGCTGCTCGCGCTGGGCGACGGGTTCGTCACCTGGCTGGAGCCGGTCACCGGGCACGTCGAGCACCACGAGCCCGTGCTGCCGGTGTGGCTGATCATCGCCCTGACCATGCTGCTCGTCCTGGTGGGCGCCTTCCTCGCCTGGCGTCAGTACGCGGTGTCCACGGTGGCCGTCCCGGCCCCGGCCGGCTCCGCGCTGACCCGGGCCGCCCGTCGGGACCTGCACCAGGACGCCGTCAACGACACGCTCCTGGTGCAGCCCGGCCAGTACCTGACCCGCTCGCTGGTGTACGGCGACCGGACCGTGGTCGACGGCGCGTTCACCGGCCTCGGCAAGGTGCTGGTCGGCGCCGGCGACGCCGCACGCCGCGTCCAGACCGGGTTCGTCCGCTCCTACGCCTCGACGATGACGATCGGGCTGGTCGTGCTCGGCGTCGTCGTCCTGGCCACCCGGATCTGAGGGAGATCTGACGTGAACCTCGAAGGACTTCCCCTGCTCACGGTCCTCATCGTGCTGCCGCTCGTCGGCGCGGTCGTGCTGTGGGCCCTGCCAGCGGGCCTGCGCGAGCGGGTCCGCACGGTCGCGGTGGTGGTCACCGTGCTCGAGCTGGTCGTCGGGCTCGCCGCGCTGACCGCGTTCGACACCGCGGCGGCCGCGACCCACCAGCTCACCGAGACCCACCCGTGGATCCCCGCGATCGGCGCCAGCTACGCCGTCGGCGTCGACGGGGTCGGGCTGCTGCTCGTCCTGCTGTCGGTGCTGCTGACGCCGCTCGTGGTGCTGGCCTCGGACCGGACCACCGCCGGGTCGGCCGACCGGCTGCGCCACTACCTGGCGCTCGTGCTCGTGCTCGAGGCGTTCATGGTCGCGGTGTTCGCCGCGCGGGACGTGTTCCTGTTCTACGTGCTGTTCGAGGCGATGCTCATCCCGGTGTACTTCCTCATCGGGGTGTTCGGCGGGGTGCAGCGCCGCTACGCCGCGGTGAAGTTCCTCGTGTTCTCCCTCGCCGGCGGGCTCATCATGCTGGTCGCCGTCATCGCCCTGTACCTGCAGGGCCCCGGCGGGCCCGAGGGGTTCCTCACCACCCGGCTGACCGGGCTCGAGATGCCCGTGCTGACCGAGCGGCTGCTCTTCCTCGCCTTCTTCCTGGCGTTCGCCATCAAGGCGCCGATGTGGCCGGTCCACACCTGGCTGCCCGACGCCGCGCAGAACGCCACCGCCGGCACGTCGACGCTCCTCGTCGGCGTCCTGGACAAGGTGGGCACCTTCGGGATGCTCACGCTGTGCCTGCCGCTGTTCCCGGACGCCTCCCGGTGGGCCGCGCCGGTCATCATCGTGCTCGCGGTCGTCTCGGTGCTCTACGGGGCGCTGCTCGCGATCGGCCAGCAGGACCTCATGCGGCTCATCGCCTACACCTCGGTGTCCCACTTCGGGTTCATCGTGCTCGGCATCTTCGCGTTCACGTCGGTCAGCGTGCAGGGGTCGGCGCTCTACATGGTCAACCACGGGCTGTCGACGGCCGCCCTGTTCCTGACCGCCGGCTTCCTGGTCTCGCGCCACGGCAGCCAGCGGATCGCGGACTACGGCGGGCTGCAGAAGGTCACCCCGGTGCTCGCCGGCACGTTCCTGGTGGCCGGCCTGTCCGCGCTCTCCCTGCCGGGGCTGTCCACGTTCGTCAGCGAGTTCCTGGTGCTGGTGGGCACCTACGCCCGGTCCGGGCCCGCCGCGGTCGTCGCCGTGATCGGGGTCGTGCTGGCCGCGCTGTACGTGCTGATCGCCTACCAGCGGGTCTTCACCGGCCCGGTCCGCCCCGAGCTGGCGGCCACGCCGGACCTGTCCGGCCGCGAGCGCTGGGTGGTCGCCCCGCTGATCGCGCTGATGGTGGTGTTCGGCTTCTACCCGGCGCCCATGGTCGACCTCGTGCGTGAGCCGTCGCAGGGGACGCTGCAGCAGGTCGGGGTGGACGACGTCGCCCCGACGCAGGGCCTGCTGGTGGGCACCGGTACCGACGACGAGGGGAGCACGACGTGACCGGGGCCTTCACCGCGCCGCACATCGACTGGGCGCAGCTCGCGCCCGTCCTGCTGGTGCTGGGCGCCGGCGTGATCGGGGTGCTGGTCGAGGCGTTCGCGCCGCAGCGCGTGCGCCGACCGGTCCAGCTCACGCTCACGCTCGCCGCCACGGCCGGCGCGCTCGTGGTGCTCGCGGCCCTGTGGGCCGACGTGCGGGACACCGGCGGGACCGTCGTGCTGGGCGGGGCGATGATCCTCGACGGCCCCGCGCTGGTGCTGCAGGGGCTGGTCGCGCTGCTCGCGCTGGTGGCCGTGCTGGTCGTCGCGGACCGGGGTGCCGGGGGCGCCGCGGGCCAGGACGCCTTCGCGCCGCAGGCCGCCGCCGTGCCGGGCTCGGACTACGAGGAGGTCGCGCGCCGGCAGGGCCTGGCCCAGACCGAGGTGTACCCCCTGGTCCTGTTCGCGACCGGCGGGATGATGATCTTCCCCGCCGCCGGTGACCTGCTCACCATGTTCATCGCGCTCGAGGTGCTCTCGCTGCCGCTGTACCTGCTGTCCGGCCTGGCGCGACGCCGTCGCCTGCTGTCGCAGGAGGCCGCGATGAAGTACTTCCTGCTCGGCTCCTTCGCCTCCGCCTTCTTCCTGTTCGGGGTCGCGCTGCTCTACGGGTTCGCCGGGTCGGTCCGGCTGAGCGCCATCGCCGCGGCCACCGCGGCCGTCGTCGGGCTGGACCCGCTGCTGCTGGCCGGCACCCTGCTCGTGCTGGTCGGCCTGCTCTTCAAGGTCGGTGCGGTGCCGTTCCACTCCTGGACCCCGGACGTGTACCAGGGCGCCCCGACGCCGATCACGGGTTTCATGGCCGCCTGCACCAAGATCGCCGCGTTCGGCGCGCTGCTGCGGGTCGTGTACGTCGTCGCACCCGCGATCGAGTGGGACCTGCGCCGCGCGCTGTGGACGGTCGTCATCGCGACCATCGCGGTCGGCACGCTCGCCTCGCTGGTCCAGACCGACATGAAGCGCATCCTGGGGTACTCGGCGATCGCCCACACCGGCTTCATCCTCACCGGCGTCGTCGCGCTGGACGTGCGGGGCGTGTCCGGCGTGATGTTCTACCTGCTCGCCTACGGCGCCGCGGCGGTGGGGGCGTTCGCGGTCGTGACCCTGGTCCGCGAGGTCGACGCCGACGGGGTCGTCCTGGGGGAGGCGACGCACCTGTCGCAGTGGGCGGGCCTGGGCCGGCGCAGCCCGTGGCTGGCGGGGGCGTTCGCGGTGTTCATGCTGTCCTTCGCCGGCATCCCGCTGACCGCCGGCTTCGTCGGCAAGTTCGCGGTCTTCTCGGCGGCCGTCGACGGCGGCGCGACCGCGCTGGCGGTGGCCGGCGTCCTGGGGTCGGCCGTCGCCGTCTTCTTCTACATCCGCATCGTGGTGCTGCTGTTCTTCACCGACCGGCCCGCCGACTCGGGCCACGGCACGGTCACCGTGGTGCGGTCCGAGGGGCTCACCACGGTCGCGATCGCGGTGGCCGCGCTGGCGACCCTGGGCCTGGGCGTGCTGCCCACGCCGGTTCTCGATCTGGTCGGTGAGGCGGCTAGGTTCATCCCGTGACCCCGACGACAGCGTTCCCGCTGCCCGACCCTGCACTGGCGGACCTGCTCACGGCCCGCCTGGCGGTGGTCGAGGAGCGGCTGCGCGACGCCGTCGCGCACGCGGACCTGCTCGCCGACGCCACCGCCCGGCACCTGGTCAACGCGGGTGGCAAGCGGCTGCGCCCCCTGCTGACCCTGCTCACCGCGCAGCTCGGTGACGGGCACCGCCCCGAGGTGCTCGACGCCGCCGTCGTGGTGGAGCTGACGCACCTGGCGACGCTGTACCACGACGACGTCATGGACAGCGCCCCGCTGCGACGCGGTGCCCCCGCGGCGCACGAGGTGTGGGGCAACTCGGTGGCGATCCTGACCGGCGACCTGCTGTTCGCGCGGGCGTCCAGCGTCGTCGCGGGGCTCGGCCCGGAGGCCGTGCGGCTGCAGGCCGCGACGTTCGAGCGGCTGTGCCTGGGGCAGCTGCACGAGACCGTCGGCCCGCAGACCGACGAGGACGCCGTCGCCCACTACCTGCAGGTGCTGTCGGACAAGACCGGGTCGCTGATCGCGACCTCGGCGCGGTTCGGGGCGATGTTCGCCGGCTGCCCGCCGGAGGTGCTGCGCACGGTCACCGGGTACGGCGAGAAGGTCGGCGTCGCGTTCCAGCTCGCCGACGACGTCATCGACCTGTCCGCCGACGGGTCCCGGACGGGCAAGGCGCCCGGCACGGACCTGCGCGAGCGGGTGCCCACGATGCCCGTGCTGCTGCTGCGCGCCCGGGTGGCCGCCGCCGACGCCACACCCTCCGACCGCGCCCTGCTGACCCTGCTCGACTCGGACCTGTCCGACGACGCCGCGCTGTCCGAGGCGGTGGCCGCCCTGCGCGTCCACCCCGTGGTCGAGGAGACCCGCGCGCTGGCCGTGGCGTGGGCGCGGGACGCCGTCGCCGAGCTGGGCCCGCTGCCGGCCAGCCACGCCCGCGACGCGCTGGTCGCCTTCGCCGACGCCCTGGTGGACCGGGCATCCTAGGGATCACGGGCACGCCGTCGCGGCGGCCCGTGCGCGGCGGCGAGGGTCCGCCGTCGCCGACAGGGGGACCGACCGCATGACCATGACACCCGAGCAGGCCGCCGGGTTCGCCGGCACCTTCGAGCGCCTCGTCGACCACGTCGGCGGCGCCGTGCTGGGCAAGGCCGACGTCGTGCGCCTCGCGCTGACGTGCATGCTCACCGAGGGGCACCTGCTGCTGGAGGACGCCCCGGGCACCGGCAAGACGTCGCTGGCGCGGGCGATCGCCGCCACCGTGAGCGGCAGCCACAGCCGGATCCAGTTCACCCCGGACCTGCTGCCCAGCGACGTGACCGGGGTGACCATCTACGACCAGGCCACCCGGGCGTTCGACTTCCACCGGGGGCCGGTGTTCGCCTCCATCGTGCTCGCGGACGAGATCAACCGGGCGTCCCCCAAGACCCAGTCCGCGCTGCTGGAGGTGATGGAGGAGGCCCAGGTGACGGTGGACGGGGTCACCCACCCGGCGCCGCGCCCGTTCATGGTGATCGCGACCCAGAACCCGATCGAGCAGGCCGGGACCTACCGGCTGCCCGAGGCGCAGCTGGACCGGTTCCTGATGAAGACGTCGATCGGCTACCCCGACCACGCCTCCACGGTGCAGATCCTGGCCGGCGCCGCCGAACGGGACCGGTCCGGCCGGCTGCAGCCACTGGTCAGCACGGACGACGTCGCCGCCATGATCACGCTGGCCACCACCACGCACGTCGACGGCGCGGTGCTCGAGTACGTGTCGCGGCTCGCGGAGGCGACCCGCGTCGCACCGGACGCCCGTCTCGGCGTGAGCGTGCGCGGGGCGATCGCGCTGGTCCGCACGGCGAAGGTGTGGGCGGCGGCGCACGGCCGCCACTACGTCCTGCCCGACGACGTCAAGGGGCTGGTGCACCCGGTGTGGAACCACCGGCTGGTGCTCGACCCGGACGCGGAGTTCACCGGGACGACCGCCGACGCGGTGCTGGCCCGGGTGCTGGGCGAGGTGCCCGCGCCGCTGGAGCGCCGCACCGCGGGCTGACCCGGCGGCCCGTCCGCGGCCGGATGTGCGGCGTCCGTACCGGTTGCTCCCCGCGGAAACCCTCACAGCCGGGGCGAACCGGACGATGGGGACGGTGAGACCGCCCTGCCGTCCGGCACGGGCGCGCCACGTCGAGCGACCGCGGAGGAGGGCACGTGCGCACATCCTGGGGATCGGCCACGGACCGCGGTCGGGTCCGCCGGCTCAACGAGGACTCGCTGCTCGCGCACTCGCCGGTGTTCGTCGTCGCCGACGGGATGGGCGGCCACGACGCGGGGGACGTCGCGAGCCGGGTCACCGTGGAGGAGTTCGCCGCCCTGGGCGGTCGCGACGGCGTCACGCACGACGACGTCGAGGCGGCCTTCGCGCGTGCGGCCGGCCGCGTGCGCGAGGCCGTGGGCGCCGGCCGGACCGCCGGCACCACCGTCGCGGGCGTCGCGGTCGCCGCGGGCGGTGCGCCCTACTGGCTCGTGTTCAACGTCGGCGACTCGCGGGTGTACCGGCTCGCCGGTGGCGCCCTGGAGCAGGTAAGCGTGGACCACTCGGTGGTGCAGGACCTGGTCGACAGCGGCCGGCTGCGGCCCGCGGACGCCCAGTGGCACCCCGACCGGCACGTCATCACCCGCGCGGTCGGCACCGGCGCCGTCCCCGAGCCGGACTACTGGCTCATCCCGGCCGGCGCGGCCGACCGGCTCCTGCTCTGCTCGGACGGGCTCACCCAGGAGCTCGACGACGACGCGATCCGCTACCTCCTGCTCGACCAGCCCGACCCGCAGGCCGCCGCCCAGATCCTCGTTCAGGCGGCGGTCGAGGCCGGTGGCCGCGACAACGTCACCGTCGTCGTGGTCGACGTCGACGACGCCCAGCCGGCCGGGGTGGACGAGGCGACCATCGAACGACCCGTGACCCCGCCCGCCGGCGGGGCCGGAACGGAGCAGTGACGAGGCGTGGACGTGACCGAGTACACCCCCGGTGAGTGGGTCGCCGTCGTGACCGACGGCGCGGTCGCGCTGCTGCCGCCCACCACCACCGAGCCGGTCGTCGGCCGGCTGTGGCAGTCGCTGCGCTCGGCCGACGGCGCGGGCGTCGTCGACCACCTGCAGGTGCTCGTACGGGACGGGCTGGCCACGCTGCCCCCGTTCGCGCTGCTGACGGTGGACGGCGCACGCCTGCACGCCGTCGTGCGGGGCGCCGTGGAGGTCGAGGTCACCGCGTCCGGCCGGACCTTCGTGCTGACCGCGCCGGGGGTGTCCACCTGGTCCGACGAGGTCGTCGACGGCGTCGAGCACGTCACCGTGCGCGTCCCCGGCGACGAGCCGGCCGCCGGCCCCGGGCTGCCGCTGGTGGCCGGGGTGGCCCGCGCCGGCGCCGTCCGGCTCCGGGTCGCGGCGCGCGGCACCCTGCCCGGCACCCTGCCCGGCAGCCTGCCGGCCGGGCAGCCGGTCCGGGAGTCGGCCGAGCCACCGGCCGAGGCGCTGATCGACCAGTCCCCGGTGCCGGCGGCATCCGCGGGCCTGCCGACCGCACCCGTCCCGGCCCTCGTGCTCGCACCCGCCGTCCCCCCCGCGGCCCCCGCCTCACCGGGATCGACGAGTGCGGTGCTGCCCACGCCGGCGACCGCCGGGGACGACGTCCCGGACGACGAGCCCGTCGACCTCACCGTGCTGCGCCCGTCCACCGCGTCCGAGCCCGCCGGCGGCACCGACCCCGACGACGGCACCGACCCCGCCGCCGGCACCGACCCCGATGACGGCACCCACGCCGCACCCGACACCGACACGCCCGTCGTCGACGCGCCCGCCCACGACGCCCCCGCCTCCGGCGTCGCCCCGGCCGTGGCGGCGCCCGGGTCCACCGACCACGACGGCACCACCGTGCTCAGCGCCGACGTCGTCGAGCTGCGCCGGCGGCTGCCGGACTGGGCCGGCCACAGCCGGACCGCTGCGCAGCCGACCCCGGCCGCCGTCCCCGTGACCACGGCCCCGGTCCCCGCCCGGCTCGCGCTGTCCACCGGTGAGCGGGTCACCCTGACCCGCCCGGTGCTGCTGGGACGCGCCCCGCAGGCGTCCCGGGTGCACAGCAGCCAGGTCCCGCAGCTCGTCACCGTGCCCAGCCCCCTGCAGGACATCTCCCGCACGCACGCCGAGGTCCGCATGGACGGCGACGACGTCGTCCTGACGGACCTGCGCTCGACCAACGGCGTCCTGGTGGTCCGGCCCGCGGCGACGCCGCAGCGGCTGCAGCCCGGTGAGGCGACCGTCCTGCAGCCCGGCGTGCTCGTCGACCTCGGGGAGGGTGTGACCTTCACCGTGGAGCGCAGCGCGTGACCACCGGTCGTCGACCGTCCTCCCCGCCGCAGATCCCCGGCTACACCGTCGGGCGGCTGCTGGGCATGGGCGGGTTCGCGGACGTCTTCCTCTACACCCAGCACCTGCCGCGCCGGCCCGTCGCCGTCAAGGTGGTGCCGGCCGAGTCGCTCGACGCCGACGTGCTGGCGCGCTTCGGCACCGAGGCCGACCTGATGGCCCAGCTGTCGCACCACCCGTCCATCGTCACCATCCACCACGCCGCCGTCGCCGACGACGGCCGGCCCTACCTCGTCATGGAGTACTGCGCGCGCCCCGGGCTGGGTGCCCGCTACCGCACCGAGCGGATCTCGGTGGCGGAGGCGCTGCGGATCGGGATCCGGCTCGCGTCGGCGGTGGAGACCGCGCACCGGGCCGGCATCCTGCACCGCGACATCAAGCCCGCCAACGTGCTCACCACCGACTTCGGCTGGCCGGCACTGACCGACTTCGGCATCGCGGCCACGACCGGCTGGTCCGGCGGGTGCGCGGTCGGCATGTCCATCCCGTGGTCGCCGCCGGAGCTGCTCGCCGCGGTCCCGGACGGGGACGTGCGCGCGGACGTGTACTCGCTGGCCGCGACGGTCTACTCCCTGCTCGCCGGGCGGTCCCCGTTCGAGGTGCCCGGCGGGTCCAACGGCGCGGCGGACCTGGTTGCGCGCATCGAGCGCCAGCCGCTGGCCGGCACGGGCCGCACCGACGTGCCGCCGAGCCTGGAGGCGGCACTCGCGCGCGCCATGGAGAAGAACCCGGTCCACCGCTTCCACTCCGCCCTCGCGCTGGCCCGCGCGCTGCAGGCCGTCGAGCTCGAGCTCATGCTCCCCGGCACCCCGGTCGAGCTCGCCCAGGAGGGCGCCGAGCCGCGCACCGACCCGGCCGCGGGCGTCCGGGCGCCGGAGCGTGCCGACGACGGCCCGACCCGCCTGCGGCCCGTGGTGACCATCGACCCCGAGGGCGACCCCGCTGACGGCCCGGCTCCGGCGCCGGCCGGGCCGGTCCGGACCGCCGCCGAGGAGGCCGCGACGGTCACCCGCCGTCGGCCGGTCGCCAGCATCTCGCCCGAGGGCGCCACCCCCGCCGGCACCGCCACCGTGACCGCCACCGTGACCGCCGCGGTGACCGCCGCGGCGCTGCCGACGTTCGCCGTGCCGGCCGCGGCGGCGCCCCCCACCGAGCCCGGGGACGACGCCGCCGCGGTCGGCGGGCCGGTGCCCGGCCGGACCGGTGCCCACCGGGCGCTGACCGCGCTGGCGGCGGTCGTCGTCCTGGGCGCGGCCGCCGGCGCCGCCCCCCGCGGGGGGGCCCCGGTCCCCCCCCCGGGGGAGGACCCCCCCCCCCCCGTCTGCCGCACGGCCCCGGCCCCTGGGGGGGGGGGGGGGCCGGGGCGGCAGGGGGGTGGGCCGGCGGGCCGGGGGGGGGCCCGGCCGGGCGGGGGGGGG